>JBJMHA010000109.1:0-7499 GCA_045807625.1 Thermoanaerobaculia bacterium | reverse complement strand
GGGCCTGGGCGGCAACCGAACGCGTCCAGCGTCGGAAATGCGCCTCGAAGCGCTTGGAGAAATCCTGAAATCGAAACCCCATCCCTTCGAGCGGGACTGGGGCATTGGCGGTCTCCTTGGACTTACATCCGTTGGGGCGGGCCTGGGGGACTCTTGGTGCCTCCCGGAAACTCTAAATCCCGCCCTGCCGTAACTTTACGCCGCCAAGGCACCCAAAGGCAAGACCCCTGCGCCAGTCTGACAAAGTAGAAGTAAGGCCGGCGCCGTAGTCATATTGAACAATCCTTAGGTGGCGCAAGTCGAAAGGCACGTCACTAATATCATAAGACAGGAGAACCACTGGCTTGCCGAGGGCGTGAGCGAGCCCGACTTCGTAGAACACGTTGGCGTTGCGCCCAGACAAGTCAGCAATGACACACATGGCCTCGTTAACGTGACGCCATATTTCAGCGGTAATACTTCCATTCCGCGATATGGCATCCGCGCGCAAGCACTTAAGATGACAATGCTCAACCAAGAGGCTTTCGACAGCCTCGTATAATGTATTGAACTCGGGTGCGAAGGGCATCGCCACAAAAACGAGCAACGGATCAACACGAAAGTCGCCATCTGGAAAGACAGAATGCGTCAAAGTTACCTTGCCTCCTTCAACTAGTAGATGATCGAGTTGCGGCTCAAGCTCAACCCTTGCGCCCAACCTCGTAATTAACCTTTCGCCGTTTTCCCCAGAATGCTTATCGTGGTCGAGGTTTCCTCCGAGCACATCTATATCTGGCCAGCGTATATCTTTGATTCTATAAGCTCTTCAATCTTACGCCTGTTCCTAATCAGCGTCAACGCGCCTCCGCACGACAACTTAGAAGAGGACACCTCACAAGGAGAATCTGAGCTTGACCAAGAGACGGAGCTCGGGAGCCTCGGATAGAGGCGACAAGGATTTGGGCTTGTCTCGCCGAAGTTGGAGTCTTGCCCCGTGAGGGGCAAAGGCCTGGGGCGCGAGCCCCAGGGTAGTGCGCCCATTCTCATACCAAGAGCCCCGTAGGGGCGACAGCAGATCATCGCTCCGAGAAAGCTGCCGTCGCCCCTCTGGGGCTCAGGGATCTGTTGCGGACCGGGTACCTGGGGCTGACGCCCCAGGCTACATGCCTTTGCCCCTCGCGGGGCAAGAATTCAGGATCTCGAACCTGTTCCCGCCTGGGGAAACCCGGCGAAAAACCCGGAGGGCGCGGAGAGAGCGCTGGGGATCTACGAGAAAGCGCGTCCTGGTTACCATTTCGTGTCTCAGACCTCGATCGACGAGGCTCTGGGTTGGCGCGGAAAGGTGGGCGGTCCAGGGAAAAGGCCCGGCGGTCCGGCAAAAAAGGCCGGCGGCTCTCCTGAACCCGAAATTGTCGGTCCGCTGGGCCCGGCGGCTCAACGAATTCCCACGGCGGCTGAACAAATTCCCACGGCGGTCCGTCCGCCGCGCCCGGCGGGAGGCTCGCCGCGGGGAATTGTTGGTCCTCCGCGCCCGGCGGTTCATCCGCCGGGGTCAATTGTTGGCCCGCCGGGGGTGGCGGTTCAACCGCCGCGCACGGCAAGCCGGCCGCCGGGCGCGGCGGACGGACCGCCGCGGGTGGCGGAAGGACCGCCGGGGTCGGCGGCTCAACCGCCGGGGTGATTTGTTGATCCGCCTCGCGCGGCGGGAGGCCCGCCGGCCCCGGCGGATGAACGGCCGAGCGCGGAGGACGAACAATTCCCCCCGGCGAGCCTTCCGCCGCGCGCGGCGGATCAACCGTCGGGGCCGGCGGACGAGCTCGGACGCTTCCGCACGGAACCCGCTCGTCCAGAATCGCCCCCGCCCGCTCCAGCGCCCCTTCTACCCCGCCTTCGCCCGCGCCTCCGCCTTGTCCACCACCACCTCGGTGAGCCGGGCGGTGCGCGAGACGGCGCGGCCGATCGCCTGGAGGAGCGCGATGCGGTTGCGCCGGACCTTGGGGTCCTCCGCCATCACCAGCACCTCGACGAAGAAGCGGTCGAGCACCGGCGCCAGGTCGGCGATGCGGCGCAGACAGCGCTCGTAGTCGCCGGCCGCGGCGGCCTCCTCGATGTCCGAGCGCAGGGCCGCGAAGGCTCGGCTGAGCTCCCGCTCGGCCGGCTCCTCCAGGAGGGACTCGTCGAGCGGCGCCTCGGCGGCGTTTTTCACGATATTGGCGATGCGCTTGGCCGCCAGCACCACCGAGAGGAAGGCCGCCTCCTCGCGCACCTTGTGCAGGGCGTCCACCCGGGCGCGGAGGTCCGGCAGGTTGGAGACCCCCACCGCCAGCGCCGCCTCGATCTCGTCGTAGGCGTAGCCGGCCAGGCCCAGGATGTAGCGGATGCGGTCGTAGAGGAACGGACGGAGGTCCTCCAGGATCTGCTCCGCGCTCCGCGTCAGTCGGTCGCCGTAGAGGCTCGCCGACTTGGCTGCCACCGCCTCCAGATCGACCGACAGGCCCCCTTCGAGGGCGATGCGCACCACCCCCTGGGCGGCGCGGCGCAGGCCGAACGGGTCCTTGGAGCCGGTGGGGATCAGCCCCAGGCCGAAGATGCCCACCAGGCTGTCCATGCGGTCGGCAATCCCCACCACCTGGCCGGCCCGGCCGCGCGGGATGCGGTCGTCCGCCGAGGCCGGCATGTACTGGTCGTAGATCGCCTGCCAGACCCCTTCCGGCATCCCCTCCTCGCGGGCGTAGATGCCGCCCATGATCCCCTGGAGGGAGGTGAACTCCTTCACCATCTCGGTCGTCAGGTCCACCTTGAGCAGGCGGGCGGCGTCCACCGCCTGCGGCTTCTCCGCCCCCCAGCCGAGCTGGTCGCAGACGGCGGTCGAGAGGGCGACGATGCGCTCGGTCTTGGTGGCGTAGCTCCCCAGCTTGTCGTGGAAGTTGAGGCGCTGGAGCTGCTCGGCCCGCTCGGCGAGCGGCAGCTTGCGGTCCTCGCCATAGAAGAAACGGGCGTCGGCCAGGCGGGCCGCCACCACCCACTCGTTGCCCGAGCGGGCGCGGCCGATCGGATCGTCCGGCCGGTCCATCACGGTGAGGAAGTACGGCAGGAGCTTGCCGTCGCCATTGGGGGCAGCCACCGTAAGCGCGCTCTGGTGGTCGCGCAGGCTGGTCGAGAGCACCTCGGCCGGCAGCTCCAGGAAGGCGTCGCCGAAGCGCCCTTCCATCACGCCGGGGATCTCGCAGATGGCGGCCAGCTTGTCGAGCAACGCCGGGTCCTCGACCAGCCGGCCGCCGAGCTCGCCGGCGCGGGCGAGCATGGCCTCATGGAGGGTCCGCCGGCGCTCGGCCGGACGCACCTCGATGGCGCGCGCGGCGAGGTGCCGGCGGTAGTCTTCGACGTCCGAGACGCCGAACACTCCCGGCGAGAGCGTCGGGTGCCCCGCGGACTCGTCCCCGGCGGCGATGCCGAACAGATCGAAGGGCACCACCTCGCCGTCGAGCAGGGAGACGACGCCGTGGACCGGGCGCACCCACGGCCCCTCGCCGCTCCCCCAGCGCATGGTCTTCGCCCAGGAGATGCCGGTGAGGATGCGGGGGACGATCTCGGCCAGCACGTCGCGGGTGGCGCGCCCCTCGATCTTCTTCGTCGCGGCGAGGTACTCCCCCTTGTCGGTCTTCACCCGCGCGAGCTGGTCCGGCTCCAGGCCGGTGCGCTTGGCGAAGCCGAGCAGGGCGGGGGTCGGCGCGCCGTCGGCGCCGAAGGCGGCGCGCACGGGCGGGCCCATCACCTGCTCCTCGCGGTCGGGCTCGCGCTCGGGGAGGCCGGAGAGGATCAGCACCAGCCGGCGGGGGGTGAAGCCGGTCTCCACCTCGCGGGGCCCAAGGTCGCGCGCCATCAGCTCCTCGAACACCCGGGTGGCCAGCTCGCGCACCCCGGGCTCCAGCATGCGGGCCGGGATCTCCTCGCTCCGCACCTCCAGAAGATACTCACCGCGCGGCATCAGCCACCTCCGTCATTATCGCCTCGCGCGCCTCGCCCTGGAGCAGCGGGAAGCCCAGCTTCTCGCGGCTCTCCACGTAGGCTTTGGCGCAGCCGACCGCCAAGTCGCGTACCCGCTTCATCAGGCCCACCCGCTCGGTGACCGAGACGGCGCCGCGGGCGTCCATCACGTTGAACGCGTGCGAGCACTTGAGGGTGCATTCGTAGGCCGGCAGCACCAGCCCCGCCTCCAGGCAGCGGCTCGCCTCGCGCTCATAGCCATCGAATTGGGCCGCCAGAAAGCCGACGTCGGCCAGCTCGAAGTAGTAGCGGGAAGATTCGTACTCGTCCTGCTTGCGCACCTGGCCGTACTTGAGCCCCTCCACCCAGTCGATCTCGTAGATGCTCTGCGAGAGGGAGAGGAACATGGTGAGCCGCTCCAGACCGTAGGTGATCTCGGCGCTGATCGGCTTCAGCTCCAGCCCGCCCGCCTGCTGGAAGTAGGTGAACTGGGTGATCTCCATGCCGTCGAGCATCACCTGCCAGCCGACCCCCCAGGCGCCGAGCGTGGGGGCCTCCCAGTTGTCCTCCTCGAAGCGGAGGTCGTGCTGGGTGAGGTCGAGCCCGATCGCCTCCAGGCTGCGCACGTAGAGGCGCTGCACGTCGAGCGGCGAGGGCTTGAGGATCACCTGGAACTGGTGGTGCTTGCCGAGCCGGAACGGGTTGTCGCCGTAGCGGCCGTCGGCCGGCCGGCGCGAGGGCTGCACGTAGGCCACGCGCCACGGCTCGGGTCCCAGCACGCGCAGGAAGGTGTCGGGGTGCATGGTGCCGGCGCCCACCTCGAGGTCGAGCGGCTGCTGCAGCACGCACCCCTCGCGGGCCCAGAATTCCGAAAGCTTGAGGATCAGCTCCTGAAACGTTTGCATGGTCTTTTCCGTGAGCCCTTGCGGGCTTATCGTCATCTCCGCCACGGTTGCATGGAGCCCCGGAGGGGCGGCAGGGCGCGGACAGCGATCCTATCCTACAGCCGAGCCAGTGTCTGCTGAATGACCCCGTAGCTGCGCAGCTCGTGCTGGAGGAAATATCGCCGCACCTGGGCGCAGAGGTCCTCGACCTGCCGCAGCACCGCGGGCGCGGGAGGGTGCTCGGCCACCGCCGGCAGCCCCTCGCGGCCGATGCGCCGCAGGAAGTCGAGGGTGGCGGGCGAGATCCGCAGCCCCACCACGCCGCCGCAGTCGAAGCAGAGCAGGTTCTCCCCCGAGCGCGGCAGGATGGCGCCCTCCGGCGGGAACGGCCGGCCACATCCCGGACACTCCCAGGGGGCCGGAAAGACGCCGCCGATGCGCAGCACCCAGGCCTCGAAGTACCGGGTGGCGAGGTCGCGGTCGACCCCGGCGAGCAGGGCCTGGAGGGTGGCGTCGAGCAGCCGGTAGAGGTGGTCCGCCCCCTCCCCTTCCTGCGCGAATTCCAGCAGGTGGTCGGCGAGGTAGCTGCCGAGCAGGATGCCCTCGAGGTCGGTCTGGACCGGATGGGCCGTGCGCACCAGCTCCACCGTGGAAATCCGGACGAGGTCCTGCCCTTCCTTCTCGAACCAGGTCACCGCCACCTTGGCGAGCGGCTGGAGCTGGCCGCCGAAGCGGCTGTGCTTCACCCGCGCCCCCTTGGCCACGCCGCGCTTCTTGCCGTGCTCGCGGGTGAGGAAGGTGACGATCCGGTCGCGGTCGTGGAGGTCGGTGACGTCGAGGATCAACGCCTCGGCGGAGAGCAGCGCCATCGCCCTGGATCATACCACGAATTGGACCTAAATCATTGAAAAACAAAGGACGAAAAGGACTCCAAGGGCTCCAAGGACAAGGCCGAGAGCAGCGGCCCGTTGCGAACGCCGCCGTTCCCTGAGAGAATGCCGCGTTTTCTCTGCGGGCATGTCGAACGGAGGTGCGGTGGCGGAGCACGATTCCGGGTACAAGTCTCTTTTCTCCCATCCCGAGATGGTCGAGGACCTGATCCGGGGCTTCGTGCGCGAGGATTGGGTCCGGGATCTCGACTTCTCCACCCTGGAGAAGGTTCCCGGCAGCTACGTCGCCCCGAATCTGATGCCCCGGGAGAGCGATCTCGTCTGGAAGCTCCGCTGGAAAGGGGACCGCGTCCTCTACGTCTATCTCCTGATGGAATTCCAGTCCTCGGTCGACGCCGCGATGGCGTTGCGCATGATGGTCTACCTGGGGCTGCTCTACCAGGACCTCCTCAAGCGGGGAGAGACCACCCCTTCGGGCAAGCTGCCTCCGGTCCTGCCGCTGGTTCTCTATAATGGATACGCGCCCTGGGGCGCCGCTCTGGAGATCTCGGAGCTGATTGAGGAGGTCCCGGGCGGCTTGGAGCGGTACCGGCCGCGGCTCCGCTACTGTCTGCTCGACGAGATGCGGATGGCCGACTCGGAGCTCGAGCCGTTGCGGAATCTGGCGGCGGCGGTGTTCCGGCTCGAGAAGAGCTACGACACGGAAGCCATGGAGCGGGTGCTGGAGGCGGCGATCGAGTGGTTGCGGGCACCGGGTCTGGAGGGGCTGAGGCGGTCGTTCACCGAGTGGGTGCTGAAGGTCCTGCTCCCCTCCCGGGTGCGCGGGGTCAGGTTCTCCGAGGATCTCGATCTCAAGGAGGTCAAGGCGATGCTTGCTGAAAGCGGTTTCAGTTGGTCCGACCGATGGGAGCAGGAGGGGATGGAAAAGGGGCTCCAGCAGGGGCGTCAGGAAGGACGCCAGGAAGGGCAGGAGGACGCTCTCGCCAAGGCCCGCGGAGTCCTCCTGCGAGACCTCGAGAGGCGCTTCGGTCCTCTCCCCGAAGAGATTCGACGGCGGGTGGAGGCGATCTCTTCGATCGAGGAGCTCACCGAGCTCACCCTCCGGGCTGGCGCGGCCTCGTCCCTCGACGCCCTCGTCAGCGGCTGAGCGATCGCGAGCCTGACAGGAAGGCCGGACACACGCGATAGACTCTCCCCATCGGCAGGAGATCGAGCGCCTCGAGGCCGCCCATGCCAGCCAACTGGCAGGGCGGCAGGAACAGATCGAATCTCTTACGCGGCGAATCCAGGCCATGGAAGCCAGTCGGTTCTGGAAGGCGAGGAACCTCTGGTTCCGCTTCAAGCGGGCCGCGGGCCTGACGACGGAGATGTGAACGATCCATTGCGAACGCCGCCGTTCCCTGAGAGAATGCCGCGTTTTCTCTACGGGCATGCCGAACGGAGGAGCGGTGGCGGAGCAAGATTCCGGATACAAGCTTCTTTTCTCTCATCCCGAGATGGTCGAGGACCTGATCCGGGGCTTCGTCCATGAGGAGTGGGTCCGAGACCTCGACTTCTCCACCCTGGAGAAGGTCCCCGGCAACTACGTCGCCCCGAATCTGATGCCCCGGGAGAGCGACGTCGTCTGGAAGCTCCGCTGGCAAGGCAATCGCGTCCTCTACGTCTATCTCCTGATGGAATTCCAGTCCACGGTCGATGCCTCGATGGCGTTGCGCATGATGGTCTACCTGGGGCTGCTCTACCAGGACCTCCTCAAGCG
>JBJMHA010000108.1:0-3568 GCA_045807625.1 Thermoanaerobaculia bacterium | reverse complement strand
CTGCTCGGCCGCAGGCCGCGGCGACATGGGTGTCGAGGGCAAAGGGGGGCGAGGGTGGGCCCGTCCCGCTGTGGAGGGGAGACGAGCCTGGCTTTAGGAAAAGGCGGATTGCACGGTTCGTCGGTTGGAAGATGTACAGGGAGGGTGGTCTACCACGATCCGCTGCCTGGTAGGTCGTTACGTCAAGCCGGCAAGGCTTCGATGTCGAGCTCAACCCGATGCGCCCAGGCAATCTCCCTCCCCCAGTCGCAGGCCGCCTCATACCTTTCTGCGTAGCCGATCAGGTCGATTTCGGAGCCCTCGTCATCCACCCACACACGAGTTGCCAGTACGGCCCGCCCCACGGGGTTGGTGACGCCGTATCTCTCCAGGTTCATGGCCCATCTCCGATTCTCTTGGCTGTGGACGTGAGGAGAGCCCGCCCGGACACCGACGGCGCCCAGGCGGGCGGCGGGGGCTCAGGCGGCCTGTTCACGGACCTTCATCTTCTCGAGGCGGGTCTCGGTGACGACGAGCTCCCGGATCTCCTTGGTCTCGCCGTCCTTCTGGTACGTGCGGACCTTGAAGAAGCCGGTAACGGCAACGCGGTCGCCTTTGCGGTAGGTGGCGGTCAGGCCGTTCCAGTCGATGCAGCGGATCCAGCGGGTCGGAAGGGGGTTGCCCTCGCGGTCCTTGGCGTTGACGGCCAGGGAGAGGGTGCGGAACTCGCGTCCGGGCTTGTGGAAGTCCCGCTCGACGGCGTCGTCGATCAGGGCGTCATAGACGGAGTGGGTGATGACCTGTTCGCGGGTGGAGCGCAGCTCGGGGTCGCCGCCGAGGTTGCCGAAGAGCTTGACGGTGAGGGTCTTCTGGGTCGTGGACATGTTGGCTCTCCTTGTGCGCCGGGATAAACCGGCGAGGTGCAGTGAATGAAAGAGTCATACGGTGAAGGGTTAGCGACCCACATCGACCCCGAGTCATGCGGAGCTGCCTGCGAGGGCGGCGACGAAGCGTTGACAGGGGCACGTGCGGGCCAGGTATTGAGCCGCGAAAGACCGTTCCTCCGGGGTGCCGACGCTGTAAGGAGTAGCGGAAGGCCCCACTCGGCGCATCGATATCGCGAGAGGCACCGAGACCCCGCGCGGTCAGAGACCCTGTGCACGTACGGAAACACCTCGCACGAGAACCGGGAGATCCCGTGTTCGCCCGCGGCGGATGGCGCCACGGGCCGCGTCGGGAAGTCTAAGGACGCACGCCGACGATGAACGGACATGGGAAGTCGGACAGGCCCAAGGTACCGATGAAGTCCCCGAACAAAGCCGGGGGACCGGCGGCGGAAGGGATGGAGGGACGGGGCCTGGCCAAAGGGAACCCGAGCCAGCAAAACGCGTCCCGGATTCCGAGCCGGCAAGACGCGCCCAGTGCGCTGGAGCGGGTACGGCAAGCCGCAAGAAAGGATAGGAAGATGCGGTTCACAGCGCTGCTGCACCACGTCTACGACCTCGAAATGCTGCGGGCGGCCTACCTCGGTCTGAAGAGGGACGCTGCTCCGGGTGTGGACGGTGAGACGTGGCGGCACTACGGCAAGAGGCTGGAGGAGAACCTCCAAGATCTTTCCGATAGGCTGAAACGCGGAGCGTACCGAGCGAAGCCGGTGCGGAGGGTGTACATCCCCAAGGCCGACGGACGGCAAAGGCCGCTCGGAGTCACCTCGCTGGAAGACAAGATCGTCCAGCGGGCGACGGTCGAGGTGCTGAACGCCATCTACGAGACCGACTTCGTGGGCTTCTCGTACGGGTTCCGTCCGGGGCGCAGCCAGCACGATGCGCTGGACGCGCTCTACACGGCGCTGCTGACGAGAAAGGTGAACTGGGTGCTGGAGGTGGACATCCGTGGGTTCTTCGACGCCATCGACCACGGCTGGCTGGTGAAGTTCCTCGAGCACCGGATCGCGGACCGGCGGGTCGTGCGGCTCATCCAGAAATGGCTGAACGCCGGCGTGCTGGAGGAGGGGAAACGAACATGGCAGGAAGAGGGGACGCCCCAAGGCGGCAGTGCATCGCCGTTGCTGGCGAACCTCTACTTGCACTACGTGTTCGACCTCTGGGTTCAGGTATGGCGCCGGAAGCCAGCCCGCGGCGAAGTGATCGTCGTGCGGTTTGCCGACGACATCGTGCTTGGGTTCCAGTATCCATCGGATGCCGAGCGGTTCCGGCAGGAGCTTGCCGAGCGGTTGGGCAAGTTTGGCCTGGAGCTGCATCCTGAGAAGACGCGGCTTTTGGAGTTCGGCCCGTTCGCGGCCGAAAACCGCAAGCGGCGGGGACAAGGGAAGCCGGAGACGTTCGACTTTCTCGGCTTCACACACATCTGTGTGACGAAGAGGAGCAACGGGCGCTTCACCGTGCGGCGGCAGACGATACGGAAACGGTTGCAGGCGAAGCTGGGCGAGGTGAAAGCCGAGCTGCGGCGACGCATGCACGACCCCATCCCGGAAGTGGGACGGTGGCTGAACGCGGTGGTGCGGGGACACATCCGCTACTACGGGGTGCCCACGAACTCCTATGCACTCAGCCTGTTCCGGTTCCAAGTGGGCTGGCTCTGGCATCGCGTGCTGTCGCGGCGCAGCCAGAACGGCCGTGTGACCTGGGACCGAATGCGGCGGCTCATTGCTCGCTGGCTGCCCCCTGCCCGCATCTGTCACCCCTATCCCCTCAAACGACTTGGCGTCATTACCTGAGGCAGGAGCCGGATGCGGGAAAGCCGCTCGTCCGGATCTGTGGAGGGGGTCGTGGGCAACCATGATTCCTACTCCGACTCGGTGTTGGGTCCGTTCATGACGGCCCGCCCGGACCCGAGGGAGGAAAGGCCGGCTGTCAAGGCCGCGCGGAGCGCGCCCGCAGGGTCTGCCTTGCGGCCGGCCGGCCCTCGGGTACAAGGAGGGACGCATGGGCAGCCCAACGGCGAAAGGAGTGGCGGTGGCCGAAGCGGATGGCCTACCCTCACCGTCTTCGCAGTCTCGGCGGCGGGGGCCAGTCTTGAGGTCAGGCCGGGCAGATCAGCCGGAATCGGATCTCAGTCTGCTGGGCGAGGGAACAGGCAGGCTTGGAGCCCGAGGGGACTCTCGGCGGGAAGCCTTCGACCTCCCGCGCGAGAGTCCGCCGGTCATTCAATGCTGAAGGACCTCTAGCAAGCGCTGTTGCTGCTCGGCGGAGCTTCGCTCCAGGAGGCCGGGGTGATCGGCCATGGCTTTCGCCGCGGCGTTGTGGAACGCGGTCAGGACGACGATGCGGCAGAAGACGGCCGGCTGCTCTCCGCGCTCCTGGGCGGTCCTTTCGATCATCGCGACTTCCGCCGGGGTGAAGGACAGAGTGAGCCGAGAGGTGCGCTTCTCGGGAGGAGGGAGAGCTTCGACGCTCAGAGGGAGATTGGGCAGAGGGTGCTCGCGGCGTGGAGGCATAGGAGGCTCCTATGGGCTCCGCATCGGGGCGAAGCTGCCCCGGCGGGGGCCGGTCCGTTCCGGCCTTCGGCCAGGGGCGCCGCTCGGAGAGGCCAGCCGTCCAGGCCGGGCCGCAGGCCCGCCCCGCAGGGG
>JBJMHA010000107.1:0-71312 GCA_045807625.1 Thermoanaerobaculia bacterium | reverse complement strand
GGGCCTGGGCGGCAACCGAACGCGTCCAGCGTCGGAAATGCGCCTCGAAGCGCTTGGAGAAATCCTGAAATCGAAACCCCATCCCTTCGAGCGGGACTGGGGCATTGGTGGTCTCCTTGGACTTACATCCGTTGGGGCGGGCCTGGGGGACTCTTGGTGCCTCCCGGAAACTCTAAATCCCGCCCTGCCGTAACTTTACGCCGCCAAGGCACCCAAAGGCAAGACCCCTGCGCCAGTCTGACAAAGTAGAATTAAACGGATGAGGATTTACCTCCAAATATTTCTGGCGTTGAACAGAGGTCATAGAGAGAAGCTTCTTCTCATGCTCGGCTCGCGTCTGGATGAAAAGCAAGGAATCATCAGGAGCAGGAGAAGCCTGATCTCCGGACGAAGCCATGACTGACGAACCGCGCAACGCTTCGATAAGAATGTAGGCCCCCGCTATGATAACAATGAGAACGAAGCTCCCTAGCCACTGTATGTTCATTACTTGACTCCAGGTCGGCCATCTCAATCGTACCGCAGGTCATCACCTGCGCGAGAAGACGGTTCGGGTCCGCGAGAGCCTCGGCTGGCGTCTTCCACCAGAAGAGACGGGAAGCCACTTTCTTTAATCGGTCATGTCGTGGCTCTGTATTGTACCATCTCAGCCGAAGAGGTAGCCTAAAGGCATGTCTCGCAAAGACCCTATCATCGAGGAAATCCACGCCGCCCGTGAGGAAATCGCGCGTGAGGCAGGCTACGATATCGAGCGGATTCTAGAAGCGGCCCGAGCACGGCAGGCGGCCAGCGGCCGGAAAGGGGTGCAGTTGCCTTCGAAAAAGCCGAGCCAGCCCCGCAGGGGCGGTAGGAATTAGCCCGGCGGCGTCAGCCCCGGGGATGTGATATCTCCCAATCTCAAATCAAGCCCCGCAGGGGCGGCAGGGCTCCTTCATCGCGCATGACCTCTTTTCTCACAAGATTACGGCGCCATAGAAGACCTGCCGCCCCTGGCGGGGCTATGGGGGGCGAGGGGTATGCCGATCCCCGGGGCTTACGCCACCGGGCTAATTCCTGACGCCCCTGCGGGGCTGGACGGATGCCGGCCCAAAGGGCCGGGAGAGCCTAGCCCAGGGCTGAGGCCGCAGGCCGATGCCCTGGGTAAAAGGGCCACCCCGTCTTTGCGGCCTGAAAGGCCGCGAGAAATCCGGCTCGACAACGTGCGGACGTAAGGCTCTCGCGACCTTTCAGGCCGCATCTCGTTGGTTATCCCGGCACCCAGGGCATCGGCCTTCGGCCTCAGCCCTGGGCTGTGTTCTCCCGGCCCGTTGGGCCGGACGGCGGCAGGCCGATCGCGTCGAGGGTGCCTGGGATTCCAGGGTGTAGGCACTGGTTCGGTGGCCGCGCGGGACGCGGCGTGGACCGCTCACGCCGGGAGGGCGAAGGCCGCTTCGATTGGGGAAAACGTCCAGGCGGTTGGGGCGAAGGCCGGCCGGATTGGGGGAAACGCTGCTTGCGATGGGGGAAACGCTCCCGCCGTTAGGGCAAAATGCCTCGCCGGTTGGGCATTCGCCGCTTTCGTTGGGGCGCTGGCCTCCGAGGCCCGGGGAAACGTCCTGGCGGTCGGGGGAAAGGGCCAGTGTGGCGGGGCAACCTTTCCGATGGAGCCGGGGAGCGGCGGCTCGGGCGGCCTGAGGTCCGGGCTCAAGGCTCTCGGGAGGAACGTCCTCCCGAGGAGGCCCTGTTTATACGCGCATCGCGAGCCCGGCGTCCTCGCCTACGTCTTGTAGAACCGCACCCCCCGCCCCGCCATCTCCCTGAGGAGCGCCGCCGGACGCAGCCGCTCCCCGTACTTCTCGGCGTAGCGGTCGAGGGTCTCCACCACCCAGGGGAGCCCCTGCCGGTCGGCCTCTCTCAGGAGGCCTCCCCGGAACGGCGGGAAGCCGAAGCCGAAGATGACTCCGATGTCGACGTCCGCGGGGTTGGTGATGATCTTCTCTTCCATGCAGCGGGCGGTCTCGTTGAGCATCTGGAGCCAGCAGCGCTCGGTGATCTCCTGGTCGTCGAGCGGCTTGCCGGTCCAGCCGAGCAGGGGGTAGACGGCGGGATCGACCCGCTTCGTGGTCTTCCCCTTCTTCCCCTCCTCATAGAGGTAGAAGCCCCGCTTCGCCTTCCGGCCGAGACGGCGGTCGGCGATCATGCGCTCGAAGATGGGCGGCGGCGCCACCCGGTCCCCCAGGGCGTCGCGCACCACCTGGCCGGCGTGGCGGGCGACGTCGAGCCCGACCTCGTCGAGCAGCGCGAAGGGGCCCACGGGCCAGCCCCAGCGGGTCATGGCGTGGTCGACCTTCTCGATGTCCGCCCCTTCGGCGAGCATCCAGGCGGCCTCGTTCAGCATGGCGCCGAGGACGCGGGAGGTGAAGAAGCCGGGGCCGTCCCCCACCACGATCACCGTCTTGCCCATCGTCCGGCCCAGGGCGACCGTGGTCGCCAGGGCCTCCTCGGAGGTGCCGGGGTGGCGGATCACCTCCAGCAGGGGCATCTTGGCCACCGGGCTGAAGAAGTGCATGCCCACCACCCGCTCAGGGTTCCGGCTCCCCTCGGCGATGCGGGCGATGGGGATCGCCGAGGTGTTGGAGGCGAAGATCAGCCCCTCGGGGGCCACCGCCTCGGTCTCGCGCAGGACGGCGTGCTTGACCTTGAGGTCCTCGAAGACCGCCTCGATCACGAAGTCGGAGCGCCGCAGCGCCTCGTATTCGACGGTCGGCAGGATCTTGCCGAGGTCGCGCTTGGCCTCGGCCTCAGTGGAGCGGCGGCGCTTCACCCGCTCGCGGAGCTCGCGCTGGCAGAAGGCGTAGCCGCGGCCCACGGCGGCGAGGTCCTTGTCCTTGAGGATGATCGGCACCCCCTTCTGGGCCAGCACCTGGGCGATCCCGGCGCCCATGAAGCCCGCGCCGAGGACGCCGACGGTCTCGACCGGCCGGGCGGCGCGGGCGATCTTGCCGGCCCGGGCCTCCACCTCGTTCTTGGCGAAGAAGATCGAGATCAGGTTCTTGGCGGTCTCGGTGGTCACCAGCTCGGAGAAGGCCCCGGCCTCCAGGTCGAGGGCGCGGCGAAGGGGCAGCTTCAGGCCCTCGCGGACGATGCCGATCGCCACCAGCGGCGCCGGGTAGTGGCCGCCGGTCTTCGCCATCACCCCGGCGCGGGCCTTGTCCCAGACCATCTTGCCGCCCAGCGGGGTGCGGGCGAGGAAGTCGCCGGCGCGGGAGGCGATGGGCTTCTTGACCTTCTTCGCCTCGCCGCGGCTCCGCACGGCCCGCTCGGCGGCGGCGCGCAGGTCGGTGGGATGGCAGGTGTCGTCCACCAGGCCGAGGCGGCGGGCCTTGCGGGCGTCCACCTGCCTGCCGGTGAGGATGAGGTCGAGAGCGTCGGGCACGCCGATCAGCCGCGGCAGGCGCTGGGTGCCGCCGAGCCCGGGGATCAAGCCGAGCTGCACCTCGGGAAGCCCCAACTTCGTTTTCGGATGCTCGGTGGCGATCCGGCGGCGGCAGGCGAGGGCCAGCTCCAGGCCGCCCCCCAGGGCCGCGCCGTGGATGGCGGCCACGGTGGGAAAGGGGAGGGCGGCCAGCCGCTCCATGAGGTCATGGCCGCGCCGCAGCATGGCGATCACGTCCATGGGGTCGGAGAGGGCGAGCAGCTCTTCCAGGTCGGCCCCTGCCACGAAGCCGTCCGGCTTGCCGGAGTAGATCACCAGCCCCTCGGGGCGCTCGCGCTCGACGCGGGCGACCTGACGCTCAAACCATTCGAAGAGGCGGGTGGAGAGGGTGTTGACCTTCTTGTCCGGATCGTCGAGGCGCAGCCAGGCGATCCCATCCTCCAGGGCCAGCAGGCCGGGATCGACCGCGGCCGGGACATTCTTCACGCGGGGCTCGGCTTCGATGACGCTCATGCGGCCATCCTAGAGATCGATGCCGCAGTGTGTCAAGGATTTTGCCGCGGTGCGTTGGGGCGAGGCAGGTTACTCGCCCACCTTTGCCAAGGCCTGCTCCATCAAGGCCGGTTTCAGGCGAAGCCCAGGAGATCGAGGCGGGCGATGCGGGAGAGGAGAATCAGAGGCAAAGCATTGACGACCAGAGGCCTATCCACGCGCCAGAACCTCGTCGAGGTCCTCCAGCGTCTCCTGGCTGACCGAGACTCCGCTCGCCGCCAGGGCATCCAGGAGCTCGGCCCGGCTCACTCCCGCGAGCTCCGCGGCACGGCTTTGGGAAATACGGCCCTGGGCATACCAGAAGATCGCAGCCGCCAGGCGCATTTCCTGGGCGACCTCCTCCGGAGATCTCCGCAAGGTGGAAAAAACGTCGAAATCAAAATCTACTTGGACACGGGTCATGATGAGCCTTTGCTGAGCAGCGGCCTTGCGGGCATTATAACTGCCGAGCGGCCCCGAGTTGCCCGCCCCCCCTCACCCCAGCGACGCCAACGCCTTCTTCGCATCCTCCAGCCGGGGGTCGAGCTTGAGCGCCTCCTGATAGGCGGCGCGGGCGGCGGCCTTGTTCCCCTTCTTCTGGTAGACCTGCCCGAGGCGGAAGTGGGCGTTGGCGAGCGGAGCGCTCTCCGGGCCGGGGCTGTGCCCCAGATAGCGCTTGAGGCACTCCTCGGCGCGGTCGAGCCGCTGGCCGGAGAGGGCCGCGGTCTTGCCGATCTGATAGAGGGCGTCCCAGTTGGGAGGGTCGGCCTTCACCATCGCCCCGAAGGTGTCGAAGGCGGCGTCCCACTTCTGCTGGCTCTGGTAGACCGCGCCGAGGGTGAGGCGCAGCCGCGGCTCGGCGGGCGATTTCTGGATCGCCTCCTTCAGCCCCTTCTCCGCCGCCGCCGGGTCTTTCTGGTTGAGGGCGAGGGTGGCCCAGGCCACGGCGCCGCGAACGGCGTCGCGCTTCTGGATCTCCGCCGCCTGCTGCCGCGCGAGGTCGACGCCGCCGCCCAGGAAGCCGGGCGCCTGGAGGCCGTAGGCCATCAGGTCGGCGCGGGCGTCGAGGTTGTTGGGATCGAGCGCCACCGCCTTCTCCCAGGCCTCCTTGGTCTTCCTGGCGAGCCCGGGCTTGGCGAAGACGCTCGCCTCCAGGGCCTGCTGGCCGTAGGCGCGGCCCAGCCAGTCGAAGTAGTCCGAGCGGCCCGGCGCCAGGGCGGTAGCCTTCTCCAGCCATTCGGCGGCCGGGTCGGCCTTCTTCAGGAAGAGCAAGGTCTTTCCGAGATAGAAAGCGGCCTCGGCGTCCTTCGGATTCTTCTTGGCGTAGGGCTCGAGGAAGGCCCTCGCCTCCTCGTAGCGGTGGGCGTTGAAGGCCTGGATCCCCGGGCCCGGCGCTTCGCCCGCGGCCCCGGCCACCCCGGCGAGGGCCGGCGTCAGCGCGAGCGCCGCCGCGAGCGCCAATCCCCGGAATGCTTTTCCGCTCATCGTCATCTCCTCTCAGGTCCGCAAGATCTACGCACGAGCGCGGCGGATGTTTTTATGCTAGGATCGCATCAAGAAGTCCTACCGCTGCGCTCGCTCGTAAGGAGGGAGACGTGCTCAAAAATAGTTTGGCAGCATACCGGTTGTCCGGCTGGGCCGTCCTGTGGGTGTGTCTCTGGGCCCTGGCGCTCGCTCCCGCGCGGGGGGCCGCGCAGGCGGCCTGCTCCCCCACGCCGACCGTTCTCTGCCTCCAGGGCTCCCGCTTCCAGGCCGAGGTGACCTGGGCGGTGCCGGGCTTCGGCTCAGGTCCCGGGAGGGCGGTGGCGCTGACGGGGGACACCGGGTACTTCTGGTTCTTCTCGAGCTCCAATGTCGAGCTGGTCGTCAAGGTGCTCGACGGCCGGGCGGTGAACCGGCACTTCTGGGTGTTCTACGGCGCGCTCTCGGACGTCGCCTATACGCTGACGGTCACCGATCTCCAGACCGGCGCCAAGGAGGTCTTCACCAATCCTCAGGGCCGGCTCGCCAGCGCGTCGGACGTCACCGCATTCAACCCGGAGCCGCCGCCAGCCGCCTCCCGGGCCGCCACGCCAGCCCCCGTCGGCCTCCCCTCGGAGGCTCCGCTGCGCCTGGGACCGGAATTCCAGGCGAACGTCACGACCGCCGGCGACCAGATCCTCCCCTCGGTCGCGGTGGCTCCAGAGGGTGGCTTCATGGTGGTGTGGACGCAGAACGCCCATCCCGCGGTCTCGAGCCCGCCGATCGACCTCTTCGGCCGGATCTACGACGCCGCGGGGACCCCCCGCACCGGCGAGCTCCGCCTGAACGACACGCCCCTCACCGGCTATCAGCCCCGAGCCCGGGTGGCGGCCAACGCCGCGGGCGGGTTCATGGTGGTCTGGTCCGACAGCACGTTCACCGCGCGGCTGGCGCAGGCGCGTCTCTACAGCTCCAGCGGACAACCCCTCGGCGGGGTGATCCCGCTCGCCGCCGGGAACGACGCGGGTTTCCCCTACGTCTCTCTTCCGGACGTGACCGCCGACCCCGCCGGGGGCTTCCTCACCGCCTGGACCGCGCACGGCGGCCTGGGCGCCACGGCCCTGGTCACGCAGCGCTTCAACGCCCAGGGCGGACGGCTCGGCGGCCCGGTCACGTTCAACGCCCAGTATTCGTACGATCCCCCCCGCCTGGCGGCCTTTCCCGGTGGCGGCTTCCTGGTGGCCTGGGCGGCGGTCGGCTCGGGGACCGACTTCTTCGTCTCGGACCTCTGGGCCCAGCGGCTCGACGCCTCCGGGCGGACCGCGGGGCCCTCCATCCTGATCAATCCGGAGTCCCGCCAGTTGTACGGCAAGGCGCTGATCGCGCCGGTCACCTATGCGGACGGCGGCTTCTCGGTGCTCTGGATCCTCACCCAGCTCCTGGGCGGCCCCCTCAGGGACGGGGTGTACGCCCGCCGTTTCAACGCGGATGGCACGCCGGCCGGCGGCATCACCGCGATCCGGCCGGATCCCTCGGCCACCACCACGGCGCCGGCCGCCGTCGCCCTCCCCTCGGGGGATACCTGGGTCGTGTGGAACCATGACGGGGCGGAAAGCGGCATCTATTCCGGCGTCTTCGACTCGGCGTGGGCTCTCCAGGGGGAGGTCACCCGGGTCAGCACCTACAGGGCGCCCTTGAACGTGCAGGCCGACCCGGCGGTGTCCGCGGCCGGCGTCCACACCGTCGCCGTCTGGGCCGGCGGTATCCCTTACATCCCGATCGATCCTATTCCCATCTCGCAGGACGGCAGCGGCTTCGGCATCTTCGGTCAACGCTTCACGCCCGCGGGTTGCGCGCTCGACGCCGGCCAGCTCTGCCTGGGCGGGCGGTTCCGCGTCGAGGTGCGATTCACCGATCCCCGGAACCAGCAGGCGGCCGCCGGGGTGCCGGTGCCGGTCACCGGCGACACCGGCGCCTTCTGGTTCTTCGATCGGGCGAACCTGGAGCTGATGGTCAAAGTGATCGACGGCCGGGCGGTCAACGGCCACTTCTGGGTGTTCTATGGCGCATTGTCGGACGTGGCCTACACGATCACGGTGACCGACACCGTCACGGGCAATCAGCGGACGTACCACAACGCCGCGCACCACCTGGCCAGCGGATCGGACGTCGCCGCCTTCGCCGCGCCGGCCGGCTCTCGCTGAGGAGGGATGAGATGAGAAAGCTTCTGCCGCTCCTGGTCCTCCCCCTGGCGCTCGGGCTCGCCGCCCCCGCCCACGCCGAGGGGAGCTGCTCTCCCATGGCCACCCATCTCTGCCTGCACTACGGGCGCTTCCAGGTCGACGTCGACTGGATGCTCCCCGGCGGCATCGCGGGGAAGGGTCAGGCCGTGCCGCTGACCGACGACACCGGCAGCTTCTGGTTCTTCGACAACGCCAACCTCGAGCTGGTGGTCAAGGTGCTGGACGGCCGGCCGGTCAACGGCCACTTCTGGGTGTACTACGGCGGCCTCTCGGACGTCGAATACCGGCTCACCGTCACCGACACGGCGACGGGAATCCAGGAGATCTACGTCAATCCGGCGGGCCGGCTGGCCAGCGGGTCGGACACCGCCGCCTTCGACCCCGAGCCTCTCGGGTTCCCAGGAGACAGCGGCCCCGGGCTCCCGGAAGGGGTGCTGCCGTCGCGCCTGGGGCCCGAGATGCAGGTGAACGTCACCACATTGGGAAATCAGTGGGAGCCGGCGGTCGCCGTCGGTCCGGACGGCGGGTTCATGGTCGTCTGGCAGGGACCTCCGGCGGGACTTCAGGGGCGGCTCTACGATGCCGCCGGCCGCCCCCGCGGCGGCGAGATCGTCCTCGCGGCCTCCTCACAGCCGGAGCAGCCCCGGGTCGCGGCCGACGTCTCCGGCCGCTTCCTGGTGGTCTGGAACGACGCGGGTCAGGTGAAGGGGAGGCTCTTCGGCCCGGACGGGCAGCCGGCCACGGAGGAGATCGCGGTCGGCTTCAGCCCCCGGCAGCCGGGGCTGCCCGACGTCGTGGCCGATCCCGCGGGCGGCTTTCTCGTCGCCTGGCCGGAATACGGTGACGACACCCTGCGGCTGCTGCGCTTCAGCGCCCTGGGGAAGCCGATGGGGAGCGAGGTCGCGCTCGCCCGGCGGGGATCCGATGTCCGGCTGGCGGCGTACCCTGTCGGCGGCGGCTTCGTGCTGGCCTGGATCGAGAGCTTCGGCTTCCTGGAGACCAACGTGCTGGCGCTGCGTCTCGACAGCTCGGCACGGCCCATCGGTACCGCCGCGGCGCGGGCCAATATCGACGTCCAGCGCCGTAACGGCTATCACCAGGCCCCGGTGCCGGTCGTCCATCCCGACGGCGGCTTCTCGGTCGTCTGGACGACCAGGATCGGAACGCTTCTGCCCCAGAGCCTGGGCATCTACGCCCGCCGGTACGGCGCGGACGGACAGCCGGCCGGGCTCGTCCGCCAGGTCTCCGAGGGATACGGGATCGGAGACTGGAAGGGCAACGCCGTGGCCCTCCCCTCGGGGAGGGTGATGGTCCTCTGGTACGAGCAGCGGACCGAGGACGTCGACGGCGGCACGTTCGCACGCCTGTTCGACGCCTCCTGGCAGCCGCTGGGGAGCTCGTTCCGGATCAACACCTACACCCAGAATCTCCAGATCCTGCCGGCCGCGGCCGCGGACGCCGCGGGCAACGTGGTGGCGGCCTGGACGAGCACGGTGCCGTCCCCGCCGCTGATCCCGGAGCTCCCCCCCGAATTCTTCGGCACGGGCCAGGACGGCGACGGCTCCGGGGTGTTCGCCCAGCGCTTCACCACGGCGAGCTGCCCCGGCACGGACCAGCTCTGCCTGAACGGTGGACGGTTCCACGTCGCGGTCCAGTACACGGACCCCAGGTCCGGCGAGACCCGGCCCGGCCAGGCCGCGCCGCTCACCGGCGACTCCGGCGCCTTCTGGTTCTTCGCGCCGAGCAACGCCGAGCTGTTGATCAAGGTGCTCGACGCCCGCCCCGTCAACGGTCATTTCTGGGTGTTCTACGGGGCGCTCTCCGACGTGGAATACACCATCACGGTGACCGACACCGTCACGGGCAAGCGCCGGACCTATCACAACGACCTACACCACCAGGGGAGCCGGTCGGACGTCACCGCCTTCGCGGCGGGCTCGCGCTGAACGGAGGGATCATGAAGAAGCTGCTTGCCGTCCCGCTGCTCCTCTCCCTCGGCTCCTTTCCCGCCCTGGCGGCCGCTCCGCCCGCCGTGGGCCCCAACCTCCAGGTGCCGCAGTCGATCCTGGGCTCGCAGGTCAGCCCCGACGTCGCCCAGGACGCCGCCGGAGACTTCGTGGCCGTCTGGGTCGACCAGTCCCAGAGCCAGACGAGCCGCCTGGTCAAGGCCCGTCTCTTCACCGCCTCCGGAGCTCCCAAGAGCGGCGAGATCGCCGTGGCCCCGGCCGGCTTCACACCGCGCGTGGCGATGACGCCGCTCGGCGAGTTCGCGGTGGCCTGGGAATTCTTCGGCCACATCTACCTGCGGCGCTTCGACCCGCGGGGACAGACACCCGCCATCGTCTTCGATCCGCCGCCCAACGGCGTCAGCCACTCTCCGGACGTGGCCATGGACCCGGCCGGCAACGCCTACGTGGTCTGGGCGGAGACCCACACCCTCACCGGCGACACCATCATGCTGCAGCGCTACGGCCCGAACGGCTTCCCGGTGGGCCTGCCCGAGCAGGTCAGCCAGCCGGGGGCTCCCAACGCCCGTGACTACCCGCGGATCGCCGCGGACCCGAACGGGAGCCTGCTGGTGACCTGGAACGACCAGCGCGCGGAGGCGGGGTTCGACACCGACGTCTGGGCCCGCCGCTACGACGGCCCGGCGGGGACGTGGGCCCCGGAGGTTCAGGCCAACCTGGGCTACATCGGCACCCAGACGGGGGGCGCTCCGCTCCTCTTCCCCTGGGGGGACGGCGCCGTGGTGTACACCGACGCCTCGGCCCGCAAGCTCCGGGTCCGCCGCTTCGACAGCTCCGGGGCTCCGGCCGGCGACCCGATCGAGCTCGCCGACCTCGGACCGGTCGGCTACTACGCCCCCTCCGCCTCCGCGGCGGCCGGTCCGGACGGGACCATTCTCGTCGCCTGGCTGAAGGGTGGGGACGCCCTGGTCCACGCGCGCTTCTTCGACGGCCTCTGGAGCCCGCTCGGCGGCGAGCTCACGCCCAGCTCGGACCACACCGATCTCGAGACGGACCCCGCGGTGTCAGCCGGAGGGGGGAGCTTCGCGGCCGTCTGGGCCAGCAACGGATTCCCCCCGCCCTTCCCCCTCCCCATCCCCTTCTTCGTCCCTGACGGGCGGGACGGCAGCGGCGCCGGCGTCTTCGCCCAGGCGTACTCCTCGTCCCAGTGCGCCGCCGGCTCCGAGGTCCTCTGCCTGGAGGGAGGGCGCTTCCAGGCGCGGGTGAGCTGGAAGATCCCCTCCACCGGCGAGACCGGCACGGGCAAGACCCTGCCGCTCACCGGCGACACCGGCTCCTTCTGGTTCTTCGATCCGGCCAACCTGGAGCTGATGGTGAAGGTCCTCGACGGCCGCCCGGTCAACGGCTCCTTCTGGGTTTACTACGGCTCGCTCTCGAACGTGGAGTACACGCTGACCCTCACCGACACCGTGACCGGAGCCACGAAGTCGTACCACAACCCGCCCGGGGTGTTCGGCAGCCAGGCGGACGTCAGCGCCTTCAAGGAGACGGCGCCGCCTCCCGCCGCTCTGACCGCGGAGTCAGCGCCCCTGAAGCCGCTCGCGGCGCGGGAGGAGGGACCGCTCTTCGCGGCGCCCAACTGCGTCTCGTCCCCCACGGCTGTCTGCCCCCAGAACCGGTTCCGGGTGGAGGTGAGCTTCGTCGATCCCCGCAACGGGGCCGCCGGACAGGCGCGCGCCGTCCAGCTCACCAACGACACCGGGATCTTCTGGTTCTTCAGCCCGTCGAACCTGGAGCTGATGGTGAAGGTGCTCGACGGCGGCGGGGTCAACGGCCACTTCTGGGTGTTCTACGGGGCGCTCTCGGACGTCGAGTACACGATCACGGTGACCGACACCGCGACGGGCGCGCAGCGGACGTACCACAACCCGCTCCACCACCTCGCCAGCGGCGCCGACGTGGACGCGTTCACGGCGGGGCCGACGGCGCGGTAGGGAGGGCAGAATCCAGGGCATCCTGCCGGCCGGTACGGCCTGCCCTTCGAGGCCTCACCCCCTGGCCCCCTCTCCACTTCGTGGAGAGGGGGAACGTAGTGGAGCCGATCTTGCCGAATCTGGAAGATTTCGATCTCTGGGCCCTCCCTCTCCACTTCGTGGAGAGGGACCGAGGGTGAGGCTTCGGAGGGCAGACCGCCCCAGAGGGCACAGGCTCCTGGAGCCCTACTCCCCCTCCGGCCCCTCCAGGCTCTGCACGATCTGGGTGACCTCGACCTCGGCCTTGCGGATCTTGCCGCGGCAGAGGTCGAGGAGCACGGCGGCGCGGCGCAGCTCCTCGGCGAGGCGGTCGATGTCGATCTCCTCCCCCTCGATGCGCTCGAGGATGCCCTCCAGCTCGTCCATCGCCGCCCGGAAGCTCAGGGGGGTCTCGCCGGCCTGCGCCGGAGTCTCTCGCGGTTCGCTCATTCTTCCTCCACTCGGGCCTCCACTCGGCTCTTGAAGTCACCCCCGGCCACGCGGGTGGTGACGAGATCTCCGGGTCTCACCTGGCTCCGCTGCCGCACCAGACGTCCGGCGGCGTCGCGGGTCAGGCTGAAGCCCCGCTCCAGGGTGCGCTCCGGGGCGAGCTGCTGGCAGAGGCGCTCCACCCCCTGGAGGGTCGCCGACGCCTCGCGCACCTTCCCCCGGCTGGCGGCGGCGATCCGCTCAGCCGTCCGCCGGCGCTCGCGCTCGGCCATGGCGAGGCCGCGGGGGGCCAGCTCGGCCAGCCTCCCGCTCAGGGCCTCCCGCCGCCGCTCGGCGTCGCGCAGGGCGCTGCGGCCCAGCCGGGCCAGGGTGCGGGCGTGCTCGTCGATCCGGCCGCCGGCCGCCCCCAGCCGCATGCGCGCCAGGCTCACCCCGCGCTCGGCCCGCCCCAGCGCCTCGCGGCCGGCCCGCAGCGGCTCCAGAGCCTCCCGGGCCAGCGAGCGCCGGAGGTCCTCCACCTCCCGGTCGGCCCGGGCCACCCGCTCGACCAGGAGCTCGGCCACCTTGGTAGGGGTCTTGAGAGCGGTGTGGGCCGTCAGGTCGGCGATCGAGCGGTCGATCTCGTGGCCGAGGCCGGTCAGCACCGGGAACGGCGCGTGGGCGATCGCCTCGGCGATGGCCCGGCTGTCGAAGGCCGCGAGATCGGTGCGCGAGCCGCCGCCCCGGATCAGGACGGCGCAATCGACCGGCAGGCCGCGCAGCGCCGCCAGCGCCGAGACCACCTCGCGCTCCGACTCCCGGCCCTGCATGGCGGCGTGGATGAAGAGCACCCGGAAACCGTAGCCGCTCTCCGTCAGCCCCGAGAGGAAGTCGTGGTAGGCGGCGCTGCCGTGCGAGGTGATGAGGGCGATGGCGAACGGCAGGTCCGGGAGCGGCAGGGCGCGGTTCTTCTCCAGCAACCCGGCGGCGGTGAGGGCGGCGAGGGTCTCCCGCCGCCGCCGCTCCAGCAGGCCGAGGGTGAACGCGGGGTCCACCTCGCGCACGCAGAGCTGGAGCCGGCCGGCCGGCGGGTAGAGGTCGAGGCTCCCCCGGCAGCGGATCTGGACGCCGTCCACGAGCTTCTGCTCGGAGGCGGCGAGCAGCCGCTGGACCTTGAGGAAGTCCCGGCTCCAGATCACGGCGTCCAATTTGGCCGTGATCTCGTCGCGATCCCCCTTCTCGACCAGCTCGAAGTAGACGTGCCCGCGGGCGCTCGGCCGCACGCGCTGCGCCTCCCCCACCACCCAGACGGCGGCGAAGGCCTCGCCGAGGAAGTCCTTCACCTCACCGCAGAGCTGGGCGACGCTGTAGGTCGGCTCGAAGAGGGGCAGAACGGTCAGGCTGGTGCTCCTCAGTCCTCAGTGATACGACTTCAGCTCTTTCGACGAGCCGAGCGGGATCGACTCCGCCCACTCCACGGCCTTCTTCTCGCCAGCCGTCAGCTTGCCCAGGAAGTCCACCGCCTCGTCGCGCTCGCGGAACAGCCGCCAGATGAAGGTGTGGCCGGCGGGCGCGGTGAAGTAGGTGTAGGCCTTGGCGCCGTTCGAGAGGTCGAAGCCGAGGTTGCTCTCGCCGTTGACCCCCACGCAGGCCACGGCGATGGCGCGGTAGGCGAGGGCGAGGGCGCGCACCGCGTCCTCGTAGTCCCCCAGCTCCTCGCGGGAAAGGGGGGAGTGCCAGACGGCGATCCGGGAGCCGTCCTCCTCGGCGAGCAGGTTGTAGGGGATGTCGTTGCGGTCCATGGCGTCCTTCGTCTCGCTGGTGGTGACGAAGACGTCCTCCGTCCCCGCGACCTTGTAGGTGATCGCGTAGACGTCCTTCTCCAATTGCGAAAACGCCTCCGAGAGGATGCTCTCGTCCTCGATCGTGAAGTAGTAGAGGCGGTTCATCATGCGTCGTGCTGCCATGCGGCAAATTCCTCCAGGTTCGTCGGGGGTCGTGGTTTTACAGACCCTATCCTAACAAACCGTTACACCGGGCCGTTATATTCGCTCGGGTAAGTGCCCGGGTAGCTGCCCGGCGGGGGCAGGGTCCGCCGGGGCTCCGGCAGGACGAAGCCGAACAGGAGGCCCGCCGCGCAGCCGCCGAGGTGGGCCGAGTTGTCGATCCCCGGGGTCGAGAAGCCGAAGAAGACGTTGATCACCGCCCAGCCCACGAGCTGCATCAGGATCGACTTCCCCTGGGGGGTGAGCGCGCCCCGGCGGCGGAGCAGGAAGGCGATGAGGGCGCCGAGCAGCCCGAAGATCGCGCCCGAGGCGCCGATGCTGTGCTGCTGGGTGAACGTGGCGCTGGCGAGCGAGCCGGCGATGCCGCTGGCGAAGTAGATCAGGAGCATCCGCGGCGAGCCCATCAGCAACTCCAGAAGGGCGCCAAGCTGGAAGAGCGCCCAGCCGTTGAGCAGGATGTGGGCCCAGCCGTCATGCAGGAACATGCTGGTGACCAGCCGCCAGTACTGCCCGGCCCACACCTCCGACCCGTTGGCCCCCGCATCCGTGAACGGCTTGCCATACCGGAGCTGAAGAACGAACCCGACCGCGATGGCGACCAGGAGAAGGAAGGTGACGGGGGTTCGGCGGCGCATGGGGGGATCGTATCGCGAATGGGTGGGAGAAGAGGGAGACAAACAAAACCCCTCTCCTGCCTTTCTCCCCTCTCCCGGTGAGGGAGGGGGGAGGGGACGGGAGAGGGGCTGGGGGTGAGGGTTCGGGCGGGGGAGGGCCTACGGGTAGTACCCCTTCTCCGCCCGCGCCTTGAGGCCCGGCTTCTTCACCTTCACCTCGACCGGACGGAAGCCGGTCTGGGTGCCCGCCTCGGTGGAGTTGTAGGCCAGGAGGTAGCGGCTGCGCAGCTCGGTCTCGATCTGCTTGTAGATCGCCGGCAGCTCCTTGGGCTCGTTGGTGAAGAAGGCCCGGCCGCCGCTCGACGTGGCCAGCTCGCCGAGCTTCGACTTGATCCCGGTGTCCAGGAACGAGAGGTTGAGGCCGATCGCGTAGACCGCGACGCCGCTCCGGCTGGCGTACTCCATCGCCTCCTTGTAGGTGATGTAGCTGGAGTTGTCGTCGCCGTCGGAGAGCAGCACCAGGGCCCGCTGACCCTTCACGCCGCGGAAGTAGTAGAGGCTGTGGACCAGGGCGTCGTGGAGCGCCGTGTCCCCCACGGCCTGGAGCCCGGTGATCGCCTGCACCACGGCGCCGACGTCGTCGGTGGGCGCGATCTCCAGCCGCGGCCGGCGGGCGAAGCTGACCGCGAAGGCCTTGTCCCCCGGCTTCATCACGCTCTGGAGAAAGCCGGTCGCCGCCTGCTGGGTGGGAGTGAGCGAGGAGGCCATCGAGCCCGAGGTGTCGATCAGCATGCAGACGGTCAGCGGCAGGTTCTTCACCGCGTCGAACTTCACCAGCTCCTGCTTCTTGCCCGCCTCATAGACCTCGAAGTCGTCCTGCTTGAGGTCGTTCACCAGGTTGCCCGAGCGGTCGGTCACCGCCGTGTAGAGCTCGACCAGGTCGACGTCCACCTCGGAGACGTTCTCGGGGGCCCGCAGGTACCGCAGGGCCTCCACGTGCGAGCCGTCGTCCAGGGTCGCCACCGCGGTGAGATAGACGAGGTCGCCCTCCGGCACCGGCACCTCGGCTTGCCAGGGGGGCTTGGTCAGCGAGGCGACCAGTTGATCGTTGACCCGGAATTCCATCGCGCGGAGGATGCGGCCGTCGGGGACGAATACCTCGGCCTTGGCCAGGGTGCGTTTCCCCAGCGCCCGGGAGCCCTTGGCCGGCGAGACGATCCGCACGTTGAAGGAGCCCTTGGGCTGGTTGACGATCACGTTGTCCGCCGCGATCAGCTTGCCCTCGGCGTCGTACCCCTCGGCGCGCACGGTCTGCTCGGTCGGGAAGCTCGACAGCCGCACCTCGGCCGAGAACGGCTTCTTGGAGGTGGTGAGCTGGGTCTTGCCGTCGACCAGGAAGGTGACCTTCTGGATGTGCTCGCCGGTGACGATGGCCTCGGCCCGCCAGAGGCCGATCAGCACGTCCTCGGTGGGAGGGAGCAGGAGGAGGCTGTCGGCGCCGGAGACGGTATTCTTCGGCACCAGCTCCCCCTGGGAGGCCACGGCGACCGTGGCGTCCGGCACGGGCTCCATCGGCACCCGGAAGCCGCGCGAGACCCAGGCCTCGCCGCCGCCGACCTCGTCCTTGATCTTGAGCCGCAGGACGAAGCTCTCCTTCGGCCGCAGGGCGCGGTCGACCGCCAGCACCACCGGCTCCCCCGGCTTCGGCTGCGGGAGCTGGAAGCGCATCCGGAAGTCCTCGAACTGCTTGTCCTGCTGCTCCACCATCCCCTCGACGACCAGGCGGAGGTAGGGCTTGGCGTCCGCGGAGGGCTTGAGGCCGGAGTCCGGCGGGAGCTGGACCACCATGCGGGCGACGATCCGCTGGCGGTCGCTGTCGGGGAAGTGCATCTCGGCCGACTTGACCTTCAGCTCGGGGGAGGCGTTCGGGACCTCGGTGGCCGCGGCCTCGCGGGCCCAGGCGGCGAGGTCCTTGGGCGCCGCCAGGTAGGAGGAGTTGTCCTTGGGACGGATCTTGGAGGCGCGCACCCCGACGCCGGTCAAGCCCGGAACACCCGTCGCCTCGTCGACCTTCTTGGCCTCCTTGCAGACCTGGAGGTCGAAGCGCACGGCGCCGATGTGGCCGTGCAGCTCCTCCCACTGCTGGAGCCAGTACTCCATCTGCGGCGTGAAGAGGGCGCGCTTCGAGTCCGCGGGTCCCCAGAGGTGGAACGGCACCCCCCGCTCGGGGGCGTAGAGGACGAGCTGGCGCTCCAGCGGCTTGCCGTCCGGCCCCACCCCCTGGCGGTAGCTCCAGATCTCCAGCGGCTTGAAGGCGGTGCCGCAGTCGATCTGCAGGCGGTCGTCCGGCTTGCCGTTGAGGAACAGGAGCTGCCACCGCACGTCCTGGGCCGACAGGTACTCGTCGTCCGCGAGTCGCTGGCGGCGGGCGATCCCCTGGCGCAGCTCGTTGGCCGGCGTCGTGGGGACGGGGTCGCGATCCAGAAACTGCTGGATCCAGCGCGCCCGCGCCTCCGGATTGAAGCCGCGCAGCTCGGTGCGCTGCTCCGCCGTCATCAGCAGGCCGGGACCGTCCTGAAGGAAGGCGCGGTCGGCTTCCGGCCAGAGGGTCGGATCGTTCTCCTGCAGCCCTTGAGCGCGCAGGAGGACGAGGGGAAGAAGGAGGAGGGACAGGAAGAACAGCGAAATCCGGGTTTTCACGCGAGGCCTCTTTGCAGGCCCGGTGCCACCGGGAAACGGCACCCGGTTGGCAGGGCTGCCGGGAGAGACTACTATGAGTCGGTCATGTCGAAGACCTTGCGCAACGTACCCATCCGCGACTGGGAGGCCGGAGACAACGTCCAGGGATTCGCGCTCCTCACCAAGAAGGAGACCCGCCAGGACCGCAACGGCAAAAGCTTCCTGGACATGGAGCTGGCCGACGCGAGCGGCTCGATGGTGGCCAAGGTCTGGGCGGACAGCCCCGCCCTCAACAGCTCCTACGAAACCCATCAGTTCGTCGCCTTCAAGGGCTCGGTCAAGAACTACCGGGACCAGCTCCAGCTCACGGTCGACGAATGCCGCCAGGCCACCGACGCCGACCGCCACTACGGGTTCGACGAATCGAAGCTCATTCCGTCCACTCGCGAGGACATCGATGATCTCTGGAGAAGACTGGAGCGGATCTACGCCGAGGACGTGGAGCGGCCAGTGATGCGCCGCCTGGCGGCGGAGACGATCGCCCTCCACGGCAGGGCCCTGCGCGAGCATCCGGCGGCCAAGGCGATGCACCACGCCTACCGCGGCGGCCTGCTGGAGCACGTGGTCTCGATGGCGGAGCTGGGGCGGCTCGTCTGCTCCCACTACCGCGAGCTCGACCGCGACCTCGTGCTGGTCGGCGTCCTCTTCCACGATCTGGGGAAGCTCAAGGAGCTGGGGGCCATGCCCGCCAACGACTATACCCTGGAGGGGCGGCTGATCGGCCACGTGGTGATGGGGCGCGACCTGCTGATCGAGCGCTGCGCGGCGATCCCGGGCTTCCCCGAGGATCTTCGGGTGCTGCTGGAGCACATGGTCCTCTCGCACCAGGGGAAGAAGGAGTTCGCCTCCCCCGTGGAGCCGATGACCCCCGAGGCCCTGGCCCTCCACTTCATCGACGACCTCGACTCGAAGATCAACCAGCTCCGCAATTCCCGCGAGGCGGCCACCGGCATGCAGTTCCACCGCGGCCTGGGGCGCTACGTCTACCTGCCCCCCCTCCCCACCCCCGAGGAGATGCAGGAGGCGGCGGAGATCGAGGCGATCGCCGCCGAGCCGCACGCCCTGGAGCTGGCCGAGATGGAGATGCCGCCGGAGGAAGGGGAGGGGGAGGCCGCCTCAGCCGAGCCGGCGGAGGTTCAGGCCGGGCTGTTCGGCGGGGAGTAGATCGAGACCTCGGAGCGTCCTGCCCTTCGAAGCCTCACCCCCTGGCCCCCACTCCACTTCGTGGAGAGGGGGAAAAAACCTGCGGAATCTGTAGAGATTTCGATCTCTGGGCCCTCCCTCTCCACGAAGTGGAGAGGGACCGAGGGTGAGGCTTCGGAGGGCAGGACGCCCCGAGAACCCGGCGTCTCGGGCCACCCTACCGCTTCGCCGCCCCGTCCCCCGCCCCCACCGTGAGCTCCCGCCGCAGATAGGACGTCGTCGCCGCCAGCTCGTCGCGTATTCCCACCCCCACCGCGTAGTACCCCGGCGTCAGCGGGATCGCGATCTCGTGGGTGTACTCCTTCTTGGAGCCGGCCGCGGCCTCGGCCTCGGGGACCTCCACCGTCACCAGCTTGGTCTGGCGGACCGGCGTCGTCGAGCCCTGGCCGCTCGCCACCACATAAAGACGGAGTTGCCCCTGCCGCTTCTCGCCGTTCGGCTGTAGGAAGAGCTTCCCCACCGGCACCTGGACCCGCACCAGCGTCTCCCCGGGTTTCTTGCCATTCGGGACGACCTCCAGCTTCGCGCCCAGCGGATTGTCCTCGGGGCCGAAGCGCATCACCGCCAGCGTGCCCTCGGCCACGGTCTCCCCTACCGGCTTGTCGCGGTACCACTGGCGGTAGCGCACCTGGGCCCCGCGGGCCTTCACCTTCACCTCGATCTTGTGCTCCGCCTCGTCGCCCGTCCGCCGCGGCTGGTAGCCGATCGAGTAATAGGTCCCGAAATCCTCGGAGACCCTGGCCAGGGCGGCGGGCACGTCCGCGGCGTTGACCAGCGCCCGTCCCCCGGTGTCCTCGGCCAGGAAGCGGAGCCCGGCCTGACGGACCGCCAGGGAGACCGAATCGAACAGGGAGCCCTCGCTGTTCCGCGTGCCGTAGGCCTCGATGGGATAGAAGGCGACCCGGTTGCGGCTGGCGTGCGAGGTGAGCTGGCGGAAGCGCGCCGTCATGTCGAACTTCTGGGCGCTCATCTCCGAGATGCGCTTGGTGGCCTCGGCGGACTGGGGGGCGCGGGAGTAGATGGTGTACAGGTCCAGGCCGGGGGTGAGCGGCAGGCCGTCGCTCACGTAGAGGATGGCCTTGCGGCCGGGCACGCCGGCCAGCCAGCTCACCACCGAGTCGAGCGCGTCGAGAGCCCCCTGCACCATGATGCTCTCCTCGCCGGCCCAGGACGCGATCTGCCCCTCCACCAGGGTGCCGACCGGCTCCCCGCCGAGCCGCGAGAACCCGATGCTCTGGAGGGCCGAGTTGAAGCTCCGCTCATACTTCCGGATGTCGGTGGGGAGCTTCAGGATCTCCTCGAGATCCGCGTCCACCGCCTTGAGGTCGGGCGTGAACTGGCGGCGGATGTCCAGCCTCTGGTCGTAGCGGACGATCATCACCTCGTCCCCCGGCTTCAGCTCGGCGTGCAGGAACTTCCCCACGTTGTGGAGGATCCGCAGGCGGTTCGCCTGCGTGAGGTTGACGTCGTCCACGAACACCACCAGCCGCAGCCGCTGCGACACGGGGCGCTCCGGGGCCGCCGGGCCCGGGTCGGCGACGGGACCGGCGGAGACGGCTGGGGCGGCCGGCGCCGTCCCGCGGCTCTCGGCGTAGAAGTTCGAGATCTCGACCGGCCTGCCGTCCTCCAGGACCTGGAAATCCTCCTTCTTGAGGCCGGTGAGGGGCTCCCCCCTTTTGTCCGTCACGTAGACGTCGAGGTTGACCACGCTGACCTCGATCGACTCCTTGAAGCTCTGCTCGGCGGGGGGCTCCCCGGCGGCGCGGACCGGAACGGCCGCCAGCAGCAGGCCGAGCGCCAGCCCGGCAGCCCCTGGGGAGCAACGGCGAAGGCGGGGCGTCATCACGAGATCCTCCTTGGAAATCAATGTTTCGCCGCGGCGTCCCCGGCGCCGACCGTGAGCTCCCGGCGCAGGTAGGAGGTCGTCGCCGCCAGCTCGTCGCGTATTCCCACCCCCACCGCGTAGTACCCCGGCGTCAGCGGGATCGCGATCTCGTGGGTGTACTCCTTCTTGGAGCCGGCCGCGGCCTCGGCCTCGGGGACCTCCACCGTCACCAGCTTGGTCTGGCGGACCGGCGTGGTCGAGCCCTGGCCGCTCGCCACCACATAAAGACGGAGCTGCCCCTGCCGGCTCTCCCCGTTCGGCTGCAGGAAGAGCTTGCCCACCGGCACCTGGACCCGCACCAGGGTCTCCCCGGGCTTCTTGCCGTTCGGGACGACCTCCAGCTTCGCGCCCAGCGGATTGTCCTCGGGGCCGAAGCGCATCACCGCCAGCGTGCCCTCGGCCACGGTCTCCCCTACCGGCTTGTCGCGGTACCACTGGCGGTAGCGCGCCTGGGCCCCGCGGGCCTTCACCTTCACCTCGATCTTGTGCTCCGCCTCGTCGCCCGGCCGCCGCGGCTGGTAGCCGATCGAGTAATAGGTCCCGAAATCCTCGGAGACCCTGGCCAGCGCGGCGGGCACGTCCGCGGCGTTGACCAGCGCCCGCCCGCCGGTGTCCTCGGCCAGGAAGCGGAGCCCGGCCTGGCGGACCGCCAGGGAGACCGAGTCGAACAGAGAGCCCTCGGTCCCGCGCGTGCCATAGGCCTCGATCGGATAGAAGGCGACCCGGTTGCGGCTGGCGTGCGAGGTGACCTGGCGGAAGCGCGTCGTCAGGTCGAACTTCTCGGCGCTCATCGCCGAGACACGCTCCTGGGCCGCGGGGCCCTTGGGGGCGCGGGAGTAGATGGTGTACAGGTCCAGGCCGGGGGTGAGCGGCAGGCCGTCGCTCACGTAGAGGACGGCCTTGCGGCCGGGCACGCCCGCCAGCCAGCTCACCACCGAGTCGAGCGCGTCGAGAGATCCCTGGACCATGACGCTCTCCTCGCCGGCCCAGGCGTTGAGCTGACCCTCAATCTCCGTGCCGGCGGCCGTCTCCCCGCCGCGCTCGCTGCCGAGCTGCGAGAAATTGACGCTCTGGATCGCCTGGTCGAAGCTCTGCTGATATTTCCGGATGTCGGTGGGGAGCTTCAGGATCTCTGCCAGCTCCGCATCCACCGCCTTGAGGTCGGCCGTGAACTGGCGGCGGATGTCCAGCTTCTGGCTGTAGCGGACGAGCATCACCTCGTCCCCCGGCTTCAGCTCGGCATGCAGGAACTTCCCCACGTTCTGGAGGATCCGCATGCGGTTCGCCTGCGAGAGGTTGACGTCGTCGACGAACACCACCAGCCGCAGCCGCTGGGATACGGGGCGCTCCGGGGCCGCCGGGCCCGGACCGGCAGGACCCGCGGAGACGGTGGAGGCGGCCGGCGCCGTCCCGCGGCTCTCGGCGTAGAAGTTCGAGATCTCCACCGGCTGGCCGTCCTCGAAGACCTGGAAATCCTCCTTCTTGAGGCCGGTGACCGGCTTCCCCGCCTTATCCGTCACGTAGACGTCGAGGTTGACCACACTGACCTCGATCGAGTCCTTGAAGCTCTCTCCAGCGGGGGGCTCCCCGGTGGCGAGCAGAGGCAGAGCGGGCGCCAGCAGCAGGCCGAGCGCCAGCCCGGCGGCCCTCCGGGAGCAACGGCGAAGGCAGGTCGTCACGTGATCCTCCTCTCCCACGAAAGATGGAAGCGATGCGCGGTTTCTTTCATTGGAGCAAAGATCGTACCGCGCCCAACTGCGAAAAACAGCTCCCTTCTCGCCCTCTCGCGAGGTCGCCGGGGTCCCCTTTTGAGGACGCCTGGCTCGCTTTTCGCAAACGAAAGCGGGCGCCGTAGAAGTGGGTTTTCTGGTATTCTTGCCGCATCGCGGCACATCGCAACGCAGCGCGGCATGGTGTGCGCCCAATCTTAAGGAGGACCATCTCATGTCGGACGTCCAGGTAGCGAAGACCGCCGAGAGCTGGGAGAGAGATTCCCGCTGGAAGGGTGTGCAGCGGCCCTACAGCGCCGAGGACGTCGACCGGCTGCGCGGCACCGTCCAGATCGAGCACACCCTCGCCCGCATGGGCGCCGAGCGGCTCTGGAAGCTGATGCGGGAGCGGGACTACGTGCCGGCGCTGGGAGCGCTGACCGGCAACCAGGCCATCCAGCAGGTGCAGGCGGGACTGGAGGCCATCTACTGCAGCGGCTGGCAGGTGGCCGGCGACGCCAACGAGGCCGGCGAGGTCTATCCCGACCAGAGCCTCTATCCGGCGAACAGCGTGCCGAAGCTGGTCAGGCGGATCAACAACGCCTTGCAGCGGGCCGATCAGATCCAGCACGCCGAGGGTCACGAGGGGCCCTACTGGTTCGCCCCCATCGTCGCCGACGCCGAGGCCGGGTTCGGCGGCAACCTCAACGCCTTCGAGCTGATGAAAGGGATGATCGAGGCGGGCGCGGCCGGCGTCCACTTCGAGGACCAGCTCTCCTCGGCCAAGAAGTGCGGCCACATGGGGGGGAAGGTCCTGGTGCCGGCCTCCGAGTTCGAGCAGAAGCTGATCGCGGCGCGGCTCGCCGCCGACGTCCTCGGCGTGCCCACGATCCTGGTGGCCCGCACCGACGCCAACAGCGCCAAGCTGATCACCAGCGACGTCGACCCGCGCGACCACGACTTCATCGGCAAGGAGGAGCGCACCGCCGAGGGGTTCTACCGCTTCCGGGGAGGCCTTGAGGCGGCGATCGCTCGCGGCCTCGCCTTCGCCCCCTGGGCCGACATGCTCTGGTGCGAGACCGCGAAGCCGGACCTCGACGAGGCGCGGCAGTTCGCCGACGCCATTCATCGCCAGTACCCCGGCAAGCTCCTGGCCTACAACTGCTCGCCGTCCTTCAACTGGAAGCAGAAGCTCGATCCGGCGGCGATCGCCAGCTTCCAGCGCGATCTGGGAGCCATGGGCTACAAGTTCCAGTTCGTGACCCTGGCCGGCTTCCACGCCCTCAACCTCGGCATGTTCGAGCTCGCCCGCGCCTACCAGGAGAGCGGCATGACGGCCTACTCCCGCCTCCAGGAGCGCGAATTCGAGAACGAGCGCCTGGCGGGCTACCGGGCGGTGAAGCACCAGAGCTTCGTGGGCACCGGCTACTTTGACCAGGTGGCCCAGGCGATCACCCATGGCGCCAGCTCCACCACCGCCCTCTCCGGGTCGACCGAGGAGGAGCAGTTCTTCGCGGAGAAGGCGAGCTGAGAGCTATCAAGGCAACTTCGCAGCCCGGGTGAGATCATGGAATTTACACACACTTTTGAGAGGTTGGGGGCCGCCCTGGAAGGGCGGATATTTACCAGCCTGGGGTTTCAACCCCAGGCGGGAAGCCGCGGCCACCACCCCACCTGGGGTTGAAACCCCAGGCTGGTGTATATCCGCCCCTGCGGGGCGGTCAAAGATGTGTGTAACGGCGTGGATTTTCAATCCCGGACGGCAGGTCGAGCCGGCAAGAACGCCGATTTAGGAGGAACATCATGGCCAACATCCGTACGGCCGATATCCGTGTGGAAGGACCGGGCTCGCCCGCGGCGGAGCGGGTCCTCACCCCCGAGGCCCTGGGCTTCGTGGGCGAGCTCGCCGGCCAGCTGGGGGCGACGCGCGAAGAGCTCCTCCAACGCAGGAACACCCGCCTGGAGGAGCTCGCGGCCGGCGCCACCCTGGAATTCCCCCGCCTCGATCCCGCGATCCGGGAGACCGCCTGGCAGGTGGCCCCGGCCCCGCCGGACCTCCAGGAGCGGAAGGTGGAGATCACCGGCCCCGTCGAGCGCAAGATGATGATCAACGCCCTCAATTCGGGGGCGAGCACCTTCATGGCCGACTTCGAGGACTCCCTCTCGCCCACCTGGGCGAACGTGGTCGAGGGGCAGGCCAACCTGATGGACGCGGTGCGGCGCGAGCTCGCCTTCACCAGCCCGGAGGGGAAGGAGTACCGGCTCAACGAGCACCTGGCCACCCTGCTGGTCCGCCCACGCGGCTGGCACCTGGTGGAGCGGCACGTCCTGGTGGAGGGCCGGCCGGTCTCGGCCAGCCTCTTCGACTTCGGCCTCTATTTCTTCCACAACGCCGCGGAGCTGGCGCGCCGCGGCTCCGGGCCCTACTTCTACCTGCCGAAGCTGGAGAGCCACGCCGAGGCGGCGCTCTGGAACCAAGCCTTCATCCTCGCCCAGGACCGGCTCGGGATCCCGCGCGGCACCCTCCGCGCCACCGTGCTGATCGAGACCCTGCCCGCCGCCTTCGAGATGGACGAGATCCTCTGGGAGCTGCGCGAGCACTCCGCCGGCCTCAACGCCGGCCGCTGGGACTACATCTTCAGCATCCTCCGCAAATTCCCCCACCTGGAGACCATTCTTCCCGACCGCTTCCAGGTGACGATGAACGTCCCCTTCATGCGCGCCTACACGGACCTCCTGGTCCGCACCTGCCATTTCCACGGGGCCCACGCCATCGGCGGCATGGCGGCCTTCATCCCCAGCCGAAAGGACGAGGAGGTCAACCGCGCCGCCCTGGCGAAAGTGCGGGAGGACAAAGAGAGGGAGGTCCGCCAGGGGTTCGACGGCACCTGGGTGGCCCATCCGGACCTCGTGCCGGTGGCCCGCGAGGTCTTCGACCGCGTCCTGGGAGACCGGCCGAACCAGAAGGACGTGCCGCGCGAGGACGTCGCCGTCACCCCCGCCGACCTCCTCAACTTCCAGATCGAGGGGGGGCGAGTCACCGAGGACGGAGTCCGCTCGAACCTCTCGATCGCCCTCCAGTACCTCGACTCCTGGCTCCAGGGTCAGGGAGCGGTGGGCATCCGCAACCTGATGGAAGACGCCGCCACCGCCGAGATCTCCCGCGCCCAGCTCTGGCAGTGGCTCCATCGCGGCGCCAAGTTGGAGGATGGACGGACGGTGACCGAGGATCTCTATAAGGAGATGCGCGACCAGGAGCTCGAAACGCTCGGGGGGGCGGGCGGGGGGCGGCTGGGGCAGGCGGTGGAGCTGCTCGACTCCCTGGTGCTGAGCGGGGATTTCGTGCCGTTTCTTACCAGCGAGGCGTATCGGTACCTGGACTAGTACACCGTCAACCCAGAAATGCTGGGTTCGCCCGGAACCAGACGAACGTCGAGCCCAAGGCAGCGTACCCGTAGAGACGCCCCAGCCCGTCCACGACACCCTCGGCAGGCCACGGGGACGGCGGGGCGTCTCCTCGAAGGGCAGGCCCTGCCGTTGCCCCGAACCTGCGGGAGGGCCAGGATCCCTGCCCCGATCCGACCTCGTGCATCGCGTCCGCCTTGCCCCAGCGGAGACGTCCCGCCGTCCCCGTGACCTGCCCAGGGTGTCGTGGACGGGCTGTGACGTCTCTACGGGTACGGTTGGTGCGAGACGGCACCAGAGCGCCGCAGAGAGCCGCTCCTACAGAGGAACGCGTCATTTCTGGGTTGACGGAACACTAGGCGCCCTGTGCGGTAACTCGCTCTTGTGGCTGAGACGCTCGCGGAGCATGCTCCCGTTTGGTTGAACCAAAATGGAGCTCACTCCCGAATTATCCGAATCGAGCGGGCTTGCAGATGCACGCCTTTGGGGCGGGCGCGTCCTGAGCTAGCTCCTGTCCCTTATCCGAGCGCCTGGCACGCCCGCCGCCCGCTCGGATAGGTCTTTGAGACGTGAGGTTGGGCGACGGCTTCACCCACTCCGAGATGACATGGGTATCGAGGAGAAAGCTCATAGGTCGATGTCGCGAGGCCCGTCCTGAGGACGCTCGATCTCCAGACCTGATTCCCGCAATGGCGAGGCCGCGAAGAAGTCCGCGAGGGTTCCTTGACGCCCGGTCTTCCGCTCCCACTCCTCAGCGGCGGCGACGACCACGGCTTTGCGGCCGTGACGGGTGATGACCTGGGGTCCTTTCTTCAGAGCGCTTTCAACGACCTCACTCAGATGCGCTTTCGCGTCGGCCAGGGTCCAGGATTTAGCGGTCTGGCTCATGGGTGCTATTTTACGTCTTCATAGGGGTCGACGTCTGGGGTGGGGGCCGGTCCGTTGTTCTGGATTCCCGCCCAGGGCGGCTCACTTCGACCGTTGTAGCCAGATCACCGCCTCGGCCGCTTGGGTATCGACCTTCGCCAGCCAGGCATCGATCTCGGCAGGGTAGTCCGCGTAGTATTCCATGGCGATCCGGGCTTGGGTGGCCGAGAGACCCAGCCAACTCGCGGCTTCCGCAATAGCCTTGTCGCCGCGCGCCTCCACGTTCCGAGCCACTCGGACCACCTCCCAAACGTCGGGGCCTCCGGCCAATCCCGGTCGGCGTCCCGCCGGACCGGGCCGGAATACGATACCGGGGTGGCGGTCCATGCGCAGTCCCTCGTCGATGTACCGTTGCGTGAGAGCCGATCGAGTTTCCCCGCGAGCCTCAGCGGTCGCCTCCAGTTGCTCCCGGGTTTCGCCGGGCATCCGAATCGAGATCATGGCATTTCTGGGCATTTCTTCAGCTCCGTATCACGGCGTATCACATCGTACCGCGAGGGCCTGACCTCTCGCTACTTGGGAGCCCTGGGACTTGGGTGGCCTCGCCCGCCTTGAGGGGGAGGACGCCGATTCTCCACACGCCACGACCAAGACTGTGACCTTCTCGCCCCTCCCCTGCTGGAAGCACCTGTCTCCGGACGGGAGCCGAGCCGTTCGGCGCGGCGAAGATCCTGGCCCAAGATCCCGGGACCCGTCCCGAGCGGGTAAAGAAGTCGCCGGCCCCGCTTCTCCACGCGACGAGCAAGGCTGTGCGTCAGGTCTTCTACGAGGGCTTCGCCCTGTTCGTCGCCGCTTACCGCACGGCGGCGGAGAAGCTTCAGAGGGGAGATCCCAACCCGGGGTTCCCGCGGGGATGCTTCCCACCGGCGCTGCCGTTCGTCGGCGGGTAGGCCGTCACCGCGGTCGTCCGTTCATCCTGGATCGAGATTCGCCTGTCTGAATCGGGGGCTAGAGGTAGAAGTGTACCCGGGGAGGCAATTTGGCGTGAATTTCAGGAAATCGATGTCGCATGATTGACGCTCAGGAGGGGCTTGGAGCCTCTTCAGAGCCGCTCTTGAGGGCTTGACAAGTGGAAAACGCCCTCGCGCGAGAACGATTTTCTCCAGGGACATGGCACTTCGGTGGTAAGGAGAAGACGCGCTTATCCAAGCGCATGGCACCCTTTCCCTTTGCCTCCTCTCACGAAACCTTATACTGATCTCCTGACAATGGTTGTCTCCTTGTTCCGAGCTCCGATGAGGAACAGCCCAGGCCGAAGCCTGGGCCTTCCGTGCGCTGGCTCCTATATCGACTACTGACAGACCGTAGGGTCGTTCAACATCAGCTTATTACCGTCGCTGCTGGTGAGGCAGCCGCCACCGCCACCGGAATCCGGAGGCGGCGGAACGCAGGTCGGATCGATGCAGGAATAGTAACCCTGGAGAGTCCACTCGTCGCTGTCGAACGTCAGGGTATAGGGGAAGTATTGGCCGAGCGCCTCCGAGCAGAACGTCTGGTTGCTCACCTCGAGCGATTGGGTGTACAGATCGTCGCTGTCGTTGAGGAACCCGAGCGTGATGACAAGGTTCGCCAAATCCTTGAGGAAGTCGAACAGATCGAAGGGGTAGATCTTGACCAGGGCCTCCCGCGTCTTGACCGGATTGGCCTTGTCACGGTCGATCTCGAGCTTTCCTGCAGTATCGTCGTCGTCAACGAGGGTCGCGGCCCACTCGTTACTCATCCTCAGGGGGAAGAGCGCCAAACCGCCCGATACGCCATACCACGTGTAGGTATTGTTGATATCGGGAAGGTACCGCGAACGGCCGGCCAGATCGGTGACGGTCCGACCGCTGAAGATCCAATTCGTCCGCACGTCCGTGCTGCCGCCGTACGGCGAAGACGGATTGATCCGGAGGGGATAGAGTTCGATCTCCGGATCTCCCTTGAAGAGCCCCTCGTGATCCGTCTTGATGAGGAGAGAACTCAGTACGAAGTATGGGGAAGCGTTCGGGCTGGAGCACACGGGCACACCGCCGCTGCAGGAAACCGGAGCGGTTTCCTGGAGGCAGGTGTCCTTCCGGTTCACGATAGACGCGATGTCGATGGGAGCCGTCGAACGGAACTGCGGGCGGACCTTCCCCATGCGAATCGGCTGATCGAGGCTGACAATGCTGGAGGTAGATTTCGCCGCAGGCTTTTCATCCGGCGTGACGCCCTTGAGTGAGAGCCCGATCGCTGCGGTATCCATGATGTCCTGCTCAGAGATCTTGCGCTCCTGCCCGTTTTGGAAGGCGAGAGCGTAGCTTTCTCCGTAGCCGTCAAATGTGTCATGGTCCAGGAAGACCAGATACTCGGAGGTGCGGGGATCGAAGTCCTTCCAGCGAGGCCCGACTTTCTCGAGGACGATACGATAAAGGCGGTTGTCGACCTTCACTAGCTGCGGAGCCTCGGAGAAAATCTCATCGAGCCTGACACTCATTTTGTCCAGGTTCTTGAGGACATCGGTTGTAAGCCAGCCGCGATTAGAGGAGAGCCGTAAGGCCGTCTGGCGAACGCTGTCCATCTTGGCGTTGTTGAGAACGCCGGGCGGATCCTGTTTGCCTTCCGCCCATGACCGATCCGGCCCGAGCGCCTCTTGGAGACGAGCCTTCTGAGCAGAGGTCATGTGTGCTGGGGAGAGCGGCTGTGCTCTGACCAGGGAAGTCGTGGTGAGGAGGGTAAGGCAAGAGAGGACAAACTGCTTCCTTAACGTCACGGCTTGCTGCTCCTTCGTCTCTTCCGGACAGTCGGAGTGAGTGAATGACGCCTTTGTGGGCGTGGCTTCATCAGGACGCAAAGGATCGCGCAAATTTAAAGAGATGTCAATACTATTTTAAGCCTTGCGCGCGACTTTACAGTGCGGCGGTCACCATAAGCATGACTGAATCTTCGATCGTTTATCCTGAACGGTATTTAGGAGCAGGAAGAACATTGAATTACAGATGAGATCGTAAGATGTTTTTTTGCGAGGAGAGGGGTCAGGAAAGGTGCCAAGCGCTTAGAAGGGAGAAAAAGTGCCAGCCGCTTGGAGAGAGGCTTGAAGAGCCGGACGGACGAGGTGCCACCCAAGTCGCTCACCTCACCTCCGTTCGTATCCAACGACCGCAACTGCCAGATGCTGGTCACCTATCGCTTCGCCGGCTTCAAGGAGGTGGAGAAGGTGGGGGAGGTCGCCATTATGGAGAACGACTACTCCCATCTAGCCTGCCCCCGTATGTGGACCTGCGGGTGATGGGATAGAGATAGCATCTGGGCTCTCACGACACCTCTGAAGTGGGGCCGCAACCCAGCGGTCCCGAGCCGTAAAGGAGATTCCCATGAAGAAGCCCCCCCCAAGAAGATGATCCTCACCCGGGAGACGCTCCACCAGTTGACCGTCAATCAGGTCGAGGCCGTCTTTGGCGGCTTGGTCTATGAGGGGCGCCAGTACCCCGACACCTCGGATTCAAAGAACGTCTGCTGCGCCTGACCCGGTCCCGCGCCAAGGGGGCAACCCGTGCCTCCCTGGCTTTTTCCTCCTTGAAGGTACCCCCACAGAGAAGGGCGGAGAAGGGTGCCCACGGTACCAGCCATCTGGATACTTGGATAAGCGCGTCTTCTCCTCTCGCTCCGAAGTGCCATGGCCCTGGAGAACCTCCTTCTCTCTCCTCCCACACTGAGGCAATCCCGGCAGGCCGAGAGGGATCTGGAGGAGCTCCTCGCGATCCCTCCGGCGGAACGGCTCGCCAGGATCGGCCGGGGGACCCGTCCTCGCCGAACGGCTGATCCAGGAGAGCCGCCGGCGGACTCCCACCAACCCCGGGGAGGGGTACGATCTCGCCGAGATCGCCCGCGCCGTCGTCCAACGCTCCCCGGATCATCCGGACACCTTCTCCCTGCTCGCCCTCGCGTCCGTCCAGATGGCGAACGCCTGCCGGGCCGGCGGTGACCTTCGCCAAGCCGACGAGCACTTCCAGTACGTCCACTTCCTCGTCCGCGACCAGGGCGCCAGAAGCGCGGGGCTCCTGCGCCTTCGAGAGTCCAGCCCGGCGGAGATAGCGCTAGGCGCTCATAAGGGTCTCTTTCGGCGAGGGCACCAAGCGGGGTGGGACCGGCGGACCGCCCCCAGCCGCGAGGCTGGCGCGGCGTTTAAGGAGCAGGATAGAATCTCCCGCCATGGCTACCCGACGCAATTTCCTCCCCCTGGCCGGATTCCTGGTCTGCCTCGCCGGCTTCTTCAGCTACTTCTTTCTCTTCCTGCGCTTCCCGTCGACGCGGGACGTCCCGTGGCCGAATTGGCTCCTCTTCGCGGCCGGCCTCGCTCTGCTCGGCGCCGGCATCGCCCGGGCGTTCCGCCGCCCGGAGACCTATCGCGGCCGGGTCCTGGGACCGATCCTCGGCGTCCTCAGCCTCGCCGTCGTGGGCTTTTTCCTCTTCGCGACGCTCGTCGCCTCGCGGCAGTTGCCCGCCTCGCCGGACGCGCCGAAGGTGGGAGAGAAGGCCCCGGACTTCACCCTGCCGGACAGCCAGGGCCGGCCGGTGGCGCTGCACGACCTCGTGGGACCCGGGAAGCCGTGGGTGGTCCTCATCTTCTACCGCGGCTATTGGTGACCGTTCTGTAACTCCGAGTTACGGAGCTTCGAAGAGCAACTCCCCAATCTCCAAGCGCGCGGCGTCCGGCCGGTAGGGATCAGCGTCGATCCGCCGGAGGTGACCCGCGAGCATCTCGCCAAGACCGGCTGGACGTACACCTTCCTGAGCGACGCGGACGCCGCGGCCACCCGCCGCTATGGCCTCCTGCACAAGGGCGCCGGGGCCGACGGCAAGGACATCGCCCGTCCGGCGGAGATCCTGATCGATCCCAGCGGCACCGTGCGCTGGATCAACCTGACCGGCGACTTCCGGGTCCGCGCCCGGCCCGAGGAGGTGCTCCGGGTCTTCGACAAGCTCAAGAGCGGCTCCTGAGCCCATAGACTACGCGTAGAGGGCGTATCTCATCCTCCTCCGGCCTTTTCCAGCCGCGGAGACGTTTTCCCAGCCGAAATTCCCCTGGAACATTGTTTTTTGGCTTCAAACATTGTTTTTTGGGCTGGAACATTGTTTGGGCACTTTGAACATTGTTTCAGGGCTTCGGACAATGTTTCTCGGCTTTTGAGAGTGTTTCAAGCTGCGGAACATTGTTTAAGCCCAGAGAGCCCTGAGAAAAGGCGCCATGCGGAGCCCAAGGAGGTTTTCCGCTGAGAGAGCCCGTTTCAGGCTGGAAATCAGGCGATCGACTGGAAGAAGCCTTCCGCCACCCAGAGGCGAAACCAGGACTGGAGCTCCGCGGCCAGGGCGTCGTCCTCCAGCCCGCTTGCCTCGGCCGCGGCGGCGAGGGCCTCTCCCACGGGCTCGCCGGCCAGGATCTTCTCCAGGAGGGCGTGCTGGGCGGGGGCGAGCGGATAGCGCCGCACCACGAAGTCGCGGCGGGTGAGGGCGAGGTACTCGGGCTCCGGGTCGGGGACCGGCACCTCTTCCCCTTCCTCCGCCCGCCGGATCGCCGTGTAGTAGGCGTTCATGGGGAAGCGGAAGGTGAGCAGCCGCAGGCAGGGGACCGGCACCAGCCTCGCCTCGGCGAAACGCTCCGCGGGGAAGCTCCGCAGGGCCTCCGCCGTCAGCAGGGGCTTTCCCTCGACGCCGGGGCCGTCGAAGACCCGGTTGACGTTGTGCTCCAACTCGGCGAGGTCGATCAGGAAGTCCGGCCAGCCGATCTCCCCCGGCGCCTCCCCCTCCTCGGGCTCGGGACGGGTCTCCTCCAGGAAGCGCGCGAAATTCTCCCCCAGCCGGTCGAGGGTGTAGCTCTTCGAGGGGTATTGCTGGAGGTACTCGAAGGCGAACCCCTCGAAGATCTCCTCCCCCAGGGTCTTCTGGAGCATCGGGAAGTAGGCCGCCAGGCACTCCAGCAGGCGGGCGTAGTAGGCGTTGGCGTAGATGCCCATCCGCTCGGCCGCGGTGAGGTTGCGCGAGCGGCCGATCACCGCCTCGAGCTCGCCGCGCTTCAGGCGGATCAGCCGCTGGGCCTCCTCGGACTCAACGCCCCCCTCCACCCCTTCCGGATGGGTGACCACCGCCTGAAACCAGCGCTGCACCACGTCGAGAGACCGGGATCCCCCCTGCTCGCTCACTCCACCTCCGGCAGGATCTGGTGGAGGGGATGGAAGACCGTCTCGCCGCCGGCTGCCACGAGGGCGGGCTCGGGCTCAGGGGCTCTCGCCGGCTCCAGGTGCTCGCCCATGAAGCGCCTGGCCTTGAGCACCTCCTCGTGGACCACGGGGAAGGGGGGGATGTTGGCGTCCCATTCGAGCAGGGTGGAGACGCCGCCCGTGAGCTGGTGGGCCGTGCGGTAGAGCTCCCAGACCGGATCGATCACGTGGTTGTCGTGGGTGTCGATGATGTACTTCGTGTAGTTGCTGTGGCCGGCGAGGTGGAACTGGACGATCCGCTCGTGCGGCAGGGAGCGGATGAAGCGGTCCGGGTCCATGTCATGGTTGAAGCTCGACACGTAGACGTTGTTGACGTCGAGCAGCAGCCCGCAGTCCGCCTCCTCGGCCATGCGGGTGACGAACTCCCACTCGTCCATGGTCGAGTCCTGGAAGGTGATATAGGAGCTGGGGTTCTCCAGCACGAACGGCCGCTCGAGGAAGTCCTGGAGGGTGCGCACCTTCTCGACCACGTGGCGCAGGGTCTCTTCGGTGAACGGCACCGGCAGCAGGTCGTGGGTGTTGTGGCCGAGCACCCCCGTCCAGCAGATGTGGTCGGAGATCCACTGGGCGCCGGTCTCTTTCGCCAGCCGCTTGAGCTTGCCCAGGTACTCGAAGTCGAGCGGATCGGTCGAGCCGATCGACAGCGACACCCCGTGCATGACGATGGGGTACCGCTCGGCGATCTGCTGGAGCACGTAGCGCGGGCGCCCCTGCGAGTCGATGAAGTTCTCGCTGATCACCTCGAACCAGTCCACCTCGGGCTGGTTCTTCAGGATGTAGTCGAAATGGGTGGACCGCAGCCCCACTCCGAGGCCGAGGTTGTCGTGTCCGAGGCGGGGCGGGGTCATGGGAATCCTTCCGAAAATCTTGATGCGGGACCGTGTTGCCTCTCCCGCCCGGGATTTCAATCCATACCGTTACGCACATCTTTGACCGCCCTGGAGGGGCGGATATTCACCAGCCTGGGGTTTCAACCCCAGGTGGGGGTGGTGGCCGCGGCTCCCCGGGTTTTCAATCCCCGGTGGTGGCCGCGGCTCCCCGCCTGGGGTTGAAACCCCAGGCTATTCAATACCCGCCCTTCCAGGGCGGTCCCCCAGCCTTCTCAAAGATGTGTGCCCATGGATTCAATCCCGGGCAGGGAGGTCAAGGCTCTTACTTGCTGCAGGCCTCCGGGGCGTCGCCGAACTTCTTGCCGGCCTTCTTCATCGAGGCCTCGTAGTGGGCGCGGGCCTTCGTCCAGTTGTCCCCCTTGATCGGCACGGAGCAGGAGCCCTTGCCCTTGCAGGCGTTGTCGCCGGTGCCGCCCTGTTCCTTGCAGGCGTTGGAGCCCGCGCAGCCGTGGGCCTCGGTGGTGGCGCAGCCGCCCTGGCCGGCGCAGGCGTTGTCGCCGCCCTTGCCCTGGCCCTTGCAGGCGTTCAGGCCGCAGCAGGCGTGGGCGTCGGCCTTGGCCGCGCCTTCCATCTTCTTCTCGTCCGCCGACAGCAGGCTGCCACCCAGCATCGAGCCGGCCACCACGCCACCGAAGGCGGCGATGGCGAGCTTCCCGAAGTCTCTCCGGCTGACGTTTTCATCCAGCTTCTTCATTTCGCAGTCTCCTCTGAAATGAGATCGGTTCAGAACCGCTCCGAGGCCTCACGGCGAGGGCCCCGGCGACACACCAGTACGGGGATACACCAGGAAAACAGAGCTGCAGATCAACATCCATGGGCTTCGTGGTCGCCCGAGAGTCTACTCCTAAGTACGTGACGGAGGGAAGAAAGGATGGGTCACCACGCCATCCGATACAGCATCCAATACACGACCACTCCCGTCACCGACACGTACAGCCAGATGGGGAGGGTCCACCGGGCCAGCCGCTTGTGCTGGGGGTAGCGGCGGCGCCAGGCGCGGACCACGGTGATGCCGGCGAGAAAGGGGACCGCCGCCGCCAGCACGGTGTGGGTGGCGAGGATGGTGAGGTAGAGGGTCCGCGGCGCCCCCGTGCCGGGGAAGCGGACGCTCCCCACCTGGGCGTGGTAGACCAGGTAGGAGGTGAGGAAGAGGGCCGAGCAGGCGAGCGCCGCGGTCATCACGTTGCGGTGGGCGATCCAATGCCGCCGCCGGATCAGGACGTAGCCGGTCACCAGGAGGACGGCGGCGAGGGCGTTCAGGCTCGCGTTGACCGCGGGCAGGTCGTGGACGTCGGGCATGGCGCGGATTCTAGCCTCTCCCCGAAAGGAAGATGATAGGGTTCGAGCCCGACATCGACTCGCACCTAGGAGGAAAGGAATGCCATGAGCAAGTGGTCACATCCCGGCCGGTACGGCCTCGGTGGAGCGATCGTGGCGGCGGCCGGTATTCTGCTGAGCCCGCCCGCCTTCGCCCAGCAGGACGCCGGGCATCAGCACGGCAACGTCGCCTTCGGGGCCGACGCCGCCCCGAAGCAGAAGCCCAACCTGCCCCTCGGTCCCAAGGTCATCTACTACCCCGAACACGACGAGGGGGTCGCCACCCTGGCCTCCCGCAAGGCCGCCCAACTCGCCGCGGCGAAGCAGATCACGGCCTTCCACGGCTTCGGATTCACCGACCGCCAGCCCGAGAGCGGCATCACCTTCCGCCACCAGGGGACGGACGACAGCGGCATCCACTACAAGGCGGTCCACTACGACCACGGCAACGGCGTGGCGGTGGCCGACGTGGACGGCGACGGGCTCTCCGACCTCTATTTCGTCACCCAGCTCGGCGAGAGCCAGCTCTGGAAGAACCTGGGGCACGGCAAGCTCCGCAACGTCACGGCGGAGGCCGGGGTGGGGCTCAAGGACCAGATCAGCGTCGCGGCCTCCTTCGCCGACGTCGACAATGACGGCCATCCGGACCTCTTCGTCACCACCGTCCGCAAGGGGAACCACCTCTTCCTGAACGACGGCAAGGGGCACTTCAAGGACGTCTCCAAGGAGGCCGGCGTCGACTACGTGGGCCACTCCTCGGGGGCGGTCTTCTTCGATTTCGACCGCGACGGCCTCGTCGACCTCTTCGTGACCAACGTCGGCCGCTACACCACCAACGAGGTGGGCCGGGGGGGCTACTACGTGGGCCTCACCGACGCTTTCCAGGGGCACCTGCACCCGGACCGCACCGAGACCAGCATCCTCTACAAGAATCTGGGCAACCACCGCTTCCGGGACGTCTCCAAGGAGGTGGGCCTCCAGGACGGGAGCTGGAGCGGCGACGCCACGGCGGTCGATTTCAATGAGGACGGCTGGCCCGACCTCTACGTCCTCAACATGCAGGGGGACAACCACTATTACGAGAACGAGCAGGGGAAGCGGTTCGTGGACAAGACCCTCCCCTCCTTCCCCAAGACCTCCTGGGGGGCGATGGGGATCAAGGCCTTCGACTACGACAACGACGGCCGGGCCGACCTCCTGATCACCGACATGCACTCGGACATGAGCAAGCAGATCGGCCCCGCCGAGGAGAAGAAGAAGTCCGACATGCAGTGGACGGACGAGGCGCTCCAGGGGGGGGCCAACAACATCTTCGGCAATTCCTTCTTCCACAACCTGGGCGGCGGCAGGTTCGCGGAGGTCTCGGACGCCATGAACGTGGAGGACTACTGGCCCTGGGGATTGAGCGCCGGGGACCTCAACGCCGACGGCTTCCAGGACGTCTTCATCGCCGCCAGCATGAACTTCCCCTTCCGCTACGGGATCAACTCCCTGCTGCTGAACGACCGCGGCAAGGTCTTCCGCGACAGCGAATTCATCCTGGGGGTGGAGCCGCGCCGGGGGGGCAAGACCCACGGCAAGCTGATCGACATGGACTGCGACGGCGAGGACGCGGACAACCCGCTCTGCAAGGGGCACAAGGGGAAGGTGACGCTGATGAGCGCCCTGGGCTCGCGCTCGTCGGTGATCTTCGACCTCGACGGCGACGGCGACCTCGACATCGTCACCAACGACTTCAACTCCGTGCCGATGGTGCTGGTGAGCGACCTCGCCCAGAAGAAGCCGGGCTTCCGTTACCTGAAGGTCAAGCTGCGGGGGACCACCTCCAACCGCGACGGCCTCGGCGCCAAGGTCCAGGTCAAAGCCGGTGGGCAGACCCTGACGCAGTGGAACGACGGCAAGTCCGGCTACCTCTCGCAGAGCTCGATGCCGCTCTACTTCGGCCTCGGGGACGCCCAGAAGGTCGACTCGGTCGAGGTTACGTGGTCTTCGGGGAAGAGACAGACGGTGGCCGGGCCGAAGGTGAACGGGCAGGTTGAGGTGGTGGAGGAGAAGTAACCCACCCACCCTCCCTCCCGAACCCTCACCCCCGGCCCCTCTCCCGACCCCGACCCCACCCCCCTCCCGCACCGGGAGAGGGGAGAAAGGCAAGGCGAGGGGTTTTTGCTTTTCTCCCTCTTCTCCCGGTGCGGGAGGGGGGAGGGGACGGGAGAAGAGGGCCGGGGTGATGAGGGCCCTTCCTAAAACCCGCCCCCCAGCCCCGTGCTCGGGCCATACAGCACGGCGTTGAGGAAGATCGGCATCGTGGCCCGCCAGAAGAGCCGGTAGTCGGGGTCCTGCGCGAACAGGACGACGCTCCCCTTCCCCCGCTGCTCGCTGCCGACCAGCAGGGAGCCGGCCAGCCGCTGCGCCGCCTCGGGCCAGGCGAAGCCGGCCGCCACCGGCATGTCGTCGTCCGCCGTCAGCACGTCCTGCCGGGGATCGCCGGTGGCCTTCAGCACGGTCGACCCCTCGTAGAGGACGTCCGGCGAATGGTCGAGCCCGAGGGTCAGCGGATGCCGCGGCTGCATGTGGGTGGAGAGCACGGCGCCGGGGGTGAAGATCGGCCGCTGGGCGAGCTGCTTCCCGGTGGCGTCGCCGCTGTCCTCGGGGTCCTCGGCCTTCGAATCCTCCTTGTCGTCCTTCTTCGGCGGCGTCCAGCGCTTGATCGAGGTGAGCTCCTTGTCCTGGAGCCAGGTGACGGCGTCGCCGATCGCCACCAGCACGCCGCCCCCCTTGATCCAGCCGTCGAGGGCGGTCTTGAGCTTGTCGCCGATGTGGTCGTCGTAGTCGCCGTCCGGGAAGACCAGGACGTCGAAATCGCTCAGGGGGATCTGCCGGAGCTGGGCGAGGTCGAGGCGGTCGTGGTTGACCCCGGTCTGGCGGTCGAGCAGATACCAGAGATAGCCGAAGGAGGTCGCGTCCACGCCGTCGCCGCTCAGCAGCCCCACCCGCACCGGGCGCACGGACACCATGTCGCGCGAGCCGAGGGAGAGCCCCTTGAATTCATAGGACGAGGAGATCGCCTCCGCCCGCAGCCCCGACTCCTGGAGCAGCGCGTGGAGGGTGTCGCGCGTCCCCGCTCCGTTGGCCCGGCTGGGAATGAACAGCGTGCCGGCGGGGTAGCTCAAGGGGCCGGCCGAGAAGGAGGCGAGGGCCACGCGGTGCTGGACCTTGCGCTTCTGGAGCGCCGCCGCCAGCCGGTAGGAGGCGATCCCCTGCGGCGGTACCAGCCAGCCGAGGTCCCCCTCCCCCTGGATGCCGGCGGACACCTCCGCCAGCGGCCGGGCGTCCGCCGCCAGGTCCCCCGCGGCCACCCAGGCGCGGAGGTTGAAGGCGAGCGGCAGCGACCAGGCGGTGATGTCGTAGAACTCGGCGTCGAGGTTCTGCTCCAGCCGCTGGCGCTGGCGGTCGAGGAAGGACTGGCTCATCGGCGAGTCGATCTCCAGGAGCGCGGCCACCAGGTTGCCGAGCGGCTGGGCGGTGGAGACGGCGTAGGTGCCGGCCGCGAACCGGCGCGGCTGGGCCTCCCCCGCGCTCTTCGACTTGGCGAGATCGCGGGCCGGGATCTCGGCGGCCTGCTTGAGCTGCCGCACGTGGATGCCGTGCAGGGCGAGCAGGTCGGCCAGCGACCGCGCCTCCGGCTGGTCGGCGGGCCAGAGATAGGTCCGCGCCGGCTCCGTGGCCGGCCGGGCGCGGTTGGCCGCGAAGTCCGCCAGGATCTTGCGGCCGTTGCGGGCGGCCGTGCGCACGGTGGTGAGCGAGGTCGTCAGGTGCCGGGCCACGCGGTCGGCGAGGGTGAGCACGGCGCCGTCCGGCAGCGCCAGGGCCACGCCGGCCCTGCCGCCGCCGGCCACCTCGTAGGTCATGCCCACGGCGCCGCGCAGGCTCGGGTAGGAGTCGCCGTAGCCGGGGTAGAAGAGATCGTAGTTCTCTTCCTTGAAGTAGATCCACCCCTGGCGGTCGAAGGCGGCGGCGTTGGCGCGGCCGAAGGCGTCGAGCCAGGAGAGGACGCGGCGGTCGATCTGCGGATTGACCGGCTCGGCCGACGGCGGGAAGAAGTACGAATTCTCGCTCCCCATCTCGTGGAAGTCGACGTAGACCTGCGGCTCCCACGAGCGGTAGGCGGCGATGCGCTGGCGGGTCTCCTGCTGGCTGGCCCACGCCCAGTCGCGGTTGAGATCGATCAGGTAGTGGTTCTGCCGGCCCCCCGGCCAGGGCTCCCAGTGCTCGGCCGCGGCGCGGCGGGCGTTGGCCTCGTCCCCCCGCCGCTGCCGGTAGCCGTTGACGTAGCGCTCGCGGCCGTCCGGGTTCTGGAGCGGATCGATCAGCACTACCAGATCCTTGAGCATCTCGCCGGTCTCCCCTTCAGCGGCGGCGAGCACGTAGGCCGCGCCCAGGGCCGCCTCGGCCGAGGAGGACTCGTTGCCGTGGACGCCGTAGGCCAGCCAGACCACCAGCGGGGTACGGCGGAGGATGCGCTCGCGGTCGGCGGCGCTCAACCCCGCGGGATCGGCGAGCCGCAGGACGTCCTTGCGGATCTCCTCCAGCCGCTCCAGGTTCTCCGGCGCGGAGACGGCCAGGAGCTTCAGCGGGCGCCCCTCATAGGAGTGGCCGTACTCCCACATCTTCACCCGCGGCGAGGCCGTGTCCAGGACCTCCAGGTAGGAGACGATGCGGTCCCACGAGGTGAACCGGGCGCCCAGCGGATAGCCGAGGAAGGCCGCGGGGGAGGGGACATGCTCGTCGAGCGGCGGCAGGTCGAGCGACTCGCCGCGCGAGAGCGGGGCCACCAGGCCCGGGGTCTGGGAAACCGTTGCCGGCGGGGCTTCAGCGTGGGAGAGCGCCGCCGCGAAGGCGAGCGCGAGCGTCAGCAGGGAGGTCTTGCGGACCCTGTGGAAGGACATGGTGGGATCTGCCTCTCTTCATTTCAGGAGAAAAATTCTACAGGACCGGATTGGGAGGACTTCGGAGCGTTGGCCCTCATCACCCCGGCCCTCTTCTCCCGGCCCTCCACCCACCCTTCCGGGGAGAAGAGGGAGAAGTTGGTTAGAGAGTGTCTTGAAGCCCCTCTCTCCCCGGCCGGGTGGGTGGAGGGATGGGAGAGAGGGTTGGGGAGTGAGGGCCCGCCCTGGAAGGGCGGATATTCACCAGCCTGGGGTTTCAACCCCAGGCGGGAGGGAGGGCGGCGACGGATGGGACCGCGTCGGATGGACCGGCGGCGGCGCCCCGCCCCGCCTGGGGTTGAAACCCCAGGCTCTTCAATACGTGCCCTTTCAGGGCGTGAACGGCGATAACTCGGGGGCGTTCTCACGACGCAACCAAACTCTCCGACGAGATGTTCAGCCGCTTCATCATCTCGTGGAGGGTGGTGGGCTTGACCTGGAGCAGCTCGGCGGCGCGTTTCTGGACGCCGCCGCACGACTGCAGGGCCCGGATGATGATCTGCCGCTCGTACTGGCTGACGGCGTCCTTGAACGAGATGCCGTTCTGCGGCAGCACGGGGGGGAGGAGGCCGGCGGCGGCCGCCGACTCGCCGCGCTGGCGTATGGAGGCCGGCAGCAGCTCCTCGGTCAGCACCTCGCCGACCGACAGCACCACGGCGCGCTCGATGGCGTTCTCGAGCTCGCGCACGTTGCCCGGCCAGGGGTAGTCCATCAGCAGCTCCATGGCCCGCGGCGAGATCTCGCGCAGCGCCTTCTCGTTCTCCCGCGCGTAGTGGGCGAGGAAGTGCTGGGCCAGCAGCGGGATGTCCTCGCTGCGCCGGCGCAGCGGCGGCAGGCTCACGGTGATCACGTTCAGCCGGTAGAAGAGGTCCTCGCGGAAGCCCCCCTGCTGCACCATGGTGTCGAGGTCGGCGTTGGTGGCGGCGATGATCCGCACGTCCACCTTGATGATGTCCAGCCCGCCGAGGCGCATGAACTCGCGCTCCTGGATCACCCGCAGGAGCTTGGACTGGGTATCGATCGGGATGTTGCCGATCTCGTCGAAGAAGACCGAGCCGCCGTTGGCCAGCTCGAAGAGCCCCCGCTTGCTGGCGACCGCGCCGGTGAAGGCGCCGCGGATGTGGCCGAAGAGATTGCTCTCCAACAGGTCGGCCGGCATCGATCCGGAGTTGACGGTGACGAACGGCCCCTCGGCCCGGCGCGAGTGGTGGTGGATCGCCTTGGCCACCAGCTCCTTGCCGGTGCCGCTCTCGCCGAGGATCAGGATGTTGCTCTTGGCGGGCGCGGCGAGCTGGATCAGCTCGTAGACCTGCTGCATCGGCTTGCTCTTGCCGAGGATGTTGTCGAAGGCGAAGCGCTGGCGGAGCTGCTCGCGCAGGGCGCGGTTCTCGGAGGTGAGCCGCCGCTGGTCGAGACCCTTGCGGACGGTGAGCATCACCTCTTCGTTCTTGAACGGCTTGGGGATGTAGTGGAAGGCCCCCTCGCGCATGGCCTCGATGGCGTTCTCGATCGAGGAGAAGGCGGTGATCATCACCACCACCTGGTCGGCGTCGCGCCGGCGGATCTCGCGCAGCACCTCCATGCCGTGCATGCCGGGGAGCATCAGGTCGAGGAGGACGAGGTCGACCTCCTCGCGCTCCAGGACCGCCAGCCCCTCCTCGCCGGTCGAGGCGAGGAGCGGCGTGTGCCCCTCCTTGCGGATGAGCACGGTCAGGATGTCCTGGAGAACCTCTTCGTCGTCGATGATCAGGATGTTCATGCGGTCGTGCCGGGAGCGTCTCCATAGCGGGGAAGCTCCACGAGGAAGCAGGCGCCCTCCCCGGGCCGGCTCACCACCCGCAGATCCCCCCCATGCCGGCGCACGATGTCATAGCTGATCGAAAGCCCCAGCCCGGTTCCTCCGCGGTTGAGCTTCGTCGAATAGAACGGCTGGAAGATCATCTCCAATTTTTCAGGCGAGATGCCCGGCCCGCTGTCCGCCACCTTGAGGGTGACCAGCGAGCCGCTCGCCTCCAGATCCACCGCGAGCCGGCCGCCGGTATCGCTCATGGCGTCCATCGCGTTCAGGATCAGGTTCGTGAGCACCTGCTGGAGCTCGCCGTCGCACCCCATCACCCGCAGCGGCTCGGCCGGCGGATCCCAGAGGATCTCGATCCGCCGCTTCGACATCCGGTCCCCCAGCAGGTCGAGGCTCTCGCCGACCAACGGCGCGAGGTCCACCGGCTTCGGCTCGGTCTGGCGCTTGCGGGCGAACTCCAGGAGGTTGTTGACGATCCGCGAGGCCCGGAACGTCTGCCGCTCGACCTTCTTCAGGATCTCGTAGTGGGGGTCCGAGGGCGCCGTCTCCTCGAGCAGCATCTGGGCGTAGCTCGAGATTCCGGTGATCGGGGTGTTGACCTCGTGGGCCACGCCGGCGGCCAGCATGCCGAGGGCGGCCAGGCGGTCCTTCTCGCGCAGGGCGTTCTCCATCGCCACCCGCTCCGAGACGTCGTGGAGCACGAGCACGTAGAGCCCCTGGCGCCGGCCGCGCTCGAAGGCGGCGAGCGAGAGCTGGAGATGGCGCTCGGCGCCGGACGGATCGCACCAGCTCACCTCGACCGGCCCCTCGCCGGGGGCGGGGAGAGGATCGACCGGCAGCACCGCCTCCAGGCCGCGGCCGAGGAGCTCCGCGCGGTCACTGTCCGTGAGGCGGCAGAAGGCGGTGTTCACCGACACCAGCCGGCGGTCGCCGTCGAGCACCGCGATGCCGGCGGGGGAGGACTCGAAGATCCCCTCCGTGTAGCGCTGGAGCTGCTGGACCTCCTCCAGGCGGATCTGGAGCTGGCCCATGAGCTGGGCGTTCTCGATCGCCAGCGCCGCCTGGTTGAGCAGATGGCGGATCAGCTCCGAGTCCTCGCTGTTGAGCGGCGAATGGTCGGCCTTGTAGCCGGCGAGGACGAGGCCGATCCCCCGGCCGCGCACGGTGAGTGGGAAGGCGTAGCGGTACCCCGCCACGAACAGCCGGGTGGCGGGGGAGAGCGGCTCGCCCGGCATCGCCATCCCCGAGAGCGGCGCCATCTCCCGGCTCCAGACGTCGCCGAGCACCCCGTACGGCAGCCGGTCCGGCAGCTCCGCCTCGGGGCGGACGGCCACCAGCGTCTCCCCCTGGGCGAGGTAGAGGTTCGCCCGGCCGACCTGGACCCCTTCCTCGATGCCGTCGAGGAGCGCCACGCAGAGGCGGCCGAGGTCGCGCTCGTGGAGCAGCTCGCGGCCGAAGCCCGAGAGGGCCCGGCGCTTGCCGAAGGTATCGCGGTAGTGGAGCCGCTCGAGCACCGACGAGATCGCCGAGCGCGCCGGCACCAGGAGGCCGGCGAGCATCAGCCCGGAGATGAACAGCAGGACGTTGCGGGCCAGCGGCAGCTCCTGGGAGATGCCGCGGCTGACGCCCAGGTTGATCAGCGAGAAGCCGATGGTGCCCAGCAGCAGGGTCAGCGTCCAGGAGATCGTATCGCGGACGATGACCTCGATGTCCCACAGCTTGTAGCGCAGGATGGCGTAGGCGAAGGTCAGCGGCACCAGGGCGAGAGGCACCACGGCAACCGAGGCCAGGGCCATCGGCACGTGGACGTGCAGCGTGTTGGGGACGAAGTAGAGGATCAGGAACGGCAGATAGCCGCCGCCCACGCCGTAGGCCATCCACTGGAGCTGCCGGTGCTGCTCCCAGGCGGCGCCGCGGCGGAAGCGGTAGAAGAGCAGCCCTACCGCCGCCAGGGCGAAGACCGTGAGATGTACCCGGTCGAGCTGGGCGAGCGCCTGGATCCGCTCTGGGGTGACGTGGCCGAAGATCCAGCGGCCGTTGGCCAGCATGAGGTCGAGATGCAGGGCCAGGAGCGCCGCCGCCGGCAGGTAGAGGAACGGGATCAGCCGCCGGTACCGGTTGGAGCCGGGCAGCGGCGACGGGAACACCAGGAAGAGGTGGACCATCAGCGCCGGCAGCAGGACGTAGGCGACCGCGTCGAGCAGGTAGATGGCGGCGAAGGCCAAGTCCACCGGCGGCGTGGCATCGAGCAGGTAGAGCGACGCCGAGGTCAGGCACCAGAGATAGAACAGGAAGCTCTGCCGGCCGCCGTGGCGCACCAGGGTGAACAGGCCGACCCCGAGGTAGAGGGTGCCGATGAGGGCGAGGATCAGGTACGGGAAATCGAATTGGACGTCCGGCCGGCGGTAGTGGACCTGGGCGAGCTGCTCCCCCCGGGAGACCATCAGCTCGCTGGCCGCGCGCTCCTTGAGGCGCTCGGAGAGCTGCTGACGGGTGGTGACCTCGCCGCCGTTGACGAGGACGATCTGGTCGCCGCGCTTGAGGCCCGACTCCGGCCGCGCCACGGAGGTGACCGCGAAGCCGCCATGGCCCGGGAGCGCGGCCGCCTCGAAGCCGAGCGGCTGGAACGCCTCGATCTTCCGATGGACGCTCAGAGCCCCGAGGCCGACGGCCAGAAGGGCGAGCGCAAGGCAGATCGCCAGTCGGAAGAAGCGGGCCATACTCATAAGGCGATCAAGAAAATTGGAGAATCCCTCCAGTCCAGAGGGGCCAAGAAGCACTTTCTATGCCACGGGCACGACATTTTGAACCGGCTCTAAGTAGTGATTTTCCCACGATTTTGGGGAATCCGGTCCAGAAAAGCGGATGTGATCCGGAATTTTGGATTCAAGGCGTTGGGCGCGGTCCGGAGCCTCTGGGTGGCGGGGGCGGTCTGCCCTCCGAAGCCTCACCCCCCGGCCCCCTCTCCACTTCGTGGAGAGGGGGAGCCCAAGAGATCGTGTTTCTTACAGATTCGGCCCGATCGCCCCAGCTAAGCTCCCCCACACCACGATGTGGAGAGGGGGCCGGGGGGTGAGGCCTCGGAGGGTATGGCCCCCCCGAAGACCACAACACTAAAGGAGGAGCTTGGGGCTTAGAACTTCACCGCGATCCCACCCAGAATCCGCCGGCGGACCGTGTCCGAGGCGACGCGGGTGGTGGGATCGAGGCCGCGGCTGAGCTCCATGTTGAGCTGCACGGCCCAGTCCGAGGCGAGGTTCAGGAGGAAATTCAGGTTCTGGTTGACCATGAGCTGCAGCCGCTCGAAGTCCATCTGCGCCACGCCATGCCCCGGGTTCCCCACGGGATCGAGTTGCTGGGCGAGATGGTGGAAGGCCACGAAGACCCCGGTCGAGGTGCCGAGGAACTGCGTGTCGAGCGAGGTCACCAGGTAGCGCACCCGGTTCTCATAGGGGAGGCCGTCCGAGGCGATGAAGAGGCCGCCGCCGCCCGAGGCCAGGCTGGAGTCGAGCTTGGTGGTGACCTTGGGGGAGATCTTGTGCTGGAAGCCGAACCGCAGCTCCGGCAGCTTGTCGCCGCGCACCAGGTAGAGGCTCTCCGTGCGATCGAAGAAGTCGTCGCTGAAGTAGAGCCGCAGGGTATCCCCCACCTTGCGCTGGGAGGCGCCGAAGGTCAGCGCGTCGTCGTTCCCCACCTTGCGCGTCATGTTCATCTGATAGCAGGAGGCGCTCCCCTGCTCGCAGAGGTCGCGTTGCGCGAAGAGGGTGGGGAGGAAGTCGGGCACCGCCGGCTGGTCGCGGTAGATGCGATGGGCCGCGGTGGCCTCGACCTGCCAGTCGGAGCTGAGCTGGAGCACCACGCCACCCTGCGGGGTGAGCGCCACGGTGCCGTCCGAGAGCGTGCTGTACAGGCCGTACTCCACGAGCACGGCGGGCTGGACGCGCACGCCGCCGCGGCTGAACAGGTCGACGCTGGAGAAGTCCTGCCAGCCGGCGTTCGTCTTGCCGTTGAGCCGGTCGGAGTCGCCGAGGCCGAACTGGCGCTGGCGGTAGCGCGTCCCCACCTGCAGTGAGTTGCTGTCGCTGAACATCTCGGTATAGGCCCACTCGAGGTTCCAACTCCGCGACGCCCCGGGGATGTCGAACGGCACGAGCGGGGCCAAGCGGTTGAAGTTGATCTCGGAGGTGTAATGGGCGGCGACCTCAGAGCGGCCGTTCTCGCCCACGTTCTGCGACCAGTTGACTTGGTAGTGCGCCAGATCCACCGGCGCGTAGTCCCCCGACTCGCCGCGGGTGACCAGCCGGTTGTTGAACGACTGGAAGCTCAACCGGTTGCCCTGGCCGCGGGTGAAGTCGATCGCCACGCCCCCGGTTTGGCCGGTGCCTATCCCGCCGGCGGCCGGCTGGAAGGTCGCGCCCGGGCTGAGCTGGGAGATGTGACTGTGGAGGTCCACCTGCGTCTCGCCGAGCTTCCCCTGGAGGCCGACGCCGGCGCCGGATATCTGTCCGCCGCCCAAGCCCGCGATCTGGTCGTAGCCCGTATGCGCCTGCATCTCACCCTTGAACCTGCTGGGAAGAGTGAGCTGGCTCCCGGTGCCAAACGGGCTGGGGCCGACGAGCTGAGCGGTGTCGTCCCCCGCCTCCAAGCGCTCGATCTTGTGGAGCACGTCGGCCGGCACCTGGGAGACGAGCCCCCAGAAGTCGTCCTCCTTCGCCGTCGAGCCGGGGGGGCGTTGGGCGAGCTGCACGTCGACTTGCTGGTAGGCCTGCGCCGCCGTGCGGGCGAACGGAACTATCCGGGGCACGAACCCCGCCTTGTGGGCGATGATCTTGTAGAGCCCCGCGGGAAGATCCCTGAAGAGGTAGTTGCCCTGCGCGTCCGTCAGAGCCTGGCGGAGAGAGAGATCGGCGAGTTGAATGGCCCAGACGTGGACGGAGGACAGGGGGCTCGCCTCGCCCCGCACCAACCCTCCGACCCCGGGGCGGCGCGCGTCGGCGCGCACGCTCGCCGTTTGACCCAGGAGGGCGACGGCGAGGATCAGCGGCACGCTCTTGCGTAGTGCTGGCATCTTACCTACTCCCACAGACCCAGGAATCTACGCCCCTGGGTCCACCGGTGTCAAATGCCGTCAGGTCATATTGACAATTTACAATACGTTCTCCGCCAGTGCTTCTGGCTGGAACCGGCGGGGAGGGGTTGCATATTCCGGGCCGCCCGATGGCCCGAGGGCACGATGCTGGTACCGGGTCATTCGACTTTATACGTCACCCCATCCGACCGCCCCAGATCATCCGTCACCACCAGCCGGTGCTCGCCGCGGACCGGCGCCAGGAACCGCCCCGCCGCCACGGCGGCCTCGGTGGTCGCCGTCGTCGCGATCAACGAGCCGTCCTGGTACCAGTACAGATGCCGTACCCCCGGGGAGACGTGGGCGACCAGGGCGATCTTCTGATACTCGTCGGGTGAGTCCCGGCGCAGCCGGTAGGGGGTGTTGCCGTCCGGCGAGACGATCCGCGGCGGCTCGCCGTCCGGGATCCCCTCGCAGCCGGCGGCGAGGCGGGGGAGGTCCCGCGCCGGGTTCCCTTGCGACCGCCACCAGGCCACGAGCTCGGGGGGGTAGAGCGTGAAGAGGCGCAACTCGTGCGGCCGCCGGCCCACGCAGTCGCCGGCCAGGAGCTCCCCGGTCTTCGCGTCGACCAGCATCCGGCGGTGGACCGTGCAGGCGGTGAGCTTCGAGCGGCCGGGGAGATAGGGGATGCGAACGCGGTCCGGGCAGAAGGGGCCGGGGAGCTGGTGGCTGAGCGCGCAGACCTCGATCTCGTCGCGGACCAGCCCCTCCGGCGTTGTCAGCATCGTGGGCCCCCGGCCGCCGCTGTCCAGCGAGCGGAAGAGGTCGAAGAGGAGCGGCCCCGCGTGCTGGCTGCCGGAGATCCCCTTGCGCGGCTTGCCGTCGAAGTTCCCCACCCAGACGCCGATCGTGTAGCGGGCCGAGAAGCCGACCGCCCAGGCGTCCCGGTGCCCGTAGGAGGTGCCGGTCTTCCAGGCCACCCCCGGCACGTCGCGGGTGAGGTCCCAGGCCTCGGGCAGGTCGGGCCGGCGGACGTCGGTGAGGATCTCCGTCACCGCCCGCGCCGCCTCCGGCGAGAAGAGGGGTACGGGATCGGGCTCCGCGTGCAACCTCGGATCTCCCTCCACTTTTCCCTCAATAATCCGGACCGGCCGGTGCCTCCCCCCCTGCGCCAGCGTGGCGTAGAGGTTGACGAGGTCGAGCAGCCGCACCTCCCCGGCGCCCAGGATCAGCGGCAGGCCATACCGCCCCGCCGGCCGGTCGAGGGTCGAGAGCCCGCCGCGCTGTAGAAGATGAAGGAAGTCGCCCAGGCCCGTCTCGGCCAGCAGCCGGACGGCCGGGGCGTTGAGGGAGGTGATGAGCGCCTCCCGCACCGTGACCCGCCCGTGGTAGCGCTGGTCGTAGTTCTCGGCCACATAGCCGGCGAAGTCGGTGGGGATGTCGAGGATGTAGGAGTCCGGCACCAGCCGCCCCTGGTCCATGGCCATGGCGTAGAGGAACGGCTTGAGGGTCGATCCCGGCGACCGGCGGGCGGCGGCGCCGTTGACCTGCCCCTGGAAGTAGGTGTCGCGGTAGCCGGACGACCCCACCAGCGCCCGCACCCCGCGGGTCTGGTTGTCGATCACCACCACCGCGGCGTTGTCGATCCCCTGGTCCCGCAGCTCCTTGGCCCGCCGCGCCACCTGCGACTCGGCGATCGACTGCATCGACCGGTCGAGCGTGGTGCGGATGCGGGCCTCGCCCGCCAGACCCGGGGAAAACTGGGCCGCCACCATCTCCGCGAAGTGGGGCGCCAGGAACGGCGGCCGGCGCCGGACGCGGGGGATCGGCTCCCGCCGGGCCGCGTCCAGCTCCTTCCGGGAGAAGACCCCGCGCGCCGCGAGCTGTCCCAGAACCCGGTCGCGCGCCACCTGGGCGGCCTTGGGATGGCGGGTCGGGTCGTAGCGGAGGGGGGAGCGGGGGAGGGCGGTCAGCAGCGCGATCTCCCCCAGGGAGAGCTGGTCCGGCCCCTTGCCGAAGTAGAACCACGCCGCCGCGCCGATCCCCTCGACGTTGCCGCCGTAGGGGGTGAGGTTCAGGTACATCTCCAGGATCCGGTCCTTGGAGAACCGCCGCTCGAGCTGGAGCGCCCGCACGCTCTCGCGCAGCTTCGAGCGCAGGGTGCGCCGCCCCGGATCGGCCATGCGCGCCACCTGCATGGAGATGGTCGAGGCCCCCGACACCACCTTGCGGTGGCGCAGGTTCGCCCACACCGCCCGCGCGAGCGCCAGCGGATCGACCCCGGGATGGCTGTAGAACCGCTGGTCCTCCGAGGCCACCAGGGCCCGCCGCACCTCCGGAGGCAGCTCCGAGAGCTTGATCGGCATCCGCCACCGCTGGTCCGCGGGAAGGAAGAACCGCAGCGGCTCCCCCTGGCGGTCCGTCACCACCACGGCGGGCGGGCGCTGGAGCCGCTCCCAGGGGAACGGGAAGAGGAGGTCCAGCGCCGCCAGCCAGAGCCAGGGGGCGGCGAGGAGGACGGCGGCGGCGAGGCCGAGGGCCAGGCGGCGGCGGTGGGTGTACGGCGTCGGTTGCATCGGTGGTGTCTCGGCGTCCTGCCCTTCGAGGCCTCACCCCCTGGCCCCCTCTCCACTTCGTGGAGAGGGGGAACGCGGCTTGGCGGGTTTTCCAATCTCGGCAACTCCTGCCCGCATGAGTCCCCCCTCTCCACTTGTGGAGAGGGGGAAAGGGGGTGAGGCCTCGAAGGGCAGGACGCACCGATAGGTTAGAGGCCCTTTATCGCGTCTTCACCCCCATCGTCCCCCGCTCCCCCGTCGCTCGGATCGCCGGGTTGTACATCGCCTCCACCTGTACCGGCGGCAGCCGGAACTGCCCCGGGGCCACCGCCCGCACCAGGGTATAGAAGGTCTGCCAGCTATCCGCCGGCAGGTCGGCGAAGAGGAGGATGCGGTCGTCCCGCAGGTCCATGTAGCGCGGCTGGAGGTTGGCGTCGGTCACCCAGGGGAGCTGCTCGGTGCTCTGGAGCCGCGGGTTCTCCACCTCCAGCCCCGAGGGGAGGAGGCTCACGATCACCACGTTCTGGATCGCCCCGCTCACGCTCCGCACCTTCGTCCTGATGGCGATCAGATCCCCCTGCCGGACGTTGTCGAGGCCGATCGGCTTGCCGTCCCGGTCGAGGAATTCACGCTGGATCTCCATCCCGTGGTTGCCCGGCTGGAAGGCGTCGTCCTTGACCACGCCGCGGGTCATCACGCTGTAGAAGGCCGCGCCCGGCTTGTACCCGGCGTCCATCTGGAGGCGGATCGGCCCATTCCCCAGGATCGCCGGGAAGGTGACCGTCTGGTTGCCGAAGGGTCCGATCCTCTTGCCCCCCACGAGCAGCGTGCCGCTGTAGGGAGGCTGCTTGGCCTGCTTCTGGATGAACTGCCCCAGTGCCAGCAGGGTGAAGCTCTCCTCCTGGGTGGTCCACCAGGAGTCGGTCCGGGCGTCCCGCGCCAGGCGGTCCACCAGGGCCGGGATCTTCGGGCTCCGCGGATCGGCGTCCATCAGCGCCAGCAGGAGGAGCGCCCGGTTGCGGATGGCCGAGTCGAAGTTGCCGCCGGTCTGGCGCTGGATCTCGGCCACGTCGCCGAGGTTGGCCGCCAGGCTCTGCGTGGCCCGCGGGTTTCCCGCCGCGGCGTAGGCCGCCGCGAGCAGCGCCCGCGACTCGGGGGACAGGTTCTTCATCTGCTTCTGGCGGATGAAGTCCATGGTCCCCAGATCCGCCTTGGACCCCCGGGAGAGCACGTACAGGCCGTAGACCGTCCGCTCCAGCTCCTCGCTGCCGTACGTCCCCTTGGCCTTGACCTCGCCGGCCAGCCAGCTAATGGCATTCCTATAAAGATTGTCCTCCACCGGATGCCCGGCCCGCCGCGCCTCCACCAGAAAGTGGGTGGCGTAGACGCTCCCCCAGGGGTGCACCGTCTGCTCCCCCTGCCAGAGCGAGAAGCCGCCGCCGGGGAGCTGCATGGTGGCGATCCGCCGGATGCCCGCCTGCACCAGCGTGGCCGGATCGGCGTGCCCCTTCTTGGGGTCGAGCAGCCCGGGATCGAGCGCCTTGGCGATGTCCCCCAGATAGATCAGCGGGAAGACGCTCGACGTGGTCTGCTCCAGGCAGCCGTAGGGATAGTGGAGCAGGTGCTCCAGCTTCCCCGCGAACTGGACGATGGGGATCGGGCTCACCCGCACCACCCGCCGCAGCGTCTCGGGACGGTACTTGTCGAGATCCTTCCCCGCGATCTCTATAGAAGGACCGCCCACCGCCCCGGCCTCCTCTGTCGAAACCGGCGGCAGGTCGGGCCGCATCGAGACCTCGGTGGTGGAAATCGACCGCTCGCCGTTCCCCGAGGCCGTGGCCACGAAGGTGACGTTCCCCTCCGCGTTGCCGGTATGGACGGTGAAATAGACCGTCCGCTCCCGGCCCACGGGGATCTCGACCGGCTGGGCCGCCTTCTCGATCTGGACCGCCCCCTGGGCCGTCAATCCGACCTGGATCGTCCCCGGCTTCGGCGTGTCGTTCCGCACCGTGACCGGCACCTGCAGGGTCTCGCCGAAGGAGAGGATGCGCGGCAGGGTGGGGAGGAGCACCAGGGGATCGCGCACGCGGGTGAGGCGGAACGAGGAGCCGAAGCGGTCGTTTTCGATCGCCACGGCCATGATCCGCAGCGCCCCCTGGAATTCGGGGACCTTGAACGAGACCTTCGCGTTGCCGTCCTTGTCCGCCGTCACCGGGCCGGACCAGAAGGCGACCGGCTGCACGCGGCGGATCCCCTCCGTGCGCACGTACTGGTTCGCCTCCGACCCCTCGCCGCCGCCGGGCGTCAGGCTCTTGAGCTCCGGCAGCAGGAGGCTGAAGGTGTCGTAGGAGGTCACCCCGAGCGCCAGCTTGCGGTAGAAGAAGTCGAACGGCTCCGGCGTCTTCTGGGCGATGAGCTGGAGGATGCCTTCGTCCACCGCCGCCACCGTGACCACGGCGTTGGGCGCCGTCTTGACCGTGATGGGGAGCTCGCGCCCGGGCCGCATCTGGTCCGGCGCCGCGATCTGGGGCACGAGGTGATTCGCCGTCCGGTTCACCGAGATCGGCACCGCCCCGAACGCCCGGCCGGCCGAGCCCGGCTCCAGCGCCCCCACCGGCCGTACCAGGGTGGCCGTGACGTAGGCGTTCGGCCGGTAGTCGCCGCGCACGGGGATCTCGATCCTGGCCGTGTTCCCCTGGAGGTCGTAGATCTTGGTGTCGAGCACCTTCTCGCGCTCCACCGTCAGCAGGAGCTTGCCGGAGAACGGCGCCCGCACCTGCACGACGGCCGTGTCCCCGGCCGCGTATTCGGCCTTGTCGAGGTCGAGCTCCAGCCGCGCCGGGTTCTTGATCGCCCAGGGGGAGGTCCCCCAGCCGGCGGCGTAGAATTCGACCTCCGCGGAAGCTTGCGTCTCCGCGTCCGTCAGCACCACCCGGTAGCTGCCGTACCTCTTGGGGATTACCTGGAACGTCCCCCGCGACTGCCCCCCTGGGATCGGCTGCGTCGAGACCAGCCGCGGATCGCGGGTCGTCTCATACCGCCAGCCGCCGGACGGGGTCTTGCGCAGCACCGTGTTCCAGCGGTCCTCGAAGAGGTCGGCCCGCAGAGCCTTCGCCGGCACCTCCTTGCCCTCGGGAGACACCACCACGAATTCGAACCCGGAGGGCTTGCCCGGATCGGCGAACCCTTCCCCTCCCTCCGCGCCGCCGGCCCGCCGCAACCCTACGTAATAAGGATAGGGGTGCACCTGCAACCGCTGCATCGCCGCCACGCCGCGCCCCCCCTGCTCCTGCACCCGCGCCGTGATCACCGCCTCCAGCGAGGAGGGCACCGGCGCGCCGGCCGGCATCTCGACCTTGAATTCGCCGCGCCCCTCGTCGTCCAGCTTGCCCGTGGCCGAGAGCACCTCCTTGTCCGCCAGCTTGCGGTCGTCGTTGCGGAAGCTGAAACCTGGAAAACCCTTGGGAGCGAAGGTCGAATCGACCAGCCGCACCCGCGACTCCACCGGCAGCCCCGCGGCCGGCGCGCCGAACAGGTAGCTCGACTGCACCTGATACTGGAGCGTGTCCCCGGGCCCGACCTTCCCCTTGGGAGGGACGATCGCGACCGAGATCCGGTCCGGCACGAACTCCTCGACCTGGAAGCGGTACTGACCGATGACCTTCTGCGCCACCTCCAGCTCCAGCGTGTGCGGGCCGGTCAGCGAGTAGGCGGGCAGGTCGAGCTCGAAGGGGGAGAGCCCCTTGTCCCCCGTCGTCACCTTCCTGACTTCCAGCTCCCGCCCCTGCGGATCGCGGTGGCGGAGCAGCGCCGGCATCGAGGGGGGGACGTGGAGCGCGCCGTCGCGCACGATCGCCAGCCCTTGGAGCTTCTCCCCGGGCCGGTAGAGATCCCGTTCTCCATAGAGGAAGGCCTGGTACCCCTCGCCCGGCGGATCGGCCCCCCCGACGTCGAGGCCGGTGGTGTCCACCGTCATCTGGTTGAGCAGGAGGAACGAGAAGTCGTCCCCCTTCTCGATCGTCACCATGTACGGCGCCCCCTTGGCGAGCGCTTTGGCTTCATCCGTCCGCCAGACCCCGGAGCTATCCGTCCGCCCCGAGGCCAGCGTCTGGTTCTGGTCCGAGATCAGGGTGACCCTGGCGTCGGCGACGGGGGAGAGGTCCTTGATCGACGACACCCAGACCAGGAACTGCCCAGGGCCCCGCTTGGCGACCGCGCCGAGATCGGTGAGCAGCAGCCACCGCTGATTCGCCTGCTCGTCGTCCGGCTTGCCCACGGAGACGCGGTAGAGCCCGGGCTCTTTCGTCTTGATGTACTTGTCGAGGTCAAGGGGGTAGGTCCGCTTCTTGTTCTTCCGGCCGCCGACGTTGAGGTTGACCTCCTTGAGGCGGTCGCCCAGGGCGTGATTGAGCTCGCCCGCGTAGCCGTACTCGTCCTCGAAGAAGCCGCCGTACTGGAAGAGGAAGAACAGGTTGTTGAGATAGACCCGGTCGATCGTCATCTTCACCTGGGGCGAGTTGACCGCCTCCAGGGCGACCGCGTGCTGCCCCTGGTTCCAGAGGAACATCCCCTGGCTCTGGAAGCCGACCGAGGGCTCGAGGTCCGGGAGCTCGACGTCGTCTTTATAGTCCTCCTGGAGCACGGCCTCGTCGGTGGCGGGCATCCCCTTGCCGATGGTGAGCGAGTAGGTGGAGCCCGGCTCCATCTCGCCGGTGATCGAGAGCTCGTTGCGCTCGGCGGCCAGGCGCATCGGGACGGCCGGATCGAGCTTCACGTACTTCTCGGCCACGGCGGCCGAGATGGGGGAGGAGAACGTCACCTTGATCGTCGACTCGCGCGGTCCGGGCTGGGCCTCGACGTTGCGCACGGAGAGCTTGGTGCTCGACCCGACCTCGATCTCCTTGACGTACTCCTCGCCGAGCGGGGCGTTCCCCTGGGCGGGGGTGAGCGACGCGGGGAGGGTGAGGCGGATCTTCCGCTCCTCCTTCTTCTTCTGGACCGGCTCCGTGCTGTAGCCGATGACCTTCGAGCGGTAGTCCGTCTCCAGCTTGACCTCGATCGGCTTGGGAGCCTCCGGATCCACCAGCTTGACCAGGGGGGCGAGCGTCTCGGGCTCGACGGGGTAGTTGAACCGGATCTCCCCCCGGTAGACCACCTTGGCCTTCCCCTCGAGAGCCGGCTCCTCGGCGACCGTGACCTCCTCGACCAGGAACTTGTCCGTCTTGACCGTGAGCTCCGTATCCCCCGAGAACACCTGCCCCTCATGGACGATCCGCGCCGGATCGAGAGTCACCTTGTATTCGCTGGCAACGGGCAACCCGCCGCTCGGCTGGAACCGCAAAGCATTGGTGGTCTGCCACTTCCAAGATCCGCCCAGGGCCGGATAGATCTTCGCCGGAGCTGGATCGAGCACCTCCCCGACCTTCCCCTGCCCCACCGGCTTGTCAAAGAGCACGTCGAAATACTGCCGCGACTCCCGGTCCACCACCACATTGAACACCGACACCGTCTCCCCGCCCGATCCAGCCCTGAGCCGCGCCAGAGCCTTGGCCAGAGGAGCCCGAAACGCGAAGGCCGACATCGAGAGGAAGAGGAGGGCGAGGACGCCGATGAGGACGTCCTTCCAGTGAAGGCGGCGGAGGGACGCCATGAGCCTGGACGGGAGCTTGTCCCGGGAGGGCGGGAGGGGTTCGGACATGGATGGTCTCCTGGGCGATAGGGAAACGGCTATAGGTTAGCGCATGCGGGGTGGATTGTCGCAGCCCGGGACCCATTGGATGCGGGGACGGCTTTCCAGGGACGGCTCATGAGACTCTCCGCGGTGGGGGTTGGCGTTTCCATGAGGGTAGTGTGGCCTTCACAGAAGGAAGTTGTATGAAGCGGGGATGAAAAGGAGGGGAAATCCGAGCGAAGATCGCGGCCGAAGAGAGAAGTTGAGATATGAACTATTTGGGCGGCGAGGATTGCAGCCCCAAAGCTACGTATGGTTGCTGCGACGGCACCGAACAAATCCGATTCTTTAAGCTTGTAGGAAAAACTTCTCTCAGGCGAAAGCGACACAGCGGCAGCGCTGAGTCCGGACTCGAACCGCTGAGGCGTGCGCAAAAGATAAAAGCTCTCTGTGGGGAGGTCAGCTCATTCCGGCCTCTCAAAGCTAACTTGGAGCAGCGCCTCCTATCAGTGATTATCCCATTTCAAGTGCTTATATACTGATCGAAGCTAGCGCCTTACCTTATTTCCATGCCATTCAAGGATCGAGGCTTCAATTGAGATTCCGGGTCCCATAGCTATTATAGCAGCGCAATCCCCCGACGCCATAGACATCTCATCCCAGAGAAGAGCTAAGCTAAATAAACAGCTAGCGCTCGATAAATTCCCATATCCCTTAATTGTAAGCTCTGTATATCTAAGATCATCGTCAGTCAGACCTAGAGTGCGCTTTATCACCCTTACAAGCTCAGGGCCACCGCCATGTATCAGCCAATACTTAATCCTGTTCTGCTTGACACCAATGCGATCCAGCAAGATAGCCAATGGTTTACGGATGTTATCTCCTATAAGGGATGGCACTTGACGACCCAAACGAAATCTCCAACGCGATTGATCCTCATCCCAGTCAAATCGAAGGTCATCGGAATTTCGAAAGAGCGTGAGAGACTCCGAGTCCAAGACTATCCAACCCGAGGCCCCTTGCGGCTGGGCTTCCAAGATCAGAGCTGCTCCACCATCTGCAAAAAGGCTATTGACCACCATAGTCTCCCGGCTTTCATCAGAAGAATATATAGCAGAGTTAACTTCGCAACAAACAAGAGCTCCATACCTGCTTGGATTAGCAACAGTCCAGTCAGCAACCTCGATTAACCCTCGTACTCCTGCACCGCACCCCATACCCACAATGTCAATCCTCTCGCAGGCGGGATGAATTCCACATCGCTTTCCTATCAATACCGACAATCCCGGTAGGAGAAACCCAGTAGATGTAACACAACAAAGATGATCTATTTCATCTAGCTTAAGACACAAGCGTCGTGCTGCAGCTTCAAGGGCCGCCGCCCCCAACTCCACAGAATGCTCTTGGTGCCTTCTTATAAGGTTACCCTGTGTCTCGCAACCCTTTACCAATAGGGATAGGTCGGCGGATAGAAACCTATACTCAATACCAGTCTTGCGAGCCAGCCTCTGTGCATATGCCTGATCAAGGCCAGACAGAGCATTCATGATCTCAATCTGGCTATGCCTAGCCGAAGGAACTGAAGTGCCATAGCTAACAATCTTCGAGTTCATGCCAGCTCACCGCAAGCTTGCTCAACCCAGCATGCACCATTTATTACGATGCCCGTATTATCGATCACTCCAGAGAACATCGGCTCGCACCCCGCTGACCTGGAGGCTTCTTGGATTTCTTGCGCCGAAAGATTCGATATCATTACCAATGATGGCCCGCCCGCCGACATGAAAACGCATTGTATGCCACATGAACGTATTGTATCGATAGCATGATAAATAGCTTTGCCGCCGCACAATTCAATCTCAGCCCTCTTGCTCCCTAACGACTGAAGTAATCGCACTGCCGAGCCAATACGATCAAGGTCTCCCGCCCTTACGGCCGGAATAATTCGAGAGAGAAGGATATTCGTCTTGAGCCGAAGGTCTCTTAGCTCCCTGGCCCTGCCTTCTCCAAAGGTTAAATTTTGCTCAATTTCCGCTGGAAGACCCCTTATCCTAGGGTGTGTAGGCATAGCCGCCAAAAAATTAAATGGTGCCGAAGAGAATCTAAAAAAATTAAGGCCCGAGGGGCTAATCAGGCCGAAACCACCTTGGAGACTCAACAGTGAGGCAAGGCCAGTCGTGAAGGCAGGAATAATTTTACCATCAGAACCTTCTCGGTAGTGGTCGAGGGCTAATTGCCGGAGCTGCGCCTTTGATAAAGGTAGACCATATAACCAATTCAGACCTGCCAGCACCGCAATCTGGAGAGAGGCTGAGGAACCAAAACCAGAATGAGGAGGAGGAAGGTTCGATACAACGATATGATGCCTATATGAAGAAGTCATTTTGGAAGCCCATACCCAGTCAATATACTCAAGCAGGCCCTCAGTTTCATTTCGTCCTGTCGAGTGCAAGACTTCATATCTCGATTTTTGAGCTTTACTTACGGAGACACTAAGGCGAAAGTCTAGCGCAAATCCAAGATTGCCTCCTCCGGCTCTGCCCAGAGAGAGCATATTCATATCAAGGACTGAGATGGAGCTCCTTATGGGAACTGTAACAATACATCGACATCGAGTATGAAGCATTCTCATTGCCAGACCTATTCCCCTCTAGAAATCATAATTTTCCCAGTCTCCGGAATACTACGCCCGGTTCCAATTCTTTAGCTCTGTAATCTATCTTTTCGTTCTCAACTACTCCCCCCTGCACATGGGCTGCTGCCACGGCGACACCCCATTTGACAATTTCAAAGACCGAGAGTTTCCCGTCACCAAACGCTACCGCGAGCCCTGCCATGCAAGCATCTCCTGCCCCAACCAAGAGGCGAGGCTTTGGGATAGGACGAACGGCCTCCCAGATTGATCCTTCGGCAACAAAAACCAGACCATCAGCACCTCTGCTAATTATCGGAAGAGACACTCCTTGTGAGACCATATACCTTAGGGCTGTAAGCACCGATTGCGTGCTATCCCCAATTCTGAGCCCCGAGATGATCTTGCTCTCGGCTTCATTTGGCTTACAGATCTCAATGTTTGAACTTCCAAGGATATGAAGAAGCGGCGGACCATAGGTATCGACAAGTATAGAGGCACCCTTTTGGCTGGCTAATAGTGCAATTTCGCTCCACAAGGAGGCAGGTAGTCCTTCAGGAATAGAACCGTGAAGCATTACAACATCGCCCTCTTCAACTTCGTGGGTCAGTTGCTCAAAAAGGGGGAAGATAAGGCCAACATCTCTGACAACAAATCCCCGGCCTGCAGAATGCGCAGCGGGAGCACTAGAGTCAAGGTTGAGGAGTGTGAGATTCCTCCGAGTCGGTGCCTTAATAGGGATCAGAAAGTAGTCTATCCCGTCTTTCAAAAGACAACGCCTAAACTCCTGTTCCTCACTCAGACCAATAATTGCGTACGCCTTTACACTCGCCCCTAGAGAATGCATTATTCGGGCCGCATTTATTCCTTTGCCACTCGCAAATGTCGAATGACGAACAACACTGGAGACTTCTCCATATTGCAATGAAGACACAACGAACAGCTCATCAAAACCAGTGTTTAGCGTAACGGTGCGAAACATGTCTTGGCATGCCCAAAGTGACGCACTTCTCTTTAATTCTTTAGAGTATAGACCCTAAGACCTGTCTCGAGCCCTTTTAGCGCCATCTCGTTGGTAATAGGTTCTACTTCATAGATGCGCTTACCTGGGAGCTCTCGCTTCAAAGTTGGACCGAGAGAAACTGCGTAGTCTCCGGCGAGAGCCTTAATCCTACTCGCAATATTGACAGCCCGTCCAATTGTACAGATCTCTCGCTCGTTTCCTGGAAGATTTACTTGACTAATGTCAACCGAACCAGCCTCAATGCCAATCTTGAGCTTCCATTTTACCTCTCTAAACTCTTCATCTTCTTCATCGATCTGTCCGCTGAAAAAAGTCTCAATTTCTCTAAACCTATTAAGTATTCCTCTTGCAGCGTTAACTGCGCGGCAACATGCCTCACTCTTGTTGTTATCTGCACCCAAAAATATCCCCATAACCTCATCGCCGATTAGCTTATCCACTATGCCTTGATGTTCGGACACAGTGGAAACTGCCATGTCGTAAAAACGTTTTATAGTAGTGCTAAGCAAGGATCTATTCCTAAACCATAGTTGATCTGTCATGACAGTGAACCCAGAAATATCGGCGAATAAGATTGCAGCCCATCTAGGACCCAGAAAGTCGCTTAGAACTTGAGGTGGCTGAGTAGATCTAGACTGGCAATCCTTCTTGGCGAGTTCAAGAGCAAGCCTTCTCCTCAAAGCTGCTTGTGGTGTACGATCGTGCGATACAAAGTGATCCGAGACGCCGAGCCGAACAAAGACTTGTACCAAATTGGCTAAAACTTCAGGGGCGGATATTACGCTTCTTGTTACAATCTTGGTTTTTGGAAATTCTTGCCGAAGTCGCTCAATATAATGCACTCCCGTAGGGATCACTGCGACGTGTTCAGGCTCAGAATGCCACAAGAGATCAATAACAATTAGTCCTACGTCTTTGTTAGCACGAATTTGTGCTATCACACTCTCATCGTCAACTGCCGTGAGCACTTCCTCTCGCTTCAGATTCCACTCACTCAGGAATGAGTCCAGTTTCTTGGGGTCGTTAGCACCGTCATCGCACCAAATAGTAATCATACATTGCTCCTCTCATCAATTGTTTCAAATTCTAGAAGTGGCCATACAAAAATTCGACAACCACCACAGTCTTGTCCCCGGCTGACGCAGTCGCATATTCGGTGCGCATATCCCCTCCGTAAAGATGTAGCAGTATCCTGCGCTGGTTGCCGACCGTTTTCATCCAGATCTCCTCAGGTAGCGCTTGGCCCATCCCGTTGATCAAGAGTTCTATACGGATTGTGAGTTTGTGGTCCAGAGAGTCAAGGCCAGCAATGTCCACATGTACTTGGGCATTATCCAATGGACCGAGCCGGCCAGTTACATGCTTTTGAGGATTGGAAACAATTGTGTGCCTTAAAACATCTGACACAAAGTTAAATGGAGCAAATAGAACAGTCCAGCGTGGCTTATCTTTGTTATCACGAGCGCCAACCTGCTCCATATAAGAAAAGAAGGATCCGTCTAGAGATATCCGATTGGTATTCTGACTGAACTCCCGAATCAGCTCCGATTTGCGAAAGCGGGGTCCCAAACTGTAAAGCGGGCACAGTAATTGTTCGATTTGCGAGCGAAGCTTGAGTTCGCCATTGGTCGCGCGTAAAAATAGAATCTCCCGCAACTTCGTCTGGGCGCCATGCACTTTTTTCAACACTCTCAACAAATTATCAGATTCTCGATGTAAATCCGCGTTTGCTTCCGCCAAACTGACAAGAAGTTCCTTGGCTGCATCCTCGGCTCGAGAAAGCTCAAGTTCGAAAAAGGCTAGATTGTCGAGAAGATTTGCGTAGTTCAATGCTCTAAACCAACCACCAAAGCTCTCTTTCAGAGAACGACCGATTCTTATAATATCTTGAGTCGGGGTTGAAAGGAACACCTCTATCTTCTCGCGAAGTTCGGCTGGAAGGCCGGTTTCTCTTGCAAGAGTTTGCGACTCGCTTCCTAAGAGCGCCTCTAACTCTGCAATCACATCTCCGCTAGTTGCGACATCCAGGCCACTAATGAACCCGATCCATTCATGGCCTGCATGGAAAGAGAATCGTTCTAATATTTGGACCACGCCTTCCAGCCAGGGCTCTCGGAATGGCAAAGAATCAACTATCTGAGAAATTTGCCGGAGTCGGATCAACCTTTCTATAGCATCTAGAGGTGGAGAGGAATGCCTGAGAACACTGACCTCTGTTCTTCGCGAATCAACTAGAGCGCTTCGAAGATCTGTAAGCGGCTTAGTTGCCCCATCCACTCCTTCGGCTATTCCGACGTCGCCCTTCGCCTTGGTTGTTAACAGCAGTATCTCCTGATAAAAACGATCATGGCTAAGCAGGCTTGGACAGCGTTTGATGAGAGTTCCTATTGCCCAGCCGCCTTGTGAATGAGGTGCGAACCAAGCTGCTACACATAAATCAATCCCTGCGTTGGCGATCGTGGTTTCGTTCTCGGAAGCATCAGCTCGAGACTTTTGCCCGAGTTCATTACAAACATAGGAAAACAGAGAACGAAACTCCTCGTCTTCCCAGAGATCCTCGGATTGAGGACATCTGCTTGAAATTGCGTAAAAAGCGTAGGCTAGTAAACAAGCATCTTCGCGGCACGCACGAAGAATGTAACTGGCGACTACAGGAGACATCATCTTGTGCTCTGCAATCGCAAGGGCGATGGCCGCACGCGCTCCCAGTCGAGTAGTTACCCGCTGTAATTCGATACCACCATCTGCATGTAGGGGAACTTGATAGGCCGATCGTTCCTCAGCTCTACTAGGAACCAGTGGGGATTTTAGGTATGCTTCTATCGGTCGTAGAGCCTCTGCAAGGGTTTGCATAGAAAGAGACACTACAGAAGGCGGGCCTTGAGGGACAGAAAAGGAGCGAGCCATCTTCTCCCTAAAGCATAAGGGGCAATCGGTAGATGAGAAAAACTTAACAGGAAATCGGGCGTAGGAGTGGTACTCGAAGCTAACTCCATTGAAGGCAGTGATTCCGCTGAGGAACTCTTCAGCCTCATCATTCTGTCGGGAAATGATGACGAGTAGTATTAGAGAGACGGCTTTGTTCGGATAGATTGATGCAATTTGAAGCATCTGGCGGGCGGTTCCGCCAGAGTTAATAGCGTCGTCTAAGAGAAGCAGTGTCTTGGCAGGAAAAAGAGCATTACGGTCCCTCGGGCGAACAAAGAACATTCCCTCGGAGCCTCTGCGACAGCGGACTATTATGGGTATCTCTGCTTCGAGCCGCCGTAAAGCATCTTCCAAGGCCGGAATAGCAAGCTGGATTCTCGACTCGTCAGGGAATATAATAGCATCGACTGCCTTTTCCACTATGATCTGAGCAGCGAATCGACCGAAACCTTCGACTACAGAGCTGCCTTCGCGAAGAAGACGCGACATATTAAATTCTAGGTCAAAATGTTCCTCCGTGATTACAAGATGACCCGACCATATGGCATTCTGCAACTCCGCTAGGCGAATAAACTCAATACCAGAAATCTGGGATCTACTCTTTAGTCCTGCAGTAGTTTGCTCTTCGACAACGATGTTGGTTCTCTTGTCGGGGACCAACGACTGGGCGGCTGGATCTACAGCGACAACTTCGGCGTCAGTCCTCTGAATCCAAAGAAGTGGGTAGCAACCCCCCTCCCGTAAATATAGCAGGGACATCCCTGGAATCGGTGAATCGGTAAGGCTGCAGTCGGATGCGGAATCACCCAGATGATTAAGGTCACCGAGCAGAGGGGCGATCATAACGAATGTGGGATTTATAGAGTGGTGCGCTGCCTTTTGAAGTAGGTCAAGTAGCAGGCGCGCGAGAGTTGTGCCTCGTGCTACAACGTCTGTGACGATGCAAATTAATTTTTTACCTTCCATCCATTTTACGGATGGAAGGTGCTCTTTCGCGGGTGATGACATTACCCAGACATGGCGATCCATTAACGGCGAGAATTCTAATAACCGTGTCGCCGCCCTTCTTACCGCGATGATTCCGTCGGGCCTTAACCAAGCCCTAAGTGAGAGGTCAACAAAAGATGAGATGGTTCGAAGATATCTTGACTCTCGTAATGCCTCATCAAGTTCGATATATCCGCGAATAAACAGTCCTGCATCAATCTTAATCGGATCATCTGAATTCCTGTACGCTTCCAGCGTTGGAGCGAACTCGATTGCTATTCCTTGGCGCATCATTAAGAGCATATAATGACTCAGAGGAATGCCCGAAGATACGGAATTAAATTCAGCCGTAAACGAGAAGAGAAATCCATTTGAATCGTCGGAAGTCAGCTGAAAGGCTGAGCCTTCCGTCGCCCACCGCATAAAATTTTCGTAGAGAGATTTGTGATCACGATACGCAAGTGCAATACGACCACTTTCGTCAACAAGAACCACTAGGTGGCCGTGCTCTATTGAAACAACATGCCGCGCCACAAAAAGGAATGAAAAAAAGTGCGTCTTGGGTACGTTAAGGAAGAATATAAATTTGATATCCGGCTTCAGCAAGATTTCGTCTAAAAGCGTTTGAAAGTGATGTTTCTTCCACTCGCGCATTGCGCATGCAGTCAGCCATATATGATAACTGTCAGGTATAGTGGTGAACGGTATAGGGTGAGCAAGAGCTTCCTTGCATCGAAACCGGAATTCTTCCATTGAGAGACGTAGGCTATCCGCTGTTCGGGGAGAGCTGTCTGCTGCAGGAGCTGGCACAATAGGAAGAAGGTTTACGGGTGGCGAAGAGAGAAAGTTGCTCGGTTGCTGAGTGATTTTGAGAAGCCAATGACTTCGTCTTTTGATTTTTGGCGTGAGTGGAAGAAGGATTCGTAAGTGGGTACCCTGAATCTGATTCGGTAAACTAGTCACGTCAGCCAAAGAAGTAGGCCTGAGCGGATCTCGTTGCTTGTACGCTGAGAGCCAGCGAGGATTATTCGCAACAACTGCAAGTTCAGCGTCATGGCAGTGAGCTGCAAGTGCCCCTCTGTATTCTCTGACACATTCGAAGGCGTAAAAGAGCCCACGATAACCAGGCCGATGAGGGCCGGAATCTCGTGTAACCTTAGCCCAGAAAGCGGCAGCCAGAAGTTCGCCTTCAATCGGCGCTTCGGCTTTCCCATCAAACCAATCGGGCCAGCTATTACGAGCTAGGCTTAAAGATTTGGGGATGCCGATCCCCGCATCACTAACGCACAGTTCCAGGTATCCAGGGCCATCTAAATGGGCAAGAAAGCTACGTTCGTACAGCGGAGCATAGCGACTTCGAACTGCGAAGCGACTTACCGGATCTTTCCTATTGCCTAAAGAGGCAATAACAAGCGAAATGGCTGCAGGCTTTCCGACAGCATCAGGAGAGTCGTCCGGCCATGCGTGCTCCATGATATTTTGGGCTACTTCATTGACAATAAGCGCTGAGAACTCTCCTGACTTAAGAAATTCAATGTCAACGTAGTAATCTAGGATAGCTTGGATACTTTCTCCAGTCGCAAAGCTCTTTGTAACCCTTTCGAAGGAGGTGTTGTCGACCAAGGGCGTCATTGGAAGGAAACTGCGGCTATGTTGCTGAGTAATGCGAGTTTCTGGGAGGAGCGCGAGAATTCGTGAGTCGATATCTAGGTCTCCGGAATCTATTACTGCCGAGCCCAGAGTGAAAGAAATTCTTTCTCCCCAGAAGCCCTGGAGAAATCCAAAAAATTGAATCCGGCATGCATAATCGAGAAATTCAACGTTTTTGAAGTCCAGGGTACCAATACTTTGACTATGCGTGAGACGTATAATGGCTCTAGCGCAACAGGATGCGCAAAGGGCTATATGAACGGCCAACTTTTGCAGCTCAAAGTGATCGGCCCATAGACATGATTCAAAACTAATCTCCAGAGTATCGTGCGATTTAACTGTTCTGAGTTTTTTTAGGGTTACAAGCAGTTTATCGTGTTGAAGACGGTCGGGCGCCAAGATACTAATTGGGGAGCCTGAGTAAGACGTTTGACGTTGCAGCTTCATACTAAATGTTCTCGCAAATCAAAGAATCAACGTAAGTTCGGAGTTTCACTGTGTCATCAGCGGTAATAGCTCCAACTACTTCTGCAGTCATGCCGGCTAGGCTGGCGACCTCTACGATCTGTGTAGCTTGGTTCTTAGAGCAGACGACGAGAAGCCCGATCCCCATATTCCAAGTTCTGTAGGCTTCTGCCAAATCGACGTTCCCAAGCTCGCGGATCTGGCACATCTCCTCTGGTGGGGATGGCAAGGAATCTAACACCATTCCAAGGTTCTGCTCCCGACAGAATTCCTTGCAACGACCGAGCAGTCCTCCGCCCGTTATATGAATTGCAGCCCTCAGGCCCTCAGTGAGGTAACCAGAAAGTCCACCTGTTATGGATAGTAGGAAGGGAGTGTAAATTGTAGAAGGACGCGCAGCAAAGCGTATCAGGTCTATGCCTGACGGGTTGCCGCTTAGCCCCCAAGTTTCCCCGAACGCGTCATGAAAGATCGCTCGTAGAAGCGAATATCCATTGGATCGAAACCCGTTTTCAGACAAGCCAACCACCACATCGCCAGGTATGGGTTTGGTCCATCCAGAGAGCGTTTCGGGCCTGCCGCACCAGAGACAAGCGCCTCCCCAGTTTAGAGGTGCCGCTCCATATCCTGCAACTCGGCCAGGTAGCTCTGCAAGCTCACCATTGATGACGGCGACATTAGCTATGGCTGCTGCATCAATGAGGCCTTGTGCTAACTCAGCTATAACTGCCGTGTTAATTCTGGCTGTATCGATTATGGACCCAAACAGGATTGGTTCTGCCCCCTGGACTGCAGCATCGTCACATGTCATAGCCACCAAGTCGCGTGCGAGGCCGCGATGGGTATTAAGGCGCTCAGCAACTTCGATCTTAGTCCCAATGCCGTCAAAGTTCATGCCAAAGCAAAATCCAGGGAAGGGTGAGAAAAATCTACAACCCCGGAAATGCGATGCTATAAGTTCTATTTCCCCTACCTTGTCCCGGCGATTGCCCCAGGTCTTCTTGGCTGCTTCGAAGAGCAACTTGGATGCTTCTTCTCCCGAGGCAATATTGACGCCACTCTTCTTATAAGTGTAGTGCTCTTCCATCGGCCTTTCTCTTAGTAGAGTCTGCGTAACGAGATAGCTTAGTATACAAGAGGTACGACTTGATTGTCGAGAGAGATGGCGGGGGAGGAGGAGGATGGGTGGGGTGGGGATGGGATGGGGAAGGGATGGGGATGGGTGCCAGGCACTTGGATAAGCTGGTGCCAGGCGCTTGGATAAGCGCGTATTCTCCAAAACCGCCTCGACACCCAGAGAGATGGGTGCCGAGAGATGGGTGCCAGGCGCTTGGATAAGCGCCTATTCTCCAAAACCGCCTCGGCACCCCGCCGCGAGGCAAAATCTCCTTGTCAAGCGCCCCTGGAGCGGCTTTGAGGAGGCGCTCAGGCCCATTCTGGGCACGAACATGCGACCACGATTTCATGAATTCGCCGCAGAATCACCTTTCCGGACATATCTCTCCCCTCCGCCTGCCTCCGCCGAGGCGCCCGACATCCCGACTCTTCAGGCCAAGTCCGACCGAGCCGCGCCTACCCGCCTACGAACGGCAACGCGGGCGGGAAGCTCCCGGAGGGGAAGCCCGGGTGCGGGTCTCCTCTCTTGAGCTTCTCGGCGGCCGTGCGGTAGGCGGCGACGAAGAGGGCGAAGCCTTCATAGAAGATCTGGCGCACGGCCTTGCTCGCGGCATGGAGGAGCGGGGCCGGCGATCTCTTCACCCGCTCGGGACGGGTCCAGGGATGCTGGGCCAGGATCTTCGCCGCGCCGAAGGGCTTGGCTCCCGTCCTCTCCCGGGCCGCGGCGGCTTCCTCCTCGATCTCCCGAGCCATGGTCCCTACGCGCTCCCGGTAGGCTTCCGGGGGCAGATGCTCCCAGCAGGGGAGGGGCGAGAAGGTCACGGTCTCGGAGGTGGTGTGCTCGAGAGGATCGGGGTCCTCTCCCCTCCTGCGGCGGGCGACATGCTCCTGGGTACGGTCGAACCAAGTGCCGGTCAGCGGCTCGCCGTCCACGATCTGGCGGACGCAGTGGAGCCCCGGCCACTCCCGGAGGCGGGCTACTAAATTTTCTTTAACTCCGTGGCTCAGAACGTACCGGAATCTCGCGGCTTGCGCCTCCTCCTCGTCGCTGATCGGAATTGCCTGGTAGCGCCGCTCCCAGATCTTGCCCGTCCAGCCGGTGAGACGCCCCACCTCCCGGGCCAGGTTGGAGTTGAGATAGCCGGCGAATTCCGCCAACCGTTTCGCGCTCTTCACGAAGAGGAGGGCGTGGTAATGATTCGACAAAGCCTGAAAAACCACGATGTCGACTGGATAGAGCCGCTGGGCCCTGCCGAGGATGCCGGCGGCGATGTCGTTGAGCTCCGGGCTGGGCCGGAGCAGCAAGCGCCCGTGCAAGGTCCGGCAGGTGACCTCGACCAAGGCGCCTCCATCGGGGATGTAGCGGAGTTTTCTTCCCATACACCCCTATGAAGACGTAAAAAATGGTCCCCTCTGACAAACCTCGTCCTGTCAGAGAGTTACAGCGGGTTTTTTCGGGGTTGGGCAAAAAGCTTGGTTAGCAGGCCGGCGGGACGCCGGCGGTCCCAGGGGGTGCTTGCCGGAATGGACCGCAGGGGTTGCTGGGCCGCTTCGATGGCGGCCAAACGTTCATCCAAAGAGGGTACGAAGGCCCTCTACGAGGTGCTGGAAAGGTCGTCGAAGGGAAAGGGGACGAGAGCGAACTTATGCTTGGTCGAGGAAAGGATCTCCGTCCGCCAGCGAGTAGACGTCCTCCTCCGGAGACTCAAGGTCGCGGAACACGGGATTTCGAGCCGCTGCTCGCAGCCATTCGTCTTCGTCTATCCCTTCGGGCAAGGGGTAGAGCACGATGACGCGTACTCGCATCGGGCCGGAGACCGGCAGGGCTTCATCGAGCTTCAGTCGATGGTCCTCGTCAACTGTTCCGGTCGTCTCTATTGCCGTCATGGCGGCTTCCATACCTGTTTTCCTTCTGAGTTTCAGCGAGTTCAAGGCGGTCCATCAGGGCCGGTGCCGAATATGGGCGCTTGGATACTCTGCTTGCGCCGGCGCTACCTGCCAGGATCGGAGAAGGGGTTCTCGACGGTGATCCCGCCGTAGATCTGTCCGTCGCCGAGATCCTCCGAGAGCACCCGCTTGCATCCGGCTTGGCGCGCCGCCTCGAGGATGGCGGCATCCCAGGGCGAGATCTGCGATCGCTGAGAGAGGCCGAGCGCTGACAGGACGAGCTCGGGAGTCATCTCGACGACGGGCCATTCCGCGAAGGCTCGAACGTACTCGAAAGCTTGACGGGCCGGAAGGCCGATCTTCGCCTTCCGGGTAATGTTGACGTACACCTCCATCATCACCTGGGTACTGATGGCGAAGCACCCTTCGGTGAAGCCTCGCGCCACGATCTCTCGTGCCCTGCTCTGCTTGGATGGCTCGTCGTTGCTGACCGCATAGACGAGCACGTTGGAATCCACGAAGGCCGCGGGATCAGCGCTCATGAAGCTCGTCCCTGGAGGGGCGGGGGCTACCGAGATGAACGGAGGGGTGGTCGAGCAGAGGCTGAATCCGCTCCAGCGCCGCGTGACGCCGGCTCTCCTCGCCCACCACATCCTTCAGGAACTGGCGAAACATCTCGTTGACGGAGGTCCGGCGCTGGGCCGCCACGGCCCGGGCCTCGCGCAGGAGGTCTTCTTCGACGACCAGGGTCACGTTCAGTCTTTTCACCGGAGCATCTCCTCTGATCCTCAGAGGCAGCATAGCACGGCTTTCGTGCAGCTTGGCTCGCGAGGTCTCCAGGTGCGGGAGGTCCTCGCCGCTCGCCGCCAGCGCCGTCAACAGGATCTGAAGGTCTCCCAGCATACCGGCCTGGAGGGTGTGCCATCTGGGCATGATCTTTCTCTCCTGAGCCACGCAGCTCTTGCCTCCGGCGCCTCCGTGGCGCCGGAATCCCGTTTTCCTTCAGCTCCTTCCCCGCCGGCTCCGAGTCCCGTTCGGAGATCCTGCCGCCGCTGACGATGAGGCGTATCTGTGTGCATCATGGCCTTGTACCCGGATGGAGATGTCAAGCCCTCCGACAGAGGGTCGAGGGACCGGTCTCTGGAATCCCGGTCCCGGGGTTGGCTCGTCTCGTAGGGGTGCTGAGGGCTTCTGGAGCGGGAGGGCGCCTCAAGATCGCTGGGAATCCGGGCTTCGGAGAGGGGCGGAGGCGCTCGGATCTGTCCGGAAGCTCGCTGTAGGCGGAAGTCGTGGCGGTGAACAGGTCCATCGGCATACAGGAAGACGACGGCGGCCTTTGGCCCCGGGGGAACGGAGCACGGAACACGGGTTTTGCTTGAATGCCCCGGTACATCGGGGGAGTGGACGGGGAGGCCGGATCGCTGTGGGCGTACGGCGCCGCTCCGTTCGGGTCCGGGAAGCTCCGGACGCGGGCCGGAGAGCTCCGGCGCGGGGCTTCGTCCTTCCGCGGCCGGTCCGGCTCATGTCCCGCGCGGCGCGGCCCGAGCCCATCCTTCGGAGGTTCCGGTCTGTCGCCAAAAATTCCGTTCCTGCGTGCCATAATCCCTTGGCTTGCCGCAGGTTGTTCTCGGCGGCCGGAACCGCGAAGAGGGAGACCGATGGCAAAGAACCGAGGACCGGCCCGGACGGGGCAGCCGTCCGAGACCTGGCAGGTGGGCGCGGCCCGCCTGCCGAAGTGGATGACCCGGAGCGACGGCGAGGTCTGCCGGGCCTGGATGGCGGTCTGCGTGCGCCAGGGCTCGAAATCCTTCCTGCTCTCGGAGCTCGGGCCGGAGGAGGCGATCCCCAGTCTGGTGGAGAGCGTCATCTCCGACGCCCTCAAGAGATGGCGCCGGCCGCGGCGGATCCAGGTCCCCGACCCGGACTGGGCCCCCGCGCTGGAGAGCGCGCTCGCGCCGCGGGGGTTGACGGTCGAGGTCGAGGCGGATCTGCCGCTGTTGCGCGGGCTCCTCGAGATGCTGCCGCGCCGCCTGGCCGAGGTGGACCCCCGCCCGGGCGCGCTCACCGGCGCCGGCGTCACGCCGGACCGTCTCGCCGCTCTGGCCCGGGCCGCCGCCGAGCTCATGGCCGCTTCCGGGTGGCGCCATCTGAACGAGGACGACCTGATCCGGGTCGGGGCCCCGGACATCGAGGTCGGGCTCCGCTTCTTCACCCTCTCCCATGCCGGTGGACGGTCCGCCCCCGATCTGAAGTTCTTCCCCGATGCCCAGGCGTTCGAGGACCTCTACGCCGAGGACGACCTGGACGATTTCGACGACTTCGAGCTCGACGATAGCGATTTCCTGTACGCCGGGGAGGAGGATTTCGCAGCGGCCGAGGAGGCGGAGGAGGCCGGGAACGAGAGCGACTGGGTGGTCGAGCTCCTGCCGCCGTGGGCCGCGCCGGCCGAGGACGTCGAGCTCTGGCAGAGTCACGGGCTCCCCTGGGCCGGAGAGGGCTTCCTGCCCGTGGCGATGCTCCTGGAGGACCGCGGCATCCAGCGGCCGGACCGCCGCCAGGTCGCCTTTTTCGAGGGGCTCTTCGCCGCCCTGGCCGCCACCGCCGAGGAGGACCTCGACGCCGGCCGCTGGGAGAAGCGGGTCTCCACGGCCGAGGGGGAGGTCCGCTTCGTCTTCAGCCTGCCGGGGCTCCTGGAGCCGCCCGGGGAGCCGGCTCCGGAGCCCCTTTCCGTGATGCGGGTCCTCGAGCGGTCCATGCGGAAGATGGGGACGGCGGCCGGCGGGGAAGCCTCTCCACAGGACCGCGCCGAGGACCTGCTGGAGCTCGCCCATCAGGCGCGGGGCCGCCGGGGGGTGCTCCTCGCCCGCCAGGCTCTGGAGGTCTGGCCGGACTGCGCCGACGCCTACAGCTTTCTCGCCAGCCTCGCCCCCGACCTCGAATCCGCGGCCCGGCTGTACGAGCTCGGGATGGCCGCCGGGGAGCGGGCGATGGGGCCCGAGGCCTGCGAGGCCGCCGGCTACTTCTGGGGGATCCTGGAGACCCGGCCGTACATGCGGGCCCGCGCCGGATTGGCCAGAGTCCTGGTGGAGCAGGGGCGCCTCGGGGAGGCCGTGGAGCACTACCAGGAGATGCTGCGCCTCAACCCCAACGACAACCAGGGGTTGCGCCATACGCTGGTCAACCTGCTGATCGAGCTCGGCCGGGACGAGGAGGCCTGGAGGGTGGCCGATCCGTATCCGGAGGACGGGGCCCTGCTGGACTTTCCGCGCGCCCTCCTCCTCTTCCGCCGGGAGGGGGACTCCCCGGAGGCCCGCAAGGGGCTCAAGAAGGCGATCCAGGAGAACCGCTTCGTCCCCGGCATGCTGCTCGGCGACCGCGAGCCGCCGCCCCGGGGCGGTTTCTACTCTCCGGGCGAGGAGGACGAAGCCGGCCTCTATCTCGATCTCGCCCGCGATACCTGGGAGGACACGGAGGGCGCTCTCGGCTGGCTGCGGAAGCGCACCGCGCCTCCGCCCCGCCCGCCGAAACGCAAGGGGAAGGGGAAACGGAAGAAG
>JBJMHA010000106.1:0-13900 GCA_045807625.1 Thermoanaerobaculia bacterium | reverse complement strand
CCTTCGAGAACGGCGCGGCTTGGCGTTTGCCGCCACGTCGCAACTCCTCGATGATCTTCTCCAACTGTCCGATCCGACGCTCCTGCTCCGCAATCCGGCCTCGGAGCTCAGAGTTCTCTTGAAGGAGTTCCTCGTAAGTCGGCATGTCTGAAAAAGATTAGACCATGCCTCCAGGGAAAGAACAAGTCTCTTCCAGACGTGCCGTCAAGGCGGAGAGTATGCTTCAGCACCCCGAAAAGGCGGTAAACAGATACCCTCAAGATTAACCTTTCCCCGCTTCCCCCCAGAATGCCTATGGTGCTCGAAGTCCGTTCCCCGGGGTTGATCTCTCCGTTTCGTATGTCGTTGATTCTATAAGGTTCTTTGATTCTACGCCTCTTCCTTATCAACGTCAACGCCCTGGCAGGACCACGTAAAAAGCGACTTCCACCTGGAGTGCCCTGGACTCGTCCGGCAAGCGAGGTGTGGGAGCTATCTGACGGATACGACAGGATTTCGGTCGATCCGAGCGCGCAAGAGGCCGCGGGTGGAACGTTATACGGGACGATATGCATTCCATGGTGGGAAGAGCGGCGCCGGATCTCTCGGCCAGGGAACGAGATCCGACTCTTGCGGTCTCATGGCGATACCCAGGGCGGCTCAAGTTTTTACCCGGGCGGTTGAGCCGTAAGGCGCGGCGGACGGACAATTTACCTCGGCGGGTCTTCCGCCGGGCTCAAAGGACGAACCATTCAGCTTTTCGGCTCGTCCACCGGGCTTGGAAGACGAACCATTTACCTTTTGGGGTGGTCCGCCGGGCTTGGAGGATGAACAATTCCGCTTTCGGGCCTTCCGGCCGGTTTGCCCTACTCGGCGTACCGCTTCAGAATGATCGAGGCGTTGGTGCCGCCGAAGCCGAAGGAGTTGCTGGCGGCGTATTCGAGGTCGACCTTGCGGGGGGTGTGGGGGACGAAGTCGAGGTCGCACCCCTCGCCCGGCTCGTCGAGGTTGATCGTCGGCGGCAGGATCTGGTCGCGCACGGCGAGGGCCAGGATGCCGGTCTCCAGCCCCCCGGCCGCTCCCAGCAGGTGCCCGGTGCAGGACTTGGTGGAGGAGACCGCCAGCTTGTAGGCGTGGTCGCCGAAGACGGTCTTGATCGCCCGCACCTCGGAGAGATCGCCGAGCGGCGTCGAGGTGCCGTGGGCGTTGATATAGCCGATCTGCTCGGGGACGAGCCCGGCGTCGCGGAGCGCGGCCCGCATCACCCGCACGGCCCCCTCCCCCTCCGGATGGGGGGCGGAGATGTGGTAAGCGTCGGCGCTCATGCCGTAGCCCACCACCTCGGCGTAGATCGGGGCGCCCCGGCGCCTGGCGTGCTCCCACTCCTCCAGGATCACGATGCCGCACCCCTCGCCCATCACGAAGCCGTCGCGGTGGGCGTCCCACGGGCGGGAGGCCTTCTCCGGCTCGCCGTTGCGGGTGGAGAGGGCCCGCATGGCGCAGAAGCCGGCCATGGCGAGCGGCGTGATCACCGCCTCGGTGCCGCCGGCGATCATGGCGTCGGCCTCGTCCGCCTGGATGAAGCGGTAGGCGTCGCCGATGGCGTGGAGGCCGGTGGTGCAGGCGGTGGCCGGCGAGGTGTTGGGCCCCCTGGCGCCGTGGTGGATGGAGACCTGGCCCGCGGCCATGTTGACGATCTGGCCGGGGATGAAGAACGGTGAGACGCGGCTGGGCCCCTTCTCGAGCAGCGTCTTGTGGGTGGCCTCGATCAGCGGCAGGCCGCCGATCCCCGAGCCGATCACCACCCCGACGCGGGCCGCGTTCCCCTCGTCGATCCTCAGCCCCGAGTCCTCCAGCGCGAAGCGGCTGGCGGCGAGGGCGAAGTGGATGAAGATGTCGCTCTTCTTGACCTCTTTCTTGTCGACGTAGTCGAGGGGGTTGAACCCCTTGACCTCGCCCGCGATCTTCGCCGGGTACTCGGTGGTGTCGAAGCGGGTGATGAGGCCGATGCCGCTCTTGCCGGCGAGCAGGGCCTGCCAGTTCACGGCCGTGCCCACCCCGAGGGGCGAGATGAGGCCGACCCCGGTGAGGGCGACGCGACGCGGCTCTGTCTTCAAGGCTGGATCTTTTTTGAGGCTCGGTAGGCGGAAGACCTAGTTCTGGTCCCCGACGTTGTTCTGGATGTAATCCACGGCCTCGCGCACGTTGCTGATCTTCTCGGCCTCCTCGTCGGGGATCTCGATCCCGAACTCCTCCTCGAAGGCCATCACCAGCTCCACGATGTCCAGGGAGTCGGCCCCCAGGTCCTCGGTGAAGCTCGCTTCCAGGGTGACTTCTTCCTCGTCGACCCCGAGCTGCTCGACGATGATGCTCTTGACCTTATCTGCAACTGCCATCGCTGGTTCCCTCCTGGTTCGATGGTGGTCGGCCCGGGCGCGCCCGCGCACGACCTGCGGTTCTAACACAAAGGCGCTTCGGGAGTCCATGGGAGGTATCAGATGTACAACCCTCCCGACACGTTCAGGGTATGGCCGGTGATGTACCCCGCCTCCTCGCTGGCGAGGAAGAGGACGGCCGCGGCGACGTCGTCCACGGTGCCCAGGCGCTTCAAGGCGATCGAGCCGGTGAGCGCCTCCTTGGAGGCCTCGGGGAGGGCGTCGGTCATCGCGGTCTCGATGTAGCCCGGGGCCACCACGTTGACCGTGATGCTCCGGCTGCCCAGCTCCCGGGCGAGCGACTTGGTGAAGCCGATCAGCCCCGCCTTGGAGGCCGCGTAGTTCGCCTGGCCGGCGTTGCCCATCATCCCCACCACCGAGGAGACGTTGACGATCCGCCCCCAGCGGCGCTTCATCATCCCCCGGATCACCTCCTTGGAGAGGGCGAAGGCGCCGGTCAGGTTGGTGCGCAGCACCCGCTCCCAGTCGTCGAGGGACATGCGGGCGAGCAGGTTGTCGGCGGTGATGCCGGCGTTGTTGACCAGGATGTCGATCTCTCCGAAGTCGGACGGCAGGCTCTTCAGCCGCTCGCCGAAGGTCTCGGGCTGGGAGACGTCGAGGGCCAGCGGCCGGGCGCACCCCCCTCCGGCGTCTATGTAGGCGGCGAGCGACCTCAGCTTCTCCTCGTTGCGCGCCGCCACCACCACCCGCGCCCCCTGGCGGGCGAGGAGCTTGGCGATCGCCTCGCCGATCCCCTGGGACGCGCCGGTCACCAGGGCGGTCTTGTTGTCGAGCTTGAGCATCAGCCTTCCTCCTCCTCGGCCAGGAGCTGCTGGAGATGGCCGGGATCGGAGATCCCGGTGGCGCGGGCCGACTGGACGATCCGCCGGTTCAGCCCCGAGAGCACGCTGCCCGGCCCCACCTCCACGAACGTCTGGACGCCGAAGCCGTTCTCCATCCGCAGCACCGACTCGACCCAGCGCACCGGGCTGTCGATCTGCCGCACCAGCGCCTCCCGCGCCGCCTCCCCCGTGGTGACGGGAGCGGCGTCGACGTTGGTTACCACCGGCACCTGGGGGTCCCGGAATCCGGTGGCCGCGAGCAGGGGCTCCATCCCCTCCCGGGCCGGGCGCATGAGCGGCGAATGGAAGGGGGCGGAGACGGCGAGCAGGGTCGCCTTGCGGACGCCGCGCTCCTTCGCCAGGGCCACGGCGCGGTCGACCGCCCCCTTGTCGCCGGCGATCACGGTCTGCCCCGGGCCGTTGAGGTTGGCCACCGCGCAGACCTCGCCTTGCGAAGCGTCGGCGGCGATCCCGGCGATGATTTCCGGGTCGAGGCCGATGATGGCGGCCATCGCCCCCTTGCCCACCGGCACGGCCTCCTGCATCAGCTCGCCGCGCCGCCGCACCAGGCGGAGGGCGTCGGCGAAGCCGAGGGCTCCGGCCGCCACCAGGGCCGAATACTCGCCCAGGCTGTGCCCCGCCACCGCCACGGGCTTGAGCTCGGGCGCCAGCGCGGCGAGGGCGCGGAGCACGGCGATGGAGGCGGCGACCAGGGCCGGCTGGGTGTTGGCGGTGAGGTTGAGCTCCTCCTCGGGCCCCTCCCAACAGAGGCGGGAGAGCGGGAAGCCGAGGGCCTCGTCCGCCTCCTCGAAGGTGGCGCGGGCCTCGGGGGAGGCGTCGGCCCACACTTTTCCCATGCCGACCTTCTGGGAGCCCTGGCCGGGAAAGACGAACGCGAGCTTCCGGGTGGCGAGACTCATCCGGCTTCGGCCTCCTGACGGTTGCCCAGGAGGCGCTCCTCCTGGCGGTGCAGCTCGGCGATCTTGTCACTGATCTTGCGGTCGAGGCGGACGTTGGCGAGCTCCGTGGCCCGGCGGATGGCGTTCTGGATGGCGCGGGCGTTGGAGCGGCCATGGCCGATGAAGCAGCCGCCGTTGAGGCCCAGCAGCGGCGCCGCGCCGTATTCGCTGTAGTCGGTGCGCTCGCGGAAGCGGTCGAAGGCCGGCTTGGCGAGCTGGTAGCCGAGCTTGCCGCGCGGGCTCGCCGAGATCTCCTCGCGCAGCATGCGGAGGATGAATTCGGCCAAGCCCTCGGCGCTCTTGAGCACCACGTTGCCCACGAAGCCGTCGCAGACGAGCACGTCCACCGAGCCGTCGAACAGGCCTCCCCCCTCGACGTTGCCGACGAAGTTGAGCCCGGTCGTCTTCAGCCCCTTGAACACCTCGCGGGTGAGGTCGGTCCCCTTCCCCTCCTCCTCGCCGATCGACAGCAGGCCGATGCGGGGGGACGGGGTGCCGATCACCTCCTGGGCGTAGAAGTGCCCCATGACGGCGAACTCGCGCAGATGGACCGGCTTGCTGTCCACGTTGGCGCCGACGTCGAGGAGCACGGTGCGCCCCGTGCGGTTGGGCAGCACCGCGGCCAGGGCCGGGCGGTCGACGCCGGAGACGGTGCCGATCACCATCTTGGCGGCGATCATGGCGGCGCCGGTGTTGCCGGCGGTGACCATGGCCTGGGCGCGCCCCTCGTTGACCAGCTCGGCGCAGAGGCGGAGCGAGGAGCGGCGCTTCTTGCGGATGGGGGTGATCGCCGGCTCGTCCATGCCCACCACCTCCTCGGCATGGACGACCTCGATGCGGCCGTCCGGGGGTCCCAGGCGGCGCAGCTCGGCCTCGACGCGGGCGCGATCCCCCACCAGGAGGATTGAGGAGCCGTCCTCGCGGGCGGCCCGGAAGGCACCCTCCACCGCGCTCTGCGGCGCAAAGTCCCCCCCCATGGCGTCAACGGCGATCGGCATGGTTGGAGCGCGATCCTATCTCTAACTCTGCCGGGTTGCCGGCCGGTCCACCGCCCTGAAGGGGCGGGTATTCGCCAGCCTGGGGTTTCAACCCCAGGCGGGTTGGCGGCGCCGGCCTTCTGCCCGGGGTTGAAACCCCGGGCTAGCGAATATCCGCCCGGAGGGCGGCTCCCCCACCCGATTTTAGGAATGCTGGAGCCTAGAGGTTCTCTTTGCCCTCGATCACCTGCCGGCCGCGGTACTGCCCGCAGTTGGGGCAGGCGCGGTGGGGCAGCTTGACCTCGCCGCAGTTGGGGCAGGTCGAGGTGGCGGGGCGCGCCAGCGCGTCGTGCGCGCGGCGCTTGTCGCGGCGGGCCTTGGAATGGCGTCGTTTCGGATTCGGCATGGTCGTCGAGCCTCTTCGGGTCTGCGGGTCCTTAAAGTCTTGTCACTTCGTCTCTTGGAGATGGCTCTTCAGCGCGGCCAGGGACTCCCAGCGGGGGTCCACCCTCGTCTCCGCGCAGGAGCAGGCTCCGGCGTTCAAGTCCGCGCCGCAGTCGGGGCAGAGCCCCTTGCAATCGGCGCGGCAGAGCGGCTTCATCGGCACGTTGAGCTGAAGCTGCTCGATCAGGATGGGGTCCGTCTCGAGGATCTCCTCGGGGATGGTCAATTGCCCCAGATCCTGCTCATGCAGCGCGTGCTCGCTCTCCGCCTCCGGGTTGCGATCCACGAGGATCATCAGCTCGACGTCGGCCTCGGTGGGCACGACGATCGGCGCCAGGCAGCGGTTGCAGCTCAGGGTCTGCTCGTAGGAGAGCCGCGCCCGGAGGAAAAACCCCGGGTCGGCATATACCACCTGGCCGCGCCACCGCACCGGGCTCAAGGCCGTCAGCTCGGGGCGCTCCAGGGTCTCCGGAGAAACGCTCTGCGTCTCGTCCCAGTTGAAAGGTTCGTCACGAACCTGATCCAGCCAAATCTTCATCCATCGACCTCCAACCGGGGCAAACGCGAAGGCTATAGGGTTTACCCGCCCGCTGTCAATCGCTACCGAGCGCAGGCGTGCAGGCGGAGCAGGAAGGCGGCAGGCGACCGGGTCGCCACGGCCGAGGCCCGCTCGCAGGCGGCGAGGGGGGAGAGCAGCGTCTCCCAGTCGCGCCAACGCTCGATCTGCCGCCGCTCGACGAGAGGGAGCTTCTCCAGCCCCTTGCGGAACTGGGAGACCCGGCGCAGGGCCGGCTCGGGCCGTAGCCAGAGCCCCAGGATCATCGCGCCCGGTCCGTCCTCCCCGGCCGGCGGGACCAGCGTCGAGATCTGGGGCGCGAGAGCCTCCGCGCGGGCGAGGCTCGCGTCGTCGAGGGCAACAACGCTCCACCCGGCGGCATTCCCGTTCGGCAGGTTCTGGGCCAGCAGCCCTCCCAGCCCCTTGGCCGGCAGCCCCCAGCGCTTCTCCCCCTTGGGGTTGAGCACCGCCAGCCCCGGCACCTTCCCCAGCGGTCCCAGGCTCAAGCCCCCGTCGGTGTCGAAGAGCATCATCGCCGCGGGCGGCAGCGGCTTCTCCGAGTCGGCCGGCCAGTCCACCCCCGCCACGGCGAGCAGGGCGGGCGCGTCCGGCCCCTGGGTGAAGGGGGGAGAGGGCGGCGGCGCGCCGCCGTTCAGGAACCTCACTTCGAAGTCCTCTCCCAGGTGCTGGAGGACGTAGTCCCCCGCCGGGAGGTCCGAGACATCCTCGCCGAGGTGGAAAAGCCCCAGACTGGCGGCGTCATAGACGGGGGTGGTGTTCCCCGCCGGCGGCGACGGCTCGTCGCCGAGGCGCACCGTCCAGTAGCCGTCCCGCCAGGCGACGTGGAGGACCCGCTCCTCCACCGCATCGCCCTTCCCCTGGGCCTCCTTGATGTCGCCGCCGCGCAGCCAGGGGTTGTCCGCCAGCCGGCCGGCAAGCCTGGCCACGGCGGCGAGGCCGGGATAGACCCGGGCCATCAGGAGGAAGCGCTCGCCGTCGAGGTCCGAGCAGGCCACGATCTCGCTCGACGGCGGCACCGCGAAGGGACCGAAGGCGCGCATCACCGGCGCCGGCAGGTCCGCCACCCGGGCCGCCGCGGCCAGATAGGCTCCCGGATCGTCGACCGCCCCCTCCAGCTTGCCCAGGTTCTGGTGCGGATAGGGGATCCACAGGCAGGCGCCGTACTCCCCCGAGGCGAGCAGCCGCGCCGGCACCTCCGACGGGACCGCCGCCCGCTCCCGCGGCCAATAGGCATAGAGCAGGTAGCCCGCGATCAGCAGGAGGAGGAGCAGGGGGATCGCGAGCCGCAGGAGGCGCCTCATGGCGGCGGGAAATTACCACAAACCCTCACCGGGAGAGGGGAGCCGGGAAGAGGTTTTTCTCATCCGACCGATCGGACGGATCCGTCGGATGACGATCCGACGGATCAGACTGAGGGGCCAACCTACCGGTCCAGCCCCACCTCCACGATCGCCGCCGCCACCTCCCGCAGCAGCTCCTCCTCCCCCTCCCCGATCCCCAGGTCCACCATCTCGGCGGTGGCCTCGCGGACGAGGTCGGAGAGCAGGTCGTCCTCCGGATAGGGCTCCAGGGGCGGCACGGCGCGGAAGGGGCGGGCGCCGGACTCGACCGTCTCGCGCAGGAAGTCCGCGTAGGCACGGGCCGAGCCGGCGAGGCTGTGGTGGGTCTCCATGTGCCGGCGGGCGTTCTCCCCCATCCGGCGGCGCAGGGGCTCGTCCCCGGCCAGGAGGCGGAGGTAGGCCACCAGCAGATCCTCCTCCATGGGATCGAGCGGCATCTTGGCGCAGCAGTCGCCGGGGATCTCGGCGAAGGAGCCGGTCTCGTTCACGATCAGCGGCTTCCCCATCCCCAGCAGGCGGACCACCGTGCCTGAGGTCTCCCCCGCCGTGGGGTGGCGGAGGTTCACGGCCACGTCGCACGCCCGCATGTAGAGAAGGAAGCGGTCGAGGTCCAGCCGGCCGGTGATGGTGACCCCCGCCCGCAGCTCCGGGGTGAGGATCTGGTCGAAATCGAAGTGCGGCGAGACCTCCCCCACGATCAGCAGCCGCGCGTTCGGCACCTCCCGGCGCAGGCGGGCGAAGGCGCGCAGCAGCACCCCGGGGCGCTTGGAGGGGGTGAGGAAGCCGAAGGTGGCGACCGCGAAGTCCCCCGGGGCGATCCCCAGCGCCGCCCGCGCCTCGGCCTCCGGGATCTCCGGCGTCCCCTCCAGGCTCAGCGCTTCCAGGCTGAGATGGTGGGGGACGACCGCGGTCCGCGCCAGCGGCCGCGAGGCGAGCACCCGGTCGCGCGTGAAGTGGTTGTGCACGATCACGCCGAGGCTCGCGTCCACCGCCCGCTCGAACAGCGGATAGCTCCACATGTCGAGCGGCACGCCGGTCTCGACGCACCGCCGCGCCATCGCCTCCCCCGACCGCCCATAGGCGTAGGCCATCTCGCGCACGTACCCCTCGCGGTCGCCCAGGGAGAGCGTGAGGTCCCGCACGAGGTGATGGATCACATATTCGTGCAGCACCAGCACGCCGGGGTGATCGATCAGCGCGCGGTAGATCGAGGCGTGATAATCCCGGTTGTTGCCGAGCTGATAGAGCGCGGCGTCGAACCGCCCCGACGCGAGCAGACCCGGCAGCGCCCGGTGCCCGTGGACCGGGAACCGCGCCGCCAGCCCGGCCGCGGGCCGTACCCCCTCGTCCACGATCAGCTCGATCTCGCAGTGCTCCGCCAGATGCGGCAGCAGCTCGGCGCTGTAGTCGGCGATGCCCGACTTCTGGGGAGGCAGGGGGCTGTAGTAGGCGATCCGCATCCGGGTCTTATATCACCGGAAGGGGAGATAGCGGCCCGCCGGTCCGCCCGGGCATTGGTGCCCGGGCCCGCTCATCCCTGGCCCAGGGCGCGCACCGCCTCGGCGCTGTCGCAGGCGAGCGCCCGGCGCGCCAGGGCCCGGGCGTCCGCCATGGAAACATTGCGAATGCGCGCCTTGATCGCCGCGATGCTCGGAATGCTCACCGAAAGCTCGGTGACGCCGAGACCGATCAGGATCACCGCGCCCAGCGGCTCCCCCGCCACGCCGCCGCACACGCCGACCCGGGTGCCCTTCCCCGCCGCCGCCCGCACCGTCTGATCGATCATCCGCAACACCGCCGGGTGCAGCCCATCGGCCTGGAGAGCCAGGAGCGGATGGCCGCGGTCCATCGCCAGTACGTACTGGGTGAGGTCGTTGGTGCCGATCGAAAAGAAATCGGCCAGCTCCGCGAGCTCGGGCGCCATCGCCACCGCCGACGGCACCTCAATCATGATCCCAACCTCCAGCCTTGCGGCGCCCACCCCCTGCCGCACCTCCTCGGTGATCGCGAGCGCCTCGCGCAGCTCCGCGAGGCCTGAGATCATCGGATACAGGATCTTGATCGATCCGTGGTCGGAGGCGCGGAAGATCGCGCGGAGCTGCGTGCGGAACAGGTCCGGGTGGGCAAGGCAGAGCCGGATGCCGCGCAAGCCGAGAAAAGGGTTCTCTTCGGCCGGCATGGGGAGATAAGGCAGGGCCTTGTCGCCGCCGGCGTCGAGCGTGCGAACGGTCAACGGCAGGCCACCCAGAGCCTCGGCCGCCTCCCGGTAGGCCGCGTACTGCTCCTCCTCCGAGGGCGCCGTATCGCGTTCCAGGAAGAGGAATTCGCTGCGCAGAAGGCCGATGCCCTCGCCTCCCGCCGCCACCGCCCGCGCCGCCTCCCTCGCCAGCCCGGCATTGGCATCCACTTCGATACGGATGCCGTCGGTGGTGACGGCCGGCTCGTGGCGGGCGCGGTGCTCCGCGGCGCAGAGATCGATCAGCGTGCCCCGCGTGGCGCGCGCCGCCGCCAGATCCTCCGCGCCCGGATCGATATAAAGCAATCCATTGTCGCCGTCCAGCACCGCCGGCACCCCTTCGCGTTGGTGCAGCACCGCCGGCCCGGCGCCGACCACGGCCGGAATCCCCAGCGAGCGGGCGATGATCGCCGCGTGCGAGGTCGGCCCGCCGCCCGCCGTGCAGAAGCCCAGGACACGCGCCGGATCGAGCGCCGCCACGTCCGAGGGGGTCAGGTCCTCGGCCAGCAGGATCGCCGGCTCCTCCGGAAGCCCGGCCGGCTCTTCGATCACCGTCCCGAGCCGGCGCAGCACGCGCGTGCCGGCGTCGCGCAGGTCGGTGGCACGGCCGGCGAGCAGCGGATCGTCCAGCTTGGAAAGGGATTCCGCCTCCTCCTCGACCGTCTCCCGCCAGGCCCAGCCGGCGCTCTCGGCCCGCGCGATCCGGCGGTCGGCCCGCGCCAGCAGCTCGGGATCGGAAAGGAACTCGGCGTGGGCGAGAAGGATGGCGGCGCCGGCCGCCCCCGCCTTCTCCCGCACCTCCTGATGGAGCTCCTGAAGCTCCGCCCGCGCCGTGGAGATCGCCTCGCGCAGCCGCCGGCGCTCCCGCTCCGGGTCCCTGGCGCAGCGCTCGACGACGATCTTGCGCCGGCGCAGCAGGCGCACCGGCCCGATCGCCAGTCCCGGCGCCGCGGCCAGTCCCCGCACCGTGGCGCCGGCCGCGCGCGGAGCCCAGCCGTGCGCGGACCCCTCGGGAAAGACCTCCTCCGGCTCCCCCTGCTCGATCAGCCGCTTGAGCGCCGCGAGCGCGGCCTCGGCCTCAGGCCCGCGCGCCGAGATCCTCACCCGCCCTTGCGCCTTGACGCCGAGCCGCAGCAGCCCGGCCAGGCTCTTGCCGTTGGCCCGGTGCGTGCCGTGGCGCACCATCACCTCGGCGTCGAACCCCTTGGCCGCCTCGGCGAACGCGGTGGCCGGCCGGGCATGGAGGCCGTGCGCGCTCCCCACCACCGCCTCGACCGCGAGACCCGCCTCGAACGGCTCCCCCGGCTCGGAGAGCGGACCGTCGACCCGCGGCGCGCTCAGGGCCGCGATCACCTCCTGAGGGTCGGGAGTGATCGCCAGCCGCGCCACCATCTCGTCGTCGTACAGCAGGCCGGTGAGATTGCCGAGGACGCCGAGGTGCTCGTCCGAACGCGCCGCGATGCCGATGATGAGGCGCGCCGTGTCTCCCGGCTGCCAGGCGACGCCGTCCGGCACCTGGAGCACGGCGATGCCCGTGCGCCGGATCAGCTCGCGGTCCTTCGGCATCCCATGGGGGATGGCGACCCCCCTGCCGAGATAGGTGTTGGCGACCTTCTCCCGCGCCAGCATGCTCTCGGCATACCCCGGCACGACACACCCGGACCGGGTCAGCAGCGCCGCCACCTGCCGGATGGCATCTTCCTTCGACCCGGCGACCGCCCCGACCCGGACGTTCGCGGCTTCAAGCTCCAGCATCCCGACCTCCGCCAGAAAAGGCCTCGCCGCTCCGGACCGGAGGCGGCGGGGGCGCTGGAGAGTCTATCCCGGCGTCAAGCTCCGGACCGGGCACAATTTTCGCAGATCTGAAAGCCCGCCATGCGTGTGCTCTTCGACCACCAGGTCATGGACGCCCAGGTCCGCGGCGGTATCTCCCGGTATTTCCACCAGCTCATCTCCACCCTAAAAAGGAGGGCTCTGGCCGAGGTCCAACTGCCTCCAGTCTATACCGACAACGAGTGCTTCCGTCCCCTCCTCTCCGAGCTCGGCCTGCAGAGAAACGGCGTCCGCTCCCTGCTCATGCAAAACATCAGAAGGGCAGGACTGCCACGGAAGGAGATCGAACGCGTATGGCGGCGGACGAAGCACCGGCACAACCAGCAGGCGGCCATCAGGAAGCTGCGGGAGCAAAGCTTCGATCTCCTTCATCCGACCTATTACGATCCCTATTTCCTGGATCACCTGAAGGGGAAGCCCTTCGTCCTGACGATCTACGACATGATTCACGAGATGTTCCCGGACTACTTCAAGCCGGACGACAGGACGAGAGAGCACAAGGCGATCCTGGCCCGGGAGGCGGCCGGAATCATCGCGATCTCCTCGTCCACCAGGATGGACATCCTGAGGTATCTCGACGTCGATCCGGGAAAAATCGAGGTGATCCATCTGGCGAGCTCCCTGCCCGGAGAGAGCGAGGAGATCTCCGTTCCCGGCGACTATGTCTTGTATGTCGGGGAACGGTGCCGTCACAAGAATTTCAAAACGTTCCTCCTGGCGTTCGCGAATCTCGCCGCCACCTTCCCGGACCTCCACCTCGTCTGCGCCAGCCAGAAAGGTTTCGATCGACCCGAGCTCGACCTGATCCAAAAGCTCGGGCTGGCGGGCCGCTGCGCGAGCCTGTCCACCAACGACCGGCAACTGACGTTCCTATACGAGAACGCCGTCCTCTTCGTCTATCCGTCCCTCTACGAGGGCTTCGGCCTGCCGGTCCTCGAGGCCTTCGCCGCCCACTGCCCCGTCGCCCTCAGCGATACGAGCTGCTTTCCGGAGATCGCCGGCGACGCCGCCGTCTACTTCGATCCGTCTGATGTGACCTCGATCGAAAAGGCTCTGGAGAAGCTCCTGTCAGACAGCGCCTTGCGTCAGGCCTTGGTCCACCGCGGGCAAGAGCGGCTCCCAAAATTCTCCTGGACCGCGACCGCCGAGCGGACGGTGGCTGTCTACAAAAGATGCCTATCGAACGGCTCGCCGTTCGGAAAACCGGACGGCGGGATGAGGGCATGAAACCGTTCGCAACTTCCGCTCAAGCGAGCCGCTTCAGCTTCCTCCTGGTCACGGCGGTCGCCAGGTTGGGGAAGCTTTTGGACCACCGTTCGCCATGCAGGAAGTTGTCGTCGTACGACTTGAGCACCTTCGCTTTGGGACCCAAATCATCGATGGTCAGAACCCCGGTCAGGAACCCCGGCACGGCGAAGCCGACCCCTTCAGGCCCCTCATACAGCTCTCCGGTCTCTCCTTTGTCCATCGCCCAGGCGCCGCGGACGTCCAAGACCGCGTCCCACAGGGAGATGCGCGCCTCTTGAGTAGGGTGCTGGATCACTCTGCTTGACGAGCCCATCATCAGATAAAGGTGGCGGAGCTCGTCGGCCGAAAGCTTCTCACGGAAGTGGAATGAAATGATGTACCACTGCAGGCGGTGAGCGTACTCGCCGTGTGCCGGGACCGCGCCGACGTCTTTGAGCGCCCTCAGAGGCACAAGAGCCCGGCTGACGAAGTCGCTGGGGGGGAGCTCACCATTACCTCCTGTGCCAGGGAATCTCGTGAATCCATGCGATTTCCCTCTCGTCTTTTTGGGGTCCTGGCGGGTGATGGCCGAATCCTTGGCGACCTTGATCCGGCCCGGGTTCATCCATTGATGCTCTTCCTCTTGCAGCGCCAGGTTCAAAGCGGAGTTGACGGTCTCCCCATCCTCGATATATTTCTCCATCTGTGATTCAAGGTTTGCGAGCGCTTCCTGCACCCGGCCTTTATCTTTCAGGAGGTCTTGAATGGCCTCAAGCTCGCCGAGAGTCCGATTCGAGAGAGTTTCGCTAAAATGTTTCTTGAGCGGAAACTTCGCCTGTGCGATCGTTGTCGGGAAAGAGGGCGCCGAACGGTGCCCGGAAGGGCGCGCCGCGGCCGGGACGGCCGGAGGCGGCGGGGCGACGGGAGCCCGGGCCTGAAGAGTGGGGGGTGAGAGTCTGACGGCGGCCGGCTTGGGCTGTACCGGAGAGGGGACCTGGGGAGCTGGGACCCTCGCCGGCGGCCGGGGCGCCACGGCCGCCGGCCGCCGCTG
>JBJMHA010000105.1:0-19315 GCA_045807625.1 Thermoanaerobaculia bacterium | reverse complement strand
TCGACCGGGACGATGTCGAGGCTACCAATTGGCCCGCCGAGCAGGCGATTCGGCCCGCCGTCGTCAACCGCAAATCGTGTGGCGGCAACCGCACGTCCGACGGCGCCAAGGCCCAGTCCATCTTGACCAGCCTTCTGCGGACAGGTCAGCAACGCGGCCTCAACTCACTGGCTCTTTTCAGCACGATTCTTCGCAGCCCCAGACCGCCTTCCTACCATGACCTGATGACGGCTTCAGAACGGTAAACAGATACGATCATACAAACCGACGTGGAACCTCGAGTTGGCCGCGTTAAGGAACCTTGGTGCAGCGGGCGCGTAATCCTCGAATATCCTATTGCAGAAGTATCTGCGGTACCTTGGGAGTCCCAAAAAGAGCACTTCATGAAGGTGCAGTTCAAGAGCCGAAGTCGAGGATGGATGCACTATTACGTGAGCGCATCAAGCAGCGGTGAAGCCGGGAACTGGACTCATGATCCAGGCCCCGGAGTGCCACATATCGATCAAAGAGGAGAGCACGTTCTGTGCGGAATTATCGATCTCATATAGAACGCGGAATAGTGGTGGGCGCCCAACCACCCGCTCCACCGGACGGTCGGCTTCGCCGTCCGCGCGGTGAAGCGCCGCGGCGGTTATGCGTCTTGATGTCTGGCTCAGGTGAGTAACGAGACGATGAGTGTGATTTACAAGGTGACTTACCCAAACGGGAAGATCTATGTTGGCCAGGATCGAACCGACAGCGTCAACTACTTTGGCTCAGCCAGTGACGGCCTCATCGCTGGGGACTTCACGCGGGAGCAACGTCAAGACTTTACGGTGCGGAGGGAAATCCTTTGGGAGTCTGGATCGGCGAACCGATCAGAGATCTCAAGGAAGGAGGTGGAGTATATTCTCGCACTCCGCTCAAATGATCCTTCTGTCGGATACAACCGATGGCCCAAGTTCAAACCAGGCGAGGTGTCGGCGCATAATCCCGGGCCTCAAGCGAACGGCTGACGCCGCGCGCTTAGGCCCAGAGCCGTTCGGCGACAAGACCTTGGACACGGGTGGAACAATGAATCGCATGTTCGCTCTCCAAAAGAATACTTGGTTGCTTCTCCTCGGTTCGTTCTTTGGAATCGTCGTGATTCTTTTCGGTAGCTATGGTATCCTATCCATTATAACGGATATCAGAATTGCCGATTTGAGCTTCGAAAGACCTTTTGCCATCATTGGTGCTGTTCACCTGATTTTTACGGGCTATAGGGCAGTTCGCCAGGCATGGGGCACGAAACGCCTCCAAGGAAAGGATTCAAGTGCCTAGCTCGGAGGCTGCATATCGTGGACAGTAGTCGTATAGGATGCCGCTGAGGATCTTGACGCCTCGTACAATGAGCTGAATTCGGATTGCCCCTGAGGGAATCGCCCCCTCCACGTCGTTGTTCTCCGGAGACCGGAGGTCTGTCCTCCGGACCGGCAAGGAGGACACCGACGTGAAGCAATACGATGCGATCTTCATCGGCAGCGGTCACAACGCGTTGATCGCCGCCGCTTATCTATCCCGCGCGGGCTGGAGCGTTCTGGTGCTGGAGCGGAACGACCGGCCGGGTGGGCTGGTGCGGACCGAGGAGCTGACGCTCCCCGGCTTCCGCCACGACGTCTATTCGAGCTCCCACCCTCTGTTCGTCACCTCGCAGGCCTACGCCGACCTCGGGCCCGAGCTGGCGGAGCGCGGCCTGCGCTACCTGAACACCGACAAGCCGACCGGGGTCTCGCTGCCGGACGGCTCGAGCGCCGTCTTCTTCCGCGATCTGGAAGCCACCGTTGCCGAGGCCGACCGCCTCCACCCGGGCGACGGCCAGGCCTTCCGCGAGATGATGGGCGAATTCAACGTCCACGCGGGGGACATCTTTCCCCTCTTCGGGCTCGACCTCGCCTCGCCCGAGGCCGCGCCGTTCCTGCGCCGCCTGATGGTCAACGCCGAGGGGACCGGCCCGTCGGCGTTCGCCTCGGAATTCATGCTGCCCGCCCGCGACGTGCTGGAGGCGCGCTTCCGCTCGCGCGTGCTCCGGGCCCTCATCGCCCCGTGGGTGCTCCATCTCGGGCGCACGCCCGACGGCGCCAACAGCGGCTTCTGGGTGCCGCTGACACTGGCGGCGATCATGGGCGGCGGCATGGCCACGGCGGAGGGGGGAAGCGAGAGCCTGGCCCGCGCCCTCGTCCGTCTGATCGAGGACCATGGCGGCGTGATCCTCACCGGCAGCGCCGTCGAGAAGATCCTGGTCCAGGACGGCAAGGCCGTGGGCGTGCGGGTCGAGGGGGGAGAGGAATTCCGCGCCGGCCGGGCGGTGGTGGCCTCCACCAACCCCGACCATCTCTACCTGCGCCTGCTGGCGGACGTTGAGGTGCCGGCCAACCTCCGCCGGGAGGCGTCGCGCTACCGCTACGGCCGGGGGTGCGTGCAGATCCACCTCGCGCTCTCCGAGCCGCCGCGCTTCGCCGACGAGCGGCTGGACACCGCCGGGCTGGTCCACCTGACGCCGGGCCTCTCGGGGCTGGGGATGCACGTCCAGGAGGCGCTCTCCGGGCTGCTGCCCGCCGAGCCCACGATCTCCTTCGACGTCCCCACCGGCCTCGACCCCTCGCGGGCGCCGGAGGGCAGGGCGGTGGCCCGGGTGCAGATCCTGGAGGTCCCCTGCCGGCCGCGCGGCGACGCGGCCGGCAAGATCGAGGTGGGGGACGGCACTTGGGACCAGGACCTCAAGCGGCGCTTCGCCGACCGGGTGATCGAGATCGTCGGCCGCCATGCCCCGAACGTGCCGGGGGCCATCCTGGGGTGCCACATCATCAGCCCCGGCGACCTCGCCCGCTTCAGCCCCAATCAGGGTCCCGGGGATCCCTACGGCGGCTCGCACGACCTGGCGCAGAGCTATCTCTTCCGCCCGTTGCCGAGCCAGCCGAGCCACCGCACGGCCGTGCCCAACGTCTACATGCTGGGCGCCGCCACCTGGCCCGGCCACGGCGTCAACGGCGGCTCGGGGTACATCGTGGCGCAGCAGCTTTTGAAGGGGTAGGAACCTTTCGCGGAATGTTTTCGTAGGGGCGGGAGAGGGGCAGGGGTGAGGGTTTACGGATAGCCGACCGAGCAGTAGCCGCCGCCGGCGTTGACCCAGTTCCGCTGGATCAGGAAGTCGCGCTCTCCCCACTGGACGTTGGCGGCGGCGCCGTTGGGCGTGGAGTAAATGTCGCCGTAGGTGAAAGCGCACTTGTCGGCGTTTTCCTGACCGCCTTTGTCGTACCAGGCGCTGAGGAGCGGGTCGGTCGCCGCCTCCGACAGCTCGTGGGCGAGGACGGAGGCCATGCCGTCGGCCCCGATGTTGTCGTTGGGGCTGCGGAACCGCAGCCGGGTGCAGACGTTGGGGCAACGGTCCGAATTGCCGACGAAGGAGAACTTGAGGGTGGTCCTGGCGAAATCCCCGAAATAGTGCCAACCGCAGTAGTGGCTGCAAAATCCGGAGGTCTCGTCCACGTCCGCCGAGGTGAGGACGAAGTAGATCCCGTTGGCATCCTTCGGCAGGCGGCCGCTGCTGATCGCGTCCGTGACGATCTCGAAAACGTCGTCGTCGCTCAGAGACTTGCCGTGGGAGTAGTCGTCGGTGGTGGACCCTTTGAAGACCACCGAGTTGCTGACCCGCTTGTTGGTCTTGTCCCAGTAGGTGGTGTTGATGTTGAACCAGGGGGTGCCGCCGATGCTCTCGGCCTCGTCGGTCAGGATGTCGACGGCGCTGTTGCCGTTCCAGTCGCCATACCAGATGTAATAGAGGTTGATGGTGCCGAGCATCACGGGGCCATTGTGATAATTGATGCCGTTGGTGGCCGGCGGCGGCGGTGGCGGCGGCTTGGGTTTCCGCTTCTCCAGGTCGAGAGCGGGCACGCCCCACCCCTTGCCGGTCGGCACGAGGTCGTGGTCGCCAGCCTGAAGCGCGATCTGCGCGCCGGCCGCGGCGGTCATGAGCCCTGACACTGCCAGCGCAAGACCCAGGCTCTTCAGTCTCATAGTCCTCTCTCCATGGTGTGGAAGGCCTCCTGGTGAATCAAAGCTCCAGAGACTACAAAATTTGAGAGTAGGCCGGCTCCGGAGCGTCTGTCAAGGAGCCAGCTCCCGCTCCATGCCGCGCTCGACCGCCTCGATCAGGTACGGGCGCAGCCTTGCCGGCGTGATGATCTGGTGGACCGAGCCGACCTTCTGGGCCCGCTCGATGCTGTGGATGCGGTCGAGCTCTCCGGCCACCTCGCCCAGCTTCTCCAGGCGCACCGCCTCGCGCGCCTCCTCCAGTTGGGCCAGCAGGAGCGCCCGGTCGCCCCGCTCGGGATCGGCGATCGCCTGCTCGAGCTCCATCACGCGGGGGTCCTTCCGCATCCGCTTGTCCACCTCGCGGGCGAAGACCACCGCCGCGGCCGGCGCGCCGCCGATCACCGAGGCGTGGGTCCCCTCCAGCGCCGCCACCTCCAGGTTGTCGTGCAGGGTGTTGGAGAAGACCACGAAGGCGCCGCCGTGGTAGCGGGAGACCACGCAGAAGACGATCGGCCCGCGGAAATTCACTACCGCGCGGCCGATCTCGGCGCCGTATTCGAGCTGCCAGAGGCGCATCGACTCCGGGGAGCCGTCGAAACCCGAGAGGTTGGCCAGCACCACCAGCGGCCGGTTGCCGCTCGCGGCGTTGATCGCCCGCGCCACCTTCTTCGAGGCCTGGGGGAAGAGGGTGCCGCCGGTCCACTGGTCCGGCCCGTAGACGGGCACCCAGCCGAGGCGGGGGAGGGGCTTGGACTCGAAGCCCAGCAGGCAGACCGGATGACCGCCGAGATGGACGTCCCAGACCACGGCGATCTCGGCGTCGCGCATGCCGTACCAGCGCTCCAGCGGCGGATGGTCCTGGTCGGAGACGGCCGCCATCACGCGGCGGATCTCGAACGGCTTCTTGCGCCCCGGGTTGGTGGCGGCCGAGAGGACCTCGCCCACGGTTTGGAAGGCGCCGCCGTGCGGGAAGTCCCGCACGTCCCGGCCGCGCGGATCGCGGGTGGGGGCGGGCCGGGGGAAGCGCTCGCCCGGGGCCACCCAGGTGTGCTCGTAATAGCGCAGCAGGATCTGGCAGGCCTCCGAGAGGTCGCGGGCGAAGTACTGGGCCTGGCCGTTGGGACCCATGATCCGCTCGTAGCCGCCGATCCCCTGATTGTCCTCGGCCGACACGCCGCCCGAGTAGTCCAGGGCCTGCTTGCCGGTGAGCACCATGGCCCCCTCCGGGGTCATGATCAGGATCCCCCGGGTGTGCATCAGCATGGTGGCCTCGGCGTTCCAGTAGGGCTGGGCGCCGGCGTTGATGCCGGGCACGATCACGTTCACCTCGCCGCCTCCTTGCGTGAATTCCACCAGCCGGCGCAGCACGAGGGCGATCCAGTCCATGTTCTCGGTGCCGCTGTCCATGGCGATCCGGGCGCCGCCGGAGATCGCGAACCATTCGAGGGGCACTCCCATCTCGCGAGCGAGGTCGAGGGCGGCCACGATCCGCCGGCACTCGGGCTCGGCCAGGGCGCCCATGCCGCGGCTGGGATCGCCGAGCAGGATCACCCGCGCCATCCCCTCGGGATAGCGGGGGGTGAAATTGCGGATGACCCCCACCACGACGTTGGCCTGGTTGCCGCCGTAGGGGCGGTCGACGGAGACCAGGCGGCCGGCGGCGTCGAGGTCGTGCTCGGCGAATTCGCCCGGGGGCAGGTCGGCGGCGGCCTCGCGCTGCGGCGGGGCGAGCCGCTTGACCACCTCGTAGGGGTAGGGGAGGCCGCGCCGCCGCAGGTCGACCACCTTCTGGGCATACTCCCGCAGCGGCTTGAGGGGGACCTCCTTGGGCTTGCGGAAACGCAGGACCACGCCCGACCCCTCGAAGTTGGAGATCTCCAGCACCCAGTCGCGCAGCTCGCCGCTCTCGCGGTCGGGGATGCGGCAGCGCACCGCCACCTTCTCCAGGCCCAGCCCCTCGGTGAGCGGCGCCAGGCGGCGCACCAGCGTGTTGAGCTCGTCCGGCCGCAGGTCGACCGGCGGCCAGACGCCGAGCAGCACCCGGTTCCATTGCAGCCGCTCGCCCGCGGCGCGGCGCGACTGGAAGCGGCGGATCCCCGCCAGGGCCTCCATCAGCATGTGCTCCAGCTGAGGGCGCTGCACGATGCGCCCCTCGGCGTCGCGCACCGGAGTGAGGTCGCGCACCTCGGCCATGGCGAACAGGCGCTCGTCGCGCGGGTTCTCGCGGGCCACGCCGTGGAAGAGGTAGACCCCCTCGGGGGAGCCCAGGCGGTCGAGATGGAACTCCTGGAGGCGCCAGAGCTCCAGCCGCAGGGCCACCAGAGGGTGGATGCCCCGATAGATGCGGTCCTCCGCGAAGGCTCCGCCATCCGGCCGCCGGAAGGTGAAGTGCCGCACGCCGGGAGGGCCCGCGAGGGAGACGGCCACACGGCGCGATCCTTCGGGCAGCGGGTGCTGAGCCAGCAGCGCGGCGATCTCGTCCGCGTCGGTGTCCTCGGGCGGAGGCTCGCCGGGCCGCCAGAGGTAGAGGTCGGCCACGGTCTCGATCTCCGGCGCGGTCTCGGCGGCCAGCCGGCTCAGGGCCTCCAGGCTCCAGGCGAGACGGGAGTGGCCGGCGTGGATGGCGATCAGGTGGACGGGGACGCCCCGGTAGAGGTAGTCCGCCACGGCGACGGTCTGGCCGTCGAGGACGGTGGTCTGGATCTCCCCCAGCTCGCGGATGCGGTAGTAGCGCCGCACCAGGATCTCCAGCAGGGCCGCCCGCGGCCCGGGATCGGCCCGGGTGAGCCGCTGCGAGACCAGGTGGTGGAGCGGCTGCGGGCATTCGACCAGGGAGCGGATCAGGGCCGTCCGCTCCTCCGGGCTTACGCCCGCGGCCAGCCGGGTGAGGTCCACGGCGGCGGCGGCGTAGATGCGCTCGCGGGTGGCGAGCAGGAGGGGGCGGTCGAAGGCGCGATAGCGTACCTCGCGGGCGAGATCGTGCACCGCCGGCTCCCGTCCCTGCGTCTCGGCGATCACCCGGTCGAGCAGCTCGCGCAGGCCGGGGACCTCCGGGAAGCCGCCGCGCTCCAGCCAGCCTTCGAGCAGGGCGAGGACGGCGGGCACCTGCCGCGGCTGCCGGTGGGAGATGGCGATGCGGAACAGGCTCTCCTCCAGCTCCGGCGTGCGGTCGAGGCCGTCCGCTCCGCCGTCCAAGCCATAGTGGGCGAGGGCGCGGCACAGCTTGTCGAGGAAGGCTTCGGGAAGGCCGGCGCCGCGCGCATCGAGGTCGCGCAGATAGGTGAAGAGGTACTCCTCGGCGCTCAGCCGGCCGTCGCCGTCCGTCTGCCGCTGGAAGAGCGAGCTGAGGTCGGCGTAGGCGCGCAGGATCTCCTCCTCGACCTCCAGGTCCTCCGGCCCCGGCGGGCCCGCCTCGCCGGAGACCAGGCGCTGGACCGTCCGTGGGTCGGCGTCATAGCCGAGGATCAGGCGCCGCGCCTCGTCCAGGACCTCGCCGCGGGAGTCCTCCGGCCGGTCCTTGGGGACCAGGGAATCGAAGCGGACCCGGGGACCGGGGGCCGCCGCGGCGCCGCCGGGGGCCAGCGGCTCCAACGCGAGGAGCGGCCCGCCGGTGCCCACCTGGGCGTTCCGGCGCGCCAGCAGCTTGCGTACCCGGCCGGGTCCGGGGGCGACCACGGTGGTCTCCATCTTCATCGCCTCGAGCACCGCCAGCGGATCGCCGGCGGCCACCTCGTCCCCCTCGCGGACGGCGAGCGAGACGACCACCGCCGGGGCCGGCGAGCGCACGATCCCTCCGGCGTCGCGCTCGACGCGGTGGGGGATGCCGTCCACCTCGACCAGCAGCCGGCTCTCCTGGGCGGCGAGGGAGACCCGCCAGCTCCGGCCGCCGCAGGAGATCGCGCGGCCGGTGCGCCCCGGGCGCCCGGCGAGCACCTCCAGGCGCACCTCCTCGGCCTCGACGCGGAAGAGCCGGCGGTCGAGCCGGGCGACGCGGAAGAGGTACTCGTGCCCCCGGTGGCGGAGCTCGACCGCGCGGCCGATCTCCTTCGGTACCTCCGGACGGCCGCGGGCCGCCGAGGCGTAGAAGCGGGAGCGGGCGAGCGCCAGCTCCTCCTCGTAGCCGGCGACCGCCGCGGCCAGCAGGGCCGCCTCGGCGCCGCGCCGGGGGAGGTGCTCGCCGCTCGCCACCAGCCGCTCCAGCCAGCCGGGCTCGGCGGGCTTGCGGGCGGTCAGCTCGGCGCGGTCGAGCACCTCGGTGAGGAAGGCCTTGTCCGTGGTGCCGCCGCGCACCGAGACCTCGGTCCGGGCGAGGCCGCGCTGGAGGCGGTCGAGCGCTTCGGCGCGAGTCCGCCCGTGGGCGGTGACGCGCACGATCTCCTCGCCGTCCGGCGGCTCCTCCCCCTCCTCGACGGCGGCGTCGGCGCGCAGCCCGGCGCCGGCGGGGAGGCGCAGGGCCTCGATCACCCCGGAGCGCGGCGCGAAGCCGTCCTCCGGATCGAGGGCGGAGAGGGTCACCTGCATCGAGCAGCCGCGGGATTCCGGCGGGTGGCCGTCGAGCGTGCCGCCGCGCGAGAGGTGGAGCTCCAGGGCGGGCAGATCGAGCTCGTCGCGCGCCTCGACCACCGCCACGGCCTCCGGCAGGCCGGGCGCGGTGCCCAGGAAGCGCTGCTCGCCGCTCGCCGGATCGGCCAGGAGCGACACCGTGAACGCGCCGGGAGCGCCGCGCGCGCCGGCCAGGCGGGCCGCGGCCTCGTGCAGCGACCGCGCGAGGTCGCGGGAGATCCCCGGCGGCGGCGACTCGGCCAGCACCACGCGGTCGCCGAGCCGCAGGGTGACGTCGACCAGCCCCGGCGTCCACACCGTTCCCTTGCGGTCCACCAGGACGGGCGCCTCGATCCGGCGGACGCCGGGGGCCGAGGGGGTGAGGGGGCTCAACGCGGCGCCTCCACGAGCATGGGGGCAGGATACTCCGTCAGGAGTAGATTCGAGGATCTCCGCCCGTGATCTAGCGCCCGCCGAGCGGCGGGTACATCGCCGGCGGGCGGTCGAGGTCGACCTGCTCGACGTCGGTCCAGGGCACGTACTCGGGGGGCTGGCGGCCGTCGACGAAGATCAGCAGGCCGGCATTCTTCTCGCCGAGGTCGCCGCCGCGCTCGAGCCGCAGCTCCTCGCCGCTCTGGAGGGTCACCCTGGCGCGCGGGGCGCCGCGCTCTTCGCGGCCGGGGAGCACGATCGAGGCGACCAGGCCGAAGGGGATGGTGTAGTCCACGCCCTGGGATGGGGCGTCGAGCGTCTCGGTGGTCTCGCTCTCGTCGAGGTCGTAGACCAGCCGGCCGGCGAGGCGGCGGCCGGCGCGGGTGGTGACGCTGCCCGTGAGCGGGCGCCCCGGCGGGAAGTCGCCGTAGGCGGGGCCGCTATCTCCGGGGGCGCCGGGGCTGAAGTCGACGCGCTCGAAGGCGTCCCAGGAGATCAGCACCCGCCCGTAGCGCCGGTCGTCGACGTAGATCCCGCGGTTGTCGTGGTCGACCCCGCGGGTGCCGGAGAGCACGATCGCGCGGCCGTCGAGCAGTGTCACCAGGGAGCTGTCGCGCGAGCGGCGCGCGATCGAGCGGATGGTGTCGAAACGCAGGCTGAGCCTACCGCCGGCGGTGCGGCCGACGAGCTCGTCGGAGCCGACGCACTCCTCCCGGTCCCACTGGACGAAGCCGGTGAAGTCGCCCTGCCGCGTGCGCACCGTGCCGTGCAGCCGGTTGGGGACGGCGCCTGGCGAGGGGGTGGGGAGGAGCTCGATCCTGCGGATCCGCAGACTGTCGGGGTCGACGACGCCGCGCCTGCCGTCCCACACTCGCACGCCGTCATCGAAGTCGCTGGCTTCGAAGCGGTCGAGGTCGAACACGGTCCCACTCTTGAGAGTCACCCGCACCTCGCGGCCGCGCGTCTCGATGCGCGCGATGTCGCCGAAGCGCGCCAGGAAAGGCCGGCCGAGGTCGATCGGGCGCTCCCGGCGGGCGATCTCGATTCCGAGGATCTCGATCGGGCGGCGCTCCTTGGGCAGCCGCTCGGGCGGCACGTGGGCGCTCCAGGGGTTCTTCTTCTTGAAGCCGTTGAAGTAGTCGCCCCAGAACGCCTCCTGGCCACCCTCCTCCCCCCAGCGCAGCCGCCCCTCGTAGGTGGCGCCGTCGACGGTGGTGACGCGGCCGTAGAGGAAGCCCGGGTGGGTCTCCGCCGCCGGCGGCGTGGTCGAGGGTGTGATCGCGGGCGATGCCGCCGCGGCGGGGTGGACGTCTTGGTGGAGGGCCCGGTAGCCGGCGGCGGCGGCGAGGAGGAGGAGGAGCACAGTGGCGAACGCCCCGCCGGCGATTTTGGCTCTCGTCATGATCGGCTCTCCTGCAGAAGACACGAGTCTCAGGCCGCGTCGCGGCCTGCCTGTCTTACGCACGGGATGGCGAGAGATTACGCCGGGTTGGGCAGCTGCCGGTATCCGGGCCGAAGTGCAGGCGCCAGTCCTCGGGGCTCATCGGCACGGAGTGTTATATTCACTCGCCTGGCGACCGAAGGAGGAATCATGCGCGGATGCCTTAAGATCGCGTCCTGGGCCATCGTTCTTCCGCTGATCGTATTCGCGGGCCTCGCGTTTTGGGGGCTTCGTCACAAGTTGCCGGCCGAGCCACCATTGCCCGGCAAGGTCGAGCGCGGCGCGCTGGAGCATGGCGGGCGCACGCGAACGTGGATCGCGTATGTGCCCACGAAGCCGCGGGCGCATCCGGCGCTGGTGATCGCGCTGCACAGCTCGATGGGCACGGCGGAGCAGGCGCGGCAGGTCTACGGATACGACTTCGATCTGCTGGCGGAAAAGCATGGTTTCATCGCGGTCTATCCGCAGGGGTACGAGGGCCACTGGAACGACTGCAAAGCGAAGGGGCCGTTCGCCGCGAAGGCCGAGAACGTCGACGACGTGGGCTTCCTGCACGCGCTCGTCGATCGCCTCGTCAAGGACCATGATGCCGACCGCGCGCACGTCTACGTGACCGGGGTGTCGAATGGCGGCGCGATGGCGATTCGTCTCGCTCTGCAAACGCCGGATTTCGCGCGCGCGTATGCCGCCGTCGCCTCCAGCGTGCCCGCGCCGGAAAACCTTGCCATCACGCCGAAGGGCGAGCCGGTGTCGATGCTCCTCATGAACGGCACCGCCGACCCTATGAACCCGTGGGGCGGCGGCGACGTCGTGCTCTACGGCGTGTATGGCAACCGCGGGCCCGTCCTCTCCACGCCGGCGAGCATCGACTACTTCCTCAAGCTCGACGGACTCGGCGGTCCTCCGGCAAGGACGCGATTTCCCGACACCGACGCGAACGATGGCAGCACCGCCGAACGCCAACGCTGGACCGCCCCCGGCAAGCGCAACGTAACGCTCATCAGGATTCAAGGCGGCGGTCACGGCCTACCCCATCCCGCCACGCAAGGCAGGCGCCTGCTCGGCAGCTCCAACCGCGACTTCCACGCCGCGAACGAGATTTGGGATTTTTTCCAGCAGGCACCGTGACGAATCCAGAAGGCCGATTGCATTAGCGCATGGCCCTGCCAGGTAGGGGGTGCGTCGGTGGGGGGAGGCCCGCGGCAGGCTACGCCGCGGGTGAATCGCTGCGTCGTATACGTCCCGTTGAGAGAGAAGAAATACGACTTGCTGGTGGGAGGCAGGCTGGCCTTCGCGGGCCAGTCCGTGAAGTTGAGGTTCGGCGCGCTCCGGATACCAAATCGTGATAGCTCGATGTCGATCGGAAGGCGAGCAGCAGGAAGGTGCTCGGGTTCGTTTTCATGGCGGAGGTCTCCTTTGTCCTGCGGACAGCCGGTCACGGCGTCAATCCGACGCGACGCAGCAGATCATTGAAGCGCGGGTCCGAGCGCAGGGGGTCGTAATGTTGCTCGGTTTTGAGATGCCTCAACTGCAGGTCGTGCTCCCGATAGGCCCTCTCCAGAGCAGCGAAGGCTCCCTCCCGGTCCCCCAGCCCGACGTAGAGGATCGCGAGCTCCGCCGGCGAGACGTAGTCTTTGGCGGCTTTCAGCTTGTCAAGCAGCGCCAAGGCCTCCCGCCGCTGGCCCGACATGGCAAGGGCGCATCCCATATAGGCCAGGGTGGAGTTGTTTCCCCCGGTCATCCGGAGATGCTCACGGTACTCGGCGATGGCCTCGGCGTAGCGACCCTGGTAGGCGTAGCTGTAGCCCAGGACCACGTGGGCGAGAGAGCTTTCCGGATCGATCTTGAGGAGGTCCCGCAGCACCCGGATGGCCTCGTCGTTGCGCCGCACCCGCTGCAGGACGATGCCGCTATAGAGCATCTGCCTGAGCCCCAGAGGGTCCAGGGCCTGGGCGCGTTGAACCTCGGCCAGGGACTCGGCCGTCCGGCCCAGCGCCGCCAGATAGGCGGCGTAGAGCATGTGCGCTTCCGCCAGGTTGGGGCTCAGCTCGATCGCGCGCCGGTACTCGCGGTCCGTTCCTGACCAGCTCCAGTCGTTGAGCGCGAGGTTCCCCAATGCCAGGTGCGCCTCGGCGAGCCCGTCGTCCAGCGCTATGGCTTTCGTCGCCGCCTCGCGCGCCTTCGGGAGGGCCTCCCGCGGCTCCAGGAACGAGCTGTTGGCGAAGACGAGATAGAACATGGCGATTCCGCTGTAGGCCGGCGCGAAGCCCGGATCGAGATCGATCGCCCGCGTGTAATATCCCAGCGCCTTCCGCTGATCCTCAGGATTGAAGCTCCGCGCGTAGTAACGCCCGTTGAGATACGCCTCGTAAGCCTGGGCGTCGGCCGTGGCCGGGCGCTCCGCCCTGCCGGGCGCCGCCTGCAAGTGGAGCTTCTCCGCGAGCCCGCGCACGATGTCGTTCTGTACCGCCTGAAGATCGCCCGCCCGCCGGTGATATCGCGAGCCCCAGACGCGCGTCCGCTGCCGCGCGTCCACGAGCTCGGCGCTCACCTCCAGGTCGTCCCCGCGCCGCGCGATCCGGCCCATCAACACTCCCTGGACGTCGAGCGCGCGTCCCACCTCTCGCGGGTCCACCGTCTTCCCCTTGTAGCGGAAGGCGGAGGCCTGCGCGATCACCTTGAGCTGAGGGAGCTCCGAGAGCCGATCGATCAGGTTTTCGCTGACGCCGTCGGAAAGATAGTCCGAGCCTGGATCGCCGCTCGCGTTGACGAACGGCAGCACCGCGATCGAATCGATCGGCGACGTCCCCCAGCCGGTGGAGCGCGCGACGTAGGCGAGGGCCACGGCCGCCAGCAGCAGTGCCAGGAGGGCGGCCAGGGCCCGCCTGGGCTCCCGCATCCGGGTGAGCAGCGAGCTGGAGCCCGGCGCCATGAGCGCGGCCGGGAGCGCGACCGTCTCGGCGTTATCGACGGGGCCCGAGGCGCGAGGCGCCGCGAAATCCGGAGCGGTGCGCTCCCGCTCGGCCTCGAATTCCAGGTGCTGCTTCAGGCTCTTGAGGTCCAGGCCCAGGTCCTTGACGCTCTGATAGCGCTCGTCCCGGTTCTTGCGGAGCGCTTTGGTCACGATGCGCTCGAGCTCGGCCGGCACTTCCTGGGCGTAGCGCGCGAGGGGGGCCGGCTCCTTGTGCAGGATCGTGGCGATCAGGTCGCTGGCCGTCGCCGCCGTGAAGGGCGGCCGCCCCGCCACCATCTCGTACAGCACGCAGCCCAGGCTCCAGATGTCGCTGCGCGGGTCCACGTCGAGACCGCGCCCCTGCTCCGGCGACATGTAGGACAGCGTTCCCATCACCGCGCCGGGCCGCGTCCGGGTGAGCGTTCCGGCGGTGGGATCCACGGGAGGCGCGGCCAGCTTGGCGAGGCCGAAGTCGAGGACCTTCACCCAGCCGTCCGGCCGCAGCATGATGTTCTCCGGCTTGACGTCGCGGTGCACGATGCCGGCCCGGTGCGCCGCCGCCAGAGCCGAAGCCGCCTGCGCCGCGACGTCCAGGATCGTGGGCAGCTCCAGGCGGGCCCGCTCGAGATGCTGGCGCAGCGAAAGCCCATCGATGAGCTCGGTGGCGATGAAGTGGCAGCCCTGGTCCGAGCCCGCTTCATAGATGGTCAGGATGTTGGGATGGTTCAGCGCCGAAGCGGCGAACGCCTCGTGCTCGAAGCGGCGCAGCCGTTCGTGGTCCGCGGTGAGCTCCGGGAGCAGCAGCTTGAGAGCGACCGGACGCCGGAGCTGGGTGTCCTGGGCGAGATAAACCTCTCCCATGCCACCCGCGCCGAGCAGCGACCGCAGCTCATAACGACCCAGGCGCGTACCCGGGGCCTGAGCGATATCCCCTCCCTTATCAGGATATTTGGCTCCCGATACCGATCATTATAGCCCTAAACCAAAATCTGGCGATTCTGCCGATCTATCCGTTCCACTCTCCGTGCAAAATAATCTATATAGGGTGTCTGCTCACGGTGAGCCCAGCAGCCGGGCGAGCTGGCGCAGCCGGTCCTCCGAAACGTCCGAAACCGCCCAGTAGGTCATACCATCTCGCGTCCAGTGAAGAACGTGAAACCCCTGGCGCGAGGCGGGAGGAACAGGAGGACGAGGACAGGACGGCGGATCTTCATGAGATCTCCTTGCCGCTGAGGCGGCGAAAGGGGGGCGGTCTGCCCCCGTTCGCCTGTCCTAGACCGCGCTTTGGCGGATTTATTCCGTCCGATTGATCCCCTGCCGTCTACGGCGACGCCATGTAGCGCTGGAAGCTGATGGTGTTGCCGTTGGGGCCCTCGTCGAGGTAGTTCGTCCAGCCGTAGACGAAGGTCCGGGTCCAGCCGAAGGTCACCTTGCCGGTCCCGTGATAGAAGGCGTTGGCGCCCAACGGGGGCTCCGCGATCACCGGCCCGGCCGGCGTGCCGTCGGCGCGGAACAGGCGGAACCACGCATCCGACGTGCCCCGGTCGTCCCAGGCCACCACGAAGTCCCCCTGCGGAGACATGACGACCTGGGGACGGCTGTCCGTGATGTACTGCTTGTCGATCAGTATTTGCGCTCCCAGCCGGTCTCCGGCGCTGTTGTAGCGCTGCGCCAGGATGTCGATCCCGCCCGGGCTGAAACCACGCCAGACCACCACGAACCGGCCGTTGGACGTCCGCGACACCCGAGGAGCGAAGGGCGAGATCAGATCCGGGCGCTGGCTCGCGGGCGGCACGAAGATGGCGAATTCGCTCCCCTGCCGGCCGGTGGTAAACCCGAAGCGCTGGCCGTAGACGCCCAGCCCGGTGCCGTCCTCCGTGGCCGCCCGCACCTCCCAGACCACCATGAATTCGCCGGTCTTCGGATTCATGGCGACGCTCGGCGACATGTGATTTCCTGTGTTCGACGTGGCGGCGTTGAATTCCGGCCCCCGGGTCGTGCCGTCGGCGTTGTAGCGCTGGCCGAAGACGCGCGAGCCGCTGGGGGTGGAGGCGACCCAGACGACCACAAAGTTGCCGGCACGGTCTACCGCCACGTCCGCCGCCCCCTTGAGCGGCAGGGTCAGGGTCGGCAGCACCGGGCTCGTCCGGCGCAGGAAGTGCTCCTCGCCGGAGGACCGGCTCCATGTGATCAGCACGTCGCCGCGCTGGTTGGCCACCACCGCGTCGCCGTGCGCGTCGTAGCCGGATTCATCCAGCTTCGTCGCCGGGCCCAGTGGCGTGTCGTTGGCCGAGAAGCGCCGGGTGTAGACCGAGACGGGGCCGCTGATGCTCGTCCAGAGGAAGGTCAGGTTCCCCGCGCCGTCCATGGCCACGCCGTCGAGGAACTGGCTTGGGGAGTTGGGCTTTATGATGAACTGCGCCGGCCGGACCGGCGTCTGGGCCGCGGCTCCCTGCGCGAGCAGAGCGGCGGCGAGCAGGAGGACGGGGAGGGTATGCCGGTTTGCCATAACTTAAACATACCGCAAGAAAGGATCTTGTCAACCACCTGGAAGGATGGTCCGCCCGGGCATCAATGCCAGACCGCTCCACCCATCTTTGGCCGCCCTGGAAGGGCGGATATTCACCAGCCTGGGGTTTCAACCCCAGGTGGGGGGTGGCAGCCGCATCTCCCCGCCTGGGGTTGAAACCCCAGGCTACTCAATACCCGCCCTTCCAGGGCGGTCCCCCTCCCCCGGGCTGGACAGTTGTGCTCATTGAACACAAGATGTACGTCAAGGTTGTCTGTCCATCAAAGGAGGAGGAGCCTGTCGTGAAACACGCTGCATGCGCCGTCCTGCTTTCCAGCCTCGCCCTGCTCTCGGCCGGCTGCGTCGCCGGCACGGCGCTCCAGGCGGTGAAGGCGGAGCCGGCCGGCGGCGCCACCCTGCGGAGCCAGGCGCTCGGCGAGCGGACCCTCAAGCCCGCGGCCTGCCAGTCCGGCGAGCACCAGCTCTTCCTCGGCGCGGACTTCCTCGACAGCCAGGGGATCACCACGCGCCTGATCGTCGATCCCACCGGCGCCGTGAGCCTGCGCCTCTTCGACGCCGCCCACCCGCTCGACCCGGGCGTCCTCTTCCGCCGCCAGGACTGTGGCCGCTTCGAGCTCTCCCTGGACCGCACCGGCTGGAAGATCAACGACTTCTATGATCTCCACGTCAGCCTCGACTTCGACTGCCGCAACGCCTCCGGGGATAGCGCGGCGGGTCATCTGGCCACGGACCACTGCCATTGAGCCCGCCGCGCCGGCCCTTCGGGATCACCGCCCTGAGCGGCTTCTTCGTCTTCGGCGCGGCGATGAGCGGTCTGACCTGCTTCCTGCTGCTGTTCCCCGGCAGCGCGCTCGATTCCGTCTGGCGCCTGAACCCCCACGCCCACGAGGCCTTCCAGCGGATGGGGATCTGGGCCGTGGCGCTGATGGCGGCCGTCTGCGCGGCCTGCGCGCTGGCGGCCCGGGGGCTCTGGATACGAGCTCCCTGGGGGCGCCGGCTCGCGGTGGGCATCCTGACCGTGAACCTGATCGGAGACACGGCGAACGCCTTCGTCCGTGGGGATCTGCGGACCCTGATCGGCCTTCCGATCGGCGGAGCCCTGATCGTCTATCTGCTGAGGCGATATGATGCGTCGACGGTCAAGAGAGGAGCGAGCCCATGATGACGATCGGAAACACGCCGCTGGTGCGTTTGAGCGTTCTCCCCGAGCCTGGGAGCGCGGAGGTCTACGTGAAATGGGAGGGCGCCAACCCGACGGGCAGCATGAAGGACCGCATGGCCCTGTCGATGGTCGAGGGGGCCGAGGCCCGCGGCGCGCTGCGCCCCGGGGGCCGGGTGGTCGACTACACCGGCGGCAGCACCGGCAGCTCTCTCTCCATGGTCTGCGCGGCCAAGGGGTACCGGGCCCACTTCGTCTCCTCCGACGCGTTCGCGGAGGAGAAGCTGCAGACCATGAGGGCCTTCGGCGCCGAGGTGGAGATCATCCCGAGCGTGAACCGGAAGGTCACGCCGGAGCTGATCCAGGCCGGCCTGCGCCGGGTGAGGGAGCTCGCCGCCGAGCCGGACACCTTCTGGACCGACCAGTTCAACAACCCGGACAACCGGGGGGGCTACGCGCCCATGGCCCGCGAGGTCCTGGCGGAGCTCGACGGCCAACTCGACGAGTTCATCATGGGGGTCGGCACGGGCGGCTGCTTCTCCGGCAACGCCGAGGTCTACAAGCGGGAGGTCCCCGGGGTGCGCTGCGTCGCCATCGAGCCGGCGAATTCCCGGGCCCTCTCCGGCCAGGGGCCGTTCGGCGGGCACCGGCTCGAAGGGATGGGCGCCGGCTTCGTGCCCGCGATCTGCCGGCTGGACCTCGCGGACGAGATCGTGGCGGTCAGCGATGAGGACGCCCTCGCCACGGGTCGCCGGCTGGCCCGCGAGGAGGGGGTCTTCGGCGGCATCACCTCCGGAGCGAATGTCTGGGTGGCCCTGCAACGGGCGAAGGCGCTGGGCCCCGGCCACCGCGTGGTCACCGTGATCTGCGACAGCGGGCTGAAGTACCTGCAGGGCGAGCTGTATCGCTAGGCGCTAAGGGGACCGGGAATGGGCAAGGGGCGTCTGGAAGCGTTCAGCGACGGCGTGATCGCGATCATCATCACCATCATGGTGCTGGAGCTCAAGGTGCCGCACGGCGGGGATCTGGCGACGCTCCGGCCGCTGATCCCCGTGTTCCTGGGCTATCTGCTCAGCTTCGCCTTCGTCGGCATCTACTGGAACAACCACCACCACATGCTGCACGCCGTCCAGAAGGTCAACGGCAACGTCCTGTGGGCCAATCTGTTCCTGCTCTTCTGCCTGTCCCTGGTCCCGTTCGTCACCGCGTGGATGGATGAAAACCATTTCGCCACGATCCCCGTGGCCCTCTACGGCGTGGTCATGCTGCTGTGCGCCATCGCCTATACCATCCTGGCCTACGTCCTGATCGCGCACCATGGCAAGGATTCGACGCTGGCGATCGCCATCGGGAGCGATCAGAAGGGCAAGATCTCCCTCCTTCTCTACGCCACGGCGGTCCCGCTGGCTTTCGTGGACCCGCGGATCTCTCTCGCGCTCTACGTGACCGTCGCGATCATCTGGTTCCTGCCCGACCGGCGGATCGAAAAACTGATCGAAAAGAAGTGAGGCCGCCTCACTGCTCCGGCCGGGCCATCCGGGTGGCGCTGCGGATCCCCTCCGCGATCTCGGGGAGGATCCCCTTCTCGACGTAGATCGGCCGCACCCGCTCGCGCAGCCTGGGGAGCAGGCTGGCGAACCAGAGGGCGGCGAGGATGCAGCCGGCGCCGCCGATGAGGAGCGTGCTCGGCGCGCCGATGCGGTGGGCCAGGCCGCCGGCCAGCAGGCTGCCGAACGGCGTCACCCCCATGATCGCCATGGTGTAGAAGCTCATCACCCGCCCGCGCTTGTCGTCCTCCACCAGGGTCTGCAGGAGGGTGTTGCTGGCCGCCATCTGCACCATGAAGCCGACGCCGGTGAACAGCAGGAAGATGAGGGAGAGCCACAGCATCCGCGAGAGCGAGAAGCCGATCAGGCCGGCGCCGAAGAGGGCGGACATCATTGGAATGATTGTATCTGTTTACCGCCCTTTCGGGGTGCTGAAGCATACTCTCCGCCTTGACGGCACGTCTGGAAGAGACTTGTTCTTTCCCTGGAGGCATGGTCTAATCTTTTTCAGACATGCCGACTTACGAGGAACTCCTTCAAGAGAACTCTGAGCTCCGAGGCCGGATTGCGGAGCAGGAGCGTCGGATCGGACAGTTGGAGAAGATCATCGAGGAGTTGCGACGTGGCGGCAAACGCCAAGCCGCGCCGTTCTCGAAGG
>JBJMHA010000104.1:0-279954 GCA_045807625.1 Thermoanaerobaculia bacterium | reverse complement strand
TAAGACCGAGGCGGGATCGGCGCCCACGTGCCACAGGCGCTTGGCTTCTTCGAAAGCGGCGTCCGCGGCTTTCAGGTCGCCCGAAACGCGCAGCACGTTGGCGCGATGAGCCGTCGCGTAGCCTCGCACCCGGTTGCGCCACTCCTCGGGGCCGGGCACCCGTTCGGCGATTTCCAGGGCGAGTTGGGCCAAGCCCGCCGCGCGCTCCACCTGCCGCGACGCCTCCGCGACCGACTCCTGGCAGATGCGCTCACAAAGAGACCAGCTCTGAAACTCCTCCGCCACTCGCACCACGGCCAGCCGCGACTCTTCCGAAAGATCAGCCAAGCGGCTCCACCACGCGGCGGCCTGTTGCCGGGAAAGAGAAATCTCTCCCGGTTCCGGATACCCGCGTTCCGGGACGGCACGGGAGAGCTGGACGGCTTCGGTGAGGATCTCGCGGGTCTGCCGCGCCGCAGCGAGCACAGCGCTTTCGACCACCGCCGCCTCATCCTCCGTGAGCTCATTCCGTTCCAATGCTTCCAGGGATTCGACGCAGGCGGTCACGATTTCTACCGCTGCGGGAGGAGAGGAGATCGCAGAGAGAAGCCGCTCATAGATACGGTCCGAGAGATCCCCGCGACGGGTTGAAGGCCGGAGAGCTTGCGAGACCTGCTTCTGCGGCATACCAGCCGCCGCGCCGATCTGCTTCTGGCTCAGGTCGTATCGCAACGCGAGAATCGACAGCAGGAACTGCCGGTGCTTGAGCTTGCGGGCGGTCATCGGCATGAATCCTCTCTTGAGTTGCTTCCGAAAGACTGAGTGCCTCCGACCGTCCGAACGTGACACGCACGCCCGGAACTTATTGCCGATTATACGTGCGAAGTTTCTGCAAGTCTCTAAGGGAGGGCACGGGCCCCCGGGAACCGGGGCTAGCCTCTCGGCCATGTTCGACGTTCAAGAGGATCGGAATCTGGCTGAAACCCAGGATCACCCGACGCAGGAAGAGCTGCGGCGATTCATGGCCGGGGAGCTTCCCCGGGATGAGGCCCGGAAAGTGATACGGCATCTCCTGATGGGGTGCGCCGTCTGCTGTTCCATGACCCGGAGGATTTGGGACCTCGGTGAGAAGCCCCTTCAACATCTACCCGCGTTGCCCGCCCATCAGGTCGGGGTATGGCCGTGACGGCCTTAGCCGCCGCCCGCAAGCAGATTCAGAAGGTCGCGGACGAGCTCGAGACGCTTCAGCTCACGCTGCTTGGAATCCAAGGGACTCTACCAGAGCCTCCAGCGGAGGCCGACAAGTCCCTGGACTTGGAGGCAATGGATGCCGCCTCGGAATTGCGGGCCGTGATCGGGTGCGTCCTGCGCGACAGCATCGGCCCGGCCATGCGCGACCTTCGGGACGCGCTCGCTGAAACGGAGACCGATCCCGCCGAGGGAGGTACCGCGCAATGACTCGAAGACACCTCCCTCCGTTCCCCACCTTCAGGGGAGGCGGCCTCTTGGTCGATGTCTCGGACCGCGAGGCTCTCTACGATTGGATGGACGGCCATTCTCCTCTCCTTCCTCCCGAGCATTTCAGCTTGGAGGTGGAGAGGGCCGGACGGGTCCACCTACCAGCCGTCGTTCAGGAAAGCCTCGATCTCCAGCCCGGCGATCTCTTCTCCATCCGGCGAAACGCAATTTCCGTGCGGCTTGACCCCTATCGAGACCTGCTGGAGGATCTCCAGCGCTCCGTGCACGAGGCTGACCGTTGGCGTTACCTGGGCCAATTCCTCCAGTGCCCCCTCACCTCAATCGGGGCGGATGGCAGCGTCGAGATCCCGCCGGATTTCGTGGAGCTTGCACCGGGAGACCGCGTCGTGCTGGAGGTTTCGACGGAGGGGCTCCGCCACGCGCTCTATATCTACCGGAACGATGCCTAAGCTCATCGCTCCTTGGGAGGCCGACCGGGTGGCCGGGTCGTGGCGGCTGGAACTGCGTTTTCAGGCAAGCCGAGACGAGGAAGCCGACTACTCCCATTTCAGGCCGTCCCTTCCCTGGTTGAGGGAGCTCGGCTCCCGCGAGCAAGGGGCACTGTGCGAGGACCTCCGGCGGGAGGGGGTGGCGCTGATCTCGTGCGACGGCCCAGAGGAGGCGTTCCGCCTGCTTTCCGAAGTTTGCGGGCGGACGGTGACGGCGCGAGTCCTGGAGCCGGACGGGACCGAGTTTCGGCCGGGAGAGGGTCGAACAGAGAGGGAGAGGGGGGTTTACGCCACCCCTCGGGCGTTGACGCGGTTTGTGGTGCGCTGCGTGGATACCCTCCTGCGGAGCCCTCTGGATCTGGAAGGCTTGGCAGATCGTGCCGTGCGCCTTCTCGATCCTGCGGCCGGCCCGGCGAACTTCATCCTGGAGGCATACAGGCGGGCGGTCGCCCACCATCGGCGGGCACAAGGCCGGGCGGGGGTCGAGACTCTTCTAGAAGAGCACCTCGTACCTCATTTTCAGGGCCTCGAAATCCTTCCAGGTGCCTGGGCCGCCGGGCAGCGTGCCTTGAGGAACTGGATGGAGCAGATGGGCGAACGCCGTTCGCATAGCGCGGCCCGCCCTGCCAGCCCGGAACGCTTCCCCCTGCTTCTGGCCGATGCACTGTCCTCTCCCAACCTTGGTTGCCGCGCAAGCGGCTTTCTCGGTGAAGAGGCGGACGCCGCATTTCGGCTTCGTACCGGGGAGAGCTTCTCGGTAGTCCTGGGCAATCCGCCCTTCCGAGGCCGCTCGGCGAACACGGGAAGCTGGATTCAAGACCTCTTGCGCGGGTACGTGCTGGCGGATGGACGCCAGGACCAAGGCTATTTCACGCTGGACGGCCACACCCTGGGTGAGCGGAATCTCAAGTGGCTGCAGGATGACTACGTCAAATTCCTCCGCCTCGCCCAATGGCTGATCGACCGCAACGGGCGCGGTGTCGTCGGGTTCGTCGTCAACCATAACTGTCTCGAAGCGCCAACCTTCCGGGGGCTCCGGCGGTCCTTGCTCGGCACCTTCGACCAGATCTACGCCTTGGACCTGCACGGCAACCAGAGGAGAAGAGAGACCGGGCCCGAGGGCCAGCGAGACGAGAACGTCTTCGAGGGGATCGCCCAAGGGGTGGCCGTACTGTTCCTGGTGAAGGGGCCTACCGCTAGGAAGGGAGTCTATCGGGCGGATCTTTATGGGAGCCGACGGGAGAAGCTCCGGACCCTCGCGGGCGCGAAGCTGGAGAGCTTGCCCTGGAGCGCGTGCGAGCCGCACGTGCCGCGCTACCTCTTCCGAACCTCAGACCGGGAGCGGGAACGAGAGTTCCAGCGGGGGGTAGCGCTGGACGAGATCTTCCGGGTTCACTCCCTCGGGGTCGTCACCGGCCGGGATGCGCGAGTGCTCGCCTTCCAGCGGGAGGACTTCGAGCCCGCGCTCCTGTTGGCCGGGAGAGCTCCCGAGCGCCGCTCGGTGGCCCGGTTCCTGTACCGTCCCTTCGACCTGCGCCACCTCCTTTACGGGGCCGATCTTGAGCGCCCCCGCACGGCGGTGATGTCGCACCTGCGCGGGCGGGGAAATCTCGGCCTCCTGGCGCTACGGCACAGCACGGCCGAGACCGGGGCCTTTGTCACGCGGTGGGTGACGGGGCATAAGGTCGTCAATCCCTACGCGCCCAACAGCGTCTTTCCCTTGTTCCTCTATCAGGAGGACGGCCGGGCGGTTGCCAACCTCCACCCGGGGATCCAAAGGAACCTCGCGGAGCTGTTGGGGGAGCTACCAGCCCCCGAGGACGTCTTCGGGTATGTCTATTCAGTGCTTCACGATGCGCGCTATCTCTCGCGGTTCCGAGAGCAGTTGCGCGGCGGATTTCCTCGGATACCCCTCCCCGAGACCCGGGAGAGATTCCAGAGATGGGCAGCTCTCGGACGGGAGCTGTGCTCCTTGCACCTGCTCGAAGATGTCCGGCTCGTCTCCTCGCCTGTTCTGCTGGAGGGAGAGCCGGGCTCCGATCGAACCATCGATAAGGCGGCTCTGAGCTACGACGAGACGGGGGGCCGAGTGAGGCTCAATCGCAGGGGCCTCCACTTCGAGGGGATCTCCCCCGAAGTCTGGCAATGGCAGGTCGGAAGCTACCGAGTGCTGGAAAGGTGGTTACGAGCGCGGGCGGGACATGTCTTGAGCCTGAACGCTATACGCGAATTTCGCTGGATCGCGGAGGCCGTGCGGTTGAGCGTCGAGCTTCAGCATCGGCTTCAGACCTCTGGAAGGTGACATGAGCTGGCGTGTCATCGCCTCATTCGGCTGACTTGCAACCAGCAGGGAGACAGGACATGAACAAAAATCAGCCGAGTGTCGGTGCCACTGTGGTGCCAAATCTCAGCGCAGCCTTGGGAGAATTACGTCGGAGGGTGTCCAAGACCAAGCTCGTGTTTCATTGCCGTCTCGTCAAGCTTCCCAGCCAGCATGCGGATCTTGTCTCGTTCTTGGCTACATTCATCTATGACATCGCATTCGAAGCAAAAAATTGCAACCCAACTCCCAGCCAGCGGATTGACGCAGTGACGCTCGACTTGCATGAGCTCCTCCACGAACTCGATGACATCGAGAAGATGCCCAAGATCGGCAAGAATCTGGGCTCGAAGGTCGCCGAGCAGAGACGCAGTATCCTCTCTTCTTTAATGAGACTTGAAGAGCTCGCAGCTCCCGGTCTTCGCCGTCCATCGAAGAAGCGAGCAGGCTGAACGCTCGCTGCTGATGGTCTGCCAATTGCGAGTGAACGGAGGACACTCTGTTGGAAATCAATTTGATGTACGTCACGACAGATCTGGTCAATTTTCCGGACAGCATTCCTTACTTCCTTACGAATTCTCGAATGACGGCCCGGCAGCTTTCAGCGAGCTTAGAGGAGATCGGCTCTCCCGAGTGGAGCTCACTGGTTGCCCTATTACTTCGAGAGGCAAGACCCGAAGATGCACTTTTCTTTGTGAACCTTCAAACGATTGCAGAGCACTGGAACGAGCTTACCGAGCATCTCGGTCCGAAGCGGGAGCTCTGGGGATGGCTCATTCGGCAGCTTGCAGAAGAAGGCCCCGCGGAGTCAACGCCAATGGAGATTCATGAATGTCAGATAGCAAAACGTCCCAGGAGGAGGGCGATAGTTCCGAAGAGGAGCTCGTAGATTTCGCGCGCCTCGTCAAAGAGTTGGGGTGGCCGGCCTTTAAAGTCCGCCTTGCGGTTGGAAGGCTGGGTGACCGGCTGAGTGTAGTCCGACGGCCGACCCTTACCGGTCGAGGGAGAAACCGCATACTCTATCCTCTTGGTCCAACTCTCAGCGTACTTCGTGAGGCGGGACAGGCACTCCACCGGGACCAGGAGGACGGAGAGGAGGATGAGCGCGTCCCTTTGTCGCGGGTTGTCGAAGAGGTCGGCTGGTCACCGAATACAGTTAAACGCTATCTTTCTTCGTTGAAGAGGCAACTCGTCATCTATCCGGGAGTAGACGGGGACAAAAGGAAGAAGCTCTACTCTCTTCGGCATACTACAAGTCTTCTTCGCCGTGAGCACGGCCGAGCACAGGCGCGACGGCAGAGGGTGAGTGACGATGCTGCAAGCTACTGGATGACGCTCTCCAGCTTGAAAGTATCGGCTGGCCAACTTCGCCAATTGTCGAGGGATCTTTCGGCCATCGAGAGCGAGGTCGCGAAGGCTTTCAGGGCCCTTCGGGACCGGCCGCCTCGTTCCGAGGTAGAGCTTACGACTCTTCCAGACGTTGGTCTCGCGCTCGTCCGCCCACTGGTGGTCATGGTGGCCCCCCTTCGGCTGATCTACTGGAAGGCGAGCGTACCCGAAACCGGCCTACGAGGCGAGGGACGGTCGGTCGAGGAAGCTGTGTCTCAACTGCGGGTCAAGTTGGTGACCTCGTTTCGGGATCTTCAACAAGATCCGGACCGCGACCGGGACCTCTGGGGCCTGTTGAATGAGCTCATCCGGGAGAGGAGCCCGAGGACTCAACAGCGGTCTCTGGAGGAGGATGGAGTCTCAGACGGAGCATTGATACCGCCATCCGAGCGATGAGGGGCGGGGGCAGCCAAAGCTCAAGAGTGACGATCTTTCGACCAAGGAGAGGGCTATCGGTCGTGCCGTCCTCAAGACGTTGCGAGGGCTGGAGGATTTGGAGATCGGGTAACCGTTGCCGCCAGAGACGCTCAAGCATCCGGCAGGCTCAAAACCTGGGCTCCCACGATCCGGAAGGTGCCGGTCCCGTTCTGATGGATCTCGACCGCCAAACTCGCTCCCGGGGGGACTTCCGCGAGGTCGAACTCCTCCGGCCCGTAGCTGTTCCCTTGCCGGTTCCGGAAGATGGAGATCCGGTAGCGCTGCTCTGAATCCAGGTCCCGTAAGAACCAGACCACCGCCGCCACACGCTGGGCCGGATGCCAAGCGGCTTTCTCCAGCACAACGCGCCGTGTTCCTGTCGGTAGATCCTCGAACGCATAGAGGTGCGTCTCGAAACCGGACTCCAGAAATTGTCTCCAGGACATCGGGCGGACTTTGCTGTTCATCGAGAGAACGTCTCCATAGAAAAGCCCACGGCGTGGCTACCGGGAGAGCGTGCGTGCCACACTTCGCGCCAGTTCCCAGGACAGGGCAGCAAGCCGCAGGGGTAAAGTGGGGACACCCAAAGCTTTGGCGGTCAGCTTTGCGGCGGTCTTGATGGGGTGGCTCGTGACGGAGCGAGTGAGGGCGAGAGCCCGTGAGGTGGCCCGGAGGGAGTCGGCCAGGGGGACACCGGCCCGAGCCAACGCCTGGAGCGCGTGCGCCGGGCGCAGCCCTCGGTCGAGAGCCGTCTCCAACCAGCTAGCCGACCGGCGGGGGGTGGGAGTTGGAACGCGATGCCGGGCAAGCTGGCGGTCTAATGCTCGGTCCAGCGAGGGAGCCAAGCTCCTGATCCACTGCTCGCGGGCGGCGATGGTCCTGACGGCGGATTCGGGGGCATGCTGGGCCGCACCGACGACCACCTCGGCGCCGTGCCTGCGCGCGAGCGCGATCTGATCCCGGGGACGTAGGGACATCACTTCCTCCGAGAGGGCCAGCCGCCCGGCTCCTTCGAGCCGGGCAAGCTCCTCTCGCTGAGGCCGAAATTTCTCCTCGAGCTGGTCTAGGCGCCGGAGGACGGCGGTGAGATGATCCTCGGAGCGTGCAAGCCCCGCCCGGGCCGTCTGGTAGTCCGCACCGTGGCGCGGCATCTGATCGACGGCGGCCTGGAAAGCTCGTTCTCCCTCGGCCCCCAGAGGCATGTAGTTGCGCCCTATATGGAGGACAGAGCCTCTCAGCCGCCCGAGCTCGGCAGGCGCCACGTCTGAAGCGCTCCCCCGTTGCAGGTGGGCGAGATAGCGCTGGAAGGCCTCGGCGGGGTCGCGGTAGGCGACCTCGGCGACGTGGCGGAGTGTCTGGGTCGCGTGGTCCAGACGGGATGCCGCCATGTCGCGGGCGGTCACTGCGAGGGTCCTCTCCTGGTAGGCGGCGCGGAGGGGGGCCAGATCGGCGGAGAGCTGGCGCTCCCGGACCTCCGAGCGCAAGGCCCGGTCCACCTGCTGGAGCACCGGCCTGCGCTCCTGGTACGCGCCTAGTCTGGACTCCAGGGCGCGCAGGGAGGCGGAGCGGTCGACCGAGGAGGCCTTCACGTGGCGCTGGTCGTCGGTAACGACGAGGCCCTGGCCTTTGCGCTCCAGGTACAAGCCCTCCTCGGCCAGCCGCTCGTGGAGCTCGCTCCAGGATTGGGCCTCGCGGAAAATCTGCCGTGAGCCGCGGGCGTAATCCAGCAGGGGCAGCTCTCCCGTGCGCTCGAACTGCTTCACCAGCCCGTCGGGAAGCCGGTCGGGGTTCTTGGCGTGGGGAGTGGGCTGAAGCCCCAAAGCGATCTCCTGAGGGCGCAGGGAGGCCATGAGCCGGGGCCGGTCCTGCCAACGGTCCCAGGCCCGGAAGGTCTCGGGATGCACCCGGTTGACCATGAGATGAATATGTTCGTGTGCGGTGTCGCGATGGGCCACGATGAGGGCCTGATGTCCTTCGAGGCCCAGGTCGCGCAGGGTCGTATTGATGACCCGCTCCCATTGGTCGCGGGTCAGGTGCTCGCCGGGTCCCAAGGAGATCGAGAAATGCTGGACCGGCTTGTCCGTCCGGCCCAGGGCGGCGGTGGCGCGCATGAGCACGGCTGCCTCTCGGGGGTCCTCCAGGGCGAGCTCGCGAGTCGAGGTCCACAGCACGCGGTCCGGGCGCGGATCGTCCTTCTTTCCTGTGAGTAGATAGCGGGTCAGTCCGCCGAATCCGGCGCCGCTTTTTGCCTTGCCGATCACAGCAGCTCGCGCAGCCAGTCGCGCAGTTGATTGAGTAGATCGGTAACATCAGCCACGACGAAAGGCTGGTCGGTACGTATCGCCAACCGGATCAGGTTGTTGAGATTGACGCCGACGCGGTTCAAGGCGAGCACCGCCTCGGCATTCATCCTCCGGCCGAGTGGAGATCCCAGGGCAACAGAGCGGAGAAAGCGGGAGGGCGACAGCCCGGCCGTCGCCGCTCGTTCCCGGACCGCACCCCACTCCTCGGGAGTGAAGCGGGCCGAACGGATCACCGTTCGGTGGGGCGGCGTCGGCTTGTCGGGATCGGTGCTCACGTCAGCGAGTCTAAAAACCGCTCAATCATCTGTCAATCATCGCCTCGCAGGCGATATAAAGTGAGCAGTCCTGCGCTTTCCTGAAATAAGTTGACATCCGGGGAGATGGACTGAGATGCGGTGCAAACGCATGGATTGACTTGCTTTTCCCGCTTGAGCGGCGCAGCCGCGAATGCGGGCGAGCTGGTATGTGTTGCGCGGCGCAGCCGCGTAGCACATACCACTGGCTCGCTCCCGCCGAAAACCCAGGCCCGCAGGGCCGCACCAGCTAACTAAGGGGGGGAGGGGTTCGGAGAGGATAGGGCCCAGCAGCGGAAGCTCGTATGGTCGGTTCGCCTTTTAGCCCCCCGAATTACTCCGCTTTCCCATGGAGTCTGAGGTACATTCGCGGAGGCCATTGATCCGGCATCGGGATTGGTCGGCCGTAGGCCCGGCAAGAGGAGCCGGGGTAAAGGGATGGGTAGGCATGCACCACAGTTGATTCGCAAATTTAATTTCCGTGCAACAAAAACTGATCATCGTGTAATGCTTCACAATGATCGTGGAGAAACTCATTGACATTGACCCATGCTCTGTTTAATATTCCGCAAGCTGTCGTTTGGAATGGAGCTTACGTATGCCCCAGGTCGATCGGCGAGAAACCCACCTTCAACGCTTCTACACGATTCACGATGTCGTCCTGATTACCACGCTGTCCCGTGCAACGATCTATCGCAAGATGGCTCGCGGAACTTTTCCCGCCCGTATCTCAATATCAGAGGGGCGGGTGGCCTGGGATGCCCGCGATGTTGACGCATGGTGCGAAAGCCGCATGCCGGAAAAGCCGAAGTAATCCGACTAAGACTCCCGTGCCCCCGCAGCGGGGGGCACCCAATCTCGTCTCCTTCTCGGTGGGTGGCACCCCGCCCCCACCCCCTCCTCTTAACCTCCTTCGTCCGGGAGAGGTGGGCGAACCCCCCTCAGCGCCCCTGTCCTACTCCCTGTCGGTACCCTCTCTCGAACCGGTAAGCCTCCAGCCGGTGGGCTTAGTCATCGTGATTACCAGGAGGAGCAGCAGGATAGCTGGCCGGGCGAGCTTGGTAGCGCTCTTCGGCTGGAGGGTGAGCGCACGTAGAGCGCAGGCGAGGTGAGGTGGTGGCGCTGACCCGCAGGGGGTCGGCGCTGGGCGGCGACCCGGTAGCGCTGTTCGGCTGGAGGGTGAGCGCACGTAGAGCGCACGCGAGGTGAGGTGGTGGCGCTAACCCGCAGGGATAGTCAGATGGCGCCGATGGTCCCTCGACGACTCCCCGTACCGAGAGCGCAGGGTGCGGCGCTGCCCGGCTGGGTTCGCCGCTGGCCCGGCGGGCCGCTGCGGCGGGGCGGTGGGCTTTCGTCGAGCGCGCAGCGCTCGGAAGGGCTAACTTCCGCCGCCCCTCGGGCTTAGGGCTTGGCAAGGTCGCGCAGCGACCGAGGGCCGAGGGCGGCGAGCAAACGATCCGGTCTCACGGGCAACCCCTGTCGGTTGAGCCCCAGACGCCTCCGCAGCAGGAGCCTCCGCTCGGATTCGGCCCGCACCGCACCTGCAGAGGGCCAAACGCACGATCGCACCAGCACGGGTAAACCCACGTGCATTGGTCTCCGTCGTCGTAAGTCGAGCAGTAACCGGCACTTCCCACCGTCGTGCAGGCGGAGCCCTCCTTGATCGCGCAGTCAGGGACGGCATAGGCAGGCCTCTCAGTGGCGAACCAAGACAAGGTAACAACTCCAATCAAAGCCATCAGCCTCAGTATGTTCTTCATAGGTCCTCCTTTTTAGATTTTTGACTATGCCTCAAACGGCATTGCGGCACAAGCCCTAAATATCACGGGCTAACGCATGGCGGCCGCGAGGGGCAACCCTCCACCCAGAGAGCACGAAAAAAGGGGGCGGGACCTTCCGGACCCGCCTGCTGGTCATGAAGTTGCGCGAAGCGCTCGGACGGCTCTTCGCCACGGGCTCAGGGCTTGGCAAGGGAGCGAAGCGACCGAGGGCCGTGGCGGAGCCGAGCGCGCAGCGCTAGGAAGGGCTAACTTCCGCCGCCCTCGGGCTCAGGGCTTGGCAAGGTCGCGCAGCGACCGAGGGCCGAGGGCGGCGGCCCTTCTCGCCTCGCTCACGGCACTCCTTCCCGGAGCTGAGCGCGTACTACCGCGTTACCTCTTGCGGATCAATGCCTCGGGCGAGGTCGGCGCGTGCAATCGTGTACTCTCTCTCAAAGTCTTTAAGAGAAAGGTATCGAGAAGCTCCGAGCAAGCCGCTAGAATGCTCCCCGAAGTAGACGCGTCTCATCTTCTTAGTTACCGGAGAAACATACAGCAAAAACCAGGACTTGCGGCCCCGGCGGGTAATCCGCAAGCCCGCCCCTGGAGTGCGCTCATGGAAGATGTCCTCTTGAGGCTTCTCGGTTCGCAGAGTCAGTATCCGGGCTTCGGTGAGCTTCATCTGCATGGGTAGCGACCTCTCCGGAGCGAGGTCTCTACTATATAGAAGCAGGAGACTCCATCTAGGGAGCCGCGCAGGGCGGCCCCCTCTCTCTGCAAGTTAGGCGGCCTGCTGCTCTTCTCGGGTCTGAAGTGCCGCTAGCTTCTGGTGCCAGAGCTTCAGCGCGTCTTTTCTCTCCGGCCAGTAGGAATAAAGATTGTAGGTTCCGGTGATGCCTTCCTTAGCGTGGTTCAAGAGGGCCTCTCCGACCTCGTCCCGAATCCCCAAGCCGGAGACATGGGTCCGCCCCGTCCGCCTCAGATCGTGGGGTCGGATGTCCTTCAGGCCGGTGAGCTCCCGGAGCTCCCGGTTCGCGTCCTTGAGCTGGCGGGGATAGTCGTCTCCTGGGGTGATCTTCCAGAACAGAGGCCCGGAGCCGTTGACCTCGGCGATGCGGCGCTCCACCACCTCCTTGACCGGGCCCTCCAGAGGAATCAGGAAGTCTTTGCCATTCTTCGGCTCGGCTACCCTCCAGACCCGCTCGCCGTTGAGGGTGATGACATCCTCCGCCGCGATGGCTGCCGCCTCCCCGGGGCGGCAGAGAGAGGCCAGGATCAGGAGGTAGATATCCGCCGCCTTCTGATTCTTCATCCGGGGGAGCGCTTGCAGGAGCGTCTCGATCTCAGAATCCATAAGCCACCGATCCCGCCGGACCTTTGGGACCGTCACCTTGACGCCCTGGCACGGGTTGGACTTCACCCCGTGGATGTGCTCCTTGCCGTAAGCGAAGGCGCAACTGAGGACGTTCTTAGCATGGCGCACCGCCTGCGGAGCCCTCCGGGTGACCTGGGACAGCAGCGCGCGCACGTCCTCCTCCCCAAACTGGAGAACGGGAATCTTGTAGCTAGGGGTTAAATAGGAGCGGGTAAGCTGGCGATAGTTCAGGTACCCCCGGGGTGTCAGATGGGAGGCAGCGTGATGCCGGAGGTAGTCGGCGAGGAGGGCGCCGACGGTGCCCTCGACGACCCCCTCGGGGAAGATCTTGCGGAGCTCCTCCGGGAGAAGGGAGGCGGGGACGTGCTTGGCCGTGTCGGGATCGACGGCCACGGTCTTTAGTTGTGGGTCGATGCCTCGGGCGAGATCGCCCCTGACAATGGAGTACTCCCGTTCAAACTCTTTCAGGGAGAGGTAGCGGGGTCGGCCGAGCCGTCCGCTCGGGTGCTCGCCCAAATAGACGCGGCGTAGCTGCTTGGACCCTGGGGCGCTGTAGAGGAGGAACCAGGTCTTGCGTCCCCTGCGGGTGATGCGCAGTCCGGCGCCGGGGGTGGGCTCGTGGAAGAGGTCCTCTTGAGGCTTGGAGGTTCGGAGGGCGGGAATGCGGGCTTCGGTGAGTCTGAGTTTCATGGTTCTGGTGTCCTCGCGGTGCCGGATCGGGGTTAAAAATAGGTAACCGTACCGGTCTAGACTGATGGGACAGGGTGAGACTTCATTGACACCAATGATACCAGAACACTCAGCAAAGTCAATGGTTTAGGTTGATTTCTGAGCCTTGTTGAGACCCCCTGAGAGTCCCTGAGATAGGTACATCCTCTTCACCGGGAGAAGAGGGAGAAAAACAAAATCAAGCTCGACACGGTCCTTCTCCCCTCTCCCGGTGAGGGAGGGTGGGAGGGGTCGGGAGAGGGGCCGGGGGTGAGGGTTCGGTGAAACCTCATCCACCCCTCCGGCATCCAAGGGGTGGATGAGAGCCTCTGTTATATTTCCGGCACTATGGAACCGTCCCAGGTTGTGGGCGAGGAGCAGTCCCTGCTCGCCGAGCTGCGCGCCGGCAGCGAGGCCGCCTTCGCGCGGCTGCTGCGCGAGCACGGAGGGCGCATGCTCGCCGTAGCCCGCCGCCTGGTGCGCGATGAGGAGGACGCCCGCGACGCCGTGCAGGAGGCGTTCGTTTCGGCCTTCCGCTCGCTCGACCGCTTCGAGGGGGGGAGCCGCCTCGCGACCTGGCTCCACCGCATCGTGGTCAACTGCTGCCTGATGCGCCTGCGCAGCCGGCAACGGCGCCCCGAGGAGCCGATCGAGGACCTGCTCCCCAAGTTCCTGGAGGACGGCCATCAGACGCCCCCCTCGATGGCGTGGAGCGAGCCGGTCGACGAGCTGCTCCATCGCAAGGAGATCCGCGCTCTCGTCCGCGAATCGATCGACCGGCTGCCGGAGAGCTACCGCACGGCGCTGATCCTGCGCGACATCGAGGAGCTGAGCACGGTCGACGCCGCTTCCATGCTCGGCGTCACCGAGAACGCCCTGAAGATCCGGCTTCACCGCGCCCGCCAGGCGCTGCGCACGCTGCTCGATCCCCATCTGCGAGGAGCCGCGGCATGAGCGACAAGCCCTACATCCCCTGCTCGGAGGTGCTGGAGCTCCTCTGGGCCTACATCTCCGGCGAGCTGCCGCCGGAGCAGGCGCACGAATTCGACCGCCACCTCGCCGTCTGCCCCTCGTGCGTCGCCTACCTCGACAGCTACAAGAAGACGGTCGAGCTGAGCCGCGAGAGCTTCGAGCCGGGGAATTGCGAGCCGGAAGAGGAGCTGCCGGAGGAGCTGATCCAGGCCGTTCTCGCCGCCCGCGGGAAAGGGTAGGCGTGGACACCGGGCCGGGGAGGCACGTATGAAAAAGGGACAGCAGGGACGCAAGAAGAAGCCGGTGCCGGCAGGTCTATGAGGTCTCTGGAGTCCCTGCTGTCCCTCGTTCCTCGAGGTTTCCCCCAATCGCCTGAGGGTTTGCCCTGCCCCGCGGGGCCTTTCCCCGGGGCGCCAGGGCGCCTCCCCGATTTTCGCGCGCCGCCGCCCCAAGGCAAGCGAGGTTTGCCCAGCCGGCTGAGCGGGTGCCCTGTCGCAAGCGGCATTTCCCCCAACCCGGCCGGACTCTTCCCCAACCGCCTGAACGGTTCCCCCAACCGCGGCGGCCTTCGCCCTCGCGGCACGGATGGCCCGCGATCTCTGCGTTACAGTAGAGAGACCGGCCGCGACTCCCATGACCCTCCGACCCGCCACCCCCGCCGACTCCTCCAAGCTCGCCGATCTCACCACCCAACTCGGATATCCCACCAGCCCCGAGGAGGCCGAGGCCCGGCTCCGCGATCTCGCCTCCCGGCCGGAGAACGCCGTGCTGGTCGCGGAAGAGGGCGGCGAGGTGGCCGGCTGGATCCACGTCTCGGCCCTGCGCTCCCTGGAGATGGAGCCCTGCGCGATGATCCAGGGGCTGGTCGTCGACGAGTCCCGCCGCGGCGGCGGGATCGGCGCCGCGCTGGTCGAGGCGGCGGCGGACTGGGCCGCCGGGCACGGATTCCGCACGCTCCGGGTGCGGAGCAACTCCGTCCGCGAGCGGACCCACGCCTTCTACGAGCGCCTGGGATTTACGCGGACCAAGTCCCAGGTGGTGTTCGCGCGGCCGGTCGGCGATTGACGATTCCATAAAAGCGCATCGTGTTTCAGCGCCTTTTCGCCCCCGATTTCAATCCGGGCCGGAGCGTCCTCTGGCCCCGGTGGACCTTCCTGCGCTGCCTGGGGGTGCTCTTCTTCTCGGCCTTCTACTCGCTCGCCTTCCAGATCCGCGGATTGATCGGGCCGCGCGGCCTCCTGCCCGCCGGGACCTATCTCGAGCAGGTCGCCCAGTCGATCCCGGGGCTCTCCCGCTTCTGGCGGGTGCCGACCCTGCTCTGGCTGGGTTCCGGCAACCCGGCGCTGATGGCCCTGGTCTGGGGCGGCCTGATCGCCTCGGTCCTGCTGGTGCTCAACGTCTGGCCCCGGCTCACGATCGCGGTCTGCCTCGTGACCTTCGTCTCCTTCATCGGCGCGGCGCAGGACTTCGCCTCCTACCAATCGGACGGCATGCTGCTGGAGGCGGGGTTCCTCTCGCTCTTCTTCGCGCCGCGCGGCGTGCGGCCGGGGCTGGGGGCGGCCTCTCCGCCGTCGCCGGCCAGCCTCTTCCTGCTGCGCTGGGAGTGGTTCCGCATCTATTTCGAGTCGGGGGTGGTCAAGCTGCTGAGCGGCGAGGTGCAGTGGCGGAATCTCACCGCCATGGACCACTATTACGAGAACGGTCCGCTCCCCTCCTGGCCCGGCTGGTACGTCCAGCAGTGGCTCCCCCACGGCTACCACGCCGCCACCGCCGGGCTCACCCTGCTGCTGGAGCTGATCGTGGTCTGGATGGTCTGGCTCCCCCGCCGCTTCCGGATCGCCTGCTTCCTGATCGTGACGCCGTTCCAGATCGGAATCATCGTCACCGCCAACTACGCCTTCCTCAACTATCTCGTGCTGGTGCTCGGCTTCCTGCTGCTCGACGACCGGGCGCTCGCGCGGGTCGGCTTGTCCGTGCCGCCCGCCGTGGAGCCCCGGCCCACGCCGCGCTGGCGGGTGATCGGCGCCGCGGCCGCGCTGATCTGGATCTTCTACTCGACGGTGATCCCCTACGTCCCCTCGGCGGGCCCGCTCGCCGCTCCGGCCCGCCTGATCGCGCCGTTCCGCATCGCCAACCAGTACGGCCTCTTCGCGGTGATGACCCGGGCGCGCTATGAGATCGAATTCCAGGGCAGCCGCGACGGCGTGACCTGGGTCCCCTATCCGTTCCGCTACAAGCCGCAGGACCCCATGGAGAGGCCGGTGATCTTCGCCCCCTACCAGCCGCGCTTCGACTGGAACCTCTGGTTCGCCTCGCTCGGCTCCTGGCAGGAGAGCTCCTGGGTGGTGAGCGCGGAGGTCCGTCTTCTCGAGGGGAGCCCGGACGTGCTCGCCCTCTTCCGCCGCGACCCCTTCGCAGGCCGCCCGCCGTCCAAGGTGCGGGCGGTGCTCTGGCAGTACTGGTTCACCACCCCCGCCGAGAAGAAGAAGACCGGGGCCTGGTGGAAGCGCCGGCTGCTCGGCGAGTACGCGCCGGGGGCCGAGCGGGGGGCGGATGGGCGGGTGGAGATTCAGGGGATGCCTTACGGCCTATAATCAGGATCTCTTTCCAGGAGGTGAGCATGGCGACCGCGCTGACCCGTCGTGGATTCACCCAGCTCCTCGGCTTCGGCGTGGCCTCGGCCGCGCTGCGCCCCACTCTCGCGCTGGCCCAGGCGCCGCCCGCCGCACCCGCGGCCGCCGCAACGGGCCTGGTCCGCCTGAGCTCGAACGAGAACCCGTACGGACCCTCCCCCGCCGCCTTCGACGCCATGCGGCGGGCCTTCGACCTCGCCTGGCGCTATCCGGACGAGGCGGCGGACGCCCTGGCGGCCGACCTGGCGAAGCTCCACGGAGTCCCGGAGGACCACATCCTGCTGGGGGCCGGCTCCAGCGAGATCCTCAAGCTGGCCGCCTCCGCCTTCACGGCCCCAGGCCGGCCGGCCGTGATGGCCGACCCCACGTTTGAGGTGATCGGCCGCTACGCCAGGGCGGTGGGAGCCGGAGTGGTCAAGGTGCCGCTCACGCCGGAGTCCCGGCACGACCTCGGGAAGATGCTGCCGGCCGGCGCCGGGCTGGTCTATCTCTGCAATCCCAACAACCCGACGGCGAGCCTCACCCCGGCGGCGGAGGTGCGGGCGTTCCTCGCCCGGGCGCCCGCCGGCACCGCGGTGCTGGTGGACGAGGCCTACGCCCACTACGTGGAGAGCCCGGACTGGGAGTCGGTGATCCCGCGCATCGGCGACCATCCGGGGCTGATCGTGGCGCGCACCTTCTCCAAGGTCTACGGCATGGCCGGCCTGCGTTGCGGCTACGCGATCGCCCAGCCGGCGGCGATCCAGAAGATGCAAGAGCACCAGGCCTTCGACTCGCTCAGCATCATGGCCCTGGCGGCGGCGCGCGCCGGCCTGGCGGACGCCGGGCACGTCGAGGCGAGCCGCGGCCGGAACCGCGAGACCCGGGCCTTCGTGCGCTCGCGGCTGGAGGCGATGGGCTATCCGCCGATCCCCTCGGAGACCAACTTCCTGATGGCCGACCTGAGGAAGGACGTCGGCCCGGTGATCGCCGCGCTGAAAAAACAGGGGGTCGAGGTGGGCCGGAAGTTCCCCGCCATGCCGACTCATCTGCGGGTGACGGTCGGCACCCGTCCGCAGATGGAGAGGTTCCTCTCCGAGTTGCGGACGGTGGTGGCATAAGTGCCTTCGCACCGGCGTCGAGCTATGGCGATGGCCAAGCCCTCGCCTTATCTGCTTCTACGAATGCCACCTCGGCTCGGATCGCCCTGGTGGCGGGCTCATCTGACCGTTTGCCGCCTAATCAGGAAATGAGCGGGCATCCTGATCATTGAAAGAACCCTTCCCACGGGGGGCCCCAGATTGCAGTACCCTCCTTCGGAGAACGTAGACTGCGGCTCGACGCACGACGTTGGGCCCTCTTTCTAAAAATGAACTTCAAGACTGCGAAGCACGGTTCTCCCGGAGCTATGGAAGGATCGAGATCCGGAATTTTCTTGTAGGTAACCTCGTGTGCGGCCTCTAAGGTCGACGTCCCTGTGTACCCTGCTATAATAATTGTTGTCACGTCTTTCTCGGTCCCTAAGGGACGATGACAAGCCACGAGAACAGCGGCCTCTTGTCCATCTTTTGTGGACGGTTCGTACTTCCCGGAAGGAAGCCAGTCCACCTTGACAAAGTTACGGCGCAACGACTTAGGGATGCGAACGTCGATACCATGCCTTGAGCTGTCAATTAGGATGGCACTGGGTTGAGGGTGTTCTTGCTTCATGCCCAAGAAGTGAACGGGAACTTGGTCTTGATTTTGAGGAGCCGCTACAAAGGGTTGGGCCCCCCAAAGTAAGGCGAGAGCAATCTCGCTGGCAGCATTAGCTTTGGGAGAGCCAATGATCACGCAGTTGTGCTGTTTCATGGCCTTCTCGATCCCATCGGATTCGGTGGACGCAAGAGTCATTCCGTGCAGGCGTTCCAGGTAATTGGTGAGAAAGACCTCAACAGGTCCATCCGCCTTGTTCGAGCCACGAAAGATCCGGATATTCTGGTCATTTTCAAAGGTTCTCCAAATGGGATGTGGCGCGATCCGAAAAGCATCAAACCCGTGGGCATGGGCAAAGAGAAGATAGCGATATAAGGCCTCGCGATCTAGCCGCCAGTTATCTTTTTCTCCATCGACGAGCAACTTGTCCAGAGTCTTAGGGTGGACTCCCAGCTCCTTGACCAAATCGGCCTTGCTGAGAGCAAGATCATCCATAATCTCACCTAACATGCACAACACTCTCATGGCTCTCCTCCCGAGTGCCTCTGCTGCCAGCAAGTACTGCCAAAAGCTGTTGAAAACATCTGACGCGGATTCTCCTGCATCATAGCGACTGCCACAGGAGGGGTCAACTGGCGCCGTCGTGAAGCGGTCCCCCTTCATGCTACCAGCCCATAAGCTCTTCAGTAGTTGTCTTCAGTAACTATAGATTGGCCAGCGTGCATCCGCGATGATGGGGGCCTAACGACTAGGGCCTCGCCGAGAGGTCCCAGAAAGGAAAGACGATGACCCGCCACAGGAGCACGCTGTTAGCGCTGTCCATGTCGTTGGTAGTTGCGTCGTTGGTCGCCTCATCCACTGCGGCCCAGACCCTGCGACCGGGTCAGAGGGAAGAACGCTCTCCCGAAAGCCTTCGAGCTGCGCTGCTCACTTCTGTCGCGATCGAGACAGAGGGAGCTTTCCTCATGGATCCCTCTGGGGAATTCGTCAAAATTGAGGGTCCGGAGGACTTGGAGTCGTTTGTAGGCAATCTGGGCCACGGCTTGCCCCAGGTGTTGAGGACGCGTGTCTTCGCTGCTGGTCGTCTGGTCTCGGAGGGAGAATCGTCGGCCCTCTCGATCGATCGGCAGGAGGGTATCTACAACCGCAACACCGGATCCTTGTTCGTGGTCGGTGGGTTGGGAAATCACGTAACGATCGAGGATCTCAGAACGCTGGAAGACAGCGGCAAGGTCTTCATTCTGCGTGACATCTACCTTGACGGTGAGGTCGCGGACCTGAGAGTCGGCCGTAGCCTGCCAGTCCGCTTGGAGTCCACAGGCGCGAAGGTTTCCAGTACACCCCAAGTATCTTCGCTCAGCGGAGTCACGAGTTCGGCGGCTGGGGTATCAAACGGTCGAGTGGCGATGGGGAGTTGTGGAGGCACTTACGACGGAGGCATGGCCCTGAACGACCAGCCGGGGATCTACCCTTGGACCATTAATGGTACGAACTTTGGGTCCTCCACGGGACAAGTCGCCTTCGCGGGCCAGACGGTGCCGACGAGGTCGCCTTGGACTTCCACCAAGATCATCGCCGAGCCGACTATCGCAGCCGGGTTCTCGCCTGCGACGGCGCTTCTCAAAGTGACGACGGCCAGCGGCACGAGCACCAGCTACGGCGTGAGCTTCGTGCCTGCGATCCGCAGCCGGGTGTATGGCCAATGCACGTGGTTCGTCGCCCTGACTCGCCTCCAGATGGGGTTACAGCCCTCTCCGACAGCTTACGGCGGTTACAGCTCCATCACTGCCCAATGGGTGCCGAAACCTGGAGACCAACTGGCTTGGCTTGGCAAGCACACCGCGATCATCACCGCGGTCTCGGTGACGATCGAGGCCGGTGGAGTGAAGGCGTATACGCTAACAATCAAGCAATACAACGCCGATTGCCACAACAGCCCTGGCACGTACTCGGCCTACTTCAAGGTCCGCACCTTGAACGGGCAGACATCGGTCACACAGTATCCCCAGTCGTCGGTGAGCGCGCTGGGGCTCGCATACGTCTACTACCGCTGAAGATTGCAGGACTTAGGGAGCGCGTCGGGGCAGTTTTGCGGCGCGCTCCCAAGCGTAGCTTCGTCATATGCTCGCCGCCTTCGCCGTATCCGGCCGAACGAGGAAATTTTCGACGGCTTCAATGGCCTGCCAAGCTCTCCTGGACTTTTGATGGGATCATAGTTGGTCTGCTCTACTCAGGAAGGTGATCGACGGGGAGAACGAAAGGGCACTCGGCGTCATAGGGTAGTGACAGTCTCTTGAGGACCGTCGCAAGGGCCAGAGTGATAAAACCCTACCCGGCCGCGACCACCCGCGGCACCCCCGCCCCCTCCTCCCAAATCCCGTTGAGCACGCGCTGGAAGTTGCCGCCCAGGATCAGCTCGATCGCCGGGTCGCTGTAACCGCGGCGGATCAGCCCCTCGGTGAGGTCGAAGACCCGCCGGGCGGGGGGCAGCCCGCGGACGGCGTAGCGGGCGAGGGCGCGGCCGGTCCGCGGATCGACGGCGTCCGGGGCCACGTCGCTGCCGAGCCCCACGTGCTCGACGCCGGCCACGCGGGCGACGTGGTCGAAGTGGTCGAGCAGGTCGTCGAGGGTCGCCGGGCCGCGGCCGCTGACGAAGGCGGCCACGGCGGTGATCCCCATCACGCCGCCGCGCTCGGCCATCGCCCGGATCACCGTGTCGGATTTACAGCGGGGGTTGGCCGCCAGCGTCCGGCAGTTCGAGTGGGTGATCAGCACCGGCTGCCGGGAGACGGCGAAGGCGTCCAGGCAGGTGCGCTCGGAGCAGTGGGAGACGTCCACCACCATGCCCACCCGGTTCATCGCCGCCACGATCTCGGCGCCGTAGGGGGTGAGGCCGGTGTCCTGGGCCTCGAAGCAGCCGCAGCCGATGCGGTCGCGGGCGTTGTAGGTGAGCTGCGAGACCCGCTGCCCCCGGGCGTGGAAGCCCGCCACGTCGGCCGCCGCGCGGAAGTGGCTGGAGCTCTGGAAGCCGACCAGGATGCCGGCCTTCTCCTCCGCCCGCACCCGCTCGAAGCTCTGGCCGGACTCGATGCGCACGAAGCAGTCCGGCCGCCGTTGCAGCAGGCGGTCCCAGCCGGAGAGCCAGTCGAGCGCCGCCTCGTAGGGACGCGGATCGTTCGGCTCCACCGCCGGATGGAAGACCTTGACCCCGGAGGCGCGCAGGCGCTGGAAATCGGCCGGCCCGAAGGCCCCCGGATCGCGCTGCCAGGTCCAGAGCTTCGGCCAGTCGAGGGTGAGCAGGCCGAGCATGTCGACGACCATCGACCGCCCGACCAGCTCGACGGCGCGGGCCGAGACCACCGGCCCGTCGTCGGCGAAGAGGCGGAACCGCCCCCGGTTGATCATCGGGCCGGCGAGCAGGCCGGCCCCGGCGAGGGCTCCCGCCCTCAGGAATTCACGACGATTCAACTGCCCAACACCTCTTGTTGTTGGGCAGAGTGTACACCTTGCCCTGGCTCAGCGCCAGGGTTTGTAAATCAGGAGATCAGACGGTCCGGGTCAACGCACGAAGCGGAGACCCGGATCGTTGCGGAGCTTCTCCAGGAAGGCGCCGATCTCGCGCGCCAGCTTGGCGGAGGCCAGCTCGCGCTCGGCGGCTTTCTGGAAGAACAGCAGGGCGGCCAGCGCCTCGCGCGGCACGTCCTGGGCCTGGAAGATGCGGGACATCTCCAGCGACAGCGCCTTGACCTTCGCCACCGCGCCCTGGCGGGCGTACAGGGCGGTCAGGTCGAGGGTGACCAGCGCGGCGTCGTACGCGAGGCTGAGCTCCGCGAATTCCTGGCGCAGCCCTTCGAAGAGCGCCATCGCCTCCTCGATGTGGCCGAGGTCGGCGGCGATCCGCCCCTCCACCCAGCGCAGGCGCATGAGGTCGATCGGGTTGCCGATCTCGCGGCAGAGGGCGGTGACCTCGGGGAGCATGGCGAGGGCCGCGTCGTACTGCTCGACGTTGGCGAAGCAGAACAGGAGGTTGTGGCGCAGGCAGAGGTGCAGGCGGGCATCGCGCCGCGCGTCCACCAGCCCCTCGGCCTCCTGCAACACGCCGATCGCCTGCTCGGAGCAGCCCATCTCGATCAGCACGATCGCCTTCTTGATCAGCGCCCGGCCCGCCAGGTGGTTGTCCCGGAGCTCCGCGCGCTGCCCTTCCATATAAAGGGTGAACATGCGGTCGAGGGTCTCGAAGGCCTCCGGGAAGCGCCGCTGGGCGATCCGCAGGGAGGCCTTGTGCTCCAGGATGGCCGGCTCGTAGGCGAAGAGGTCGCCGGCGCCCGCCGTCCCGGCCTCCCACCAGTCACAAGCGATGGTGAACGACTCCTCGGCGTTGCGCAGGTCGCCGCGGACGCGCCGGGCGTTGCCGTCGTGCGCCCAGGCGTAGGCGCGGAGCTGGTAGGGCTCGCGGCAGTCGCCGGCCCCCTTCATCAGCTCGGCGACCACCACCGCCAGCTCCGCCGCCTCGATGGCGCGCTCGGGCTCGCTGGTGGTCAGCCGCGCGCTCTCCTGGCAGAGGAGCTCACAGACCTCGCGCTTGATGAAGCGCCGGTGCGTCCGGATCAGGTGAAGCCGGTCCTCGAACCGGTAGGGCTTGAGCTCGTTCCAAAGGTCCAAGGCGCTGGTCCGAGGAGGCGCCGGAGCATCGATGAGGTTATCCATGAGAGGGTATTCCTTACTCATTACCTGTACCAAACTACAAAATCCACACAAAGATCGCCAAGCCTATTTCGTTCCACTCGGATCGAGGACGGGACCGGTATCCCCCGTGGTGCTGGTCGAGGAGCCGGTGCCGCCGCCCGAGGGGTCGAGGGTCGGCCCAGTCTTCAACCAACCTGTAAGCAAGCTCCATACCTGATCGAGGCTGAGGATGCGCGCCCGTGCCGGGCTGGTGGAAACCGTCTGCGAGCTCCGCGCGCCGGACCGGACCGGGGTCCGGGCCTGAAGGAGCCCCGGAGCCAGGAGAACTGCCAGAAGGAGGACGACCGCGATTTGCCGAACCGTAGAGCGCATGACTGCTTCTCCTTTTCGCTTGCGGCTGTCTCGTGAGCCCCGCCACCCCCAGCCCTTGCAGCAAACACCCTGAAGCAAGACATGGGCCAACTATCGTAAATTATTGTAGTTATTCGACTTGGTACTCTGGAACAGCCTCGGCCGCCACCTCGGCCAGGATCGCGGATTTACCAAAGCCATCCCTTCCTGGCAAGGGATACGCGACTTTCTACATGACGAGGATCTTTGCGACAGGAGCGCCGCGATGCCCGCTTGACTTGCGCTCTCCCTTTTCCACTTCCGCGCGGGCGACGTGGTCGGCCCCCTGGAGCTCTTCGACGAGCGGCTGCTCGACGGCCTCCGCCGCGGAGAGAGCCTGCCGCGCTCGCCCCAGTTTCTGGCGGACCTGCTGGAGGCCGCGGGACAGGTGGCGCTCGAACGCGCGGGGGCGATCCTGGACGGCCGCGTCCCCTGGAGGCTTGTGACGCTTCCGACCCGCGGGTCCACGCTGACGACCCGCGGGTCCACGGTTCGGACCCGATCTGTGAGATTTACGACCCGCGGGTCCAGAACGCCACAGATCGGGTCGGCGATGTGGACCCGCGGGTCGCAATCGTCACAGATCGGGTCGGGAGCGCCGCAGATCGGGTCGGAACCGTCACGACCCGGGTCGACTTCGCCGACCCGCGGGTCCGCTCCGCCACGAGACGGGTCCAAACCCTCACGAATCGGGTCCGGCGCGCCACGACCCACGCCGAAGATCAAGAGAAGAGCTGCCCTGAAGTCAGGTTCCAATCCTACTTCAGCCAGTAGCCCAGGATCAAGCCTACTACGGCGAACGCCCACTCTCGACCTGTTCGGTCCTCGGGTCTAAACAGGATGATGTAGAAGGATACAAAGAGTACGAAGGTGCTGATCGTGGTTGCAGTGGACGGCATTGAAGTCATCTCCCTGATTTCGGCTGTCTCGTCACTCCCGCCACCCCCAGCCCTTGCAGCGAAAACACCCAAGAGCAGGATGTGGGCCAACTCTCTCAAACCCCTTTCAGGACTGGTTTTTGACACCTTCGGGTGACGGATTGTGCCACCCGGGCGGGCATCGCGAAGCGGGCGCCTTCCGGCAGAGCCATCCTCGATTTTCCACAGGACCGCCCCGCGGCGGGCGCTCGGGCGGCGGATTCCTGGAGCGCCCCTTGCTTGCAAAACCCTCGATCGCGACACCCGGCTACGCCTTTTCGGGGGGCCGGTCCACGATCTTGCACCGCTCCACGGGGTTGCAGTAGAGTCCGCAGCTTGTGACGACTTTCACAAAGTCCCTTGAATTGACGTCCCTTGAACCGCGACCGGCGGTCGGATATTGTCGCCGGCCGGGAATCTAGGGAGGGTGGCTCCCATGCAGATCTTTCACCGCAGCAGCAACACGATCGCCAAGGTCAGCGTCTTCGGCGCGGTCTTCTTCATCGGCTTCCTGCTCTGGGTGCTCTACACGCTGGAGGCCTCCGGCTACACGACCGGCCAGCTCGTCGTGAAGCACCAGCCGGTGCCGTTCAGCCACGAGCACCACGTGCGCGGCCTGGGGATCGACTGCCGCTACTGCCACACCTCGGTCGAGCGCTCCGCCTTCGCGGGGCTGCCGCCCACCGAGACGTGCATGAACTGCCACAAGCAGATCTGGACCAACGCCCAGCTCCTGGAGCCGATCCGGGCCAGCTACCGGGACAACGTGCCGGTGCAGTGGACCCGGGTGCACGACCTCCCCGACTTCGTCTACTTCAACCACTCCGTCCACATCGCCAAGGGGATCGGCTGCTACTCCTGCCACGGCAAGGTGACCAAGATGCCCCTGATGCTCCAGGACGCCTCGCTGGAGATGCAGTGGTGCCTCGACTGCCACCGCAACCCCAAGCAGAACGTGCGGCCGCGCGAAGAGGTGTTCAACATCGAATGGGAGCCCAGCGACCCCAGGACCTGGACGAATTTCGCGGCCAACGCCCAGGCGATGGGGGTGCCGGAAGCGGAGTGGAAGCAGAAGGACTGGACCCCCACGTCGGCGGAGGTGGCGCGGCTGCGGCCGCATCTGGCGAAGGAATACGACCTCAAATCTTTGACGAGCTGCTCGACGTGCCACCGCTAGCGGCGGGCGCGGAGCAGAGGCAGGCAGATCCGCGGCATCGCCGGCGGACCAACAACGAGAGCGAGCGAACCTGATGGACAGCGTCAACGCGAAGGGCAAATGCGGAGCGGAGGCCGCTCCCCAGCCGGGACCCGCCCGGCTCGACCTGGAAGAGGTGCGGGAGAAGCTGCGGGCGCGCAAGGGACCGGAATTCTGGCGCAGCCTCGACGAGCTCGCCGCCACGCCGGAATTCGAGGACATCGTCAACCGCGAGCTGCCGCGCTTGGCGTCGGTGTGGCCCGAGGGCGTGTCGCGCCGCGGCTTCCTGCAGCTCGCGAGCGCCTCGCTCGCGCTGGCCGGCCTGACCGGCTGCACCAAGCAGCCGCTGGAAAAGATCATCCCCTACGTGCGGCAGCCCGAGCAGCTCATCCCCGGCAAGCCGCTCTACTTCGCCACCGCGCACACCCACGCCGGCTACGCGCTGGGGGTGCTCGCCGAGAGCCATCAGGGGCGGCCGACCAAGATCGAGGGCAACCCCGACCACCCGGCGAGCCGGGGCGCGGCCGACGCCTTCGCCCAGGCCTCGCTGCTGACTCTCTACGATCCCGACCGCTCGCAGTCGATCACCCACGACGGGCGGCCGGCCACCTGGAGCGCCTTCGCCAGCCAGATGGGCGAGAGCCTGCGCTCGCTGGGCGGCGGCCGGGGGTTGCGCATCCTCACCGGCACGGTGACCTCGCCGACCCTGGCCGAGCTGATCCAGGGGGTGCTGCGGGCCAATCCGCAGGCCCGCTGGCACCGCTGGGAGCCCGCCGGGCCGCACCAGTCGCGCGCCGCCGCTCAGCGCGCCTTCGGCCGCTACGTCGACACCCGCTACGACTTCACCAAGGCCAAGGTGGTGCTGTCGCTCGGCGCCGACGTCCTCTGCGAGGGGTCGGCCGGCGTGCGCTACGCCCGCGACTTCGCCGACGGCCGGCGCGTGCACGCTCATCCGGGCACCATGACCCGCGTCTACTCGGTGGAGAGCGTGCCGGTGGGCCTGTCGTCGCTCGCCGACCACCGCCTGCAGCTCTCGCCGGCGCAGGTCGAGCAGCTCGTCCTCGCCCTCGCCCAGGCGCTGGGCGTCGCCACCGGGGGCGGCGCCCCGCTCGCCCATCCCAAGGCCCAGACGTGGCTGCCGGAGATCGTCAAGGATCTCCAGGCCAATCGCGGCGCCTCCCTGGTGGTGGCCGACGAGTACCTCTCTCCCGCGGCGCAGGTGCTCGTGCACGGCATCAACCAGGCGCTCGGCAACGTGGGGACGACCGTCCTCTACCAGGACCCGGTCGAGGCCGATCCGGTCGACCACGTGCGGTCGCTCACCGAGCTGGTGAACGACATGAGCAACGGCCAGGTCTCGGCGCTGCTGATCCTCGACGGCGTCAACCCCCTCTACACCGCGCCGGCCGACCTGCCGTTCCGGGCGGCGATGGAGAAGGTGCCGCTGCGCATCCACCACGGCCTCTATCAGGACGAGACGGCGCTGCACTGCCACTGGCACATCCCGGCCGCCCACGAGCTCGAGAGCTGGGGGGACGCCCGCGCCTTCGACGGCACGGTGACCATCCTCCAGCCGCTGATCGAGCCGCTCTACAGCGGCAAGACGGCGGCCGAGCTGGTGGCGGCAACGATGGCCAACCAGGCGGACGCCACCGGCTACGACCTGGTCCGCCAGTACTGGACCTCGCGCCTCCCCGGCCTCACCGCCGGCCTGGCCGAGGCGGCCCAGGACGCCTCGGGCGGCGGCAGCATCACCACCCTGCTCGGCTTCGGCGGCGCCTTCCCGGGCGCTCCCGGCATCCCCGCCGGCGCGGGCACGCCGCCGCCGGCCATCCCCAGCGGCCAGGCCGCGGAGCCCCCGGCCGGCGGCACCGCGCCGGCCACCGCCACGGCCGCGGGCGCCAACGCCGCCTTCGAGAAGGCCTGGCGGGAGGCGGTCCACGCCGGCCTGATCCCCGCCACCGCCGCGCGGCCGGCCGCCGCCGCCTTCAACGGCGGCGCGGCCAGCCAGGCGGCCACCGAGATCCAGGCCGCCCTCGCGGCCGCCCGGCCGGGCACGATCACCCTGCTGCTGCGCCCCGACCCGACGGTCTGGGACGGCCGCTACGCCAGCAACGTCTGGCTCCAGGAGCTCCCCAAGCCGGTCACCAAGATCGTCTGGGACAACGCCCTGATCCTGGGGGTGAAGACGGCCGAGCGGCTGAAGCTCACCTATCACGATACCGCCGACGTCACAGTGGGAAAAAACACGGTCAAGGGAGTGGCCGTCTGGGTGCTCCCCGGCGTCGCCGAGGACACCGCCGTGCTCCACCTCGGCTACGGCCGGGAGGCGGCCGGCAAGGCCAGCGGCCTGGGCTTCAACGCCTACCCCCTGCGCGCGTCGCGGGCGCTGTGGGCCGCCCCGGGGGCCACCGTCAAAGGGGCTGGCGGCCGCTACATCGTGGCCTGCACCCAGAACCACCATGCCATGCGCGGCGTGGCCTTCCGGACCATCCTGCACGAGGACGAGGAGGCCGCCCAGCAGCAGGAGGCCCGCCACGTCATCCGCACGGGGACGCTCGCCGAGCTCCAGCGCGATCCGCAATTCCTCCAGAAGGACCGCGAGGCGCCGCCGCGCGACGAATCCCTCTACCCCAATTTCAAATACGAGGGCCACGCCTGGGGGATGTCGATCGACCTCAGCGTCTGCACCGGCTGCAGCGCCTGCATCGTGGCCTGCCAGGCGGAGAACAACATCCCGTCGGTGGGCAAGGACCAGGTGCTCGCCCGCCGCGAGATGCACTGGCTGCGGGTCGACCGCTACTGGGAGGGGAGCCTGGACGAGCCCACCTCGTTCCACTACCAGCCCCTGCCGTGCATGCAGTGCGAGAACGCCCCCTGCGAGGTGGTCTGCCCGGTGGCCGCCACCGCGCACAGCGACGAGGGGCTCAACGACATGGTCTACAACCGCTGCGTGGGCACCCGCTACTGCTCGAACAACTGCCCCTACAAGGTCCGCCGCTTCAACTTCCTGCGCTACAGCGACAAGGAAACGCCGGTGCTCGAGCTGGTCAACAACCCGGACGTGACGGTGCGCATGCGCGGCGTGATGGAGAAGTGCACCTACTGCGTGCAGCGCATCGAGGCGGCCAAGATCCAGTCCAAGGTCGACCACCAGCCGATCCCGGTGAACTGGCTGCAGACGGCCTGCCAGCAGAGCTGCCCGACCGGGGCGATCGTCTTCGGCGACCAGAACAATCCGGACTGGCAGGTGTCGAAGCTGAAGGCCGATCCGCTCAACTACGGGCTGCTCGAGGACATCAACACGCGCCCGCGCACCACCTATCTCGCGAAGCTGCGGAACCCGAACCCCGCGCTCGCCTCCGAAAACCACGCGGCCGAAGGAGCTGAGCATGGCCACGCTTGAGAACCACGGGCTCCCCGCCACCGTGAAGCCCGACGTGCCGCCGATCGTCGGCCCGGGCCACAACGCGGGGACCGTCACCGACAAGATCGCCGACGTCATCCTGACCAAGCGCACGCCGAAGTGGTGGCTGCTGGGCTTCGCCGCCGCCTTCTCGCTGCTGATGGTCTTCCTCACGGCGGTCACCTGGCTGTTCGTCAAGGGGGTCGGCATCTGGGGCGTCAACTGGCCGGTCGGCTGGGGCTTCGCGATCATCAACTTCGTCTGGTGGATCGGCATCGGCCACGCCGGCACGCTGATCTCGGCCATCCTCCTGCTCTTCCGGCAGGAGTGGCGGACCTCGATCAACCGCTTCGCCGAGGCGATGACGCTGTTCGCCGTCGCCTGCGCCGGCATGTTCCCCGTCCTCCACCTCGGCCGGCCGTGGCTCTTCTACTGGCTGCTCCCCTACCCGAACACGATGACCCTCTGGCCGCAGTTCCGCAGCCCGCTGATCTGGGACGTGTTCGCGGTGTCGACCTACGCCACGGTGTCGGCGGTGTTCTGGTACGTCGGCCTGATCCCCGACCTGGCGACGATGCGCGACCGCGCCAAGAACCGCATCGCGCGGGTGCTCTACGGCATGGGCTCGATGGGCTGGCGCGGCTCGGCGCGGCACTGGCACAACTACGAGACGGCCTACCTGCTGCTGGCCGGCCTGTCGACGCCGCTGGTGCTCTCGGTGCACACGGTGGTGTCCTTCGACTTCTCGATCGGCATCGTCCCCGGCTGGCACGCCACGATCTTCCCCCCCTACTTCGTGGCCGGCGCCATCTACGCCGGCTTCGCCATGGTGCTGCTGCTGGCGATCCCGCTGCGCGTCGGCTTCGGCTGGAAGGACTTCGTCACCGACCGCCACCTGGAGAACATGGGCAAGGTGATGCTGGCCACCGGGCTGATCGTCTTCTACGGCTACATCATCGAGCTGTTCTTCGCCTGGTACAGCGGCAACGTCTACGAGCGCTTCATGGCCCATAACCGTGTTTTCGGACCTTACGGGGGCTACTGGTTCGCGCTGATCTTCTGCAACGGCCTGACGCCCCAGCTCCTGTGGATCCGCAAATTCCGCACCTCGCCGTTCTGGCTGTTCATGATCTCGCTGGTGGTGAGCGTCGGCATGTGGCTGGAGCGCTTCGTGATCGTCGTCACCAGCCTGATGCGCGACTTCGTCCCCGCCTCCTGGGGCCCCTACCAGGGGACGGTCTGGGACTGGGCGACGTTCATCGGCACGCTCGGCCTGTTCTCGACCCTGTTCTTCCTGTTCATCCGGATCCTGCCGGCGATCTCCATCTTCGAGATGCGCACGATCGTCCCCGGCGGCGAGGCCGGAGATGAGATCACGGAGGTGGTGTGATGAGCTCGCTTCACGACCCCCAGCCGCCGGTCTACGGATTGATGGCCGAGCTCCCCACGGCCGCGGCGCTGATCGAGGCGGCGCACCAGGTGCACGCGGCGGGGTACACGAAGGTGGACGCCTTCACCCCGTATCCGATCGAGGCGGTCTCCGAGGCCCTCGACCTGCCCCGCTCGAAGGTGCCGCTGATCGTGCTCCTCGGCGGGCTGTTCGGCGGCTTCGGCGGCTACATGCTCCAGTACTGGTCGCAGGTCATCCGCTACCCGATGATCATCGGCGGCCGGCCGTTCCACAGCTGGCCGGCGTTCATCGTGCCCACCTTCGAGTGCACCATCCTGGGCGCGTCGCTGGCGGCGGTCGTCGGCATGATCGTCCTCAACGGCCTGCCGCAGCCCTACCATCCGGTGTTCAACGTGCCGCGCTTCGCCCTGGCGTCGCGCGACCGCTTCTTCCTGGTGATCGAGGCGCGCGATCCGAAGTTCGATTCCGACGCCACCCGGCGCTTCCTGGCCGGCCTGAACGCGAGCGAGGTGTCCGAAGTTGAGCCCTGAGACCTTCACCCCGCGTAGGGTGCGCTGTGCGCACCGTCAACCTTCCCGGCGCGCGCAGCGCGCCCTACTGGGCATCGCGCTGCTCGTGACGGCCGCCGGCTGCCGGCAGAACATGCACAGCCAGCACAAGGTCAAGACGCTGGGATCGAGCACCTTCTTCGCCGACGGCCAGGGGGCCCGCCCGCTCCCGGCCCACACGGTGGCGCGCGGCGACCTGCGCGAGGGGCTCGTCTTCACCGGCCTCGGCCCCGACAACAAGCCGATCGCCCAGCTGCCGCCCGAGATCAAGGTCACCCGCGAGCTCCTGCTGCGTGGCCAGGAGCGCTTCAACATCTATTGCTCCCCCTGCCACGGCCGGCTCGGCCTGGGGAACGGGATGATCGTGCAGCGCGGCTACAAGCAGCCGACCTCGTACCACATCGAACGGCTGCGCATGGCGCCGATCGGCTACTTCTTCAACGTGATGACCGAAGGGTACGGCGTGATGCCGACCTACGCGCCGCAGATCCCGGTGGCCGACCGCTGGGCGATCGCCGCCTACATCCGCGTGCTCCAGTACAGCCAGAACGCGAATCTGGCGGAGCTGCCGGCGGCGGACCAGCAGACAGTTCAGAAGCAGCTGGCGAGCCCGGCCGCGCCGGTGACGCCGCCCGACTACCGGGGGGTGCCGCTCCCCATGCCGCGCCAGAACGGCGGCCGCGGCCGCATCCCTGGGGACACCAGACCATGACGACCGCCTCCATCCGCCCCAGCTCCCCCTCGTTCGAGGCCCCGGCCACGGTCGGCTTTCTCCGCACCCTCGGCCTGGGCCTCGGTGCCGTCGGGCTGGTCCTCTCGATCGTGGGCTTCGTCCTCTCCCGGGAGTACTTCTTCCGCGCCTACCTGGTCGGCTGGGTCTTCTGGCTGGGCATCTCGCTCGGCTGCCTCGCCATCTCCATGCTCGGCCACCTGACGGGCGGCGACTGGCAGGTGGTGATCCGCCGCGTGCTGGAGGCCTCCTCGCGGGTGCTGCCGGTGCTGCTGGTCCTCTTCATCCCGATCGCCCTCGGGCTGCCCACCCTCTACGAGTGGGCCCGCCCGGACGCGGTGAGGGCCGACCACGTTCTGCAGCTCAAGGCGCCTTACTTCTACCTGCCGGGCTCGGCTGAGGTCCCGTGGTTCTTCTTCCTCCGGCTGGTCCTCTACTTCGCGATCTGGATCGGCCTCGCCTTCTCGCTCAGCCGCATGTCGCGGCGCCAGGACGAGACCCAGGACCTGTCGCTGATGGGCCGCATGCGGGTGATCTCCGCCCCCGGGCTGATCCTCTACGTGCTGTCGCTGACCTTCGCCTCGGTCGACTGGCTGATGTCGCTGCAGCCGCACTGGTTCTCGACCATCTTCGGCTTCTACCTGGTGGCCAGCCAGGGGATCGCGGGCTTCGCCTTCCTGATCGTCGTCGCCGTGCTGCTGTCGCGCAGCGGCACGATGGAGGGGATCTACCAGCCGCGCCACTTCCACGACTGGGGCAAGCTCCTCTTCGCCTTCGTGATGATCTGGATGTATTTCTCCTACTCGCAATGGCTGATCACCTGGGCGGGCAACCTGCCGGAGGAGATCTCCTTCTTCCTCGCCCGCATCCGCGGCGGCTTCGGGCTCGTCACCCTGCTGATCGTGCTCTTCCACTTCGTGGTGCCGTTCTCCCTGCTGCTGTCGCGCGACCTCAAGCGCAACGGCCGCGCCCTCGTCCTGGTGGCGGGGACGCTGCTGCTGATGCGCTGGGTCGAGCTGTTCTGGCAGGTCGAGCCGGCGTTCCACGTGAGGCACGCGGCCTACTACTGGCTCTACGTGGCGGTGCCGCTGCTCATCGGCGGCGTCTGGCTCTTCTTCTTCTCCAGGGCTCTGAGCTCGCGGCCGCTGCTCCCGATCCACGACCCCTATCTGCCGGAGGCGATCGCTCATGGCGAGCACCACTGATCCCAACAAGCCCGGCACCGGCCTGCACGGCGAGGGCGCGCTCGACGCGCTGACCGACACCGGCGGCACCGACCGCTACGCCACCGAGGAGCAGCACGGCATCGTGACCGGCGAGTTCGACCGCGAGATCAACCTCCGCGGCATCGTGTGGAGCGGCGTCTGGCTGGCGGTGGTCACCATCGTGGCCAACGTCCTGGTGTGGTGGTTCCTGCGCGGCTTCCAGGTCTACGACCAGCGCCACGAGGTGCCGGTGATGCCGATGGCGGCGCAGCACAAGCAGCAGCCGCCGTCGGCGCCCCTGCTGCAGCCGGAGAACCCGGCCGACGACCGCAACCTGGACATGCTCGACCTGCGCGCCCAGGAGGACGTGCAGCTCAACCGCGCCTCTCAGGTGGGCAACACGCTGCGGGTGCCGGTCGACGTGGCCATCGACGCCATCGCCAAGCGCGGTGTGGCGCCGTTCCCTGCCACCGGGGCGCCGTCCGTCCCGGCTCCCCAGAGCCCGGAGACCGCCCAGAATCCGGTCACCACGCCGCCGCCGACCGCGAAGCCGCCGGCGCAGTGAAAGAAAGCAGGAAAACGTTGAGCCGTCCCATCGCACTGACCCTTTCGGCCCTGCTGCTGGCCGCCGGCGCCGCGCACGCGCGGCCGACCTCGATCGTGCCCGACAACGTCATGCCGGGCCCGCTCAAGGCGGTGCACTACGACCAGCGCCTCGGCGAGCAGGTGCCGCTCGACCTGGCGTTCCGCGACGACGCGGGGCGGCCGGTGAAGCTGGGGCACTACCTCGGCAAGCGGCCGGCCGTCCTGGTGCTCGCCTACTACCGCTGCCCGATGCTGTGCAACATGGTGATGCAGGCGGCCGAGAGCGGCTTGAAGCCGCTGTCGCTCGATCCCGGCAAGGACTTCGAGGTGATCGTGGCGAGCATCGATCCCACCGACACGCCGGAGCGGGCGGCGATGAAGAAGCGCGACATCGTGAAGCGCTACGCCCGGCCCGGCACCGAGGCGGGGTGGCACTTCCTCACCGGCCCGCCGCCGTCGATCGAGCGGCTGGCCCACGCCGTCGGCTTCCAGTACGTCTACGACAAGGAGAAGGACCAGTTCGCCCACGCGGCCGGCATCGTGATCCTCACCCCCGAGGGGAAGGTCTCGCGCTACTTCTTCGGCATCGAGTACCCGCCGCGCGACCTGCGGCTGGGGCTGGTCGAAGCCTCGGGCAACCGGATCGGCGGCCTCGTCGACCAGGTCCTGCTCTACTGTTTCCACTACGACCCGGCGATCGGCCGCTACAGCGCCGTCACCCTGAATCTCATGCGCGCGGCCGCCGCCCTGTTCGCGATCGGCCTCGCCCTTTTCATCGTGCTCCTGCGTCGGCGGGAGCCCGCCCAGCCCGGGCCCTTGGGAGCCGCCTGACATGAAATCGACGTTCCCTCTCTTTCCCGACTCGGCATCGGCCCTCTCCAGACACGTGGACGTCCTCTACGTGATCTGGGTCCTGATCAGCCTCTTCTTCACCGTGCTGATCGCCGGGCTGATCGTCTTCTTCATGTTCCGCTACCGCCGCCGCCACTTCGAGGAGGTGGGCGCCGACGAGCGGGCCGCGGTGTGGCTCGAGATCCTCTGGTCGGCGGTACCGCTGCTGATCATGCTCTTCATGTGCGCCTGGGGGATGCGGGTCTTCTTCGAGCTCTACCGGCCGCCGGCGGACGCCGTCGAGTACACGGCGATCGGCAAGCAGTGGATGTGGAAGGTCCAGCATCCGGACGGGCAGCGCGAGATCAACGCCCTGCACGTCCCCGTGGGGCAGTCGATCAAGATGAAGCTCGCCTCCGAGGACGTGATCCACAGCTTCTACATCCCGGCCTTCCGCGTCAAGCAGGACGCCGTGCCGGGGCGCTACACCTCGCTCTGGTTCAAGGCCGAGAAGCCGGGCACCTACCACCTGTTCTGCGCCGAGTACTGCGGCACCGAGCACTCGCGGATGATCGGCAGCGTGATCGTCCTGGAGCCGCGGGACTTTGAGACTTGGCTGGCCGGCGGCACCGCCGGCAAGTCGATGGCCGCCGCCGGCGCCGACCTCTTCACCGCGCGCGCCTGCGTCACCTGCCATCGCTCCTCGCCGGGCATCACCCAGCGCGGCCCCAAGCTCGAAGGGGTCTACGGCAGCCAGGTCAAGCTCGCCGACGGCCGCACGGTGGTGGCGGACGACAACTACATCCGCGAGTCGATCCTCAACCCCACCGCCAAGGTGGTGGCGGGGTACGATCCGGTGATGCCGACCTTCCAGGGGCAGATCACCGAGGAGCAGCTCAGCCAGCTCATCGCGTACGTCCGCTCGCTCGGGCCCGAGGGGAGCGCGGCGGCCGGTGCTCCGGGCGCCGCCGCTCCCGCCGCGGCCGCCACCACGGCCGTCAACACGCCGAAGACCCCGGGGCCGGCGGCCCCGCAGAAGTGAGACAAGACATGGATACCGCACCCGTCACCACCACCGCGGACACCGCCACCGAGCGGCCGAACTATCTCAACGCGGACTACGGCTGGAAGTCCTGGCTGCTCACGCTCGACCACAAGCGGATCGCCATTCTGTATCTCATCTCGGTGACCGCCTTCTTCACCCTCGGCGGCACCTTCGCCGGGCTCGTCCGTCTCGAGCTGCTGACCCCCGAGGGGGACCTGATGGGGCCGGACACCTACAACCGGGTGTTCACCATGCACGGCGTCATCATGGTCTTCTTCTTCCTCATCCCGGCCATCCCGGCGGTGCTCGGCAACTTCCTGGTGCCGCTGATGGTGGGGGCCAAGGACCTCGCCATGCCGCGGCTCAACCTGGCGAGCTGGTACGTCTACAACCTCGGCGGCCTGTTCACCCTGTGGGCGGTCGTCCATGGCGGCGTCGACACCGGCTGGACCTTCTACACGCCGTTCTCCACCTCCTACTCGAACACCTACGTGATCTCGACGGCGCTGGGCATTTTCATCACCGGTTTCTCGACCATCTTCACCGCCCTCAACTTCATCATCACCATCCACCGCATGCGGGCGCCCGGCCTCTCCTGGTTCCGCCTGCCGCTGTTCATCTGGTCGACCTACGCGACCAGCCTGATCATCATGCTCGGCACGCCGGTGATCGCCATCACCATCCTGCTGGTGGGCATCGAGCGCGGGTTCCACATCGGCATCTTCGATCCGACCAAGGGCGGCGATCCGGTGCTCTTCGAGCACATGTTCTGGTTCTACTCCCACCCGGCGGTGTACATCATGATCCTGCCGGCCATGGGCGTGGTCTCCGAGCTGGTCGGCCACTTCGCCCGCAAGAAGGTGTTCGGGTACCGCATCGTCGCCTTCGCCAGCGTGGCGATCGCGGTGCTGGGCTTCCTGGTCTGGGGGCACCACCTGTTCGTGGCCGGCGAGTCGGTCTACTCGGCGACCGTCTTCTCGGTGCTCTCGATGCTGGTGGCCGTCCCCTCGGCGGTGAAGGTGTTCAACTGGACGGCCACCCTCTATGAAGGGTCGATCTCCTACCAGACGCCGATGCTCTACGCCCTGGGCTTCATCGGCCTGTTCACCATCGGCGGCCTCACCGGCGTGATGGTGGCGACGCTGGGCATCGACGTCCACGTCCACGACACCTACTTCATCGTCGCCCACTTCCACTACGTGATGGTGGGCGGCACGATCATGGCCTACCTGGGCGGGCTCCACTACTGGTGGCCGAAGATGACCGGGCGGCTCTACTCCACCTTCCTCTCGAAGCTCTCGGCGCTGCTGGTCTTCGTCGGCTTCAACCTGACCTTCTTCCCCCAGTTCATCCTCGGCTACCTGGGCATGCCGCGGCGCTACTGGTCCTACCCGCCGGAGTTCCAGGTGCTCAACGTGCTGTCGACCGCGGGCGCCACGGTGCTCGGCGTCGGCTACCTGCTGCCGATCTGCTACTTCGCCTGGTCCCTGAGGTACGGGAAAAAGAGCGGCAACAATCCCTGGGGCGCCGTCTCCCTCGAATGGGACACGCCGTCGCCGCCGCCGACCGAGAACTTCTACATCACCCCGGTGGTCACCCACGGACCTTACGAATACGTCCGTGAGGACGTCCACAGCCGTCTGACGCAGGAGGCGTACTTTGAATAGCACTCCGTTGGTGGATGGGCCTGCGCACGGGGATGGCCACCGCCACCCGGCCCATCAGTTCGAGACGATGGAGCAGCAGAAGGAGACCTCCACGCTGGGGATGTGGCTGTTCCTGGTGACCGAGATCATGTTCTTCGGCGGCCTGTTCACCGCCTACCTGGTCTACCGGCACATGTACCCGGACGCCTTCGCGGCGGCGAGCTCGACGCTCAACGTGCCGCTGGGAGCGCTCAACACGGCCGTCCTCATCTGCAGCAGCTTGACCATGGCGCTCGCCATCCGTTCGGCGCAGGTCAACCAGCGCGGGAGGATCGTCCTCTTCCTCCTGCTGACCATGCTCCTCGGCACCACCTTCCTCGTGGTCAAGGGGTTCGAATACCACGACAAATTCGTGGAGAGCCATATCCCGGGCGACATGTTCAAGCCGTTCAACTTCGTCCTGGAGAACGAGCACGAGGCGGGCGTGGCGCACGCCGGAGACACGCTCTACCAGCGGCACGCGGAGATCTTCTTCTCGCTCTACTTCATCATGACGGGCATCCACGCCACCCACATGATCATCGGCATCGCGATCCTCGCGGTGCTGGTCTTCTACGCCCGGCGCGGGAAGTTCGACCCCGGGTACTACAACCCGCTGGAGATGACCGGCCTCTACTGGCACTTCGTCGACATCGTCTGGATCTTCCTCTTCCCCATGCTCTACCTGCTGGGCGCCCACACCAAGTGACGCCGCCCGGAGATCGCATTCGCGGAGACCGACCCATGGCCGAGCACCAGCATCCCGTCACCCCCGTCAGCACCTACGTCTTCGTCTTCCTCGGCCTGCTCATCGGCACCGGGCTGACCGTGTTGGCCGCCGAATTCGACCTCAAGTGGGCCAGCACCCCCGTCGCCCTGTTGATCGCGATCGTCAAGGCCTCGCTGGTGCTCTACTACTTCATGGAGCTGCGCCACAGCACGCGGATGACCATCCTGACCGCCGCCGCCGGCTTCTTCTGGCTGGTCCTGATGCTCAGCACCTTCATGATGGACTACGGCACCCGCATGGCGTCGGTGCTGCCGGTGCCGGGGAAGTAGGGCAATGGCCTGCTTTGCAGGCCGCCGGTGACTTTGCTAGCATGCACCAAATGCCGGCACCTGCTCTCTCAAACGTTGTGCTCCTGGCTCTGCTGCCGATGGTGGCGTGGCGGATCTACATCCGCTTCCGCAGGATGATCGGCCGCCAGCGGCTGTCGCGGGTGCGGCCGTGGATCACTCTGGCCATCTTCTCGATCGTGCTGGTCCTGCTGGCTTATGCCGCGCGCGCACACGTCGAGCGCCTGGAGTGGATGGCCGCCGGTTTCGCGGCGGGCGGGCTCCTGGCCGCCTACGGCTTGCGCCTCACGCGTTTCGAGCCCACGCCGGAGGGCCTGTTCTACACCCCGAACGCCTATCTGGGCATCGCGCTCTCGCTGCTCTTTTTCGGCCGCCTTCTCTACCGCGTGGCCGAGGTCTACGCCATCACCAGGGCGGCGTCGCCGACCCCTCCCGCCTTCGCGAGCAGCTCCCTCACCCTGGCCGTCTTTGGGCTCATCGCCGGCTACTACGTCACCTACGCCGTCGGTTTGATGCTTTGGCGGAATCGTGAGCTGCGCGTCCAGCCCCAGCGGGCGCCCCTGGAGAGCTAGTACGCCGTCAACCTGGCAATGCGGTCTTGCCCCGTAAGGGGCAACGGCATGTAGCCTGGGGCGTGAGCCCCAGGTAGGCGAGGCAAAACAAATCCCAAAGCCCCGTCAGGGGCGGCAGATCACCGTACCGAGGAAACCGCTGTCGCCCCTACGGGGCTCTCGGGAATTCGAGGTTCACTCCCCTTCCTGGGGCTCACGCCCCAGGCTACATGCCTAGGCTCCTACGGAGCCCGAATTCAGCAGGGCCGCCCCTACGAGCCAACGCGTCACTTCTGGTTCCCACCCCCTCCCCTATCTGACTCTCCAGCCTGAGCCCCGGGCGCGTCCTGACCGATTTGCTGCGGGTCGTTCGCCTCTGCGACGGATAAGAACAGCCGCGCGTTCAGCGTCCCTCGACGCCAAGACGACAGCCGTCATGGCGTTGACGTTTCCCGGGTTGCACGCGTAGACTGATAAGGTACCTGAAATGAGAGAGATGCGTATCTCTCTACGGGATCGGCAAGGGTGCGATATGCATTCCGGGAGGTTGGGCGGTGAAGTTAAGCTAGGCGGTTATACATCGAGCGGGGAGCTTATAGATGAAAGGGCGGCCAACGCGGACGACTAATCGGCTTCACTTTACTGACCTGGATCCGACTCGATTTGAGGATCTCTGTTTGGCTCTTGTATACCCTCTACACCCGTGGGTAGAAATCCAGCACTACGGACGCCTTGGGAGCGACGGGGGTGTCGATATATTAGCCCAAGAGCAGTTAGATGATGAATCTGTTCGCAGGTGGTACGTCCAATGTAGGCGATACAACAGAGCGACTAAGGCTACTCTGGAGAAGGCTGTTGACGATGCGCTAGCAAAGGCACCAGAGATTCCCCATGTGCTATTGGTCGTGGTTGCATGCGACATCCGCCGAGACGCGCATGAAGAATACAAGAAGTACGCGTTAGGAAAGGGTGTCTCGACGCCCATGCTCTGGACCGCCTCCCTTCTTGAAGCTCGGCTTTACGCAGAGAGAAATGATCTCTTGTTTTCCTACTTTGGAATTTCTGCGGCCCAAAAGGCCAGGAGTGAAGAGGTGTCTATACGGCGCAATCTTGCCATCAAGCGCCGCGTTGCTAAAGAGCTAGTCAGGAAAAATCTAAGCTTCGAGGATGTCGAAGGCCGCCCTTGGGGTAAATTTGAGTACTCCGAGGCAATCATTCATTCTGTCGACGACGACTCGTACCCTAAAGTTGATCAGCAATCAGTTGGCATAAGTGGGTGGTTCAAGGTTGAGTTTTGTGACCTCTATCACAATGGCATCGAATTCTTAATGCGTATCCAGACAGCTATGGCAGACTCGCAGGGTCGTTGGGCTATTGTGCCCTACGGGGAGAGTATCGATAAGGAAAAGTTTACGGAGTTTCGCGTTTACCTTGTGGGCCGCCTTCCTTATAGAAATATAGTTGAGATTGACACTGCCGGCGATGAATACTACTCTGGAGTTCATCTTTACTGTCGCTTCGCAGATAGAGGTGAGCCTTGGGAAAAGTTTGTGTACCGTCATGTAACCGAACCTAAGGAGTACCCACAACACGTCGATGCCGACAGTCAGGTTGACTTCAAAGAACTGATGGGCGGTAAGCGTATAACCCCACGCTCAACCGGACGAAAACCGCGCAAGCGCGGTTCCGCCGGTTAGCTTACGGGCGTTGGCCGGTACGCCAGGATATAGGTGGTTACCAATGGTGGCTCGTGAGCGCTATGAATATCATCTTGTTGCTGGGCAAGTAGTCCAGCGCAAGATCGAACGACCGCCGGGCAAGAAAGTCTGGCGCTTTAGGCTCGATAGCCTAACGCTTATTGCCGTGCTAGAGCCATCCGTCGATTCTTTCTCTGTTCATCGCGGGCCGGCGGCAACAAACGAGCTCATAGTAGAGGCCGTTGGTCGTTTTTTGGGGCTATACGCAGACCCTAGGATCCCTGACCTAGGACCGGCAGTGCCCACCGAACTCGCCAAGGATCTTGGTACCCACGTAGCCGACGCGATCCAACAAGCTCTTTCCCAGTACCGAAGCTTTGCTGAGGAGACCGATCTCACTGGTTTCCTGAAAGGTATTGTCCAGAAGTCTGGTTTCAGACATGGCGACTGGAGCGCCGAAGTCAAGGCTTGGACATATAATCGCAGGCCCAAGGAGCGGGATTTGGGCGTTGACATCGGTTTAATAATAGACGTGCTTTACCGTGATCTTCGCACGCTCAAGGCGATATGGTTTCAGGCAAAGAAATCCGAAAGGCTCCCGAGCGATATCTTTGAGCTGCCGGACCTGCGAACGCAGGTATCCCAGATGCAAAAGCAGACACCGGAAGCTTATGCATTGATCTATACTCCAGAGAAGATGGTTGCTTTCCGCGGCGATAAGCCACAGGAACCTCTCGCTGTCGAAACGGTTGTCTATGATGGCGTCCTATGCCGGCGCGGAGATCGCACCCCCCGCGTCATTGCATTAACGGGCGATTCCAAGGTAGTCGTGGAGATGCTCATAACGGCGTAGCGAGGAAGCCGCCCAACCCTACGTGCGGTTCCGCCGCTTAGGCCCATCAACGTTGACCGGATCTGAGTCGGAACTGCTGAGCACGATCGGGAGAATGCGATGACAGTGAAACCCGATGGCAGGAAACTTACGCCCGAGGCTCAGCTCCGGGCCTACATCGACAAGCTTGATCCGAAGAATCAGAAGCTCTTTCGATCGGTCCGGGCTGCTGTACGTAAGCGATTCCCGACCGCCAACGAGCTGGCGTACGACTACGGTCACGCCCTCGTCATCGGCTATTCGCCGGCGGACCGAGGAATCGATGCCATCGTGGCGATCCGCGCAAGTGCCACCGGTGTATCTCTGTACTTCAGTCAGGGACCTCAGTTGCCCGACCCGAAGCGGCTTCTGCGGGGATCGGGAAAGCAGGTTCGCTTCATCCAGGTGGAGGCGGCCAGCCAGTTAGCACATCCCGACGTGGAAGCGCTGATCGCAGCGACGATTGATCAGGCGAGGGTTCCATTTCCATCCGAGGGGAAGGGCAGTCTCATCATCAAGTCGGATGGTGAGAAGAAGCCGCCACGCCGGAAGCCGTCGAAGTGACGCGTTGGTTCGTAGGGGCGGCCACATAGGGCCGCCTCGGCCGAGCCCCCAAGACTGGGGGGCTGATTTCAAGACAAGGAGGCGACACACATGAAATGTCACATTTGTGGATCGGAGATTGTTCCCGTGGTCACTGACTTGCCCTTCAAGCGCTCAGACTCCACGATTGTGATCCTCAAGGCTCTTCCTGTCCTCCAATGCGTAGGCTGTAGCGAGTACTTGCTGGAAGATCCAGTCATGGAGCGGGTTGAAGAAATCCTCGATCAGGCGGACCGCCGTGCCGAGCTCGAGATCATCCGCTATGCCGCATAGTGCGGCTCGGGCGCGGCCAACCCAGGCAGTTGAGCGGACGGATACCGCACTGTCGTGCGGCTCCGCCGCTCACCTTAGGCAGTTATCCGCCGCGCCGGAGAGGTTAATCACGAGTGATACGCGACGTGCGGCAAGTACGGGCATCAGCAGTGAAGCGAGGGAAGGAAGGATATGGCGCTTAAACGGATGGACAACGTCCTCATCGTTGTTGACGATCTCGAAGCCGCCAAGGCGTTCTTCATCGAACTGGGTCTCACGCTCGAGGGCGAGCAGACCGTCGAAGGACCTTTGGTCGGGAAGCTGATCGGGCTCAAGGATGTCCGGGCCACGCTCGCGATGTTGCGGACTCCTGATGGGCAGGGCATTGAGCTGGACAAGTTCCACGCGCCCGACGCGATCAGGTTTGGGCCCGTGAACGCGCCGGTGAACACGCTGGGCTTCCGTCGCGTCATGTTTGCCGTCGACGACATCGACGCAGTCGTCGCGCACATGCGCGCCCATGGGGCCGAGCTCATTGGCGAAATGCAGTACGAGGACACGTACCGGCTAGCCTACATCCGCGGGCCCGAGGGCATCATTGTCGCGCTTTCCGAGCAGCTCGGCTAAGGAAAGTGTTCGGCTCAGCGTCAGGCTCGGCCGATCATAGCGACCGATCGTTCGCAAGGGCGGCCACGCAGGGCCGCCCCTACGAGCCCTCATTTTTAGGTTGACGGCGTACTAGGTACCCGGCGGCACAACCCGCCCCAGCAACCGATCCGCCGCCCCTTCCCCTTCGGCGATCGAATCCGGGAGGCCGTAGGCGCCGAGCGGCCCCCCCGCGAATTCGAGACCGGGATGAGCGCCGAGCCTTTCGCGCAGGCGCGCCACCAGCGCGGGGTGGCCGACCCGGCGCTGCGGCATCGCCGACGGGTGGCGCCAGACGCGGCTCCAGAGCGGGGGCTCGTCGATCCCGAGGAGCGGGGCGAGGAGGTTCGCCGAGAGCGCCACCAGCTCGGCGTCGGGACGGCCGATGGCGTCCGGGTGCAGCGCTCCGCCGAGGAACACCCGGACCACCATCTGGTCCGCCGGGATCCGCTCGGGGTACTTGACGCTGACGAAGCTGGCCGCTACCACCGGCGAGCCGGCGGCGCGGGGGACGAAGAAGCCGTGGCACCCGGGATCCCGCGTGACGGCTTGTCCGCGCCAGGCGAGGTGCGCCGTGACGGCGGAGGCGTAGGCGATCTGGCCGAGCTCGCCGGCGAGCGCCGGATCGAGCCCGGCGAGGAGCGCCGCCGCCGCGGACGCCGGGAGGGCGAGGAGGACCGCGTCGGCGGCGAGCGGCGGCTCCTCGCCGAGATGGAGAATGAAGCCCTGGCCCTCGCGGGCGAGCGCCCGCACCTTCCGGCCCAGCCGCAGCGACCCCTCCGGCAAGCGGGTCACCAGGACGGGGACGATCTGGCCGAGGCCGCCGTCGAGGGTGGCGGCGGCCGGAGGGGGAGGGCTCTTCCTGGCGCTGGGGCCGCGCGAGGCGGGCGGCGGGGGCTGGCCGCCGGCGAGCCGCGGAAACGTGGCCGCGAGGCTCAAGCTTTCGGTATCCGCCATGAAGAGCCCGCCCACCACCGGCTCGGAGATCCGGCGGTAGAGCTCCTCGCCGAACCGCCGCCGCACGAAGGACGCGACGCTCTCGTCGGCGGACCCGGAAACGTGCGGCCGCACCCAAGGCTCGGCGAGCGCGCGCAGCTTGCCGTGCCACGACAGGAGGGGCGAGGCGAGCAGCGGCCGGGCGCGGGTGGGGGCCGCGAGCGCGAAACCCGCAGGCAGGGGGAGCAGGCGGCCGCCGTCGAGAATGTCGATCCGCCCCGCCGGCTTGAAGACGAGGCGCCCGCTTAAAGCCAGCCGCTCGCAGAGCGCGAGGCCGGCCGGTTTGTGCGTCACCATCGTGTCGGGGCCGTGCTCGAGGAGCGCCCCCTCGCAGCGCTCGGTCGCCAGCCACCCCCCGGGGCGATCCGCGGCCTCCAGAACGACGACCTCGAGGGAGCGGCCGCGCTCGGCGGCCTGGCGGGTCAGATGGTGGGCGGCGGCGAGACCGCCGATCCCGGCACCGACGATCACCACCCGCGGCAGGGAAGGCGGCATGCTCAGGAAACCGCTTCCCCGTTCAACGCGGGAAGCCAGGTCGAGCCCTGGGTGGCGATCTCCACCACCGCCTCGGCGAAACGGTCGCCGGCGTTGAGCGCCGGCACCACCTGGAGCGTCTCGCCGCCGTTCCGGCGCCAGATCTCGGCGCCACGGATCGCCAGCTCCTCGAGGGTCTCCAGGCAGTCGGCCACGAAGGCGGGGATGATCACCGCGTGGCGCACACCCCGCCGCGCCTCGGCCGCGAGCACCTCGTCGGTCGCCGGCGAGAGCCACGGCGAACGCCCCAGGCGCGACTGGAAGCAGACGATCCTAGCCTCCTCCGGCACGCCGAGGCGCTCGGCCAGCAGGCGGGCCGAGGCGTGGCACTGGGCGCGATAGCAATGGCGGTTCGCCGGCCCCACCGCGGCGCAACAGTCGGCGCGCACGAGGCAGTGGCTGCCGGACGGATCGCTCTTGCGGATCTGGCGCTCGGGCAGGCCATGAAAGCTGAAGAAAACGCGCTCGGGCGCCGGCTCGAGCGCTGGTTCGAGAAACCGCCGCGCCAGCTCGGCGCGCGCCGCGAGGTAGGCGGGGTGGTCGTAGAACGGCGGGATGACCTGAAGGTACGGCGTGTTCCAGCGCCCGGCGGCGAGACGCAGGACGCGCTCGATTGAGGAGCCGGTGGCGGCGGCGCTGTATTGCGGGTAGAGCGGCAACACCACCAGGCGGCTCACTCCGGCCTCGGCGAAGCGGTCGAGCGCTTGCGCGATCGCGGGCTGGCCGTAGCGCATCGCGAGCTCCACCTGGACGGCATCGCCCAGCAGCGCCTGGACCTTCGCCGCCAGCGCCCGGCCGTGCACGAGGAGCGGCGAGCCCTCGGGGCGCCAGATCTTCTGATAGGCCGCCGCCGAGGCACGGGGCCGGCGCGGCAGGATCACCAGCTCGAGCAGCAGGAAGCGCAGGAAAGCGGGCATGTCCAGCACCCGCGGGTCGGAGAGGAACTCGCGCAAGTAGCGGCGCACCTCGGGCGGACGCGGGGCATCCGGCGTTCCGAGGTTGACGAGCAGCAGGCCGACGCGTTCCTTCATGGCAGCAGACAGCGCAGAGTACCACGGCCAACTTGCCGGCCGGCCCGCCTTGACCGCTCGAAACTCGGCACGGTAGACTCTGCCCGCCAAAAAAAGTACGGAGCAAGAGCCGCTCTTCCAATCGGGGGTACTCCTAAGTGTCGAGCATGATACGGCGAACGGGTCAGGTGCGGAGCTAGGGCGTGGCGCAGATCTTCCCGCGATCGGCCAATGAGCTGCCGCTGCGCATCGCCGTGGGCGGCACGGTCTTCGGCGCCCTGGTGGTGGCCGGCATCTGGTACTACTTTTCCCCCCGCTACACCGACGTCGGCTACCAGCCGGTGCAGCCGGTGGCCTACAGCCACAAGCTCCACGCCGGCGAGCTCGGCATCAACTGTCTCTACTGCCACGCCACCGTCGACCGCGCCCCGGTCGCCGTGGTGCCGCCGACCCAGGTCTGCCTCAACTGCCACCGCGTGGTCAAGCGCGACTCCCCGGCGCTCGCCGTGGTCCGCGACAGCTCGGCGAGCGGCCGGCCGATCAACTGGGTGCGGGTGCACCAGCTGCCCGGCTTCGCGTACTTCGACCACCGCCCCCATCTGCGCGCCGGAGTCGGCTGCGCCACCTGCCATGGGCGTATCGACGAGATGGACGTGGTGGCGCAGGCGCAGCCGCTGTCGATGAGCTGGTGCCTGGACTGTCACCGCAATCCCGACCCTTACCTGAGGCCCGCCAGCGAGGTGACGAACATGGACTGGAGCCCGCCCCGCGATCAACTCCAATCCGCGGCTCGCATCAAGCAGGCCAAGAAGCTCCATCCACCCACCGACTGCACGGGGTGCCACCGGTGACGCGGCCGACGGAACCGCCGCAGCGGGAGCACTGGCGGAGCCTCGAGCAGCTGGCCGGCACGCCGGAGGCGCGGGCCTTCGCGGAGCGCGAATTCCCGGTAGGAGCGTCGGAGCTGCCGGAGGGGATCGATCGCCGGTCGTTCGTGCAGCTCCTGGGAGCCTCCATGGCGCTCGCCGGGCTCACCGCCTGCCGCCGGCCGGTCGAGAACATCGTGCCCTTCGTCACGCCCCCCGAGGAGCTGGTGCCGGGCGTCCCCAAGCGCTACGCCACGACCATGCCGTTCGGCCTCGACGGCTACGGCCTGCTCGTGGAGAGCCACGAGGGCCGGCCGACCAAGATCGAAGGCAACGAGCTCCATCCCGCCACCGCCGGCAGCGCCAGCGCCCAGATGCAGGCCGCGATCCTCGCCCTCTACGACCCCGACCGCTCGCCGCATCCGCTGCAGAAGAGCGACCCCAAGGCGCGGCCGGCGAAGAGGGCCTGGGCCGATTTCGTGGCGGCGTGGAAATCCCGCGAGGGCGCCTACCTGGCCTCGGGCGGCGACGGGCTGGCCGTGCTCGCCCCGGCCTCGGCGTCGCCGACGTTCTTCCGGCTCGCGGGCGCCCTGCGCCAGCGCTTCCCGAAGCTGCGTTGGACGACCTGGGAGCCGGTCAGCGACGAGAACGCGCTCGCCGGAGCCGCCCTGGTGGCGGGACGGCCGCTCCGTCCGACTTACGACCTAGGCGCCGCGCGGGTGATCCTGAGCCTGGACTCGGACCTGCTGCTCTCCGAGAGCAACTCCCTGGCGCACGCCCGCGGGTTCATCGCCGGCCGCCGGCTCGCGTCTGAGAAGGACACCATGAACCGGTTGTGGGCCGTCGAGAGCGCCTACACGACGACTGGCGCCATGGCCGACCATCGCCTGGCCCTGCCGAGCAGCCGGATCGGGGCCTTCGCCCTGGCCCTCGGCCAGGCGTTGGGAGCACACGGCGTGGCGGGTGCAGGGCAGGTTGCGGGAGTGGATCCACACTGGCTCGCGACGCTCGCCAAGGACCTCAAGGAGAGCTCCGGCCATAGCCTCGTCGTCGCAGGACGGGAGCAGCCTCCCGCGGTGCACGCCCTGGCGCTCGCGATCAACGCCGCGCTCGGCAATGTCGGAACGACCGTCCTGCTGCGCGAGCTGACCGATGCGATGCCGTCGAGCACGGCGGAGCTGGAGAAGCTGGCCGCGGCGGTTCAGGGCGGCGCGGTCTCGACGCTGGTCGTCCTGGGCGGCAATCCGGCCTACGACGCGCCCGCCGACCTGCGGCTGGATCTGAAGAAGGTCAAGAACGTCATCCACCTCGGGATGGCGGTCGACGAGACCGCGGAGCAGGCGCACTGGCACCTCCCTGGGACTCACTTCCTGGAAGCCTGGGGCGATTGCCGGTCAGCGGACGGCACCGCGAGCGTGGTGCAGCCGCTGATCGAGCCCCTGTTCGGCGGCAAGAGCGCGATCGAGCTGGTGAGTCTCCTGGCGACCGGCGAGGACAAGCCGGGCTACGACCTGGTGCGGGAGACCTGGAAGGGGCTGCTGCCGGCCGGAGCGGTCCCCACAGCTTTCGACGACGCCTTCAGCAAGGTGCTGCACGACGGCCTCCTGGCCGGCAGCGCGGTGCCGCCCGTTGCCGCGTCCGTGGGACCTGTGCCGGCCGAGGCTCTCGCGCAACTGGCCCGCCCGGGAGCTCCAGGCCTGGAGCTGGTGCTCCGCGCCTCGCCAGCGGTCCACGACGGGCGCTTCGCCAACGTCGGCTGGCTCCAGGAGCTGCCCGACGCGGTGACCAAGATCACCTGGGGCAACGCCGCCCTGCTCGCTCCGAAAACCGCCGAGAGCCTGAAGCTGGAGAACGAGGACGGCGTGCGGGTGAAGGTCCCCATCATGGGATCGACCGCGGCGGTCGAGCTGCCGGTGTGGATCGTGCCCGGGCAGGCCGAGGACACCGTCGTCGTACACCTGGGCTATGGCCGGCGTGCCGCCGGCCGGGCCGGAACCGGGGTCGGCGCCGACGTCTATCCCCTGCGCACCAGCGCGGCGCCCGGCATCGTCCCCGGAGTGACGCTGGAGCCATCGGGCCACGGGCACCGCATCGCCCAGACCCAGGACCACGGCACCATGGAGGAGCCGTTCAGCGACAAGGAACACCCGGTCGTGCGCCCGATCGTGCGCGAGGCCTCGCTCGCGAAATGGCGCCACGAGCCGCACTTCGCCGCCGAGATGGTCGAGGTGCCGAAGAGCGAGCCGCCGCTGTGGAAGCAGCACCGCTACGACCAAGGCCAGCAGTGGGGCATGGCGATCGACCTCAATTCCTGCATCGGCTGCAACGCCTGCGTCATCGCCTGCCAGAGCGAGAACAACGTCCCCGTCGTCGGCCACGAGCAGGTGCGCCGCGGGCGCGAGATGCACTGGCTGCGCATGGATCGCTACTTCGCCGGCCCGAAGGAGCACCCGGAGATGCTGTTCCAGCCGATGCCCTGCCAGCAGTGCGAGAACGCACCCTGCGAGCAGGTCTGCCCGGTGGCGGCGACCGTGCACACCGAAGACGGGTTGAACGCGATGGTCTACAACCGTTGCATCGGCACCCGCTACTGCTCGAACAACTGCCCGTACAAGGTGCGGCGCTTCAACTTCTTCAACTACACCAAGGACACGCCCGAGCTGCTCAAGATGGCGGCCAATCCGGACGTGACCGTGCGCTCGCGCGGCGTGATGGAGAAGTGCACCTACTGCGTGCAGCGGATCCAGGCCGCGCGCATCGACGCCAAGATGGCCGAGCGCCCGCTCGCCGACGGCGACATCCGCACCGCCTGCCAGCAGACCTGCCCGACGCAGGCGATCACGTTCGGCGACATCCGCGATCCCAAATCCCAGGTCAACGAGCGCAAGGCGAACAGCCGCGATTACGTCCTGCTCGCCGAGCTCGGCAACCGGCCGCGCACCAGCTATCTGGCACGCATCAGGAACCCTCATCCCGATCTGGTGGAGGCCTGAGCCGTGCGGCGCTCCAATCGCTTCAACGTCGTGCTCGCGCTCGCCCTCCTCGCCCTCTCCGGCTGCCGCGGCTGCACCTCCAGCCGGCCGCCGGTCCACGTCAATCCCAACATGTACGCGCAGCCCCGCTACGAGCCCCAGGCCTCGAGCGCGTTCTTCTACAACGGCCAGGCCATGCGGCCGCCGGTGCCGGGCACCGTGGCCCGCGGCGAGCTGCGCGATCTCACCAAGGACGGGCCGTACTGGACGGGCAAGGAGGCCGGCGGCGCCTTCGTCACCACGATTCCCCTGCCGGTCGACGATGCCGTGCGCGAGCGCGGAAAGCAGCGCTTCGAGATCTACTGCGCCGCCTGCCACGACAAGGGCGGCGACGGCAAGGGCATCCTCTTCGAGCGCGGCAAGGTGCCGACGCCGTCCTTCCACACCGACAAGCTGCTCCAGATGCCCGACGGCCAGATCTTCGACACCATCACCAACGGCACGGGCCTGATGCCGGCGTACCGCTACCCCATCCCGGTGCGCGACCGCTGGGCGGTCATCATCTACCTCCGCGCTCTCCAGGCCCATCGGCTCGCGCGCTCCGGCCGCACCGTTCCGGCTCAGGTCCAGCCGGCGCCACCCGCGCCGGCACCGTCCCAACCCGTGCCGGCCCAGCCGGCGACTCCCCAGCCGGCGACGCCCCAGCAGGTGAAGCCATGATGAAGAAAGGCCTCGCCGCCTTCGTCGCCGCGTTGCTCGGTTTCGCGGTGATCGTCGGCATCGCCACGTTCCTGCTGCGCCGCGAGTACCACGCGCCGTATCGCCCGCCGGCCGGGGTGACGCGGACGCAGGAGACCCCGCGGGCGCAGGGGATCGCCGACGAGAAGGCCGAGCAGGAGAAGCGCGACAAGGAGAAGCCCTACCAGGAGGCCGAGTATCGCCAGTTCCCGAAGATCGGCAGCCGGGTGGCGGTGTGGATCGCGGCGCAGCTCCATCTCCTCTTCGCCGCCTTCGTGCTGGCGGTGCCGCTCTTTGCCCTGGCCATCGAATTCATCGGCTATCGCACCAAGGACCGGCGCTACGACCGGCTGGCCCACGAGTTCACCAAGCTCCTGTCGGTGTCGTTCTCGCTGACCGCGACGTTCGGCGCCATGCTGACCTTCGGCCTGATCATCCTCTACCCGAAGTTCACCACCTACCTGGTGAGCGTGTTCTCGCCCACCTTCCTGCCGTATGTCGGCCTCTTCTTCTTCGAGGCCTTCTTCCTCTACACCTACTACTACGGCTGGGGGAAGTTCTCGCCCCGGGTCCATCTGCTCCTCGGGCTGGGCCTGAATCTGGTCGGCACGGGGATCATGCTGATCGCCAACGCCTGGCTGACCTTCATGACCTCGCCGTCCGGGATCTCCGAGAAGGGCGCCCTGATCAGCACCTGGGACGCGGTGCGCAACTACACCTGGATGCCGATCAACGTCCACCGCATCATCGCCAACGTCGCCTTCGGCGGCTCGGTGGCCGCGGCCTACGCCGCCTTCAAGTTCCTCGGCGCCAAGACCGACGAGGAGCGCGCCCACTACGACTGGATGGGCTACATCGGCAATTTCGTCGCGATCTGCGCCTTTCTGCCGCTGCCCTTCGCCGGGTATTACCTGGCCAAGGAGATCTACGCCTACTCGCAGACCCTGGGCCTGACCATGATGGGCGGCGCCTTCTCCTGGCTGTTCATCATCCAGGCGGTGCTGATCGGCAATCTCTTCCTCGCCGCCAACTACTACCTCTGGCTGGGAATGGGCCGGATCTCCGGCGCCGAGCATTTCCAGAAATACATCAAATATCTGCTCATCCTGGTCGCCACCTGCTTCGCGGTCTGGGCGACGCCGCGCTCGATCATCTCGACCGTCTCCGAGGTGCGGGCGATGGGCGGCTCGGCCCATCCCGCCCTGCAGTTCCTGGGCGTGATGTCGGCCAAGAACACCGCCGTCAACATTCTCATCCTCACCACCTTCCTGAGCTTCCTGCTCTACCGGCGCAGCGGCAAGACGCCGACCGTGGCCTGGGCGAAGGCGGGCAACCGCGCGCAGCTCGCGATCTTCCTGATCGCCGCGACGATCGTCATCTCCCTCGGGATCTTGGGCTACTTCGTCGAGGCCCGGGTGCGCATCGGCTTCTCGATCCCGCAGGTGCTCTCCGTGCTCACCGCGATGGTGTCGGTGACGGTGATCGACGTCTTCCTGTTCCGCAACGCCACCAAGACGGGCGAGGTGCGCTGGGGCCAGATCGCGCCCATCTCGCAGTACGTGCTGATCTTCATCGCCGTCACCTTCACCTGGCTGATGGGCCTCATGGGCTACGTGCGCTCAGGGCTCCGCCAGCACTGGCACGTCTACGGCGTCATCCGCGATACGTCGGTCGACGCCTTCACCCCCACGCTGGGGTTCGCCACCCGGATCGTCTCGGTCTGCGTGCTCCTCTTCTTCCTGCTCATCAGCTTCGTCTTCTGGCTGGCGAGCCTGACCGGCAAGAAGGACTGGGAGCCCCGGCCGGAGAAAGCTGCCGAGACCGACCTGCCCGAGCTCGAGCCGGTGGGAGCTGCCGAATGAAGGTGCCGGTCAGCCTCCGCATCGCCGCGCTGGCGGTCGCCACGACCGGCTTCTACACCTACGTCGGCCAGTTGGTGCCGCAGAAGGAAGTGCATCCGCCGGCGGAGGTGGCGATCAGCAAGGACATGAAGCCCGACGAGATGGCGAAGGTGGGGCGCGAGATCATGGAGGGCAAGGGGCTCTGCTTCACCTGCCACACCATCGGCAAGCAGGGTCCCCTGCGCTTCCCGGATCTCGAGGGCGTCGACATCCGCGCCAAGAGCCGCGTGCCGGGGTTCTCCGACGTCGATTACTTCGCCCAATCGATCTACCAGCCCAGCGCGTTCATCGTGCCTGGCTTCAACCCCGGCATGCCGGTGATCAACAAGCCGCCGATCGGCTTGACCGACGACGAGATCCTGGCGGTGATCGCCTACCTCCAGACCCTCGGCGGCAAGACGACCGTGACGATGCAGACGAAGCTCCCGTATCAGGCCGGCGGCAACGGGCAAGCGGCAGCGGGCACCGTCGCGCCTCCGCCGGCCGGCCCGGCCGGTGGACCGGCGGCGACCACCGCGGCCGCTCCGGCGCCCCAGAACGCCGGCAAAAAGCCCGAGACGCCCCAGAACCCGAACCCGAGCCCCCCGCAATGAGCGATCGACTGTCCAGGAGGCCGAGGAGAACGACCCGATGATGCCGATCGTCTGGTGGGTGGCCCTGCTGCTCCTCGCGGTGCAATTCGCGCTCTGGAAGCTCCGCGCCGGGACGTTCCTGTGGACCCTGGCGAGCTGGTTCTCGATCTACCTGTTCCTGCGTTTCGGGTTCACGGTCCCGGTGCCGCAGTCGGTGATCTTGCTCTACCTGGGCATCACCACCCTGGCGACCGTCGCCTACGTCACCTCGGACCGCGAGCGGCTGCGCAATTTCACCTCTCCCCTGGTGCGCCTGTGCATCGAGCCCGGGCGGCGGCCGGTGCTCTACGGCGTGGCGATCCTGCTGCCGGCGCTGGCGGCCTTCGGGACCTGGCGGAGCATGAACGTTCCGCTCGAGGCACCGGCGTTCGGACGCACCATCCACCCGGCGCCGCCCGACTCGATCACCGTGCACGACAAGCCTTTGAACCTGATCACGCTCGAGAACCCCTACCGGAAGCTGGAGAAGAGCGATCCCGCGGCCTTCGCCCGCCACCTCGCCAACGGCAAGCGGGTCTTCTATCAGAACTGCGTCTACTGTCACGGCGATGCCATGCGCGGCGACGGCATGTACGCGCACGGCCTGAATCCGATCCCGACGAACTTCGCCGAGGGCGGCACGCTCGCCCTGCTCCAGGAGTCGTTCCTCTTCTGGCGCGTCAGCAAGGGAGGCCCCGGGCTGCCCGAGGAGGGCGGTCCCTGGGATACGGCCATGCCGGCCTGGGAGAGCTTCCTGACCGAGGACGAGATGTGGGACGTGATCCTGTTCCTCTACGACTACACGGACCAGCGTCCGCGGGCGCGCGAGGTGAAGGAATGAGCCCGCGGAAGATCCGCGTCCTTCTCGCGCTGATGCTGTCCGCCGCGCTGGCGGCGCCGGCCGCCGCGCAGACACCGAAGGTCCCCGGCAGCCCGCTCTACCAGAAGCTCTGCTCCCAATGCCACGGCGAGAAGGGAGACGGTTTGGGGTTAGCCGCGCCGCGCCTGCTGCCGCGCCCCCGCGACTTCACCGCCGGCAAGCTCAAGATCCGGCATACAGCGAGCGGCGCCCTCCCCACCGACGAGGACCTGGAGCACGTCATCCGCGAGGGCATGCCGTACACCTCGATGCCGGCCTGGAAGCATCTCTCCGACGGCCAGATCAAGGAGCTGGTCGCCGCGGTCAAGTCCTTCTCGCCGGATTTCGCGAACAAGGAGAAGGCGCCGAAGCCGATCGAGATCCCGAAGGCGCCGGCCTTCTCCCAGGAATCGGCGAAGAAGGGCAAGGAGGTCTACGCCCGCATCGGCTGCCCGGCCTGCCACGGCCAGCTCGGGCGCGGCGACGGCACTTCGGCGCCCACGCTCAAGGACGATTGGGACCATCCGATCCGGCCCGCCGACCTGACCAAGCGCTGGACGTTCCGCGGCGGCCCGACGCGCGAGGACATCTATAGGACGTTCACCACCGGCATGAACGGCACCCCGATGCCGTCCTTCGCCGAGTCGCTCAGCGCCGCCGAGCGCTGGCAACTGGTGGACTACATCACCTCCCTGGATCCCCGCGACGAGCCGGGATACGCGGAGCTGGTCCAAGTGCAGTGGACGCCCGACGAGATCGCCCTCGACGACCTCGCGAAGGCCAAAAAGCTGTTCGCCTCCGCCCGCCCGGCGTACTTCCCGGTCATCGGCCAGATCACCGAGCCCGGCCGGGCCTTCCACCCCTCCGCGAACGGCGTGACGGTGCGGGCGATCTACAACTCCCGCGAGATCGGCTTCCTCGTCACCTGGCACGACATGCGGGCCGACACCACAGGGCACAACGCCCCCGACCTGGCCGTGCCGCCCGAGGAAGACCAGGGAGATGTAACCCCGGCGGACTCTTCGAACAAGGGGGGTGGAGGTGTCTTCGGCGAGGAGGAGGAAACCCCCTCCGGCCCTTCCGCCCCCTCCGCCCCCGCCAACACCGCATCCAGCGCCGACAACGTCTTCGGCGAGGAGGAAGGCGCGCCCGCGGCCGCCGCGCCGGGATCGGAATTCTCGGACGCGGTCGCGATCCAGCTTCCGGCGCAGTTGCCGACCGGGCCCCGCAAGCCGTACTTCCTCTTCGGCGACGCGCAGAGCCCCGTCGATCTCTGGTTCGTCGACCTGGCGAAGAAGGTGGCGACGCGCTACAGCGGAGCCGGCAGCAAGAGCCTCTCCGTGGTCGAAGGCGAGGACGTGAGCGCGGTCGCGAGCTACGACAAGGGCGAGTGGTCGGTGATCTTCAAGCGCGCGCTGCGCGGCAGCGGCGGTGTGACCTTCACCGAGGACCAGTACGTCCCTATCGCCTTTTCGCTCTGGGACGGCGCCCAGCGCGAGCGCGGCAACAAGCGCGGCTTGACGCGGTGGATGTATTTGTACACCATGCCCAAGGAGACCCCATCAGCTCTCTGGCCGATGCTGCGGGCCGTTCTCGCCGTGCTGGCCGTCGAGATTCTGTTGATCGTCTGGGTCCGGCGGCGGCACGCCGCGGCGAGCCAGGGTACCAAGGCTCAGGACAGAAAGGTTCCAGTCCATGTATAGCAAGATCTATGTTCCGGTCGACAACTCCGACTTCTCGAACCGGGCGATCGTCAACGCGGTGGCCCTCGGCAAGGCCTTCGAATCCTCGCTGATCGGAAGCCACGTCTACGCCGCGCGCATGCACGACTATCGCTTCAAGCAGATGGAGTACACGCTGCCCGAAGAGTACCTGGACGAGGTCGAGCTCGAGCGGCAGCGCAAGATCCACGACAGCCTGATCACCCTGGGCCTCAAGCTGATCTCGGAGAGCTACCTCGACCAGATGCAGAACCTCTGCCGGGACGAAGGGCTGGCCTTCGAGCCGCGGATGATGGACGGCAAGCACCACACCGAGCTGCTGCGCGACATCCAGAGCGTCGACTGCGACCTGGTGGTGCTCGGAGCGCTCGGCATCGGCCGTGTCAAGGACAGCGAGATCGGCTCGGTCTGTGACCGCGTGGCGCGCAGCAGCGGACGCGACGTCTGGGTGGTCAAGCACCTGCCGAAGCAGGACGAGCCCGAGCGCGACACGATCCTCGTCGGGATCGACGGCAGCCCGCAGTCGTTCGGCGCGCTGCAGACGGCTCTGGAGCTCGCGAAGCGCTTCGGCAAGAAGGTCGAGATCATCGGCGTCTACGATCCCTACCTGCACTACTCGGTCTTCCACGGCATCGTCGGCGTGCTCTCCGAGAAGGCCTCCAAGGTCTTCCGCTTCGAGGAGCAGAACCAGCTCCACGAGGAGATCATCGACACCGGCCTGGCGCAGATCTACCAGTCGCACCTGGAGGTCGCCGAGCGCATGGCGCTCGACGCGGGCGCCCTGGTGACCAAGACGCTCCTCGACGGCAAGGCGTTCCAGAAGATCCTCGACCACGTGCGGAAGACCAACCCATGGCTGGTGATCGTCGGCCGCATCGGCGTCCACAGCGAGGCGGACGAGACCGGCCTCGGCAGCAACACCGAGAACCTGCTCCGCCGCTGCCCGTGCGACATCCTCCTCTCGACCCGGCTCGCCTATCCGGACATCGACGTGCGCGCCGAGGAGAGCATCAAGTGGACGCCCGAGGCCGAGGAGCGGATGACGCGCGTGCCGCCGCAGGTCAAGGGGATCGCCCGCACCGGCATCCTGCGCCTGGCGCTGGAGAAGGGGCACAGCGTGGTCACCAACTCGGTGATCGACGAGGCGATGGACCGCTTCATGCCCAAGCAGTCGCGAGACCTGACGTTCCAGCTCGCCGAGCGCATGGCGCTGGAGCTCGCCGAGCGCCAGCCGGTCGCGGTCTGCAAGCGCTGCGGCGTCGCGGCGAGCGAGCCCGACGCCGTGCGCTGCGGCGTCTGCGGCGGCCAGGACCTCGAGCGTATCGACCGCGAGATGCTCGAACGGATCGCCCGCGCCGAAGGCGGTCTGACCGAAGAGGTCACCTACGACGGCAGGAAGCTCAAGTGGAGCGAGGCGGCGAAGCGGGCCCTGTGGACCTTGAAGGACGCCTACAAGCGCCGCCGGGCCAAGGCGCGGATCGAAAAGACCGCGCGCCTGCGCAAGCTCCCGACGATCACGCTGGAGCTGGCGCAGCAGGTGGTCGAGGAGGAGACCGGCGTGCCGCTCGACTCCGGGATCGCCGCGGTGGGCAACGCGGACGCCGCGGCCTCGGTCGACGAGGCTCCGGAGATGGCGGCCTCCCCGGGAGCCGCGGCGGTCCAGGAAGCTCCCGGACAGGGAGAGAAAAATCTGATCGCGCGGGACCCGAAGAACGTGCCGCTCCTCTCGGCCTGGCCATGGCACGGCGAGGCGGTCGAGCGCGTCCTGCGCGTGCCGGCGGGCTTCATGCGCAACCGCACGCAGGACCGCATCGAGGCCCTGGCGGCCGAGCGCGGCACGGACGCCATCAGCCTCGCCCTGGTCGAGGACGGCATCGCCATCGGACGGCAGATGATGGAGGAGATGCTCCGCAACCAGGAGGCGGCGAAGGCGGGCGCCGAGGCCGGAGCGAGCCTGCCGGCGGATGCGAGCCATGGAGCGACGGCCAGCGCGCCGGCGATCGAGGAGCGCAAGCCGCCGATCAATGAAGTCGGGTCGCCGTCGGCGCTCCAGGCGCGCCGGGCAGGACCCCACCCGCAGTTGGAAGGTAGTTGACCGCCTATCGCTTCTGCCGCACCGACGACATGGGCCTCCTCGTGGAGGCCCATGAGCGTTGCCGGGGTCCGGAGGACGCGGGCGAGCCGGCGCTCGACCGGGACGGATTCAAGCGCCTCGTCCGCGACCTCGATCTGTGGTGCAGCAGCTGTATGGTCGCCTTCGAAGGCCGCGAGCCGGTCGGAGTGCTGTTGGGGGCGAAGCGCGCCGAGGCCACGCTGGTCTACGCGCTGCGGGTGCACCCCGGGCACCGCCGCCGGGAGCACGGAAGGCATCTCTTGACCTCGCTCAGCCAGAAGCTCGCCATCCTTGGGCCCCCGCGGCTCGTCGCCGAGGTCCCCGCCGATCGCGAGGCGGCGCGCGCCGCCTTCGCCGCCTGCGGCTGGACGATCGGGAGTCGCCTGACCGACTGGCATCGCCAAGTTTCCGTGCACAGTGCCCCGAGCGGCGCGCGCGAGGCGCTGGCGCCGGTGAGCGTCGCGGATCTCGAAGCCGCCGGCCTCCTGGGAACCGGCCCGCGCTGCTGGCAGCGGGATCTGCCGGCGCTCGAAAAGCACAAGGAGCGCCTCTCCGGCCTGGCCTTCCACTCGCCGGACCGGATCGAGGCCTGGGCTCTCTGGGACGAGACAGGCACCCTCTGGGCGGCGGGAGCCGCTCCCGGACCCTTCGGCCGGATCGGTCTCCCGGTGGTGCTGGACGAGATCAACGCCCCCCTTCTCCTGCCGCGGGCAACCCCCGAAGAGCTGGATGCGGACCTCCTCGCGGAGCTGGGTTTCGAGCGCGGCCCAGAGCACCTCCTGTTCACCAGCCAGGCACAGGCCGCATAATCTCTCCGCAAGGAAAGACCATGAGGACGTACTCCCAGATCGAAGGCGACGGCGGCTCGGGCGTCGCCGGACAGATCGCCGATCTCGAAGCGGCGATCGCGCGGCGCATGGCCGGCATCCGCCACGTGGTGGCGGTGGGCTCCGGCAAGGGTGGCGTCGGCAAGAGCACGCTCACCCGGCAGCTTGGCGCCGTCCTCGCGGCCGCGGGCAAGCGCGTGGGCATCCTCGACGCCGATCTGAACGGGCCGAGCCAGGCGATGCTCCACGGCGTGCGCAACGTGCCGCCGCTCCCGGGCGAAGAGGGGCTCCTGCTCCCGGTGAGCCGCGAGGGCGTGAAGGTCCTCTCGGTCGGGAGCCTGCTCGCCGAAGGCGAAGCGCTCTCCTGGCCGAGCGCCTCGCCCCGGCATACGCACGTCTGGAGGGCCACCCGCGAGCTGGCCAAGCTCGCCGAGCTGCTCTCCGCCGTCCACTGGGGGCCGCTCGACGTGCTGCTGGTCGACCTCCCGCCGGGTCCGGAGCGCACGGCGCAATTCGCCGATTTCCTCGGACCTCAGGCCGCGGTGGTGCTCGTCTCGATCCCGTCCGCCCTGGCACGCGGGGTGGTGGCCCGCTCGGTCAGCGCGCTTGGCGCCCTGCCGAACCGTCTCCTCGGCTACGTGGAAAACATGAGCGGCTACGCCTGCGCCGGCTGCGGCACCGTCCGGCCGCTTTTTCCCGAGAGCAGAGAAGCGGCCGACCTGGCCCTGCCCTGCCTCGGCCGGATTCCCTTCGACCCGCAGCTCGCCGCCCTCTCAGATGACGGCCGCGCGATCACGGAGATTGCCGAAGCGGGCCCGGTCGCCGCCGCGCTCGCCGACGCCGGCCGCACATTGTTCGAACGCCTCGAGGAGGTCCCATGAAGTTCCTTTGCGTCCCCTGCGACAGCCAGATGCGCCTGCGCGCCACCGAGGAAAACGAGCCGGGCTCGCTCTCCGTCGTCTACGAGTGCCCGGAGTGCGGGTACGAGATGGCGATGCTGACCAACCAGCACGAGACCGACATGGTGCGCTCCCTCGGAGTGCGCATCGGCCCGGCCGCCGCCGCGGCGATCGCCAACCCTGGAGCTCCGGTCGCCGCAGCGGGAGAACAGACCGCCGCGAGCCGCTGCCCCTTCTCGGCCATGCTCGGCGGCACGACCCAGGTCGAGGCCGCTACACCGAGCGGTCCCGAGTGGACTCCGGGAGCCCTGGCCAGGCTGGAATCGATCCCCGAGATGGTGCGCCCGATGGCGCGCGCCGGGATCGAGATGGTGGCGCAGGAAAAAGGGCACCAGGTGATCGACGAGACGGTGCTCGCCGACGCGCGGGCGCGGTTCGGGATGTGAGCCATGGCGGAAGCCCTCTCCAGAGACACTGCCGCGGCGGCCTTCGCCCGCCCCTACGTGGTGTCCTGGAACCTCACCTACCGGTGCAACCTCGCCTGTGAGCACTGCTATCTGGACGCCGGCCCTGGCAAGGTCAAGACCCCGGCCTTCACCGATCGCAGCGAGCTGTCGACCGAGCAGTGCTACCGGGTGATCGACGAGATCGCCGCCTTCGCCCCCGAGAGCGTGACCATCCTGACCGGCGGCGAGCCGCTGCTGCGCCGCGACATCGTCGAGATCGTCCGCTACGGCGTCGCCAAAGGTCTGTGGGCCGTCGTCGGCACCAACGGCGTCAAGATTACCGAGAACCTGGCGCGGATCCTCGCGCAGGAGGGCGTGCGCGGTCTGGCGCTGTCGCTCGACGCGCTCGATCCCCAGCGCCACGACGCCTTCCGCCGCGTGCGCGGCGCCTGGCAGAACACGGTCGAGGGTGCCAGGATCCTCACCCGCGTGGGCTTGCCGTTCATCGTGCAGACGACGGTCGGCGCCCACAACCGCGACGAGCTCGAGGGGATCGCCGCTTTCGCCCACGACGAGCTCGGCGCCAAGGTCTGGAACCTCTACTTCCTCGTGCCGAGCGGACGCGGGTCCTTCGTCAGCGATCTCTCCCCCGCCGAGTACGACCAGGTGCTGGCACAGCTCGCGGAGATCCAGCGCCGCTGGGCCTCGAAGATGCTGGTCAACGCCAAGTGCGCCCCGCACTTCGTCCGCACGCTGCTCTCCGCGGACTCCCCGGCCCCGTTTCCCAAAAGCTTCGGCGGCGGCGCTGGCGGCTGCCCGGCGGGCACCCACTACCTCGGCATTCGTCCCAACGGGGACGTCACCCCCTGCCCGTATCTGCCGCTCTTCGCGGGGAACCTGAGCGAGACCGGCCTGCGCGAAATCTGGGACTCCTCGGAGCTGTTCACCCGGATCCGCCAGCGCGACCATCTCGGCGGCCGCTGCGGCCCCTGCGAGCTCAAGAGCCTCTGCGGAGGCTGCCGCGCCCGCGCCTACGGCATGACCGGCGACGTCATGGCCGAGGACCCGCTCTGCACCCACCAGCCCGGCACGCTCCAATCGGCGGTCGATCGCCTGCGCTCGGCCGACGTCGCCAGCACCGAGTACGGCCAGCCGGCGATGCCTGCGATGGCGGCCCTGCGCTGGGAGCCCGAGGCCAGGGAGCGTATGCAACGCATCCCGGCCTTCGTGCGCGGCATGGTGACCAGGGCGGTCGAAAGCTGGTGCGAGAAGAACGGCGTGGCGGTGGTCACCGCCACGGCGCTCGAGGAGATCCGCGCCCGGATGCCGACACCGAAGGTGTTCGGGGCGGCGACACCGAAGCCGCCGCCCGCGAGCGATTGAAATCGCTCTACTGGAAGATGTCGTCCCCGGTCGAAGCCTGCGCCTTCACCTGCTCGTCCATCCACTTCTGGAACTCGGCCGGCTCCTCGATCGTTACGAAGCCGCGCATGCGGTAGTGGCCGAGGCCGCAGAGCTGGGCGCAGGCGATCTCGTAGGTGAAATCGGGCTTGCCGAGACGCTGCCGCATCTGGGCCGTGGTGACCGTGGGAATCCACCAGACCGGGATGGTGATCCCCGGCACGGCGTCCTGCTTGATGCGGAACTCAGGGACGTTGAAGCTGTGGATCACGTCCTTGCTGTTCAGATAAACGATCACCGGCTTGCCCACCGGCAGGTGGAGCTGGTTGACCGTGGTGACGTCGTCTTTCGCGGCGGGATCGCTGCGGTCGAGGCCCAGCGGGTTGCTCTGGACGTCGATCTTGTCGATCGAGGTGCGGCCGAAGACGCCGTCCGGGCCGGGATAGTGGACGTTCCAGGCGAACTGCTCGCCGACCAGGCGGACCCGGACCGCGTCTTTCTCCGGCGGAAACTTCGCGACGCGCTCCGCCCACAGCGGGACCGCGAGCCCGACCAGCAGGATCGCCTCGACGAACGCCACGGCTATCTCGATCCAGGTCGAGGTATGGCTGGTCACGCCGGTGTAGCTGGCCACCGGGTTCTTCGCGCGGCGGAAGCGCCAGAGAGCGATGACGAAGAAGAGGATCCAGCCGACGAACAGAATCGCCATCAACACGTGCACCCAGTTGAGGGCGCCGTCGATCCGGGCGCCGTGCGCCGCGGCGTTCAAGGGAAGCCACCGTTCCATCATGTCGAAGAGCTCCGCTGGAATTGGGCCCACTCCGAGGTGATCTGCTCGATCTCGGCCTGTCGAGCGCGGTTACGCAGGTAGAAGAAGAACTTCGCAAAGGCACCGAGCACCGCCGCGGTGACCGCGAGGAGCAGGAAGACTCCGAGGCGGGCCCCACTGACGAGAGGTGAGCCGCTGTCCGCGGCACCGTAGCAAGTGGAACAGGCGAGCGCGGGAGCGGCTCCGAGAGCTCCGAGGAGGAGCGCCATGGCGCCAGCCATACGAACGGATCTCGAGAGCTTCATCGTTGCCTCTTCGCAAAGCGGAGGAACCAGGCCTCGTAGAGGATCAACGCCACGCCGACGGCAAAGGAGCCGAAGCCGGCGAGAACGCGCGGCGCTCCCGTGAGCCCGGAGCTGGTCAGCGCCCAGAAGCCGACCAGGAACGACAGGGCGACCGCGCAGGCGATGAAGACGGCGTGAAACTTCTTGAGGTCCATGTTCGATCAGTGGTTGAGGATCGGGTCGTAATGCGTCCACAGGGGCAGCAGCAACACGGTGAAGAAGCAGAGGACGGTGAACCCGAGCACCCAGTAGATCAGCTTCCGCTCGGAGATCAGGTGCATGAAATAGCTGGCGACGAGCCCGCCCTTGATGCAGGCCACGATCAGGGCGACCGTGACGGCCGCGGGGACGGGCAGATGGAACCGCGAGATCGTCACCGTGATGATGGTGAGAGCCATCAGTGAGACGAAGACGAGGATGTACGTCCGGACTTGACGGTCGATATCGGCATGATCACCCATGGCGCAGGCTCCTGGAGATCTCTAGAGCAGGTAGAGAATGGGGAAGAGAAAGATCCAGACCAGATCGACGAAGTGCCAGAACAGTCCGGAGTTTTCCACCCGGTTGGTGAAGTGCTCGGGATCGGTCTTCCAGAGCTTGGCGCCCGGTCCCCAGAGGTAGCCGTTGACCACCATGCCGCCGATCACGTGCAGCCCATGGAGGCCGGTGAGCGTGAAGTAGATCGCCAGGAAGGTGTTCTTGCTCGGCAGCAGGCCGTGATGGAACTTGGCCGAGTACTCGACGTACTTGATGCCCAGGAAGCAGAGCCCGGCGAGGATCGTCAGCCCCTGGAACAGGCGGAACTTGCCGAAATCGTTGCGCTTGAGCGACGCCCAGGCCATCACCATCGTGACGCTGGAGGAGATCAGCACCACGGTGTTGACCGTGGCCAGCGGCACGTTGAGGATCGAGTCGCCGCGCGGCCACACCGTGGCGCCGATGCGCAGCATCAGATAGCTGGCGAACAGGGCCCCGAAGAGCATCACCTCGGAGGCGAGGAACAGCCAGATGCCGATCTTGCCGTTGTTGAGCCCGGTGTCGGGCCGCTCCGCGACGGTAAAGGGAATCTCCATGGTCTCCTCTCCTCAGCTCGTCGCCTGCTGTTGCGCCGACAGGAACTGCGGCGTGAAGTCCGCGGGATGTCCCGGCACGCTGTACTCGTAGGGGCCGCGGTAGGCCGCGGGCGCCGTGGTGAAGTTGCCGTGCGGCGGCGGCGAGGGCGCCGCCCACTCCAGGGTCGTCGCCTCCCAGGGGTTCTCGCCGACCTTCTCCCCGCGCTTGATGCTCAGGAAGAAGTTGATGAAGAAGGGGATCTGGGCGAGCGCCAGGCCCCACGCCGAGAACGACATGAACACGTTCCAGTGGAGGACGGGCTTGGCGAAGTCGTAGGAGGCGCCGCCGTCGTAGAGGCGGCGGGAGACTCCCGCCAGGCCGAGGATGAACATCGGCATGAAGATGCCGTTGATGAAGATCAGCGAGGGCCAGAAGTGGAGCTTGCCCAGGCGCTCGCTCATCTTCCGTCCGGTGGCCTTGGGGAACCAGTAGTAGATGCCGGCGAAGAGCGCGAAGAGGGTGCCCGGCGCCACCACGTAGTGGAAGTGCCCGATCACGTAGTAGGTGTCATGGAGCGGGATGTCCGCGGCCGAGAGCCCCAGCGGCAGGCCGGTCAGGCCGCCGATGCCGAACATCGGCAGGAAGGCGAGCGCGAAGAGCATCGGCGTGTTGAAGCGGATCGAGCCGCCCCACAGCGAGAGGAACAGCGCGGAGAGGATCACCACCGAAGGGATCGAGATGATCATCGTGGTGGTCTGGAAGAAGGTCGCCATCGTGGTGCCCATGCCGGTGAAGAACATGTGGTGCGCCCAAACGATGAACGACATGAAGCCCAGGAACCACAGCGAGTACACCATGATCTTGTAGCCCCAGAGCGGCTTCCTGGTGTTGTTGGCGATCACTTCCGCCACGATCCCGAAGGCCGGCAGGATCAGCACGTAGACCTCGGGGTGGGCGAGGAACCAGAACAGGTGCTGCCAGAGGAGCGGGTTGCCGCCGCCGGTGTAGGCCACGTGCTGGCCGCTCACCACGAGGCCGGTCGGCATGAAGAAGCTGGAGCCGGCGAGCCGGTCCATGAGCTGCATGACGCCCGCGGCCTCGAGCGGCGGAAAGGCGAGGAGCAGCAGGAACGAGGTGACGAGCTGGGCCCAGACGAAGAACGGCAGGCGGAAGAACGAGAGGCCGTTCGCCCTGAGCTGGATCGTGGTGACAATGAAGTTGATCGAGCCCAGCAGGGAGGAGGTGATGAGGAAGATCATGCCGAAGAGCCACATCGTCTGGCCCTGGCCGGCGATGACCGACAGCGGCGCATAGGATGTCCAGCCCGACTGGGCCGCGCCGCCCGGCACGAAGAAGCTGGCGAGCATGGTCATGCCGCCCAGGAAGTACGACCAGTAGCTCGCCATGTTGATCTTCGGGAACGCCATGTCGGGGGCGCCGATCTGCAGCGGCAGCACGAAGTTGCCGAAGCCGCCCACCGCGAGCGGCACCACGCCCATGAACACCATGATGGTGCCGTGCATGGCGCCGAGCTGGTTGTAGAACTCCGGCAGCATGGAGCCTCCCGGCATGCGGTCCTCGCCGAACAGCTTGCCGATCAACGGCAAGGCGCGGCCGGGATAGGCGAGCTGCCAGCGCATCAGCATCATCAGGCAGAAGCCGAAGAAGAGGAACAGCAGGCCGGTCACCGCATACTGGATGCCGATGACCTTGTGGTCGGTCGAGAACACGTACTGGCGCCAGAAGCCCAGATGTTGATGCTCGGCGTGCTCGTACTCGGCTTCGTGAGCGGGCGCGGTTTCGAGTGTAGCCATGGCTCTCCCTGAATCGCTGAGCGTTACACGGTCATGGGTGCGGTCACTTGGCCGGCGGCGCGAACGAGAAATTGGCGACGGCGGGCTTGTTGGCGGCGACGGTCACTTTCATGGTCTGGGGCCCCAGCTTCTCGTGCCAGGCCTCGATCTCGTAGTTGCCCGGCGGCAGCCCCGAGATCTTGTACTTGCCGTCCGTGCCCGAGACAGAGAAGAAGGGGTTGGCGAAGACCCCGACGTAGGCGGACATCCAGCCGTGGACATCGCACTTGACCAGGAACATGCCCTCTTCCTTGCCGAACTTGGAGTCCGCCGTGAGGCGGTTGGCCGGCATCGCCATGTTGAACGGCGTGTTGACCTTGGGCAGGGCGTGTACGTTGTGCAGCAGGCCGTCGGAGTTCTTGAGCTGCAAGGTCTGGCCGACGCGGATCCCGAGCACGTGCGGGTGGTACTGGCAGCCCTTCTGGTCGATCACCACCGGCGTCGCCGGAACGGGGAAGGAACCCTGGACGGGGCCTTTGACCCGCACCATGACGTTGGCCATGGTGTTGCCGGGGCCGAGCACCAGCGCCTCGCTCGGCACCGGGGTCGAGTGCTTGGACTTGCAGACCGGGTCCGCATCCATGGCGATGGGCTTCAGGTTGGGAACCTTGCCGGTATAGTTGATGGTGCCGGTAATGTCGCCGGCGAACACGGGGCCGGCGGCAAAGGCGAGCGAGACCACCAGGCCGGTCAGGGCCGGGAGATGCTTGGACATAAGGGAGCTCCTCGTAGACATTCTTGTCAGACATTCTCGAAGGTGAGCGACTCCGGCAGGCGCGGGTCGCGCAGCGGGACCAACGCCTGGCGCCTCAGCACGCCGCCGAACGCCGCCAGAAACACACCGCAACAGCCGATCAGGGCTGCCGCGTCGAGCAGACTGGGAACCATTCCGGCCGGGTGCAGATTGGGCATCACCAGCCAGTATAGATCAAGCAGGTGCATGGCCAACAACCACGCCGACATCGCGGCGAGAGCCGTGTCGTTGCGCTTGAGGGCGCGCGACAGGAGAAGGAAGAACGGTACGAGGAAGTGGCCGAAGAGGAGGATCACGCCGGCGGTGCGCCAGGAGCCGGCCATGCGCCGGGCGAAAAAGCTGGTCTCCTCCGGCAGGTTGGCGTACCAGATGAGCAGGAACTGGGAGAACGCCATGTACGCCCAGAAGGCGACAAAGGTGAGCAGCAGCTTGCCGATGTCGTGCTGGTGCTCGGTGGTCAGGACCTCGGTCAGCAGGCCGGCGCGCCTCCCGGCGATCACCACCAGCGCCAGGAAGGCGAAGAAGGCCATGGCCGAGCCGGCGAAGAAGTAGACGCCGAAGATCGTCGAGTACCAGTGCGGGTCGAGCGACATCAGCCAATCGAAGGCGAAGAAGGTCACGGTGAGGGCGAAGAGCACCAGCCCCGGGAGGCTCGTCTTGCGCATCCGCCGGGTGAGCTCGTGGTCGCCGGTGTCGTCCTGGAGCCGCGACAGCCGTCCGAACCAGATCGCCAGGGCGGACCAGATGGCGAAGTACGCCACGGTGCGGATCACGAAGAACGTCCCGTTGAGGTACGGCTGCTTGTGCTGGAGCAGGGGGTCGTGCTGCACCGCGTCGCCGTGGCTCCAGGGGAAGAGATAGCCTCTGCCGAAGAGCAGCAGCGGCAGGAAGAGCAGCGCCAGGAACGGCAGCGTGGCCATGATGTCCTCGGCGATCCGCCGCACCACCACGCTCCAGCCCGCCTGCGTGGAGTGATGGAGGAGCACGAAGAAGAGCGCGCCCAGGGCGATGCTCAAGACGAAGAGCGACCCGACGAGCCAGGAGTGCCAGAGCTGGCGCCGGGCCTCCTCGCTCGCGAAGCCGAGCGCCAGGCTGGCGCCGAGCCCCACCACTGCCAGTCCCAGGCCGAGCAGCGGCAGGCGGCGCCATGGGTGCTCGGACGGGAGCCAGAGCGACGAGGTGCGCAGAACGGCCGGCCGGGAAGGGGAAGGATCGGAGTGATGAGGTCTGGAGTCGCTCATTCTCTTCCTGTCGCTTGCCGTGAGACGTCAGGGATCTCCTCCGGGTCGCTCGCCACCAGCTCGACCTGGCCGGCGCCCAGGCGGCGCAGCAGGTCCACGGTCCGGTCGCGGTCGAACTGGGGATCCCAGGACTCGATCGAGATGAAGAAGCCGTCATCGCTCGCGCGCTCGAACCGCTTCGAAGCGAAAAGCGGGTGGTGCAGCGTGGGGAGCTGGTTCATGCCGAACATCCCGAGCACGGCGCCAAAGGCGCCGCCCAGCACGCCCAGCTCGAAGGTGATGGGGATGAAGGCCGGCCAACTGAAGAAGGGCTTGCCGCTGATCACCAGCGGATAGGCGGTGGTAGCCACCCAGCCCTGAAGACCCATGCCGGCCGCGGCGCCGAGAACCGCCGTGACGAGAACCACCCACGGCAGGCGCGAGGCTTTGAGGCCCATGGCGCGCTCGAGCCCGTGGATGGGGAACGGCGTGTGCGCGTCCCAGCGGGTGTAACCGGCATCGCGCACGCCCTCGCAGGCGTGGTAGAGCTCGGCCGGGGTCGCGAACTCGGCGAGCGCGCCGAAGAGATTGCCAGGTGGCAGGCTGGCGCGCAGGAGGGGCATCAGGCGGCTCCTTCGCGGGCGAGGTCCATCGCCCGGCCGTCGTGCTCGATCGCCGGCGCCTCGTGCACGTGGGCGACCGCCTCCGGCAGCACGGTCTTCACCTCGGCCGTCGCGACGACGGGCAGGAAGCGCACGAAGAGGCAGAACAGGGTGAAGAACAGGCCGAAGCTGCCGATCAGGGTCGAGACGTCGAAGAAGGTGGGCTTGAAATAGAACCAGCTCGACGGCAGGAAGTCGCGGTGGAGCGAGGTGACGATGATCACGAAGCGCTCGAACCACATGCCGACGTTGACGAAGATCGACAGCACGAACAGCCAGACCAGGGACGACCGCACCCTCTTGAACCAGAAGAGCTGCGGCAGGATCACGTTGCAGGTCACCATGGTCCAGTAGGCCCAGGCATAGGTTCCGAACGCCCGGTTCCTGAAGGTGAACAGCTCGTAGGCGCTGCCCGAGAACCAGGCGATGAAGAACTCCAGGGCGTAGGCGTAGCCCACCATCGAGCCGGTGAGCAGCATGATCTTGGCCATGTAGTCCAGGTGCTTCATGGTGATGATCTGCTCGAGGCCGAAGGCCTTGCGCGTGATCACCATCAGCGTCATCACCATCGCGAAGCCCGAGAAGATGGCGCCGGCGACGAAGTAGGGCGGAAAGATCGTGGTGTGCCAGCCGGGGAGCTGGGCGGTCGCGAAGTCCATCGACACGATCGAATGCACGGAGAGGACGAGCGGCGTCGCGAGGCCGGCGAGGATCAGGTACGCCTTCTCGTAGTGCTGCCAGTGGCGCATCGAGCCGCGCCAGCCGAGGGCCATCACCGCGAAGACCTTCTGCCGCAGGCCGGTCGAGCGGTCGCGCATGGTGGCCACGTCCGGCACCAGACCGACGTACCAGAAGAGCAGGGAGACGGTGCCATAGATCGAGACCGCGAAGACGTCCCACATCAGGGGGCTTCTGAACTGCGGCCACATGCCCATCTGGTTGGGGATCGGGAACATCCAGTACGCGACCCACGGGCGGCCGATGTGGATGCCGGGGAAGATCAGCGCGCAGAGCACCGCGAAGAGGGTCATCGCCTCCGCCGAGCGGTTGATCGAGGTGCGCCACTTCTGGCGGAAGAGGAAGAGGATCGCCGAGATCAGGGTGCCGGCGTGGCCGATGCCCACCCAGAAGACGAAGTTGGTGATGTCGAAGGCCCAGCCGACCGGGTTGTTGAGGCCCCAGACGCCGATCCCTTCCCAGAACAGCCAGGCGATGCTCACGCCGAGCAGGCCCAGCATCGAGAGGGAGATGAGGAAGCAGATCCACCAGCCGCGGGTGGGCGGACGCTCCAGCGGCCGTGCCACCGCCTCGGAGATGGCATGGAAGGTCGGTGCGCCGAGGATCAACGTGGGGCGATGGTCGACCGGATCGGGGTGCGCGGGAGCGGCCAGACCGGTCGAAGGCTCGACGGTCTGGCCGGGGTGGCCCCCGATCGGACTGCTCTCAGTTTGCGTTCCGCTCATCCTTTGCTCGTCGCCGTATGGGGCGTCTACCCATGCCCAGCGGTTCCGACCTTCCGGTTCGCCCGGGCCAGATTGTGGACCGACTCTTAAAGCCGGCATCATGCCATAAGCCACGTTCCGGTGCTAGGGGTCTGTCAGCGTAGGGGGAGCGGGGCTACCGCAACCGGAATACGATCCCCACCCGTCCGCCGTCCTCGGGCAGCGGCGCGTCCGGCTTCACCCTGAAGCGGGTCGTCCCCTTCACCCAGTCGCGCACGGTGTAGCGGGCGTTGCCCACCTTGCTGCCGGGGCAGGAGTAGAGGCAGACGATACAGCCCGACTTCCACTTCGGGATGTTCGCCCGGTGGCCGCCGAAGCGCATGTCGAAGCCGCGGCGGCCGGGGTCCTCCAGGATCTGGTCGAGCGGCAGCAGCGCCGGCCGCCCCGGCACCCGCACCAGCACCTCGACCGGCGGCCCCTCGATGACCTTGTCCGGCGCCTTCGACGCCGGCTCCTTGCGCTCCTCCCACGTCGCCATGCCGAGCGCGTTGCCGGGTTGGGCGCCGAGCCGCTCCAGAGCGTCCAGCACCTGGGTGTCGCTCACCTCAGCGCGGAACAGGGCGGCCACCGCGGCCCCGCCGTCCTTCCAGACGATCAGGTGATAGCCGGGCATCCCCATCCCCAGCAGCTCGCGCTCGAACGCCTTGCGCGACACCGTGGCGGGGAATTCGATCTCCCGCGGCCCCACCCGCAGAGGCCCCTCCGGCGGTGCTGAACGAGGCCGCGAGACGATCGCCCAGGCCGCCACGCCCGCGCCGAGAAGGGCCAGGCTGGTGAGGAGGACGGGGTGCGGGAGGTGGCGGAATTTCATGGTGGATTTCCTTTCCCTGAATAGCGTAGCCTCCCCCGGGCATGAAAGCGAACCAGACCCTCCTCGACCTCCTGCTCGAGGTCCAGGCGCTCGACCGCATTCCGCGCAGCGGCTACGTGCTGCGCGGCGTCGCCGACCCCGAGAGCGTCACCGAGCACACCTGGCACGTCCTCCTCCTCGTCTGGACGCTGGGGCCGCGGATCGAGGGGATCGACGTCCACCGGGCGATGGAGATCGCTCTGGTGCACGACCTCGCCGAGCTGCGCATCGGCGACCTGCCGCGCACCTCCTCGCACTACTTCCCCGAGGGGGCCAAGAAGGAGGCGGAGGCCGCGGCCATGGCCGACGTCCTGGCTCCGGTGGCCGGCCGGGCGCTCCCCCTCTACGAGGAATACCAGCGGGGGACGACCCCCGAGGCGCGGCTGGTCAAGGCCTGCGACAAGCTCCAGCTCATGCTCAAGGTGACGGTCTACGAGCGCTGGGGAACCGGCGCGCTCGCCGAGTTCTGGGACAACCCCGACAACTTCCCGGACGGCGGCTTCCCGGCCGTCCGGGAGCTGTTCGAGGCCCTGCGGGAACGGCGGAACGGCGGAGGAGCCTCCCACTAGGCGAGGCAGTGGCCGCAGGTATCCCCGGCGTGTCAGTCTTCCGCGCCCTCGAGCTCGATCCCCCGCCGCGAGAGCAGGCCGCGCAGGCGGTCATAGAGCTTCTGGCCGAGGAGCGACTGGGCGGTGGAGCTGATGTCCTGGATCACCACCCGCAGATCCTCCGAGCCGCTCCAGTGCTTGCGGGCGTAGGGCTCCAGATCGCCGCCGAACGCCTGCGCCAGCACGGCCACCGCCAGCACCAGGTCGTCCAGGTAGCCGGCCGTGCCCAGGAAAGCCTCCGGCAGGAGGTCGATCGGCAGGATGAAATAGGCGATGGCGCCGCCGATCATGGCGCGGGCCGAGCCGGGGACCTCCTTGTCGAGCGCCAGGCGCACGAGCAGGATGAAGACGTCCGGCACCAGCAGCAGCGCCCGGACGGCGTCCTCGGTCAGCTTGGCGCCCCGGCGGCCGGAGCGCTTCTCCACCCCGCGCAGGATCTTCTCGCGCAGCCGGTCGTAGAAGCTCAGCAGGCCGCTGCTCGGCAGATCCGTGCCGTGCCCCAGCGCCTCCTCGGAATCACGCTCCGCCTTGGCGGTGTCGAAATTCTCCAGGTCCTCCGCGATGGCGTCCGAGAGCGGGTCCGCGGGGCGGGACGTGGGCGTATCAGGGGTCGATCTCTTGGGCATGGAAGGTCTCCAGGGGACAGTCTATCGTCTCACAGGCCGGGTTCAAGCCTCGTGCCACACCCGGGCCCGCTCCTACTCCTCCCCCGCCTCCCCGTCCTCCCCCTCTTCCTCGAGCTCCTCCTTGCCCTCCAGCACCACGTTCTCCATCCCCAGGTAATACCGTATGCGTTGGTAGACCAACTTTTGGAAGAAGAAGTTGTCGGTGAGCAGGAGGACCGAGTTGTGGCCGGTCACCGTGCCGACCAGGTCCGGCCACTGGCCGTCCTCGATGGCCTGGGCCACCGCCGGCCCCGCTCCCGGATCGGTGACGATCAGCAGGTTGTGCGGCCCGGCGGGATTCATCTTCCGGATGAAGGGGACGATCTTCCGGAAGGGGGAATCCTCGCTCTGCGTCCACGACGGGATCATGTACTGGCCGTTGTGCCGCACGGCCCCGATGTCCCGCAGGTCGCGGCTGACGTTCGACTGGGTCGCGGCGAACCCCAGGTCCCGGAGCCGGCTCACCAGGGCGTGCTGATGGAGCACCGGCTCGTCGTGCAGAAGAATCTCCCGGATCGCCTGCCGGCGCCGGTCGCGGACTTCACGGTCTGAAGGCATGCGTCCCTCCTCCTCATGCGTATAGTCTATACCCTACCCCGAAAAATTCTCAAGCCGACCCCCTTGACAAACGATTTGCCTTGCCGCATCGTATGTACATCAAGAAGGCGTAATACTCCTGGCGCCGCCAAGCTCTGGTACGGGAAATCAAGAGGCGCCTTGGAGAGAATCGGTGGAATCGGATTTCCGGCGCCAATTCAGGCTCCGGATTATGTGGGTCTGGAAGACCACAGTCAAGGAGAAGGACCATGTCCAGAGAGACGACGTATGCGGGAATGGTAGGAGACTGGCAGAAGCTGCTGGTCACGCTGGAGGCGAACATCGCCGAGATCCCTCAGCTCGAGCCCTTCCGGGTCAAGCTGGCCGGGATGCTCACCCAGGCGTTGGATGTCACCAAGCGGCAGGCGGACCTGAAGGCGAGCAAGCAGGCCGCCTCGAAGCAGATGCGGCAGCTCGCCACCGACGCCCAGCGTCTGGCGACCGCGGTGCGCACCCTCATCAAGGAGCACTACGGGATCCGGGACGAGAAGCTGGCCGCCTTCGGGCTCCAGCCGTTCCGGGGCCGGAAGAAGGCCGAGACTCCGGCGACCGAGCCGCCTCCGCCGCCGGCCGCGCACCCTCCGGGTAACGGCTAGTCCCTACCGCTGTTTTGCAGTTTTCCAGGGGGCGTGCCCGTCACGCCCCCTCTTTTTTTGCCCTTCGCGCTCTTCCATCGCCACCTTACGGCGGTCCATCTCCCGCTGCGACGGTCTGCCTCCGCGTACGGCGGACCACCGCAGCCGGAGACAGACCATCGCAGCCAGAGAAGAACCGTCGCGGGTGAAGGCGGACCGCCACAACGGTACGGCGGTTTTCCTCCGCGTACGACGGTTTTTCCCTGGCCGCGACGGACCGTCGTACGCGGAGATCAAACGTCGTACAGGGAGGCAGATCGTCGCACGTGGAGAAAAACCGCCGCAGCCGGAGAAAAACGGTCGTACGCGGAGACAGGCCGCCGCAAGGATACGGCGGTCCGCCTCCCGGTACGACGGACCGTCGTACGCGGATATAAGCCGTCGTAAGCAGAGGCAGATGGCTGGACCGGGAAGATATCCTCCCTTGTGCCCCTTGACTAGACACTCTCCTGTGTGGCACCGTATGTACATCGTAGAAAGCCGCCTGCCCTCTCCTCCGGCGCCGTGTCGGGCCGCCGGGAGGGGCCGGACATCGCCCGGAGGCGGCCGTGCTCTTTGACAAGCGACGTACCCGAGGGAGCGGAAAGCGGGGCCGCTCCCTTGGGCCTTCCTATGCCGTGTTCCTGGACCACCTTGACAGGAATATGCGCGGGTTCTACAGTTAGCCTTTAAGGAGGAGTCCTCTGCAGAGACTACCTCTTGTGAGCGCGTTGTCGATTTTCTTGGGATGCCTCGTTGTTTGTGCGCGACCGCCCTCGCGGACTGCGTCTCGTGCGGGCCAGACCCGGTGAAGTTCCTGGCGCCTAATCTGCATCGCAGCGACAGCTTGACAGAGCATTCGTTTAAACATGACCCTTTACAAAAAGGAGACGGTTAAATGAAACCACTTCTGTTTATCTTAGCAGTGGTTGGCTCTTTTTCGGTCGCGCTTCCCGCATCGGCTGACTGCGTAAAATGTGACATCTTTCATGACTGCGTCCCCGACGTGCTAGCCTCGGCCTGCGACTGCACGATCAGGGTCATGAATGGGAACACGATTTGCCGCGAGAACGGCATTTGCACCAGTGGTTGTAGCAGTGGCCCTGGACCCGTCATCGCTGAGTCCGGCGTCGTTATTGAGCCTGCCGCACTACGTCAACTTTCCAAGAGAGAACCCCTGCTCGCCTTATTGATCTCGGGCTCAACTCAGTCCGACTCCAAGGGGAGGGCCCCCCGTCTCAATACTGAGCCTTACGATGGTGGAACCTTGCGGACAGAGAATGGTGAGGCGTTCTATCATCGCGGGCAGTTCGTGCTTAAAGCTGCCGGCGAGGTCTCCTTCCGCTTCACCCTGAACAACGCAGATGGTTTAGAGAAAATCCAATATGTTGGCGTTATCTCCGATCGAGGCCAGCGCGTAACGTTCAGCAAGATCGTCACCGACGCTCAGGGTACCTCGCGCCGTGTCTTGGACGAGTGGCACTACGAGCCGATCCAGAAGTAGATCCCGGTAGCGCCAGTGAGAAATCTCACTGGCGCTCCTCCTTCGCCTCAACCAGTGGCACCGGAGCAAAACCGTCGATGCGAAATTTTAGTGCTCGTCGTCGAAGATCTTGATAGCTGCTCAGGAGATCTGAAAAAACAGGCATGGCGATCCCGAGAGCGTGAGAGATGGATGCCGGCGTGCAGGGCTCATGCTGGCAAATGTAGGCTGCTTCAACCCCAAACTCAAAGATATTTCGGAATCTTGCCCCTTCCTCTGTCGTAACAAAACCAGAGCGGTCGAGGTCGGCAAGAGGCTTCAACCGATTGAGCTCTTTCTGCGTGCCTTCGAGCGTCCTCTTCTTCCAAACCTCCAACTGCTCGGGAGTCGCCCCTGGAAGGGGGCAGGACCCGGACCTGTACACGCGATCGTAGCGGCCCGTTTCCGCCTCTTTGTCGAACATCAGCAATGTCTGCCTAACCCGGATGGAAGCGACTGTTCGAATAGACGACTCAGCACTTTCAGACATGCCAGAGGCGCGAATCTTTTCCAGGTAGTCGGCAAGCTCGGGGCTTGATCGCTGACAACCCGCGGCAAGCGCCAAGGCTCCCACAGCTATTACAGGCAAAGGGCTCCTCGTCTTGTTCATTCTTGGACTCCTGGAGCTCGCCGGCGGGCTTACTCGGTAGATCCGCCTCCATAAGCTAAAGTATCGTTGAGTTTGCGTCAAGGGTGAGCAAGCTTCAGATTGACGAAGCACTAAGCCGACTCCCCGGACCCGCCGGCCACGTCCTCCAGGTCCCGGATCGCCGGGGCGAGCGAGTCGTTCAAGACGCACTCCACGACTGAACGGATCTCGGTCCTCAGGTCCGTCTGCTCCACATCGAGGAGGGGAGAGGTCTCGGCCGGAGAGGGCGGCAGGCTCGTCACCACCTCCAGCAGCCGGGCCTTGAGCGGCTTCAGCTCGCGGACGATCTTCCGGATCTCCGCCTGGGCGGCCTCGATCTCGTTCATGGGTGCGCTCCCTCCTTCAAAATCAAACCCGGTTCGCCGTTCCCCTGGACGGTCCCCGAAGCTCCACAGCCGGCGGGTCACCGCGCGGCAGATCCCGCAGCCGGCCAGCAGATGGCGGACCACGGCGCGGGTCTCGCTCCGCGTCAGCTCGCCGCGCATGAAACGCTCGAGCTCGCTCGCCGTGGGATGAGCGGTGGGCCCGGCCTGGGACGGCTGCACGTCTGGCATCGTCACGCCCCGACGCTATGGGAGTAGCCGCCGGGCCCCAAGCGGAGGTGGGCGTTTCCCCGGGGCCAGAGCTCTGACTGCGCCGGTGGGGTGAGGAGAGAACCCCGGCACGCGGAGACGGAAACGAATTTCCGCCTCCGTGTCACAAAAACGGGCCTTGCGGAAACCTAGTACTTGGGAGAGAGATTCTGGAGGAGACCCGCCATGCCCCCTGCCGCCCTTCCGGATCTGAGTATCGTCTTGACGTTCCTCCGCCTGGGACAGGGTTGGAGCCAGGCCGATCTCGGAGAGGCCGCCGGGATCTCTCCGAACCTGCTCAACGAGTACGAGCGGGGCCGGAAGAGGCTCACCCGCGAGCGGCTGGAGCACATCGCCGCCTTCCTGGGCCTGCCGCCCGAGGCGATCGACGCCACGCTCGCCGTTCTCGCCGCCAACCGCGCCTCGGCCCGGGCGCCGCGGGACTCACCCGAGGGCTCCTCGGAGACGGCCCGCCGGGTGGAGGTGCTCGCGGTCCGGGTCGGAAACGCGTTCACGAGCATCGCCCGCTCCACGCTCTCGCAGCTCACGGTCGAGGGGGAGGCGCTCCATGCCCGCCAGCGCGCCGGCCTCCTCTGGGACCTCCTGAAGCGGCAGACGCCGGCGGAGAGGCGGTCGGCCGTCCAGAAGAGGCGTCGATACGGCACCTGGGCCCTCTGCGAGCGAGTGGCCGCCGAGAGCATCCGGAAGGCGCCGAACCACCCCAAGGAGGCGCTGGAGCTGGCCGAGCTCGCCCTGCTCATCGCCGAGCGGGTCCCCGGGGAGCGGACCTGGGGTCTGCGCCTCCAGGGCTACGCCTGGGCCCACATGAGCAACGCCCGCCGGGTCTGCAACGACCTGCCGGGCGCCGAGGAGGCGATGGTCCGCGCCTGGAAGCTCTGGGAGGCTGGAGAGCCGGGTGATCCGGGGTTGTTGAATAAGGTGTGGTTGCCTTGGATTGAGGCGGTGCTTCAGAAAGATCAGCGAAAGTTCCATAGGGCTCTAAAGCGGATTAACGAGGCATTAGCGCTCGATCCGGGCGAGCTCAGAGCGGAGATTCTGCTCACCGCCTCGAGGATCCACAGTGCTCTAGGCGATTGGGAAGCCTCAACGGCTGCTCTCAAGGAAGCAGCGCCGTTGATTAACCCCGTACGCGAGCCTCGGAGCGCTTTTGGCCTTCGATTTAATCTGCTGGTGGACTTGTGTCACTTGGAGCGAATGGCAGAAGCCGAGCCACATTTGCCCGAGGTAAGAGCTCTGGCCGAAAAGCTAGGTCAAGAGCTGGATCTTACGCGCGTCCTTTGGCTTGAGGCCAAAGTTGCCGCCGGACTCGGACGTTTCATGGTGGCTCGTGCTGCTTTCGAACAGGTTCAACGAGCGTTTTTGCAACGGGAGCTAACATTTAACTACGCTTTGGTCAGCCTTGAGTTGGGCCTGCTCCTCTTGGAACAAGGTCACACTGCCGAGGCAAAGCGGCTGGCTGGTAAAATTCTGCAAGTCTTCCGAACCCAGAAGATCCAAAGAGAAGCCTTGGCCGCACTTCAGATCTTTTGTGATGCCGCCCAAAGAGAGACGGCTACCGTCGAGCTTACCCGGCAACTGGTAAGGTTTCTTGATCGTGCTCAGTACGATCCCGAGCTGCAGCTTAGCGACGTATGGTTGGGGCCGGAGCACAATTAGATTTCCAGCCCCAAAATAGCTCCGAAGGTTAGTGACCAGAGGCACAGCGGCCTAGTGGATCAATCTCGCAACCTGCATCGACGTTCTGGGTCTGCTGGGCAGGGCCGGCTTGGCACTGCCCCCATGGACTAATCGTGCACCCCGCCTTCATCCAGCCTCCCGCGATCCGGCGCCACAGCGCATCGAAGAGATTGACGCTGTTCCGGGTGGCTATCTTCGCGGGGCGGGGCGCCTGCGAACGGGCGGGGGCGGCGAAGATCCCGGGCGTTCCGAGGCTCAGCCCGAGGAGGACCATCAGGACGGCTGCTCTGCGCAAGACTCGCATGACCGGCTCCTTTCGGGAGGCGGCTCGCCCACGGCCCCCATGGCCGCCGAGCCGAAGCTCCCCGGGGGACCATCCTGCCTGGAAACAGGTGGGGAAACCAGACCCTGGAGCGATGCCACAGCACTGAGGAGGTGAGGAGATGGACGCCGCCGGCAAGAACGACCCCGAATCCAGGCTGGCCCTGGTCCTGCTCCGCTCCTCCCGCCTCTGGGACCAGGCGGAGCTCGCCCGCGCCGCGCGCATCGCGCCGAGCCAGCTCTCGGTCTACGAGCGGGGCGAGCGGGCCACGCCGCGCGACGTGCTGGAACGGGCGGCGGAGGCGGCCGGCTTCCCCGTCTATCTCCTCGACACCCTGCTCTGGACCCTGCGCTCCTTCCGGACCGTGGCCCGGAGGAGGCTCCGCCCGGACCGCGTCCTCGCCGCCGCCTTCGCCGCCGAGATGATCGCCGTCGCCCACGAGGCGGTCGATCTGGTCCTGGCGCCCCTGGCGGGGCCGTCCGGCTCGGAGTCTCGTGCCGGTTCGGCAATCGGCCACGAGGAAGAATGATCCGCCTGGGCGATTTCTGTATAATGCCCGCAAGTTCGCAATCGCGACGGAAGCGAACCCAAAGGAGGTCGCATGCCAAAGCCTTGGGAGGTACTTGGCGTTACCTTGACGCTTCTACTCATCCCGGCGCTCGCCGCCGGTGCCCAGCCAGGGAAAGGCTCAGCAAAGGGTGATGCTCATAAGCCGGCCTGGAGATGGTCCGTTGACGAACGGCTTGCCAAACGTTTTGATCCGGAGTCTATGAAGGCGAGGGCTGAGGCACGCGCCGCCAAGCTTAAAGACTTCGAGAAGCGCTTTCCAGCACCGGCTAATGACCTATTCGCAGGTGAGCTCAAAAACCAGCAAAACGTGGACACAATCGAAGGTGAAACAAATCCGGAGCTGTTCCTCACCTTTGAGCTGTTTGATCAGCTCCTGGTAATGGGATTTCCTCCTCACAGCATGAACCAGAAGGAATCGAGAAGACTTATTGAAGAGCGCGCCGTGGCATTGGGATTTGGCCAGGATCTATGGGACCGTCTGGAGCGGGCCGCAGCACCTTTCCTGAAGCTGCAGCGTCGAGAGGAGCAGCTTGCCCGAAATGGGTTATTGCCCCCGCGCTCCGAGGACGGCACAAAGATGAGCCCTGAAGCGCTCCATTGGTGTCGTGAGAGAGCGAGGGCCATCGCCGCGGCCAAGGTGGAATTCGGCGAGGAGCCGTTCTTGCGCCTGCTCTATGCAGGAGTGACGCCTGGGTTCGGCGTTACTTACGTGCTCGACCCAAGGGCTGCCGATCGGCTGCGCTACTTGGAAGGAGGCTGCCAATGACTTGCCGTGCCAGGCGATTTTGGATGATGGCCGGAGCTTTCGTGACCTTGGTTTCCCCTTGCGCAGGAAGCGGTCCGTATCTTGCGGAGCGGTTCTCATTAGACGCCTTTGTGGTCTTCCGACAGGGTCCAATAGTGCATTCATTTGCTGAGGTGGTGCTCTACGACGCCAACAACCAGCGAATCTATAACACGCAGGTCATTTTGGGGCATCAAGTGGCGAATGAAAATACCCAAAGCCTTATCTTCAATTCGATGGTTGTTACAGAGATCGGGCTCGCAAACAGCACAACCGGAGACCTTCCAGGCGAATACGGCGGTTGCTATTCCGCACGCATGGCAGGACACGCGAACGCCTATAATCTCCATGTATTGGACCTTGCCGGACCCCGCTGCATACCAGATTTGCCGCCCAAGCCTGAGCCGCCCCCGGACGCGAGCTGCCCCATTATTCTCGACTTGGACCAGAACGGCTTTCATCTTTCGGGAACTGGCGATCCCGTGAGCTTCGACATCGACGCCGATGGTATACCGGATCATATTGCATGGACCGGAAGAGGCGAGGATGACGCTTTCCTTTGCCTCGACCGCAACCACAATGGCAAGGTCGACGACGGTGGAGAGCTCTTCGGCTATGCCACTCCTCTGAGCTCTGGAGAGCCGGCTCAAGTGGGCTATCGAGCGCTCGCAGAGCTTGATGATCCTGCGGCTGGCGGCAATGGAAACGGGAAAATTGACGCAGCCGACAGAATTTTTCATGATCTGTGTGTTTGGATCGATCGAAACCACGACGGCGCCAGCCAAGCCGGGGAGCTCTATACTCTAGATCAGGCGGGCATTGTGGCACTGGGCTACAACTACAAGACCATCCGCCTCACGGACGGTTTTGGAAATTTGTTCCGTTACGTTTCACAGGCCGAGATGCGGGGATCTACGGGACGTGTCACGTCATGGCCTACATTTGATGTAGTGTTCGCAGAAAAATAGGGAGATGGGCATCTGTCGGCCTCTGGGTGTCCTGGAGACGCTCATCGAGACCGCCCCGACACGTGCCGCTTGGTACGTGAATGGCACCGGCCAAAAGGGACGACCGAGCCGGTCCTACCCCCTGCCGCCTGGAGCACGACGAAAATGCCCCTCCGCCTGTCGATCTCGCTCCTCCCCGTTCGACTACCGGTTGAATGGAGCAAGACCGACATCCCAAAGGAGATACCCAGATGCGATTCATGATCTTCCGCAAGGCCGACAAGGACACCGAGGCGTACGTGATGCCGAGCGAGCAGCTCCTCACCGAGATGGGGAAGTACATGGAGGAGATGGTGAACGCCGGTGTGATGCTCGAGGGCGAGGGGCTCCATCCGAGCTCGAAGGGGGCCCGCGTCAAGTTCTCGGGTGGCAAGCCGACCGTGATCGACGGCCCCTTCGCCGAGACCAAGGAGCTCGTCGCCGGCTACTCGGTGATCCAGGTGAATTCGCGGGAGGAGGCGATCGAGTGGTGCAAGCGCTGGCCGCCGATCGACGGCAACGGCGAGCTCGAGCTGGAGATCCGCCAGATCTTCGAGGCCGAGGACTTCGGCGCCGAATTCACCCCCGAGCTCCGGGAGCAGGAGGAGCGCCTGCGCGCCAAGGCGGCCGAGCAGCAGAAGAAGTAAACGGCTGCGCTGGACTGGAGGGCGCTTCACGACGTCCCAGGACCCGGAGGTCGAGCCCATGAGCTACTGCCTGCCGTGCGACCGCGAAACCGGCGAAGCTGTCTGCCCAGAGTGCGAAATGGCGCTGGAGCCCGAGCCCCCGGAATCCAGCGCCGGCCGATATGAGACCGTCTGGCCCCGGATCAAGGCGGCATCTTCGACTCCCTGGTCCTGGCGCCGCTCGCCTTCGCCGACGATTTCATGTCCGAGCCCGAGCGGGGCGTGCTCCTCCTCATCGCCTGGGCGGTGATCTCCTACTCCGCCTACACCGCGGTCCTGCCGATGGCCAGGCTCCTGGCTCTCGGCGGGCTCGCCTGGTTCCTGCTCGAGGTCACCACGGCGCTCACCAATCAGAAGCGGCGCGCCCTGCACGATCTGATCGCGGGGACGGTGGTGGTCCGCGAGGAATAGGGACCTGCGCGACAGAAGATTTGAAGCAGGGACAGGGACGGCAGAGACGGCAGGGACAACAGGGACAACAAAGACACGGAAAGAGCCTGATCCCGGCTTTTTCTCGTCCTTGTCGTCCCTGCTGTCCCTTGGGTCTCTTCTTGGCTTTTCTGTCTACCTCTACGGCAACGGCAGCCCGAACATCCGGACCAGGAACACGGCCATCTCGGCGCGGGTGATCGTCCTCTCCGGGCAGTAGCTGCCGCCGCCACAGCCGGCGGTGACGCCCTCGGCGGCGAGCCGCTCGATCCAGCGGGCGGCCCAGTAGTCCGGCGGGACGTCGGTGAAGACCGTGCCGGTGACCGGCGGCGGCACGAACCCGCTGCCGTAGCGGGCCCCCAGGAGGAGGACCGCCATCTCCGCCCGGGTCAGCGGCAGATCGGGGCAGAAGCGGCCGCCGCCACAGCCGGCGGTGACGCCGTCCCGGGCGAGTTGCTCGATCCAGGGGCCGGCCCAGTATCCGGCGGGGATGTCCTGGAAGAGGGTGCCCCCGCCGGGGGGCGGCACGAAGCCGGCGCCGCGGGAGGCGCTCACCAGGAAGACCGCCGCTTCCGCCCGCGTGACCTGCCGCTCCGGACAGAAGCTCCCCGGCGCGCAGCCGCCGGTGATGCCGCTGGCGGCCAGCGCCTCGACGAACTGGCGGGCCCAGTAATCCACCGGCACGTCGGCGAAGGTGGCGAGCAGGGAGGCGCGGGGCACGGCCCACAGCTCGAAGCCGGTGGTGCCGTCGTTGGCGCCGAAGTAGAGATTCGCCCCCGAGGCGGTGAATTCCGTGGGGCTCGACGGCAGCTCGCCCGGGGCGATGTCCTGGATCATCCGCGTCCCCAGGGGGGTGCCGTCGCTGCGCCAGGGCTCGAGGCCGTGGACGCCGTCGGAGGCCGCGAAGACCAGGAGGTTTCCTTCCACGTGGAGCTCTTTGGGGCCGGAGGAGCCCGACCCGGGCAGGAGGTCCGCCAGGAGATGGGTGCCGGCGGCGGTGCCGTCGCTCACCCACAGCTCGCGGCCGTGCGCGCCGTCGTCATAGGAGAAGTAGAGCTTCCCTCCGAGCGGGGTGAGCGAGCGGATGCCGGCCGAATCGTCGCCGGGCAGGGCGCGGACGAGCGCCGTCCCTCCCGCGCCGCTCTTCCAGAGCTCGTGCCCCCCGGCGGCGAAGTACACGGCCGGGCCCGTCGTGGCGAAGGGGCCCAGGGGCTTCGAGTCCGGCCCCGGGACGGTCTCCGCGAGCAGGTAGGTCCCCGCCACGGTGCCGTCGCTGCGCCAGAGCTCCTCGCCGCTCGCGGGGTCGGTCCCGGCGAAGTAGAGCACGCCGTCGCGGACGGCGGAGGCATCCTTCAGGAAGTGATGGATCGGCAGAATCTTGCTGCCGAGGAGGACCGTGCCGGGGCTGGTGCCGTCGCTCCGCCAGAGATCCTCGAGGCCGTAGCTCTGGAAGAGGACCTGGTTGCCGAGGGAGACGAGGGAAGACCCGAAAAAGCCGAGCCCGGGCCCGATCAGCACTGTCCCCGCCGGCGTGCCGTCGCTCCGCATTAGCTCCGGGGGATTGTTGGACTGAGAGCCCAGGAACAGGAGGCCGCTGCCGAAGGCGGTCAGATCCCGGGGTGAGAAATTCCCGAAATTGTAGAACTGGTCGTCGGTGTGGAGCAGCAGGGTCCCCGCCGGGGTGCCGTCGGTCTTCCACAGCTTCTCATAGGTGTTCCCGGCGTTGGAACGGAAGAAGATGGTGCTCCCCGCCCGGGTGATCTCGGCCGGCAGGGAGGAGAAGGGCCCGGGGCTGAGATCCTTGACCAGGGTGGTGCCGGCCGCGGTGCCGTCGCTCCGCCACAACTCGGCGCCGGTCTGGCCGTCGTCCCCCTGGAAGAGAAGGGTCCCGTCGAAGTCGAAGAGCGCGCGGGGTCCCTGGAGCTGGCCCAGGCCGGACGCCTGGTGGTTGATCCGCAGCTTCCGCGTGCCGGCCGCCGTGCCGTCGGTCGTCCAGAGGTCCGGCACGGCGTTCAACTGGGTGACGGCGGAGAAGTACCAGAGGTCGCCGGCGCCCGCCGGAGCGTTGCCGGAGGAGCTGAGATCGCTGACGAGCGAGGTGCCGGCCGGGGTGCCGTCGCTCTGCCAGAGCCCGGTGGTGTGGGTCGCGTCGGCGGTGGTAAACAGGAACAGCGGGCTGTCCCCGGTCACAGGAGTCGTCCAGATCCCGCAGTACGGCCCGGGGATCGTCTCCACCAGGACGGTGCCCGCCGCGGTCCCGTCGCTCGTCCAGAGGTCGCAGTCGGCGAAGAAGAAGAGCCGGCTCCCGGCCACCCGCAGCCAGGAGACGCTGCTGGGCACCGGCTTGACTGGCAGGGTGCCGGCTTCGGTGCCGTCGCTCTTCCAGAGCTGCTGACCGACCCCGTCGGCGGAGCCCAGGAAGAAAGCCTCTCCTCCCGCCGCCGTCAGCCCGTTCAGGATGGCGGTCCCCACGCCCGGATGGATGTCCTTGACCAGGACCGTGCCCGCCTCGGTGCCGTCGCTCCCCCACAGCTCGTAGCCGTGGACGCCGTCGTCGGCCTGGAAGAGCACCTTGCTCCCCGCCGCGACCATCTGGAGGTTTCCAGGGGCGCTGCCGGCCGGGCCGGGATTGATGTCCTTGAGCTGGGCGGTCCCGGCGGCGGTGCCGTCGGTCGTCCAGAGCTCCTCGCCGTGGGTGCCGTCCTCGGCGGAGAAGAAGAGCTTGCCGCCCAGGCAGACCGGCGGATAGGGCATGACGAGGGCGTGGTCGCCGGGGCCGAAATCCCGCAGCCGGAAGGTCCCCGCCGCCGTCCCATCGCTCCGCCAGAGCTCGTGGCGGGTGTTGTAGCTCGAGACGGTGAAGAGGAGGAGCCCGCCGAGCTCCGTGAAGTTGTCGACCCAGGAGAAGTCGCCGGGCGGAACCAGGTCCTTGACCATCGCCGTGCCGGCCCGGGTCCCGTCGCTCTTCCAGAGCTCTCTGCCGTGCAGCCCGTCGTCGGCCGTGAAGAAGAGCAGGCCGCCGACGGCCGTGAGGTTGCCCGGACCGGAGGAGCAGGAGCCGGGGCAGATGTCCGCCACCAGATGGCTGCCTGCCTCGGTGCCGTCGGTCCGCCAGAGCTCGGCGCCGTGGATGCCGTCGGACACCGGGAAGAAAATGGTCTCCCCCACGACGGTGAGGCCGCTCCCGGGGGCGTTGTCGCCCGGCCGTGTGGTGTTGAGATCCTTGACCAGGAAGGCCGGCTGCGCGCCGGCCGCGGCGCTGAGGCAGAAGAGAAGAAGCACGCAGGACAGAAGGACGGCTGTTCTCGCGTGGACCGAATCTCTCATGCGGAACCCTCCCGAAACGACCGAAGCGACTAAAATGAGACGATAGCATAAACTCTGTGCTTCAGGAGCTCCGCGAAAAAGATTTTCAGCCTCTCATTTGCCAGGATGCCCTATGGGGCTCGGCCGGTCCGGAGGACGCCGCGTGATAGCCTTCTCGCGGGAAACCCGGAAGGAGGCTCCATGGCGGCTCACGCGAGAGGGACGTTCGAGGTCAAGCTCACCCCCCAGGCGAACGGCGAGGCGGGGCCGGGCCTCGGCAGGCTGATCCTCGACAAGACGTTTCGCGGCGACCTCGAGGCCACCAGCCAGGGGCAGATGCTGAGCGCCGGCACGGCCGTCCAGGGCTCGGCCGGCTACGTGGCCCTGGAGCGGGTCAACGGCACCCTGCAGGGCCGCGGCGGCACCTTCGTGCTCCAGCACAGCGGCTTGATGGACCGCGGCAAGCCCCAGCTCACTATCGTGGTCGTGCCGGACTCCGGCACGGAAGAGCTCACCGGGCTTCAGGGGACGATGGGGATCACCATCGCGGACGGCAAGCATTCCTACGATTTCGAGTACACGCTCCCGGAGCCAGCGTGAAGACCCGTGGAGGCGCCATTCCCATGCGATCGGCTCTGCTCGCCGTCCTGACCCTCGGCCTGGCTCTCGGCGCGCCCGCCACTCAGGCGCAATCCAACCGCTATCTGGAGGCCGGGCTTCCGGCCGTGAGCCGCGATTGGTCCGGGCCCGACTACGAACGGGCGGTCCAGATCCTCTCCAGCGGCAAGATCGCGCTGCCCCGGTTCGCCGACCCGCAGGGGGCCACCCTGCTGCGCCGCATGACCTCCACCGAGAACTTCGCGCTCCACCACAACAAGAGCGTGCCGCTGCAGGCGCGGATGGAGGACTACCTGAAGCTGTACCAGGGGGCCGCCTCCCTGCTGAAGCTCTACTACGCCGAGCCCGCCATCGGAGGGGGCGCCCCGCACCAGGAGCTCGCCGCCTTCCTGGCCTTCCTGCTCCACGGCTCCGCGCTCGGCATCGAGCTGATCGATGAGTTTCTGCCGACCATCCCGAAGGACGACCGTTACGAGACCCGGATGGCCGGCCTGAAGCAGATGAGCTCCGGCGTGACCCAGGTCTTCCAGGGGGCCGAGGAGACGCTGGCGGAACGCCAGCTTCTCTCCGCGGACGACCTTTCAGTGATCCTGCGGGCCATGGAGAGCACGCTGCCGCGGATCAAGAAGGCGTTCCCGGCGGACGTCCGGGTCGAGCTGCGGAAGAAACTGGAGGAGGACAAGGCCCGCTTCACCGGCCAGGAGGACCTCCAGAGGCTCGGCGCGATGATCCGCGAGCTATCCGTCTGACCGCTGGGGGGCGGCGCCGAGTCCCATCCGGCGCAGGAGGTCTTTGAAGCGGGGCTCCTCGCGCAGGGAGTCGAAGCGGGGATCGACCTGGACCCAGATCACGGCGCCCTCGTGGTGGAACTGGGCCCGCTCCAGCCATTCCAGGGCGCTGTCCTTGTGCCCCAGGACCGCGTGGAGGCCCGCCGCCTGCGAGGCGAAGGGGAGCTCGCGGATGGCGAGGCGCTCGAGCTCGGAGAGGGCCGTCTCGGCCTGTTTCCGGTGGCCGGACACGGCGTCGAGATAGGCCTCCGCGGACCTCAGGTTGAAGTCCCTGGGGGAGAGCTCCCGGGCGCGGGCGAAGGCGGCGCGGGCCTCCGGGTAGCGCCCCTGCTGGACGCGGGCGCGGCCGATGAAGTACTGGGCCGTCTCCAGCTTGGGGTCGAGCGCCAGGGCGGCCGTGAGCTCCGCCACCGCCTCGTCGTAGCGGCGCGCCCAGTAGAGGCGGTAGCCGAGCCCGGCGCGCACCGGAGCCTCCTTCGGTTGGAGCTCGGCGGCCTTGCGGGCCTCCCGCACGGCGTCCTCGGAGCGGCCGGTCACCTCGAGGACGATGGCATACCAGAGGCGCGGCATCGCCCGCTGGGGATCGAGCTCCACGGCCCGCCGGAGCTCGGTCTCGGCGCCGGCCCAGTCCCAGTCGCCGTGCAGCCGCGCGAACCCCAGCGCGGCGTGCGCGGCGGCCAGGTGCTCGTCGAGCGCCAGCCCGCGGAGGGCGGCCTCGCGGGCGCCCCGGTAGTCGAAGAGCAGGGCGCGCGCCTCGGCCAGCCCCGCCCAGGCGGGAGCGAACGTGGCCTCGGCGGCGGTGGCGCGCTCGAAGTCCTGCACCGCCGCGCGGAGGTCGTCCGCGGAGCGGCGTCCGAGGTGCTCCTGGCCCTTTGCGTAGGCCTCCGCCGCCGGGGTGGGCGGCTCCGCGGCGGAGACCGCGGCCAGGACGATCAGCAGCACACAGCCCGCGGGGACGGCGATCTTTCTCATTTGCGTCGAGTATAGCGCCGGTTATGATCCACGGATGCCTGAGACCTTGCGGCAGATCATCGCGATGGGCGGCGGCGGATTCACCATGGAGCCCGAGAACCCGGCGCTGGACGAATACGTGCTGGGGGCCACCCGCGCCGAGACGCCCGCCGTCGGCTTCCTCGCCACGGCCAGCGGCGACTCCGAGGCCTACATCGATCATTTCTACGCTTCGTTCGCCACCCTCCCCTGCAGGCCGTCCCACCTGCCGCTCTTCAGCCGGACGCCGGACCTCCGGACGTACCTGCTGGCCCAGGACGTGATCTACGTCGGCGGCGGCAACACCAAGAGCATGCTGGGCGTCTGGCGCGAGTGGGGGCTGCCGGAGCGGCTGCGGGAGGCGTGGGAGGCGGGGGTCGTCCTCGCGGGGGTGAGCGCCGGAGCCGTCTGCTGGTTCGAGCAGGGGCTCTCGGACGCCTATGAAGGGAACCTCCGCGTGATCCAATGTCTCGGATTTCTCTCCGGGAGCTGCGTCGTCCACTACGACGGCGATCCGGAGCGCCGCCCCCAGTACCACCAGCGCGTGAGCGCCGGCGAGCTCGCCCCCGGGCTCGCCCTCGACAACAGCGCGGCGGTCCACTTCCTGGGCGACCGCCTCCACCGCGTGGTCGCCTCGCGGCCGGGGGTCACGGCCTACCGGGTGGGGGTGGAGAACGGAGAGGCGCGGGAGGAGCCGCTGGCGGTGGAATTTCTGGGTACGCTGAAACGGCCGGCGGACATATAGTGAGGCGCCGGGCACTGCCCGGCCCAACGCCATGGACCGATGGGGGGTGGAGAATGGTCAAGCTCGCGCTCTACGTTCGACTCGAAGCCAAGCCAGGGAAGGAGCAGGAGGTCGCCGACTTCCTCCGTTCGGGCCTGCCGCTGGTGGAAGAGGAGCCGGCGACGGTCGCCTGGTTCGGCATCCAGATGGGGCCCTCGACCTTCGGCATCTTCGACGCCTTCAACGATGAGGAAGGCCGCCAGGCCCATCTTTCGGGAAAAGTCGCCGCCGCGCTGATGGCGAAGGCGGGCGACCTGCTCGCGCAGCCGCCGTCGATCCAGAAGGTGGACGTGCTGGCGGCGAAGCTGCCGGGGTAGGGCTTCGGTGAAAAACGGCCGGGAGCTCCCGTTTCGCATCACCGTGGTCTCCCTCCCACCCGGAGTGACGTTTCGCCTGCAGCGCGGGAAGGACGATCTCGTTCCCCCAGCCCACGCTATGAACGAGTACCTTTCCTTCGACTTCACCCTGCGCGTCAGCACCGGCAAGGACGGCAGGCCGAATTTCCTCGGTCCCTTCGCGCAGGGCCCGCCCACCGGCCGGTTCGTCTACGTCAATTCGGGGACCCTCGCGGGCCAGGCCGATTCCTGCTGGACGCGGCGAGCGAAGGTGCCCCTGACCGGCATCGGGTGGAAGCTGATCGAGCAGGCCCTCGCCGGCACGGATACGATCCTCGAGGCCCACATCGAAGGCAAGGCGAGAGATGGTGGCCCCGCGTGCGCGACCGTTCCGCTGCTCGATGGGGGGTGGAGGATCTCCAATCCATGATCGAGCTGATCCCTTTCACGGAAGCGGACATCGAGCCGCTCCTCGGCTGGATCCGGTCGCACGAGGAGCTCCTTCTGTGGACGGCTTCCAGCTTCGGATATCCGCTGACCCGCGAGCACATCCAACAACACCTGCGCGACAGCGCCGCCCGCGGCGACCGGCTGATCTTCAAGGCGGTCGATTCAGAAAGTGGCGAGACGATCGGCCACGTCGAGCTCGGCGCCATCGACGCCCGCAACCGGTCGGCCCGGGTCGGCCGGGTTCTGCTCGCGCCCGCCGCCCGGGGGCGCGGCCTGGGGACCGCGATGATGCGCGCGACCCTCGCCTATGCCTTCGACGTGCTCCAGGTCCACCGGGCCGAGCTCGGGGTCTTCGACGTGAACCCCCGCGCCCTCGCCTGCTACGAGCGCGCGGGATTCCGGCGCGAGGGGGTGCGCCGGGAGTCGTTCGCGGTCCCGGCGGAGCTCGGAGGAGGATACTGGAGCGATATCACCATGAGCGTCCTGGCTTCCGAATGGGAGTCTCTCCGGCGTTAGAATCCGGGCATGTCCGGAAGCCTCGATCGACGGCGGTTCATCTTCCTCTCCACCCTGGCGGCGGCCCAGGCGGCCGTGCCGCGCGCTGTGGCCGCCGCGGCGCAGACCCGGTGGGAGGGGTATGACAAAGCCATCCTCATCGACGCTCTGGGCGGGCCTGGCAACCCGCTGACGGCGGCCCAGATCGCCGACGTCCGCTCCTCCGGGATCACCGCGGTGAACCTCACGGTGGGCGCCCTCGGCAGCGGCGCGGACGTCTTCGAGACCACCTTCAAGACCATCGGGGCCTGGGAGCGGGAGATCGACGCCCATCCGGACGTCCTGATGAAGGTCAAGTCGGCCGCGGACCTCGAGCGGGCCAAGGAGAGCCGCCGGCTGGGGATCATCTACGGTTTTCAGGACGCCACGCCGTTCGGCGACGACCCCGGCCGGGTGGAGCTGTTCAGCCGCTTCGGGGTGAGGATCATCCAGCTCACCTACAATCGGCGGAACCTGCTCGGCGACGGCTGCCTGGAGCCCGCCAACGCGGGCCTGAGCCGCCTGGGACAGCAGGTGGTGGAGCGGATGAACGAGCTCGGGGTGCTGGTGGACCTCAGCCACTGCGGCCACCGCACCACGCTGGACGGCATCGCGGCGTCGAAGCGGCCGGTGGCGATCACCCACGCCGGTTGCGCCGCGGTGGCCGACCTCCCCCGCAACAAGACGGACGAGGAGCTGCGCCACCTCGCCGGCAAGGGGGGCGTGATGGGGATCTACTTCATGCCCTTCCTGCGCACGAAGGGGCAGCCGGCGGCGGCGGACCTGATCCGGCACATCGAGCATGCCTTGAAAGTCGCGGGTGAGGACCATGTGGGATTGGGGACGGACGGCGGGATCTCCGGCGTCGAGCTCACCCCTGAATTCATCCAGAGGCACCGAGAGGACATCCGCAACCGGCGGCGCCTGGGGATCTCAGCGCCCGGCGAGGAGGAGGACGTCTACACCTTCCTCCCCGACCTCAACACGCCGCGCCGCTTCGAGACCCTCGCGGCCATGTTGCGGGAGCGGGGGCACTCGCAGGCGCGGATCGAGAAGATCCTCGGCGGCAACTTCGCGCGGCTGTTCCGCGAGGTCTGGCAGCCCGCCTGACCGGGAACCGGACGCTCCCCGCTCCGGTCCAAGCGGAGTAGAAGGCTCTACTCGGGGAGGGAGGGGCTCATGAGAAGGCTGTTACCGGTCCTGTTGGTCCTGCTCCCCGCGGCCGCTCTCGCGCAGAGCGAGCGGCCGCCGGAGAAGGGGCGCTACAACACGCCCGAGTCCGCGCCTCCGGGCTGGACGGTCGTCTTCCCGGACTTCAAGCTGAAGTTTCTGGGCACCCACGGGCCCGGGCCGGAGAGCAACGTCCCCATCAGCTTCAACGACTACGAGCTCGAGGGCCGCTCCGGCGACAAGAGGACGATCACCTACGCTACGCTCGGCAACATCGCGGCGCAGGGCTTCTGCTTCGAGGGCCGGGTCTATTCGCTGGAGCTGTTCCAATCCGAAAAATTTGGCAAGCTCGCCCCCTACGAATTCGTCCTCTGGAAGAAGCCGAAGGGGACGCCGTGCGACGAAAGACAGGGCGCCGCGATGCCCAGGAAAAAGGACCCGTCATGAAATACAAAACGTTGCCGTTCCTGCTGGTGCTCCTCCTGTTCGCGGGAGGCCGCGCGCGGGCCCAGGAGCCCGTCAAGGCGGAGCTCGACGCGCCGTTCGCCCTCGCCGCCGGGGAAACGGGGCGCGTGGATTCCGAAAGCTTCGAGGTCACGCTGCGCTCGATGTCCGACGACTCGGGCTGCGACGATCCCAAGGACTGTTCGAGCATCCTGTTCAAGGGGACCATCCTGACCCGTCACGGCGACAAGAAGGAGATGGGGCAGATCATGGCCTTCTTCACGCCCGACAAGCCCTACGCCATGACCTTCGAAGGCTACCGGGTCGAGATGACCGCCATCCGCCGCCCCGATCCCAAAGGGCCGCTCTACGCCACCTTCCGGGTGGTGAAGGCGCCGCCGGAGCCGGAGAAGAAGGAAGACTAAAACATATACGCCAGCGCGAACGCCACCTGGGCCCCCATCATCATCAGGTACATGTGCTTCCAGGATGGGTGGTTCTCGGTCTCGGTGAGCGACTTGGGATCGCGCAGGATCAGCCAGACTGTGTAGGCGCCCCAGACCGTGAAGACCAGGCCGAAGACGGTGAGGATCCACGGGTTGCCGGTGAGGATGGCGTGGGACGGGTTCCGCGGATCGCGCAGGTACGCCCCCAGCGGCACGAAGAGCCAGGGGAGGATGAAGAAGGGGCTGATGATCCAGGCCGCCTTCTGGGCGCCGTAGAGGATCGGCAGGGTCCGGCAGCCGCCGGCGCGGTCCCCCTCCATGTCCGCGAAGTCCTTGGTCGAGGCGGCGCCGACCAGGAAGAGCCCGATCACCCCGCCGATGTACCAGGGCTCGGTGAAGCTCACGTGGGCCACCATCGCCCAGCCCGCCACCTTGAGCAGCACGCCGCGCGGGATGGCGATCGTGAAGTTGGCCAGCATGCCGCGCACCTTCGTCCGCCCGAGCTCCGGCGCCGAGTAGATGAAGGTGAAGAGCAGGCCCGCCAAATAGATGAAGAAGGTCACGTGCTCGCCCAAGGGGGCCGTGAGCTTCTCCCGCAGGGTGTTGTGGGGAAACGGCACCACCAGCCAGGTGGGGATCAGCGCCAGGGCGTAGAAGATCCAGGAGAAGATCCAGGCCTCGCGTAGCGAGAGCGCGCCGGTGACCAGCGGCCGGGTCGGCTTGTTGAGGCGGTCGATCTCCAGGTCGTAGATCTGGTTGATCGCGTTCGAGGCCGCATTCATGAAGCTCGCGCAGAGGGAGCCAAGGACCACCGTGAGCACCACGGACAGGGTGACGCTGCGGGAGGGATCCGGGTTGTGGACCGAGCCGAAGGCGCAGATCGAGCCCGAGACGATTCCCAGGAGCGGCGGCAGCAGGGTGAACGGCCGCGCGAGCTGGGAGTAGAGAGAGAGCTTGGATACTCTGGTCAAAGGGAAAGGACCTCAGACGACCCAACCGTAGAAGGCCGCGGCGACCAGGGCCCCCACCAGGGTGTTCAGGAAGTTCAGCGCTTCGTTGTCGAGGAGCCGGCGCTTTTCGAGCGCGGCGCCCACGACGCTCTCGAACGTGGTGCCCACGAAGGCGGCGAGGACGACCACCGCCACCCCCTTCCACGGGAACAGGCCGAGCGCCGCGCCGAGGGCCGCGATCACCAGCGAGGCGAGGATGCCGGCGAGGGTCCCTTCGAGGGAGACGGCCCCCTCGGTGCCGCGGGGCACCGGGCGGAAGGTGGTGGCGAGGTAGGTGCGGCGGCCCAGGAGTTGGCCGATCTCGCTCGACGAGGTGTCGGCGGCGGCGGTGGCGAAGGCCCCCGCGAAGGCCAGGGCGAAGAGCACGGGGTAGGGGGTCATCGCCGCGAAGATCGCGCAGGCGGTGGCCACGCCGGCGTTGGCCAGGGCGTGGCGGGCGCCGCGGCGGCCTTTGTCCTCCTGGGCGAGTTGGGCGGCTGCCTTCTTGCGGTAGCCGAGCTTGGTGGCGGCGCTGCCGAGGACGAAGAAGGCCAGCAGCAGCAGGTACCCCCGCCAGTCCAGGAAGGCGTAGATCACGACGCCCACCAGGAAGCCGGCGACGACCCCCGAGCGGTTCACCGTGCGGGCGGCATAGGCGGCGCCGGCCAGCGCCGCGTTGACGAGGGCGGCGATCCCGAGCCGGAGCGGCAGGTGGGGATCGGCCAGGAAGGCTCCCCAGTGACCCTGGGTGAGCACGAGCCCGAGCAGGAAGAGCCCGGAGACGAGCGGCACGCCGAGGTTGTCGTCGAGCCCCTGGGGGAGCGATTCGAGCCCGGCGGCGAGGAGGGCGGTGAGGAGGCAGGCCGCGAAGGCGAACGCCCAGCCATAGGAACGTCCCTGGTTCGGCGCCGTCCAGACCAGCAGCGCGGCCGCGGCCACGGTGCCGAAGAGGACGTAGGCGAGCGAGCCGATCCAGCTCTTGCGGGGGTTCCAGGGGAGCCGCCGCCGTCCGAGCTGGATGCCGGCGATCGAGGCCATGCCGTCGCCGAAGGCGAGGATCCCCCAGGCCGCCGCCGCGACCTCCAGCCTTTGGTAGAAGACGAGGATCAGCAGCAGCACGGCGAGCGGATAGAGGATGATGCCGATCGAGGCGCCGGACTCCACCTCGTGCTGACGCCAGAGCCGGCGGCCGCCGATGTGGGGGAGGACAAAGAGGTTGAGGCCGAGGGCGCAGAGGGCGAGGACGGCCGAATACAGGGGCCCCAGGTAGCGCAGGGAGAAGGCGATCAGCCCCACCCCCATGTGGACGGCCTTGCGCGCCAGCTCGCCGCGGTTGAGCGCCATTACTTCCGCTTCTCCATCTGGCCGCTCTCGCGGAGCCAGGCCACGGTCGAGGCGAGCCCCTCGGCGAGCGGCCGCGCGCGATAGCCGAGCTCCTTCTCCGCCGTGGCGGAGCTGTAGGCCCAGTCGTGCTTGTAGATCTCCACGAGGTCGGGGGTGAGCTGCGGGGTAGTGCCGCGCAGGCGGGCCCAGGCCTTCTGCGCGGCGCCGGCCGCCTTGGCGATCCCGTCCGGAAAGCGCAGGGTGGGGATCTTCGCGCCGGTCAGCCGGCCCACCAAGGGATAAAACTCGCCGAGCCTCACGTTCTCCCCCCCCAGGACGTAGCGTCCGCCCGGCTTGAAATTCTCCAGGGCGAGGGCGGCGCCGCGGGCCACGTCGTCCACGTAGACGTAGTTCCAGCGCCGCGTGGGGCTGCCGATCAGCCCCGGCAGGCGGCCGTGCACGAGGTCCAGGATGTGACGCACGACGATGTTCCCCTCGGTCATCTCCCCGGGGCCGTAGATCACACCGGGGTAGACCACGCCGAGCGGCGCGCCCTCCGCGATGGCCTGGCGGGCCCGGCGGTCGGAGAGGGTCTTGGTGCGCTCGTAGTCGTTGATCCAGGCGCGGTCGCGCGGCTCGGCCGACTCGTCGAGCACCCGGCCGTCCGTGGGTCCGAGGGCGATGAAGCTGGAGACGTAGAGGATCCGCTCGACGCTCCCGGAGGCCTCCGCCGCGGCGAGGACGTTCTCCAGGCCGCCGACGTTGATGCGGTCGAACTCCTCGCGCGGGGCAAGGATCTTGACCAGGGCCGCCGCGTGGACCACGGCGTCACACCCGTCGAGCGCCCGGCCGAGGCTCGCGCGGTCGGTGACGTCCCCCTCGGCGAATTCGACGCCGGCCGGGAAGCGCTCGCGGGAGGAGCCGCGGCGCACCAGGAGGCGCAGGGCGTGGCGGGGGGAGAGCTCGGAGACGATCCGCCGGCCGAGGAAGCCGGTACCACCGGTGACGAGGACTTTCATGCCGCCTCCTTCCAGAGGTCTCTCAGCGCGTCGTCCAGGCTCCGGCGGGGCTCCCAGCCCAGGGCGCGCAGGCGGCCGGCGTCGCCGGAGAGGTAGGGGATGTCGAACGGACGGGGCTCGAAGGCCCCCTCCTTCACCTCGGGCCGCACGCCCGCCAGGGCGAGCAGGCGATCGAGGGCTTCGCGCATCGGCACGGCCTTTCCGCTCGCCAGATTGTAGACCTCTCCCCGCTCACCCTTCTCCGCCAGCAGGCGGTAAGCCTCGGCGCCGTCGTCCACGTGGGTGAAATCCCGCGCGGTGGAGAGGTCGCCCACCTTCAGCACCGGCTCCTGCTCGCCGCGGCGGATGGCGGCGAGCTGTCTGGCCCAGGAGGCGAGCGCGAAGTTGGGCGCCTGCCCCGGGCCGATCAGATTGAACGAGCGGACGATCACCGCGCCGTGGGCCAGGGCCAGCCGCTCGGCCGAGGCCTTGGTCAGCGCGTAGGGGGTCTGGGGGGCCACCGGGCGGCTCTCCGGGATCGGCTGCTCGCTCTCCGGGACCGCGCCATAGACATCGGCGCTCGACGCGATCACCACCTGCCGCCCCGCCGCCGCGCGGAGGACGTTCTCGGTGCCCGCGACGTTGACCCAGAAATAGCTGGGCATCCGCTGCCAGTCCCACGACTCGCCGATGTGGGAGAGGCCGGCGAGGTTGACGACGGCGTCGGGGTCAGCCTCCTCCATCACCCGCTCCAGGGCGGCGAGGTCGAGGAGGTCGGCCTCGAAGAGCTGTGCTCCGGGCAGGTCCGGGCGGGCATCGATGTACGTGCCGCTCACCCGGTCCCCCTTCGCGAGGAGAAGCCGGGCGAGCCGCGAGCCCACGAAACCGGCGATGCCGGTGATCAGGACGTGCATCAATCTCCCGTCATCAAGCGGTGCGCTTTTTATGAGCCAGCTTCTGGCGCCAGTAGTCGAGCAGGTCGCGGACGGTCTGCTCGAACGGGATGCGCGGCTCCCAGCCGGTGTCGGCCCGGAACTTCGAGCTGTCGCCGATCAGGATCTCGACGTCCGAGGGGCGGAGGCGCTCCGGATCGACCTCGGTCCTGACCTCGACCGTCGAGTAGGAGAGCACGAGGTTGAGCATGTCGCGGATGCTGATCCCCTTGCCCGTGGCGATGTTGTAGACGTCGCCGGGCTTGGCCTTGGTCACTGCCAGCCAGTAGCCGCGCACCATGTCGCGCACGTCGGTGAAGTCGCGGATGGCGTCGATGTTGCCCACCCGGATGACCGGGTCCTGGAGGCCCAGCTCGATCGCCGCCACCTGGCTGCAGAAATTGGAGGTGACGAAGACCTGCCCCCGCCGGGGTCCCGTGTGGTTGAAGCCGCGGGTGCGGACGGATTTGATGCCATAGCTCTGGAAATACTGGTAGCCGAGATAGTCCTGGGCGACCTTGGAGACAGCGTAGGGGGAGAGCGGCCGCAGCGGGTTGGTCTCCTGGATCGGCGTCTCGTGCGGCAGCACCAGGCCGTACTGCTCGCTGGAGCAGGCGATCTGGATGACGGGATCGAGCTTGAGGGCGCGCACCGCCTCGAACAGGTTGGTCTGCCCGGTGACGTTGGTGACGATGGTGTCGTTGGGCGCGTTCCAGCTCGACGGCACGAAGCTCTGGGCGGCGAGGTGGAAGATGTAGTCGGGCCGCGTGATCTCCAGCGCCCGGTGCATCGAGGTGTAGTCGCGCAGGTCGGCCTCGACGAGCTTGATGTGCTTGTCGAGGTGCTCCACGTTGTCCATGCGGCTGCGCCAGCGGAAGGTGCCGAAGACCTCCACGTCCGGATGCTCCGCCAACAGGTATTCCGCCAGGTGGGACCCGGCGAAACCGGTGATGCCGGTGATCAAAGCCCTCATCGGTTCCTCTCCTTCCTCAACCAGGCCAGCGTCTCGACCAAGCCACTCTCCCAGGGCTCCACGCGCCGGCCGGCGATCGTTTCAAAGCGCCCGACGTCCAGCACCGAGTAGGCCGGACGGCGGGCGGGACGGGGAAATTCCGCGGTGGTGACCGGGATCACCTCGGCCGCGCCGGACCAGAGGCGGACGATCTCGACCGCGAAAGCGTACCAGGAGACGGGCTCCCGGTCCTGATAGTGCACGATTCCTGAAGCCTCTCGCGCCGCGAGGTCGAGCAGCGCGCGGGCGAGCGACGGGGTCGAGGTGGGGCACCCCTCCTGGTCGGTCACCACGCGGAGCGGCAGGCGCCCGGCCTCGATCAGCCCCACCATGGTGGTGACGAAGCTGTGGCCGCGGGGGCCGAAGAGCCAGCTCGCGCGCACCACGGTGGAGCGCTCCCAGGCGAGGGCCTGCCGCTCTCCTTCGAGCTTGCTCTCGCCGTAGACCGAGAGCGGCGCCGTGGGGGCGTCCTCGCGGTAGGGGGTCCGGGCCGCGCCGTCGAAGACGTAGTCGGTGGAGACGTGGACCAGCCGCGCCCCCGCCCGCTCGGCGAGCGCGGCGGCGTTGGCCACCCCGGCGCCATTCACCGCGAAGGCCCGCACCCGGTCGGTCTCGGCGGCGTCGACCTTCGTATACGCCGCGCAGTTGACCACCACCTCAGGCCGGAAGCGCTCCGCCCATCCCAGGAGGTTGTCGCGGTCCGTGAGGTCGGCCTGGGAATGGGAGAGCCCGAGGGCGGCCCAGCCACGGGCGCGCGCCGCGGCCACCACCGCCCGGCCGAGCATGCCGGTGCCACCCAGGACCAGGCACCGCATCTCAGGTGATCCCGACCTCCGAGTTGTCTCCCAGCATGAAGCGGTAGGCCTTCGGCTTGAAGTCGGTCTTGGTGATGCGCACGTTGCGGCCGATCAGCGAGCCGTCGATGCGCAGCGGGATGTCGCGGATCTCGGAGTCGGCGAGGACGATCGAGTTCTCCAGCTCGCAACAGACCAGGGTGCAGCGCTCGCCGATCGAGGTGTAGGGGCCCACGAAGGCGTTCTCCAGCCGGGTGCCGTCGCCGATCACCACCGGCCCGCGCACCAGGGAATCGATCAGCTCGACCCCCTCCCCGAGCTGTACCCGCCCCTCGATGCGGCTGCCGCGGCCCATGTCCTGGAGGTTGGCGCCGCGCCGGGCCTCCAGGCTCTCGAGCACGATGCGGTTCGCCTCCAGCATGTCCTCCAGCTTGCCGGTGTCCTTCCACCAGCCGCGGACGATGTGGGGGTGGACGTCGAGGCCGCGGTCGATCAGGTCCTGGATGGCGTCGGTGATCTCCAGCTCCCCCCGGGCGGACGGCTTGATCCGCTTCACCGATTCGAAGATGTGGGAGTCGAACATGTAGACGCCCACCAGGGCCAGGTTGCTCTTCGGCTCCTTGGGCTTCTCGACCAGGCGGCGGACCTTCCCCTCGGCCGTCAGCTCGGCGACGCCGAACTGCTCCGGGTTGGGGACCTCGGCGAGCAGGATCTCGGAATTGCAGCCGAGCGCCTGGAACTCCGAGACCAGCTCGGTGATGCCGCCGGCGATCAGGTTGTCCCCCAGGTACATGACGAAGGGGGAATCCTGGATGAGCTCCTCGGCGATCATCACGGCGTGGGCGAGGCCGAGCGGCGCCTCCTGGGGGATGTAGGTCACCCGCGCGCCGAAGCGGGAGCCGTCCCCCACCGCGGCGCGGATCTCGGCCCCGGTCTCGCCGACGATGATGCCGATCTCGTGGATGCCCGCCGCCACGATCGACTCGATGGCGTAGTAGAGCACCGGCTTGTTGGCCACCGGCACGAGCTGCTTGGCGGAGGTGTAGGTGAGGGGGCGCAGGCGCGTCCCCTTGCCCCCCGAAAGGATCAGGCCCTTCATCGTGTCTCCCTATACCCCCCGGCTACGGCTGGATCGTCGAGCTGCGGCTGTTCAGGTCGAGAAACGTGCCGACGTTCTTGAGCGAGAGCAGGAAGCGGATCTCGCGGTCGCGCACCACCTGTCCGGCCGACCCGGTCGCGGGCTGGAAGTCGCGGAGCTCCAGCCGCAGGCCGTAGCACTGGGAGGTGTAGCTCAGCGCGATCTGGTAGAGCTGCAGGAGCTGCTGCTCGAAGTCGTAGTTGATCTGCCCCTCCAGCCTCATATTCCAGCGGGGGAGGTTGAACGCGCCGCTCAGCCGCGCCTGGTTGCTCACCGAGCGATTGGTCTCCGGGATCGCGCGGGTGAACCAGGTGACGGCGATGTTGTTGCCGGCGCCGAAGCCGTAGCTGCCGGTCAGGCCGGTCGAGGCGATCCCCCGGAAGAGGGTGCCGTAGGTGGCGGTCGCCGTCAGGCTGATCTTCTGCGTCGGGTTGAACCGCAGCAGGGTCTCCAGCGGGCCGGCGTTGCTGGTCACCGTGGGATCGAGGGCCGAGACCTGCTGGGGCGACTTGTTGTCGAAGCTGTAGTTGCGGGCGATCTCGAAGAACAGCACCTCGCGGGCCACGCCGCTCTCGGTGTCGGGCTTGCCCAGCAGGCGGTTGTCGAGCGCGGCGCGGCCGAAATTGAGGCCCGCCTGGGTGTCGATCTCGTCGAACCGCGGCGTCTCGGTCTGCAGGTTGTCCGCGACCTCCCCCTGATAGGTGTAGGTGAAGCGCGGCTCGATGATGTGCTTGAACTTCCCCAGGTCGCCGACCTTCCAGTTGAAGATTCGCGAGAAGGAGGGGCCGATGATCTCGGCGCCGCCGAAGGGGAAGGTGCGCGTCAGGGTGTTGCCCGTGAACCCCGTCTGCGTCTCGTTCAGGGTGTCGCCGTACCAGGTCAGCCGCTCGCCGCCGGTCAGCGACAGGTTGAGCCAGGGGAAGGTCTTCACCGGCAGGGTAAGCGTCGGGAAGAGGTCGAAGCGCCCGTACCGCCCCTGGTAGCTCTGGGGGCGCGAGACGTCGAGGTACGAGGCCGTGCTGGCGAGCTCGATGTAGAACGGCGTCTTGCCGATCTGGGTCGAGCGCAGGCGGTACTGGAGCTCGGGGAGCCGGCGCTGCTGGAGCGTGTCGTTCTGCAGGTTGACGAACGTCTCGCGGTCCTCCAGCAGCAGGTTGACCAGGTGCGGCCCCCAGTTGCCGGTGAGGAAGCCGCGGCTGTCGATGAAGCGCAGGGTGTTGGTGTCGAAATCGCGCTCGAAGTCGCGGAAGAAGTTGAAGTCCGAGTACTTCTGGTACTGGACGACCGCGCGCATCCCGTTGGGGAGGTCGTTGGTGGTGTGGTCGAGCAGCACCTTCCAGCGCCACGACCGGGTCGTGGGGTCGTAGACCGACTGTCCGATCAGGCTCCCCTTGGTGCCGGCGGTGGGGGCGTAGCGGAATTCGTCGCCGACGCCCAGGTACCCCTTGCTGTAGGTGTCCAGGTGGATCGTCGTGTCGTAGCTGCGGCCGAGGGTCTGGAAGTAGGCGAGGCCGAGCTCGGCCCCCTTGCGCTCGGAGTAGCCGATGTTGGGGACGAGGAGCCCCGAGCTGCGCTCCCGCTTGACCGGCCAGAGCAGGTACGGCGTGTAGAGCACCGGCACCTTCTTCACCCGCATCGAGGTGCCGTGCACGTGGGCGTACCCCTCGACCTGGATCTCCGCCTCGCGCACCCGGAAGCTCCAGTCGGGCACCGGCTGCGAGCAGGAGGTGAAGATGCCGTCGCGGATGACGTAGGTGTCCGGCCCGGTCTTCTCCACCTCGTCGCCGGTGAAGTAGTAGTCGGGGGACATCTGCCCCACGGCGTGGCGGATCTTGCCCGTCTTGCTGTCGAGGTTGAAGGTCAGCGAGTCGCCGCTCAGCCGCCGGGGACCCTGGTCCAGGATCACGTGCCCCACGGCGATGACGTCCTTGGTCTTGAGGTCGATCTCCGCCTCGTCGGCCACGAGGTCGAGGTCCTGGTACTTGAGCCGGACGTCGCCGGTGAGGACGGCGTAGTCCTCACGCTTGTATTCGAGGTTGGCGGCGCTGCCCGCGGCGCTGCCGCCGCCGCGCGCGCCGGTGAACTTGAGCTGGAAGTCGAGCCGGTCCGGCCCGGCGCCGGGCGGGCCCGGCGGAGGCGGCGGGGTCGCCGGAGCCGGCGGCGAATTCGGCGCCCCGGAGGGGGGCGGCGTGCTGCCCGGCGTCGGGGAGACGGAATTGATCGGCCCCCGGGGCTCCAGCGGCGGCTGGTTCTGGCTGGGCTGATTCTGCGGCGGCTGTCCCGGAGGCGGCTGCCCCTGGGGCGGCTGGGGCGACTGGCCAGGGGTCTGCTGCGCCGCGGCGGGCAGCCCCAGGGAGAAGGCCAGCAGCAGGGCCGGTGGAGTAAGACGGTGTCCGCGCATGAGAGAGCGGCGCTTAGTCTACGCGCTCGACGATCATCGCGGTAGCCTCGCCGCCGCCGATGCAGATGGCGGCGCAGCCGAGCCGCCCGCCCCGCTCGCGCAGCGCGTGCAGCAGCGTGACCAGGATGCGGGCGCCGGAGGCGCCGATCGGATGCCCGAGCGACACCGCGCCGCCGCGCACGTTGACGCGGTCGTCCTTCAGCTCCAGGTCGCGCAGAAAGGCCATCGCCACCACGGCGAACGCCTCGTTGACCTCCCAGAGGTCGATGTCGGCCGCCTTGAGCCCGGCCCGCTCCAGCACCCGGCGGACGGCGCCGCCCGGGGCGGTGGTGAACTGCTCGGGCTTCTGGGCCAGCGAGGCGTGGGCCACCACGCGGCCGAGCGGCTTCAGGCCCCGCCGGGCGGCCTCCTGCGCCGTGGTCAGCACCAGGGCGGCGGCGCCGTCGTTGATCTTGCTGGCGTTGCCGGCGGTGACGGTGCCGTTCTCCTTCTGGAAGGCGGGGCGCAGGGACGAGATCTTGCCGAGGTCGGCCTTGAACGGCTCCTCGTCGCGGTCGACCACCGTCTCCCCCCTCTTGCCGGGCACGGAGACGGGGACGATCTCCTCGGCGAACAGCCCCTTCTCGGTGGCCTCGCGGGAGCGCCGGTAGCTCTCCACGGCGTAGGCGTCCTGGCCCGCGCGGTCGAACTGGTAGTCGGCGGCGCAGAGCTCGGCGCAGCTCCCCATGTGGACGTCGCCGTAGGGGTCCCAGAGGCCGTCGTGGATCATCGAGTCGATCAGCCTGCCATGTCCCAGGCGCAGGCCGTCGCGGGCGCCGGCGGCCAGGTAGGGGGCCTGGCTCATGCTCTCCATGCCGCCGGCCACCACGTATTTGAAGTCGCCGCAGCGCAGGTCGTTGGCGGCGATCATCGCCGCCCGCATGCCGGAGCCGCAGACCTTGTTGAGGGTGATCGCGCCGGTCCCCACCGGGCAGCCGGCGCCGAGGGCCGCCTGGCGGGCCGGGGCCTGCCCCTGGCCGGCGGTGAGCACGCAGCCCATGTTGACCTGCTCGATCTCTTCAGGGCTGAGGCCCGACCGCTCGATGGCGGCGGCGATCGCGCGCGACCCCAGGGCGTGCGCGGGAAGGCTCGCGAGCGCGCCCTGGAAGACCCCGATGGGCGTGCGCACCGCGCTCAGAATAACGACGTCGTCCATGACCTCTCCTGTGAAGCGCTTGGGGGGAGCACCGGCGGCTGGCGCCGGCGGACCGGGTGGCCGATCCTAGCACATCGTTCTCGCCGAATCGCTCCGGCCCCCCGACAACGGTACAATGCGCCCGGGACGGCGGGACCATGCGCTTTCTGGGCATCGACTTCGGCGAGAAGAGGATCGGGCTGGCGATCTCGGATCCGGCGGGCCGGCTCGCCCTGCCGCTCGCCACCCTGGAGCGCCGCAACGACCGCTCGGCCCTGCGGCAGATCGCCGAGATCGCCCGCCGCGAGGGGGTCGAGCGGCTGGTGCTCGGCGAGCCGGTCGACCTCTACGGCCGGCGCGGCCCCACCGCCGAGCGGGCCCGGCGCTTCGGCGCCAGGCTGGCCGAGATGACGGGGCTCCCGGTCGAATGGGTGGACGAGGCGCTGACCAGCGTCGAGGCCGCCGGACGGCTGCGCCAGGCGGGGGTCGACACCCGGCGCGAGCCGGGGCGGATCGACGCGGTGGCCGCCCAGATCCTGTTGCAGGACGCCCTGGACCGGGAAGCCCGGAGCTGACGAGGAGACGCGGTGGCGAAAGCGAAGAAGAAGGCGGAGGGGAGATCCAGGAACCGGCGCGGCATCGGCCTGGGGATCCTCCTGCTCCTGCTCCTGGTGCCCGCCGCCCTCGCGGCCTGGTCCTGGTGGACCCTGCAGCGCCCGTACAAGGGATATGAAGGGCCCGAGCAGAGGGTCCTCATCGCGCCCGGCACGGGGACCGCCCGCATCCTCCAGATCCTCCAGCGCGACGGCGTGATCGCCGACGCCCGGCTGGCCCGCGTCTACCTGATCTACAAGGGGGAGCCCAAGATCCAGGCCGGGGAGTACGCCTTCCGCGGGGAGCTCACCACCGCCGAGGCGCTGGGCAAGCTGGTGCGGGGGCAGACCGTCGGCCGCACCCTCACCATCATCGAGGGGCTCACCCTGGAGGAGATCGCCGAGCAGCTCGCCCACCAGGGGTTCGGCCGCCGCGAGGTCTTCCTCGACCTCATGCGCTCGCCGCGCCTGGTCGCCGACCTCGACCCCGACGCCCCGGACCTCGAGGGGTACCTCTTCCCCGAGACCTACAGCTTCGCCGTGGGCGCCAGCGAGAAGGAGATCGTCGAGACCCTGGTCAAGACCTTCCGCAAGCGCTTCGAGCGCGACGTCCGCCCGCGGATGGCCGCGGGCTCCCCCGGGCGGAGCGTCCGCCAGGTGGTGACGCTGGCGAGCATCGTCGAGAAGGAGGCCAAGGCGCCGCAGGAGCGGCCGCTGATCGCCGCCGTCTACCGCAACCGGCTGGACCACCGGATCGGCCTCGCGGCGGACCCCACCGTCATCTACGCCCTCAAGCGGGTGGGACGCTGGAACGGCAACATCCGCCGCGAGGACCTGCAGATGGAGTCCCCCTACAACACCTACCGCTACGCGGGGCTGCCGCCGGGGCCGATCTGCTCGCCAGGCCTCGCCAGCCTGGCCGCCGCCGCGGCGCCGGCCGCCGTCCCCTACCTCTACTTCGTCAGCCGCAACGACGGCACCCACGTCTTCGCCCAGACTCTCGCCGAGCACAACCGCAACGTCGAGATCTGGCAGCGCAAGTACTGGCGCGACCACTGGGCGGCCGAGCGGCGGGCCGGCCAGGGGCCCGGCCGCTGACCCCTCCTCAGCGCATTTCTTGATTGACAGTTCTCTATCACTGGTGTATCAAGCGATAGGAACAGTCCACAACAGCACTGCGCGCCGCACTTTCCGAGCAGAGAGCCGCTGTTTAGCGCGGCGCGCCGTCCGAGAGGAGGCACATCTGATGAACATCCCGGAGGAGTTTGGGAAGTATCTGCTTCTCAAGAAATTGACCGAGGATCCGCTGGGCGAGATCTTTCGCGCCGGCCGGGTCGGTCAGGGGGGGATGGAGCAGGTCGTCCTGCTCCGCGTCTTCAACGGCAAGGGTCTCGACGGTGAGAAGCTGTGGGCCCGGGTCTCGGGGCGGGGAGCGATCCAGGAGATCCTGAAGAGCCCCAACATCGGCAACGGCGTCGATCTCGGCCGCGTGCGGAGCTTTCCCTACACGGCCTACGACTACATCTCGGGCAAGAACCTGGCGACGGTCTTCGCGCAGTCGGCCCGGCAACACTCCCCCATCCCCACCGACCATGCCCTGCTGATCGCCGAGCGCCTGTCGCTCGCCCTCGCCGCCGCCTATGAGAGCCGCGTGCAGGACGAGCGGTTGCTCCACGGCTTCGTGGTGCCGCACCTGGTGATGATCTCGAACGAGGGGGAGACCCGGCTGCTCGGCTTCGAGGTCGCCCCGGGGCTGCGCGACCTCGCGGCCGGCGGCTGGCAGGACGAGGGGCTGCGCCCCTACCTGGCCCCCGAGACCCTGAGCGGCGCGCCGGCGGCCAAGTCCGACGACGTCTTCTCCCTGGGCGCCATCCTCTTCGAGCTGCTGACCGGCGAGCGCCCGCCCGTGGCGCCCCCCGAAGCCTACGGGCCGATGATCGACGCCGCCCAGCTCGCCAACGACGGCACCCCGCTGCCGGCGCCGGTGGCGGCCCTGCTCAAGAAGAGCCTGGCCCCTCGCGAGCAGCGGATCGCCGACGCGGTCACCTGGCACAAGACGCTGTCGAAGCTGATGATCGACAGCAACTTCAGCCCCACCACCTTCAACCTCGCCTTCTTCATGCACAACCTCTTCCGCGACGAGATCGAGCGGGAGAGCCAGGAGATCCAGGCGGAGCGGACGCTGGAGCTGCCGGCCCGCCCGGCGCCCATCGCGGCGCCGGCTCCCGTGCCGGCCGCGCCGCAGGACCTGCGCGAGACGACCGGCGTGCGCGAGGCCACCTGGCCGGGCACCCGCGCCCAGGTGGCGAAGGAGGCGGAGCCCGCGAAGAAGGGGCTGTGGATCGGCATCGCCGCGGCGGCCGTAGTGGCGCTCGGGGCCGGCGGCTGGTTCCTCTTCGGGCGCTCCAGCGGGCCCGCCGTGCCGCCCTCCCCCCCGCCCACCGTCTCGCCGACCACGCAGACCGCCGCCATGCCGGGCACCGTCCCGCCGGCCGCGGCCCCCGCCGCCGGCCAGACCCCCGAGGAGCTCCAGGCGCAGATCCAGAAGATGTTCGACGCCCGCAGCAAGGAGATGGAGGACAAGCTCAAGGGGCAGTACGACGACCGCATCAAGCAGCTCCAGCAGCAGCTCGCGGAGAGCAAAAAGACGCAGGCCCCGGGGAAGGCGTCCGAACGGGTCGCCCAGGCGGAGCCGCCGCTGCCCGCGCCGGTGGAGAGCCGGAAGCCCGAGCCCGCCGCGTCGGCCCCGCAGACCGCCGTGCCGAAGCCTGAGCCGGTGGCCCCGCAGACCGCCGCGCCGAAGCCGGAGCCGGCCACCGAGAAGCCCGTCCCGGCCCCCGCTCCCGCCCAGCCTTCGGCCCCCCGGCCGCAGGTGCAGACGCAGACGGGGGACCTGGTGCAGCCGGGAGCCGGCGTGGTCGCGCCCAAGCTGCAGTCCAACCTCGATCCCCGCTACCCCCCCGCGGCCAAGCACCTCAACCGGGCGGCCCAGGTGGACATCAAGGTGCTGGTGGACGAGCGCGGCAAGGTGCTCGACGCCGACCGCATCGGCGCCAAGGCCGGCTTCGGCTTCGACGAGGCGGCCATCGACGCCGCCCGCCGGGCGCAGTTCCAGCCCGCCACCAAGGAGGGCGTCAAGGTGAAGATGTGGACGACGCTGCGGGTTAATTTCAGGCCGATGTAAGAAGAGCCGCCCCTCCCGGGGCGGCCCCTCACTCCCCAACCTATCGGATTACAGATCCGCGGCCTTGAGGCTGGCGACGAGCTTCTGGATGCAGGGCTTCATCACCTTGTCGAACATCCGGTTGTCGTCGACGCCGCCGCCGACTCCGAACACCGACACCTTGATGCTGGCCTCCTCCTGGCTCGCCTCGTCGGCCCAGGCCACCTCGCCGGTGCTGGTGTCGATCAGGCGGGCGTTGAGGGCCGCCACGAACTTGCGCTTGCCGGCGAAGACGCCGCCGCCGCCGCCGCTCACGTCGGTGGTGCCGTACTCGGTCACCGCGCCGGTCAGCAGGTAGTTGACCCCCAGGAGCTTGCCGATCCGGACCGCGGTCTTGGGATCGACATCGCCGGACAGCGACAGGTTCTTCTCCTTCATCAGAGCCTCGAGCTGCTCGCGCTCGACGACGCGGAACTTGCCGCTCTTGACCAGCTCGGTGACGAACACGTCCTGGGCGGCCTCGGCGCCGCCGTGATACCACCACTGATTATCGGCCTTGTTCTTGAATTCGAGGACGGCGATGCGGGGCTTCTCGCTGCCCCCCTTGGCCGCCGCCCGGGTCAGGCCCGGAGCCGCGAGGACCGCGAGCAGCAGGGCACCGGAAAGGGCGAGAGTCGAAACGCGCTTCATGATAGAGCCTCCTTCAGGGAAAACTTAGATCCCCGATTGTACCCCGGAGGAACGCTCTTCTTCCATCCGGACCCTCACCCCGCCCGCTCCGGCAGCTCTTGCGCGTCCACCACACAGAGCGCCGCCATGTTCACGATGTCGCTCACCTCCAGGCCGCTCTGGAGGACGTGGATGGGCTTCGCCACCCCCAGGAGGACCGGCCCGATCGCCTCCGCCCCCGCCAACCGCCAGATCAGCTTGTAGGCGATGTTGGCCGACTGCAGCTCGGGGAAGATGAGGACGTTGGCCGGCTGCCGCAGCCGGCTCCAGGGGTAGCTCTCCTGCAGGATCTGCTCGAAGACGGCGGTATCGGCCTGCATCTCGCCGTCGATCTCCAGCTCCGGCTCCAGGCGGGAGACGATCTCGACCGCCCGCCGCACCTTGCGGGCGGCGGGGTGGTTGTTGGAGCCGAAGTTCGAGAAGGAGAGCATGGCGACCCGCGGCACCACGCTGAAACGGCGGGCGAAGCCCACGGTGAGCAGGGCGATCTCGGCCAGCTCCTCGGGGGTGGGATCGATGTTGACCGTGGTGTCGGCGAGGAAGAAGAGGCGGTCCTGGAGGATCAGGACGTAGGCCCCGGAGACCCGGCGGACGCCGCTCCGCGTGCCGACGATCTGGAGGGCCGGGCGGATCGTCTCCGGGTAGGACTGGGTGAGCCCGGAGATCAGGCCGTCGGCGTCCCCCATCTCCACCATCATGGTGCCGAAGTAGTTGCGCTGGCGCATCCGCTTGCGCGCCTCGACCATCGTCATGCCGTCGCGGCACCGCATCTCGTGCAGCCGCCGGACGTAGGGGTCGAATTTGTCGCAGCTCTCGTTGTGGATGATGGTGACCCGCTCCTCGGGCAGGTCGAGGGCGCGCAGCCGGTCGGCGATCACCTCGCGGCGGGCGAGCAGGATGGGCCGGGCGATCCCCTCGTCGACCAGCACCTTGGCGGCGCGCAGGATCTGCTCGTGCTCCCCCTCGGGAAAGACCACCCGGCGCGGCGAGCGCCGGGCCTGATCGATAATGCCGCGCATCAGCTCCAGCCGCCGCGAGATCAGCGTCTCCAGCCGCCGGTGGTAGGCCTCGAAGTCGGGGATCGGCGTCCGCGCCACCCCGGTCTCCATGGCCGCCCTCGCCACCGCCGGGGGGACCCGCAGCAGCACCCGGTAGTCGAACGGCTTGGGGATCAGGTACTCGCGGCCGAAGCGGAGCGATTCCAGGCCGTAGGCGCGCAGCACGGCGTCCGGCACGTCCTCGCGGGCCAGCTCGGCCAGGGCCTTCACCGCGGCGAGCTTCATGGCCTGATTGATGTCGGTCGCCCGCACGTCGAGGGCGCCGCGGAAGAGGAAGGGGAAGCCGAGCACGTTGTTGACCTGGTTGGGGTAGTCGCTGCGGCCGGTGGCCACGATGGCGTCCTCGCGGGCGGCCCGCACGTCCTCGTAGCCGATCTCGGGGTCGGGGTTGGCGAGCGCGAAGACGATGGGGTCGCGGGCCATGGAGCGGATCATGTCCTGGTCGACCACCCCGCCCACCGAGAGGCCGATGAAGACATCCGCCCCCACCAGGGCCTCGGCCAGGGTGCGGGCCGGGGTGCCGGCGGCGAACGCCGCCTTGTAGGGGTCCATGTCCTCGGTCCGCCCCGGGTAGACCACGCCGGACTTGTCGCAGACGACGATGTTCTCCCGCCGCGCCCCCAGCTCCAGGTAGAGGGCGGCGCAGGAGAGGGCGGCGGCGCCGGCGCCGGAGAAGACGATGCGGGCCTCTTCGATCCGCTTGCCGGCCACGGCGAGGGCGTTGAGCAGGGCGGCCCCGGAGATGATCGCCGTGCCGTGCTGGTCGTCGTGGAAGACCGGGATGCTCATCTCCGCCTTCAGCCGGCGCTCGATCTCGAAGCACTCGGGGGCGCGGATGTCTTCAAGATTGATCCCGCCGAAGGTCGGCTCGAGGAGCTTGACCGTGCGGATGAATTCCTCCGGATCGGTGGTGGCGACCTCGATGTCGAAGACGTCGATGTCGGCGAAGCGCTTGAAGAGGACCCCCTTGCCCTCCATTACCGGCTTGCCGGCCTGGGCGCCGATGTTGCCCAGCCCGAGCACCGCCGTGCCGTTGCTGATCACCCCCACCAGGTTCCCCTTGGCGGTGTACTCGTAGGCCAGGAGGGGGTCTTTCGCGATCTCCTGGCAGGGGTAGGCCACCCCCGGGCTGTAGGCGAGGGAGAGGTCGCGCTGGGTGGAGGTGGGCTTGGTGGGGACGACCTGGATCTTGCCCTTGCGCCCCCGCGAGTGGTACGCGAGGGCGTCCTCACGGCTGATCTTCTTGGAGCTCATGGCGGTGGAGGATCTTACTACCGCGTTAAGCTCGCGCCATGATCGCCGTCCCCGAAGAGTCCTCGTTCCTCCTCATCACCCAGCCCGACCACGCCCATCTGGCGGGGGAGATCCTCTCCCTCTGGCGGGCCGACGGGCTGCCGGACAATCCCCGGCGGGACGACCTTCTCTTTGCCGCCCGCGAGCACGACAACGGCTGGCGCGAGGCCGACGCCGCCCCGCGCTGGGACGCGGAGCGCGGGCGTCCCCACGACTTCATCACCCTCCCGGCGCGCGAGCGGATCGAGGTCTGGGAGCGCGGAGTCTGCCGGTTCGCGGCCGAGCGCCCCTACGCCTCTCTCCTCATCGCCCGCCACGCCCTCAACCTCTTCGGCGGACGGCGGGGGGAGGAAGGTTGGGACCGGCTGCTGGGCTTCCTGGAGGATTTCGAGAACGGCCTCATCGAGCAGACCGGGGTGGAGCCGGAGACGCTGGAGGAGGACTACCGCTGGATCGACCTCGCGGACCAGATCTCCCTCGCCGCCTGCGCCCAATGGCGGGAGCCGGCCGGGCGCTACGGAGTGCGCATCGTGCCTGCGGACGGCGCGGTCGGGCTCGACCCGTTCCCCCTGGCGGGAGCGACCACCTTCCGGGTCGCCTGCCGCCGGATCCCCGCGCGTCCCTACCGCGGCGACGCCGACCTCGGCGGCGAGCTGGCCGCCGCGCGCTGGGAGGAGAGGACGGTGCGGATCGCGGAGGTCAGCCCGAGACGCTGAGGTCTTCCGGCGGACGCTGCACGGCCGGCCCGGCACTGCCACCCGGGGGGGCCGGGGGGAGCACCATCTGCTCGAAGACCCGGCGGTAGAGGAGCAGCAGGTCGGTGAACACCTGGCTGAAGGCTTGGTCGGTGGTGTCGTCGAGCAGGGTGTTGCCGGGGAGGAATGACGGCAGGGGGAGCGGCTCGGGGCTGGGCGCCTCGCCGTCGCCGTTCCCCGCCAGCTCCAGCTCCGAGGCCCGGCGGTCGACCAGGTGGAGGGTGTAGAAGAACTCGAAGTAGCTGACCTTCAAGGCGATCAGCACCTTCTCCAGCGAATCCAGCTTCGGCAGCTCCTTGCCGTTCTCGTACTTCGAGAGCTGGCTCTTGCCGATTCCCGCCTCGCGGGCGACGCGGGCCTGGCTCTTGCCCCGCAGCTCGCGCAGGAGGCTGAGCGTCCTGCCCAGGTTGGTGAACATGGCCATGCGTGAAATGTATCGGCGATGCAACACGGATGCAAGCACAAATCATTGAAAGGAAGGAAGTTACAGGCGAGGCCCGATTTCCTTTGGCGGCTACTTAAGGCAGCGCACGGCAACGTTTCGGCCGGAATGTAGCCAGATCCCGAAACCAGAGCTCCGGGGAGGTGACGCGGGTCAGCTTTTACGCGCTTTGCCGGAGCGCCGCCTGGCGGGAGCGGCGGGGGCGCCGGCCGGCTCGCCGCCCTTCGGAGAGGCCTCGGGCGCGGCGTCCTTCGGCACGATCCGGAAGAGGACGACCAGGTCGCCGACCTCGATCGCCCCCTGCGCCACCGGGCGCGGCTGGTGGAGGGTCAGGTGGGCGAGGGACTCGATGCGGCCGAGGACGTCCTGGACCTCCCGCGGCCAGTCGGTCTCGGCGGCGGGAGCGGCCTCAGCCTGCCGGTCTCCGGCGAGCGCCTCGGCCTCCACCCGCTCGTAGCGGCGGAAGAACTCCCAGCGGCTCACCCCCTGGCAGCGCAGGATCTTGGCCAGGGTCGAGAGCGTCGCCTCCTGATGGCCGTTCTCGATCCGCGAGAGCTGGCCGCGTCCGAGGCCGGCCATCTCGCCGAGCTTCTCCAGGGTCAGCCCCTTGTCCTTGCGAAACCGGCGAAGGGTTTCCCCGACCAGAGCGAACATTTCCACGTCCGGGAATGTATCCGCACCAGGGCGTGCCTATCAAGCATAAGTCCTTTTCTCCGAGTAATTTACGATTGTCTTTTCGTTGCCTTCCACGGTTAATGTTTACCTTCCGACCGCCTTGCGTATCCAGATTTGCGGCCTTTCAGGCAATCAACGTGCTCTCAGCGGAAATCTTCTTGCCTTCCCGGCGTCCGCGACTGTGAAAAGCCCGCGGAGGGGGTCCCCCAACGAGTTTTCCGCGTGCTACCCTTGGCTCGGCATGGAAGCCCAGCCACACGCAGGGGCCGCGCCGGAGAGCGCGGCGCAGCCGCTCCGGATCCTGATGCCGTCGCCCCTCGGGCCGCTGGGCGTCGAGATCCTCGGCACGGCGCTGATCCGCGTCACCTTCGACCCGCCCGAGGCGGCGCGCTCCGCCTTCACGCCGCTGCACGACCTCGACGGCTCGGACTTCCTGGACGAGGTCTTCGGCCGCCTCGCCGAGTACTTCGCGGGGGCCCGCCGCCGGCTGGACCTGGAGGTGGACCTCTGCGCCTCGGGGACCGAACCCTTCGCCCGCCGCGTGCTCAAGGAGGCGGCGAAGATCCCCTACGGCCGCACGCGGACCTGCCGCAACCTCGCCGAGGCCGTGGGGCGGCCGGACTGCGGCGCCGAGATGGTGGCCATCCTGCTCGGCAACCCCCTGCCGGTGGTCATCCCCTGCCATCGCGTGGTCGCCGAGGACGGCTCCCCCGGCGAGTACGTGGGCGGGAGCCGGCGCAAGCGCTGGCTCCTGGATCTCGAGGCCCAGGCCGCCACCGAGCCGGTCTGATCTCATCCAAACGTCTCCACCCCCGCGTAGAAGGGGCATGGAGCTCGCCACCCCAGTGCTCACGCCGCTCCCTTTCGGGCCGCTTGGCGTATATTCCGTCCAGGAGATCCCGCGTTTGCTCTCAGGCGCCCAGAGCCCGCCCGGCGACGCCGCCCTCCTCGGCCGCATCGCCGCCGGGGACATCGACGCGTTCCAGGCCTTCTACGGCCGCCACGCCGGCCGGGTGCTGTCCTATGCCCGCCAGCTCAGCCGCCAGGGGGACGCCGCCGAGGACGTGACGCAGGAGGTCTTCGTGGCGGTCTGGCGGCGGGCGGCGAGCTACCGGCCCGAGCGCGGCGACGTCACCGGCTGGCTCTACACGATCACCCGCAACAAGCTGGTGGACCTCTGGCGCCGCCGGGGTGAGCCGGCGGAGCTCGGCGAGCTCGACGCACGGCTGGCCGGGACGGCGGAGCCGGGGGACCTCCACCTGTCGCTCCGCCAGGCCCTCTCCCGCGTGGCGCCGGACCAGCGCCGGGCGATCGAGATGGCCTACTTCGGCGGCCTCACCTACGAGGAGACCGCCCGCCGCCTCGAGCTGCCGCTCGGGACCCTGAAATCGCGCATCCGGTCGGGGCTCAAGACGTTGCGGTCCCTGCTGGAGGGGAGCTGAGACCATGCATCCGCCCGAAGAGCTCCTGCTCGCCGTGGCCTCCGGACAGGCCGACCTTCCCCACCGCGTACTGGTGGAGGGGCACCTCGACGCCTGCGCCGTCTGCCGGGCCACCCTCGCGGAGCTCAGCGCTCCCGGCGGGGTCCTGCTCGCCAGCCTCCCCCCCGAGCGCCCCGCGGACCACCTCTGGGAGAGCCTGCGGACGCGCATCGCGGCCCTGCCGCCCGGCCCCGGCCCGGACGACCCCCGCCTCGCCGGCCTCCCCCTGCCGCAGGGGGCCCGCCGGGAGCTCCCCCCCATCCCGCGCATCGCCTGGCGCAGCCCCCTGGTGCGCGGCGCCCGCATGGCCGTGCTGCTGCGCGACCGCTTCACGGGGAGCCAGCTCTTCGTGGGGCACATGCCGGCCCGCCGCGCCTTCCCGCGCCATCTGCACCTGGGGCCGGAGGACGTGCTGGTGCTCGCCGGCGGCTACGAGGACCAGTACGGCACCTTCGAGGCCGGCCATTACGGCGCCTACGCCCCCGGCACCGAGCACCGCCCCTTCACCGAGCCGGACGAGGAGTGCTGGGTCCTCTTCCGGCAGGAGAGGCCGAGCCTCTTCCTCGGGTGGCGGGGGTGGGCGCAGCGGCTCCTGAGCTGAGGAAAGAACACGGACGAGCACGGACTGGCACGGACCAGCACGGACAGAAGGGTGTCCGTCCGTGCCGGGTCCGTGAACGTCCGTGTGGGTCCGTGTCATGCATACCTTCCTCCAGGAACCGGTCCGCTCCCTGGAGGACGTCGGCATGGCAGGAACACCCAAGGTCTCCCCCCTCCTCCTCTCGATGTTCGGCCGCTCTTGTGAGGGATACCTGGCGCGGCACTTCCACGCCGTACGCCTCTCGAAGACCCAGCGCCCCGACCCGGTGGCGATCCGCGACAAGCCGCTGATCGTCTACTGCAACCACCCCTCCTGGTGGGACCCCCTGGTCTGCATGCAGCTCGCGGCCCGCCTCTTCCCCGAGCGCCGCCATTTTGGCCCGATCGACGCCGCCACCCTAGGGAAGCACCGCCTCTTCGAGAAGCTGGGCTTTTTCGGCGTCGAGCCCGGCACGGCCCGGGGCGCCCGGCGGTTCCTCGCCGTCTCCCAGGAGATCCTCTCCCGGCCGGACGCCGCCCTCTGGATCGCCGCCGAGGGGCGCTTCACCGATCCCCGCGACCGCCCCATCCGGCTGCGCTCGGGGATCGGCCACCTCGCCACCCGCGTGCGCAACGCCGTGCTCCTCCCCCTCGCCCTGGAATACCCCTTCTGGGAGGAGAAGAGCCCCGAGGCCCTCGCCCGCTTCGGCGAGGAGATCCCCACCGGCGACGCCGACCTCGCCGCCGCCGACTGGACGCCCATCCTGGAGGACTGCCTGGGAGTGACCCTCGACGCCCTGGCCTCGGAGGCCCGCTGCCGCGACCTCGCCCGCTTCGAGGTCCTGCTCGCCGGCGGCGCCGGGGTGGGCGGGGTCTCAAGCTTCTGGCGGCGTCTGAAGGGCCGCTTCTCTTCGTGAGAGGTCCCTACTCCTCCCGCGCCACCACCTCCGACCCCCGCGGCCACCCCCCGCGCAGGAAGGTATCCGCCGCCGGGAAGAACTCCTTCGGCCGCTCGATGTAGGGGTGCGATCCCGCCCCCTCGATCGCCAGGAAGCGGCCGTTGGCGGCGTGGGCGGCCCACTCGCGCGAGGCCTCGACCGGCACCAGGTCGTCCGTCCCCTGCATCACCAGGAGGGGGGCGCGCAGCTCGGGGAGGCGCGGCCGGAAGTCCCACCCCTCCATCTTGGGGACGATGTGGCGGAAGTAGACGCTCATCGTATGCCGCGGCCACTCGTTGGGGAACGACGAGACGTCCTCCAGCGGGAAGCGCGCCGCCGCTGCCAGCTCCCCCATCTGGGCCGGCAGCAGGAAGTAGGTGAACCAGGCGCGGCAGAAGGCCACCGGGTCCTCCTGGTCGATCCCCAAGCGCCGCATCTCCTCCAGGCGCGGGATGCCCGGCGGATAGACCAGCTCCTCCGGAGCCGGCAGCTCCTGCTCCCACTCCCCCGGCCGCCGCGGCGTGATCGGGCAGACGAGCAGCATGCGGTCGACCCGCTCCGGGTTCTCCAGCGCGTACGCCGCGGTCACCGCCGCATGATAGGAGGCGCCGAGCAGCGCGGCCTTGTCCAGGCCGAAATAGCGCCGCACCGCCTCCAGGTCGGCCACGTCGTCCTCCAGGCTGAGGTGGCGGCCGCCGCTGACGGCGCTCGACCGTCCCCGGCTGCGGGGGTCGTAGAAGATCAGGCGCCGCCCCTCGGCCAGCGGCTGCAGCAGCTCCGCCAGCCAGTTGGCGTTGGGGATGATCACCGTCTCCGCCCCGTCCCCCAGGACGTGGTAGTAGAGGTGGAGCCCCCGCCGGACGAAAACGAACCCTTCGCTGCTCCGCATCGGGCGGATGGTATCAAACCGGTCCGGCCACGGCGGCCTCCACGGAGACCTCGACCTCGAAGATCCGGAACGGGCGCTCGGGATGGGAGGCCCGGAGCAGCGGCAGGCTCACGTTGTAGACCGGCACCCCCAGCGCCGTCTTCCCCTCGGCCTTGCCGCGGTGGGCGTGGCCGTGGAAGACCGCCTGCACCGGATAGCGGGAGAGCGGCTCCTCCAGGCGGCTGGAGCCGAGGAAGGTGTAGATCTCCACCGGCTCCCCCTCCACCGTCCCCTGGATGGGCGAGTAGTGGAGCACCGCGATCCGCGGCTTGTGGCGCAGCCGCGCCAGTGCCGACTCCAGCTTCAGCGCCTCGTCCACCGCCTCGCGCACGAAGTCCTTGATGATCCGCTCCCCCCAGGGGCCCAGGGCCCGCCGGCCGAAGCCACCGCAGAACCCCTTCACCCCGGCGAACCCCACCCCGGCGACCTCCGTGGCCTCGCCGTCGAGCATCCTCACCCCGGCGTCGCACAGCACCTGGGTGATCTCCACCTGCTGGTCCCCCTCGAAGTCGTGATTGCCGAGCACGGCGATCACCGGCACGCTCACCGCGGAGTGGAGGTCGCGGGCGAGCACCCTGGCCTCCTCGGCCAGCCCGTGGTCCGTGAGGTCGCCGCAGAGCAGCAGCACGTCGCATTCCCGCCCCGCCCGCGCCAGCAGCTCGCGAATCGCGGGGTCCGGCGTCCGCGTGTAGTGGACGTCCCCCAGCGCGGCGATGCGCACCGTTCCGTTCCGTTCCGTCATCGCGTCCTCCCTCTCGCCCCCCGCCAGAGTTCAAGAGACATGCCAGGCTCCGGGACGTGGTACGCCTCTTGCTGTGGCGCCAGAGCTCAAGGAGGCCCCCGATGGCGACCCCGACCGCGACTCACCAGGACGTGCTGAGCGAGGAAACCAAAGAGTTTTATCGCGAGGCCATGCAGGCCTTCGACCAGGCCAGGCTGCCGTTCCTCGTCGGCGGCGCCTACGCCTACGCCCGCTATACCGGCATCGAGCGCCACACCAAGGACTTCGACGTCTTCGTCCGCCCCGGGGACTTCGACCGCGCCCTGGAGGTCTTCGCCCGCAAGGGGTGGCAGACCGACCGCACCTTCTCCCACTGGCTGGGCAAGGGGTACCGGGGCGAGGAGTTCGTGGACGTCATCTTCAGCTCCGGCAACGGGGTGGCCCGGGTGGACGACGAATGGTTCGAGCACGCGGTGGCCGAGGAGGTGCTGGGCTACCCCACCCGGCTCATCCCCGCCGAGGAGATGATCTGGTCCAAGTCCTTCATCATGGAGCGCGAGCGCTTCGACGGCGCCGACGTCGCCCACGTCCTGCACGCCCGCGCCCGCGACCTCGACTGGGACCGCCTGCTGCGCCGCTTCGAGCCCCACGGCGGCTGGCGGGTGCTGCTCGCCCACCTGGTCCTCTTCGGCTACATCTATCCAGGGGACGCCGCGCTCATCCCAAACCGGGTGGTCGACACCCTCAACGACCGGCTGCGGCGCGAGACGGCCACCCCCGCCTCCGAGGCCAAGTCCCGCCTCTGCCGGGGGACGATCCTCTCCCGCTCCCAGTACCTGATCGACACCCACTTCTGGGGATACGAGGACGCCCGCCTCCAGCCGGTGGGCAACATGACCCCGGCGGAGCTCGAGCTCTGGACCGAGTCCTCGGCCAAGGACGGCGACGCCTCCCAGCTCGAGATCATCGAGAAATTGGGCAGCCCGGCGGGAAAATAGCGCTCCCGAACGGATTTTTTGCTGACCCGACGCCTCGGATGCGTTGGATGCCGGCGCGGGAACGTTGGATGCCGCCTCGGATGTGTTGGATGCCCTCTCGGATACGTTGGATGGCGTCTCGGGAACGTTGGATGCCCTCTTGGATGCGTTGGATATCGGCTCGGATCATCATCCGCGCGGGCATCCTGCGTTGGATATCCGTTCGGGAACGCTCCCAAGGCGCCATCCCACGCTCGAAACGCGTTCGGGAACGCTCAAAACGCTTCATCCAACGCTCGAAACGCGTTCGGGAGCGTTGAAAACGGATCCGGGAGCTCCTTTAAAGCCCCGGGCTCCACTCGGAAGGCGCCATCTCGAAGCGGGCGAAGTCGAACCCCGGCGCCACCGTGCATCCCACGAGCACCCAGCCGCCCATCGGCCGCGCCGCCTGCCAGACCCCGGCGGGGACCACCGCCTGGGGGCGCTCGCCGGCGGCGAGACCGGTCCCGAGCCGGAGGGAGGTCCGCTCCCGGCCGTCCCAGAGAGTCAGCTCCAGGAGGGCTCCGGCGTAATGATGCCAGATCTCGTCCGCGCCCAACACCCGGTGCCAGGCCGAGACGTCCCCCTCGCGCAGCAGATAGTAGATGGCGGTCGAGGCGGCGCGGGCGCCGTCCGGCGCCGGGGCGCGGAAGGTCTCGCGGTAGAAGCCCCCCTCCGGATGGGGCTGGAGCCCCAGGAGGCGGACCACCTCCCCGGCGGTCATCTCTCCGGCTCGATCCGCCAGCGGATGGTGACGCTGGCCTCCACCCCCACCTGCCCCGCCGAGACCGGAGTGGCCGGCAGCGCCTCCGCCGCCAGGGCCATCCGCCCCCGGAACGGCGACGGCGGCGGCGAGACCGAGACGCCCCCCTCGGCCACCTCGAGGATCTCGACCAGCCTCACCCGCAGGGCCCGGGCCAGCGCCTCGGCCTTGAGCCGCGCCGACGCCACGGCCTCGGTGAGGGCCGTTGCCCGGGCCGCGCCGTCGTTGCGCAGGCCGAAGTCGACGCCGTCGAGGTTGTTCGCCCCCGAGGTGAGCCCAGCGTCGATGACCGGCCCCACCTTGGCGAGGTCCTCGACCTGGACGGTCACGGTGTTCGAGGCCTGATAGCCGGTGATGCGCGGCCCCTGGTTGCCGCGCCCCTCGGCGTACTGGGGATTGAGGGAGAGGCCGGTGGTCTGGATGCGCTCGGCCGGGATGCCGGCCTTGCGGATGGCGTCGAGCACGGCCTGGGCCGAGCGGTTGACCTGGGCCTGGGCCTCGCGGGCGGTGGGGGCTTGAGCGAGCACGCCGAGGCGGACGGTCGCCTCGTCGGGCGCCACCCGGGCCTGCCCGGTCCCGGAGACAGTCAAGATGGGGGTCTCCACGTCCTTCGCCTCGCTTCCTCCTCCCGGCCGGGGGACCTGCGCCGCGAGCGGCGCCGCCAGGGCCAGGGCGATCATCGACAACCTCAGGGTCTCGCGCATCCGCACGTCCTCCTCACCCCCAGTATACGAAGAAGCCCCCGCCGGCCGCTGGGCCGGGCGGGGGCGGGGCTGCTGGAGCTGGCGGCTACCCGTTGGGGCGATTCGGATACCCGGTAGCCGACGGCGGCTGGCTCCCCTGCGTGGAAGCACGCTGCAACCTGTCGGCGTAGAGCCGCGCTCTCCGCTCGATCTCCTTCTCGCAGGTCTCGACCTCGGCGTAGTGGTTCTGCCGCCGGATCACCAGGCTGGCGACATTGAGAATGATCCCGAGAGCGATCAGTACGAGCCCCGCCGTGAGCAGAGAGACACGTCCGAAGCTCGCCATGGACAGGCCCGCGGTCATCACCTCCGTGGGGTGGGTGCCCAGCCTCAGCAGGCTCGCCAAGGTATCCCCAGGATGCGACGCCGCGACAAGGCCGAGCCCCACGGCCGAGGCAGCAGTGCTCGATGACTGGAATCCATTGGGATCGATGTTGCTGACGGGCGGCATCGTCCCCGTGCTGTCAGTCCTCTCTCCTCCCGATTGATCTAACGGATCCATATGAGTCTCCTCTGGACTAGGTTCTCACTGCTTTTTGGAAGTACCACTTTGCCGGAGGAATGTACAGCGGAAGCCTCTCCCTCCGCCCGTGGCTGACGCAACGGCATTCGCCTGCTCTCATCCATTTGGGTCAACATTGCTGACGGGCGGCATCGTTCCTGTGCTGTCAGCAGTATCTTCCCCTCTTGGAAAACCCTCTTGCGGACGGTTCGTTACCTGGTTGTCGGGATCTACCCTACCATGAGGCCTCCGGTTGACAGTACTGTCAACGGCTTCTCTGGTTCCAACGGTCTCCGTGGCCATGTCGACCTCCTTCTCAGATGGTCCTCGTGTCAAGTCCGCACTTCCCTTCAGGCGTCGGGAAGCAATGCAGCGTTACAAGGTCTATCGAGGATCGCCGGAAAGGATGAAGGGGGCCCAGTAATAGGGCTCGGAAAATTCCCGGGAGGAGATCATTGCAAGCTTGGCCCGGCGCAGGGCCTCGGCTTTGTCGGCGGCTAGGTTTCGGTACATGTTGTACATGAAGTCCGGGGTCGAGCGTTCCGCCACAGGCCAGAGGCTCACCACGATGGTGCGTGCCCCGGCGTAAAGGAAAGCGCGCGTAAGGCCGATTACACCCTCCCCATTCACCTCTTTCCCGAGGGCAGTTTCGCAGGCTGATAGAGTTAGCAAATCCGCATTCATCTTTAAATTGAAGATTTCCGACACTCTCAACCTGCCGTCACTCAGCTCCAATCCGGAGAGCTCGGGACGGACCTCGTTCACTGTGCCGTGGAGGGCGAAGTGGATCCGGGGAGTGCTCTGCAGAAGCGGATTCTGCTCGACATTCTTCTTTGTCGCCTCCCTGCCGAGATACAGCACCGACGCAGAGGGAGGAAAGAGGCCTGCGATTCGCTTCACTTCCCGACCGGATTCGGGTAGTTGTGCCAATCCTTCCCTTGGGCCCGATGAGCCACGCAGTGCTCCATTGGATGTCGCCTGATAATTCGGGTCGGCAAAAGCAAGGAAGCTCTTCGTGGAATTCTCGGCCGGCCGGCTCTTTTGGAGATCGGCGAGAATGCTGGCCGAGGGCACGTAGGAGATGGCAAACCGGCGCAGAAGGTAAGGGAGATCGGCATAGGAGCTACCCCGGTCCCCCATGAGCAGGGTCTCGAAAGGCAGCAGATAGAGCGGGCCGTCCGGAGCAATAAGTAGTCGGGACTTCCCCTCGAAAGCCGGGACAGCGGGTCCCAGCAGTACGGAATACAGCGCAGCGGCGGCCCGCCGATAAGCCGGCAGGGAGCGACGGCCTCCGTTCCGGACCAGACGGCCGAGTTGGGTCACGCTGTCCGCGAGCTCGGATGAGCCCGGAAGTTGGTGGAGCTCCAAGCTCGTCCGAGTCACCACAAAAAGATAGGATCTCTCCTCGCCGACGAAATAGTGAAGCAAGGCAGTTTGCTCGTCCAAGAGGCCCTGGATCTGCTGCGCGTGGAGCGGAGTCGGGTAACGGACGTCGGCATAACGCTTATAGCCCTTCCTGATTTCTACGGCAAGTTGCTCCATCCCGTCCTGAACCTGCTTCACTTGGGCCTCCAGCCCGGGAGAAGAGCGCTTTTCGAGTTGACTCAAGAGCCAGGAGAGGCGTGATCTCAGCTCAACATCTTTCGCTTGAAGCTCGGGTGGGATACCGGCGCGGACGTTGGCCTCAGCGAGCAGGTCGAGGAGACTCCGGGCACGGGCTCGCTCACTCGCTTCGAGAGCACGGGCCTGGTACTTCCGGGGGCTCCCCTTTTCGAGCTCGGCCAACAGGTCCACCAGGAGCTCGTAGTACGTCCGCTTGGAAGCGAGGAACGAAGTCCGAAGCTTGTCGTTGACTACTTGGCTGCGTACCGCCTCGACAATGGCGATCGACTCCTCAATTCGCTGCAGGGCAGTGGTTAACTTTCCCTGGCTGCGGTCAAGCAGGGACCAACGGTAGAGACACTCCGCCTGCAGGTCCGTGTTCCCCAAAGTCCGTGACAGCTTCAGGGCATTCTGATAGTACTCCTCCGCACGGCGAGGATCCCCCAGTGCCCTGTAGGCAGTGCCTATCTCCAAGAGAGTGCTTGCCTGACGGGCGCGCTCGCCAATCTGTTGCCGAAGCGCAAAGGCGTTGAGCAGGGAAGGCAAACCTTCTTTGGCGTTTCCAAGCAGGACATTGGCCGTACCGGCATAATTAAGTGCCAGCGCCAGATCCGAGGGGTCCCTTTTATTTGGATTCTTCTCCAGCAATTCCTTGTCTTGCTTATAATATTTCAGCGCCATTGGTAAATCACGCTTGGCTCTCTGGTAGATATAGCCTGTATTTGCGAGGAGCCTGGATTCCTGGGAAACAGCCTTTATATCCCTGGCGAGATTGAGGCCGCCACCATATTCTTCAAGCGCCTGATCGGGCTGGCCAAGATTAAAATACACGGAGCCCAGCGCCTGATGGACAAAGATTTCCGAGAATTTGTCTCCCAGGGAACGATAGAGGCCCAAGGCCTGCCTGAAGCAGAGGAGAGCTTCCTCGAACTCTCCCCCATCCTTGTGAATTTTTCCCAATAGCAAGAGCGCAGCGGCCCTCGATGCCGGATCTTCCGCGGATTCATTCAGCTTCAAGGCAGCCTCCAAGCTTTCCCGAGCTTCGCGGTATTCACCATTCGTCGCTTGTGAGTTGCCTTGTGCGACCAGGATGTTGGATTCCAGTTGAAAATTACCCGTCCCGTGGAGAAGTGCCCTCGCCTTTGCCAAGTCCGTCAATGCCTCCTTCCGTTGCCCCCCCAAATCGTGGACCACGCCCATTGAGTACAGCGTCACTCCTTGCCAGTTGGCATCCTCCAGGATCTGCCAGAGGGAGAGAGAGCGGTTGAAATTTTCCAGCGCTTTTCCGACAGTCTGCGCTCGTCCGTAGGCATCTCCCAGAGAGGAGAAGGCCCTTGCCTCCCCTTCCCGGTTGTGGGTATGCTGAGCCAGCAGAAGCGCCTTCTCTGCATAGGGGAGAGCGGCGTTCGAGTTTCCAAGGCCGTTCTGGATCTCAGCGATTTGGACCAGGGCATCAACCTGCCCGATCCGATCCCCTGTGGATTCCCAAGACCTCAGGGACTGCTGGAACAGATTGAGGCTTCGATTCCGTGCCTCCTTGGTGTTTATCGCCAGAATTTGCCGTGCCTTCGTATAGGAACCTTCCGCTGTCTGCCCCTCTGCATCCTCCGCCGTGGCAGCCCGCAACTCTTGCAGCGTGAGCCTGTACTTCCCGCGCATGTCGCGAGGACCCCGAGGCCGGATTACCAACTGATAGTCCCCCTCGCTCTTGGTGATGTGCACCAGACGGTCCGGTTCATCGAACCGCTGGGGCTCCTCGAAAAACCCGACCTCCTTCCCACCAGGCCCGACCAGCTTCGCCGTGACGTCGATCCCCGGCTGGTCGATCCGCATCCTCAGATAGGTGCCGTCTTCGAGCGGCAGCCGGTAGGTGTGCACCTCCGCCCCTCCGATCTCCCGCACGACGGCCTTGCCGGGCTGCAGATCGGATTTCGGGGCTGGCCGGCAGCCGGAGGTCAGAAACCCGAGGAGAGCGGCGAACAGGACTAGGGAGAGGATCGATCTGGGGACACAACCACGGGACGGGGACGTGCTCATCATAGTTGGTGTCTGCCTCGGAAGCCTATCTGCCTTATTGTACAAGGGTTAGGAGGAGCCGGCAGCATTCGGGGCCGAGGCGCCCATGGAAATTGCCGGCCGGGCCTCCAATCCACTCCATAGAAGGATAGGATTTCACTCATGGGGACTGACGACCGGGAGATGGTCTCCCGATTTCTGCAGGGGGATACGGAGGCGGTGGGAACCGTGGATGGCTGGATCTCGCGCGCTGCCTGGCCCTATCAGCGCCGGCTGGCCGACCGCTGGGACGACGTCCTCCAGGAAGTCCGGCTCGAGGTGACGCGTTTACTGGGACAGGGGAAGTTCCGGGGGGAGTCGAGCCTTCGGACCTATCTCTGGCGGGTGGTCAGCCATACCTGCCTCGACCAGCTCCGCGCCCAGAAGAAGTGGAAGTGGGCGGACCTCGAGGAGGTGGACCAGCCGGGGAGCGGCCCCGAGGCGGTCCCGGCCGGCGCGGCCCGGCAGGAGGACAAGGATCTCCTGCTCCGCGTCCTGGAGCAGGTCCCCCAGGATTGCCGGGAGATGTGGCGGATGATCGTCGCGGGCCTCTCCTACCGGGAGATGAGCCTGCGGCTCAGCGTCGCCGAGGGGACACTCAGGGTGCGCGTCCTGCGCTGCCGGGAGCGGGCCGTGGCGGCCCGGCGGGAGCTGATGGCAGGGCCGAGGGGCAACGGACGTAACAATGGGGTGAAAAATTCGCCTAAGAGAAGCGAGAGGGCGAATACTGATGATATGTGATCAAGCGATTGAACGACTTCCCTGGCTCCTGAACGGCTCCCTTGAGCCCGCGGAGCTGGAGGAAGTCCAGGGACACCTGACCACCTGTGCCGCCTGCCGGGAGGCTCTGGCCGAGACCCGGAAGGCCTGGAAAATCTTCGGCCAGCATCTCCCGCCCGAGGCCCTAGTCGCCATGGCCTATGCAGAGACGCCGGAGGGGATCGACTCCGCGCTCGCCGAGCGCCATCTGGCCTCCTGCCCGGAGTGCGCCGCCGAGCTCGAGCTCGCTCGGATGAGCCGCCGGCTCGAAGAGGACGACCGGATCGCAACCTTTCCAGTGAAGACGAGCCGGGAGACCGGGAAGGAATACCGCGCCTGGCGCAACACCGCCCTGGCCGCCAGCCTGGCAGGGCTGGTCGCCTTCAGCGGCTGGTTCCAGGCGGCCCAGCGGGCCCGGCTCGTTCCCGAGATCCAGCAGAAGCAGGCGGAGCTCTCGGCGGGGATTCAGAAGGTGAACGAAAATATGGCGCGGCTCACTCAGCCGCAGATCAACACGCCCATCCCCGACCTCCGTCCAGACGAGGTCACGCGCGGTGAGGTCCCCGAGATCCTCATCCCCGCGAATCAGGTCGTGACGATCTCCCTGCAGCCTGGACATGAAACCACAGCCACGGAACGGAACATCGCGCTCCTCGATGAGGCGGGAAGGACCCTCTGGCAGAGCTCCGGTCTGCGCCTCGACAATACTCTCAGGGAGTTCACCTTCACGTCCGGCCTCCTCGAACCAGGCCGGTACACGATCCAGCTCTCCACGGTCGAGAACGGCCAGCCGGTGCCGCGCGAGAGGTATTCGCTCCGCGTCCAGTAACCCCCTACCGCCCCACCTCCCGGGCCGCCGCGCCGACGATGGCGAGCGTCGCGGGGTCCTGGAGGAACGCGGCCACGCCGAGGTCGTCCGTCTTCCAGCGCTTGTCGATGCCGAGGACGACCTCGCCGGCCTTCTCGGCCCCGGCCGTGGCCGGCAGGGTGAAGGCCTTCTCCAGGCGGCGCACCACGCGGTCGTTCTTCAGCAGGCGGGAGGCGTTCTCCCCCGCCCTCACCTCGGTCGAGAGGTTGCTCTGATAGACCGCCACCCAGAGGTCGAGGTCGCCGGAGCCCACCGCCTTGGCGAGCTTCGCCCCCACCTTCACCCGCAGGTGGCCGTCCGGCGTCGGCGGATCGAGCGCTAGGCTCACCCGCCCGGCCGGCTCGGCGTTCAGGGCGTCGTTGATCCGGCCCAGGACCTCCCCCTCGGAATTGCCCACGCACTCGGAGCGGCCGTTCACCACCACCTGCGGCGTGTAGATGCGGTTGCTGTGGAAGGCCCGGCCGGCGTAGGCCTTCTGCCGGTCGGACCAGCGGGCGGCCGAGAAGGGGTCGGTCCAGCCGATGTAGTTCCAGTAGTCGACGTGGAAGGAGAGGGGGATCACCTTCCCCTGGTACCGGGAGTCGTGGGCCAGCTTCGAGAGCAGCCGGTCGGCCGGCGGGCAGCTCGAGCAGCCCTGCGAGGTGAACAGCTCGACCACGGCCACGCGGTCAGCGGGGGCCGTCTGAGGGGAACGCCCCGGCTGCCCAGCCCCTCCACGCGGGGAGAGGACGGCCAGGAACAGGGCGAGGAGTGAAAGCCGGAAGATCATGCTCATGGAATCAAGCCTCCAGGGTGAATCCTACGCTTCAGAGGAGATACGAGCCAGCCGGCGCGAACGGCTTGGCCTGAAACGGTTTCTCCCCCCTCCGTCATTCAGAGTGGTAGGATCTGCTCGATCTACCCTGCCAAAGGAGGAGACCCATGCAGTCCCTGGCCTCACTCTCCGCCGTGGTCGGCGTCCTGTTCGCCATCGCCTTCTTCTACATCCTGGCCCGCATGCTCTACAAGAAGGCGGGCCCGGACGAGGCGCTCATCGTCTACGGCCGCCGGAAGATGTTCGGCGACAAGGTCCGGGACGAGAAGGGCGCCACCGAGGGGTTCCGGATCGTGCGCGGCGGCGGCACCTTCGTCCTCCCCGCGACCGAGCAGTACCGCATGCTCTCGCTGCGCATGATGACGCTGGACATCGACCTCCAGCACGTCTACACGAGCCAGGGGATCCCGATCAACGTCAAGGCGGTCGCGCAGGTGAAGATCAAGGGGGATACCGATCACATCCGCAAGGCGGCGGAAGGGTTCCTCGGCGTGCCGCCCGAGCAGGTCCGCTCGACGATCCAGGAGACGGTGGCCGGCCACCTGCGCGGCATCATCGGCACCCTGACCCTGGAGGAGCTCTACCGCGACCAGAAACGGTTCCAGGAGAAGGTCCGCGACGAGGCCCACTTCGATCTCGAAGGCATGGGCTTCGAGTTCAAGTCGTTCGTCTTCCAGGCGATCCAGGACTCGGAGGGGTACCTCGACTCGCTCGGCCAGCCGAAGATCCAGGAGGCGCTGCGCGACGCCCGCATCGCCACCGCCCAGGCCGACCGCGCCGCCAAGCTGGAGGAGGAGACCGCCCGCCAGCAGAAGGAGCAGAAACGCTTCGCGGTCGATACCGAGATCGCCGACGCCGAGAAGTCGCTGTCGCTGAAGCGGGCGTCCATCCAGAAGGAGGTCGACGTCGCCAAGGCGCAGGCGGTGAAGGCGGGGGAGATGGAGACCAAGGTGCAGGACATCACCATCGCCGACAAGGAGGTCGAGCGCCGGAAGCTGGAGCTCAACGCCACCATCCGCGAGCAGGCGGACGCCAGGAAGTACGAGACCGAGCGGACCGCCGACGCCGAGCAGTACAAGGTCGAGCGCCAGGCCGCGGCCGACCGCAAGCGGCGCGAGGAGGCGGCGCAGGCGGTGAAGGCCGAGGGCCTCGCCAAGGCCGAGGCCGAGTCGGTGATGCGCAAGAACATCGGCCTCGCCGAGGCGGCGGCGATCCAGGCCAAGGGCGAGGCCGAGGCCTCGGCCCGGCGCCTGCTGGCCGAGGCGCTCAAGCTCTACAACGACGCCGGCCTCTCGATCGAGGCCCTCAAGGTGCTGCCGGAGATCGCGGCGGCCATCTCGGAGCCGCTGTCGCGCGCCGGCGCCACCACGATCATCAGCAACGGCAACGGCCATGAAGGCACCGGCGCCGCCAAGCTGAGCCAGGACGTGGTGCAGGTGCTCTCCCAGCTCTCGCCGATCATGGAGCAGCTCGCCGGGGTCGACCTCAAGCGCTTCCTCCAGGACGTCTCGAAGATTCCCGCGGCGGTGGCGCACACCCCCGGGACCGAGGGGCTGATCCGCGTCGAGACGCAACCGCAGCCGCCGCGGGCCGCCTCTTGAGGTAGACGAGGTAGACGAGGTAGACGAAGATGCCCCCCGTACCGGACACCCTGCCCGAGCTGATCCAACAGCTCGGGTCGACCTACTCCCCCTTCGAGCGGCTGAAGATCCTCAGCCGCGCCTGGCACCTGCTGCGCGCGATGACGCCGAAGGAGCGGGTCGCCGTGGCCGCCCAGCTCGGGCTGGACCACGCCGACGAGGTCATCGACGCGGTCGCCAAACGGAGCGGCCACGAGACCTCGCCGGCCCTGATCTCGATAATCGAGAAGGCGCAGACCCAGGGGACGGCCCAACTGCCGGCCCTGCTCGCCGACCTGCGTGATCCGAGCCGGCGCACCGAGCGGCTGAAGCAGGGAGCCCAGGCGGCGGTGGAGAGCGCTCTGGCCGCTCCCCCCTTGCCGAAACCGGCGCCGCCCAAGCCGAAGCCCGCACCCCCGGCCCCGCTGCCGCCCATCGAGGCAGCCCCCATCCCGCCCGCCCCGAAGACGGAGCCGCCGCCACCTCCTCCCGAGCCTGTGGCGCCGCCACCGCCGCCGCCGCCGCTGGTGCAGGCCGCTCCTCCGCCGCCCCCGCCGCTGCCCAAGCCGGAGCCCGTGGCCCGGAAGACGGACGGCGCCCTCGCCGGGAAGCTGGCCGAGGCCCCGTCGCTGACCGGCCGGTTCCAGGCCCTCCGGCGTCACCTCCAGGAGGCGAGAGGGCTCTCCGGAGAGGAGCTGCACCCGGTCCTCGAAGCCTTCCCCGACGGCTGGGCCCGCCGCCGGGCGTTGCTGGAGCTCCTGCGCTCCGGCACCCCGGCCGCGCTCCAGGACGCCCTCGGCCTCGTCGAGGCCCTGGGCTCCGAGCGCGACCGCGCCTGGTGCCTCGGCGCCCTGGCGGACGAACGCCCTCTGAGCGCCCGCGACCGGGAGGCCCTGCTGGCCGCGGTGCCCACCCCGGCCGCCCGGCGCCGGCTGGAGCGGCGGCTGGGGGAGGGGTAGGCGGCGGTGTTCCAGCAGGCGTTATCCGACGGATCGGTCGGATCCGACCGATCCGTCGGATGGTGAGGTTCTGAGTGGGGGGCCGCCCGCGCTACAATAAGCCCGAAAGGAGATCTGGATGATGCGGAACGCAGCCCTCCACCTTCGACTCGGGATCGCCCTCCTCGGCCTGCTTACCCTCGGGGCGGCCGCGGGCGCCATGCCCCTCAAGATCGGGGACCCCGTTCCCCCGTTCAGCCTCCAGACCCTCGACGGCAAGACGCTCAGCATCGCCAGCCTCAAGGGCAAGGTCGTGCTGCTCGACTTCTGGGCCACCTGGTGCGGGCCGTGCCGCCAGGCGATGCCGGAGATCAAGCAGCTCCTTCAGAAGAACAGCGGCAAGCCGCTGGTCGTGGTCAGCGTCAGCGCCGACCAGGACAGCAAGGCCCCGGCGGAGTTCGCCCGCGCCAACGGCATGACCTGGATGCAGGCCTGGGACGGCACGGGCAAGGTGATCGGCGGTGTCTTCGGAGTCAGCAGCCTGCCCAGCTACGTGGTGATCGACGCCGACGGCCGCATCGCCTATCTGATGCGGGGATGGGCCCCCTTAAGCACCTCCGCGCTGCTGAGCCAGGCCGTCTCCCGGGCTTTGCAGACCGCCTGCACGCCGTCCAACTCGGAAAAGGCCTGCTGAGGATCATGGCGGAGCACGATCTCTCCCAGGCTCGGATCGGTCAGATCGCGGTCGTCGTGCGGGACATCGACCGGGCGGTCGCCTTCTACCGCGACACCCTGGGGTTGAAGCTCCTCTTCCAGGCGCCCCCGAAGCTGGCCTTCTTCGACTGCGGAGGGGTCCGCCTGATGCTCAGCCTCCCCGAGGAGGCCGAATTCGACCACCCCTCCTCCATCCTCTACTACAAGGTGGAGGACATCCAAGGGACCTGGGCCACCCTGCGCGACCGGGGGGCCGACTTCCGCGGCGAGCCCCACCTCATCGCCCGCATGCCGGACCACGAGCTGTGGATGGCGTTCTTCCGGGATGGCGAGGGGAACACCCTGGCGCTGATGAGCGAAGTGCGGGGGTAGCTGTGCCCTCTGGGGCGTCCTGCCCTTCGAAGCCTCACCCTCGGTCCCTCTCCACTTCGTGGAGAGGGAGGGCCCAGAGATCGAAATCTTATAGATCGGCAAGACCCTCTCGGTTACGTTCCCCCTCTCCACGGAGTGGAGAGGGGGCCAGGGGGTGAGGCTTCGGAGGGCAGGACGCCCCAGAGGGCAAGGTCTGTGTAGCGGGCGCGCCCTCAGCACAAAAACATCGGCAGCCCCATCACCCCCACGATGCTCGGCCGGTATCTCTCGCGGTCGTAGAACTTCTCGACGTTGACCTGCTTCTTGCCCTCGCCCACGATCTCCAGCGGCTCGCTGGTGTAGCGCCCCCCCTGGATGGAGACCAGGCGGCCGGTCTTGCCGGCCAGGATGAGGTCGGCGGCGAGGGTGGCGAAGTTGCGGGCCACCAGGCGGTCGAGCGAGTCGGGGGGGCCCGAGCGCATCAGGTAGCCCAGGCGCTGGTAGATCACCCGGTCCCCGGTGTGTTTCTGGAGCTCCTCCCGGAGATAGCGCCCCACCCCTCCCAGCTCGCGGTTGCCCACGGCGTCGGCCTCGCCCGTCTCGAAGGGGTGGCTCCCCTCGGGGTAGGCCCCCTCGGAGATGGCGCAGACGGCGTAGTTGCTGGGGTTGCCGTGCTTGTCGTCGGCGAGCATCTCGACCACCCGCGGGAGGTCGAAGGGGACTTCGGCGATCAGCGCCCGGTCGGTGCCCGCGAGATAGGAGGAGAGCAGGCAGGTCTCCCCGGAGTGGCGGCCGAACAGCTCGACCACCAGGAAGCGCTCGTGCGAGCCCGCCACCGTGCGCAGGTCGTTGATGAAGTTGACCGAGCGGGTGACCGCCGTCGAGAAGCCGATGCAGTAGTCGGTGCCGAAGACGTCGTTGTCCATCGTCTTCGGCAGGCCGACCACCTTCACCCCCTCGAGATGGAGGCGGCGGGCGAAGGAGAGGGTACCGTCGCCGCCGATGGCCACCAGGGTGTCGAGGTGGAGGTAGCGGAGCACCTCCAGGGCGGCCTCGGTGAGGTCGAGCCGGCCGTCGGGGAGCCGCTTGTGGGTGTGCTCGCGCAGGTGGTCGGGGACGGCCTCCGGAGCCGTGATCGCGGGGTTGATCCGCGAGCTGTGGAGGATCGTCCCGCCGCTGCGGTCGATGGTGCGGGTGCTGGCCCGGGTGAGGGGCATGAGCCAGGAGGAGTTGTCGGCGTCGTGGTACGGCTTGACGTGGAGGAGGGCCGCCCAGCCGCGGCGCAGCCCCAGCACCTCATACCCCTCCTCCTCCATCCGCCAGACGAGCTGCTGGATGGCCGCGTTCAGCCCCGGCACGTCGCCGCCGCCCGTGAGGATGCCGACCCGTTTCGCCATTCCCCTCTCTACATCCCCCCCACCGCCACCATGCGGTCGATCAGGTCGACCACCCGGTTCGAGTACCCCCACTCGTTGTCGTACCAGGCCACGACCTTGACGTAGCCGTCCCCCTCGGCGCGGGTGGAGAGGGCGTCGAAGACCGAGGAGTGGGGGTTGCCGATGATGTCGGTCGAGACCAGCGGCACCTCGCTGTACTCGACCACCGCCTTGAGCGGCCCCTCGGCGGCCTCGCGGACGGCGGCGTTGACCGCCGCGGTGTCCGGCTTCTCCCGTACCTTCGCCACCAGGTCGACGATCGAGCCGTCCGGCACCGGCACGCGCATGGCCAGGCCGTCCAGCTTGCCCTTGAGCTGCGGCAATACCTTGCCCACCGTGCGGGCGGCGCCGGTGGTGGTGGGGATGATGTTCTGGGTGGCCGCGCGGCTGCGCCGGAAGTCCTTGTGGGGGACGTCGGCCAGCCGCTGGTCGTTGGTGTAGGCGTGGACCGTGGTCATGAACCCCTCTTCGAGGCCGAACCTCTCGTCGAGGATCTTGGCGATGGGGGCCAGGCAGTTGGTGGTGCAGGAGGCGTTCGAGACCAGCCGGTGCTCGGGGCTGAGCTTGTCGTCGTTGACGCCGACCACGATCGTGGCGTCGATCTCGTCCTTGGCCGGCACGGTCAGGATCACCTTCTTGGCCCCCGCCTCCAGGTGCTTCTGGAGCTGCTCCTTCTTGGTGAAGACGCCGGTCGACTCGATGACGATGTCCACCCCGAGCGTCCCCCAGGGGATCTTCGCCGGGTCCTTCTCCGCCGTCATGGCGATCTTGTGACCGTCCACGTACAGGAAGTCGTCGTCGGCTCGCACCTCCTTTTCGAACACCCCCATCACGGTGTCGTACTTCAGGAGATAGACGAGCTGCTCGTTCTCGAACAGGTCGTTGATCGCCACGACCTCGACGTCGTCGCGGTCGGAGAGGATGCGGAAGACGCTGCGGCCGATGCGGCCGAAGCCGTTGATGCCGATCTTGACGCTCATTACGCGGCCTCCTTCCGGCGGTCGAATCGCTCGAAGCGGCGGATCAGGTCGATGACCCGGTGGGCATATCCCCAACCGTTGTCGAACCAGGTCAGGGTCTTGGAGACCTCGTTGCCCAGCACCATGGTGCCGAGGCTGTCGAAGGTCCCCGAGCACGGGGAGAGGAGGATGTCGGAGGAGACGATCGGCTCGGTCTCGTAGCTCAGGACCTCCCGCAGGCCGTCGCTGGCGGCGGCGGTGCGCACCACCTCGTTGACCGCCTCGACGGTGACCGGCCGCTGGTGCCAGCAGACGAGGTCGACCACCGAGCCGTTGGCGACCGGCACGTTCAGCGAGTAGCCGGTGATCTTGCCCGTGAGGCCGGGCAGGAGCTCGGCGAGCAGCTCGGCCGCGTGGGTCTCCTGGGGGATGATGTTCTCCCCCGCCGCCCGTCCCCGGCGCGGATCGTCGTCCGGCACGTCGGCCAGCCGCTGCTGGTTGGTGAAGGCGTGGACGGTGGTGAGGAAGGCCCGCTCGACGCCGAAGGCGTCGTCGAGGACCTTGAGCACCGGTCCGGCGGCGATGGCGGTCACCGAGGAGACCGAGACGATGCGGTGCTCGGGGCGGAGCTCGTCCTCGTTAACCCCGAAGACGATGGTGAAGTCCGGCGGCTCGGCCGGCGGAGAGCAGAGGATCACCCTTTTGGCCCCCGCCGCGAAGTGGCGCTCCACCTCGGCGCGGGTGCGGTACTTCGAGGTGGCCTCGATGACCACGTCGACCCCCAGCTCCCCCCAGGGAGGCGTCGTCTGCGAGCCCTTCTCCTCAGTCAGCATGCGGACCTGGCGCCCGGCGACATAGAGGTGGCCGTCCTTGATGCTCAGCTCGTCCGGGAACCGGCCGAGGATGGTGTCGAAGCGGAGCAGATAGGCGAGCGCCGCCGGGTCCGCCACGTCGCTCACCGCCTCGATCCGCAGGTCGTCGCTCTTATAGAGGATGCGGAAGATGTTCCTTCCGATCCGTCCCAGTCCCATCAACCCGATACCTGTGGGCATACCTTGCAACCTCCCTTCCCGTAGAACCTAACACGTTCGGGGGAGCCGCCTCATTCCCTCCGCGGCGTCCTTGCCGGCTGGGGCGTCCTGCCCTCCGAAGCCTCACCCCCTGGCCCCCTCTCCACTTGCGTGGAGAGGGGGAACGAAGCCAAGCCCATCTTGCCGAATCTGGAAGACTTCGATCTCTGGGCCCTCCCTCTCCACGAAGTGGAGAGGGATCGAGGGTGAGGCCTCGAAGGGCAGACCGCCCCAGAGAGCACCGCCCGTCCTGACCAGGAATTCCGCCCTCCCGGTCCGAAACCGACCTGGACACGGCACGGGAGCGCCTCCGGAGAGAGAACGTTTACACCGCCTTCCTGCCGGCGAGGCACAATTGGCCTATCATTCTGGAAACAGGAAGTTTTCCGTCCCGTAACGATAGATTGACAGCTCCGTCACCGATTCCTAGAATCGGCCACCGTCAGGGTTCAACAAAGAACGCGTGGGAGGATCTCCATTGCGGTCCAGCTTGGCAGAGCCGGTTCGAGCCTTCCGCCGCTCTCTCGCGGCGGCCGCCACCGTCTTCCTCCTCTCGTGTAGCGGTGCTCCCGCTCCCCAGGCGCCCACAGCCGCTCCAGCCGCCGGACCCGCCCGCGTCTCGGCCACCCCCCAGGAGAGCTGGCGCGACGCCGTCCTCTACTTCGTGATCACCGACCGCTTCGCCGACGGCGACCCGGGCAACGACCAGAAGGCCGATATCAATGCCAAGGGGGCCTTCCACGGCGGCGACCTCAAGGGGCTCACCCGACACCTCGACGAGATCGCCGACCTCGGGGTGACGGCGCTCTGGATCACCCCGGTGGTGAAGAACATCGAAGGCTTCGTCACCGGCGCGGGCTTCCCCGACTGGGGATACCACGGCTACTGGGGCGACGACTTCTACCGCCTCGACCCCCGCTTCGGCACCGAGGCCGATCTCAAGAAGCTGGTGGACGAGGCGCACGCCCGCGGCATGAAGGTTCTGCTCGACGTGGTCTACAACCACGCCGGCTACGACTCCAAGATGCTCGACAACCCGCGCACCAAGGAGTGGCTCCGGGTCGGCGCGGAGTGCGGGCAGGACGACCTGACCCTCTGCGTCGCGGGGCTCCCCGACTTCAAGACCGAGAACCCCGCCGTGGCCGACTATCTGATGAAGGCCCACCTCGGGCTCGCGAAGAGGGTGGGGGTGGACGGCTTCCGGCTCGACACGGTCAAGCACGTGCAGCACGACTTCTGGAAGGAGCACCGGCGGCGCACCCGCGCGGAGCTCGGCAAGAATTTCTTCCTGATTGGCGAGGTCTGGGGAGGGGACGCGCAGTCGCTCGACCCCTGGTTCGCGGACGACGAGATGGACGCCGGCTTCGACTTCTCCTTCCAGGGGAGCGCGCTCGCCTGGGTCCAGGGGCGGGGGCGCACGGCGGCCTTCGACCACTACCTGAAGACGCGCGAGAAGGTGCGCGCCGGCCACCTCCTCTCCCCCTACCTCTCCTCGCACGACGTGCCGGGAGCGCTCTTCCAGCTCCAGGGGGACAAGGAGCTGTTCCGCCTGGCGGCGCTCCTGGAGATGACGGCGTCCGGCATCCCGATGGTCTATTACGGCGAGGAGGTCGGCCGCCCCGGGGGGGACTGGCCGGACAACCGCAGCGACATGCCCTGGGGGGACCGAAAGATCCTGCCGGGAACCGGCAAGCCGCGCGACGAGGCGCTGCGGGCCGACTACAAGAAGATGATCGCCATCCGCCGCGCCCACCCCGCCTTCGCGCGGGGGGCCCACACCGGGCTCGCGACGGACGGCGACCTGCTCATCTTCCTGCAAAGGGACGAGGCGAGCCACGACGCCGTGGTGGTGGCGATCAACCGGGGGAGCGCGCCGGCGACGGCGGGCTTCGACGTGCCGGCGGAGTGGGGGGCCGCTCCGGTCAAGGACGTCTGGACGGGGGAGCCGGTCTCGCGGACGGGAGGGCGGATCGAGGTGACGGTGGCGCCGAAGGGCGCGCGGATCTTCGCGATCCAGTAGACGCGTCCCACCTCGCGGGGTGGTGACAAAGACGCGGAAGGCCGATACAAAGCTTCGGGAGAGCGGCAAACATGGCAGAAGTGACGTTCAACCACGTCAAGAAGGCGTACGGACCGGTCACGGTCATTCCGGACCTCAACCTCGACATCCAGGACCATGAGTTCATGGTGCTGGTGGGGCCGTCGGGGTGCGGCAAGTCGACGGCGCTGCGGATGATCGCCGGCCTGGAGGAGATCTCCGGCGGCGAGATCGAGATCGGCAACCGGGTGGTCAACGAGGTCCCGCCCAAGGACCGCGACATCGCGATGGTCTTCCAGAGCTACGCGCTCTATCCGCACATGACGGTGCGCGAGAACCTGGAGTTCGGCCTCAAGATCCGCAAGACCCCCAAGGCCGAAATGGACCGCCTGGTCAACGAGGCGGCCCAGATCCTCGGCATCACCGAATTCTTGGACCGCAAGCCGAAGCAGCTCTCCGGCGGCCAGCGCCAGCGGGTGGCCCTCGGCCGCGCCATCGTGCGCAAGCCCGCCGTCTTCCTCTTCGACGAGCCGCTGTCCAACCTCGACGCCAAGCTGCGCGTGCAGATGCGGGCCGAGATCTCGACCCTGCAGCGGCGGCTGCGGACGACCACCGTCTACGTCACCCACGACCAGGTCGAGGCGATGACCATGGGCGACCGCATGGCGGTGATGAGTAGGGGTGAGCTCCAGCAGGTGGGCACCCCCCTGGAGGTCTACGAGCGGCCGGCCAACCTGTTCGTGGCGAGCTTCATCGGCACGCCGCCGATGAGCTTCATCCCGGCGGTGCTCGCCGATGGCGGCACGAACGTCGCCGCCTCCGGCTTCAAGATGCCGGTGCCGCAGGAGCTCCGCGCCGCGGCGGCGGGGCGCGACGGGACGAAGGTCGTGCTCGGGATCCGGCCGGAGAACGTCCGCGAGGCCTCGCGCGAGGGGAGCGGCGCGACGGTGCCGGTCACCGCCAAGGTGGAATTCGTCGAGCCGCTGGGGCACGAGGTGATCGTGCATGGCCGCGTCGGCGATGAATTGATCGTGGCCAAAGTCGATCCCCACCGCTCGCCGCAGATCGGCGCCACGGTCCAACTGGTGATCGAAGCCGACGCCGCCCACCTCTTCGACGCCGCCACCGAGAAGCGGCTCGGCAGCTGAGCTTCCACGCAATAGGAGAACCGGCAATGAGATCGAATTTCCTTCGCGGCACCCTCGGCGCTCTGGCGCTGCTGCTCCTTCTCCCCTTCTCCGCCCTGGCGCAGAAGGAGATCGTGGTCTGGCACGGCTACCGCGGCGGCGAGAAGACCGCTTTCGAAAAAGTGGTCGATAATTTCAACAAGGCCAACGCGGGCAAGATCAAGGTGACGACCCTCGCCGTCCCCTACGACGCCTTCGCCGACAAGATCACGGCGGCGGTGCCCCGCGGCAAGGGGCCGGACGTCTTCATCTTCGCCCAGGACCGCCTCGGCGGCTGGGTGGCGGCGGGCAACACGGTCGAGCCGCTCGACTTCTTCCTCGACCCCGCAACCAAGGGGCGGTACCTCAAGGCCACCATGGACGCCATGACCTACCAGGGGACCACCTTCGGCCTGCCCCTCAACTTCAAGGTCATCACCCTGATCTACAACAAGAAGCTGATCCCCACGCCGCCGAAGACCACAGCCGAGCTCGCGGCCATGGCCAAGAAGCTCACCAATGCTCAAGGAGGCAAGTTCGGCCTCGCCTACTGGTATTCCGACTTCTACTACCACGCGGCGCTGATGAACGGCTTCGGCGGCGGCGTCTTCGCCGGCCGCAAGCCGGTGGTGAATTCGGCGCAGAACGTCGCCTCGCTCAACTACCTGCTGACCTGGATCAACCAGGGCTTCCTGCCGGCCGAGCCGTCGACGGCGCTGATCACCTCGCTCTTCAACCAGGGGAAGGCGGCGATGGTCCTCTCCGGCCCCTGGTTCCTCGGCGAGATCGACAAGGGGGTCGACTACGGCCTGGCGCCGCTACCCACGATCTCCGAGGCCGGCAACAAGCCGATGCGGCCGTGGATCACCGTCGAGGGGGTCTACGTGGCCGCGCCGTCGAAAAACAAGGACGCCGCCTACGAGCTCGTCAAGTACCTGACCGACGTCCCCGCCGCCAAGGTGCTGGCCCTGGAGGGGCGGCAGACGCCGGCCAACAAGGGGGTCTACGCCGATCCCCAGGTGGCGAACGATCCGATCCTCAAGGCCTTCCGCCAGCAGGTGGACGTGGCGGTGCCAATGCCCAACCTGCCGGAGATGTCGATGGTCTGGTCGCCGGTGACGACGGCCATGAACGTGATCGTCAAGAAGGCGGCGACGCCGCGGGCCGCGATGGACCAGGCCCAAAAAGAGGTCATCGAGCGGATCAACAGCCTGCTGAAGAAATAGGCCATGGCTCCGGACACTCGCCCCGCCTCGCATCGCCGCCGGTTCCTGATCGGCGTCGCCGTCGCCGCCCTGCTCGGGGTGGGGCTCGGGGCCCTGCTCCTCGCCGGCACCCGGACGGCCGAGCGCCGCGACCGGGCCGAGCGCCGCGCTCTGGTCACCCTCTCGGCGCTCGCCGCCGTGGTCGACCGGGCGAGCGGCGGGAGCACCGCGGAGGCGGCGCCGTCCGGCGGCACGGGCCTCGGCGAAGAGATCCCCTCGCCGCCCGCCGAAGGCGGGATGGGGCTCGGCGCCGAGATCGCGGCGGCGGAGCAGCAGGGGCAGGCGCAAGCTCCCGCGGGCTCTCAGGATGAGGCGCTGCGCGGCGCCGTCGAGCGCTTCGCCGCCCTTCATCCCGAGATCGCCGCCATCCGGGTGGTGCGGTTCGACGGTATCCTGCTGGCGGCCTCCACGGCCCCGGCCGACAAGGGGACCCAGGCCGCGCCGCGCCGGCTGGCGCGGGACGAGAAGCCGCTCTACGACCTCGGCCAGAGGCTGCGCGCCGCGGTCGAGGCGAACCGCCAGGGGGCCGAGGGGGCGGCCCGCGCGCCCGAGATCGGCCTCGAGCGCGGCTCCGGGGGGGAGATCTCGCTGGCCGCGCCGGTCGAACGCAACGGCGAGGTCCTCGGCATGGTGCAGATGGAGACCCGGGCCAGCCCCGAGCCGGCCACCTTCTCCTGGCTCCCCTTCCTCGCCGCCTGGCTGGCGCCGGTCGCCGGCTTGGCTCTGCTCGCGCTCGTCCTCGGCGAGCGCCGCTGGCCGCTCGCCGCCGCCGCGGCCCTGCTGCTGGTGCTAGACCTCTGGGCTTTCAGCCGCTACGCGCTCGGCGTCATCAAGGCCGACCGCCAGGAGTCGGCCCGGGCGGTGGCCGCGCAGATCGGCGCGGAGTCGCAACGGACCGAGGCTCTCCTCTCCGAGCTCGGCATCCCCGCCAATCAGCCCGCCGGCAAGCCGCTCGCGGCCACGCTCTGGGACGTCGACCTCTTCCGCCAGTCGCGCGGTCTGATCGACGCCTCGGGCGCGCCGGACGAGGGGAAGCTCGGCGAGATCGCCGGCGCCGACGCCGGACGGATGACCCGTTCGGTCGCCCTCCTCGCCCTGATCTCGCTCATCCTCCTCGTCTTCGTGGGGCTGGGCTGGGCCGCCCGCACGGGCGCCGCCCTGGTCGAGTACCGCGTGGCCTACGCCTACGTCATGCCGGCGATGATCGGCATGCTGGTGCTGGTCTTCTTCCCGTTCTTCTATGGCATCGCCCTGTCGTTCACCAACGCCAACATCTACAACACCGACAAATCGATCTTCGAGACCTGGACCGGGCTGCAGAACTACATCGACATCATCAGCGACTTCCACGTCGTGCACCGGACGGCCGAGGGGCTGGTCTGGGACTATCACAATTTCTATTACACGCTGATATTCAACGTGATCTGGACGGTCTGCAACGTGGCGATCGGCGTGTCGCTGGGGTTGATCCTGGCGCTGATTCTCAACCTGCGCGGCTTCGCCCTGAAGCCGGTCTACCGGGTGCTGCTGATCCTGCCGTGGGCGACCCCCAACTACATCACGGCGCTGATCTTCAAAGGCATGTTCCACCAGCAGTTCGGCGTGATCAATCAGATTTTCCAGATGTTCGGCGGGCATCCGGTCGCCTGGTTCAACGGGCCGTTCACCTCGTTCCTGGCGGTGCTCACCACCAACGGCTGGCTCTCCTTCCCATTCATGATGGTGATCGCGCTGGGCGCCCTGCAGTCGATCCCCGCCGATCTCTATGAAGCGGCGCGGGTGGACGGCGCCTCGCGCTGGCAGCAGTTCCGCTCGATCACCCTGCCGTCGCTGCGGCCGGCGCTGGTGCCGGCGATCATCCTGTCGGTGATCTGGACCTTCAACCAGTTCAACGTGATCTATCTGGTCTCCGCCGGCGAGCCCGGAGGATCGACCGAGATCCTGATCACGCAGTCGTACAAGCTGGCTTTCGAGCAGTACCGCTACGGCTACGCCGCGGCGTACTCGATGATCATCTTCCTGATCCTGCTCGCCTACGGCACCTGGCAGAACAAGGTGACCGGCGCGACGGAGGCGATCGCATGAGGAAGGGGAACCGCAGCGACGAGCCGGCCCACTGGCCGCTCCACATCTTCGTGCTGCTCATGGTGGTGGTCACCGTCTATCCCATCCTGTGGGTGCTGACGATCGCCTTCTCCGGCGGGCAGAGCCTGGCAATCACCAATGTGCCGAACGACGCCGGATTCCTGGACCGCCTGCGCGCCGTCATCCCCTGGCCGGCCCACGTCTCGGCCGCGAACTTCGTATCGCTGTTCAAGGACCAGCCGTTCGCGCGCTGGCTGCTCAACAGCGTGGTCGTGGCCGGCATGACGACGGTCCTCGGCGTGACACTCGCCTGCACGGCGGCCTATGCCTTTTCGCGCTTCCGCTTCCCCGGCCGGCGCGCCGGGTTGATGGCCTTTCTGGTATCGCAGATGTTCCCCGGCACCCTGATGCTGATCCCGCTCTTCATCATCCTCGTCAAGTGGCTCAACCTCGGCTCGACGTTCACCGGCCTGGTGCTGCTCTACACGGTGACCGGGATCCCGTTCTGCGTCTGGATGATGAAAGGGTATTTCGACACCATCCCGAAGGAGCTGGAAGAGTCGGCGCTGATCGACGGCGCGTCACAGGCGACGATCTTCTTCCGCATCATCCTGCCGCTCGCCAAGCCCGCGGTGGCGGTGACCGCGCTCTTTTCCTTCATGACCGGCTGGAACGAGTTCATCCAGGCCGCGACCTTCATGAACCGCGAGGACATGTATACGGGGCCGGTGGGGCTGCGCTTCTTCGTCGGCGGCTTCTCGCAGCAGTGGGGGTACTTCGCGGCCGGCTCGATCGTCGCCGCCATTCCGGTGATGGCGCTCTTCCTGTTCCTGCAAAAGTATCTGGTTTCCGGTCTCACGGCCGGCGCAGTCAAAGGCTGAAGCAACAACCAAGGAGGTCCGCAATGAAGAATTTCTGGAAACTGGGAGTCACGACGGCCGCGGCCGGCCTGATGCTCGCCGGCGCGGCGCTCGCCCAGAGCGGCGTCTCGTTCAAGGATCCCACGGGGGACGACAACGGCCCGGGCAAGTACACCTACCCGACCGACGGCGTCTACAAGCGCGGCTCGTTCGACATGACGGCGTTCGATGTCAAGGTCAACGGCAAGAAGGTCGACTTCTCGGTCACCTTCAACACCTCGCTGGAGGACCCGTGGCGCATGGGCGGCGGCTTCTCGGTGCAAATGGTGTTCATCGCCATCAAGACCGGCGAGGGGGGCTCCAAGGAGGGCCCCCCGGGCACCAACGTCACCTTCGCCGACGGCAACGAGTGGAACAAGCTGGTGATTCTCTCGCCGCAGGCGCCGGGCCGGGTGAAGAGCGAGGTGGACAACAAGATGGGCTCGCTGGCGGGATCTGTGATCATCCCCAACCGCGTCAAGGGCTCCGGCCAGGCCATCTCCGGCTCGGTCGACCTCGACCAGCTCGGCGGCGGCGACCCCTCCACCTGGGGCTACCAGGTGCTCGTGCAGTCCAACGAGGGGTTCCCCGAGGGCAAGGACCTGCTCACCCGCAAGGTCAATGAATATGAAGGCCAGCACCGCTTCGGCGGCGGCACCGACTCCGACTGCGATCCGCACGTGATGGACATCCTGGCCCCTCCCGGCAAGGGCGGCGCGGACGAGGTCGAGGCCCAGCACGAGATGCTCAAGTACGAGTGCAACCCGGACGGCTCCCGCAAGTCGGGCGCGGTCCTCAAGATGGTCAAGAAATAAGACCACCCAGCTCCGCTAGGGAGGAGAAACTACTATGAGATTTTCCAGGGGGTTTGCGATCGCGCTGCTGATCTGCGCGGCGGCGCTGGCGTCAATACCGATGCCGGCGCGTGCCGTGGACGGCCAGACGATGATCATCACCGGTGAGGATTACACCAAATGGCTGTGGGGTAATCAGCACACCGACGGCAGCGTCTACAACTTCACCACCGTCCCCGGCGAGGGGTACGGCGACAACGGCCAGGGCACGGAGATCGATCTGCTGATCGCCTCCCACCCCTCGAAGAACATCGAGGTCACCGCCCGCCTGCAGTCGCGCTTCAACCAGAACCAGTGGACCAACTACGGCGGCTTCGGCGGCCGCAATCCGGCGCTGGAGAACCCGCCGGGCGGCGACTGCATCGGCGGCGACTGCGGCGAGTTCGATCCGCGCTCGAACGAGTACATCAAGATGCGGGGCTTAACCGCCCGCTTCACCCCCGGCTTCAAGTGGGTGGACGCGGTCACCATCGGCTCGTCCGACCTCGGCATGTTCGATCCGTTCACCATCGGCAAGATCCGCTACATCGACCGCGACAACGCCAAGGCGGTGCTCTTCCAGGGGCCGCTGGGCAGCCGCAAGCTGACCTACGACCTGATCCGCGTCTCGCTGCCGCGCCTCTTCGCCGGACCGAACTTCAACACCGGCGACTACGCCGGCCAGGACGGCGCCTATGGGCTGCAGCTCAAGCTCAACCCCAACTCGCTGTTCGACATCACGGGGATGTACGAGCGGGTCCGCGACGTCGAGGTCTCCTCCAAGGACCTGGGCAACAATGCCCTGGACAACGGCCGCGACCTCACCTCCCGGTTCAAGAACGACGTCTACGGGGCCAAATTCGGCATCCACCCGAGCTCGAAATTCGACTTCCGCGGCCTGTACTACTACTCGTCGGCGGATGCCAACCCGAAGCTCACGCCCACCAGCTTCGGCCTCTCCGGCTTCTCGCCGGCGCTGGCCGGCAAGGTCAGCGATCCGCTCTACAAGGCCAACGTCGACCTCAACGACCCGTTCGGCGTCGGGCTCTCCTTCAACCTCGAGTACTTCAACATCGGCGCCCAGTACAGCTCGATCCTGGCGGCCCGCCGCGAGGTCGACGTGCTGCTCACCGAGGGTCACGACGGCGCCTGGGTCTTCCCCGGCCCGGACAACTCGGCCTTCGGCGTCTTCCCCGGCAACCCCACCCGCATCGGCTATGGCGGCTGGGAAGGCCCGGCGCAGCAGGTGGCGACGATCAACGTCGACAACGAGTTCACCGACTTCGAGGAGCCGATGGCCGAGACCGTGATCGGCTGGAAGGGGCTCACCGTCGCGCCGAACTGGACGATCGGCGACCTCGACCTCTCGGGCGAGTACTCCCGGATCGGCTACAACACCAACTGGCAGGCCTGGGGCGACCCCAGCCGCGGCATCACCGATTCGATCTATCCGAACTTCGAGTCCGACGCCGGCGTGGCCTCCTTCCGCAACGCCTACGCGCCGTTCCAGGACAAGAAGACCGACATCGCCATCCTGCGCGGCAAGTACCTGCTCAACGTGGGCAAGGGGGTCGACGTCTTCGGCAAGATCAAGTACATCGGCGAGACCGACAAGCGCATGAACGACGCCCGCTTCCTCCCCTACAAGGCCGGCGACTGCCCGGGCGGCGGCGTGGCGTGCCACAACAACACCAACAACTACTCGCCCGGCCACTCGTCGGCCGACCTCTACGGCAACCCACCGGTGATCACGGTCAACGGCGTCACCGGCTACCAGTGGAAGCCGTTCGACAGCCTCTCGGACGACGACCGCGACCTCAACTACAAGCTGTTCCAGCTCGGCGCCGGCTACCAGGTCACCGGCAACCTCTACGGCTCGGTGACCTACGAGCGCTACGACGTCGACCTGCAGGACGGCAACACCGCCTTCCAGGCCTACCAGCTCCACAGCATGGCCTCGGGGCAGAACGACAAGAACAAGCTGATCCTCTACGCCCACTACACCTTCGGGGCGGCGGAATTCGGCGCCAACTACGAGTACAACTGGGGCACTTTCACCCCCGACTTCGGCGGCGGCTTCGTGACGCAATTCGCGGACGCGGGGATTGCCCACGACTTCGGCGTGCCCGTCGGCTCCCCCGGCTTCAAGGGCCGCTTCGGCGGCTGGAACAGCCTGAAAGAGCGGGATTTCAAACAGAACCGCCTGAAGGTGTTCATGAAGGTCCGGTTCTAACCGGTTGAGATAGATTTGTAGGGGCGGCCCTGCGTGGCCGCCCTGCTCATCCTGGAGACATCATGCGACTCAGCCGTGCTCACCTGCTCACCGCCGCCCTGCTCGCGTCCCTGATCGCGCCGCCCGCCTTCGGCGCCGGCAAGGAGATCTTCACCCTCACCGACCCGCGCGGGGACGACCACGGCGACGGCAAGATCGTCTACCCGGGCAACGACGACCTGAAGCCGGGGGACCTCGACATCCTCTCCCTGACCGCCCGCGAGGACGGCAGCGGCACGATGTTCGAGGTCACCTTCGCCCGGCCCGTGCGGGCGCCCGGCCGCGAGGCCATCGACGACCTCGGCACGCAGCTCGACAAGGTCGCCCGCTTCGGCTTCTACAACCTGAACCTCGACATCTACATCGACACCGACCGCACACCCGGCTCGGGCGGCCTCACCATGCTCCCCGGCCGGCACGCCGAGATCGATCCCGCGACCGCCTGGGAGAAGGCGGTGATCCTCACCCCGCGGCCCGCCGAGGCCAAGGCCGAGCTCAAGCGCCTGCTCTTGAAGACGCTCAGCCAGGACACCGGCAGGGAGGGGAGCACCCTGACCGACGCCGAGGCCGAGGCGCTGCGCAAGCAGGTCCCGGTCGACGTGGACGAGCGGATCTACTTCCCCACCCAGATCCACGTGCGCGGGCAGAAGATCAGCTTCTTCGTGCCCGGCATCTTCCTCGGCGGCCCGGCCAAGCCCACCTGGGCCTACGTGGTGGCCACCTCCGGCGCTGACTTGGCGCAGTCCTTCGAGCTGGCCCGCCAACTCGGCCGCCAGAGCAGTGAGCAGGGGCTGATGATCCTCCCGGTCTCCCCCGGCCGCTGGCAGGACCGCTTCGGCGGCGGGCGCGAGAACGCGGCCATCCAGCCGCCGCTGATCGATGTCATCGTGCCGAAGGGGCGCACCCAGGAGGAGGTCCTCTCCGACTTCGACGCCCGCGCCAAGCGGCCGGTGAAGCTCACCGGCGTGGTGCCGGCCGAGCAGAAGTAGGGGCCCCCGCCCGCCCTTGCTCCTCCTCGCCGCTCTCCTCGGGGCGCTCCTCCTGCTCTGGCAGGGAGCGCTCCAGATCCTCGCCCGGGGGCTCGGCTCCCGGGCGGGCAAGGGGGAGCGGCTCCTCGCCTGCCTCGCGGTCTGCGCCCTCTGCCTCCCCTGGCTCAAGGGGCCCCGTCTCTTCCTGCCGCTCGACGAGGCCGTCGCCAACAACATCCCCGACCTCGATCTGCCGGCCGATCCCGACCGGCACGGGGCCTACAACGATGTCGTCTTCCAGCTCTACCCCTGGGAGGCCGAGGTGCGGGTGGCGCTCCGGGAGGGGCGGCCGCCGTTCTGGTCCGACCTCCTCGACGGCGGCAGCTCCCCCTGGACCAACCCCCAGGCCGCCGTGCTCGCCCCTACCGCGCTGCTGGCCCGCCTCGGCCCCCTGGAGCATTTCTTCCTGCTTCACTTTGCTTTAAAGGCTCTCACCGCCTGGCTCGGCGCGCTGGTCCTCGGCCGTCTCCTGGGGCTGCGCGGAGTCGCCCGCGGGATCGCCGGCGCCAGCTTCGGCCTCGGCGGCGGGATCGTGAGCTGGTCTCTCTTTTCGCTGGGGACCGTGGTGGCCTGGACCCCCTGGCTCGCCGCGGCGGCGGTGGCGATCGTCCGCCACCCCCGGCGGCGCGTTTTCGTGACCGCCTCCCTCATCGCCGCCGCCATCCTGCTCTCGGGGCATCCGGAGGCGGTGCTCGCGGCGGGGCTGGTGAGCCTGACCTTCGCCCTCGCAGTCAGCCGGACTTCCTGGAGACGGCGGCTGGCGCGGATCGGCGCCTTCGCGGCCTGCTGTCTCCTCGGCGCGGCCCTGGCGGCCCCGGCCTTCCTCCCGCAGACGCTGCAGATGCTGCGCTCGCTGCGGGCGGCGCGGGCGGCCGAGCGCGCCGCGCAGACGCCGGCTCCGACGGGCTTCGAGGAGAAGCTCTTCCTGGCCCCCCTCAATCCGGAGGTCTTCGGCCGGGCCTTCCACGATCGATCTCCGATCGCCTGGCCCGTCGCCGGCTCCTCCTACCTGGGGGTCCTGGCGATCCTCGGCCTGCCGGCCGCCTTCCTCACGCGGCGGAAGCGGCGGATCGCGGGGCCGCTGGTGGCGCTGGCCGTTCTCATCTACCTGGCGGCCGCCGACTTCGCGCCGCTGGCCCGGATCGCCGCGGGCCTCCCCTACGTGAACGCGATCGCGCTCACCCGCTGGCTCCCCGCCGCCGGGCTCTGCCTCGTCCTCGCGGGAGCTTTGGGGCTGGAATCGATCTTCCGGAAGGAGATAGCCCGCAGGACTGCCGCCGTTTCGGCCCTGATCCCCATGGCGGCCATCCTCCTCCTCGCCCAACCCCCGCGCCTTCCGGCGGTCCTCGCCCTGGCCCTGGCCGCGCTCTTCGTCCGCGCCCGGCCGGCCCGCTGGGTCCTGCTGGCCGCGGTCCTGCTCGACCTGATCCCCTGGGCCTGGGACTACCTCCCCGACGGGCACCGCGAGATGCTGTACCCGGTGACCCCGTTCGTCCAGACGGTCCGGGAGCACGCCCGGGTCCATCCGGATTCGCGGGTGACCGCCGCCGGCTTCCTCGTCTACCCCTCGATCCTCCCCGTCTACGGCTTGGCGGAGGTGCGCGTCGACAATCCCGTGGCGGACATCCGCTACCTGCGGGTTCTCGACGCCGCCCTCGGCTTCCGCCCCGAGGGGCGGCGCTACAAGGGGGCGCTGACGAACGTGGACAGCCCGCTGCTCCGCTTCCTCGGCGTCAGCGTCCTGATCTCCAGCCGCCACGCGCCGAAGCCCCGGGGCTGGACCCGGCTCGACCACAACGAATTCGCTCCCATGCGGCTGTTCGAGGATCCCGATCCCCTGCCCCGCTGGTTCCTGCCCACCGGCGCCGTCCTGGTCCCTCCCGGAGATCCGTGGGAGGCCGTCGCCGGTCTGGAAGACCCCCGCCGGGTCGTGCTCTCATCCGAGGAGATGCCCGGCTGGCGGCCGCCCGAGCGCCCCTGGGACCCGGGGGCCGTCCGTTGGACCGGCGGGCGGGGAAGACTGCGGCTGGAATTCCCGGGGGACGGCTGGAAGCTGGTCGCCAGCTCCATCCCCTACTCGGAGGGATGGAGGGCCGAGGCCCGAGGGCGCCGCCTGCGGACCGTGCCGGTGAACGCCGCGTTCCTGGGAGTCCTCGCCGGACCGGGGACCGGCGCCGCCGAGGTATTCTTCGAGCCGCCGGGCTTCCGGGCCGGCCTCGCGCTCTGCGCCGCCGCGCTGCTCCTGGGCGCCGGTCTCGGCGTACAATCCGCCCTCCGGTCTCGGATCTCGAAGCATGACTCCTGACGAACGACGGATCTGGGCGGGGCGCCTCCTGCCCTGGGCACTGCTGATCCTGTTCGCCCTGCGCGGCTTGGCGGCGATGCGGGCGGACGGCACCACCGCCGACGAGCCGCTCCACCTCGGCTACGGCGAGCGGGCGCTGGCGGCGGGCACCTTCCTGCGCGACGACGGCACCCTGAACTCCAAGATGCCGGTCTCGGTGCTGAACGCCCTCCCCGAGACCCTGGCCAACCGGAGCGGCACCTTGAGCTGGCCCCAGAGGCTTTTCATCGCCCGCCTCCCCTCCCTGCTCCTCGGCGTCCTGCTCGGCTGGCTGGTGTGGAGCTGGGCGCGGGCCCTCTTCGGGCTCCGCGGCGGCGCGCTGGCGCTCCTGCTCTACACCTTCTGCCCCAACGTCCTCGCCCATACCCACCTGGTCACCACCGACACCTCGACCTCTCTCGCGATGTTCGCGGCCACCTACGCCTTCTGGCGCTACCTGGACCGGCCTGGCCGTGGCAGGCTGCTGCTGGCGGTGGCGGCGTTCGGCCTCGCCCAGCTCACCAAGACCACGGCGGCCTTCCTGCTCCCCGTCTTCGCCCTGATCCTGGCCTTCCGCGTGACCGCCCGGAGGGACCTGATCCGCTTCGCCGGCCTGCTGCTCCTCCTGGGGCTCGGCGCCCTGGTGGCGCTGAACGCCGGCTTCCTGGGCGAGGGGACCGGGACCCCTCTCAAGGGCTACACCTTCGTGAGCGACGGGTTCAAAAAGCTCGCCGCGACACCCGTCCTGCGGGACGTGCCACTGCCGCTCCCCTACGCCTACGTACAGGGGCTCGACATGGTCTCGCGCGACTCGCGCGCCCGCTACTGGACCTATTTGCGGGGGCGCTACAGCGAAACGGGATTCCGCTCGTACTTCCTCTGGGCGTTCCTGGTCAAGGTACCGGTCGCCACCCAGCTCCTCCTCCTGCTGGCTCTCGGGCTGTGGGCGTCCGGCCGGCTTCGAGCGCCGGGCGCCGAGGCCTTCCTGCTCGTGCCGGTGACCTTCCTGCTCCTCTACTTCAGCCTGTTCTTCCGGCTGGGCATCGGCATCCGCTACCTCCTGCCGGCCTTCCCCTTCCTCTTCGTCTTCGCCGGCCGGGTCGCGGCCTTCCGCCCGTCCGGGCAGTGGGCGCGCTGGCAGCCGGCGGCGGTGGGGGCCCTGATCCTCTGGCTGGCCGCGGCCTCCTTCTACTACCACCCGCAGTACCTCTCCTACTTCAACGAGATCGCCGGCGGCCCCGCCAACGGCTGGCGCTGGCTGCTCGACTCGAACCTCGACTGGGGGCAGGACGACGACTACATCCGCAACGTCTACGTGCCCCACAGCCCCGTCCCCGTGCGGCTCAACCCCCTCGGCCCCACCACCGGCCGCGTCGCCGTCGACCTCAACCGGGTCATCGGCCTCGATCCCGGCATCGCGGAGCGCTACGCCTGGCTGCGCGAGAATTTCAAGCCGGTGGCGAAGATCCGCTGGACCTGGTGGGTCTTCGACGTCACCGAAGCCGATCTCCAACGCTGCTGCGCCGACCTCCCCCGGCCGGTCTATATCGAAGATCCGGAAGAGAACCTCTCCCTCGCGGGGAAGCCGTTCGCGGGAGCGGAGGGGGCGAAGACCCGGTTCGAGGAGCGGCTCAACGACGGCTCGCTGGGCACCAACGACCCCGCCGACGCCGCGCGCACCCTCCCGCCGCGGCCGCGGCCCGTGCGCGCCTGGTTCGGGGTCCTCTGGACCCGGCCCCGGACGGTCGGCCGCGTCGTGGCCTGGCCGACCTTCAACAGCCGGGAGCCGGAAGCCCGCAAGTTCCTGGCCCTCGACTACGTCTTCCAGTCCTGGGACGGCCGGGAGTGGCGCGACATCCCCGGCACCCGGGTGGTGGGTAATCAGGCGTTGCGCGTGAGGCACAGCTTCCCGCCCCTCCCGACCCTCGGGCTCCGCCTGCTGATCGAGCGCGAGCGCAACGCGGCCGGCGAGGAGGCGCCGGCCGGCGGCTTCCGCGCCGCATGCCTGGAGATCGCGGCCTACGAGCGGTGAGCCGGATCAGGGAATCTGAGGAGGAGGGGTCCGAAGCGCCGCCCAGGCCGCGGCGTCCCCCTGGAAGACGTTGAGGTCGACCGGCCCCCGGACCCCCTTCAGCCGGCCGTTGCTCGCGTACTGCCAGACCGTCCACGGCCGGCTTCCCAGCCAGCGGGGGGAGCGGAAGACGTCCCGGATCCAGAGGGGTGAGGCGCGGAAGGGGTCCGGAGCATTTCCAGGGATATTCCGGCGGTAGGCGTCATAGAGCTCGTGCGTCATGTAGAGCATGGGCTCCCGCCCGTGCGCCGCCCGCACCAGCGCGAGGTAGGTGGCGATCTCCCGGGAGAGCCGGCGCCAGTCGGGGGAGCGGTCGCAGTTGCCGCCGAATTCGAGGTCGACGGCGGGCGGCAGCGAGTCCGCCACCGGGGGCACGATCGCCAGGAAGTTGCGCGCCTGCGACGCGCCGTCCCGGCAGAAGGTAAAGAAGTGATAGGCGCCGACGGCCAGGCCCGCCGCCCGCGCCTTCTCCCAGTTCGCCCGGAACTGCGGATCGACGAAGTCCCCCCCCTCGGTCGCCTTGACGTAGACGAAGGCCATCCCCTCGGCGCGGACCGCGGCCCAGTCGATGGTGCCGCGATGGTGGGAGACGTCCACGCCGCCGATGGGATAGCGCTCGGCCGAGGGGTAGTTGAAACGCACCCAGCCGTGCTCGAACGCCTGATAGGCCGCGATCAGCGCCGCGACGGCCGCCAGGATGAGGAGGGAGCTCCGCTTCATGCTCCGGGGGAGGCTAGCATGGGTTCGTCACCGGCCTCTTTCCGCTCGCAGCTCGCGCAGATAGCTCTCTGTGATCCTGTGGATCTCGGCCATCTTCGCGGGACGCAACTTGGAGTGGAGGTCCGCGAGCTCCCGGATGACCGCGTTTCGGTACTGGAAGGCTCGTTGCCGGGCCGCCGTGGAGCGGCAGAAGAACACGCCGCGGCGGTCGACGACGATCGGCAACGGCGCGTCCTTGCCCGGGCAGCAAGGGGATTCCGCCACGTCGCTCCGGCCGCCGTGAAAGCGCTCGGGATACCCGGTCCGCGCGTCGCGGTAGAGATAGCGGAGGTCCTCGGCGCCAGCCGTGTTTTCGGCGTGGAAAAAACGGACCAGCGCGTACAGGGCCTTGGTGATTCGCCGGTACGCGGCCGGCCAGAGGGCCCGGCCCGCGGGGAGGGGGGCTTCGTCCCAGCCGCTCGAGGGGGAATCGCGCAGCCTCGCCAGGTGCTCCTCGGGGTCGCTCCAATCCCTCACCGCCAGCTCGTGAAGGAGGGTCTCGAGCTCGGTCACCGGGCTCTCCCCCGCCCCCAGACGGTCGAGGTCCACCCCCGAGGCCGCGGCGACGGTATCGGCATCGGCGGCGGTGCAGGCGAGGAGCGCGTTGGCGGCGATGTCCTCAAGCATCCACCGGTAGCTCACGAACAGCAGGGACATGAAGAGGGCCGGCAGCCCGGGGTGTGACCGGACGCCGGCGACCTCTTGCAGCCAGAAGCTCTCGTTGACCTGGAACGCCACTACCCCGCCCTCCCCCGGCGCCAGCGACTCCGCGGGCTGGACGAAGGCCTCCACCAGCTTCCAGGCCGCGAAGTCGAGCGCCCTGGCGTCGTGCCGGGCGCAGAAGTCGCGGATCTTCTTCGACTGCCCGCGCAGTTCCTCCGCCAGCTCGTGGACGCGCTCGAAGCGGACCTCCCCGGCCCAGACCTCCGGCCGGCTGGAGCCTCCCACCCGCCGGAAGAGGTCGACGAAGAACAGGCGCATCACGATCTCGCGATAGAGGGCGATCTGGTAGGGATCTCCGGCGGGAGCATCCTCGGGGAAGTACTCCGCCAGGCACTCGATCTGGGTCAGCACGTACCAGAGGAAGACCGTCCAGTCCCGGCGGCAGACGCCGGTGAGCAGGAGCAGGTCCGCGAGGATCTCCTCGGCTTGGTTGACCACGTGCCGGGCGTCCACCGGCTGTCCGGCCTCCGCCGCGGAGATCCGGGCGGTAAAGGCCCGCCAGCGCTGCGTCGTGGCCTCGTCGTCGACCTTGAGCATACGGGTCGCGCAGCCCGCCCGGCCCTTCCGGCGCTCGCTCCTCGGCAGGCCTCGGTAGCGCAGGTAGAGATGCCCCAGCTCGTGAAACAGGACCAGCAGCGACTCCGGATAGAGCAGGTGGAACGAGTTCAGCTCCACCGAGAAGATGCGGCTGATGTGGATCTGGGGCCGGCTCGACACCGAGATCAGCGGAAACCCGGCGATCGTATCGAGCCCCACAAAGCTCCAGGTGAAGCAGTCGATGATGCATTGGATCGTGTCCAGCGGCGTGACCGTGTGCGCCTTGACCTCCAGGGAGGGCTCGGTGCTTTCCGAGTGCAGATGGGAGGCTTGAAACCGCGCCTGGAAGGCGTGGTTGAGCTGGCGCAGCTCCCGGGAGACGTGCTCCGCCACCGGCCGGTGGTCGTCCGGCTGTCCGGCGTCCGCCCGCTCGATCTGGCGGGTGATGAGGAGGAGCGGCAGGAACAGGTCGATGTACTGCGAGAAGAGGCCCGGGTTCTGGAGGAACGAATAGAACGGCTCGATGGTGTGCTCCAGGGAGATCTGCAAGGGCTTCGGCATCTGGAGCCGCCGGCAGCAGTCGATGAGGGCTCTCTCGGCGGGGCTCTCGGCCGGAGGGGACGTGGGCTCCTTGAACTCGAAGATCCGCGGCAGGCGCTGGCGTAGCGGCTCGAAGGGGTCCGGGACCAGCGGCCGGGGCTCGAGGTGGACCGGACAGCTGATCGAGGTCTTCGAGGACGCCACGAGACCCTGGAAGCGCGAGAAGAGCGCGTCCGGGTCCCCCGGGGAGCGCATCTGCAGAATCCTTTGCAGGCGTCCGAGCAGGGTCTCGCCAGAGCCCGGCTCCTCGGGCTGCCGGAGGAAGGCGTCGTACTGGCCGAGGACCACCTCCGTGCTCGCTCCGTCCTCCGGAGCGAGGCCCAGCTCCCGGGAGAGCAGGCGGTGGAGCTCCTCGTCCTTGCCGGGGACGAGGGAAAACCCGGTGAGGCAGGCCGCCCGGTCTTCTCGCATGCTGGCCACGATCCGGTCGAGAGCCGCCGTGAGCCCCGGGAGGTCGGCCCGCCGCAGATAGCGGCCCAGAAAGGAATTCTTCTCGGCGCGCGCCTGGAAGTCCTCGCGCAGGGAGGCGAAGAAGCCGTCGCGCTCCGCGGCGGGCATGCGGGCCAGCGGGAGCGCGCCGCAGAGACGCTGGCCGAAACCGTAGTCGAGGCAGGGGATGGTCTCGGTATGCGTGAAGACCGGCAGGACTGGAAGGAGCCGCTGCAAGGCCTCCGGCTCGAGACCGTAGGGCCCGAGAGGCTCCGCCAGCCTCGCGATCTTGGCGCGCAGGATCTCGTCGAGCCCCGGGAGCAGCCCGGGAGCGCGCGTCCGCAGATCCTTCAGGCACAGGCCCCGGACCTGGTTGCAGACGAACCCGAGCATCCGGTCGACGCTCGCGCCGTGGATCAGCAGGGTCAGCTCGTTCCAGCCGAAGGTATCGATCACCGCCAGGGTGATCAGCTCGTCCCCGGAGCCCGGCGCCGGCTCCGCGGCGCGCCTCAGCACCTCGATCTCGTCCAGGTAGCGGGCGAAGCGCAGGTTGAGGAGCCCCTGGAGGTCCTTGCCGAGGAGCATCTGGATGAGGGGGTGGACCTTGACGTTGCAGATGAACAGATAGGGGAGGAGCGGCGAGCAGATCTCGAGCGTCCCGTGGAGCTCCCCATCCCGGGCCCCCGTGCGGGTGCGCAGGCCGAAGATGTTCTGCGTGGCGCTGATGTTGCGCTGCGTCGAGAGCTCCGAGATGATCTCGACGCTGTCGCAGAGCTGGAGGATCGCGAGGTCGAAGAAGCCGAAGACCTTGTAGATCCGCGGCCGGTAGTGCCAGTAGAAGAGCTGGTGGTGCTCGTCCCCGCGGGGCATCTGGGTATCCTCGGCCGAGAAGTCCTCGATCGAGAAATCGCGGACCGCCTGCTTGTAGCGCGCCGAGATGCTGCCCGGCTCCATGAGTTGCCGGGCGGTCTCCTGGATCGAGCCCGCCGTCGGCCCCTTCTGGAGGAGGTTGATGAGAACGCCGTCGAAGATCCGGTTTCTCATGGATAGACCGGAGGGACCGGCTCGCCGGTCAGGCGCTCGATGGCCTCAGCCACCGTCTCCAGCTCCTCCAGAGTCTGTTGATATTCCCGGAGGAGGTCCGGATCGGAGCCTCCCGTGGCGCGCCGCGCCTTGTCGATCAGCCGGAGCGTTTCGGCCAGCTCGTTGTACGCGATCAGGTGCAGCCCCAGAGCGGAGACGATGAATCTCCGGCGATCCCGGCGGGGCTGGCTGGAGAGCCGCAGGAGATCCGCGAGCCAGGCCCCGTGGCGCGAATTAGTATCGACGCCGCCGTTGTCCCGGTACTGGAGGTGCTCCGCCATCACGTGGTCGCAGGGGTTGGGCAGGAACAGCTCGGGCGTGGACACGCTCGCGCCCTTCCATCCGTTGCAGACGTTGCAGGCATAAAAGAGGTTTTCCCAGGCGGCGGCTTCCGTCTTCCCGGTGTTGGACCTCGCGAGGTAGTGATCGACGCCGAACGCCTCGTATCCCTTGAGCCCGTCCGCCTCCCGGCAGTAAACGCACTTCCGTCGGAACTCCCACTGGAGGGGCCGCTTGTAGCGGTGATAGTTGGAAAACGGGCCCGGATCGGGGCTTCGGGAGTGGTGCTCCCGCGGGTACAGCAGGGCGTCGAAAGCGGCTCTCATCGATCTCGTCCCTCGAAAGACATGCTTCCCGCCGGCCACGGCGTGGGGCGGCGGGATGTATGCTTGGATGAAACGCTGCGAGGAAAGAGTATGCCTGAGCGGACCGGCTAGCTCAAGCCCAGCCGCACCCTGCGCTCCCGGTCGCGCTGCCGGATGTGCTCCGCTTTCTGCGCCATCTCTACAAGGTCCTCGAGATCCTGGGAGGAGACCGGAGGGAGGAGCTCCTCCAGCCGCGCCGTGAGAGCGGCCAGCCGTTCCTGCTCGCCTCGCGAGAGCCCCGGGCCGCCGTGCTTGCGGGCCAGAAGCTCGGCCCGGGCGCCCGCCACCCGCTCCACCTCGGACGGATCGGCGGGAGGAGGGCCGTCGAAGGGGACCAGCTCCGGGTAGGCGGCGACGGCCGTGGTGATGATCGCGGGCGCCGGCTCCTCTTCCTCGGGAGCCCCGGTGCTGGGAGCCAGATACCGGCTGACATGGAAGATCTCCGAGAGATGATCGTGCAGCGAGGCCGGCACGACGTTCTCGGCGAACACGTCGAGCGTGCAGTAAGTCCGCCCGGCCCGCGAGCCCCACTGGATCATCTGGCCGAGGTGCCGCAGGTCCGGCGGGAGAGGCCTGGGCGTCCAGGACGGCTGGACGCGGAAGACGCTCTTCAGGCCCACCCTCTGGTAGAGGCCCACCCTCTGGTAGGGGCCGGTGTCGAGCAGGCGCACCATGGCGCCGAGGCGCTCCTGGAGCTCCCGGATGTCCCGGAAACGGCGGGTCTCCAGCCCGATGGCGGAGGGCGTGAGCCAGGCCGCCCACCAGCGGTCGGGACCCGAGTAGAACACCTCGGGGCCGGACGGCACGCGGGGAGCGGACACCAATGGATACTCCTGCCGCAGCAACCCCGAGAGGCTCTCCACACAATCGCTGGGGATGCTCGGGACAAACTGCACCGTGCAGGCCACCAGCCGGGGGGATGGCTCGATACTGGTCACCGCCGCGCCTCCTGGAGAGGACGCCGCCGTCGCCGGCGGAGGCGGGCCGGACGCGACCTGAAGGCCGACGGTCGGGCTCGCGGGATAGAGGGAGAGCGGCTCCATGAAACGCCGGCGGCCACGACCCTCGGAGGCGTCGTCATCCGTTCCGGCGGAGCGCAGCTCGGCAGCGATCTCTTGGAGCCGGGAAGGCTGTTCGCTCGCACGATCATCCGATCCACCGCCGTTGAATGAACGGTCCGACATACCCCTCCTTGTACCCTGCGATACCGGCTCCCCGTCACGCTCCAACCGGACTGGCACAGCCCGGGAGGGGGGGGTGGCGAGAGCTTCCGGGGTCCATCTCTGCGAGCACCGCTGGGTAGGCGAGAGCGGCGCCGAGGCCGAGAATCGATTCTTTCCGATATGCAGCCACGAACCCCCCTGCCGTGGGGCAGGTCGTTCGGGTCAGCCGTTGACGATATCGCACATTCGTCCTAAAGGTTCATTGCCTATGGTATGCGACTCCGAACGCCGCCGCAAGTCGTCGGGGCGACATTGTATGCAAATGCCTCTCCACATAGACCCGCCGCGAGCGCCAGGACGCCGCGTTCCGCGCCAGCCGCCAGCTTGGCCGTCTCCGCACGGAGACTGGGCCATTTCGGCCGGCCCGTTCCCTTATCAAGTGCGGGACAGGCTTGGCCGGCGGGACATCGCGCGCGACCGCGGCCTGCGGGAACAGTGGGCGATCCTGCCCGGTTTTCAGAGGACGTGGACGGCAACCCAGCCTCCCAGAGGAGGATTCATGGACCAGACTTGTGAGATTCCCAAGGGGCGGCACCTGGCGCCGCATGAGTTTCCCGATCCGGCGATCGACGCGGCTCCCACCACGGAGCCTCAGACGGCGGTGCTGGCCGGCGGCTGCTTCTGGTGCGTCGAGGCGGTCTTCAAGGAGATCGACGGCGTCCTGGAGGTGACCTCGGGCTATTCGGGTGGCACCCCGCAGACGGCCGACTACGAGACGGTCTGCTCCGGGCGGACCAACCACGCGGAGGCGATCGAGGTGCGGTTCGACTCCAACCGGGTGAGCTACGGCCAGTTGCTCAAGCTGTTCTTCTCGGTGGCCCACGATCCCACCCAGCTCAACCGCCAGGGCGCGGACCAGGGGCGGCAGTACCGCTCGGTGATCTTCTATACCGGCGAGGAGCAGAAGCGGGTGGCGGAGGCCTACATCCAGCAGCTCAACGCGGCCGGCGCCTACGAGAAGCCGATCGTCACCGAGGTAGCCCCGATGGAGGCCTTCTACCAGGCCGAGGCCTACCACCAGGACTACGCGGAGCGCCACCCCATGCAGCCGTACGTGATGTTCACCTCGATGCCCAAGGTGGCCAAGCTGCGCAAGCACTTCGCGGACCGCCTGAGGGCATGACCACTCCGCGGGACCGAGGGCAGCCTTCGGTCCCGCTCTCCGGGAGGTTTGCTGCTACTGGACCGGTGGGCAGCCCTTCGGGCCCCACGGCGTGATGCAGCCAAAGCAACCGCTGGTGTCGCCGTCGTCGGGTAGAGTGCCGCAGAGGAAGCAGCAGATCTGGCCCGTCGGGCACGCGGGGCCGTTGCCGCAGCCGGTCATGAACAGGGGGGCCGGAGTCAGGTCGCCGGGAGCCGGGACCTGTGGGGCCGCCAGGGTGGCCAGGAACCGCGCGGTCGCGGCGTCAGGCGCCGGCGCCGGAGGCGTCTGAGCCATCGACTGCGCGAACGGGACCAGCGCGAGAAGGGCGAGGAGGACGAGCATGGGCGTTTTCATGGGTTCATCTCCTTGTTGACAGACCGGTGGGGAGGATCTAGGCGACCAGCGGGCAGCGGCCCCGGACCGGCGTGACGCATCTCAGGCAGTTGCTGGGGTCACCGGGATCAGCACCACAGACGTTGCAGCAGAGCTTGCTCGTCGGGCACGAGGGGCCGGTGCCGCAACCGGCCTTGAACAGGGGGGCGGGTGTCAGGTCGGCCGGAGCCTGGGCCTGGGGGCCCGCCAGGGTGGCCAGGAACCGCGCCGTCGCCGGGTCGGTCGACGGCGCCGGGGCCGCCGGTGGCGTCTGGGCCATGGCCTGCGCGACTGGGACGAGGGCGAGGAGGGTGAGAAGGACGAGAACGGTCTTCTTCATACGTTCATCTCCTTTGTTGGCGGGACCGGCGGGAAGCCGACTCGCCTCCTAAGAAAAGGGTGCCTGCCGGCAGCCTGCCGAGTCTCCCCTGGGACCCAAAGGGGCCCACAAGGGAGTGGGTCCTGTTCCTTTGGCGGATACGCCGGAATACCGCTGTTTCGACTCCAAAACGCCTTCGGCCAGCCTTGAAACATCGTCCGCCAAGCCTGGCACGTCGAGTTGTAAAGCCGGCACGGCCCGTTTCAACCCTGACACGCCGTGTTTCAACCTTGACGCGCCGTGTTTCAACCCTGGCGCGTCTCGTTTCGAGGATGGCGCGCCAACTTTTTAAGGCTGGCGCGCCTCGTTTCGACCGCGGCACAGGGCGTTTCAGCCCTGGCGGAAGCCGTTTCAGCAGATGCAGGTGTTGACGATCCGCGACGGGCAACCGTCGGTGCAGCCGACGGCGCTGCAGCCCGCGAAGCAGGAGAGCAGGCAGGACTTGTCGTAGGTGTAGGGCACGGCGCCGGCGACCCTCTCCATTTGAGGATTTGAGAGGTGGGAGAGGGTCTCGCGGTTGAGACAGAGCTTGGACACCTTCTTCTTCATCTGGGGGCTCCTTTCAGGACAGGGTTGACGACGTGCTCTATCGTACACGCCAGACGCCGCTCGCTCCGGCGGGAAGAGTCACCGTCCAGCCGTCCGCCCCCTTTACCGGCTTCACATTGGGGCCGAAGAGGAGGTCCATCCTCTTGCCTGGAATCGTGAAGGGCCCCGCCTGGGCCTCGCCGGAGCCCAGGTTATGGACCACCAGCACGCGCTCCTTGCCCGACTGCCGGAGGAAGGCGAGGACGGCGGAGCTGCGGTCGCCGGGAGTCAGGAGGTTGAAGTCCCCCTTCCTCAGGGCCGCGGAGGCGTGCCGGACCTTGATGAGGTTGCGGTAGTACGAGAGGAGCGAATCGGGATCGGCGGTCTCGGCGGCCACGTTCGCCGTCTCGCGTCCCGGCGCGAAGTCGTGCCAGGGCTGGCCCGTGGTGAAGCCGCCGCCGGGCGAGGCGTCCCAGGGCATGGGGGTGCGCTTGAATTCGTCCGCGCCGCCGGGACCGTTCTGGAGCCCGACCTCCTCGCCGTAATAGAGGAACGTGGCGCCGGGCAGGGTGAGCAGGACGGCGGCGGCGGCGCGCAGCTTCGCGGGGTCGTTGCCGAGCTGGCTGGCGACCCGCTGCTGGTCGTGGTTGGTGAGGAAAGGGGTGTCGATGATCCCCTCCGGATAGACCTCCGCCATCTCCTGGTACTTGGCGGCGATGCCGGACGCGTCGCCGTCGCGGACCCCCTTCACGATCGCCTCGGCGAGCGGGAAGTTGAAGGTCATCGGCAGCTCGTCCCCCTCCTTCACCAGGGCGGTCGAGCCATAGTAGGCGGCGATCTTGGGGGTCTCGGTCCAGTTCTCCCCCACCAGCGTGGCCTGGGGCCTGGCCTGGCGGACCGCCGCGGCGAATTCCCGGAGGTAGTCGTGGGTCTCGGGCTGGTCGTTCTGGAGGTCTCCCGGGCCGTTGGCGAAGAGGTGGCGGGTGGCATCGAGACGGAAGCCGTCCACGCCGCGGCCGAGCCACGAGGTGGCCAGACGCTCCATCTCCCGCCGTACCGCCGGGATACTGAAGTTGAGGTCCGGCATGCCGCTCCAGAAGATGCCGTAGTACCAGCTCGCGGGGGTGCCCCCCTTGGGGTTGGAGTGCCAGGTGGGGCCGTTCCCCCAGGGCTGCTGCCAGCCCGGGTTGTCGAAGCGCCAGACGTACCAGTCGCGGTGCTGGGAGCCGAGGGAGGTCGAGTCGACGAACCACGGGTGCTGCGAGCTGGTGTGGTTCATCACGAAGTCGAGGATGACCTTGATCCCCCGGCGGTGGGCCTCGGCGAGGAAGCGGTCGAAGTCGTCGCCGGTGCCGTAGGCCGGCTGGATCTTCTCGTAGTCGGTGGTGTCGTAGCCGTGATAGCTGGGCGACGCGAAGACCGGCATCAGCCAGAGGGCGTCGACGCCCAAGCCCTTGAGATAGTCGAGCCTGGCCGTGAGCCCCCGGAAGTCCCCCACGCCGTCGCCGTCGGAGTCCTCGAAGCTGCGGACGAAGACCTCATAGAAGACTGCTCCTCGGGCCCAATCGTGCTGCCACTGGACGACCGCGGGCGCCGGCCTCGCAGCCGGCCGGGCCGGCGGCTTGGCGCCGGCGGCGGGCGCGAGGGCGAGGAGAATGAAGAGGGCGAGGAGGAGGGCGCGGTTGCGGCCGGCTGTGTCGCTCATGGAGGTATTGTAGGGTGAAGGGGAAATCGTACGGCGTCCCGGCGCGGCCGGAGTCTCAGCCCGCGATTCCGGCCCGCTCCGGCGGAACCTGGATCGTCTTGACAGGTAAATTTGGATGGGATAGCGTAAATGGAGCGAGAGGGATGCGAATGATCCTGCCCAAGCCCGTTGACGTCGAAGTCAGCCCCGTTCCGGTACGATCGCATCTGAGGATCGCTCCCGCTCCTGAGACCACACCCGGAAGACGAAAAAGGAGATTCGCCATGCCCTCCAACGAGATGATCGCCCGGTTTCTCGGTGCCTCGCTGGGCGGAGCGTTGATCGGAGGCCTGCTGCTCGGATCGGTACCGGTCCTGGGAGCGCTCCTCGGCGCGTCTCTCGGTGCCGGTGTCGTGGCCTTCCGGACGCGGCATGCCCATTGACTGGTCGTCCCAGAAAACAGAGATCGCTTTCGCTCTTCTGGCCGCCGCCGTGGTCAGCGGCTGGCGGATCTACAAAGGCAGGGCTGTCGACCTCGACATTCTGATGGGTGCGTTCGAGGCCTTTTTCGGAGGCGCTCTCCTGCCGGTGTCCGGCGTCCTGATTGCGTATCCTTTCTTCCAGAAGCCGCCGGACCTCTCGCACTACATGTTCTACATCCCCTTCGCGGGGATCGGCCTCCTGTTCATGGCCTTCACCGGAATCCGGAAGGCCCTGCGGATGCCCGGAGCTCAGCAGCCCTCGCCGTAGCCCCTTGGCAAGCCCCTTGCTCTCCTCCTGCTCCGCCATGGAGGTGACGTCCAAGCTCCGGCGATTCGACTGGAGATCGATCTGGGACAGCCCGCCTCGGCTGCTGGCTGCGGTGCTCGCGGTGCTGTACGCCACGGTCCTCTTCTTCGGCTTCTCCTGGTCGCGCTGCTTCTTCACCGCCTGCCCGAACGTGGCGAAGCTCGCGGTCTTCCAGCCGGGGGGCGCGCCGGTGCTGCTCGACCGCAACGGCGAGGTGTTCGCCGACCTCGCTCCGGCCGAGCGCGCGATCGTGCCGCTCTCCTCCCTCCCCTCGCTGGTGCCCCAGGCCTTTCTCGCCGTGGAGGACCAGCGCTTCTACGAGCACCGCGGGGTGGACTGGCGACGGGTCGGCGGCGCCGTGCTCGCCAACCTGCGGGCCGGCGGGTTCGCCCAGGGGTTCAGCACGATCTCGATGCAGCTCGCGCGGAACGTCTTCCCGGAGCGCATCTCCGGCGAGGAGCAGACCACCCGCCGGAAGCTGCTGGAGATCCGGGTGGCCCGGGAGATCGAGCACCGGTACTCGAAAGAGGAGATCCTCGAGCTCTACCTGAACAACATCTATTTCGGCAACCGGGCGCGGGGGATCGAGGCGGCGGCGCGCCAGTATTTCGGCCACTCCGCCAAGGATCTGACGCTCGCGCAGGCGGCGCTCCTGGCGGCGCTCCCCAAGGCGCCCAGCCACTACGACCCCCGCCGGCATCCGGACGAGGCGCTCGCGCGGCGCGACCTCGTGCTGGCCCTGATGCGGGACCAGGGGCGGATCCCGAAGTACCTGGCGGAGAAGGCGCAACTGGAGCCGCCCGGGATCGTCGAGGCGCCGCGGCAGGAGCGGACCGAGGCCGGGCTCGCCCCCTGGTTCGTCGAGCAGGTACGGCATGAGCTCGAGGACCGGTTCGGCCCCAATCTCTACACCCGGCCCCTGCGGATCGTCACCACGCTCGATTCCGCCGCCCAGCGGGCCGCCGAGGAGGAGCTGCGGCGGCAGCTCAAGCTCGTCGAGGCCGGAGGGATAGGCGGCTTCCAGGGCCCCCGCTACTCGCCGGACGGCGAGGTCTCCGACGGCGGCACCCCCTATCTCCAGGGGGCGGCGGTGATGATGGACGCCCACGACGGCGACGTGCTCGCCTGGGTGGGCGGGCGGGACTTCGCGCACTCGCAGTTCGATCGCGTGGTGCAGGCGCGACGCCAGCCCGGCAGCGCCTTCAAGCCCTTCGTCTACGCGGCGGCCCTGGCGGACGGCTTCGTGCTCAGCCAGCCTCTCCTCGACACGCCGCTCAAGTTGAGGCTCTCGAACGGCCAGGTCTGGCAGCCGAAGAACTTCTCCGACCGCTTCGAGGGGGAGATCTCGATGCGCGACGCCCTGGTCCGCTCGAAGAACGTCCCCACGGTGCGGCTGGCGGACGCGGTCGGCCTCAAGGCGGTCACCCAGGTGGCGCACCGGGTGGGGATCGACGAGCCGATCGCGCCGGTCCCCTCGATCGCCCTGGGCACGACGGCGGTCTCGCCGCTGGAGCTGACCGCGGCCTACACCGCTTTCGCCAGCCTCGGCCAGGCGGTCGAGCCGCGGCTGATCCTGCGGGTGGAGGACGAGAAGGGGAAGGTGATCTGGCGCTCCGAGTCGCGCCGCCATCCGGTCCTCGATCCCGGCGTGGCCTTCCTGATCACCGACGTGCTCGCGGAGTCGGTGGTGAGCGGCACCGGCAACCCCATCCAGCAGACGGGGCTCAAGGTGCCGGCCGCGGGCAAGACCGGCACCACGAACGAGGGCGCGGACGCCTGGTTCGTGGGCTATACGCCGGAGATCGCCGCCGGGGTCTGGATCGGCTTCGACAAGCCCCGGCCGATCCTCGACAAGGCCACGGGGGGGCAGCTCGCGGCGCCGGTCTGGGGTCGGATGCTGGCCCGCGTCTACCAGGGGCGCCCGGCGCCCAAGCCGTGGACCGCTCCGGCGGACGTGATCCCGCATTGGATCGACCCGCCGACCGGGTTGGTGATCAAGGAGGGGTGCGCGCCCCAGCAGGGCTTCGCGCGCCCCGAGCTGTTCCTCAAGGGCAAGGAGCCGGCGGCCTACTGCCCCGGCCACGAGGCGCCGCCGGCCAACCCCTTCCCGACCGACCGCCGGCTCTTCCAGCGCAACCAGGAGGAGCGTCAGGAGGCCGAGCGGCTCGCTCGGCAACGCGCGGCCGAGCAGCGGGCCCAGGTGGAGCGGGAGGCGAAGCAGAAGGAGCAGGAGCGGCTCGCCAGGCTGGAGCGGGAGAAGGAGGAGGAGAAGGAGAAGCAGGAGAAGGCGCGGGTGGCCGAGCTCGCCCGGGAGGAGCGGCGCCAGAAGGCTGAGGCCGAGAAGCTGGCGGCGGCCCGGAAGGCGGCCGCGACGGAAAAGGAGCGCGCCGCCCTCAAGGCCCGCGAGGAGCGGCTCGCCCGGGAGGAGGCCGCCGCGAGCCGCCGGGAAGCGGAGATCGCCGCCCGGGAGAAGGAGGAGCAGGAGAAGGACCGCCGGGCCAGGGAGGCCGCCGCCCGCGAGGAGGCGCGGCTCCAGAGGCTCCGCGAGCAGCGGAACGACGAGGAGGCCGACCAGGCCGCCGCGCGCGACCGGCGGACCCGGGAAGAGGACCGTGGTGACTCCGGCGAGGAGCCGCGTGCCGCCAGGCAGGACCTCTCCGGCTGGTGGGAGCTGACCAACACGATCGCCGCGACCAACTACGCGGCCTACCGGGGCCTGCGCCTGACCTACCGCCTGCAGCTCGAGCAGGACGGCGACCGCCTCACCGGCCGGGGCCAGAAGTGGGCGGAGGATGGCGCTCCGGTCTCGGCGTCCGCGCGGTCGCCGATCTCGGTGACCGGGAGGATCGAGGGGAACAAGGTCATGCTCCAGTTCACCGAACGGGGGGCCAAGCGCGCGACCACCGGCAATTTCTCCTGGACCCTCGCGAGCAGCAACGCCCTGCGCGGCTCTTTCTGGAGCACGGCCGCGGACACGAGCGGAGGCTCGGTGGCGCGGCGGCTGCGGTAGGCCTCACTCCCCCGCCACGACCGCCCGGGCCAATTCGATCACCGACAGCGGCGCGCACCCCTCGGCGTTGTTGTTGATCGTGCAGAGGAAGGGCCTCCCCTCCGCGACGGCCCCGCGGGCGAGGTCGGCCACGGCGGCGCGGCCGGGAGGGTCCGGCGCGGCCAGGCGGTTGAAGGGGGCGTAGCGGCGGCCCGCCTCCTCGTAGGTCATCCCCGGCCCCAGCAGCCAGCGGACGATCGTCATCACCCCCCGCTCCGTCCTCGCCAGGCGCGCCTGGGCGCGGACGTCCGGCATGCGGGGGTGGACGTTGTGGCAGTGGCAGGCCCCCACGGCGGCCAGGGCGTCGCCGTACTCGGCCGTGATCAGCTCGCGGTTGCGCAGCTCGACCGCGTAGACCGGCCCCAGCGGGAGGGCCGAAAGGAAGGCGTGGAGGCGCTCGGCGAAGGCGGCGGGGGCGCCGAGGCTCTGGGGGGCGAATTGGAAGAGGAGCGCTCCGGAGCCGATGCCGATCCCCTCGGCGAAGGGCGCGACTACCTGGTCCGTGGCATAGACGGGATCGAGGAAGAGGGGGTTCTCGTGGCCGCGCTGGGAGCCGTAGCGGGCATGGTCGGGGAAGCGGGCCAGCGTGCAGGCCTCATGGGCCTTCACCAGGAAGAGGAAATCCTCCGGCACCACCTCCCGGTACTGGGCCAGCTCCACCGCCTCGACCGGCGTGTAGTGGGTGCGGTCCACCCCCACCGCCCGGAGCAGGGGGTGCCGGGCGTAGGCCGCCAGCCCCTCCCGGGCCAGCTTGGAGGGCGTGTAGGTGCGGTCGTAGACGAGCCCCGCCCACCCCGGGAACGACCAGGTCGAGCCGCCAAGATGGACCTCCCGGGGGAGATCCCGGCCGAGCGCCTCGACCTCCTCGGGCTGCGGCGCCGCTCCGACCGTCTTCCGGTCCGGCGTGGGCTCCGGCGCGAAGGCGAAGAGGGCGAGCTGGTCCTGGTCCTTGCGGCGCGCCATGAAGCGCAGTTTATGGCGGAAAGAGGGGACAGCGCCAGGGATTTTACGGAAAGCGGTTACGCTCCTTCAGCGCGCCCGCAGGAATTCCACCGTCGGCGGCAGCCCCTCTTCCAGGCTCCGGGGGCGCCAGTCGAGCTCAGTCCTGGCCCGGGCGTCGCTGAAGGCCCAGTGCCGCTCCAGGCTGTTGAGCTGCTGGTGCGAGAAGGGGGGGCGGCGGCCGGCCAGCCGGAAGAAGGGGGCCGAGAGGACCAGCCCGGCCCGCGCCAGCCCCACGGGGACGCTGAGGCGCGGCGGCTTCACCCCGCCCAGCGCGCAGACGCGGTCCACCAGGTCGCGGAGGGTGGTGACGTCCCCCGCCAGCAGGTAACCCCGACCGGGCGGCGCCTTCTCGATGACCTTGAGCATCCCAGAGACGACGTCGTCGATGTAGATCCAGGACATCCGGCGGTCGGCGCCGGCCAGGAAGGGGAAGCGCCCCCGGAGGAAGCCGCGCAGGATGGCGTTCGATCCTTCCCTCTTGCCCGGCGGGCCGTAGACCAGGCTCGGATAGACGGTGTTGATCTTCAATCCCTTCTTGGCCCACTCCTGGATGGCCAGCTCCCCCGAGTGCTTGGTGGCGCTGTAGAGGGTGGGGAACGGCGTCTGGAGGGGCGCCGTCTCGTCCGCGACCGAGCCGTCCGAGGGGCTGCCGCCGAAGTAGGCCATCGACGAGACGGAGAGGAAGCGCCCCACGCCCAGCTTGTAAGCGAGCGAGGCGACGTTCTCGCTCCCCTGGAGGTTCGCCTGGCGCATCCGCTCGGGGGGACCGGTCAGGTCGAGGTCGGCGGCGGCGTGGATCACCCAGTCGGCGCCGGACATCCCCTCCCGCATCGAGGCGCGGTCGGCCACGTTGCCGGTGAAGGTGGCGGCGCCGAGCTGCTTCAGGGGCTCCGCGTTGCTGGTGGGCCGGACGAGAGCCCGCACCTCGTGACCGGCCGCCACCAGCCGCCGCGCCAGGGCGCCGCCGATGTAGCCGGTGCCGCCGGTCAGAAAGATCCGCATGGGGGCCTCAGGGACGGGGAGACGGTCCAAGGGGTTGGAGAAAATGGGAATCGCCCATATCCGTCCCTTGTTATAGCTGACGGGACGGGGTTCGGGAGTTGGACCCGTCCCGGAGTCCACAACACTCCGACAATCTCCTTCAGCTCCCTCTCCTCCCCCCGCAGCGGTTCCCTCCCCGATGCGGGGCTTTTTATTTCAGGCCTTCCCCTTCAGGAGCTGCCGCAGCACGTAGTGCAGGATGCCGCCGTGGCGGTAATATTGCACCTCCTGGGGGGTGTCGAGCCGCACCCGGGCCTTGAATTCGGTCAACCGGCCGTCGTCCCCGCGGGCGCGGACGGTCACCTCGCGGCCGTTTTGGAAACCGCTCTCGATCCCCGCGGCGACCCCCTCGATGTCGATCACCTCGTGGCCGGTGAGGCCCAGGCTGGCCACCGTGTCGCCCCCCGTGAATTCGAGCGGGACGATCCCCATGCCCACCAGGTTGCTGCGGTGGATGCGCTCGAAGCTCTCGGCGATGGCGGCGCGGATCCCCTGGAGGAGCGGGCCCTTGGCGGCCCAGTCGCGGGAGGAGCCGGTGCCGTACTCCTTGCCGGCGAGGACGACCGTGGGCACCCCCTCGGCCTTGTATCTCATGGCCGCGTCGTAGATCGACAGCGGCTCGCCGTCCGGCAGGTGGACGGTGAAGCCCCCCTCGATCTCGGGGACCATCTTGTTGCGGATGCGGATGTTGGCGAAGGTCCCCCGCATCATCACCTCGTGGTTGCCGCGGCGGGCGCCGTAGGAATTGAAGTCCTTGGGAGCCACGCCATGGTCGATCAGGTACTTGCCGGCGGGGCTGGCGACCTTGATCGAACCGGCCGGCGAGATGTGGTCGGTGGTGATGCTGTCGCCGAAGACGCCGAGCACGCGGGCCCCCCGGACGTCCTCGACCGGCGCCGGCTCGGCCGGCATGTCGACGAAGTAGGGGGGCTGGCGGACGTAGGTCGATTCCGGATCCCAGGCGTAGGTGTCCCCCGCCGGGACCTCGAGGCCGTTCCAATGCTCGTCGCCGGCGAAGACGTCGCGGTACTGCTCGCGGAACATGTCGGAGCGGAGGGCGCGCAGGATGGTCTCTTCCACGTCTTTGCGGCTCGGCCAGACGTCGCGCAGGTAGACCGGCTGGCCGTCCCTGCCGGTGCCCAGGGGCTCGTTCTGGAGGTCGACGTCGATCCGCCCGGCGAGGGCGTAGGCGACCACCAGCGGCGGCGAGGCGAGGTAGTTGGCCCGCACGTCCGAGTTGATCCGCCCCTCGAAGTTGCGGTTCCCCGAGAGCACGGCGACGGCGACCAGGTCGCGCTCCTCGATCACCTTGGAGATCGCCGGCGGGAGCGGGCCGCTGTTGCCGATGCAGGTGGTGCAGCCATAGCCCACGAGGTTGAAGCCGAGCTGGTCGAGGTAGGGGGTGAGCCCGGCCTCGCGGTAGTACTCGGTCACCACCTTGGAGCCGGGGGCGAGGCTGGTCTTGACCCAGGGCTTGGTCGACAGCCCCTTCTCGACCGCCTTCTTGGCGAGGAGGCCGGCGGCCATCATCACCGACGGGTTCGAGGTGTTGGTGCAGCTCGTGATGGCCGCGATCACCACCGCGCCGTCCTGGAGGGCGGCCGCGGCGGGATCGTCCGCGACGGCGGCGACCTCCGGCTCGGCGATCGCGAGACCGGTGGCGGTGCCGCCCGAGGACTGGAGCCCGTAGGCCACGGGGCGCGCCTTGCCGGTGCGGCCGGCGGCGGTCATCGCCTCCAGCTCCTTGAGGAAGGAGGGCTTGACGTCGGAGAGGCGCACCCGGTCCTGCGGCCGGCGGGGGCCGGCGAGGCTCGGCTCGACGGTGCCGAGGTCGAGCGAGAGGACGTCGGTGTAGGCCGCCTCGGGGGAGCCGGCGGTGTGGAAGAGCCCCTGCTCCTTCATGTAGGCCTCGACGATCGATACCTGCTCCGGCGAGCGGCCGGTGAAGGCGAGGTAGTCGAGCGAGACCTGGTCGACCGGGAAGATGCCGCAGGTGGCGCCGTACTCGGGCGCCATGTTGCCGATGGTGGCGCGGTCGGCCAGCGGCAGGTTGGCGAGCCCCGGGCCGAAGAATTCCACGAACATGCCGACCACCCCCCGCTTGCGCAGCATCTGGGTGACGGTGAGCACGAGGTCGGTGGCGGTCGCCCCCTCGGGGAGCTGGCCGGAGAGGCGGAAGCCGACCACCTGGGGGATCAGCATCGACACCGGCTGGCCCAGCATGGCCGCCTCGGCCTCGATGCCGCCTACGCCCCAGCCGAGGACGCCGAGGCCGTTGACCATGGTGGTGTGGGAGTCGGTCCCCACCAGGGTGTCGGGGTAGAGGTAGCGCTGCCCGTCGACGTCCCCCTCCATGACCACCCGCGCCAGGTACTCCAGGTTGACCTGGTGGACGATGCCGGTGTCCGGGGGCACCACGCGGAAGTTGCTGAACGCGGTCTGCCCCCAGCGCAGGAAGGCGTAGCGCTCGCGGTTGCGCTCGAATTCCTTCCCGGCGTTGATCAGGAAGGCGGCGGCGGAGCCGTACTCGTCCACCTGCACCGAGTGGTCGATCACCAGCTCGACCGGCTGCAGCGGGTTGATCCGCCGGGGATCGCCCCCCATCGCCACCATGGCGTCGCGCATGGCGGCGAGGTCGACCACGGCGGGAACGCCGGTGAAGTCCTGCAGGAGGACGCGGGCCGGCATGAAGGCGATCTCCCGCGAGGGGATCTCCTTCGGGTCCCAGCGGGCCAGGGCCTCGATCTCGTCCGCGGTGACCGCCGAGCCGTCCTCGCGGCGCAACAGGTTCTCGAGCAGGATGCGCAGGGCGTAGGGGAGGCGGGAGACGTTGAGCCCCCGCTTCTCCAGCGCGTCCAACCGGGCTATCTGAAGCTCGCGCCCACCCACCCGTAAGGTCGCGCGGCTTCCGAAGCTATCGTTCATGGGACTTGTCTCTCCTCGGATCGCTCAAGGGGGTGGGGCGGGCGCCCCGCGCCGGTCCCAACGATATAACAGCTCCGCGGATTTCTCCCAGAGACGGGGAGCCGGGGTAAGATGGGGCGCATGTCGGTGAGCGGCTCCGATCTCTCCACCCCGGTCCTGCTGATGGCGATGCCGCAGGTGCTCGACCCCTTCTTTCACCGCAGCGTCGTCCTGCTCCTCCACCACGAGGACGAGGGGAGCTTCGGCTTCATCCTCAACCGCCCCACGGGGATCAAGGTGAGCGAGATCCTGAAGGGGATGGACGTCGGCTGGTCCGGGCGCGAGGAGGCGGTGGCCTACTTCGGCGGGCCGGTGCAGCCGAACCTCGGCACGGTGCTGTTCGCCCCCCTCCTGGCCGACGGCGGGCCCGAGGACACGGCGACCGAGGTGCTCCCCGGCGTGGCGCTGACCCAGCACGTCGGCGACCTCTCGCGGCTGGCCGAGGCGCCGCCCGACCGGTTCCGGCTGATCCTGGGCTACGCCGGCTGGGGAGAGGGGCAGCTCATGGAGGAGATCCTCCGCAACGACTGGCTGACGGCGCCGGCCAGCAGCGAGCTGATCTTCGCGACCGACCCCGAGCAGGTCTGGGGCGCCGCCCTGCGGTCGGTCGGCATCGATCCCACCGTCCTCCCCTCCTGGATCCCGGGCCGGGATTCCGAGGATTCGACGAACTAGGCCGGAGCCCAAGCGCCGCGACCGAGCCCATGAAAACCGTCCATCACCGATCGGCCGGCGGACTGGTCGTGCGGGGCTCCAGCATCCTCCTCATCTCCACCCAGGCCGGCCGCCGCTGGCAGCTCCCCAAGGGGCACATCGAGGAGGGGGAGACCCCCGAGCAGACCGCCGTGCGCGAGGTGCGGGAGGAGACGGGGGTCACCGGCCGGGTGGTGGCCCCCCTGCCCGGGGTCGAGTACTGGTTCGTGGAGAAGGGGATCCACCGGGTCCACAAGCAGGTGGACTACTTCCTCCTGACCTACGTCAGCGGCGACTGCGCCAATTTCGACTCCCGCGAGGTCTCGGGGGCCGAGTGGTTCTCCTGGGACGAGGGGATCTCCCGGCTCAGCTTCGAGAACGAGCGCAAGGTGGTGCGCGAGGCGCGCGAGATCGTCCAGCCGGACCGCCAGGCGTCCGGCCAGACGGGATAAGATCGGCGCCCGGGAGGGAAATCTCACATGGTCCGAGCCCTGCTGCAGATCGTGCTGAACGGTGTCGCCGTGCTGGCCGCGGCCTACCTGGTGCCGGGCATCTCCTATACCGGCAGCCTGCCGTCGCTGCTGCTCGTGGGGCTGGTGATCGGCCTGATCAACCTGATCGTGAAGCCGATCGTCACCTTCTTCTCCTTCCCCCTGATCGTCCTCACCCTGGGGCTGTTCTACCTGGTGATCAACGGGCTGATGCTCTACCTGGCCGCCTGGATCCTCCCCAACACCCTGCACGTGAGCGGCTGCGGCGCGGCGATCCTGGGCGGCCTGGTGATGGCGCTGGTCAACTGGCTGGTGCGGGCGTTCACCAAGGAGTCATGACGGGTGGCGCGGACCGGCATCACCCCCTCCCAGGCGCGGCGGGAATCGAAGCGGGCGCGGCGGGAGCGCACCCTGGAGATCCTCGCGCGGCTCCGGCGGGAGTATCCGGAGACGCGGCTGGCGCTCGACTTCCAGAGCCCCCTCCAGCTCCTGATGGCCACCGTGCTCGCCGCCCAGTGCACGGACCAGAAGGTCAACGAGGTGACCCCGCCCCTCTTCCGGCGCTACCCCACCGCCCGCGACTTCGCCGCGGCGGACCTCACGGAGCTCGAGGAGATGGTCCGCTCCACCGGCTTCTACCGCAACAAGGCAAAGGCCCTGAAGAATCTCGGGATGGCCCTGGTGGCCGAGCACGGCGGCGAGGTGCCGGACGCCATGCAGCCGCTGGTGGCCCTCCCGGGGGTGGGGCGCAAGACCGCCAACGTGGTGCTGGGGAACGCCTTCGGCCGCAACGAGGGGGTCGCCGTGGACACCCACGTCCAGCGCCTCTCCCGCCGGCTCTTCCTCACCGAGGAGGAGGACCCGGAGAAGATCGAGCGGGACCTGGTGGCGATCCTGCCCCGGGAGGAGTGGACGCGCTTCGCCCTGCTGCTCCAGGACCACGGCCGCAAGATCTGCAAGGCCCGCCGGCCCGAGTGCGCCGTATGCCCGGTGGCGGACCTCTGCCCATCGGCGGAGATCTAGGAGGAGAGATGAGCACAGGAAAAATCGCCGCCGTCACCGGCGCCAGCTCCGGCATCGGCGCCGCCACCGCCCGGGCGCTCGCGGGGGCCGGTTTCGAGCTCTACCTGGGCGCCCGCCGTCTCGACCGCCTGCGCGAGGTCGCCGAGCCGCTGGGCGCCCACGCCCTGGAGCTCGACGTGCGGGACTTAGGGAGCGTCGAGGCCTTCGCCGCCCGGCTGCCGGCCGCGGTCCGCCTGTTGGTCAACAACGCCGGCGGGGCCCTCGGGCTCGACCGCGTGGAGGCGGCCCGGGACGAAGACTGGATCGGCATGTGGGAGACCAACGTCCTCGGCGTGATGCGGGTCACCCGCGCCCTGCTCCCCGCCCTGCGGGCGTCGGGGGACGGCCACATCATCAACCTCGGCTCCACCGCCGGCTTCGAGACCTACGCGGGCGGCGCGGGCTACACCGGCAGCAAGCACGCGCTCAAGGCCCTCACCCGCACCCTGCGGCAGGAGCTGCTGGGGGAGCCCGTGCGGGTGACCGAGGTCGCCCCGGGGATGGTGGAGACCGAGTTCTCGCTCGTCCGCTTCGCCGGCGACGAGGAGCGGGCGAAGTCGGTCTACCGCGGCCTGCGGCCGCTGACGGCCGACGACATCGCCGACTGCATCGCCTGGGTGGCCACCCGCCCGTCCCACGTCAACATCGACGAGATCGTCGTCCGCCCGCGCGACCAGGCCACCTCCACCATGGTGCACCGGCGGGAGCCCGCGAAGCCGCAGACTTGAGCCTCCGGACGGCCCTGCCGCTCCTCGCCGCCCTGCTCTGGGTCGGGTGCGCCCGCAAGAACCTGACCACGCCGGAGCTCTACGCCACCTACTGCGCCCGCTGCCACGGCGAGCGTGGGGAGGGGAAGGCCGACTCCCTCACCCTCTATCCGCGTCTTGACCTCGTCGCCTCGCCCATGGTGCGGCGCGGCGACCGCGCGGCGGTGCGCCAGCGCATCCGGGAGGGGTACGGGCCGATGCCCGGCTTCGCCCGCCGGCTCGACCGGCAAGAGCTCGAGCGGCTCGTCGACCTCACTATCCAACTCGGCAATGCTAAGGAGAGACCGTGACATGGACCCGCAACGCCTGAAGGACGCCTACCAGAAGCTCCAGAGCCTCGACGAGCGGCTGACCCACAAGGTCCGCCCCGCCCGTGGAGGCGCCCTCGTCCGTCCCAGCACCGAGCAGCTCGAGGGGGCGATGCGCGACCTCGCCAGCTACACCGTCGAGCTCAAGGAGGTGGTCCAGGAGCTGTTCCTGGCGATCGCCTCCAAGCCCCCCGCCCCCGGCTCGTAGAGAGGGATCTTTTCTGGCCCCGGGATTATGACTTGACAGGTCATTTTCGCCGGCCTACAATTTTTCCCATGCGATCCATGGGAATTGCGGAGCTGAAGGCGTTGCTTTCCGAAACCCTCGCCCGGGTGAAGGCGGGCGAGGAGGTCCTGGTCACCGAGCACGGGCGCCCGATCGCCCGCCTTCTGCCGCTGTCGACGGCGTCGCCGGCCGCGGCCACCCAGGAGCTGGTGCGGGGGGGCCAGATCAAGGCGCCGGAGAAGCGGCTGGACGAGACGTTCTGGCAGCTCCCGCGCGCCGAGTATCTCGTCCCCCCCCGGCGCCGGTCCCTGGACGACCTCGACGATTCCGGGCCCTGGGAGCTGCGGGAGGCCGTCTGAGGTTCTGGGACGGCTCGGCCCTCCTGGCGCTCGCGGTGCGGGAGCCCGCCTCGGAGAGGATCGAGCCCCTCCTGCAGCGCGATCCGGAGATGGCCTTCTGGTGGGGGAGCCCCCTCGACTGGTGGGAGGCTCTGCTCGCCGCCCAGCGCCGGGGGCGGATCTCCGCCGCCGGCCTCCAGAAGGCCAAGGAGGTGCTCGACCACCTGCGCGCGCGGGGCTTCGAGGTCCAGCCCACGGAGGAGCTGCGCGCCCGGGCCCTGCGCATCCTCTCGGTCCATACGCTGCGGGCCGCCGAGGCCCTGGAGCTGGCCGCCGCCCTGGTCTGGTGCCGCGAGCGCACGCACGGGGCCGGCTTCGTCTCCCTCCATCCGCCGCTCCGCCTCGCCGCCGCCCTCGAGGGGTTCCGCGTCCTCCCCTACTCCGATGAGGTCCACGCGCCCGAAGCCGAGCCCTGACCTTCCGGGCACGAGTGTTGCTCTTCTATTTCGCGGGGCGCTGGATCGCCCAGGACCCCGGAAGGAGGAGACATGAAAGCCAAAGCGCGTCTGTTCGGTCATCCGATCCATCAGATGCTGATCGTCTTCCCGCTCGGCCTCCTGGCGACGTCGCTCTTCTTCGACATCGCCCGCCTGTCGAGCGGCAATCCGCAGTGGGCGACGATCTCCTACTACCTGATCGCGGTGGGGATCATTACGGGCCTGCTCGCCGCCATCTTTGGCCTGATCGACTGGCTGTCGATCCCAAGCGGCACCCGCGCCAAGCGGATCGGCCTGCTCCACGGCGGCGGCAACGTGGTGGTGGTCCTGCTCTTCGCCGGCTCCTGGCTGCTGCGGCGGGACGACCCCGGCAACCCCGAGACGACGGCCATCATCCTCTCGGTGCTCGCGGTGCTGCTGGCCTTGGTCACCGGCTGGCTGGGCGGCGAGCTGGTGGACCGCCTCGGCGTGGGGGTGGACGAGGGGGCCAACCTCGACGCTCCCAATTCGCTGACGACGGCCAACGTCCCGGCGGCGCCGGCGGTCCGGCGGTGACGCGATTCGGAGAAGGCCAGACAGCGGTCCGGATCGGACGGGCTCAAGGCTCGACGCTGTCCTGAGCCCGCGAGGGCCGGCTCATCACGACGAGCAACAGGCGCGTCAGCCGGGTTACGGTTCTGCCGGTTTCTATCGAGACCTGCTCGATCTCCCGCCGCAGGACTGCTGAGGGCAACGCTTCCTGAGCGGCTGACGGCACCCCTTCGTCCGCTCCCATCTCGGCCCATGCAGTGTCCATCGACAGCAGGCTGTCGGCTTTGAGGGCATCGATGAAGCTCTGAGTCTGGTCCAGGACGGCGAGAGGGTACCCCATGGCCCCCATCAGCCGCCGCAGGGTCTTTAGCCCGGGGATCATCCGGGCTCGCTCGTAATCGGAGATCGAGCCGCTACGAATTCCGGAGGCCTTCGCGAGCTCCTCCTGGCTCCATCCACGAACGATCCGCAGAACGGTCAGGGCGACTCCCAGCTCGGCATCTGCCATGCCAATGATCTTACCTTCTCCGGATCTATTTTTTACCTTTGGAGGGCAAAGTGTGGTATAGAGTAGGAAATGTCAGAGCGTTTTGTTGTCCTCATCGCGTAGTCACGTATCCTTCCGGAGGATGGCCGGATGCTGAACCCGACACCCCTCGATCAGATGCTCGACGGGCAGGGCCGTCCCTACTTCATGCGGAACCTGACCCTGGAGCAATTCCTCAAGCGCCTGAACGACCCCGAGGACCGGAGCTATCTGATCGCACAGCTTATGAGGGAGGCTCGACCCGACGACGTATTCTCTTTCCTGTCTCCCCGGGATCTCCTGGAAACCTGGCCGCAGGTTGAGGAGCTTCTGGGAAGGCAACGGGTTTTCTGGGACTGGCTCCTCAGGATTTGGGAGGATCAAGGGCTTGTCTGGCGCTAAGCTCTCCCCCTTGGCACTGCGAGTCCTGGGCGCTCTTGCTCCGATGGAGCCCAAGTGGGCACTGTCGGGTAGATCGGCCCTTTTCAGGCTCTCTCCAGATCGGCAAGTCTCTAATGAGCTGGATCTCTCCTGGCACGGACTTTTTCAGCTTGGCTCACTTCCCCGGGAAGCTCGCGGCAGGCTGATGGCGTCCGGCTTCGAGGTCACCACGATCCGCAACGAATTCTCCTTACTTCACTTGGCCGTCACGGAGGGCGGACAGACCTGCATCTTGAAGCTGGCAGTCGACCCGGACCCTCCACTGGAGCCTCCTGGACAGACGGTTGTGGGAAAGCTCGTCATCGCCGTCGAATCGACGCGCGAGATCTTCGCTGCTCGACTCTGTGCCCTCCTGGAGGGTCCCGACCTCCGGGATCTCGAAGATGTCCGTGCTCTGGTGAAACACGATGGGGCCGCCCTGGGAAGAGCCTTGGCGGACGCCCCTCGCAAGCTGCGGGGATTTTCTCCCCTCCGCCTGGCTTGGGCTCTGAGCAATTTTCGGATCCCCCGTCTCGATCTGGAGCCTGAGAGCCTCAGCGTAGTCGAGGACTTTCAGCAGCGGCTGATCCTACAAATCCTGGTGAGCTGCTTTCCCAGCCCCCTCGTATCCTGAGGCCCGGCATCTACAATTCTTCGTGGCTTACTTATCCCCCCTCCCCATCGACGAGGCCCTGCCCGCACTGATCGCGGCGTTGCGGGAAGGGCCCGCCGCCGTGCTCATCGCCCCCACGGGAGCGGGGAAGACGACCCGCGTGCCTCCCGCGCTGCTCGCGGCAGGGATCGGTGAGGGCAGGCGGATCGTGATGCTGGAGCCGCGGCGGATCGCCGCCCGGGCCGCCGCCCGCCGGATGGCCGAGGAGGGCGGCCAGGAAAGTCAATGGACGCTCGGCCGCGAGGTGGGCTATCAGGTCCGCTTCGAGCGCAGGGCCGGCCCGGAGACCAGGATCCTGGTGGTAACCGAAGGGATCCTGGTCCAGCGGCTCCAGGCCGACCCGTTCCTGGAGGACGTGGGGGTGGTGATCTTCGACGAGCTCCACGAGCGCAACCTCCAGACCGACCTCTCTCTCGCCATGGCCCGGCGGGTCCAGCGGGACGCCCGGCCCGGCCTCAAGCTCCTCGCCATGTCCGCCACCCTCGACCCCGGCCCCGTGGCGGCCTTCTTGGGAAACTGTCCGGTGATCGAGAGCCGGGGGCGGCTCCATCCGGTGGAGATCCTCTATACGGACCGGCCGGACGAACGCGTCCTAGCCGGGCAGATCGCCGCCGGGGTACGGCGCGTTCTGAGCTCCACGCCGGGGGACGTCCTGGCCTTCCTGCCCGGCGTGGGGGAGATCCAGCGGGCCTCGGAAGCCCTGGCCGGAGAGCGGGACCTCGCCATCCTGCCCCTCTACGGCGACCTCCCGGCCGAGCGGCAGGACGAGGTGCTGCGCCCCCTCTCCAGACGAAAAATCGTGCTGGCGACCAACGTGGCCGAGACCTCGATCACCATCGACGGCGTCACCGGGGTGGTGGACTCGGGGCTGGTCCGCCGGCTGCGCTTCGACCCCGCCACCGGGCTCGACCGCCTGGAGCTGGGGAAGGTGAGCCGCGCCTCGGCCGACCAGCGGGCCGGCCGCGCCGGACGGCAGGCGCCGGGGGTCTGTCTGCGCCTCTGGCCCGCCTGGGAGCACGCCGCCCTCCCCGAGCGCGAGACCCCCGAGATCGCCCGCGTCGACCTCGCCGGCCCCGCCCTCCAGCTCCTCGCCTGGGGGGAGCCCGACCTCGCCGCCTTCGACTGGCTGGAGCCCCCCGACCCCGCGGCGCTGGCGGCCGCCACCCTCCTGCTGCGCCAGCTCGGCGCGGTCGCCGACCACGGCGTCACCGCCACCGGGAGGACGATGGCCCGCCTGCCCGTCCACCCACGCTTGGCCCGACTCCTGATCGAGGGGCACCGCCTCGGCCGGACGAGTGAGGCCGCGCTGCTGGCCGCCCTTCTCTCCGAGCGCGACCCGTTCCCTCGGGGGGTCCGGGGAACCGGTCCCCGCCGCGCCTCCCAGTCCGACCTCCTCGACCGGCTCGACGCTCTCGAAGCCTTCGAGCGGCGGAAAGCAGCGGAGACGGACCTGAACGCCGGGGCGGCCCGGTTCGTCCTGCGCGCGCGGGATCAACTGGTGGAGATGGCGCGGCGTGAGCTGCCGGGAGGGGAGACCAGCGAGCCCGGGGACGATCCCCTCCTCCGCGCCCTTCTCGCCGCCTATCCGGACCGCGTCGCCCGCCGCCGGGAGCCGCGCGGTCCCCGGGGGGTGATGGTGGGGGGCCGGGGGGTGCGCCTGGCCGAGGAGAGCGCCGTGCTCGAAGCCCCGCTCTTCCTCTGCGTCGATCTCGACGCCGGCCGCTCCGGCCCGCTCTCGGAGGCGCTGGTGCGCAAGGCTTCCGAGGTCGAGCCGGAATGGCTCCCAGGATTGCGGACGGCGGTCGAGCTCGAATTCGATGAATCCCGGGAGCGGGTGGCCGCCTGGAAGCGGACCCGCTACGAGGACCTGGTCATCGCCGAGACCGAGGTCCCGCCGCCGGACGCCGCGGAGACCGCGCGGGTCCTGGCCGAAGCCGCCGCCTCCCGGCTCAACCGGGCGCTGCCCCTGGACGACCCCGAGGTGGCCTCCTTCCTCGCCCGCGTCCGCAGCCTCGCCGGCTGGATGCCCGAGTTGGGCCTCCCCCGCTTCGAGGAGGAGGAGCTCCGCGCCCTCCTCCCGGCGCTGGCCGCCGGCCGCAAGTCGTTCGCCGAGCTCCGGCGCGCGCCGCTCCTCGACGTCCTCCATGGCGCCCTCTCCCATCCACAGCTCGCGGCCCTGCGCCGCGAGGCCCCCGAGCGGCTGGCGGTGCCGAGCGGCAGCCAGATCCGCATCGCCTACGAGCCGGGCCGGCCGCCGGTGCTCGCCGCCCGCATCCAGGAGATGTTCGGCCTCGCCGAGACTCCGCGCGTGGCCGCGGGACAAGTCCCCGTCCTCCTCCACCTCCTGGCCCCCAACGGCCGCCCCCAGCAGGTGACCCACGACCTGCGGAGCTTCTGGGAGACCACCTACCCGCAGGTGCGCAAGGAGCTGGCCGGGCGCTACCCCAGGCACTCCTGGCCGCAGGACCCCTGGAACGCCGCCCCCCAGAGGAGGCCGGCACGGCGCTGAAGCTCGACCGTCCAGCGCAGGGCCTCGGCGATCCTGCCGAATTCCTGGAGCTCCTTCTGGCGCAGCGCCCTGCCGGAGCGTCCGGCGAGCCAGCGGTCGAGCACCTGATAGCCCCCGATCCGGTACTCCCAGACCTCGCGGGAGATCCCCTCGAACGCCTGCCCCCCGGCGTTGACGATCAGCCGGCCGTCACGGTATTCGCGGCGTCCATCCAGCGTCCCGGACCCCTCCTCGAAGCGTACGGCGGGGCGGTCCAGGCGGTCCGAATCGAGGAGATGGAGATCGATCAGGACGGCCCCCAGCCCGGCCAGCTCCAGGAAGGCGCCGCGGTCCGGCGGCAGGGGGATGCGCGGGAAATCCACCCGCAGCAGGTCGGCGTACCGCCGCCGGTAGGGCACGCTGTAGAGCGTGGCGTAGACGTACTGCAGGACCAGCTCGGGGGAGGGCTCCTCTCCCAGGCGGTCCTTCATCCGGCCGAGGAAGGCCTCATCGAGATTGGGCTCCCGCCGGGCGCCGTAGAGCCCCCCCTCGGAATAGAGGTAGAGGGGGAAGACGGAATTGATGTCGAAGGCGCTCACCGCCTTGTGGGCGACGAGGGTACCGGTCACCAGGGCGCCCGGCTCCTCCTTGTGCTGGCGGGGGGCGACCAGCCCGAGGCTCCCGGGCACCAGCAGGTGCCGCATCACCTCCTTGCGGGGGCGCTCGACCACGGAGTCCTCGTAGAAGACCGTCCGCCAGTCGAACGGCTGAAAGAGGATGCGGCGGAAGCGGCTCCGCCAGTCCGCATCGGCCCGGATCCTCCCGCGGGCCCGGTCCAGCCGGCAGCGCCCCTTGTCCTCCGCCCCCCATTCGTGCCGGACGACCTCGTCCGGGACCGTCTCGCTCCGCAGCCGGCCCACCCGCCGCTCCAGCTCGGTCGGGTCGGTGTCGATCGCGAAGGCGTTGCGCCCGGTGACGATTCCCACCGAATGGACGGGGAAGATCTCAGGCAGGGAGACCCCGCGCCGGTACTCGCGCTCCAGGGCGGCGTCGCGCGGCGCGAAGAGGAAGGCCGGCCCCTGGGGGTCGATCTCCGTCCAGGGGGTGGTCTCCACGTCGTGCTCCTCCAGCCAGCGGAGCTTGGCGGCGCGGCTCCCCCAGAGGTCGGCCCGCAGGACCCGCTTCGGCAGCCCCGGCCGCTTGACCAGGACCGCCACCGCCGCCCCCTGGCGGACGTCCCTGAAGACGTTGGCGTCCTTCGAGCCGTCCGGCGCCCGCTCCTTCTTCTTGCCGTTGCCATGGAGGTCGAGGAGATAGAGCTCGTCGAAGGTCTGGAGGAGCGACCGGCGCACGCCGCGGAAGGTCGGATTGTCGAGATAGCCGTGATCGGTCACCAACGCCACGATCCCCTCGCCGGCCTGGTCGGCCTTCCACTGGGCGAAGCGGAGGAACTTGAGGTAGTCGTTCTGCAGCCACTTGGCGCTCTTCTCCCGGAGCGGCTCGCCGTCGACGTGGTCGTAGCCGCCGAGCCTCGTCCCCCGGTTGGCCGAGTGGCCGGACCAAGGCGGATTTCCCAGCACGACCGTGATCCGGGCCTCCTTCTTGATCTCTCCCGCCAGGCGGGACTCCCGCGCGAGCGCCGCCGTGCCGGGGATCGCCGACTGCTCCAGATCCTCCATCTCCAGGGCGTTCGTGAGGTAGAACGACACCCTTTCCCCCTCGCGCAGGGGGCGCCCCAGCTCCTCCAGGATCAGGCTCATCTTGAGATGGCCGACGGCGTAGGGGGCCATCATCAGCTCGAAGGCGTGGAAGTCGCGCAGCAGGTGGTCGCCGACCAGGGCCGGCACCACGCCGCCGCCGCCTGAGCTCCGCGCCTCCTCCACGGCGCGGCGGACCGCCTCGACCACGAAGGTGAGCGTCCCCGCCGCCGGATCGAGGAGGGTCACGCCGGGGTCGGCGAGCCCGTCCCGCCGGCCGAGCCGGGTCCGCAGCAACCGGTGCACGGAGCGGACGACCCAGGAGACCAGCTCCGGCGGCGTGTAGTAGACGCCGCGCCGCCGCCGCAGGCCGGCGTCGTAGCAGTGGAGGAAGGTCTCGTAGAAGTCGAGCACCGGGTCGCGCCCCCGGCGGCCGGCGCGCTCCAGCATCCGGTGCACCGAGGCGTGGGCGAGCAGGTCGACGATCTCGTCCACGATCCAGGCCACCTCCCGGGGGGGATCGGCGAGCGAGATGTAGCGGAAGACGTCGCGCAGCAGGCCGCTGGTGGCCGGGATGCTCTGCGCCGCGATCCGCCGGTCGAAGGGGCCGCGGGCCCGCCAGCGCGCGGCGAGGAGGCCGTAGGCCAGGGTCTGGGCATAGAGGTCCGCGAATTCCTCGGGCTTGAGCCCGGCCACCAGGTGCTTCGAGAAGGCCTGGTAGAAGCCCGCCAGCTCCGAGGTTCCCTCGGGGTCCGCCTTCAGCAACTCGCGGAGACGGATGGCCAACAGGCGGGTGCGGAGGGCCATGCGCGGCGCCAGCTCCGCGGCCGAGGCGATGGGGGGCGGCGCGAAATCGCAGAAGAGGTCGAGTAGGTCCCCGGGGTCCCCGCGGCCGATCTCGGCCCGGGCCGCCAGCTCCCGCCCCCGGTAGAGCCGGAGCTCGCGGAAGTTGGTGAGCAGGAGGTTGGGGAAGGCCGAGCCGTAGCGTTCGAGCTGCTCGGTCTCGAAGGCTTTCGTCAGGTCCGTCCCGGGGAGCTTCGCCTCGACGTAGCCGGCGATCCCCTCCCCCCGGCGCACCTGCAGGTCGAGCAGACAGCCGTTCGTCTTCCGGGGGAGGATCAGGACCTGGAGGTCGGTCCACCCCCGGTGCTCCGCGTACCCCTCCAGGAGGCCGGCGAAGAGGGAGTAGAAGCTCTCCTCCCGCGCCTCCCCCCGCCGCTCCATCCCGGAGATCCGCTCCAGATACTCTTGGAAGAGCTCCGCCAGTCGCGGCTGGAGAAGACGGATCGCGGCCGGAGAGGTCGGCATGAGCCGAACTATATCTCAAATCGGCTACGCTCTACGCGCCGTAAGCACCTGTCCAGAAGAAATTTTTCTTCCAGGGCTTACAGCTCCTCCTCCTCCCCCTCCTCCTCAGCGTCCAGGCTGTGCGGCTCCAGAGCGCGCAGCCATTCCAGCATCTCCCGGGCGCGGTCGGTCTCGCCGAGGCGGTGCGCCTGGGCGGCGGCGGCCACGATCAGGGCCAGCGCCGAGCCGTTGGGCTCCAGCTCCCCCGGCAGGCGGGCGATCCCGGGATGGGCGGCGAGCGCCCGCCGGACCACGGCGAGGCCGCGGTCGAGGATCGGGCGGAGCAGCGGGCGGTCGAGGAAGCCGTAGCGGTCGAGGACGATCTCCGACACGGCGTGGGCCACGTCCTCCAGGACGTCGATGCTGTCCAAAGCCCCCGGATGCTCCAGGAGAAACGTCAGCCACCGCTCGGCGCGGTCCTCGTCCCAGGGATCCCAGTCCTCGTCCTCCTCTTCCTCCAGCTCCGGATCGACCGCGGGCGGGTAGAACTCCGCTTCGAAGCCGGCCTCCAGCTCGCGGAGCGGTCCGGCCGCCGCCAGCCGCCCCTCCGCCGGATCGTCGCCGGCCGCCTCGATCCCGTACCCGTCCGCCGGCGGCTCGGCCCGGGCGAGCCACTCCTCCAACTGATGGATGCGCTCGGTCACCTCGTCGCCGAAGGAGAACCGGAGCTGGGTCTCCTCAGGGTTCTCCCCCACCCGCGCCAGGAACTCGAGCCCCGCCTCGCTCAGATCGTCCTCCCGCAGGCGGCTCCGCCAGTAGCGAGCCCGCTCGCCGGCCTCGGACGTCCGCCCCTCGGCGAGCAGCAGGCTCACCTCCAGGGGTCCCAGCGCCGGGCTCTCCGGATCGTCCTCGCGCGCCCGCTCCAGCGACTTCCAGGCCTCCTCCATCTCCCCCTCCACGGCGTAGGCCCGCGCCAGGCTCTCCCACAGCACGGCCCGCAGGGGGGGCCGGAGGGCGCGGGCCAAGCGCTCGGCCTCCTGCCAGCGCTCCTCCTGGAGGTCGAGGGCGTCGTAGGCCTCGAGCAGGGTGTTGAGGGAGGCCGAGTCCCGCTCGTCCAGCCGCTCCGGCTTCTCGAACAGGGGGCGGACCAGGGCCAGCGCCCGCTCGGGGTCGCCGTTGTCGAGCAGGCCGGTGGCGACGCCGCCCAGGACCGAGCGCGGCACCCGGCCCGAAGCCCCCATCGCCTCCACCTGCTCCAGGGGGAGCTCCTCGGCCACCAGCATCCAGACCCCCTCCGGCTCCAGCTCGGGGGCCCCCTCGCTCCACTCGGCGCAACACTTCTTGTACTTCTTCCCCGATCCGCAAGGGCAGGGGTCGTTGCGCTCCGGCTGGGGGATCGGCCGCGGGCGGAAGCCGTGGTCCGGCAGGGGGATGGAATTCCACAGGGAACGGCCGAACTCCAGGGTGAACCCCCGGCGCGCCTGGTCGTCCGGGAGCCGGGAGAACAGGTCCGGCAGCAGGCGCGGCACCTCCTCCCGCATCCAGGCCTGGAACGCCTCGCCGTCCTTCCTCTCCAGGGCCTCGCGCACCGCCCGCCGCAGGAAGCTGGAGAGCTCCTCGTACTGCGCCTCTTCGATCTGCTCTTCGTCCATGTCCATGAATGACACCTCTCGGCGATAAGTATTCGGGGATCGCGACCTGCCGTGGAGGAACGATATCAGCCCGCGGGGCCTGCCAGGAGGAGAACATCCCGCGCCGCCTGCCCCTTCCCACCCCCCCTCACCCGGCGCGGCCTTTGCAATTCCGTAGGAAAGCCGGTGGAGACGTGTTTCACCGGTGAAGGAGGTAGACCATGAAGAAGAGCCTCTCGCGAATTCTCCTGCCGTTGCTGGCCGTCCTGGCCTTGACCGCTTTGACCGGCTGCTACGGCGTCTACGGCGGCGGCGGCATCGGCCTCGACGTCGGCGGACCGCCGCCGGGCGTGCGGGCGGAGGTGTCGATCGGCGCCCCGGGGCCGGGCTACTACTGGGTGCCGGGGTCTTGGGACTGGGCCGGCGCCGACTGGGCCTAGGTGCCGGGCACGTGGGTGCGGCCGCCGCAGGCGCGCGCCGTCTGGGTGGCGCCCCGCTACCACCACCGCCACGGGCATTGGAAGTACGTCCGCGGATACTGGCGGTGAGGGGAATCCTCCTCCGGTTGCGTTTCTGAGCCAGCCCGGCGACAAAGCCGGAACAACTCAGAAAAAACACCCGGAGGAGATTTCCCAATGTTCATCCGCACCGCCGCCCTGACCACCCTGCTCGCCCTCACCGGCCTCGGCGCCGCTTCCGCCCAGGCCGTCTACTTCGGCGTCGAGACCGACGCCGAGACCCTGGGGTATCCCGGCTGCTACAACAGCACCTCCTACCTCCCCAACGCCACCTTCGTGTCCTCGGTGGCCGATCCCGCGGCCGCCACGCTCACCTCGCCCTACTACGGCTCGATGATCGCCGACGTCGGCGCCGCCGCCGAGGCCCAGCAGCCGGTGCTCCAGGCCAAGGCCGACGCCCATTCGGAGTCGATCAACGCCACGCCGGGCTTCTACGGCGCGGCCCCCTACGGTTACGGCTACGCCCACTCGTTCGATCGCGTGACGGTGAGGTCCGGCTCGCTCCCCAAGGGGACGCCGGTGACGATCGTCTTCGGCAACCAGGTGGATCTCAACACCTGGACCTACACCGGCCTCTATGACGGCTACATCGACATGTACCTCCAGATCGGCGCGGGCACGGCGCACTCGCGCTGGACCGCCAGCTACCTCTACGGGGTGACCACCTCCGAGGCGCCGCGGATCACCGTCCAGACCACCGTCGGCTCGCAATTCAGCATCGACGGCAAGCTGCGGGCCCAGGCCAAGGTGTTCTATGTCGACAGGAGGCGCTTCGGCGGCGACATCCACGCGGACGCCACGGCGCGGATCGTCGTGCTCGACATCCCCGCCGGGGTGACCCTGGAGTCCGTCTCCGGGACCGTCTACCCGGTCGTCGCCGCCAATTAAACCCTCACCCCTGCCCCTCTCCCATCCCCTCCCCCCTCCCTCACTGGGAGAGGGGAAAGATGGTTTCGCGACTGGTTTTGGTTTTTCTCCCTCTTCTCCCGGTGAGGGAGGGTGGGAGGGGTCGGGAGAAGAGGGTCGGGGTGATGAGGGCCTACTCCACCGCCTCCACATCCCGCACCAGCTTCTTCATCGACTCCTCGTCGAACCCGTCGTAGTAGCCGCGGATGCGCCCCTGGCCGTCCACCAGCACGAAGCGGGTGCTGTGGAGGATGGGCTCGGGCGCCGGCGCGCCGGGGGCCGGCGGCGGGGGGATGTCGATGCCCAGCTTGAATCCCTGCCGGGAGAGCTTGTACATCTCGTCCTTGCCGCCGGTCAGGAAGAGCCAGCGGGCCGGGGCCTTGTAGGACTGGGCGTAGCGCTGGAGCACCGGGGGGGTGTCGTGCTCCGGATCGACCGAGAAGGAGACCAGCCTCAGGTCGAGGTCGTCCGGCAGCTCCTTCTCCAGCTTGGCCATCCGCGCCGTCATCAGCGGACAGGAGGCCGGGCAGCGGGTGAAGACGAAGTCGGCGATCCACGGCTTGCCCTTGAGATCCTGCAGGCGGACCGTGCGGCCGTCCCGGTTGGTCAGGGAGAAGGCGGGCACCGGATCGAAGACGGGGGGCGGCTCGGGGCGCCGCAGCCGGTCGACGGCGGTCGCCGTCACCACCGCCACGAGGGCGATTACCAGCAGGGTCCAGATCAGGCCCCGGCGCAACGCGGCCATCGGGTCTTAGGAGACGACCCGGTCGAGCAGCATGATCACGAGCAGGGCCGGGAAGTAGAGGAGCGACGCCAGCATCAGCCGTCGCGCGCCGGGATTGGAGCGCACCGCCGCGAAGCCGAAGGCGAACCCCAGGTAGGCCAGGCCGAAGGCGAGCGCGCCCACGAAGTAGACGGTGCCCATCAGGCCGAGCAGGGAGGGGAGCAGCGACATCGGCACCAGCGCCGCGCCGTAGAGGATCGCCTGCCGGCCGGTGCGGGTCCCCTCGGGGTCGAGCACGGGCAGCATGGGGAAGCCGCCGCGGGCGTAGTCCTCGCGGCAGAGCCAGGCGATGGCCAGGAAGTGCGGCAGCTGCCAGAAGAAGAGGATACCGAACAGCACCCAGGCGGCGAGGTCGAGCTCGTTGCGCACGGCGGCCCAGCCCATCATCGGCGGGATGGCTCCCGGGATGGCGCCGATCACCGTGGCGAAGGAGCTGATCCGCTTGAGCGGGGTGTAGACGAAGACGTAGCCGGCGAGGGCCGCGGCGCCGAGGAGCGCCGTCAGCAGGTTCACCGCCAGGGCGAGGTCGGCGAGGCCGGCCACCGCCAGCACCACGCCGAACAGGAGGGCGGTGTCGGGATCCATCCGCCCTGTCGGCAGCGGCCGGTTGGCGGTGCGCCGCATGAGAGCGTCGGTGTCCCGCTCGAGGACATGATTGAGGACCGAGGCGCCGGCCGAGATCAGCCCGGTGCCGAGCAGGGTATGGACGAGCAGGAGGAACGGGAAGGAGCCCCGCTCGCCGAGCAGGAACCCCAGGCCGGCCGTGAGCACCACCATCACGGTGATGCCCGGCTTGGTCATCTCCCAGAGATCGCGCGCCGCGATCGGGACCGGCCGCTCGTCGGCCGTGCCGACCTTCAAGATGCCGCTCCGCGCCGGGCGGTACAGGGTAGGGAAAAGAATCTGTTCATGGGAAATCTCGCGTCCAAGCGCCGGGGAGGCGCCGCCGCGCGGCCAAGTCTACCGCGAACCGCGGGGGGATTGCACGTTGGGGGATACGAGCCCCTATACTGCGGCCAGACTCTATGCCCGATTCGCTCCCTGACGCCGGCGGCTGGGCCCCCGCCCGCCTCCTCCCCGCGCTCGCCTGGGCGAACGTGGCCCTCCATGGCGCCGGGCTCGCGGCGGCGTGGCTCTGGATGCGGCCGGGCAGCATCGTCTCCCCTCTGACGGAGCGGATCGCCTTCCTCTCCGGCCGGCCGCTGGGCTGGAGCCTGGGCTGGGGCGTCTGGATGCTCTGCACGCTCCTGCTGGTCGGCTACATCGCCACCCTTCGCCGGCTCGCCCCCGACTGCTCCCTGGCGGCGCAGCTCGCCCTCGTCTTCACGGCGGCCGGCATGGCGGTCGATCTCCTCGCGGACGCCCTCCAGATCCAGGTGCTGCCGCTCGCCGCGCGGTCTGCACAGCCCCTCTTCCTGGCCTTCGAGCGGCTCGCCCTGACCGGCGGCGCCACGGTCGCCAACGGCCTCTATACCATTGGGGTGCTGCTGATGACCCTGGCTCTGAGATCCCAGATCGGAAAGTCGGCACGGGCAGCCGGCGCGGCCACTGTCGCCGCGGGAGCCCTGATGGCCCTCTCGGGGCTGCTCCCGTCGCCGGAGCTGCTCGCCGCCTCGACGGGGCCCACGATCGGCTTCTACAGCCTGTGGACCCTGCTGGTCGCCCGCGATCTCAAGTCTCCATGATCGTCATCTTCGGCGGCTACGGCACCTTCGGCGCTCACGTGGCGCGGACGCTCGCGGCGGAGGGGCTGCCGGTGCGGATCGCCGGACGGGATGGGGAGAGGGCGGCCCGCTTCGCCGGTGGGCTCGGCCCCGGGCACGAGGGTGTGGCGGCGGACGCGAACGACGCCGGCTCCTGCGCGCGCGCCCTGGCCGGGGCCCGCGCCGCCGTCCACTGCGCCGGGCCGTTCTCGGCGATGAGCTTGGCGCTCCCGGAAGCCTGCCTGGCGGCCGGAGCCCACTACGTCGACATCGCGGACGACCGGGGGTGGCTCCGGCGCCTCGCGGCCCTCGACGGCCGGTTCCGCGAGCGGGGGCTCGCCGCCGTGGCCGGGGCCTCGTCCCTGCCCGGCATCTCGGGCGCTCTCGCCTCGATCGCCGCCCGGAAGCTGCCGGCCGTGGAGCGGGCGCGGGTCACCCTCTTCATCGGCAACCGCAATCCGAAAGGGGAGGCGGCGGTCCGCGCCGCGGCGGGACAGCTCGGGCTCCCCTTCCCGGCTCCCCAGGGGACTCTGCGCGGATTTCACGGCCGTGAGGTCGTCGACCTGCCGCCGCCGTTCGGCCGGCGGGCGGTCTACGACTGGGAGAGCCCGGAGCTCGACCTCTTCCCAGCCCTGCTGGGGGCCCGTTCGGTGCGCGTCAAGGTCGGCTTCGAAACGCGCCTCGCGACCCTCTCCTTCGCAGGGCTGGCCCGCCTGGGCCCACGCCTCGGCAGACTCCTCCTCGCCGGCCTGACGCCGCTCGCCCGCCGCCTCTCGTTCTTCGGCCACTCCGGCGGCTATGTCCAGGTGGAGCTCTGGGCTCCCGGCGGTACCCGCGCTACGGCCGCCCTCGGGGCGGCGAGCGGCGCGCAGCGGATGGCGGCGCTCCCCGCGGCCTTCGCGGCGCGGGACCTCTACGCGGGGAGCGCCGGCCGCCGGGGCTTCGCCACCGCCTACGAGACGCTGGGAGCGGAGGCCCTGATCGGGCGGCTGACCGCGGCGGGCTACGAGCTCGTCAGCGCGCTGGGAAGCGCGGATTCGCCTTGACCCGCTCGGCCTGCAAGAGGTGCCGGCGCTGGTGGGCGGGGAGCACCGCGAGCCCCGTGCCGAGGCTGAAGCGGATCAGCGGGATGAAGGGATTCACGAACCGCGTGCCGTTGAGGTCGAGCCCGGCGGCCTCGCGCAGGAGATCCTTCACCGCGACTTGAGCCCGCCGCCACTCCTCCATCACCTCGGCCTTGCCCTTGCGCGGGGCGGGGACGATCTTCTTCGGAGCGGGAAGCCTGCGCTTCGGCGGCGGCTCCAGGGTAGCCACGAACCATCGGCCGAAGGGGCCGGGCCGGATCGGTCCCCGCCGGACGGCCCCCTTCCGCCGGGCCCGCTCCAGCGCCTCCCGCATCGGCTCCAGATAGGCGAAGCTCCCCGCGTTCAGATGATCCAGGCACTGGGCGATGCTCCACGACCGCTCGTCCGGCCGCCAGTTGAGCCGCTCGTCGTCGAGGTCGCGCGCCAGATCCTCGGCCCGGCGGTCGTTCTCGTCGAGGGCCCGCAGAAGCTCCAGAACGTCGTCCGGGAGTGGCTCGGTCATAGGGATCACCACCCCATCTGGTCGATCGCGTAAGGGAGCATCTTCCGCCACCAGGGCCAGTCATGGGCCACGTCGTGCCCCCAGAGATCCAGGTTGTGGGGAATGCCCTTGCGGGAGAGGATCTCCGAGAGATCCCGCGAAGCCTGGGGCGCCTCATAGGCCCCTTGGCCGCTCAGGATGTGGATCCTGCACGAGGTCTGGAGCAGGTGGAGGCTCTGCCCCTCCAGATTCGGCAGATACCAGGCCGGATTGTTGAAATAGCAGTTGTCGTCGCTGTAGCCGTGCAGGTAGTCCGGCCCGAGGTCGTAGAAGCCGCTCATGGCGATGGTGGCGTCGAACAGGTCGGGCCGCCGGAACAGGGTGTTGGCGGCGTGGAAGGCGCCGAAGCTCGCTCCCGAGGTGGCGACGCGGAGGTCGGGCGTCTGGCAGGCGTGGCGGATGAAGGGGACGACCTCCTCCTCCACGTAGCGGGCGTAGAGCGCCTGGCGGCGCGCCTGCTCGGGCACGGGGAGGCCGCGGTCCATCCAGGCCTGGTTGTTGATGCTGTTGATCGAGAAGATCCGCACCCGGCCGGCGTCGAGGGCCTCTTGGGCGGCGCCGGTCAGCCCGAAGCGCTCGTTCTCCAGGAAGTCCGCGGCGGCCGTGGGGAAGAGCAGAAGCGGATGGCCCCAGTGCCCATAGGAGACGATGGGCATGTGCTGCCCCAGGACCGGGCTGTGCCAGCCCGCGATCTCGCGACGGTCTCCGTTACCCATCCTTTCCTGCCTCCCGGAGCCGGTGCCCCAACGAAAAAAACTCGCGCCGGAGGATAACACCTCTTGCCTCGCGCGAGCGGCGGTGTCACAGTCCCGAGCCGTTCGAGGAGCGGTACCGCATGGAGAGAATCCCTATTATCGAAAACGGCCGCGAGGTCTCCCACCTCGCCGTGCGTTTCGACCCTTCATCCGAGGGCGTCGGAGACCGGCCCTGCTTCCTCTACCTCCACGGCTTCGGCTCCGAGCAGTCGGGGGAGAAGGCCGAATTCTTCCACGCCCGGGCGCAAGAGGCGGGCTTCGGCTTCTGCTCCTTCGACTTCCAGGGGCACGGCCGCTCGGGCGGCGGCATGACCGGCCTGACGCTGACGCGCAACCTGGAGGACATGGCGAGGGTGCACACCTTCCTGCGCGACCGGGGCTGCGGCCGGTTGATCCTCCTCGGCTCCTCGATGGGCGGCGGCACGGCGCTCTGGTACTCGGCCCTGCACCCGGAGGAGATCATGGCCGGTCTCCACATCGCCCCCGCGCTGGAGCTCGAGAAAGGGCTCCTCGCCTGGGCCGGCCCCGAGAGGGCCCGCCTCTGGGAGGAGGCGGGGACGATCCCCTTCCAGAACGAATTCGTCACCTGCGACCTCGGCTGGGGCCTGATCGAAGACCTCCGCGCCCACCCCACCGAGACCCTCCTGAACCGCTATGGGACCCCCGCTCTCCTCCTTCAGGGGAAGCTCGATACCCAGGTGTCCTGGAAGAGTGTCGCGGAATTCGCCACTTGCTGCACCTTTAAAGAAATAGAGCTGCACCTCTTCGCGGATGGCGATCACCGGCTGACGGACCGCAAGGAGCGGTTGTGGAGGCTGATGACGGAGTTTCTGCACGGGCGGGCATTGATTTAGCATCTGAAAAAGGGCCGCGACGCCTTTCGACGCCGCGACCTGGCGCTTCTCAGGGGAAGCGCAAGATGCTCAATCCCCGCAACAAGTCTTATGATGCCGGTATTATTCTTCGCGACTTGGTCTCTCTTCGGACCAGGCACGGAAGTCTTCCCTGACGCTGGAAGCAGGGGTCTGCCCCTGCATAGGCGCGCTAATCACGGTCATAAAGCAGTCTCCAGGTAGCACAGGAGCCGCCTGGGTGGATTGCTTGGAGGGAGAGGAAAATGTCTCGTAAGCTACAATTTGTCACCGCAGTGTTGATTCTCTCTTCGCTTAGTTTAGGAACCCTGAATGCCTTGCCGCTGCATCCAGCTCAAGCGTTTGGCCATGAGGAGTGTATGCTCGTTGCCATGGTGGACTGGGTCGCCGCCCTGTTCTCTCTGGACAGGTCTCACGCCAAGGCTCCGCGGCATTCCCGGTCCAAGGTCGCGGCTCAGTTGGATCCCGACGGCAGCCACTGAGGTAAGATGCCGGGGAGCACCCCACTGGTGCTCCCTTTTTGTCCCGTTTTGCCTGCCTGAAGCAACCACTTCTATTGAATGGTAGTTTTCTCTTCGTTGTTCCGGGAGGGCCGTGCCAGTGAGAATCCACCCCCATGACCTCTTGCTTCAAGAGCTTGCTACTGCGTCCCCGTATATCCGGAAGAGATGCCTGGAGCACCTCAATGAGTGTCCAGACTGCCGGGACAAGCTTGGTATTCTCCTGAGATCCCAGCCGAATGCTCAGATGGACAGGGTTCTGCCGTTCGGTCGCGGGGAGACCCTCCCGGCCAATTACAATCCTGCCATCGAGAGGGCCACGCGGTTACTGAGCTTTATTGAAGATTTTTACGAAAAAGAGAGAGCCGAGGCTCCTGGCCTCTACGCCGACCTCACGCAGTATCCGGTCGGGCGGCGCACGCTCCTCGTCCGTAACTGCCGACGATTTCATACCTGGGGTTTCTGCGAGGTCCTCCTCTCCCGGAGCCAGGAGCAAAATTTCCAAGAACCGGCTCTCGGAGAGAGCCTGGCCCTGCTTGCCGTCGAGGTCTTGGACTATCTGGAGCCGTCCGTATATGGGTCAGAGCCCTTGGAGGATCTCCGGGCTCGCGCCTGGGCCTATGTGGGGAACTCCCGCCGGATCAAGGCGGATCTCCAAGGAGCTGAAGAGGCGTTCACGTTCGCCTTCTCCTTCCTACGCCTGGGAACGGGGGAGCCGATGGAACGGGCTCTGCTCCTCGATCTCAACGCTTCACTCCTGACCAAACAGCGACGGTTCTCCCGGGCTTTGAGCCACCTCCGCCGTTCCGTGGCCATCTTCTTGGAGCTTGGAGAAAGGCATCGGGCGGGCCGAGCGCTGGTCAAGATGTCCTCCGTCCATGCCGTGGCCGGTGAGCCCGAGAAGGCGATCTTTCTACTCCACCAAGCTCTCAGGCTGATCGATCCCGCTCGCGAGCCGCGCCTGCTGCTCATCGCGTGGAGCAACCTCATCGACGATCTGACCGAAACCGGCCAGTTCATGGAAGCGCAGAAGCTGCTCGTAAAAGTAGGCCCCCTCTACAGGAAATTTCCTCAGCCCTGGTTCAAAAACGCACGCACGTGGATCGAGGGCAAGATCGCCCGAGGCCTGGGCCAAGCTGAGCAAGCCGAGAGCCTCCTCCTCATGGCACGCGATGGTTTCCTCTTCGCTGATGCGGCGTACGATACGGCCCTCGTCTCGCTCGATCTCGCCTCCCTCTACGCCCAGCAGGGCCGGACCGCAGAGCTCAAGCGTCTCTCAGAGGAGATGCTCCCCATCTTCTCTTCCCGCCAGATTCACCGTGAAGCCCTGGCGGCGCTCGACTACTGGCGGCAGGCCGTGGAGGCCGAGCAGGCCTGCACGGCGCTGGTCGCGAAGGTCGCCGCCTTCCTCCATGAGGCGCGGCACAATCCGGAGCTGCGCTTTCAGCGGCCGGAGTAGACCTACGGCTTCGGCTTGAAGTCGAAGTCGACCTTCACCATCCGCCCGGGGGTGACCGTCACCTCCCGGGTCTGGGTGCCCAGCGTCTCGTGCCAGGCTTCGAGCGTGTACCTGCCCGGAGGCAGGTCCCGAATCGAGAAGGCGCCGTCCTCTCCGCTGACCGCGTAGAAGGGGTGAGGGACGACGCCGAGCCAGGCGGACATCCAGGGATGGATGTCGCACCGCACCGGCACCATCACCTCCGGTTTGGGGAAGGTCTTGTCGAGCGGCGGCGTCTCTTGAGCCTGCGGGTCGTTGGACTCCTCGTTCGCCGTGGCGAGGGCATGGACGGTGTGGAAGGCGGGATCGCTGTTGGTGAGCTCCACCGTCTGCCCCACCTGCGCGCCCAGGACATGCGGGACGAAGAGGCACCCCTTCTGGTCGAGGCGTTTCTTCTCCTTGGGCACCGGGAAGCTCTTCCCTTCGAGGCCGCTCTTCACATAGATGAAGACGTTCGCCAGCTTGCCGTCCTTGAGGGCGATCTCGTCGCTGTCCACCGGCTGCGGGTGCAGGGCGGCGCAGGCCGGGTCCCCCTGCATGGAGATCGGCTTGTCGGTGTCCGGACCTTCATAGGTCACGATTCCATGGATGCCGCTGGGTCCGGAGCGGCCGCAGCCCATGGACAGGAGGAGCGCGCAGAGCGCGAGGAGGCATGACAGGATCTTCCCGCTCATGGGGGGAAGCTTACCCCGCGATCAGACGATGCTGGCCCGCGCGGCGGAAGGCGGCGTCCCGAAAGCTTCCTTCCACACCCTGCGAAGCTGGCGAGCGCTCTCGAAGCCGCAGCGGGCGGCGATTCCTTCCAGGGTGAGCCCGGGATCGCGCAGCAGGGAGCGGGCCCGCTCCAGGCGGAGGCGTGTGCGGTACTCCTGGATCGAGACGCCGGTCGCCTGGCGGAAAATGCGGGTCAGATGCCGCGGGCTCAACCCCGCCCTGCGGGCGAGCTCGTCCAGGGTCGCCCTCTCCTCCGGATGGGCGACGAGCCAGTCCTGCATCCGGTGGACCCCCGGGTGCAGGTGGGTGCGGTAGTCGAGATAGATGCTGTTCTGGCGCTGGCTGCCGTCGCGCCGGATATAGACCACCATCTCCCGGGCCGCGGCCACCGCGACCAGCGGGCCGTGCTCGCGCTCGACGAGCGCCAGGGCCATGTCGATCCCCGAGACGATGCCGGCGCTGGTGGTGATCGGGCCATCCTCGACGAAGAGGCGGTTGGTGAGCACTCGGGCGCGGGGGAAGCGGCGCTGGAGGTCGTCCACCCGCGACCAGTGGGTGGTGCACTGGCGTCCGTCGAGGAGGCCCGCGTCGCCGAGCATGAACGCTCCCGTGCAGATGGAGCCGAGGCGCGCTCCCTGTCCGTAGGCCTCGCGCAGCCATCCGGTCAGGGCCTCGCCGGAGCTCGCGACCGCCGCCGTCCGCGTGCCGGGAACGAGGACGAGATCCCCGGCGCCGACCCGCGGGAGCGGCTCGAGGTCGGAGAGCCAGATCCCCTGATCCGACCGTATCCTGGGCTCCATCGCGCAGACCTGGACTTGGTAGTCCGCGCCATGGCGGTTCGCCTCGTGGAAGGCCTGGACCGGTCCCGTCAGGTCCAGGACCTCCACCTCGGGCGCCAAGACGAAGATCACCCGTTGCACGGGATCGCGGCCCTCGCGAGCTCCGCGACGAGGCCGGCGACCGTGGCGATACGGGCGAAGCGCCCCCGCAGCACGAATTCGGTCCGGCGGACGATCTCGTCCGGGCTCATCACCTCTCCCGTCTCGGGGTGGGCGATCGGGAAGGACATCGTGGCCTCGGTCACGAAGTCCGCGTCATAGCCGAGATCCGCGGCGACGCGCGCCGTGGTCTCGCAGCACTGCTCGGTCTGAATCCCGGCGATCACCACCCGGTCGACGCCCTTCTCCCGCAGCAGCTCCTGGAGGTTGGTGCTGGTGAAGGCGTTCCGCGTGTCCTTGACCAGCACGGGCTCGCCCGGAGCGGGTTCCAGGAAATCCATGAGCTTGAAAAAGGGGCTGGTGGTCTCGAACCCCGGGTCGGGATCGGTATGGAGGAAGAAGATCACCGGCAGGCCGGCGGCCCGGTAGGACTGGAGAAGGCGGTCCACGTTCTCCTCGAACGCCGGATTGTTGCGCCGCTCCCAGCGCGGCGTCGCCTTGAACGAGTCCTGGATATCGATGACGAGCAGCGCCGAGCGCTCGATGGGGATCTCACGACGGGACATGGACGGCCTCCTTGCGAGGGAGAACCGGGAGGAAGGTCTCCCGTGTTCCAATCTCATCGTAGAAGGGTTGGCGGACGGTGGACAGTCCCGGTCCCGGACGAAGACCGGTCGGATCGGGCCATCAGCCTCCGTCCGCCCAGTCCCGGGGCCGAAGGAAGTCCTCGTAGAGCCGGGCCTCCGGCGTCCCCGGCTCCGGCGTCCAGCCGTAGCGCCAGCGCACCAGGGGGGGCAGGGACATCAGGATCGACTCCGTCCGACCTCCTGACTGCAGGCCGAACAGGGTCCCGCGGTCCCACACCAGATTGAACTCGACATAGCGCCCGCGGCGGTAGAGCTGAAAGTCGCGCTCGCGCTCGCCGTAGGGCGTGTCCTTCCGGCGGCGCAGGATCGGCAGGTAGGCCGGCAGGAGGTGGTCGCCGACGGCGCGCTGGAATTCGCAGCAGCGGTCGAATCCCCACTCGTGGAGGTCGTCGAAGAAGAGGCCCCCGATCCCCCTGGGCTCGCCGCGATGGCGGAGGAAGAAGTACTCGTCGCACCACCTCTTGTACCGCGGGTAGACCTCCGGGCCGAACGGCTCGCAGGCGGCGCGGGCGGTGCGGTGGAAGTGGACGGCGTCCTCCTCGAAGCCGTAGTAGGGGGTGAGGTCGAAGCCGCCGCCGAACCACCAGACCGGGTCGGCCCCCTCTTTCTCGGCGAGGAAGAAGCGCACGTTCATGTGCGTCGTGGGAGCGTAGGGATTGCGTGGATGGAAGACGAGGGAGACCCCGAGCGCCTCGAAGGACCGCCCCGCCAGATCCGGCCGTTGCGCGGTAGCCGAAGGAGGGAGGCCCGGGCCGAAGACGTGCGAGAACCCCACGCCCGCCTGCTCGAACACGGCCCCTTCGGAGAGCACCCGCGATCGCCCTCCGCCTCCTTCAGGCCGCTCCCAGGAGTCCTCGGCGAAGCGCGTGATCCCGTCCTCCGCCTCCACGGCGGCGCAGATGCGGTCCTGGAGATCGAGGAGGTAGGCGCGGACGGCGGCGAGGTCGGCGGGGGGGCTCAAGACGGGAGGAGTCTAGCCCAGATCGTGGATGGCGACTTCCCCGCCCTCCATGATCCGCATGGCAAGCTCGCAACCATGGAGCATACCCATCCCCAAAAGAGGCTCGCTTTCTACTACGCTCACGTAGATAAGCCGGGGCTTGCCGTGCCAGACAATGATCGCCGTATAGACTGGGAAGTAGCTTTCACTCCCATCGGCCAGAGTGCCCAGCATTTTTCCAAAAGGGAGCAGCCCGAGCCCGGCAACTATTTCCTGAGACAGTGAAAGAGCGCCGGAGAAGCCAGTATCGACAATCGCGTCAGTCTTCAGAGATCGACCCTCAGGTCCTCCGATCCAGAGGCTGACTACGGCCTCGAGACTGGAATTGACTCTGCCCGTGAGCACCGGGAGCTAAGCCGCAGTACTGCGATGGTGACCGAAGTGGTGGAGATAGCGGGAACCGACTCTCCTGAACCAGAAGAGCGCCTCTGGATGACGCACCCGCAGACGCTCACCGGCGGCGACCTCGTCTTTGTCGATCTCGAAATCGCCCGACTCGACCTCGATCACCACGACCTTCCCTTGATCCTCGGGACCCATCTTCGGGGCGATGTCGCGCTCGTAGATCTCGTCGCCGAGGCGGGCCAATTCCTCGTTGGTGTAACGAGAGCTTCTGGTCACGGTAGCCATGTCGCGAGTATACGACACACCGATGAGACTGCCTACTCCCCTTCCGCCCGGATCGGGAAGAGCTCGGCTTGGCGATGATCCCCGGGGGCGACGCGGTACTCGCCGGTCCAGCAGGCGGTGCAGTAGCTGTCGCGGGGGCCGCTGACGGCGGAGAGCATGCCGTCGAGCGAGAGGTAGGCGAGGCTGTCCGCTTCGATGAACTGGCGGATCTCCTCGAGGCTGTGGCGGGCCGCGATCAGCTCGTTGCGGGTGGGGGTGTCGATCCCGTAGTGGCAGGGCCACTCGGTCGGCGGCGCGGAGATGCGCACGTGCACCTCGGCGGCCCCGCCCTCCCGGATCATGCGCACGATCTTGCGCGAGGTGGTGCCGCGCACGATCGAGTCGTCCACCAGCACGATCCGCTGGCCGGCCAGCAGCTCCTTGACCGGGTTCAGCTTGATCTTCACCCCGAAGTTCCGGATCGACTGCTTGGGCTCGATGAAGGTCCGCCCCACGTAGTGGTTGCGGGTGAGGCCGAATTCCAGCGGCAGGCCCGACTCCCGGCTGTAGCCCATGGCGGCGTAGAGGCCGCTGTCCGGCACGGGGACGACGATGTCCGCCGCCGCTGGCGCCTCGCGGGCGAGGCGGGCGCCCATCCGCAGCCGCGTCTGGGCCACCGAGTCGCCGAACATCCGGCTGTCCGGACGGGCGAAGTAGACGTGCTCGAAGATGCAACGGGCCGGCTGGGTCTGGTCCGGCAGGTGGTAGGTCTCGACCCGGCCGTCGCGCGCCACCACCACCTCCCCCGGCTCCAGCTCGCGCACGAACCGCGCGCCCAGCAGGTCGAAGGCGCAGGTCTCGGAGGCGAAGCAGGGGCAGCCGTCGAGATCGCCGAGGACGAGCGGCCGCAGGCCGTGGGGGTCGCGGGCGGCGATCAGGCACTTGTCGGTCAGCAGCAGCAGCGAGTAGGCGCCACGCACCTCCTCCAGGGCCGCCAGGAACGACTCGACGAGGTCCGGGCGCGGGTTGCGCGCCATCAGGTGCAGGATGACCTCGGTGTCGCTGGTGGTCTGGAAGATCGACCCCTCCAGCTCCAGGCGCTCCCGGATCTCCCCGGGGTTCACCAGGTTGCCGTTGTGGACGATGCTGACCGGCCCCATCGAGGTCTTGACCGCGATCGGCTGCGCGTTGGCGATGACGCTCGACCCAGCGGTCGAGTAGCGGGTGTGGCCGATGGCCCGGCGTCCGGGGAGGCGGGCGATCACCTTCTCCTTGAAGATGTCGGAGACGTGCCCCATCCCCCGCTCCAGGTGGATCTGCCGGCCGTCCCAGGAGACCATGCCGGCGCTCTCCTGCCCACGGTGCTGGAGGGCGTAGAGCCCCAGGTAGGTCAGGTTGGCCGCGTCGTCACAGCCCTCGATGCCGAAGATTCCACACATAGCTCTGTCCCGCTGAAGAGAACGAACGCTCCCGTCCCGATATTCTCGCCGGGAGGCTACAGCCCCAGCGCCTTCGGCAGGGCGGTCGACCAGATCTCGTGGAGCCCGGCGACGGGAGCCCGGAAGGTCTCCCCGCCCGACCGCACCTCCAGGACGTCGCCGCCGGTCTCGCCGATCTCGCGCGCCGGCACTCCGGCCTCCGCCGCCGCCTGGAGCACCCGGTCGAGCGCGGCGGGCGAGCAGGCGACGATCGCCCGCCCCTGCGACTCGGAGAAGAGGTCCGCCCCCGCGAGCGGCACCTCGACCCGCACGCCCAGAGGGCGGCGGCCGAAGCAGGCCTCGGCGAGGGAGATCAGGAAGCCCCCCTCGGAGAGGTCGTGCGCCGTGGTGAGCAGCGCCCGGGCGATCAGGGAGCGCAGGAGCTTCGCCAGGCGCAGCTCGGCGTCGAGGTCGACCTCCGGCGGGCGCCCCTGCTCGATGCCGTGGAGCAGGCGCAGGTAGGCCGCGCCGCCGAGCTCGGAGCGGTCCTCACCGAGGAGGACGACGCGGTCCCCCTCGCTCCGGAAGAACGCTTCGGGCACCCCGCCCAGGCTCGGGATCACTCCCACCATGGCGATCGCGGGAGTGGGATAAATCGAGGTCCCCTCGGTCTCGTTGTAGAAGGAGACGTTCCCCGAGATCACCGGCACTCCGAGCGCCCGGCAGGCGTCCGACATGCCGCGGACCGCCTCGCGGAACTGCCAGGAGATCTCCGGCCGCTCCGGGTTGCCGAAGTTGAGGCAGTCGGTGAGGCCGACCGGCTCCGCCCCCACGCAGGCGAGATTGCGCACCGCCTCGGCCACCGCCTGGGCGCCGCCGCGGCGAGGGTCGAACCAGCAGTAGACCGGGTTGACGTCGCAGGTCATGGCCAAGCCGGAGGGGGTCCCCTTGAGCAGGAGCACCGCGGCGTCACCACCCGGCCCCTGCACGGTATTGGTGCGCACGGTGTGATCGTACTGGGTCCAGATCCAGGCCTTGCTGGCGAATTCGGGGGTGGCGAGCAGCCGCTCCAGCGACTCGCGGGGGTCGGACGGCTGCGGCACCTCGGGGGCGCGCCAGCGTTCGGCGAGATCGGCCGGCTCGGCCACTGGCCGGCGGTAGACGGGCGCCTCCTCGGTGAGCGGCCGGATGGGAATGTCGGCCGCCGTCTCGCCGTGCCAGGTGAGGACGGCGCGGCCGGTGCTCGTGACCTCGCCGAGGTTCGCCACCTCCAGCCCCCAGCGGCGGAAGACCTTCTCCAGCTCCTCCTCCCGCCCCTTCCTGGCCACCAGCACCATGCGCTCCTGCGACTCGGAGAGCATCATCTCGTAGGGGGTGAGCCCGGGCTGGCGCAGGGGGACGTTGTCCAGATTGAGATGCAGGCCCGTGCCGCCGCGGCCGGCCATCTCGAAGGTCGAGCTGGTGAGCCCGGCGGCGCCCATGTCCTGGATGGCCACGATGGCGCCGGTGCGCATCGCCTCCAGACAGGCCTCGAGGAGGATCTTCTCGGTGAAGGGGTCTCCCACCTGCACGGTCGGCCGCTTCTGCTCGCTCTCTTTGTCAAAAGATTCCGAGGCCATGGTGGCGCCGTGGATGCCGTCCCGCCCCGTGCGGCTCCCCACATAGAGCAGGGGGTTGCCGGCGCCGCTCGCCCGCGCGTGGAAGATGCGCTCGCGCCGGGCGACCCCCAGGGCGAAGGCGTTGACCAGGATGTTGCCGTTGTAGCAACGGTGGAAGCCGGTCTCGCCCCCCACGGTCGGGATGCCCACGCAGTTGCCGTAATCGCCGATGCCGCGCACCACGCCGTCGATCAGGAAGCGCATGCGGGGAGCGTCGATCTCGCCGAAGCGCAGGGCGTCCATGCAGGCGATCGGGCGGGCGCCCATGGTGAAGATGTCGCGCAGGATGCCCCCGACGCCGGTCATCGACCCCTGGTAGGGCTCGATGAAGCTCGGGTGGTTGTGCGACTCCATCTTGAACACCGCCACGAAGCCGTGGCCAATGTCGACCACCCCGGCGTTCTCGCCCGGCCCCTGGAGCACGTGCGGCCCCTCGGTGGGAAACTCGCGGAGGTAGATCTTGGAGGACTTGTAGGAGCAGTGCTCGCTCCACAGGGCGGAGGTGATGCCGAGCTCGGTCCAGTTGGGATCGCGGCCGAGGATCTTCCGCAGCCGCTCGAATTCGTCCTCGGTCAAGCCGATCGAGCGGGCGGTCTCGGTATTGACCGCGGGCTCCTGCAAAACCGTCATCGGGAGGCTCCCGCCAGGCTCCGGCTCGCCGCCTCCACGGCGCTGGCGAGCAGGGTGAGCCCGTCCGTGTTGCCGAGGATCGGCTCGGAGCAGCGCTCCGGGTGGGGCATCATGCCGAGCACGTTCCCTCCGGCGTTGGTGATGCCCGCGATCCCCCGCGCCGCGCCGTTGGGGTTCCATTGCGGATCGCCGTCCGCCCGCACCCCCTCCGGCGTGACGTAGCGGAAGACCACCTGGCGGTTGGCCTCCAGAGCGTCGAGCCGCTCGGAGGAGTCCTCGTAGTTCCCCTCGCCGTGGGCGATCGGGACGCGCAGCACGGCCCCTTCGCGGAATTTCCAGGTGAAGGGCAGGTCGGTCCGCTCCACCTTGAGGTAGACGTCCCGGCAGAGGAAGCGGAGGTTCTGGTTGCGCCGCATGGCCCCCGGGATCAGCTTCGCCTCCAGCAGGACCTGGAAGCCGTTGCAGATGCCGAGCACCAGCCCGCCCGCCTCGGCGTGGCGCTTGACGGCGCCCATCACCGGCGAGAGGGCCGCCATGGCGCCGGCCCGCAGGTAGTCGCCGTAGGCGAAGCCGCCGGGGAGCACCACCAGCTCGCACCCCTTGAGGGTGTCGTCCTGGTGCCAGAGGAAGGTCACGTCCTGCTGGAGGACGTGTTTGAGGACGTGGTAGATGTCGTGGTCGCAGTTGCTGCCCGGAAAGACGACGACGCCGCACCTCACGGATGCACCCCCTCGCCTCCGAGGAGCTCGACCGAGTAGTCCTCGACCACGGTGTTGGCGAGCAGCCGCTCGCACATGTCGCGGAGCTGGCGGCGGGCCGCCTCGGGATCCTCCCCGGCCAGGGAGATCTCGAAGCTCTTGCCGGCGCGGACGTCGTCGACGCCGGGGAAGCCGACGCGGGACAGCGCGTCGCGGATCGCCTTGCCCTGCGGGTCGAGGATCTCGCGGCGTGGATAGACGGTAACTCGTGCTTTCATTGGATCCCCTTCAACTCAGGTCACCTCCAGCCAGGGGGTCGGACGGTCCTGCTCGGTGACGGTCACCTGCGCGGGGCAGCCCTCCCGGTCCAGGGCCTCGCCGATCGCGGCGGCGGCCAGGGCGGGGAGGTTGTTCGTGCGGGAGAGGTGGTAGAGGACCACCCGGCGCAACTGGTCACCGATCAGCTCGGGGAGGCCTTCCGCGGCCTCCCGGTTCGACAGGTGGCCGTGCCGGCCGGCCACCCGCTGCTTCAGGGCCCAAGGATACGGCCCGTTGCGCAGCATGTCGAGATCGTGGTTCGTCTCCAGGATCAGGATGTCGAGGTCGCGCAGCCGCCCCCAGGCCAGGCTGGTGCGGCAGCCGATGTCGGCCACCAGGCCGATCCGCCGGCCGCAGGGGTCCTCGATGACGAAGCCGACCGGCTCGCTGGCGTCGTGGGGGATCAGGAACGGCTCGACCACGAACCCCGCGATCTCCTGGGGGGCGCCGGAGCGGATCTCGCCGCCGGCCCGGAAGGCCTCGGCGCGCAGGCCGGCGCTCGTGAGCGTCCCGGGCGTCGCGTAGACCGGCAGCTTGAACCGGTTGACGAAGCGGCGCGCCCCCTTGCAGTGGTCCTGGTGCTCGTGGGTGAGCACGACCCCGCCGAGCGTCTTGGGATCGAAGCCGATCTCCTGCATCCGCTTGACGATCTCCTTGCAGGAGAACCCGGCGTCGATCAGCAGGCGGTGGGGGCCCGATTCGAGGACCACCGCGTTGCCGCCGCTCCCCGAGCCCAGGACGCCGACCCGCATCGGCGGTCCGGCGCGGCGGGGGACAGGCGGCGGCGAGGGCTCAGGCTCGGGATCGAGGGGGGCCAGGAAGTCGAGAAGGCTCGTCTGGCCGGCGGATTCCAGGGCGCGGCGGCGGCGGGCGAAGAGATTTTCCAGGGGGAGCGCCACCCTGAGAAGGGTACCACATTTAGTGGTCCCCTCCGGCGGTGGGGCTAGAAGCTGTATTCCTTCCCCTGCTCCAGGAATTCGAGGTCCGGGTTGTGGAGCTGCCGCACCTCCTCCCGGATGCGGGAGACGCAGGGGGGCTTCAGGTGGTGCAGGAGCACCGGCACCCGCTTCTGGAGCTTACGCAGCTCGGCTTCCAGCGTCCGCGGCGTCAGGTGGAGCGAGACGTCCGCCACCTGCTGCAGCGAGTTGTCGAAGCTGGTGTCGATGCAGACCGCCTTCAGGTTGGGGGTGCGGTTGGCGATCTCCCAGAGGCGGCTGGTCGGCCCCGTGTCGCTCGACCAGAGGACGGCGGCGCCGTTCTGCTCGATCAGGAAGCCGTGGGTGGGGACCAGATGGTCGACCGGGATCGGCGTGAGCTTCACGCCCTCGATCACCACCGGGACCTCGCTCTCGAGCTCATGGAACTGCATCGCCGGCACCAGGTGGTTGGGCAGGCGGGTGAAGTCCGGCCAGGTGGCGTTGTTGAACAGGTACTTGCGCAGGGCGTAGACCGTGGCCGAGGAGGCGTAGATGTCGATCGCCCCGTCGCTCTTGCCGTAGACGTTCTCGATGAAGAATGGCAGGGAATTCGTGTGGTCCATGTGGGAGTGGCTGAGGAGGATCGAATGCACCCCCACCTGCCGCTCGATCGGCAGGGCCTGGGAGAGCGACCCCGCGTCGAGCGCGATGGTGCCGTTGATGAGCAGGCAGGTCATCCGGCACTCCAGGCTTTCGCCGCCATAGCCTCCCAGAACCTGGATCAGCATATGTAAAAAGGATTGTATCGCCCCTGCGGTCCCCCAAACAAGGAAAGGGGCCCCGGAGGGGCCCCTTTCGGCGTCTTCCGGCGGGAATCAGCTCAGAACCGCGTGCCGATCCAGAACGAGGTCACGAACCCGCCCTGCGACTGCTTGAAGTCGTAGCGCTTGGCGAAGTCCCAGTTGAGGTCGAGGCCGAGGAACTGGGCGGTGAACCCCCAGCCGTAGGCGGCGATGGCGTCCTGGAGCCGCTTGGTGTCGCCGTTGTAGAACCGGAAACCCTGGAGGTTGTGGTACCAGGCGCCGCCGACGTCGAAGAAGATCACGCCGCGGATCCCCCGGAAGGCGAGGAACGGCGTGGCCACCACGTCGAGCAGCGGGAAGCGGAACTCCAGGTTGGAGAAGAAGGCCCGGTCGCCGCTGAACGAGCGGAAGTCGATGCCGCGCAGGGTGTCGAGGCCGCCGATGTAGTAGGGCGTCGGCCGGTTGCCGGTCGATTCGCCGGCGAACAGGCGGAGCGCGAAGTTGCTGCGCCGCGTCACCGGGACGTACTGCCGGAAGTCGATGTCGGCCGAGGTGAACAGCGTGCCGCCTCCCCCACCATTCCCTCCGCTGCCGTGCAGGTCGGGGGCGTAGGCGCCGCCGATCCGCCAGCGGCGGCCGGAGATCGGCCCGTACTCGGCGAAGGTCGCCGAGTCGCCGATCAGGGCGCTCTGCACGATCGGGAAGTCGTCCGAGACGCTCTGGAAGTCCGGGAAGAGTGGGTCGCTCCCCTGCACCGGGTAGGCGTCCTTGCGGTAGATGTAGCCCAGCCCGCCCTCGATCCGGTGGTAGAAGCTGAGCGGGTAGATGACCGAGGCGGTCGCCCCGGTGGCCTGGTAGATGACGCGCCCCCGCTGGGTGCGGTCCTGAATCGGATCGCCCGTGTAGTAGTAGGTGCGGGTGTCGAAGGCCTCGAGCTGCCAGTGCCAGCGCCGCGAGAGGTCGGCGTAGATGAAGTCGAAGTTCGACAGGGCGTCGATCGAGCTGAGGTCGGCCACGATCCGGTGGTCGCCCAGGTAGTCGGAGAACGAGAGCAGGATGCGGCCGACGTAGGTCTGGTCGCTGTTGACGCCGAAGTAGCTGCCGGCGTTCTCCAGGAAGAACTTGCGGCTCCGGTACCCCTCCTTGTTGGCGGGGTCGAGGCTCACCTGGATGTCGGGCTCGAAACGCGGCACCTCCTTCGGCTGGGTGGGGGCGGAGGCGATTTGCACCGTCTGCGGCTCATGGACCGGCTCGTCGACGTTGGTCACGTAGAGATCGAAGCTCATCTTCCAGTAGCCGTTGAAGACCAGCCGCTCCCGGCCATCCGTCTCGTGGAGCACGGTGGGCATGAAGGCGCCGCTGACGACGTCGGTGTACTGGACGAGCCTGCCGGTCCCGAGGTCGAGGCTGAAGATGTTCTCCGGCCCCTTGCGGTCCGAGGTGAAGTAGATCCGCTGGCCGTCCGGCGAGAAGGCCGGGTCGTTCTCGTTCGACTCGCCGGTGGTGAGGGCGTAGCGAACCCCCGGCTTGTCGAGGTCGATGCGGAAGATCTTGTTGCCGGTACCGGTGGTCGAGACGAGCACCAGCGAGCGGCCGTCGGGGGAGAAGACCGGCGCGCCGTCATAGATCTCGTCCTTGGTGAAGTTGGTGATCGTCTTGCTGGCGAGGTCGAGGAAGAAGATGTCGAACTGGCCGTTGCGCCAGCCGGAGAAGGCGACCGTCTTGCCGTCCGGCGAGAAGGCGGGCGCCGTCTGCTGCTCGATGTCATCCATGTCGATGAGCTCGCGCACGCCGCCGTGCAGCACGTCGACCAGCAGGAGGCTGCGCCCTCGCTCGCGCTTGGCGAAGACGGCGAGGGTGTTGCCGTCCGGCGAGAAGCTGAGGTCGCGGCCCAGCTTGCGGCCGATGACGAGCTCCTGGGCGATCAGGTACTGGTAGTCGTTCGAGAAGCCGCGGGTCAGGTTGCGCAGCAGCTTGCGCGACTTGGTGTCGTAGAGGACGACGTCGGTCTTGCCGCGGTAGACGGTGATCGCGGCGACCAGGTCGCCCGAGGGCGAGGCGACCGGCGAGGTGGTCACCGTGCCCTGAGCCTCCCCCTCCTTGAGGCGGAAGACGTGGCCGAAGTCCGAGGGCTCGCCCGTCCTCACCAGCTCCGGCAGGTACTTCTTGCGCAGCCAGCGCCGGAACTCGATGTCGAAGTCCTCCGGCTCCAGCTTGAACGCCCGCTTGACCGCGCGGTCCACCCGGGCCCCGAGGGTGTTGCGCACCTCGTAGATGAAGTCGAGGAACCCCTCCTTGCCCCAGCGCTCCTCGACGAAGTCGAACACCGCGTGCCCGAAGCGGTAGGCGAAGAAGCCGCCGAAGTCGGTCCGCGTCACCGAGGGGATGATGTCGTTCACCACCGCGTCGCGCAGGTACATCTTGTCGCGCTGGGTCTCGTCCTTCGCCATGTAGCTCGCCATGCCCTCCAGGAACCAGGTGGGCGGGCCGGAGGCGACCGCGCGGGCGAGGCTCCCCTCGAAGAGCATCTTGAACTGGAAGATGTGCGTCATCTCGTGCAGCATGAGCCGCATCAGCTCGGGGTCCGCGAGGTCGATCGGCATGACCATGCGGAAGCGGGCCGGGCTGGAGAAGGCGCCGGTGCCTTCATCGATGAAGCCGAGCTCCACGTTGTTCTGCTCGAACGCCGAGTGGGTGGCGTAGTAGAGCAGGGGGATCGGCTCCTTGATCTGGTAGTTGAAGGCCCGCGAGAGCTGGTCATAGCCGCTCTCGGCGAAGGAGACCACCTTCTGGAGCTGCGCCTCCTCCGTCTTGTAGTAATAGACGTTGAAGTGCGGCGAGTGGTAGATCTCCCACTTCAAATTCCGGTAGGTGATCTTGTTCTTGCCGAACCCCTCGCCGTAGAGCTGGGGCCCGAACTGCGCAGAGACGGGCGCCGAGGCCAGGAGCATCCAGGCGGCGCCGGCGGCGGCCAGGGTGAGAGCCGCGACGAACGGACGGTGCGATGAGCGCGTCAACGAGGTCTCCTTTGCTCTCTTGTCATCTCTACTGGGTGAACAGGATGCGGCTGGCCTCGACGTCCTTCTGCTTGAAGACGTTGACAATGCGGTCCTCCAGAGAGAGCAGGTTCTTGAACATGCCCGCCAGCGGGTCGGTGTTCTCCCCCTCGAAGCTCTGGAAGTCCTTGAAATTGTCCTGGTAGAGCAGCGCGCCGGTCTTGCCGTCGTAGACCTGCATCAGGATGTCGTACTGGAAGCCCGTCTGCTCGACGAGCACCTGGCGCAGGTAGGTGCGGCCGTTGTAGGGGGAGACGTACTCCTCCGTGCGGTAGCCGCTGCGGTCCTGGATGTCGAAGTCGAGGCCGCCGGCGAGCACCAGGTCGGCCCCGGTCCGCTCCCCCAGGGCATGCCAGAAGTCGGTCTGCTTGCCGAGCTGGGCGAGGTCGTAGGTCGGGTAGTCGACCGGCCCGGGCTCGATCACCTTGAGGTCGGTCTCCCGGCGCATGATCTTGACCAGATAGCGGTCGAACTCCTTCTGCACGTCGATGTCGCGTCCCTTGACCTTCTCGGCCCCCTCCTGGCGGACGACCAGGAAGGGGACCACCGCGATCGACTTGCGCCCCTGGAGGTCGAGCCTCGCGCGCTGGGGCAGCGTCAGCTTGACCTCGACGGACCCCGCGAAAGCAGGCAGGGAGACGAACGCGAGGAGGGCCGCGAGGGCGAGCGAGCGGTTGTGTTTCATTCCATTCCTCCTGAGATCAGCCCGTCCGTCTCGAACGGGGTGCTAAAGCGGCGGCCGGTTGTCCGCCGGAGGGGGCGGCGTGTCCCCTGGGATGGACGGCTCGGGGATTCCCGGCGTCGGCGGCGGAGCCGTCGGAGGGGGAGTCGTCGCCTTGTGCGTCGTGCTGGTGGACTGGGGCAGGCCGCTCTTCGTCTTGTCCCCCTTGAAGCCCTGGTAGAACTCGACGAAGCGGGCGTAGTTGGAACGGATCCCCTTGTCGTTGGGGGCGAGCTGGAGCGCCTTCTGGTAGGAGGACAGCGCCTTGTCGAACTGGCCCGAGGCCTCGTAGGCGACGCCCAGGTTGCTCTGGATGCGCGCGTTGCCGGGATCGAGCTTCTCCGCCTCGGTGAAGCGGAAGAGCGCCTCCTTCCAGAGCCCCTGGCGGGCCATGTCCACGCCGAAGGAGAGCTGGGCCGAGGCCTGCTGGTCCGGCTGCCGGTTGCCGCTGCTGCCGCACGCGGCGAGCGGGAGGAGCGCGGCGAAGAGGAAGAGAAAAACCACAGAGGAGCGTGAGGGCATCGAAGGGACCTCGAAGAGGGACCGGTGCCAGGACCGGGTGGGTAGATCGATGAGCGTCATCGCCCGTAATTTCCGAGGGGCTAGTATACACAACGCATGCCTGGCCTTCCGGCCCGGCAAAACCCCTCCCCGCAACCCTGGGTCCCGCGCCGGCGCGCTTCGGTTCACCGTCCCGATTCGTGCTTGCAACTCACTGGCAGCAAAGGCTTTGTCAGACGAGCTCATTTTTTACGTCTTCTAAGGGGTGAACGAGCTCAAAGGAGACCCTGGCACCATGCCCCGACCGAACCGACCGACCCGCCGTGAGCTGCTGATCGCCCTCAACGCCGCCCCCGCCCTCTCCCGCCCCGCCGCCTACCGGCTGGCCCAGGAGCTGGACCGCTGGTCCACGGCGGGCTCCCCCGCCGATACCCTGGCCGCCGAGGCCGGCGTCCCCCGCGCCCAGATGCGCAAGGCGCTGGCGGTGATCGAGACCGCCGCCGACGCCGCGGCCCGGGAGACAGACGGCGCCGAGCGCCTGGGAGGCCGGATCGTCACCGTGGACGACGACGGCTATCCGCCCGGCCTGCGCCACCTCTCGCCGCCGCCCCCCGTTCTCTATATAAGAGGCGAGGTGCCGGCCGGGCCCGCCGTGGCCATGGTGGGCTCGCGGCGCGCGGACGCCTATGGCCGCGAGGCGGCCGACCTCTTCTCCCGCGCGCTCGCGGCGGCCGGAGTCGTGGTGGTCTCCGGCTTCGCCCAGGGGATCGACGCCGCGGCGCACCGGAGCGCCCTGGCGGCTCCGGGAGGGCTGACGGTCGCCGTGCTCGGCTGCGGGCTGGGGGTGGACTACCCCCGCGGGCACGGCCGGCTGGCGGACGAGATCGCGGCCCGCGGTGCGGTGGTGACCGAGTTTCCCTGTGGGCTGATCCCCCGCGCCTGGCACTTCCCCCTGCGCAACCGCACCCTGGCGGCGCTGGCGGCCGGCACCCTGGTGGTGCAGGCGGCGCTGCGCTCGGGCTCGCTGATCACGGCCCGTCACGCCCTGGACCTCGGCCGGGACGTTTGGGCGGTGCCGGGGCGCATCTTCGACGAAAGCTCGCTCGGCGCCAACGCCCTGATCCGCGAGGGGGCGCAGCTCGTCCAGCACCCGGCGGACCTCCTGGAGCTGCTCCTCCCCACTGCCACCGCGGCCCGGCTCGCCCTACCGCTGCCCTCCGGCCCCGAGCCGGAGCCGCCCCCCGGCTTCGCCGGCCAGGTCCTCGCCGAGATCCCGCCGGGCGCGACCCGGCTGGCCGAGGAGATCGCCGTCCGCCTCGAATCCCCGGTCGACCGGGTGCTCGCGGCGCTGCTCGAGCTGGAGCTGGCGGGCTGGGTGAAGCGGATGCCCGGGCCGGTGTACGGGCGCTAAGGACATGGCGCCGCACGATCCGCTGTTCAAGAGCCTGCTCCGGGCCTTCTTCGCCGGCTTCCTGCGCCTCGTGGCGCCGGATCTCGCGGCGCGCCTGGACCTCAGCGCGGTGGCGTTCCTGGACAAAGAATTCGTCTCCACCGCGCCGCCCCGAACCCACGGGATCGCGGACCTCCTGGCCCGGGCACCCCTGACGGGAAGCGATCGCTTCCTCCTGATCCACGTCGAGATCGAATCCCGCTCCCGCCGCGGGATGGGCGCCCGGCTGCGGGATTATCATCGCGTAATCCAGGCCCGGCACGAGGATCCGGTCCTCTCGATCGTGGTCTACCTGAGGGGCGGCCCCAGCGGGATCTGCGAGCAGGTCCTCGACGGAGGGCTGCCGCTCCCGGGTGTGACAAGCTTCCGCTATCTCTCCTTCAGCCTGTCCCGATGCTCGGCCGAGGAGTATCTCGCCAAATCCGAGCCTCTCGCCTGGGGCTTGGCGGCTCTGATGGACCGGGGAGGTTGGAGCAAGGCGGAGCTGAAACGAGCTTGTCTGACCCGGATTCTGGAGGCTCCCCTGACCGATGCCGAGCGTATCGAGCTGGTCAACTGCGCCGAAACTTACGTACAATTGACGCCCGGAGAAGCTGAGGAATTCTCTCTTCTCAGCATTCCGGAGAGTCGGAGGGCTCGCGCCATGCTCTACAGAATGTCCTGGCTGGACCAGGTGAAACGAGATGCGGCCGTGGATATCCTCGCAACCCAGATCGAGGATCGCTTCGGTCCACTTCCCGACGAGACGAAGCTGCGGCTGGGCAGAATCCGCTCGACCGATCGGCTGCACCGGCTCGCCCGGAAAGTCCTGAAGGCCAAGTCCCTCCAGGATCTGGGGCTCGGCTGACCTCCTCCTTCCGGGAAACCCCTTCCTTATACCCACGGGAGCCAACCCCGGTCCCAACCGCCAGCCTTGCGGCGGGCGGCGGCCGGGTGGTACTGTCCCCGCCCTGTCCCCGGGTGGCTCCCAGAACCACACGAGAAATAATGTCGGCGTCCCCCGACGTTTCAGAGACGCGCTATGGCTAAGAACCTGCTCATCGTCGAAAGTCCCGCGAAGACCAAAACCCTCAAGAAGTTCCTCGGCCGGCAGTACGCCGTCGAGGCTTCGGTCGGCCATGTCCGTGACCTCGTCAAGAAGGGGAAGGACATGGGGATCGGCCCCGATTACGAGCCCCGCTACGAGGTGCTCGCCGCCAAGAAGGACGTGGTCAAGAAGCTGCGCCAGGCGGCCAAGGAGGCGGAGACCGTCTACCTCGCCCCCGATCCGGACCGCGAGGGGGAGGCGATCGCCTGGCACATCGCCGAGATCCTCAAGGACGCCAAGGACGTCCGGCGGGTCACCTTCAACGAGATCACCAAGGGGGCCGTGCTCAAGGCGCTGGAGAACCCGCGGACGATCGATTTCAAGAAGGTCGACGCCCAGCAGGCCCGGCGCGTGCTCGACCGGTTGATGGGCTTCCGCCTCTCGCCGCTCCTCTGGGACAAGGTCAAGCAAGGGCTCTCCGCCGGCCGCGTCCAGTCCGTCGCCCTCAAGATGGTCTGCGACCGCCAGGCCGAGATCGACGCCTTCCAGTCCGAGGAGTACTGGAACCTCGGCGCCGACCTCAAGGCCGCGGTGCCGCCGCCGTTCAACGCCCGCCTGAGCCGGATCGACGGCAGGAAGGCCGAGGTCGGCAACGGCGAGGACGCGGCCCGCATCGTCCGCGGCCTCGAGACCGGCAGGTTCGTGGTCGCCAAGGTCGAGCGCAAGGAGTCGCGCCAGAAGCCCTTGCCGCCGTTCATCACCAGCCGCCTGCAGCAGGAGGCGGCGCGGCGCTACGGCTTCTCGGTCAAGCGCACCATGGGCATCGCCCAGGGTCTCTATGAAGGCAAGGAGATCGGCGGCCGCGGCGCGGTCGGCCTGATCACCTACATGCGCACCGACTCCACCCGCGTGGCCGACGAGGCGCTCACCGGCGGCCGCGAGCACATCGCCGCCACCTACGGGCCCGACGCCCTCCCCGAGAAGCCCAACGTCTACAGCTCCAAGGAGGGGGCGCAGGACGCCCACGAGGCGATCCGCCCCACCAGCTTCGACCTGCCGCCGGACGCCGTGCGCGACTTCCTCAAGGACGAGGAATGGAAGCTCTACAAGCTGATCTGGGACCGCTTCATCGCCTCCCAGATGCTGCCGGCCGTCTTCGACGTCACCCAGGTGGACATCGAGAACGGCCCCTACGTCCTGCGCGCCTCGGGCAAGGTGCTGAAGCGCGCCGGCTTTCTCGCGGTCTACCGCGAGACCCCGGACGAGGACGCCCCGGCGGCCGATGACTCCCAGGAGGGGATGCTGCCGGCCCTGCGCGAAGGGGAGACCCTGGAGCTGGTGAAGGTGCTCTCGGAGCAGAAGTTCACCCAACCGCCCGCGCAGTACAGCGAGGCCACCCTGGTGAAGGCGCTGGAGGAGAACGGCATCGGCCGCCCCTCCACCTACGCCACCATCCTCTCGGTGCTCACCGACCGCGACTACGTCGAGCGGCTGGAGGGGCGCTTCCGCCCCACGCAGCTCGGCACGCTGGTCAACGGCATGCTCCAGACCGGCTTCCACGACATCCTCAACGAGGGGTACACGGCGGCCCTGGAGGTGCAGCTCGACGAGATCGAGGACGGCAAGATCGAGTGGAAGAAGGCGGTCGCCGACTTCGACGTCAAATTCACCAAGGATCTCGAGACCGCGGGCGAGCAGATGCCCAACGTCAAGAAGGACGGCATCCCGCTCGACGAGAAGTGCCCGGAGTGCGGCTCGGGGCTGCTGATGCGCTTCGGCCGCTTCGGGCCGTTCATCTCCTGCAGCACCTATCCGGAGTGCAAGTACACCCGCAACGTGGACACGGCGCCCGCCGAGTCCGCAGCCGCGGGGAACGGCGCCGAGGAGGAGATCCCGCCCTGCGAGGTGTGCGGCAAGCCGATGGCGCTCAAGCGCAGCCGCTTCGGCACCTTCTACGGCTGCACCGGCTACCCCGAGTGCAAGAACATCCGCAAGACCGGACCCAAGCCGTCGGCGCCGATCCCGACCGGCGTCCCCTGCCCCGAGTGCGGCAAGGGGGAGATCGTCGAGAAGAAGTCCCATCGCGGCAAGACCTTCTGGTCCTGCAACCGCTACCCGGACTGCAAGTTCTCGCTCTGGAAGAAGCCGGTCGCCCGCGAATGCCCGGACTGCGGCGCCAAGTTCCTCCTCGAGAAGGTCACCAAGAAGAACGGTGCTCAGTACGTCTGCAGCACCGAAGGGTGCGGCTACGTCGAGGACGCCGAGCCGGTCGAAGCGGCCTCCTGACCCCAACCGGCGGCGGACGACCGAGCTCCGCCGCCGGATGCCCGCCTATTTATATAGACCTCAGGATTTTTTATATGGGATCTCGCGCGACGAGCTGTCCCGAGATCGATTTCAGCCCTGGACACAGGGCTTTTTTTCAGAGATCCACCCGTTCGGACGCTCCCGGCCGGATTCCGGAGGCCTCTGGCGGACAGGTCATATGCGACGCCGTGATTTCTATATAAATTTCCCGGCGGATTCCCTGGATCTCGGCCAGCTCATATAATTTTCGGCTCATCCCATATAAAAAGACGGCCAGCAGCCTCGGCGTCTCTATAATCCGGCCATGCACTGGCAACGGCGGGCCTCTCTCGGGATTTCCGTCCTCTTCATAGCCTTCGGGTCGTGCTTCGAGGCTCCCATCCGGGAGGAGCTGCGTCTTCGGTTCCTCCCCAACGGCGCGGTGGTGGCGACGAGCACCGTCCGGGTCACCGATCCGCAGGGGAGCAATCCGGCGCTGGCGCGGCGGCTGGCCGAGACGCGGCGGACCCTCCTGGAAGGCTCGGACCCCTGGGGAGCGCGCTTCGCTGCGGCGAGCCCGGGCGCCGAGCGGTTCTCCTGGGAGAAGCGCCTGGGCACCTTGAGCTCGGCGTCGCGGTCCGCGCTGATCGCCGAGCCGGAAGGGCTGGAGGCCTTCTTCCGGGACACCTCACTCGCCGTCACCTACGCCCTCGATCCCGGCCGCGGCACGGCCGAGCTGTCGATCATACCGGGCCCCTCCACCCGCGCCACCCGCCGGCAGCGGGAGGAGATGGAGGAGACACTCGACGCCTGGACCGGCGACGTGGCCGAGTACCTCCGGGCCGGACAGGACCTCTACGCCTACCTCGAAGAACGGCCGGACCGCGCCCACCCCTGCTTCGGCGCCCTGTTCGAGGAGCGGCTGAGCGAGAAGGACGCGCGGAGCCTCTCGCCGCTCACCCCGGAAGAGAAGCGGAAGCTCGACCGCCTCGACGGCGCCCTGCGGAAGGTCGTGGAGGTCCTCGCCGTGCCGGAGGGCGCCGACCACTCGCCCGACGAGGTCTCCCATCTGGTCTACGACCCCTTCCCCGCCCTCCTCTCCCTGAAGCTGCCGTCCGCTCCCCAGGCGGTGGAGGGTTTCCGGCGCGGCGAGGACGGAGCCCTGACCGTGGCGAGCCCCGGCCTCTGGGAGGCCCTGCGGTCCCTGGAGGGGCGCTGGCTGGCGCCGGACCCCGTCCTCTTCTACGTCGAGAGCGCGCAGCGGGAAGGGGAGGGCTCGCTCGACCTCGCCGCCTTTCTGGCGAGGCCGCGGAGCGCCGCGCCGGCCCACCTCCTGCCCTCGGCCCAGGAGGTGCGCGCGGAGGTCGTATCGCGGCTCAAGCCCGCGCCGCTCTACCGGGTGGCCTGGCGGGTCCGGCCGGACGACGAGACCCCCTTCCGCTGGGAGGAGGGGGAGGCGCCGTGAGCTGGTTCTATCTCATCCTCGCCGGCCTGCTGGAGATCGTCTGGGCCTCCACCCTCAAGCGGACGGAGGGGTTCACCCGGCTCGGCCCCAGCGTCTTCACAGCCGTCCTCTACTTCGTGAGCCTCTACTTCCTGAGCCTCGGCCTGCGGGACCTGCCGGCGAGCAGCGGCTACGCGGTCTGGGTAGGGATCGGCGCCGTCGGCACGGCCCTGGTGGGCATCCTCTTCCTGGGCGAGCCCAGGAGCGCCCTGCGGCTGATCTCGATCGCGCTGATCGTGCTCGGGGTGATCGGGCTGCGGCTGGCCGAGCGGGGGTGAGCCCGCTATGCCGCCCTCCCCGACCACGGCTTGATCCTCTCGAGCTCCTCCGCGAGGGCGTCCTGTGCGACCTCGGTGTCATAGGCCACCTGGGCTCGCAGCCAGTAGCCGTTCGACAGGCCGAAGAAGCGACACAGACGCAGATCGGTGTCCGCCGTGATGGCGCGGCGCCCGGCGACGATCTCGCCGATACGCTGGGCGGGCACGCCAATCTCCTTGGCGAGCCGGTACTTTGAGATACCCATGGGGCGCAAGAACTCATCGAGCAACAGCTCGCCGGGAGTGACTGCTGGAAGCTTGGCCATTGTCATCACCTCTAGTGGTAATCCACGATCTCGACATCCTCGGGGCCGGCCGGCGTCCAGGTGAAACAGACCCGGAACTGGTCGTTGATGCGGATGCTGTGCTGTCCCGGCCCGATCGCCTTTGAGCGCCTCGAGATGGTTTCCTGGAGGTACCCGCAGGTCGTCCAGGCGCCCGGCGATCTCGAGTTGGCGGAGCTTGCGCCGCGCCACCGATTCGAACGCAATGAAGCGCCTGACGCGCTTGCCGGAGCCGAGTACCTCCGTGTCCGAATCCCGGTACGAGACGACCATAAGCGAATAGTAACGCAATGCGTTAATATCGGCAAGCGTGACTACCCGCAAAAGCGTTTGGCAGAAGATGATCTCGATCGGGCTGCGGCTGGCAGCGGGGGTAACGAAGGTCGGATATCCTGGGCCGGAGGGTAAGGATGATGATCGAGGAGCAGGTCGAGATTCGAACGGCGGACGGCTTCCTCTACCGGCACGAGGGCGGGAGCAGGCCCGGAGTGATCCACCTGACGGACATCGGCGGCATCCGCTCGTCGCAGAAGGCGATGGCGAGCCGGCTGGCCGCGGCCGGCTACACGGTACTGATGCCCAACCTCTTCTACCGCTTTGGCAAGCCGCCGGTGGTCGACTTTGCCGCGGGCTTCGAGAACGAGGAGGTGAAGAAGCGGGTGGCCGAGCTCCGGGCGCCGCTGACGCCGGAAGCCCTGGAGAGCGACGCCGGGCCTACGTCGACTTCCTCGCCGGACAGGAGGGTATGTCCGCGGGCGGAATGGGTGTGGTGGGCTACTGCTTCGCGGGAGGCGTAGCGCTCCGGACCGCCGCGGCGCGGCCAGACCGGGTGGCGGCCGCCGCCTCCTTCCACGGCGGCGGCCTCTGCACCGACGCTCCCACCAGCCCCCACCTGCTCCTGCCGCGCATCAAGGCCCGCCTCTACTTCGGGCACGCGAGCGAGGATCGCGGCATGCCGCCCGACGCGATCGACCGTCTCGGCCAGGCGCTCGCCGCCTGGGGAGGCCGCTACGAGAGCGAGGTCTACGACGGCGCCCGCCACGGCTGGACGGTGCCGGACAGCCCCGTTTTCAACGGTCCGCAGGCCGAGCGCGCCTTTGCCAAGCTGACTGGGCTTTTCCGATCCGCCAATCTCTAGCCCTTGGGCTCTTTGGTAAAGGGAGGCGGATCACCCGGTCCGGGCGGCGGAAACACCGGGGGGCCGCCCGGCGGCAAGGGAGCCGGAATACAAGCGGCGCTTCGAATCACATCCAGCGCCTTGCCGGAATTCTTGTGATAACCACCCTTGAACAAAAATCGCTTGACGAAGTTGATCGCCTCCGCCGGTACCTGTACCGAGATACCCGCCCGGTCCGCTTCCTTTACAAGCTCATCCAGGCAGCCGAGGGATGTAAGGTCCTGAGTCAATTCGACAATCTGGCTCAAGGACCAAGTGATTGGTTCGTTACCTTTATAAAGAAACGGCTCTTCCATCGTGTGCCCTCCGGCGAAAGGTCCAACAAGACTCTTCGTCGCTCGCGCGCCGCCTCCATATCCTAGGCATCACCACTATCAGCGTCAATGCAAGTATCGTAACAAGGCTGTAAAAAATTCTAGAGGGAGATCAGGATGGAGCGGCCTCGCCGCTGATACCATCCGCCTCCGTGACCTCCTACGACGTCATCATCCCCGCCCGGGACGAAGAGCCCATGGTGGCCGGAGTGGTTCGCGCGGCGCGGGCCGCCCGGGGAGTGGGACGGGTAATCGTCGTCGACGACGGATCGTCCGACCGCACGACGGAGGTCGCGGCGGCCGCGGGGGCCATCGTGATCCAGGCCCGACCTCCGGGGGAGCCGGGGGACAAGGCGCGGGCGCTGGCGCGGGGGGTCGAGGCCTCGGAGGCGGCGGTCCTGGTCTTCTTCGACGCCGACATCGAGAATGTCCGGCCTATCCACTTCGAGGCGCTCGCCGAGCCGGTGCTCGCGGGAGACGTCGGCCTCTCCTGCGGCATCGTGGACTACGGAGCCCTGCGCAACCCCCTGTTCCTGCGCCTGCCGCCCATCACCGGGTTGCGGGCCCTCCCCCGGGAGGTCTTCGACGGGGTCCCCGAGGCGAAGCGCAACGGGTTTCAGATCGAGATCATGATCAACGAGGTGGTGGTGCGGCGGGGGCTGCCGAGTGCGATCCGGGTGCTCGTTGGCCCACGGCACCGCTCCAAGATCGAGAAGCGGGGGTGGCGCCAGGGGCTCCCCTCCCATCTGGCGATGACGCGGGAGCTGCTCGACTGCCTGCGCATCGTCCCCCTGTGGACCTATGGGGCCTACCTGCGAAGGCTGCGCGTCCTGCCGCCGGCCGCCGACGGGCCCCTCCGGCCGGTGCCGCTGCGGGAGACGGTCTAATCCGAACCCCGAGGCGGCTCCGTAGGAAGAGACATGAACGCCAAGACCCTCACCCTCACACTCTTCGGCCTGCTGCTCGCCGTCCTGCCGGCCGCGGCGGTCAATCCCCCCGACTACAAGCTCTGGGCGGACCTGCTCTCCAAGTACTACGACCCCGCCAAGGGGATGAATTACAAGGCCCTCAAGGCCAACGACAAGAAGACCCTCGACGAGCTCCGCCGGCGGATGGCCCAGGTGGACGTCGTGACGCTGCCGAGGAACGACCAGCTCGCGTACTGGATCAACCTCTACAACATCTCGACGGTCAACGTCGTCGTCGAGAACTACCCCGTGAAGTCGATCCGGGACATCTCGACCGACTTCATCGCCCACCTGAACGTCTTCAAGAAGGACTACGTCCTGACGCGCAAAGGGCCGATGTCGCTCAACGACGTCGAGAACGACAAGATCCGGAACCACTTCATGGACCCGCGGATCCACTTCGCCATCAACTGCGCCGCCAAGAGCTGCCCGCCGATCCGCACCGAGCCCTACGTGGGAGAGCGGGTCCAGGAGCAGCTCGACGACCAGGCGCGGATGTTCCTCAACGGCCCCCACGGCGTCCGTCTGGAGAAGAGCGGCGGGGAGCTCGTCTTGCATACCACCAAGATCATGGACTGGTTCAAGGACGACTTCGAGAAGTGGGGCGGCGGCCGGGTGCATTTCATTTCCACGTTCGCGTCCCCGGACAAGCGCAAGCAGATCGCGGCGGCCGGCAACCAGGTGGATCTCAAGTTCGATGACTACGACTGGAGCCTCAACGACGCTTCGAAGTAGCGGCTCCGGGCGGGGGAGGGATGCATGATCGGTGAGCCGAGGTCACTGCGGCGGGCTTGGGGTCTCTTCCGGGACCCCGCGACTCCTGAGAAGCGTTCGCTCCTGGCGGAGCGCTGGGCGGGGCTCGGCCCCGCCCTTCGCCTCCCCGGGCAGGGGCTGGGGCAGAAGGCGACCGGGTGCGGCGCCACGATCGGTATCCAGCCCCGCTGCGATTTCGCCTGCACCGGCTGCTATCTCGGCCATGAGGCGAACAAGATCCCCGCCCTCCCCACGGCGGCCGTCCTGCGGCAGCTCGACGAGCTCCGGCGCTGGCTCGGCCCCAAGAGCAATGTCCAGATCACCGACGGCGAGGTGACCCTCCGGCCGGTCGAGGAATTGACCGAGATCCTGCGCTACGCGCGGTCGATCGGCGTCATCCCCATGGTGATGACCCACGGCGACAACCTCCGCCGCCGGCCGGGGCTGCTCGAGCGGCTGATGACCGAGGGTGGGCTCACCGAGATCTCGATCCACGTCGACATCACCCAGCGCGGACGGGACGGCCACAAGGCCCCGAAGTCGGAGCTGGAGCTGATGCCCCTGCGGGAGGAATTCGCGGCCATGGTCCGCGAGGCCCGCCGACGGACCGGCCGGCCCCTGCGCGCCGCCATGACCCTCACCGTCACCCAGGAGAACCTCCCCCAGATCCCCGACGTGGTGCGCTGGCTGGTGCGCCACCGCGACGCCTTCAGCCTGGTCAGCTTCCAGCCGCTCGCCCAGGTGGGACGGACGCGCCGGAGCCAGCGCGGGGTGACGGCCACCGACCTCTGGCGCGAGGTGAGCCGCGGCACGGAAGCCTTCGGGCTCCCGATCGACGGCGCCGGGCCGATGCATTTCGGCCACACCGAGTGCACCCGCTTCGTCCCCCTGGTGGCGCTGGAGCGGCCCCGGGAGGGGCCGCGGCTCTTCCGCGGCATCCGGGACGAGCCCGAGGACGTGGCGGTGATGGAGGAATTCTTCGCCCACGGCCTGGGGGGCGTGGCCTTCCGGGACGACGATCCGCTGGAGAAGACCGCCCGCTTTCTCGGCCTTCTGCGCACCGCGCCGGGCTGGATGCTCGGCCGCGTCCGCCGCTGGATCGACGCCCGGTCGCGCGCCGAGGCGGGGCTCCCCCTCTCCCGCCTCCTCCTCGACGGCCTGCGGGGGCGACTGCGAATCGACAGCTTCACCCTCACCAGCCACCACTTCATGAGCCCCGCCGAGGTCCGGACCCCGACGGGTGAGGAACGGCTGGCCGCCTGCGTCTTCCGCCTCCCCTATAAGGGCAAGATGGTGCCGATGTGCCAGATGAACGCGGACGGGGTGCGGGAGCGGTTCTACGCGGAGATCCTGGAGGGGAGGGCGGTGGAGGGACGGGAGCCGGTGCCGCCCCTCCTGCCGGTGGCCAATTGAGAGGTCAGTACGACGGCTCGCCGCATACATAATGGTCCGTGCACCAGACCCAGTCGCAGGAACAACCCCACTCAGGATAGACAGGGCAGAAGTACACAGTGCACATTGAACTAGCTTGCAGACGCGCAGACGACCCCGCAGCAATGAGCATCAGGAGCAGGGTGGCGAGGGAAAGAAGCAGTTTTCTCATGGGTGGCCTCCTTGTCGACCAGAGATAACCAACAAGTATACTCCAATTTACTGCATCGAGCGGATGAACCGCCCCCAGATCACCCTCGCAGCGAAATCCCGCACCACTCTCACCCACCGTCCGCTCCGTCCAAGCTCGACCCAAAGATTGGGATGAAGGCGTGCCCGGGTCTCCTCCACCGTCACCAGCGACGGATCGAGAACGTACGCCGCGGCCGCCAGGTCGAACACCGGGAAGCGGCGCGATCCCCGGCGGAGCAGGGAGCGGCGGGACCAACGGACGGAGCAACGGCGCAGGAAGTCCCCCAGGGGACCTTCGAGGGCCCGCAGCTCCCGGGGCCCGATCTTGAGCTTGCGGGCGACGTCGAGCGGAATCAGCGTCAGCGGCAGCTCCGAGGCGAAGACGGCCCGGGTCGCGGCGGGGTCCTTGGTCAGATTGAATTCGTGGGGCCACCACGGCGGGAACCGTCCGCGGGAGGTGAGGTTGGAGCCGACGAGAACGGCCTCCGAGATCCTCCGGTCCAGGACCGCCGCGAGGTTGGTGAGAGGGCCCAGGGCGAGAAAACGCAACGGCTCTTCCTCCCACAGACCCGCGCGATCGATCCGATCCGGCACCTCTCCTGCTTGGACGCCCCGCAGGTAGGGTCCGGAGTATTCACAAAGAGATCCCAGAGCCCGGTTGTTGCGGGCCGCCCGCTCCTCGCTGGTGTTGCCGCCCACGCTCGCCAGCGCGGCCACGGGCAGGCCGCTTCGGAGGAGAGCGGCGATGGCGAAGGCGTCGTCCACGTCCCCTCGGGGTGAGCCGGCGGCGTTGTCGCTGTCGATCAGCAGCATGGAACGGTATACTCCCCCGCCATGTCCCCGTTCACCCCCTGTGACCCGTCCGGAATCCGTCCCGCTTGATCTCGCGGATCGCCGACGCGCTCGCCCATCTCGCGGTGCACCACCGCCGGGCGATGTTCCTGGGGGCCGTGGCGCTGGCGGTCCTCTCGATCCTCTCCGCCTCGCGCCTGCGCTTCAACCCGGACATCCTCTCGCTGATTCCCCAGAACCACAAGGAGGTCAACGACTTCCGCGAGGTGATCCAGAAGATGGGGACGCTCGACCAGCACATCGTGGTCGTCCAGATCCCCAAGGGGCGGCAGGTGGACGACTACGAGCCGCTGATCGAGGAGCTGGCCCGGCGCTACAAGGCCCTCCCCAGCGTGGCGGACGTGCAGTACCGGCTCCCCAATCCGCTGGAGATGATGAACGAGATCCTGCCGCGCGCCCTGCTCCTGCTCACCCCCGAGGAGCTCGACCGGGTGGCCGCGGCCCTCACCGACGAGCGGATCGCGCAGTCGATCGCCGAGAACCGGCAGACCCTGCGGACCCCCCAGGGGATCGCGGCGCGCGAGCTGGTGCAGAACGACCCCTTCCATCTCCTGCCGATCTTCCTCGACCGCTTCAAGGCGGCGGGCGGCGGATTCCGGCTCGACACGTCGAGCGGCTACTTCCTGTCGTCCGACCGCTCCACCCTGCTGATGCTGGTGCAGCCGCGCCGCCCGGCCCAGGACATCCCCTTCGGCCACCGCTTCATGGCCGACGCCCGCCGGATCGAGCGTGAGTCCCTGGCCGATCTCCATCGCCAGGCCGGGGACGTGCCGCCCCCCACGATCGGCTACACCGGCGGCTACGCGGTCTCCCTCTACGACGCCGAGCTGATCCAGAAGGACGTCGTCTACAACGTCGTCTTCTCCTGCGTGGCGGTGCTCGCCCTCTTCCTCTACGCCTTCCGACGCCCGGCCGCCCTCCTTTACGCGGGCGCGCCCATGATCCTGGCGGTGCTCGGCACCTTCGGCCTCGCCGGCCTCCTCTTCGGGCAGCTCTCCTCGTCGAGCGCCGTCTTCGGCGCCCTGGTGGCGGGGCTCGGGGTCGACTTCATCACCGTGCTCTATGGGCGCTACGTGGCCGAGCGGAACCGGGGGGCCGAGCCGGCGGTGGCGATCCGGGAGGTCTACCGCACCACCCTCCACGGGGTCTTCTTCGCGGCGCTCACCACGGCGGCGACCTTCTATTCGTACATCTTCACCCAGTTCAAGGGGATGAGCGAGCTGGGGGTTCTCACCGGCACGGGCATCCTGATCTTCCTCCTCTGCGTGCTCTTCCTGCTGCCGGCCCTGCTGCTGGCGACCGACCGCGGGGGGCCCGCCGATCGCCGGCTCGACCTGCGCTCCTTCGGCTCGGACGCCCTGGTCCGCGGGGCGCTCGTCCGGCCGGGAGCGACGATCCTGGTCTGGGTGGTGATCGTGGCGGTCTGCGCGGCGCTGATCCCGCGCCTCAAGTTCAACGACACCATCGACAACCTGCGCGCCAAGGGGAACCAGGGAGTCGAGTATCAGACGCTGGTGACCCAGAAGTTCGGCCAGTCGTTCGGTTTCATGATGTACGTGGTCGAGGCGAAGGACCTCGACGGGGTCCTCCGCAAGACCCAGGACGCGGCCCGGGAGCTCCAGGGGGAGGTCGAGCACGGCCCCCTCGCCTCGTTCCAGTCGATCGCCAGCTTCCTGCCGCCGCCGTCGCAACAGGAGCAGATCCTGGCGCGGCTGCGGGCCGGACGGAACGGCGTCTTCTCGATCGAGCGGATCTCGGCCACCCTGCACAAGGCCCTGGCGGCAAACGGCTTCCGACCGGACGCCTACGACGGTTTCCTGGGACTCTTCACCCAGGCCCTCAACCCTCCGGGGCCGGTGGGGCCGGGGGACATCCACGACGAGCGGCTGGCCGCCCTGCTGCGGCGCTTCCTGAAAAAGACGGACGACGGCTACATCTCGGTGACCTACCTCTATCCCAAGGGGGGCTCCTGGAAGCGCTTCGTGCCGCGGGAGCTGATCGAGCTGGCGGACCGGCAGGGGGCGATCCTCACCGGCGTCAACCGGCTGTCGGCCGCCCTGCGCACCATCGTGCGCCAGGACGCCACCCGCTCGACGCTGCTCGGCTTCGCCATCGTCTATACGATCTTCCTGATCGCCTACCGCTCGCCGAAGCGGGCCGCCCTCCTCTTCATCCCCTTCCTGGCGGGTGGGGTCGGCATGCTGGGCCTGATGGCGCTGATCGGCCTCGACTTCAACTTCATCAACGTCTACGTGGGGCTCTTCCTGGTGGGGGTGGCCACGGACTACGCGGTCTACATGCTGCAGCGCTACCTGGAGAATCCGGCGGGTTTCCCGCGTGGCGCGCCCGAGACCGGCCGGGCGGTGGTGATGGCGGCGCTGACCTGCATCGTGGGCTTCGGCTCCTTCGCCCTCTCCCACTATCCCGGCCTGCGCACCATCGGCTACGCCAGCACCTTCGGAGTCACCCTGAGCTGCCTCGCGACGCTCACGCTGCTGCCGGCGATTCTGGCGTGGCGGAAGGGCTCGAAGGGAGATCCTCAGCTGTAGGGCAGCGCCTGCTCGAAGGGGACCACCTCGTCGCCGCTCGCCTTGGCGGTGTCGTAGGCGCGTATGGACGCGAGCTCCTCGAGATCCTCCAGGATCTCCCTATACTCGGCGATGTCCAGCACCACGCCAAGCTTTCGCCCTTCCTCATCGACCAGAAAACGCTCCGCGCGAGTCGCCATCACAATCCTCCTGCTTCCATTCTACTCGTTACACCCTCTCTCTATAACGTCCCATGTCGGCAGGGAATACCTCGGCCGTAAGCCAGCTCTGGAACCCTTCTTGCTTCCTGTTCGTAACAGTTGGGGGAAAACTCGACCCCCCTTGACGGATTTTCGGAAGGTCTGGTAATCTTCTTCAGGTACCTGAACGGGTTCGAGGAGAAGAGCATGGTGGTGGGCGTAGAGACGAGACAGACGCATTGCGAGGACCCCTCGCGGTTGTTCCGCGGAGCTTCAGGACGCAAAGATATGAACACGCACATCGACTTGCCCGCAGATGGACATCACCTCTCCCCAACGCAGATCCGCTGGCTCCTGCTCGCGGCGATGGGAGCTTTTTTCGCTTCCGCCGCCGTGATCCCCTCCATGGGAGCTCTTCTGAGGCAGATCACCGGCCTCCTGCTTCCCTGATCGTTGGCTTACCAGGAGACAGACCCTGACGGCCCTTTGGGTCTGGGGGGACAGTTTTTCTGGGGCTGTATCGGAGCCGCCACCCCCTGGGTCCTGAGAGGTGCTCAGGTCGTCGGTTACAAGCTGGATGTCACGATTCCTACCATCGGCGCCGGTTCCGTGCTCATCTTCCTGGCGGTGCTGTTGTTTGGCGGGGCCGCGGCGATCATTCTTCATTCGCATAATCGGTGGGTGGCTTGGTACCATGGGGCCACGTACCAGATCGTAGTGGCTGCAATCGTCAGCCACGGAGCGGTTTCCGTTTCACATCCTCCTTAAAAAGACACCTCGGCTCTTCTCCTATAATCCGCCCATGTCGTCCCCCATCCACGTCATCGGCGGCGGGCTCGCGGGCTCGGAGTGTGCCTGGCAGCTCGCGGAGCGGGGGAGCGGGGTCGTCCTCCACGAGATGCGGCCGGTCAAGGGGACGGCGGCGCACAAGTCGGGGGACCTCGCCGAATTAGTGTGCAGCAACTCCCTGCGCAGCGACGATCCCTTCCACGCCGCCGGGCTCCTCAAGCGGGAGATGGAGACCTTCGGCTCGCTGATCATCGGCAAGGCCCGCGAGGCGGCGGTGCCGGCGGGGAGCGCCCTCGCCCTCGACCGCGACCGCTTCGGGGCCCTGGTGACGTCGGCGATCGAAAATCACCCCCGGATCGCGCTGCGGCGTGAGGAGATCACGGAGATTCCGGAGGGGGAGGTGGTGATCGCCACCGGCCCGCTGACCTCGGAGGCGATGTCGGCCCGGCTCCAGGAGCTGCTGGGAAGCGAGTACCTCTACTTCTACGATGCCATCGCCCCCATCGTGGAGGCGGACAGCCTGGATTTCTCCAAGCTCTTCTGGCAGTCGCGCTGGGGCAAGGGGGAGGGGGAGGACTATCTCAACGCGCCGATGAGCGAGGAGGAGTACCTCGCCTTCCATGCGGCCCTCAACCATGCCGAGGTGGTGGCGCCTCATGATTTCGAGAAGGCGGTCTTCTTCGAGGGGTGCCTGCCCGTCGAGGAGATCGCCCGCCGGGGGGTGGACACCCTGCGCTACGGGCCGATGAAGCCGGTGGGGCTGACCGCGCCCGACGGCCGCCGCCCCTGGGCGGTGGTGCAGCTCCGGCAGGAGAACCTCGCGAAGAGCCAATTCAACCTGGTCGGCTTCCAGTCGCGCATGAAGTGGGGGGAGCAGCAGCGGGTGCTGACGATGATCCCGGGGCTGGAGAACGCCCATTTCGTCCGCTTCGGGCAGATCCACCGCAACACCTTCGTCAACGCGCCCACCCATCTGGACAAGCACTACCGGGTGAAGGCGCAACCGCGGGTGCGCCTCGCTGGCCAGATCACGGGGGTGGAGGGGTATCTCGAATCGGCGGCCACGGGTCTGGCGATCGGCCTCTATATCTCCATGGAAAGAGAGGGACGCGAGCCGGAGCCGTTCCCCGCCACCACGGCGCTGGGAGCCCTGGCCCGCCATCTCACCGAGTCGGACCCCGCGCATTTCCAGCCGGCCAACATCAACTACGGCCTGTTCGAGGAGCTCCCCGGCCGGATCCGCAGGAAGGACAAGCGGCCGGCCTTCGTCGAGCGGGCGCAAGGCGCGCTGGCGGCCTGGGTGGAGCGGAACGGAATGGTGCCGTGCGCCGTCTGATCCACCGCTATCTGGAGCACCTCCAGGGGGAACGCCAGGTCTCCCCCCAGACCCTGCGCGCCTACGAGCACGACCTCCTCACCTTCCACGAATTCCTGGCCCGCGACTTCCTGGGCAGGGAGCCGGACGCGGTGCGGCCCCAGGACGCCGATCCTCTGGCGGTGCGCTCGTTCCTGGCCGCGCTCACCCGCAAGGGGCTGAGCAAGCGCAGCCAGGGGCGGGCGCTCTCGGCCGTGCGCAGCCTCTTCCGCTTCGCCTGCCGCGAGGGGATCCTGGAGGCCAACCCCGCCCAGGGGGTGAAGACGCCGAAGGCGCCGAAGACCCTCCCCCGCCATCTGCGGCCGGGCGAGGTCGAGAGGCTGATCGAGGCGCCGCAAGGGGAGGGACCGCTGGTGCTGCGCGACCGGGCGATCCTGGAGCTACTCTACGCGGCGGGGCTGCGCGTCTCGGAGCTGGTGGGGCTCGACTGGCCGGACGTCGACCTCTCGGCCCGCATGGTGCGGGTGATGGGCAAGGGGAGCAAGGAACGCATGGTCCCCTTCGGCCGGCCGGCGGCGGCGGCGCTGCGGACCTGGCTGGGGGCCTGGGACGGGGTCCGCGACGCCACGGACGACGGGCAGCCGGTCTTCCTCACCGGCAAGGGAAAGAGGCTGGGCGACCGCGCCGTGCGGCGGGTGATCGACCGCTGGGTGGACGAGGCGGCGGTGGCGCGCGGGGTCCATCCCCACACCCTGCGCCACACCTTCGCCACCCACCTGCTGGAGGGGGGGGCCGACCTGCGGGCGATCCAGGAGCTGCTCGGGCACAGCTCGCTCTCGACCACCCAGAAGTACACTCATCTGGAGGTGGAGCGGCTGCTCTCGGTCTACCGGGACGCCCACCCCCGCGCGCGGCGGAGCTGACCGCTGTACAATCCCCTCCCCATGGATACGTTCAAGTCAACGACGGTCCTGCTCGTGCGCCGCGAAGGCAAGGTGTGCATGGCGAGCGACGGGCAGGTTACGATGAATCAGAGCACCATCGTCAAGGGCGGCGCGCGCAAGGTCCGGCGCGTCGGCAAGGGCGGCAAGGTGCTGGTGGGCTTCGCGGGCGGCGGGGCGGACGCGCTGGCGCTCGTCGGCCGCCTGGAGGAGAAGCTCGAGGAGTTCAACGGCAATCTCGAGCGGGCGGTCGTCGAGCTGGCCAAGGACTGGCGGACCGACCGCGCGCTGCGGCAGCTCCAGGCGATGATCGTCGTCACCGACAAGGAGAAGAGCTTCTTCGTCTCGGGCGTCGGCGAGCTGATGCAGCCGGACGAGGAGGAGCCCGTGCTCGCGATCGGCTCCGGCGCCAACTACGCGCTGGCCGCCGCCCGCGCCCTGCTCCGGCACACCCAGATGTCCGCCGAGGACGTGGTGCGCGAGGCGATGAGGATTGCCTCCGAGATCTGCATTTTCACCAACGACCATCTCACGGTCGAGGAGCTCTGACAGACCCATGACCCTCCAGATCTCCAGTGAGGCGACCAACAGCCTCGCGATCGAGAACATGACGCCGCGGCAGATCGTCGCCGAGCTCGACAAGTACGTGGTCGGGCAGCGGCAGGCGAAGCGGGCGGTGGCGATCGCCCTGCGCAACCGCTGGCGCCGGCAGCAGCTTCCGCCCGAGCTGGCGGAGGACATCGCGCCCAAGAACATCCTGATGATCGGTCCCACCGGCGTCGGCAAGACCGAGATCGCCCGCCGGCTGGCGCGCCTGGCCAGGGCGCCGTTCCTCAAGGTCGAGGCGAGCAAGTTCACCGAGGTCGGCTACGTCGGCCGCGACGTCGAGTCGATGGTGCGCGACCTGGTTGAGATCGCCGTCACCATGGTCAAGGAGGAGAAGCGGGAGGCGGTGCGCGAGGCCGCCGTGGCGCGCGCCGAGGACCGCCTGCTCCAGCTCCTGGTGCCGCCGCGGCCGATCAACGCCTACCTCCGCCACGAGGAGGAGAGCGAGGACGAGCTCAACGAGACGCGGGAGAAGTTCCGCAAGAAGCTCCGCGCCGGCGCCCTCGACGGCCGCCGGGTCGAGATCGAGGTCGACGAGGCCCCCTCCTCCAGCCTGGAGATGTTCACCCCGCAGGGGGTCGAGGAGGTGGGGATCAACATCAAGGACATGCTCCCCGGGCTCTTCGGCCGCAAGAAGAAGCAGCAGGTCTCGGTGGCCGAGGCGCGCGAGATCCTCCAGCAGCAGGAGACCGAGAAGCTGATCGACCGCACTCAGGTCTCCCGCGAGGCCCGCCAGCGGGTCGAGCAGGGGGGGCTGATCTTCCTCGACGAGATCGACAAGATCGCCGGCCGCGAGGGGGGGCGGGGCCCCGACATCTCGCGCGAGGGGGTGCAGCGCGACCTGCTGCCGATCGTCGAGGGGACCAACGTCTCGACCAAGCACGGCATGGTGAAGACGGACCACATCCTCTTCATCGCCGCCGGCGCCTTCCACGTCAGCAAGCCGTCGGACCTGATCCCGGAGCTGCAGGGGCGCTTCCCCATCCGGGTCGAGCTCGACGCGCTCACCGAGCAGGACTTCGTCCGCATCCTCACCGAGCCCGAGACGGCGCTGACCAAGCAGTACTCGGCGCTGCTCTCGACCGAGGGGGTCAACCTCGAATTCACCGCCGACGCGGTGGCGGAGCTCGCCCGCCTCGCCGTCGAGGTCAACTCCTCGACCGAGAACATCGGCGCCCGCCGGCTCTCCACCCTGATGGAGCGCCTGCTCGACGAGGTCTCCTTCGAGGCCCCCGACATGGCGGGCACGCCGGTGAAGGTCGACGGCGAATACGTGCGCCGGGTGCTCTCCGGCATCGTCCAGGACCAGGACCTCTCACGCTATGTCCTCTAGAGCCGACGGCCCGCGCAGGATTGTCGTCTTCGCCTTGCTCGCCGCGGCCCTCGGCTGCGGCAAACAGGGCCCCCCGCTCCCTCCCCTGCGCAACGTGCCGGCGCCGGTGAAGGACCTCACGGTCGTCCAGCAGGGGCCCCAGCTCCTGCTCAGCTTCACCTATCCGACCGTCACCCCGGCCGGCACCGCCCTGGGCGGCATCTCGGCGGTCGAAATCTGGTCGGTCGGCCGGCCGGCGCCAGGGGGCAAGGCCGACCTGCTCGACGCCCGCGCGTTCGGCCCCGTGGCCAAGCCGGTGCAAAAGATCGCCGGCGCGGACCTGACCTCGGCCACCAACGGCAGCCGGATCGACATCTCGCTGCCGCTCCCCCCGACCACGGCCACCGCCCCGGCTCCCGCCGCCACGCCCACTCCGGCGACCCCGCCGGCCGGCTCGACCGGCCCGACCCCGCTGGCGGCCTACTTCGCCGTCCGCACCTTCGGCAGGGAGGGGGACCGGTCGGACCTCTCGAACATCGTCTCGGTGGTCCCCAAGGCGCCGCCGCCGGCCCCCCAGCAGGTCACGGCCACGGCGCGCGGGGACGGCATCCTGGTCGAGTGGACGCCGGTCGCGGGAACCGTGGCGGGGTACAACGTCTACCGCCGCGGCTCCCAGGAGCGGGCCAACGCCAAGCCGGTCCACACCGCCGCGCCCACAGAGAAGAGCTGGCTCGACACCACGGCCAAGCTCGGCCAGGGGTACATCTACAGCGTGACGGCGCTCTCCCAGATCCAGCCGCCGCTCGAGAGCGCCATCGCCAGCGAGCGCGAGGTGCGCTACGTCGACCGCTTCCCGCCCCCCGCGCCCACCGAGCTGGTGGCGCTGGCCGAGGCGGGCCGGGTGCGCCTGGTCTGGCGGCCGAGCGAGGCCGAGGACGTCGCCGGCTACGTCGTCTACCGCCGGGTGGACGAGACCGGCAAATTCGAGCGCGTGACGCCGCAGCCGGTCGTCTCCGCCGAGTACGTCGACACCGCCGTGGCCGCCGGCAAGACCTACGTCTACCGGGTGACCGCGGTCGACCAGACGGGCAACGAGAGCGGGCCGGGCAACGAGGTCCGCGCCGAGGTGCCGTGAGCCGCTTCCGGTATGACCCGCTTTTATAAGCTCTCCGGCAGCGGCAACGACTTCCTGGCCTTGGCGGAGCCCGCGGAGACGCCTGACCCCGAGACGGTCCGCGCCTGGTGCCGGCGCGGCGTCTCCCTCGGGGGGGACGGCCTATTCCTCCTGCGGCGAGCGGACGGTGGTGTGGTGATGGACTACTTCAACGCCGACGGCTACCCCGCCGACCTCTGCCTCAACGGCACCCGCTGCGCCGCCCAGCTCGCCTTCCATCTGGATTGGGCGCAAGGGACGGTCCGCCTGCGGACGGGCGCCGGTGAGGTCGTTGCCCGTCAGCTCGACGGATCGCGGGTGACGGTCGACCTCCCCGTGCCCGGGGAGCCGCCGCGGGAGATGGCCGTCGAGGTGGAGGGGGCGTCCTGGACCGGCTACCGCCTCCGGGTCGGCGTCCCCCACTTCGTGCTGCTCTGGCCCGAGGGGCTCGCGACCGCGCCCGTCCGCGAGCTGGGGCGGGCGCTCCGCCATCACCCCGCCTTCGGCCCACCGGGGACCAATGTCAATTTCGTCCGTTTTCCCAGCCAGGACCGGATGGAAATCCGGACGTACGAGCGGGGGGTGGAGGACGAGACCCTCTCCTGCGGCACCGGGGTGCTGGCGGGCTCCGCCGTGGGGGTCTTCACTGCCAAGGCCCGATTCCCTCTCCGCGTCATTACGCAAGGAGGGTTCGAGCTGGAGGTCGCGGATCTGCCGGGCTGGCGCTGGTCCCTCGCCGGCGACGCCCGCGTGATCGCCGAGGGGGAGCTGCTCGCGGAGGCCCTGGCGAGCCCCGCCCCTCCACCCTGGGCCGGCGCCCCTCTCGCCTGATCGCCGTAGATTCGTTATCCTTTCGCGGGCCGGCCGCCATACAGGGCCGGCCACGTTCTTGCACGCGCGGTCCAACGGAGGGGTCGATCGGATGAGAGGACAGCTTCGGGTCGCGGCCATCGTGCCGGCCTATAACGAGGGTGCCACCCTCCGCGAGGTCCTCTCGGTGCTCAAGGCGACGCCGTCGGTCGACGAGGTCCTCGTGGTCTCCGACGGCTCGACGGACGACACGGTCGAGATCGCCCGCTCGCTGGGGCTGCGGACCATCCACCTGCGCCGGAACCAGGGGAAGGGGCGGGCGATGGAGATCGGCGTCGTCCACACCGACGCCGAGGTCCTGCTCTTCGTCGACGCCGACATCCTGAACCTCACGGTCGACCTGATCCAACGGCTGATCGAGCCGGTCCTCTCCGGCCGCTCGGACATGAACGTCGGCATCCGCCATCGGGGGCGGCCGCTCAACACCATCCAGGACCGCACCGGGCCGCTGCTCTCGGGAATCCGCTGCCTGCGGCGGGAGATCTTCGAGGCGGTGCCGGACAGCCACCTGGAGGGGTTCGCCGTCGAGACCGGCCTCAACTGGGCCTGCCGGGAGCTCGGCTGCCGCACCACCACCACCGTGATGTACAACCTGAAGCACCTGGTGAAAGAGAAGAAGCGCGGCCTCGTCCAGGGGCTCTACGCCCGCTACCGGATGTTCGCCGCCGTGTTCGGGGCCTACATGGTCCTGCAGCTCAAGGCGCCCCCGCTCCGGGGCAACGTCCCGGCCCGTCCCAGCTTCCAGCCCGAGCTCGAATACATCAACTTCTAGACAGGCAAAAAAGTGGTGCGCCCGAGCCGTGGGCTCAAACGCACCCGAGGGGATTGAGGATTTCCTTTGTCTCTAGTATCGCCGCTTCGCGGCGTGACTGTCAATAGTGGCACTACCACTGTTGCCTCGATCGGGGAGGCATACTAGGATTAATTCAGCTTATGGGGAAGACTCAATCCATCCACCCCCCTCAGGAAGGGGAGCACCAGGCCGCGGAGCCGTCGTCCCACGAGCGCATCCTGCAGGCGGGGCGCGACCTCTTCTCGGAGGACGGCTACGAGAACACCACGACCTCGGCGATCGCCCGCCGGGCGGGGACGAGCGAGTCGCAGCTCATCAAGCACTTCAGCAGCAAGGAGGGGCTGCTGGAGGGGATCTTCGACCGCGCCTGGCAGCGGATGGCCCAGGGGGTGCGGCACGTCCAGGAGGCCCCCCTGGAGCCGTTGGACAAGCTGCGGTCCCTGACCGAGCTGATGATCGGGGCGCTGGAGAGCGACAAGCAGCTCCGGACGCTGATGCTCCTCGAGGGGCGCCGCATCCGCAAGCACGGGCACATGGTGATGATGACCCGCGGCTTCCAGCAGGTCCTGAGCGTGCTGGACGGCCTGCTGCGGGGGCTCCAGGAGGCTGGAAAGCTGAAGCCGGACCTCCACCCGCAGGCCGTGCGCTCGGCCCTCATCGGCGCCTTCGAGGGGCTCCTGCGCGACCAGCTCCTGGCCGAGCGGTCGGGCTTCCCGGCGAGCTACGACGGCGCCGAGCTGCGGGCCACCTTCAAGGCGGTGCTGGAGTGTTTCCTGGTCGAGCCCTGAAGCCGCTATCATCCCCTCCATGCTTCCTCTTCTGCTCGTCCTCCTCGCCGGGGCTCCGCCGGCCCCCGTCCAGGCCTTTGGCCAGCCCGTGGAGATCCAGGTCCGCGGCCTCTCCGAGGAGGCGTCCCGGGAGGCGGTCCAGAAGGCGCTCGCGGGCGTCTCCGAGATGGAGCGGCTGACGGCGGACGGCACGGCGGCCCTGAGCGCCGCCGCCGGCAAGGGGCCGCAGCCGGCCGATCCCCGGCTCCTCGATCTGCTGACGCGCGCCTGGAGCTTCTGCCAGTGGTCCGAGGGCGCGCACGGTCCTCTCGGCAGGGATCTCTACGCCCTCTGGGGGCTCCGCTCCAAGGCCGAGGGCCCTCCCGACGCCGAGGCGGTGCTCCAGGCGGCGAAGGCCGCGGCCTGCGACCGGCTGACCCTCGATCCGCAGAAGAAGACCGCCACCCTGGCCGCTGGGAGCGGCGTCGACCTCGTGGGGTTCGCGGAGGGGGCCGCCGTGGACCGCGCGGTCGAGATCCTGCGCGAGCACAAGGTGGGCAACGCCTTCGTCCGCATCGGGGCGGTCCAGAGGGGATTCGGCCCCGGCCCGGCGGGGAAGGGGTGGCCGGTCCTGCTCCCGCAGATTCCCGGTCTGGAGGAGCACGCGGACGTGGTCTACCTGCGCGACCAGTCGCTGGCGGTCGCCGCCCGCTCCGACCACCCCCTGCAAGGCGGGACCTCGTCGTACCTGAGCCAGCGGACGGGGCTCCCCGCCCAGGGCGTGCTCGCCGCCGTGGCGGTGACGGAGCTGGCGATGGATGCCCAGGGGCTGGCGGCCACGATGCTGATCCTCGGTCCCCGCGAGGGGGAGCTGCGGATGGGGACGCTCCGCCCCCGCCCGTCCCTGCTCTGGTTCCTGGGCTCGGGCGAGGGGGCCCCCCTGCTGGTCAACTACCGCTGGACAGACTTCACCCGGCGGTAGCCCATCGCCTGGTGCGCCAGGTAGCCGAGCAGCCAGAGCCCGGCGGTGACGAGGTGGACCCAGACCCAGATCCGGCGCCAGCGGTCGTCCACCGAGGTCTGGATCAGGTAGCCGGAGACGATCATCGGCACCAGCAGCGAGACCAGCGACAGGCCGCTCCGCCGCCGCTCCCCCATCCCCCGCTTCCACTGCCACCAGACGTGCCGCCGCCAGACCAGGCCGGCGGTGAAGACGAGCAGCGGCGCCACCAGGATGTGCAGATGCTGCGTCTGCGGCTGCCAGGGGTGGTTGACCACCGCGTACGGATCGGTGGGCTTCACCAGGTAGAGCATCCAGGCGTAGACCAGCCCCGTCCCCCCTACCAGGAGGTTGGAGACGTGGAGCATCCACGCCTCGAAGCGGCTCAAGGCTTGGCTCCAGCCGTGATGATTTGGTGCAAGGCGAGCACGCGGCGCACCGCGTCGGTGGTGGCGCGGGCGGTGAGCGTGGCCCCGGTGACCGGCCTGATCCCCCGCTTGAGCTGGAGGTCGGGATCGAGCGCCTTGCCGCGAAACTGCTCGTACCAGGCGCCCCGTGGCAGATACTCCTCGGGCTCGCGGAAGGAGAGCACCTCGATGCGACCCACCCTCCCCTGGGGATCGACCACGATCATCAGCGTCTCCGGCAGGGTGCGGACCCGGTGCGTGTCGAAGTACGCCGTGCCGGCCGGCTGCCCCCCCTTGGTGGCCACGTAGTAGTTGACCAGGGCGCTCGGCACCTCGGCCCCCGCCAGCTCCTGTGCTTTCTTGACCTGCTCCGGCTTGAGGAAGGCCGTGCGCCGGGAGACCTCGCAGCCGGGAAAGGCGAGCTTGAGCGCCTCGTCCACGGTGACGAACACCTTGGCCGCCGCCGGCACGGAGGCGGCCAGGAAGAGGAGGAGCAGGGAAAAGGTGTACCTAGAAGACATATCCCAGTAGCAGCGTGAGCCGGTCGGCGCCGGTCCGCGCGCGGTTGTGGACGTTCTGATAGTCCGCTTTGACGACCACCTGCTCGATCGGCTTGTATTCCAGGCCGAGCGTGAAATTCCGGATGTCGGTGTCCGGGTTGGCGCTGAACCCCGCCGGCACCTCGTCCTGGGTGTTGAGCGTCTCCCAGCGGGCGTAGGGGATGAGCGCCCTCTGGCCGCCACGGCCGGAGAGGAGATCGTACCCGACTTGGAGGTAGTACCCCTGGAGCCGCTCGCCCACCGAATCCTCCCCTTCGAGGCCGAGGGCCTCGTTCAGCGCCGCGACGTCACTCAGACGCGCCTGGACGCCCAGGGCGCGGAATTCGAGCCCCCGCCACTTCCACTCCAGGTGCCCCTCGAAGATCCGGGTGGAGACGCCGATCCGGCGTCCCTCCGGGCTCTCCAGCCCCTGCCCCGCCTTGCCGGCGTAGGCGGAGCCGCCCACGGTCAGGCCCGGCACTCCGGTGTAGTCGAGCCGGCCGACCCAGGCGAGGTCCTTGGCGTTGGCCTGGTTCCCCCCCTGCCGGCCGCCCCGCAGGCCGTCGTCGTTGAAGCCGGAGGCGTCGAACCCGTTGACCAGGTAGGTCCGGTAGGTGAGGGGGCCGGCCTGCCCGAAGAGGCCGAAGCCCATCTCCCGCCAGGTGGTCGGCAGGATGCGCTGCTCGACCAGGGGGCGGTCGGCCCCCAGGAGGACCGTCGGCTCGTGGAGCTCGTTGACGAAGCCGACCGGCAGCAGCACCAAGCCCGCCCGGAAGTTGGCCTGGGGCTTCCAGAGGAAATCGAGATAGGCGAATTCGACCGAGACCTCGCCGCCTGCGTGCTCGTACTCGATCTCGCTGTTGAGCAGGATGCGGTCGCTCCACTTGTAGCCGAAGTAGAGGACGGCGCGCCGCACGTCGGCGTGGTCGCCGGGCAGGTCCTCGTCCTCCTCTTCCTCCTCGGCCTTGCCCCTGGCCTTCTCCGCCGTCTCCTTCCCCTGGATGTGCTGATAGACGAGCTCGCCATAGCCGCCGATCGAGATCCCCCGCTCGGTGCGGTAGACCTTGGAGGCGGCGGGGCCGAGCCCGTAGCTGCTGCGGTCGGCCTCGGCCGCGGCCTCGCCGATCTTCAGCTTCTCGATCTCTCCGGCCAGCACCTCCAGGCGCCGCTCGAGCTCCTCGATCCGCCCCGCGTCGACGCCCGGGCCGCTCTTCATCGCCGCGATTTCCGCCTTGAGCTGCTCGACCTGCTGCTCGAGCTGGCGCACCCGATCCTCCGTGGAGGCGGTCTGCGCGAGCGCCGCCGAAGCCAGGGCGAAGGCCAGGAGAACGGCCGCCAGGAACGTGATCCCTCTCTGAAAACGCATGTATAGTCTCCTCTGGATCTGCGCGGCGTTGACGCGCCGCGCGGTCTTAAGAGGGGTGGCGGGCTGGACCGGTTTCGCCGCCGTCGGCCCGTCCCCCCTCGGGTTGTCACCTCACGAAATCGATCTTCACCTCCGGGTCCATCGCCTTCAGCCTCCCGCGCAGCCCCGGGCTCGCCAGGGCGCGCAGCCGGTTCCCCTCCCTCCGCAGCAGCACCAGCACCTCGACGCCCGGGTGGGCCGCCGCCCAGGCCAGGGCCTGCTCCGGCCCGAGCACGTAGAGGCCGGTCGACAGGCAGTCGGCCCGCAGCGGATCGGCCGTCCAGACGGTCAGGCTGCCGAAGTCCGGCGCCGGAGCTCCCGTCCGCGGATCGAGGATGTGGCCGAGCCGCTTTCCCTCGACCACGATCCTCCGCTCGCCGTTCCCCGAGGTCGAGACCGACCCGCCGTCCACCTTCAGGACCGCCACGGAGCGGTCGCGCCGGCGCGGATCGGCCACGGGGACCTCCCAGCCGCCGAGCACCGCGACCTGCCCTCCGAGATCGAGCGAGGCCCGCGCGACGCCGCTTTGCTGTAGCGCCTGTAGGGCGTCCATGAGCCCGGCGCCCTTCCCCCAGCCCCCCTCTTCCAGGAGCAGCTCCTTTTCACGGACGGCCACGCCGCCTCGCAGCCGCAGGCCGGAAACTCCGTTCGCGGCCCGCAGCTCCGCCAAGTCCGGAATCCGCCCGCCGGTCCGCAGACCCCAGGCGCGCACCAGGGCGCCGACGCCGGGATCGAAGGCCCCTCCGGTCTCCTCCCAGCAGCTCCGCGCCGCCTGGAGATCGCGGGCGAGGGCGGGGGAGAGCGTCCGCGGCTCGCCCACGGGGGTGCGGTTCAGGCGGGCCAGCTCGGTCTCCTCCCGCCAGGTGGAGAGCCGCGCCTCGGCCGCCTCCAGCGCCTCGACCGCCCGCTCGCTCGCCGCCAGCGCGGCCGGCCGGTCCACCGCCTCCACCTCGACGTCGAGCGCGGTGCCCATCAGCATCACCCGGCGCTCGACGAGAGCGGGGCCGCTGTGAATCGATGCGCAGGCGGAGAGGAGGAGAGAGGCGAGGGTCAGGGGGTGCAGGGCGACGGTGCCCTTTCGGCGTCCCGCGCTCCGAGGCCTCACCCCCTGGCCCCCTCTCCACTTCGTGGAGAGGGGGAAAAAACTCATTTCCGAATTGCTCGGCTTACGATCGCGCGCCCCCCCTCTCCACGAAGTGGAGAGGGGCCGGGGGTGAGGCCTCGGAGCGCAGGTCGCCCCAGAAAGGCAGAGGTGTCTGAAGACTCTCACCCCTCCACCTCCTGTTCCACCACCCGCCGGCTCTCCACGCAGTCCGCCCCCGGCGGGATCGGCCGGCCGTGGGGGCAGGTCCGCGGATGGTCGAGGAAGGCGCACACCTGGTCCTCGAAGCCGGCGGCGACGGGGGCCTCCCGGCCGCACTCCTTTCCCGAGCTGCGAGCGAGGGTGCGCTCGACCAGCACCTCGGCCAGCCGCACCCGGCGGACCGCCGCGCGGGCCTGCGCCTGCCCCCGCTCGGTGAAGGCGATCTTGCCGTCCGCGAAGGCGAGGAGGCCGTCCGCCATCAGCTCGGCCACACCGCGCCGGGTGATCGAGACCCCCTCCCGGTCCTCCTCGATGAGCTGCCAGAGCTCGGCCAGCACCCCCAGGAGCTCCACCTCCCCCGGCTGCTCGACGTGGGCGAGCCGGCCGTGCTCCAGCCGGATCTCCCGGTTGGCCCGCGCCGCGATCGAGGCGTCATGGGTGACCAGGATCAGCGTGTGCCCCCGCTGGTGGAGGTCGGCGAGCAGCGACATCACGATCGCCTCGTTGACCGCGTCGAGGTTGCCCGTGGGCTCGTCGGCCAGGATCAGCGGCGGCTGATTGATCAGCGCCCGGGCGATGCACACCCGCTGCTGCTCGCCCCCCGAAAGCTGGCTCGGCAGGTGGCCCAGCCGCTCCCCGAGCCCCACCCGGCGCAGCGCCTCCTCGGCCTCGCCGCGGTCGGTCATGCTGTGCACGTACTGCGCGAGCATGACGTTCTCCAGCGCCGTGAGATAGGGGATGAGGTGGAACTGCTGGAAGACCAGCCCCACCGTGCGCTGGCGGTAGCGGGCCAGCTCGCTCCGGCTGAGCCCGGCGAGGTCTACGCCGCCCACGCGCACCGTGCCCGCGGTCGGGCGGTCGAGGCCGGAGAGGATGTTGAGCAGGGTCGTCTTGCCCGAGCCGGAGGGGCCGGTGACCGCCACCCACTCCCCCTCGTCGATCGCGAGCGTCAGCTCGTCCAGGGCGCGCAGGGCTCCGAAATGGCGGCTCAGGGCCTCGGCTTCGACCAGGGGGGTCATGGGTCGTCTATTCGCCGCGCGTTATTCGCCACGTAAAACGCGGGCCGCGTCGAGCCGCTCGACCCGCCGCAGCGCCATCAGCATCGAGGTGCCCACCACCAGCACCGCCACGAGCGCGGCGGCGGCGAAGCCCCCCCAGGTCATCGAGATCCCGCCCCCCGCTCCCAGGACACGGCGCGCCAGCCCGCCCGCCGCCAGCTCCCCCACGACCTCTCCCACCGCGCCGGCCAGCAGCGCCGCCGCGAGCAGCTCGGCGGCCAGGAAGCCGCCGACCCGCCGGCCGGTGTAGCCGAGGGCGAGGAGGAGGCCGATCTCGGTCCGCCGCTCGCCCACCAGGGCCGCCGTGGCCGCTCCCACCGAGAGGAGCGCCAGGAGGAAGGAGACGGCGCTCACCGCCACCAGCACCAGGGTGAGGCGGCGGGTGAGCTGGGCGTCCGACTGGCTGACCCGGCGCAGCGGCACGGCCTCCACCCCCTCGACGCGCGATTCGATCGCCCGCGCCACCTCCTCCAGACGGCCGGGATCGGCCCGCACCTCGACGCGGTCGAACGCGGGCGAGGGCGCCGCGGAGCGGACCCCGGGCACCTGCCGCAGGCGCTCCACGATCCCGGAGGAGAGCGCCGCCACCCCGCCCACCTGGGGGCGGACCGTGAGGTTGGGGCCGAAGGCGGCCAGGCTCTCCCCCATCCGCCGCTCGGCGCGGCTGGAGAAGCCGGCCAGGGTGGCGACGGTCGCCGCGGCCACGGTCACCGCGGCGAGGATCAGCGCGAGCTGCCGGAACCTCCGGCGCAGGCTCGCCAGCACCAGGCGGAGGAGCATCAGGCGGTCGCCCTCTTGAGGATGTCGGCCGGATAGCGCTCCAGCGCGCGGGCCACCGGGGCGGCGCTGGCGAGCACGGCCACCGCCAGCCCCAGCAGGGCGGCGAACGGCAGCAGGATGGGCATCCAGGGGACGGTCACCCCGAGCACGCCGCTCCCCAGGAGCCGCCCGCCGACAAGGCCGAGGCCGCCGCCGAGGAGCCCCCCGAGCAGGCCCAGCAGCGCCGCCTCGCTGAGGAAGAAGAGCACCACCCGGCCGCGCGGCGCGCCGATGGCCACCAGCAGCCCCGCCTCCAGCCGCCGCTCCAGGACGGTGGCGGTCATCGCCGCGGTCACCCCCACGGCGGCGCCCGCGAGCGCCACCACGGCGAGGGCGGTGAGCACCCAGCGCAGCCGCCCCAGCACGTCCGCCGTGGCCTGCGTGACGCCGTAATTCACCGCCGTCCGCGCCTCCGGCAGCGCCTCGTTGAGCTGCAAGGCGATCGAGGAGGGGTAGGCCGTGCAGTACCAGGTCTCATAGTCCTTGGGATTGCGCTGTGGATCGGGGTGGGAGTTGCGGGCCTCGGGCACCGTCAGGGCGAAGATCTCGGCGCGGGTGAAGCGCCCCGGCAGGCCCGACAGCCGCTCGACCGCCGGCAGCGGCGCGAACGCCTGATCGTCCTCCTCGCCGCCGCTGGTGACGATCCCCACCACCCGGAGCCCCTCGCTCCGGTCCCCCAGCTCCGCCCTCAGCTCGCTCCCGGGCTTCATGCCCAGCCGCTGCGCCAGCCGCCGGCCCACCGCCACCTCCGGCTCTCCATCCCGGGGCCAGCGCCCCTCCACGGCCAACGTCGGCCGGGTGCGGGGCAGGCCGGTGCGGAACCCCGGCTCCAGCGGATGATCGAACCAGGAGCCGACGAGCGGCGCGATCGTTCCCCCCGGCTCCATCCGCACCCGCAGGTCGAGCGTGGGCGCCACCGCCACGATGTTGTTCTTCCAGAAGATCTGGCGCACCTTGGCGAGGTCCCCGACCGGCAGGGTCTCTCCCTCCCGGGCCGGCGCCGTCACCAGGTTGGCCCCGTAGGAGCCCATCTCGGCCGCCAGCCGGTCCCCCGAGGCGAGCACCACCTCGCCGAGGGCGGTGGCCCCCAGGGTGCCGAGCGCCACGGCGCTGACCGCCAGCAGCTTGCGGCGTGTCCCCCGGCGCAGAGACTCGATCAGCAGGCGGGCGTACATGTCGATCTCAACCGTGCGATCCGGAGGCGAAGAGGTGGGCGCCGCCGACGAGGTCCGAGGCCTGGAGGACGAGATCGCCCCCCTCGACCCTCGACGGCAGCGGCACCGGGTTGCACCCGCCGGTCTGGCCGATGCTCGGCGGATAGATCACCGAGCCGCAGTGCAGGCAGGTGAGGTTGGGGCCCTGCTGGTAGTAGCCCTTGGGGCCGCAGAGCAGGCAGGCGTCGAAGGCGGTGGCGATCTTCCCACCCTTCTCGAGGGGCTCGATGGGGATGGCGATGAAGCGCACCGCCTGGCCGTTCACCGTCGCCTGGAAGCGCTGGAGCTTCGTCCCCTGGAAGGTCGAGAGGGGGATGCGCACCTTGCCGTCCGCTCCCGCCTCGACCGCCGTCGCCGCCGACAGGGCGGCCGGCGGCTGCGAGTAGACGAACCCCAGGCCGAGCGCCGCCAGGATGATCAGCCCGAGCGTCGCCCCCACCACCCGGGCGCGCCCCTGCCGGCGGCTCCCCGCCCGCTCCAGGCGCGCCGCCGCCCCCTCGGCCGCCGTCTCCTGCCGCTGCCGCCCGGGCACCAGCAGCATCAGCAGCGGCAAGGCGAGCACCGCCGCGATGAAGAAGAATTCGTTCTGCACCAGCGGTCCCACCGTCCCCATGGTGGTCTCGTTGGCGGGCATCCAGCCGGCCTCCGACAGCTCGTGGTACCCGTTGATCAGGAGCTGGAGGACGAAGATGCCGAGGGCGATGCCGGTGATCTTGAAGAACCGCCCGAGGTCGATCCGCAGGCTCCCCCGCACGAAGAAGACGCCGAAGACGACCGCCACCGCGAGGCCGATCAGCACCCCGAGCACCGCCAGCAGGCCGCTCGTGGTGAGCGACACCGCGGAGAGGAAGACCACGGTCTCGATCCCCTCGCGGAAGACCATCAAGAAGGTGAAGAGGAAGAGACCGGCCGCCACCGACCCGGCGCGCTCGCGGGCCAGGATGCGCGAGAGCGACCCCTTCATCTCCCCTGACAGCGCGTGCGCGTGCCGCCACATCCAAACCATCATCGAGCCCACGATCACCGCCGAGCCGAGGTAGAGGAGCCCCTCGAACACCTCCTCGTTGACCGCCCAGCGGTAGAGGACGAACGCCCCCGCCAGGCTCGCCGCCGTGGCCGCCGCGATCCCCGACCAGACGGCGCCCAGGTAGCGCTCGTACCCCTCCCGGCGCAGGAAGGCGACGATGATCCCCACCACCAGCGCCGCCTCCACCCCCTCGCGCAGCGTGACGATCAGGGCCTCAAACATGCGCGAGTCTCCCTGGATTGGGCCCAGCGGTCGGGCTCTCGGGGACCGTCATCTCCGCGCAGCGGTTGCACAGCCCGGCGATCTGCAGCGTATGCCTGGCCGGCACGAAGCCGTGCGCCCGGCAGATCTCGGTCAAGAGCGCCATGATCCCCGGGCTGACGAGCTCCACCACCCGGCCGCAGCCCGTGCACACCAGGTGGTCGTGCTGCTGCCCGGCGTGCATGTGCTCGTAGAGGAACCCGCGGCTCCCCAGGCGCTGCTTGCGGGCGAGGCCGCTCTCCACCAGGAGATCCAGGTTCCGGTAGACCGTCGCGCGCGAGATCTTGAGGCCCCGCGCCTTCATCGCCCCCAGCAGCTCCTCGGCGTCGATGTGGCCGTGCTGTGAGAAGATCTCGTCGAACAGCGCCAGCCGCTCGCCGGTCACGCGCTGCCCCCGGCCGCGCAGGAACCGCAGGAACTGCTCTTTTTCCCGGACGTTCGTCATCGTTCTCTCGTTCGATCTACGTATTGAGAGTCTGTCTCAATAGCCGGGATTAATTCTGGACCGCGTTGGTCCTGTTTGTCAACACGGGATATCCTGGCCGTGATGAATGGCGAGACCCCACCCCGCCCGCGCCTCCCTTTCCGGGCTCGCGTGGCCATCTTCGTCCTGGGCTGGCTGCTGATCCTGATCGGGGTGGCCGGCCTGGTCCTGCCGGGCATCCAGGGGATCGCCACCATCCTCGTCGGAGCGGCCCTGCTGTCCCTGGATAACGAGCTGGTCTACCGGGGCCTCCGCCGGCTGCTATCCCGCTGGCCGAAAGCCTGGCACCGCTTGGAGGGATTCCGGGAGAAGGCGCACGAAAAGCTACATCGGATGTTCCATCGAGAGCCCCCTCCCTCTTCTCCCGGGCCGGGAGAAGAGGGCCGGGGTGATGAGGGCTACCGCTGATCGATCCCCACGAACGGCCGCTGGGTGGGGCCGGTGTAGATCTGCCGCGGCCGGTTGATGCGGGTGCTGGGATCGTCCAGCATCTCCTTCCAGTGCGCGATCCACCCGGGCATGCGGCCGAGGGCGAACATCACCGTGAACATGTTGGTCGGGATGCCCATCGCCCGGTAGATGATGCCGCTGTAGAAGTCGACGTTCGGGTAGAGCTTGCGGGAGATGAAGAAGTCGTCGTGCAGGGCGACCTCCTCCAGCGACTTGGCGATGTCGAGCAACGGGTCCCGGACCCCCAGCTCGGCGAGCACGTCGTCGGCCATCCGCTTGAGGATGCGGGCGCGCGGGTCGAAGTTCTTGTAGACCCGGTGGCCGAAGCCCATGAGCCGGAAGCCCGACTTCTTGTCCTTGGCCATGTCCACGTACTTCTTGTAGTCGCCGCCGTCGTCGCGGATCCTCTCCAGCATCTCGATCACCGCCTGGTTGGCGCCGCCGTGGAGCGGGCCCCAGAGGGCGCAGATGCCAGCCGAGATCGAGGCGAAGAGGTTCGCCTGGCTGCTCCCCACCATGCGCACCGTCGAGGTGCTGCAGTTCTGCTCATGGTCGGCGTGCAGGATCAGCAGCAAGTTGAGCGCCCGGTCGAGCACCGGCCGCACGCTGTACGGTTCGGCCGGCACGGCGAACATCATGTCGAGGAAGCGCGAGCAGTAGGAGAGCTCGTTGCGCGGGTACATGAACGGCTGCCCGACGTTCTTCTTGTACGAATACGCCGCGATGGTCGGCCCCTTGGCCAGCAGCCGTGCGATGTTGAGGTTGAGGTCGACCGTCTTGCCGTCCGGGTAGTAGGCGGAGAGCGAGGTGACCATCGACGACAGCATGGCCATCGGATGGGCGCTCGACGGGAACCCCTCGAAGAACTTCTTCATGTCCTCGTGGAGCAGGGTGTGGTAGGTCAGCCGGTCCTCGAACGCCTTGAGCTCCGCCTTGTTGGGGAGGCTGCCGTAGATCAGCAGGTGGCAGATCTCGGTGAAGCAGGCGTTGCCGGCGAGCTCCTCGATCGGGTAGCCGCGGTAGCGCAGGATGCCCGCCTCGCCGTCGATGAACGTGATGGCGCTCTCGCACGCCCCGGTGTTCCCGTAGCCGGGATCAAGGGTGATCGCGCCGCTGTGGGCGCGGAGCTGCTGGATATCGATACCGACCTCGCCCTCGGAGCCGACGACGACCGGCAGCTCGTAGTCCTTCCCGTCCAGGGAAAGCCGTGCCGGCCCCGGCGTTACCGCGGCAACAGCGGCGGCGGCGGGCTCTTCGACCAGATCCTTCGTTTGCTGAGACATCCCCAAATCTCCCCTCGACATCGCGGGCGCGCCGGAAATGCGGAGCACCGCCTCGGATTCTATCCCCCGGCTTCGTGGAGGCGCAAGGAAAAGAGGGTGCTATGGCATAGTGAGGATGGCCACAGTGGTCCCGCCGACCGTCCGGGCCGCACACTATGCGGACTGAGGGCAGGCGGGGCGGGCCGCTGGAGGTCCCGCCGTCGACCTGCCCGGAAAAGGGTCCGCACATGTGCCGGAAACCCCTGTCACGGTTCGTGATCGCCGCCGTCCTGGCCCTGGGTCTCCTCCTCCCCTCGGCCGCCACCGCCCGAGGACCGGTCCGCGCCACCGCCTCGCGCCCAGGATGGGGAATTCTCCCCGGCGGCCTCTGGGACGTCCTCCTCCAGCTCCTCGGGCCGGCCCCCCTCTTAAAGAATCGTAGTCAGATCGACCCGGACGGCGCGACCGTGGCTCCGGCCTCCACCCAGAGCGACAACAGTTGGACGATCGACCCCAACGGCTAGCTCCGCCTCCTCGTTCTCTGAAAAAATGCCGCCCGTTGTCCCGATTTCCTGCCCTGCGGCAACATAGTCTGTAAGAGAGAGTCTCCGCGCTCCGGAATCCGAGGAGATCCGGCGCGCGGGGCATCGATGAACATGTCTTCTTCCAGCGAACCGACACGGGACGATCTCCGGCGGCTGGTCGATCGGCTCCAGCCGAAGATCGCGCGCCTCTTCAAGCGCCATGGAGTCTCCACGGCGGAAGCGGAGTCGCGGGTGGCCGCGGCGCTGATCCGGCTCTCCTATCGATGGGACCGGGTCCGTGACCGTGAAGTGTGGTTGCTCACCGAGCTGAAGGACGGTCTGTCATTGCGTCAGGAGAAACCCTCCAAGGAGCCCAGGGATGAGTGAACGCAACTCCGATCCAGAGAAGAAGTACAGGCCGGCCCTCGACACCGCTCTCGAAAGGGCCGGCGACCGGCTCGAGGAGATCCATCGTGAGATCGAATCCGCCGCGGACCTCCTGGAGGAGCTGGCCGCGACACCCGCGCCGGAACGCCCGGAGCGGATCCGGACGGAGGTGCGCTTCCACGCCCTCAAGCTCTGCGATCTCCTCCTGAAGAGGAGCCGCGACTCCTGGTTCCGCGACCCCGCCCGGGCCGTGGAGCTGGCCCGGCTGGCGGTGGAGATCGCGGACTGGCTGGACGCGGGTTACTATGGCGAGTCGCTGGTGGAGGACGAAAGGGCGATCGCCTGGGCCCATCTCGGCAACGCCTACCGGATCGCCTCGGACCTCCGGAGCGCGGAGGAGGCTCTCCTTCATGCTGAAGAGCACCACAAGAGGGCTGGCGAGGATGTGCTGACGGGAGCCCAGATCCTCAGCTTCAAGGCGTCCTTGCGAACCTCGCAGGGTCGGTTCAATGAGGCGGCGGAGCTTCTCGATCAGGCCATCCCTATCTATCGCGAGGCGCGAGACCGGCATCTGGAAGGCAAGGCCCTGATCCAGAAGGGGATCGCGTCCGGGCTAGGTGGTCGTCCGGGGAGAGCGATCCAACTGATCCAGCGGGGTCTCTCGAAGATCGACAACCTGGAAGAGCCACGGCTACTCGTCTCCGCTCAGCACAACCTGATCGGTTTTCTGAATGAAAGCGGTCGCTCCGAGCAAGCGCTCAAAGTCCTGGAGCAGACCCGGAGCCTGTATCTGACCCTCGGCGAGCAGACCCACCTCATCCGCCTCCGCTGGCTGGAGGGAAGGATCGCCCGCGACCTCGGCCGTCTCGATCAGGCGGAGGCGGCGTTGCGGGAGGCCCGGGACGGTTTCGTCGAGCGGGGGATCGGTTTCGATGCCGCGCGGGTCTCGCTCGATCTCGCCACGGTCTACCTGCAACAGGGGCGGACCGCCGAGCTCAAGCAACTCGCGGCGGAGATGGTGCCGGTCTTCGAGTCGCGGGACGTCCACCAGGAGGCCCTCGCCGCCCTCCTGCTGTTCCGCCAGGCGGCCGATGCGGAGGAGGTCACACTGGGTCTGCTCGAACGGATCTCGAGCTATCTCCAACTCGCGCGGAGAAATCCGGAGCTGCGCTTCAGTGCGGAGGAGTAGGACCCGGATCGGCTCACAGTCAGCCAGGCATTGAGCAGGTCCGACCCTCGACGTGCCGGCCCCACGGCCAGTCGTGGGACTTCCGACCCGGGGGTCGACGTCTCCGACCCGATCTGTGGCGCTTCCGCCCCGCGGGTCGCCACTTCCGACCCGATCTGTGCCGGCGTGGACCCGCGGGTCGCCGCTTCGGACCCACGGGTCCAGAACGACGACCCGAGCAGCGTCTCCGTGGACCCGGGGGGCAACGCTTACGACCCGGGGGTCCGAAGGGGCGACCCGGTCAGCGCCTCTTTGGACCCGCGGGTCCGAGATTACGACCCGCGGGTCCGAAGCGTGGCTGGCCGGGTCGAAAGAGCCACGATCCAGGTCGGCAGCGCCGCTGGTCCTGCCAGGAGCGCTGCCCCATGGGTCGATCCCAGTGTTGCCCGGGTCGGAATTTTCCCGATCCGGGTCTACAGCTCCCGCAACGCCGTCGCCACCGGCAACCGCGCCGCGCGGATCGCCGGCAGCAGACCGCCGACGAGGCCGATCGCCAGCGCGATCACGACGCCGGTCACCAACAGGGTGGGAGTCACCCGGAAGGCGAAGGCGACTTGGCTGAAGCTCTGCCAGTTGAGCGTCGAGGTCTGGAAGCCGTTGAAGCCGAAGTAGGCCACGGCGCCGCCGATCGCGGCCCCGAGGAGGGCGATCACCAGCGACTCGGCGAGGATCGAGAAGACCACCGGGCCGCGTCCGAAGCCGAGCGCCCGCAGGGTGGCGATCTCGCGGGTGCGCGACGCCACGGCGTTGTACATGGTGTTGAGCGCGCCGAAGATGGCGCCGAGCGCCATCAGCACGGTGATGAGCCTGCCGAGGCTGCGGATCAGGCCGGTCAGGGCCTCGGACTGCCCGGCGTAGTACTCGCTCTCCCGGACCACCTTCACGTCCAGCCGCGGATCGGCGGTGAGGGCATCCTTGAAGGCGGTGAACGCCGCAGGGGACTCCAGCCGGGCATGCACCGACTGGAAGGTGTTGCCGCGCCGGTAGGCCGGCTGCAGGACGCGGGCGTCGCACCAGATCTCCGACTCGGACAGGCTGCCGCCGTCGCTGAAGACGCCGACCACGGTCCACTGGTTCTCACCCCAGCGGAGAGTGCGGCCGAGGTCGAGCCCCGCGAACTGACCCGCCGCGCCGCGGCCCACGATGATCTCGTTCTTCCCCGGCTCGAACGGCCGGCCGGCGAGGATCTTGAAGCTTTTGCGCACGGCGAAGGCGGCCGGCTGCACCCCGCGCAGGGGGACGTTGGCGTCCGTCCCGGTCGAGCGCTTGGGCAGGTCGACCACCACGAACAGCTCGGCCGAGGCCTGCGGTCCCGCCGCCGAGCGGGCCACTCCGGGCGCGTCGGCGACGATCCGCGTCGAGTCGACCAGCAGGCCGCTCATCATCTCGGAGTCGCTGCCGCCGCGCAGCACCAGCGCGGAGTCCGGCGATCCCGTGGCGGCCATGGTGGCGCGGAAGCCCTCGCCGATCGACAGCACGATCACGAAGACGGCCACCACGCAGGCCACCCCCACGATCGTCGACAGGGCGGAGCCGCGGCGCTGGCCGAGGGTGCGCAGGTTGACCCCCACCAGGGCGGCCAGTTGGGAGAGCCCTCTCATCGTCATACCCTCCGGAGCGCCTCGACGATGCGCAGCCGCATCGCCTGCCAGGCCGGCGGCAGCCCGGCCGCGATGCCGAGCAGCAGGGCGATCGCGAGGCCCAGCACGAGGTCCCGCGGCGGCACGTAGAAGACGGGGATGAACTGCTGCAGCTTCTTGCCGATGCCGGGCACGATGACGAGCGCGGCCCCCAGCCCCAGGAGGGCGCCGAGCAGCGCCACGGCGCACGACTCGGCGAGCACCATCAGCATCACCTGGACGTGGGTGAAGCCCAGGGTCTTGAGCACCGCCAGCTCGCCAAACCGCTCGCGGATCGACAGCGCCATGGTATTGGCGACCACCAGCAGCAGGGTGAGGAAGACCACGGATACGACCGCGGTCACCAGGACGCCGATGTTGCCCACCTGGTTGGCGAACCCCTGGGCCAGCTCCTTCTCCGTCTGGGTCTTGGTCTCGGCCGGCGAGTTGGCGAACTGGGCGTCGATCCGCTGCGCGACCTCCTGGGAGCGGGCGGGGTCGGCGATGCGGATGATGTACCAGCCGACCTGGTTGGCGATGGAGTTGCTGGCGAGCGACTCCTTCATGTAGTCATAGTTGAAGTAGAGCGCCGAAGTGTCGGTCCCTTTCTGCGCCCCGTCGTAGATGCCGGCCACGTTGAATTCCCAGTTGCGCCCGCCGTCCTTGCGCAGCCAGGGCGCCTCCAGGGTGATGCGGTCCCCGACCTTGAAGCCGAACCGGTCGGCCGTCGCCCGCCCGACGATGGCGGCGGTGCGGTCCGCCTGCCAGGCCTTCTTCTGATCCGCCGGCAGGACGTACTCGGGGTACAGGTCGAGGAAATTCGACACGTCCACCGCCATCTGCGGGAAGAAGTTCTTCTGCTCCTTGTAGATGCCGCCGAACCAGTTGGCGTGGGTCACCTCCTGAACGCCGGGGGTCGTCTTGATGGGCTCCTGATAGGAGACGGGCAGCGGCAGGATGATCGAGATCTTGTGGGTGACCATCATGCGGTCCGCGCCGCTCACGTCGACGCCCGCCCGAAAACCCATCCGCACCGCCGACAGCAGGCCGAAGAGCACGAAGGCGACGATCGTCGAGAAGATCGTCAGCAGGGTGCGCAGCTTCCGGCGCCAGAGATTCTTCCAGATCAGGTAGAGGTATTTCATGCCGCCAGCTCCGAGACGAGGTTGCCCTTGTCCAGATAGAGGGTGCGGCGGGCGCGGGCCGCGGCGTGGGGGTCGTGGGTGACCATGATGATGGTCTTGCCGTGCGAGCCGTTGAGCGCTTGGAGGAGGTCGAGGATCTCGTCCCCCGACCTGCGGTCGAGGTCGCCCGTCGGCTCGTCGCAGAGCAGCAGCGTGGGATCGGTGACGATCGCCCGCGCGATGCCCACCCGCTGCTCCTGGCCGCCGGAGAGCTGGCGCGGATAGTGGCGGGCGCGGTCGGCCAGCCCCACCACCCCCAGCGCGGTCGCCACGTGCTGCCGGCGCTGCGCCCCGGAGAGGGAGGTGAGCAGCAGCGGCAGCTCGACGTTCTTCTCGGCGGTCAGCACCGGCAGCAGGTTGTAGAACTGGAAGACGAAGCCGATGTGGCGCGACCGCCACCTGGCGAGCTGGCCGTCAGAGAGCCGGCTGATCGGCTCGCCCGCGACCTCGACTGTCCCCGACGTCGGACGGTCGAGCCCGCCGATCAGGTTGAGCAGCGTCGTCTTGCCCGATCCGGAGGGACCCATCAGGGCGAGGAAGTCCCCCTGGGGGATCTCGAGGTTGATACCCTGCAGGACGTCGATCCGCGCGCTGCCGCGGCGGTACTCCTTGTGGACGTCCTGGACCCGCACTGCCGCGCCGCTGAAGTAGGTCATCGCTATCTCCTCGGTTCTGTGCCCTGGACGGAGACCCTGGCTCCATCCTTCAAGTCCGCCGGTCCTTCGACCACCACCTGCTCCCCCGCGGCGAGGCCGGAGGTCACCACCGCCTCGTCGTTTTTGCCGGCAGTGCCGGCGGCACCGGCCGCGAGGCCGACCGCCCGCCGCTCGACCTTCTCTCCCTGGATCACGAAGACCACGTCGCGGTCGCCGTCCTTGCGCAGGGCGGCGCGCGGGACCGTGACCACCGGCTTGCCCGCCGCGGCCGCCCCCTCCTGCTCGTTACCCAGGAAGGCGACCTTCACTCCCATGTCGGGCAGGATGCGCGGGTCGAGCTGCTCGAAGCCGAGCCGCACCTTCACCGTCGCCTTCTGCCGGTCGGCCGTGGGCACCGGCATGATCACGTGCGCCGGGATCTGCCAGTCCGGGTAGGCGTCGAGAGTGGCCGTCGCCTTCTGCCCCGGCTGCACCCGGTGAATGTAGCTCTCGTTGACGTCCACGTCGACCTCCAGCGACTTCATGTCCACCAGCGTGCAGATGCCCGTGCGGGTGAAGCCGCCGCCGGCCGAGACCGGCGAGATCATCTCTCCCGGCTGCGCGTCCTTGCTCACGGCCACCCCGGAGAACGGCGCCCGGATCACGGTGTCGTCCAGGTCCTGGCGGCGCAGGGCGATCTGGCGCTCGGAGACCAGGACGTCCTGGCGTCCGAGGTCGAGCCGCGCCGCCAGGGCGTCGACGTCGGCGTCGGCGGTGTCGACGTCGGCCTGGGTGGAGACCCCCTGCTCGTGGAGGCGCCGCATCCGCTGCTGGTTGAGCCGCGCCTGCCTCAGCCGCACCTCGTTCTCGGCGAGCGCGCGGTGCTGCGAGGCGAGCTGGGCCTCGGCGAGCGCGAGCTGCTTCCTGGGGATCGAGTCGTCGAGGTGGGCGAGCACCTGCCCCTCGCGGATCTCCATCCCCTCCTCGACCAGCACGTCCACCACCTTGCCGGTGATCTTGGAGGAGACCGTCGCCTGCCGGCGGGCGGTGACGTAGCCCGAAGCGTTGAGCACCGTCCCGGCTCCGGCCGGCCCGCCGGTCCGCGCCTGGGCCGCCACGGCTCGCACCTCCGGCGCGCGCGACCGGGCGAGCCATCCCCACGCGGCCAGAGCGAGCACCGCCACGATCGCGAGCGCGATCCACAGCCGCCCCCGCCCCCCCTCCTTCACGCTCTCCGCGCGGTCGATGCGCAGCCCCTCCAGCGAGGGCTTCTCCGAAGCCATGACTCCTCCTCCACGGACTATGTCGATTGCACCCGGAACGTTTCGGGGATCGGACCTGTATTGGGATTCTAGCCGATTGCCGGCCGGCAGGGGTCAGCGCTCGTAGACGGCGCAGGAGGTCTCGGTCTCCCAGACCTCCACTCGGACCACCCGCACCCTCTCCTGCCCGGCGAGCCGCCGCTCGACCTCCTCGAAGACGTACTGCGAGAGGAGCTCGGCGGTGGTGTTGCGCTGGTCGAAGGGCGGGATCTCGTTGATCACCTGGTGGTCGAACGGGCCGACGATCTCCTGCATCATCGCCTTGAGGTCGGCGAAGTCGAGCACCATGCCCAGGGCGTCGAGCTCCCCCGCGCGGAGATGGACCCGCACCCGGTAGTTGTGCCCGTGCAGGTTCTGGCAGCCGCGGGTGTGACCCCGGATGGCGTGCGCGGAGGAGAAGGCGAAGTCCTTGAAGATCGTGTGCATGGCCCGCCCCATCGTCCCGCCGGGGGGCGGCGGGAGTCAAGAGGCGGCCCGAAGCCAATCCAGACCCCGAGCACTCTTTGCCTTCGGGGCGGCCTGCCCTTCGAAGCCTCACCCCCTGGCCCCCTCTCCACTTCGTGGAGAGGGGGAACGCGGCCGGAACGATCTTGCCGAATTCAACCAACGCTGATCTCTGGGCCCTCCCTCTCCACGCAGTGGAGAGGGACCGAGGGTGAGGCTTCGGAGGGCAGGAGGGCCCGAGGGGCAAGGACGTTTGGACCGGCATGGATCTCATTCCGCCCCCACACCCGGGCACACCCCTTGCTCTCCAGGTAGCCTGGAAACACCCCGCCCCAGGCGGTGCCCGCCACCAGCCGTTCCCCTGGGAGGACGGCGGCGACACCCGGCGAGGACGTTTTGGAAACCTTTTCTCCGCGATCCACGCGAGCCGCGTCCGCTCCGCGTCTCTCCTCATTTCAGAATCGATCATCCCGCGTCCAAATCGGACTTCAAACTTTCGAATCGCCGGCCGGAAATTCCAAATTTCTGATCGCCACGGGATGAATCGCGAAAAACCCGTGACGAGCCGCCTGCCCTGAGGGCCGAGCCGCGACAGCCTCCTTGAGCCGGCCTCCGCGCCGGCACCCGGGCGATCCATAGAATTGGATTCGATCAGTTTCCTCGCAGGCGCCGCGAATCCGGCTTTCTCCTGCCTCATCAATCATTTATCGCGTCCGCCGGGCAGGCGGCACAACGCTTGCTCTACGGTGGCTCGCGAAGGCTGATTGAATCGGAAGGAGGTGAGGCCGGCGGCTGACAGGGAAAAGGTGTACCCAAGCCCGTTCACAACCTCAACGAACCTTTGACACGGAGGTTTGATCTCATGATTTTGCATTTGTTTTCGAAGCGCGCGCTTTACCTCGCCGTCCTGCTGCTGGTCCTCGCCGTGCCGGCGTTGGCCCAGGTACAGAGCGGCAACATCTACGGCAAGACGGTCGGCCCCGACGGCCAGCCGATGCCCGGAGCGACCGTCACGCTCACCGGCACGGCGGCTCCGCAGACCCAGACGACCGACGCGCAGGGGCAGTTCCGCTTCCTGAGCCTCTCGCCGGGCTTCTATACGGTCACCACCCAGCTCGAGGGGTTCGCCCCCACCGAGCGCAAGGACCTCGAGGTCAACGTCGGCCGCAATACCGAGGTCGACCTCACGCTCAAGATCTCGGAAGAGATGACGGTCATCGGCGACCGCCCGCCGCTGCTCGATCCCCGCCAGTCGGGGCGGCAGACCACCGTGACCCTGACCGACCTCGAGAAGACCCCCTCGGTGCGCGATCCCTGGGCGGTGCTGGCCTCCGCTCCCGGCGTGCTCACCGACCGCATCAACATCGGCGGCAACGAGAGCGGCCAGCAGTCCAGCTACACCGGCCCCGGCTCCGGCGGCGACCAGGCCATCTGGTCGATCGACGGCATGGTGATCACCGACATGTCCGCCACTGGCGGCTCCCCCACCTATTACGACTTCGACTCCTTCCAGGAGATGCAGGTGACGACCGGCGGCAGCGACGCCTCCATCGCTACCGGCGGCGTGGTGCTCAACATGGTGACCAAGCGGGGCGGCTCCGAGTGGCGCGGCTCCGGCCGCTACTACGTCGACGACAAGGGCACCCAGGGGGACCTCGACATCAGCGGCTCCGACCTCGGCCAGGCCGGCCCCTGGAACGGCAACCATGCCCAGACCAGCTTCAAGCAGGGCAACCGCATCGACAAGAACGAGGAGTACGGCGCCGAGGTCGGCGGCCCGATCGTCAAGAACCGCCTCTGGATCTGGGGCTCCTACTCCAAGCAGCAGATCGATCTCTTTACGATCAACGACTTCAGCGACAAGACGACGCTCAAGGATTGGAACGGCAAGCTCAACGCCCAGATCACGCCCAGCAACTCGGCGACCGTGTTCGCCTTCGATGGCGACAAGGTCAAGATCGGCCGCAACGCCGGCCCGCTGCGCCCGCAGGAGACCACCTGGGACCAGTCCAAATTCGGCCCCTCGCCGACCGGTTATAAAGCCGAGGACACCCAGCTCTTCGGCAACAACTTCTATCTGACCGGCATGTACTCGGTGGTCAACGGCGGCTTCCAGCTCGCTCCCGAGGGGGGCGCGGCCCTGGCCTACCGCGACACCAGCCTGATCTGGCATAACAGCTATCTGCTCAACCAGATCGAGCGGCCTCAGAAGCAGGCCAAGCTCGACGCCGCGAATTTCTTCAACCTCGGCGCCACCAGCAACGAGCTCAAGTACGGCGCCTCCCACCGCACGGCCGAGCAGTCGTCGCTCTTCAGTTGGCAGGGCGGCGGGCTCGAGCTCGCTCTGTCCCCCAGCACCCACCTGCTGATCCTCACCCGCGACGCGCGGCCCGACATCAAGGTGGACTACGACAGCGCCTATCTCCAGGACACCCTCTCGGTGGGCAACCTCACGGCCAACTTCGGCGTGCGCTACGACCGCCAAGGGGGCAAGAACCTCGCCTCCTCGGCGAAGGCGAACCCGGTGTTCCCGGACCTCCTGCCGGCGGTCAACTACGGCGGCCAGAGCGCCGGCTTCACCTGGGATACGCTCACCCCCCGCTTAGGGCTGACCTACGCGCTGGGCGCCGAGCGCAAGACCCTGCTGCGCGCCAGCTACTCGCGCTTCGCGGACCAGCTCGCCACCGGCTTCGCGGGATGGCTCAACCCGCTCGCCGGCAGCGCCTACCGCTACTTCCTGACCTCCAACAACGGCGGCCCGACCCTGGAGCCCGGCGAGCGCGGCCCGGAGATCGCTCCCCCGAGCGGCAACGTCAACCCGTTCACCCTCCAGCCGCTGCAGTCGAACGCCGTGGCGGGCAACCTCAACGCCCCGCTCACCGACGAGGTGTTGCTGGGCGTCGAGCACTCGCTGCTCCCCGACTTCGTGGTGGGCCTGAATCTCAGCTACCGGAAGTATCACAATTCCCTCGAAGCCGAGCGGCTCGTCTTCGATACCGATAATCCTTTCGATCCAGCCTACCTCAATTCCGTCGGCCGGGCGCACCAGCGCGGCGACTACGTCGAGGCCGATCCGGTCACCGTCACCGCTCCGGACGGCCACACCTACACCGTCCACTACTGGGAGCTGCGGCCGGGAGTCTCCACCCGCAACGGCTTCCTGTTGAAGAACGGCGACCGCGAGCAGGAGTTCAAGGGCGCCTCCCTCACCTTCGACAAGCGGCTCTCCAACCGCTGGCTGATGCGCGGCAACGTCTCCTGGCAGGATTGGAAATGGCGCATCCCCAGCAGTGAGAACGAGGACCCGACCGACACCATCGGCGGTGGCGTCGTGGACGGCACCGAGGTCCTGCAGGGCTCCGGCACCGCCTCGGGCCCGAAGGGGAATGTGTTCATCAACAGCAAGTGGTCCTACAGCCTGAACGGCCTCTATCAGGTAGCACCCACTCGCCCCTGGGGGTTCAACCTCGGCGCCAGCCTGCTCGGCCGGCAAGGGTATCCGATCCGTTACGTCGAGCGCATCAGCCGCACCACGATCGCCGACAACGGCGGCAGCGGCCTCGACATCCCGGTCGATCCGTCGCCGGACGCCTTCCGCTATCCGGACATCCACGTGGTCAACCTGCGGGTTGAAAAGGAATTCACCTTCAGCAAGGCCGGCCTCAACCTGGGCGTGGACGTCTTCAACGCCCTCAACGAGTCGTACGTGCTCCAGCGGCAGGGCGTGCTCGACCGCGGCAATTCGGGACACGTGCTGGAGGTGCTGAGCCCCCGCGTCTTCCGGCTCGGCGCCCGCCTCTCACTTCGGTAAGGTAGTACGAGTCTAAGGTGCATCCTCCATGTTTACCCGCCGGGGGCCCACCCCGGCGGCCTTTTTCCCGGAGGTGTCAAGGAGTGAGGGCGAGAGGAATGAATCTGATATGAATCCGATGAATTTTCGCAGTGCGAACGTCGACGACGACTTCCGCGAGCGGCGCCTGTCCGAGCTGCTCGCCGCGGCGGCCACGCTCCAGCGCCAGCTCGCCGTGCTCCTGGGTCCGCCGCAACGCGAGCGCCCCGCGTTCCAGCGGCTGGCCGTGCGCAACAACGGGCAGGTCCTCTTCCTCGCCCCCGAGGAGATCGAATGGATCGAGGCGGCCGGCAACTACGTCCGCCTGAATGCCAACGGCGAATCCCACCTCCTGCGCGACACGATGTCGGGGGTTGAATCGAAGCTGCCGGGCGAGCGCTTCCTGCGCATCCACCGCTCGGCGATCGTCAACCTCGAAGCCGTCCGCGAGCTCAAGCCCAGCCCCCACGGCGATTTCGTGGTGGTGCTCCGCAGCGGCAAGAAGCTGCCCCTCAGCCGCGGGTGCAGGGACCGGCTGGAAGAGGCGTTGACGGGGTAAAACCCTCACCCCTGCCCCTCTCCCGACCCCTCCCGCCCTCCCTCACCGGGAGAGGGGAACCGCCCAGATGGAAAGGAATTCGTAGGGGCGGCCCTATGTGGCCGCCCCTACAGAACGAGGCCCATCCAAACCTTCGAATATCTCCGGATTTCCGAATGTCCGCCCGCCGCGAGACGAAACGCAAAAATCCCGGGACGAACCGCCACCCCTGAGAGCTGGACCGCAAGGATCACCCTTCCGCGCCACCACAGCCGGTCCAGTGAATTGAATTCGACGATATCGATCCAAACACCACAAAACCTTCTTTCTCCTTCATCCACAACCATTTACAGCTATCACCTCTCAGTGGCACAGCCCTTGCCCTATAGGCAAGGCGTGGGTTGATCGAACCGAAAGGAGGTGAGGCCCGGCGGCTGACACGGAGAAGGTGTATCTGATCGCATCCAACACATCCAAGAATCTTTCCATAGGAGGTTTCATCGCATGAGCTTCTATTTATTTTCAAGACGCGCGCTCTTCGCAACCGTCCTTTTTCTTGTCCTCGCCGTGCCGGCGCTGGCCCAGGTGCAGAGCGGCAACATCTACGGCACGGTATTGGATCAGGACAACAGCTCCGCCGTCCCGGGGGTCACCGTCACCCTGACGGGCGCCGCCACGCAGGTCCAGGTCACCGACGGGCAGGGGAAATTCCGCTTCCTGGGCCTCTCGCCCGGCAGCTACAACCTGCGGGTGGAGATCGAAGGGTTCACCCCGCTCGAGCAGCGGGGCGTCTCCGTCAACCTCGGACGGAACACCAACGTGGAGATCCGGCTGAAGCCGGCCATCCAGGGTGAAACGATCAATGTGATCGCCGACCGCTCGCCGCTGCTCGACCCCCTGCGGCAGGGGCCCGGCCAGGTCATCACGCTGAGCGATCTCGAGAAGACCCCCACGGCACGCGACCCCTGGACCGTGATGGCTTCCACCCCCGGCGTGCTGCCCGACCGCATCAACGTCGGCGGCAACGAGAGCGGCCAGCAGTCGCTGTTCGTGGGCCCCGGCTCCCTCTGCGACCAGGCGGTCTGGTCGATGGACGGCATGGTGATCACCGACATGTCCGCCCTCGGCTCCTCGCCGACCTATTACGATTTCGACGCCTTCGAGGAGATGCAGGTTTCGACCGGCGGCACCGACACCTCGCTCGCCACCGGCGGCGTGGTGCTCAACATGGTGACCAAGCGGGGCACCAACCAGTTGCGGGGCTCCGCCCGTTACTACGTCGACGACAAGAACACCCAGGGGGATCTCAACATCAGCCGCTCCGACCTCGGCCAGGCCGGCCCCTGGAACAACAACCATGCCCAGACCAGCTTCAACCAGGGGAACCGCATCGACAAGAACCAGGAGTACGGCGCCGAGATCGGCGGTCCGATCATCAAGGATCACCTCTGGATCTGGGGCTCCTACTCCCGGCAGCAGATCGACCTCTTCACGATCAACAACTTCAGCGACAAGACCACCCTCAAGGATTGGAACGGCAAGCTCAACGCCCAGGTCACGCCGTCCAACTCGGCCACCCTGTTCGCCTTCAACGGCGACAAGATCAAGACCGGCCGCAACGCCGGCCCGCTGCGCCCGCAGGAGACTACCTGGGACCAGTCCGGCTTCGGCCCCGGACCCACCGGTTATAAAGCGGAAGACACCCAGCTCATCGGCAACAACTTCTATCTGACCGGCATGTACTCGGTGGTCAACGGCGGCTTCCAACTCGCTCCCGAGGGGGGCTCCGCGCTGGCCTTCCGCGATACCAGCCTGATCTGGCACAACAGCTACCTGCTCAACCAGATCGAGCGGCCGCAGAAACAGGCGAAGCTCGACGCCTCCAACTTCTTCAACCTGGGCGGCGTCTCCAACGAGCTGAAGTATGGGGCCGGATACCGCACCGCCCAGCAGTCGTCGCTCTTCACCTGGCCGGGCGGCGGCCTCGAGCTCGCGCTGTCACCCACCACCAACCTGCTGATCCTCGCCCGCGAGGCGCGCCCCAAGATCGAAACCGATTACGGCAGCGCGTACCTCCAGGATACGATGTCCATCGGCAACCTCACGGCCAATGTCGGCGTGCGCTACGACCACCAGGGAGGCAAGAGCCTCGCCTCCACGGCACAGGCCAACGCGGTCTTCCCGGACCTCCTGCCCGCGGCGCACTACGCGGGCCAGGACGCCGGGTTCACCTGGAAGACGCTCACCCCGCGCGTCGGCCTCACCTACGCTCTCGGCGCCCAGCGCAAGACGCTGCTGCGGGCGAGCTACTCGCGTTTCGCCGACCAGCTCGGCACCGGCAACACCGGCTTCCTCAACCCGCTCGCGGGCACGTCCTATCGCTATTTCCTCTCCCTCAACAACGGCGATCCCAGGCTCGGTCCCGGCGACCTCGGCCCGGAGATCGCTCCCCCGAGCGGCAACGTCAACCCGTTCACCCTCCAGCCGCTGCAGTCGAACGCGGTGGCCCGCAACCTCAACGCTCCGCTCACCGATGAGGTCCTCCTCGGCGCCGAGCATGCCCTGCTGCCCGATTTCGTGGTGGGGCTGAACCTCACCTACCGCAAGATCCACAACATCCTGGAGACCGAGCGGCTCGTCTTCGACTCCGACGATCCCTTCGCTCCGGCCCTCCTCGGCTCGGTCGGCCGGGCGCACCGGCGCGACGACTACGTCGAGGCGGCTCCGGTCACCCTCACCGCTCCGGACGGCCACACCTACACCGTCCACTACTGGGAGCTGCGGCCGGGAGTGACCACCCGCAACGGCTTCCTGCTCCGCAACGGCGACCGCGAGCAGGAATTCCGGGGCGCCTCGCTCACCTTCGACAAGCGGCTCTCCAACCGCTGGATGCTGCGCGGCAACGTCTCCTGGCAGGATTGGAGGTGGCAGATCCCCGACAGTGAGAACCAGGATCCGACGGACACCATCGCCGGCGGAGTCGTCGACGGTACCCAAGTCCTCCAGGGCTCCGGCATCGCCTCGGGCCCGAAGGGGAACGTGTTCATCAACAGCAAGTGGTCCTACAGCCTGAACGGCCTCTACCAGATCGCGCCCGACCACCCCTGGGGCTTCAACGTCGCCGCGAGCCTGACCGGCCGCCAGGGCTACCCCATCCGCTACGCCACGCGAATCAACCGCGCGACGATCAGCGACAACGGCGGCAGCGGCATCGACGTCCCAGTGGACGCCTCGCCGGACGCCTTCCGCTACCCGGACCTCCACGTGGTCAACCTGCGGGTAGAGAAGGACTTCACCTTCCGCAACGCCGGCCTCAACCTCGGCGCCGACCTGTTCAACGCCCTCAACGAGTCGTACGTCCTGCAACGGCAGGGGGTGCTCGGGCGGAGCAACTCGGGTCACGTGATCGAGGTGCTGAGCCCCCGCGTCTTCCGTCTCGGCGCGCGGGTCAGCTTGCGATAGGAAGTATTTCGAATCTCAGGAGCCTCTCCTCCACGTCGCCGCCGGGGTGAGCCCCGGCGGCTCTTTTTCGTAAATGCGGGCATGTCCTATCGGTGGCGAAGCGAGCGGTTTCCGCGTAGATACGTTGCAGCCGGACCGCCTCGAGCCGTGCCGAGTGCTGCCAGCAGCTTGGTCCTTCGGCGGTGCCCGTTGCACATACCCACCTCTCCACAAGCTATCAACGGCTGCCGGGCAATGAGAATGAACATGAGAAAGCCTCAGCAGCGCAAGCACGGTGCCGATGGGCCTTGCCTCGGCATTTATTACATTCTTTCTTCGATTAATCCTGTGTCTTTGGGACGGTCTCCTCAGGTATCTTCAATCCAATATATGTGCCGGCGCTGATCCCCATGAGCGACAGGAGCGTCGCACTGAAATCAGGCATCGCCATTTCCCTATAGACGTGACCTACAAAGATAATTCCAAGCACTACCGTCCAAGCCAACATCTGGAAACGGTGGAAGTTTACTCCGTTGGCATCGCTTAGAATATCTTGAATGAACTTCTCGGATTCGTTATTCACCTTGCAAAGCTGCGATTTCTTGGTTTCCAACTCTGCCTTCTTTGCGGCAAGATCCTGCTCCGCGCTCGGGTTCGCCGGTACCTGCTTGGAAGCGCTCTCGGCAGCCTTGATCTCCGCTTCAAGTTTCTCCACTTCATCCTTCAGCTTTTGTCGAGTCTCAAACTCGACTTTGGTGATCCTCGGATTGGACTTGCTTGCGTCGACAAAAGCGGAACTCACCGCCGTTCCCGCGCTGATGCCCATCAAGACTAGAACGGTCCCAGTAATCGAGGTACTGAAGTCGCCCGTAATCATTCCGATGAACATATACGAGGAAAGGATTAGAAAAAACCACCAAGATACTTGCGTACGCGCAAGGCTGTACGGGCGCCTAGCATCCCCTACTGGCTGTGGAACAGGGTCTCGGAGCACGTCCGTTTTGAACGCCAGCACGAAGAAACCTATGAGAAAAGCAGCCAGAAGCGTAAGCCAGAATCCGAACCAACTCAGGGGAATAACCCTGAGGTTAATAATAGCACTTTTGCCATCCGGAGGGTCAGCCTCAACTGCATATTTATTGCTAAGCCCAACACTTACCTTCGTCGCGCGAGGCTCCGTTAGGCTTGGCCTGCCCAGTAAATATGCCCAGACGTCTCGAGATGCCTCTGTCCTACGCAGCCAGAACTTCAAAAAGTTTTGATTGGGATTGGTAGGAGGGTACGCAACTAGATCCATAAGTGGTCGCCCATCAAGGTAAAGCACAATATCTTGGGGCTTACCTCTACCGACGCATTTCGCCTCAGCAACTAAGCTTTGCAGATCATTCATCTCGACAACGATCGTGTCACGAAGCTCTACCTCTCTGTCAGTATTATCTCCATCCTGGTATACGTCTTTTACAGTTGCCGTACTCTCGTTACAGGTCTGGGCAACTTGACTCGAGGTAGCGGGTGCCGGAGTCTGGGACTGTGCAATAGCCGGGGCTTGAGGTTGGACTTGGGTCTGTGAGGAGGTCGGATTCTGAGTTCCAGGAGGCGACTGTTCTTGCTTTTGAGTCGTCGTCTTCGATGATTGAGCCATAGCGGCATTAACAACGAGCACCAGTGTGGCAAGAAGGATTACGATTGAGCGAGTCAGGTCAGTGATTCTCGACATGGCAGTACTCTCCATCTAGAACGCCACCGAGTGATTCGGAGGCGCATTGAGCCGTGCTACTGTTCCTATACCAAAGCACGTCGGTCCTTCGTTCAAGCTCATGCCTGACGGAACACAGCCCTTGTTCTGCTACTCGCCCTCCTCAGGATCTGCACGACTTACCATAATGTGCTCTTGCTTGGAATGTCTACATACTCCTACTCATACGGCCGACCTTGGGCCACCGTTTACTTCTCTCGAGCCCCAAGTCAGCCATAATGACAACCTCTGGGCTTACAGATAGGACGCCGAGCAATTACCAATATCTCTATTTATTTGATAGGCTTAGCGATAGGTTAACGCCGAATGGTATTCGCGTCAATGCCATTGGAACTCTGGCATAAGCACGTGTGCGGATGAAGCTTTCGCTCCGCAGGGCGGCAGAAGTAGCCTGACGGCGTAACCCTGGCGGATCAGCGCCTCCTATCGCCTATATAGCCCGCCAAGGGCAGCAGGGATTCTTCGCCGACGCCGGTATTTCGCGGAGCCAAGAAGTCGCGCTCGATGAGTCTGCCCTTCCGCCGAGGAGTTCCTGCCGCCCCTGACGGGGCTTCGGAGAGACTGGGGATGCTTTCATTCCAGGGGCTTACGCTGCCGGGCTACTTCCTGTCGCCCCTGCGGGGCTGGAGGGAGAGATATAGAGATATAATAAGAAAGCCGCTGGGAGGAGCCTGGTTCTCGGCGAGCGGCTGACAGAGAGAGGGAGCTCTGAGGTAGCCATGCTCGAAGAGACTCGCCGTCGTCCGGCGGAGAGGTGATTCCCATTCACTGCCCACCCTCTCCTTTGGCCGGCCCGCATCCGGGTCCATATGGATTTGGCGTCGGATATATAGAGCTTGGTTCCGGAAGACACGGCGAGGCCGTTTCCATATGGCCGAATCGTTCCCCCTATTGTCCGGAGGGGTTAGGAAGGGCTCTGGCGGCTCTTTCTATATAAAATCTAGCGGTTTCTATATGGAAAATTGGAAAGAATCCCTGCCGAGGGACCGAATTCAGCGGGGGAGCACCTCGGCCATATAGAAACTCCGACGTCCTATATAGGATCGCCTCCCAAATCGCTGGACGACCCTTCGTCTATATAGACTTCCGGTTGGGCCATATAGAACTACCTCTCGTCTTTTTCGCCGGAAGGCTCGGCCGTATAAAAAATTCGCGAGCCTATATAGATTGCCCGGTAAGATCCCCGAATCCCCTTCGGCCGCGGTTCTCCCAACTGCGCCCGCTCCACCCGCACCTCGGGATCGCCGCAGCGATCGCGGGTGATCGTCACTTGCCAGGGATTACAGCAGACCTCGCAGTCCCGCACCAGCACGCCGTAGACGTCCGGCTCGATCGAGATCTCCGCCTGCGCGGACCTCAGGGCTTGGCGATGACCAGGGTGAGGTCGCGGCTCACCCGGTCCGCCGGCTGCAGCGAACGGGCCGGATCGTGATGGTGGAACGCCTTGAGCTGCTCCTCGCTCACCCGGAAGTCGCAGCCCAGCCGGAAGCTCCACAGCGCCGCCGGCTTGCACTCGCAGGGCTCCTTCTCGCCATGAGATGGGGTGCCAGCCGCTTGGATAGCTTGGATAACCCTCAGTCTGTCATGACATGACCCCCATGTCTGAGGACCTAGAGCTATTGTTCTTCCCCAAATGCTGTGGTAGATTGAATTATCTACTCTGGGTCGTGCAGATTCAGTGGGGCGGCGCGTTCCAGGCAATGGCAGCGACTGTCCGGGGGACTCAAGATGCGCGCCAAAGCGAACCTGAGTGCTGTGGCCCTGGCCGCGGCCCTGCTCTGCGCCTGCTCGCTAAACTATACCGTCACGGGGGGCAAGGATCCGGTCACCCAACCGGACAACCAATCCGAGACGGCGGCCACGGTGGCCGTGGTCAACGGCAAGACGCGGCTGGTGGTTTCCTACAACGACGAGACGGGTCAGGCGGCCAAGATCCAGTACGCCAACTCCACGAGCCGGCTGGCACTCAAGGGCGCGACGCAGATGGGCTGGTCCTGGTCCGATGACGGCGGCAAGACCTGGACGCACGGCGGGCCCCTGGCCTCGCCTCAGGGCTTCTCCATCCTCTGGGGCGATCCGGCGATGGCGACCTCGGGCAAGAACAAGAACGTGGTCTTCCTCTCGAGCCTCGCCGTGCCCGACTCCAAGATGCCGCCCGGCGGCATATCGGGATCGTTGAGCACCTTCGGCGTGCTCGGCTACCCGATCGGCGGCGCCTGCATCGCCAAATCGACTGACGGCGGAAAGTCCTTCGTGCAATGGCACTGCGTTCAGAACACCACGCCCGCGGGCGCCGACCAGTTCGCGACCAACGGCCATTTCTATGACGGCGGGGCCATGGCCTCGACCCCTAATGGCGCGGTGTTCGCCGCCTACAACGACACCGAGACAGGCAAGATCGACGTGTGGACGGCGCCCGACGAGAACGGGAGCTTCACCCAGATGGCCAACCCGTTCCCAGGCAAGACCGCCGTGCTGCATCCGCGCATGCGCGTCGGGCCGAACGGCATCCTCTATCTCGCCGCCGAGATGCTGACCAACAATGGCGGCGTGGCCCTGTTCATGACCCGCTTCGTCGGCGGGGTCTGGACCAATCCTGTCCAGGTCGCCCAAGGCAGCGAGGCGGGGCCCGCGGTGGACTTCGGCTCCACCGTGCAGGGCTCCAAGCTCACGGTACGCACCGCCGCCCAGTTCGGCTTCGACGTCGGGACGGCTTCGGCCCAGGGCAATGACGCGGTGCGGATCCTGGAGACGCACAAGAGCGGAGGGCGGCTGTTCCTGGAGGGAACCGCCTGCTCAGCCAACCTGCAGACCTGCGCGGTGATGTCCGGTTGGCAGCTCGGGCCGTCGAGTGCCACCCCGCTCGACCTTTACAATCCCGACGTGGTCGCCTGGTGGGGGGACAAGACCAATGAGGCGACCTGGCAGGCCAGCTTCATGGAGCGCTATGGGACTTCGGTGACCAAGGTCAATGTCTCGCGCACCACGCTCGGCTATGTGAACGGCACGCCGCTGGTCTTCCCGGTGAACATCACCAAGGACGTGCCGGTGTGCTCCGACACCCGCGGCTACTGGGGCGACTACGACGGCATGATCCTGGTCGGACCGGCCGCCCAGGGCGGCATGAGCTGGATGCGCTTCTATACCGACTCCGCGAGCGCCTGCTCCAAGCGCTGGGTGTTCGTCGCCCGCGAGCAGCACGTCTCGCAGGCCAGCTACGACTATTGAGGCGGAGAGCTTGAAGATGCGCGCCAAACCGATCCGTATCGTCCTGACCCTGGGCCTCGCCCTGCTCCTGGGCGCGACCTCCGGCTGCGTCACCGGCCGGCCGGAGCGGCCCAAGGAGCCGGCCGGCATGAAGGCGGTCTCGCCGACGCCCCCCGCGCCCGGCCGGCCCATCGCCGCTGTCGAGACCTTCCCCAACCTCGAGATCGTGGCCAGCCAGGGCGACTGCGCGCCCCGCTACGCCAATGGCTCGACGGGCAGCTGCATCAACTCCAAGCCCTGTCGCGGCTACGGCATGCGCTCGCCGGCGGGCGCGGTGGAGTGCCGCTGCTGGGCCAAGGCCGGCGGCTGCGGCGAGACCGAGCGCTGCGACATCATCCTCAAGCGCTGCGTGCCTGACGACAAGGCCGACAACGCCCGCAGCGAGGTCGACTGAGCCCCGCTGAGAACGGGGGATGGGGATGTGCGAGGATGGGGTGCTCGGGCGATGGGAGATGGGTGCCACCTATTAGAAGGCTCTTGTCAAGGACCCACACGTCTCCCTACCGGGAGTGTTGGCTTCCCACAGGCTCGCGGTGCACGACGAGTTCCTTCGCGGTTGCGCGCCCGTAGTCTCGCTGCTTCTTGGGTGCGAGGATACGCACCAGCCACCCATCGGAGGCCGGGCCTGGGGCAAGGTGCCGCTAATGGTGGCGCCGCCGAGGGAAGCAGAGGCGTGGCGCGGCAAGATTGTTTTTCAGGCGGCCGGCTTCCGTATGGCGCGACAAGCGTCCGCGGAACGCGGCGGGCTTGTTTTGGGCAGAGCGAGCTTCGGTGGAACGCGGCGAACATCCCGCGTGACGTGACGAGCTTATTTTTCGCGCGGCACGCTTCCGGAAGGCGCGGCAAGCATCCATAGGACGCGGTACGCTTGCTGCAGGTCACAGTAAGCTTCCATACGACTCGGTAAGCATCCACGTGGCACGGCAAGATTGTTTTTCACGTGGCTCGCTTCCATGAGGTGCGGCAAGCGTACCTATGACACAGTACGCTTGCCGCAGGGCGCAGTAAGCTTCCGTACGACTCGATAGCATCCCGCACGGCGCGGCGAGCTTATTCTTCGCGCGACACGCTTCCGGGAGGCGCGGCAAGCATCTCTATGACGCGGCACGCTTGCCGCGTGGCGCAGTAAGCTTCCGTACGACTCGGTAAGCATCCCGCACGGCGCTCTCCGGCGGCTCTTTTCCGCAGCGCGGACCTCAGGGCTTGGCGACGACCAAGGTGAGGTCGCGGCTCACCCGGTCCGCCGGCTGCAACGGACGGGCCGGATCGTGGTGGTGGAACGCCTCGAGCTGTTTCTCGCTCACCCGGAAGTCGCAGCCCAGCCGGAAGCTCCACAGAGCCGCCGGCTTGCACTCGCCGGGCTCCTTCTCGCGGCCGGTCGTCGAGCCGGACCACTCGGCCAGAGGGCGCCCGGGCGGCGGCACGATCGCCCCGCCCCGGCCACCCCGCGTCACCTTCGCCTCGAAGGCCCGGACGAGGAACGGCCCCTCCTCACAGCACTCGAGCGTTTCGGGATCGCAGCCCCCGCTCCTCACCTTGGCGGCATAGACGGTATGGACTTCGATCCAATCGCCGGGCTTCACCGACGCCGGCTCGCCGGACCCCGCGCCTGTGTGAGATGGCGCGATCTCGCGCTGGCACCCCTGGCGGTTCTCGCTCGGGTGGTGGTAGTGCTGGCCGCAGCGCAGGAGCTTCTGGGGCGAGCCGCCCAAGCGCGGCAGATAGACCAGTGACTCCGGGGTGGCATCTCTGACGATCGAATTGTTCGAGGTCAGAAAGTACGGCGAGGGGCGCGACCTGCTGTCGACATTGCGCGGCGACTGCGGGTTCGGGCAGGTTGGACCCTCGGCGACGGCCGGGGACACCCCAAGGACGGCAAGAGTTAGGGCGAGCAAGACGAACGTCTTCATCGCGGCTCTCCTTCGGTCAAAATTTGAGCAACGATACACCAATCCTTGCTCTCAGGACGGTCCCCAGGGTCCATTCGTAAAAGTCTCCGAAAGGAGAGCCCCATGCCCAAGCAGTCCTACGCCCAGGAAGTCGCCGACCTCGAAGAGGTCCTCGCCGCCGTGCGGGCGAGCGCCGAGATCCTCCCGCCCCTCGTCCTCAGCGCGGCCGAGGAGCTCGCGGAGCAGATCGCCGAGATCAAGAGGCACAAAGAGCGGCAGCGGTCCTACGCCGCGGAAGGGATGGTCGCCACCGCGGCGATGGACCCTGTGATCGCCCGCGGGACGGCCGACGCGCGCTACATCCGGGCCTGCGCCGTGCTCCTGCACGGGCGGAAAAGCGGCCGGCTCGCTCAGTTCGGAATCAGGCCCCGCCGCCGGCCGCGCCGCAAGATTGGCGATTCTCCGGAGGCCATTGCGAATCCGCTCGGCCATCCCGAGGAAACCGCTGTCGCCGCGCCGGACGCGGCGTGGCCGGCGTGCGCCGGGAGGGCGGACGACACGGAGAATGGGGCGGAGGTCCTGGCGGGTGGGGGAGGCGCTGGTCTGGTTGGGGGAAAGGCTGCTGCACCTGGGGAGGAGGCCGCTGGAGGGCGGGCGCCGGTCCAAGCTGTCAGGGGCTTCCCCGCTGGTTTCGGGGAGCTCCCGTCTGGAGGTGGGGAAAAGGCCCTTGTGGCTCGGGGAGAGGCTCAGGGCTCTGGGGCAACCCTCCAGACGGACCGGGGAGCGGCGATTCGGGCGGCCTGACACTCACCGCTCACCGGCTCGGCCGCCCTCTTCGCGGCTCTCGGGAGAAGCCTGCGCTTCGCCCAAGGCGATCGTGTCTTTTCTACGCGCGTCGCGGGCTCGGCGTCCACCGGAAACGGCAGCCTCACTGCGCCCGTTCCACCCGCACCTCGGGATCGCCGTAGCGGTCGCGGGTGATCGTCACCTGCCAGGGGTTGCAGCAGACCTCGCAGTCCTGCACCAGCACGCCGTAGACGTCCGGCTCGACCGAGATCTCCACCCGTTCGCCGCAGTAGGGGCATTCGATCTCGATCTGGTCCGCCCAGTAGCCGTCGTGCTCTCTCATGCCGTCCAGCCCCCCTTGCGGCCGAGCTTCACCACGATCTCGAATTCCTTCTTCGTCACCGGCTGCACGGAGAGCCGCGAGCCTTTCTGAGTGACCACCATGTCCTGGAGACCGCGCGTCTCCTTCAGCACCGCGAGCGGCACGATGTCCGGGAACTTCTCGACGAAGCGTATGTCCACCATCATCCAGGTGGGGCTCGCCGGATCGCTCTTGGGATCGAAATATTTATGCCCCTTCTCGAACGCGTAGGGGTCCGGGTACCCTCCGCGCGCGATCTCGGCGACGCCGGTCACTCCCGAGGGCTCGGCGTTCGAGGCGTAGAAGAGGACGCCGTCCCCCGGCTTCATGTCATCGCGCATGGAGTTGCGCGCCTGAAAGTTGCGCACCCCCTCCCAGGTCGTGGTGCCGTCCCGCTCGAGGTCGTCGATCGTGTACGCCTCGGGCTCGCACTTCATCAGCCAGTATTTCTTGGCGCGGGGCATGGTCTCTCCTTCTACACGCTCTGCCGAAGCATATCGAGGAGCTCGTCGCGCGTGAAGATCTTCGCCAGCTCCGGCGAGTCCTCCTGGACGACGCTCGCCATCACCTGCCGTTTCTTCTCGATCAGGGCGGCGATCTTCTCTTCCAGGGTCCCCTCGGTGACCAGCTTGAAGACCTGCACCGCCCGCTTCTGCCCCAGGCGGTAGACGCGGTCGGTCGCCTGGTCCTCCTTGGCCGCGTTCCACCAGCGATCGTAATGGATCACGGCCGAGCCGCCCAGGAGGTCGATCCCCGTGCCCCCCGCTTTGAGGCTGCCGAGGAAGACCCGGCAGGCCGGATCCTGATTGAAGCGGTCGACGATCTCCCCGCGGCGCACGCTCGCGCCGGTCAGCTTGACGAAGCCGACGCCGAGCCCTTCGAGGTGACGGGCCATCAGGTCGATCATCCCCAGGAACTGGGTGAAGACCACCACCTTATGGCCGCTCTCCAGACACTCCGCCAAGATCTCCTGGTAGAGGTCCCATTTGCCCGAGGCGAGCTCCTCCGCGCGATTGAGATCGCCCATTGCCAGCGCGGGGTGGTCGCAGATCTTCTTGAGCAGGCTCAGCAGGGCGAAGACGTGGATGTAGGGGAGGTGGCCGTCCGCCGCGGCCTCGATCTGCGCCGCCAGCTCGGCTCCCCGGTTGTCCACGGCGTCGCGATAGAGCCGGACCTGGTCGTCCGAAAGGACGCAGGTGCGGACGTCCTCGATCTTCTCGGGCAGCTCGTCGAGCACCGAGGACTTGAGCCGCCGGAGGACGAAGGGGGAGATCACCCGCCGCAGCTCGCCCAGCCGGTCCTCCCCCCGATTCATCTCCGCCAGCCGGCCGTAGCCCTGCTCGAAGCCGGCGTCCGAGCCGAGGTAGCCCGGCAGCACCAGGTCGAAGAGGGCCTTCAGCTCGCCGAGGGAGTTCTCGATCGGCGTGCCGGTCAGCCCCAGCTTGACGTCCGCCACCAGGTGATCGGCGGCCTGCCAGCTCTGCGTCCCCCGGTTTTTCAGATTCTGGGCCTCGTCGAGCACGGCGAGCGCGAAGGGGACGGCGCTCAAGGCCTCGGCGTCCCGGCGCAGCACGCCGTAGGAGGTCAACAGCACGTCCCCCGGCCCGAGCCGGTCCGGAAGCCGCCGCTGCTGCCCGTGATGGACGACCGGCCGCAAGCCCGGCGCGTGGCGGTGGATCTGGTTGCGCCAGTGGCTGAGCACGCTCGTGGGGCAGGCCACCAGGCAGGGCTCCGTGACCTCCCCCCGTTCGAGCAGGGTGACCATGAGGGCCAGCACCTGGAGGGTCTTGCCGAGGCCCATGTCGTCGCAGAGCAGGCCGCCCAGCCGGTTCTGAACGAGGAACAGGAGCCAGTCGACGCCGATCTTCTGATAGATCCGCGGCTCGGTGGCGAGCGCGGCCGTCCGCGCGAACGGCGCGGCCGGCTTGAGGTCAAGGAGCCCGCCGAGGCACGCGGGGGCCTCGCCGTCGGCCCCATCGCTGAGAATCCGCACCGGCCGGTCCGCCGCGGCCTGGAGGCGGAGGAGCTCGCTCGCGGGGAGCCGGAAGCGGCCGGCGTCCGCCATCCCGGCGAGACGGTCGAGCTCGCGGAAGGCCGGGGAATTGAGATCGATCCAGCCGCCCGCGGTTTCGAGGTAGGGGAGCCCCTCCTTCTTGGCGCGCAGGATCTCGGCCAGCGAGACCGCATGGCTGCCGAAGCCGTACTCCAGGTCCAGCCAGTACCAGCTCCGGGCGAGCGCCTCCGCGAAATCCACGGCGGAGATCTCGATGCGGTCGAATTCCTTGAAGATCCGCAGCTCCCGCAGGGGCTCGTCCAGCACCAGCAATCCCTCGCCGAGCGCCTCCTGGTGATCCGCCAGGAAGCTCGCCACCTGGCCGCGCTGGAGCTTCATGCTGACCGGCGCCTTGAATTTGCGCTCTTTGCGCCCTCGCGCTCCAGCTCGGCCAGCACGCCGAGGTCCTTGATATAGATCAGGTTGCCATAGCGGAAGCGCTCGAAGTCGCGGTGCTCGAAAAACCTTTCCTCGCCGTTCTCCTGGAGCGCGCGGATGACCGGCCGCACCTCCAGGTCGAACTCGGTCTCCTGGGTGACCCGGAAGATCGACATCAGCGGCACGGGCCGGATCGCGAGGTCCACCTGCTCCGGGTATTCCGCCGCCAGAAACTGGAGGGCGGCCCGCACGCGGTCGCGCGGCACGGCGAGGCGGACGACGGGCTCTCCGCCGGGGTGGCGATAGGTGAAGGTGAACCGGCCGCTCGTCTCGTCGATCGCCGGGTGGAAGGTGCCGCGGCCCTCCCCCTCGAATTCGCGGACGCAGTGATAGGCGAGACGGTGCCAGAAGCTCTCCTCCCAGGTCTGGCGCTGGGTCTTCATGCCGGCCTTGTGGAAGAGGCGCTCCTGCTCGGTGGCCTGGAAGAGGGCGAACCGCTCGAGCAGGCCGGCGCGGTCGAAGATCCCCTCCATCTCGGGAGCGGCCTTGCCGGTGCGTTCGAGGAACCGCACCCGCGCCGGCGAGGGGTCGAGATACTCCGCCAGCTCGTCGCCGTTGGGCGCGGTGACGCGGATCACCGGCGCGGGATCGCGCGGCACCCGGAGGACCCGCACCTTGGTCGAGGCCTGCGCGTTCCCCTCGAACAGCAGCCGCGCCAGGCGATGCCAGACGGAGGTCTCGAACCCCCATTCCCACCTCCGCGCCGCGAACGCCTTTTCCACCTCGGCGACCGCCCGGGAGAGGTTCTTGAGGTGGTCGCACGTCTTCTTCTTGCTGGCGGCGCAGGTACACGACCGCAGGGCCGAGCCGCTCCCCGGCACCACCGCCACGTAGATCGCGGTATGCGTCTCCCCGGGCCGCTCCGGCACCAGGCCGATTCCCGTCCGATGGAATTCGAGGTTCGTGAAGGCAGGCATACTTCTCCCCAGATGTTACAGGCCATAGACTATTCAATGTCAGGCGCGCGATTCTAGCGGAGAATCTCGCTGAGTTGGGCGCAAGGCAGGAATCATTCTCGCCTTGCAAATACCTCTTTCTCCTTGCGGAATGTCCTGATCCGGTCTAGAGTGCTGTTCGGAGGTGCAGTCGATGGAGACTTCGGTCACGAAGAAAGGCCAGACCAATATTCCGGCCATTATCCGCAAACGGCATCACATCAAGGAGGGGGATCGTCTGGTCTGGTTGGACGACGGGGAAGTCATCCGTGTCGTACCTGTGCCAGCGGATCCCCTGAAGGCCCTGCGTGGAGCGGGAAAGGGGGAAGGCCTTCTCAACCGCCTGCTCCAACATCGCCGCGAGGATCGGGAACGTGGATCGTAGAAGGTATGTCCTAGACACCTCGGCTCTGTTCACGTTGATCGAAGAGGAGGATGGAGCGGACCGTGTCGAGGAAGTCGTTCAAGCGGAAGACGCCCTTCTGCCTTCAATATCCTTGCTTGAGCTGCACTATGTGACGCAGCAGGAGCGGGGGCAGGCGGAAGCGGACCGCCGCTACGCTTTGCTCAAACAGCTTCCTTGTGAAATCCTGTGGGATATTGACGAGCCAACGCTGTTGACGGCATCCCGGTTCAAAGCAGGCCATCGTGTATCGCTGGCGGATGCCATGATCGCTGCCGTCACGCTCCGCCACGAAGCCGTCCTGTTGCATAAGGACCCGGAGTACGAAGCCTTGGCTGAGGAGGTGGAGCTCGAAGCTCTGCCCTACAAGGCTGGACAGAAACGCTCCTAAAACCCCATCAGCGCCCGCAACGGCTCCGCGAGATTCCGCGTCGCCGAGAGCGCCCCGCCGGTCCAGCCGGTGGTGAACGGCGCGCTACCGCGGGTGAGGAGGACGCCTCCGGCCTCCTCCAGGATCGGCTTCAGGGCCGCCACGTCGTGGATCGCGACGCGAGCCTCGATCATGGCGTCGCAGCGCCCCTCGGCCACCAGGATGTGCCCCCACCAGTCGCCGAAGCCGCGGGTGCGGAAGGCGCGGGCGACAAGGTCCGAAAAGGCCGGCCAGAGGCCGTTCCTCTGAAAGAGGTTGAGCCCGCCGTGGACCACAAAGGCCTTCTCGATCTCCGAGGTCCCGTTCACGCGCAGCCGGCGCTGGCGGCAGGTTTCGATCGTGGTGCCGGTCCCACCCCACGCCCCCTCGCCGCGGGCGGCCCACCAGGTCTCCCCCAGCGCGTCGCTCTCGCCTCCGGGCTGAGACGCGAAGAGCCCCGAGCCCGGCCCCAGGACGGGCGCGTGGACGGCGCCGAAGACGAGCTCGCCGTCGAGCTCCAGGCCGATCAGGGTGGCGAAGAAGGGGAGGCCGGCCACGAAGTTCTTGGTGGCGTCGATCGGATCGATGATCCAGCGGTCGCGCTCGCTGCCCTCCTGGCCGAATTCCTCACCGAGGAGCCCGAGCTCGGGGGTGGCGCGGTGGAGCGTCTCGCGGATCGCCTCCTCGGAGCCGCGGTCGGCCACGGTGACCGGGGAGGCGTCTGCTTTGAGCTCCACCCGCAGCGCCGCCGAACGGAAATGCTGCCGGTGGATCTCCCCGGCCCGGCGGCAGGCCGCGAGGGCGGCTTCGAGGTAGCGCCGGGCTTCGGGAGAGATCGGCTCGCCGGTCATCGCATGAGGATCTTATCCTTTCGGATAGCCGAAACGGGCCTCGTATTTCCGGGCCTCGGCGAGCACGTCCGCCGGCGGCTCGGAGCACCCCCTGACTTGGAGCACCAGCGCCAGGAAACCGCGCAGCAGGCCGGCGTCGGACGCTTTCTGGAGCTCCTCCTTCAGGGATGGAGCGGCGGCCATCGCCTTCTCCAGCGTGATCCCCTTCCACCCGGCCCGCTGGATCTCCGCGCAGAGCCCCTTTGCCTCCGCTGGAGCAAAGTTGGACCGCATCTCCTCGAAGCCTTCGAAGCTGTAGTAGACCGGGGATGAGCCCTGGGCGTTCGTGTCCGTGATAACCACGCCATCCATGGACCACACCGCCCGATCGCCCAACGTCGGAATCTTCGCGAGCTCGGTCTGCATGACCGTCGCTCCCGTGCTGAGCCGGCGCTCGTCGAGCAGCGGGGACTCGGCGGTCACGGTGATCATCTCGTCCATGACTTCCTCGCGCGGCGGATTGACCGGCACGATCCGGGTCACCGGCCGGGCGTTGGCGGGCGCGGTGGGCTGCTCGTCCACCGCCACCAGACTGGTGTAATCGGTCACCAGATGATGGCGCAGCCCGAGATCGATCACGGCTTGGCGTACCGTCTTGGCGTCGGCTCCTTCGTGAAGGCTGTCCATCAGGCCCTGGATCTTGCGTCGCGCCCAGAGCTTGTCGATGCCGGCTCCCTTCAGCTTGGCAGCCGCGGGGAAGGAGTCCTGCCAGGTCGAGCCGCCCCGGCTCCCCGAGACGCTCACCGGGCCGCCGCCGTCGTTCGAGCGCGTGGTGATCACCAGGGGCTCGCCGAGATAGAGATCGGGAATCCGCGCGGGCCAGGCCTCCGCCGAGGGATCGCCCCACTGGACCTCGATCCGCTGGAGCATGGGGGCTTCAAGCTGCGAGAACAGCGCGGCCATCGCCGGCGCGACCTGCGAGCTCTGGGCGATCTGGGTGAACGATCCGCTGCCGAGCGCGGCCAACCGGCGCAGGAGCGCGGCATTGGGAGCCGAGCCGATCGCCACCGGGAAGAGCCGCCTGCCGCCGAGATTCCCGCCGAGGAACCGGACGACCTCCTCCTGATCCTCGAGCTCGCCGTCCGTGGCGAAGATCACCTGCGGCACGAGGCCGGCCGGCGCCGGCTTCCGGAAGGCGGCTTGGAGCGCCGGAAGCATCTTGGTGCCGCCGTCCGCCAGGAGATAGGAGACGAAGCGGCGCGCTTTCTGAACGGCATCATGGCTCGCCGGAACGCTCTCCAGGAAGACCGAGGTGACGTCGGAGCTGAACCGGATGACGTTGAACCGGTCCGTGGGCTGGAGCTTGTCGAGCGCCAGCAGGAGGGCCTGGCGGGCCTGATCGATCGACGTCCCCGACATCGAGCCGGAGGTGTCGATGATCAGCGTCGTCTCTCGCGGCAGTCGGGACGCCACCGCCTCGGGCGCGTCCGGCGGCATGACCATCAGAAGGTCGTACCGCTCGCCGTCCACCTCCTCCGAGTAGAAGACCCCGCGCGGCTCGCGGCCCACGGCGGGCGCCCATTCCAGGACGAGATCGGAATCGGCCGGCTCCACCCCTTTCGCCAGATCGACCGCGTATTGAAAGCTTTTCCCCTTCGCCACGGTGACCGCGTGGCTCGGGCTCTCGACTTTCGCGAGCGGGAATCCGGGGTTGAGGTCCGCATGGAAGGCGAAGGGATTGATCGGCGGCGCGCCCCGCCGGCGCACCGGTGGCCCGCGGCGTCCGGACCCCTTCTCGGCGGGCGCGACCACCATGGGGAACCGCAGGCGGAAACGGTCATGATCCCACTGCACGACCTGCTGCAGCTCGATCGCCACCTCCACCGTCTCCCCGGGGCCGATGTTGGCCACCGCGGTGGTGAAGACGTTGGGGTCCTGCTGCTCGACCAGGGTGGTCTTCACCCCTTGCTGCTTCGCGTCTTCATAGGTCCGGCGTGCCTCTTCCTTCTCCTGGACGACGCCCTGGATCGTGCGGCCTCCCACCTGCATCCGCAGGGTGTCGACCGCGGCGTCCGCGGGCAATGGAAAGAAATAGATCCCTTCCAGCCATTCCTTGGAAGGATTCGTGAAGATCTGCGTGACCCGCGTCCGCGCGATGATCCCCGTCACCTTCACCTCGACCGTGGCGCCGAGGACGGGCGCCGGCACGGATTGGCCGTTCTTGCCCGTGAGGAACAATCCCTGCCGGCCCGGCGCGTCCGATCCCCACGCCAGGCCGCGACCCGTCAATAAAAACAGACAGAGTGTCGCCATTCGAACGAGATTCGATCGCATATCAAAACCTCCCAGGATCTGGGCCGTCCTCCCAGGAAGACGGACCTGTGTTGCGCGGCCTTGATAGAGCGCAAGGAGGATGCCAGCACGAATCTGGAGCGTGGAAATCCTTTAAGAATCAGGATTTCGGTCTCCGGGTGTCCCCACGAAGATCATTCAAAATCCAAGAGAATGAACCCTTCTCCATTCAACCGTTTGGTGGCCCGGAATCTAACGAGCGATTCGTCCCGAGGCCAGGACGGCGCCGTCCTCCCGGGAGCGCGCTATAATGGCGCCATGGAAGGAAGACCCGTCGACCGCTATCTCGCCCTGCTCCGCGAACACCTCCCGGAGCTCGCGGGGAAGTACCACGTGCGCTCTCTGGAGGTCTTCGGCTCCTACGTGCGAGACGAGCAGACCCCCGAGAGCGATCTCGACGTGCTGGTGACGTTCGATAAGACGCCTGGCCTCTTGCGGTATATCTCGCTCGAGAACTACCTTACAGACCTCTTAGGGATCAAGGTTGATCTTGTGATGAAGAGCGCGCTAAAACCTCGGATCGGTCAGAACATCCTCCGCGAAGCCGTTCCTGTATGAGCGCGCGCACCCATCTCGATTATCTCGAAGATATCCGAGACCATCTGGCGCAGGCGCAAGCCTTCGTTCAGGGGTTGACCTACGAAGAGTTTACCGCCGACAAAAAGACCAACTTCGCCGTGGTCCGTGCCCTGGAAATTGTCGGCGAAGCGACCAAACGGCTCCCCTCGGAGCTGAAGGACCGCTATCCCGATCTACCCTGGCGAGACATGGCCGGCATGCGCGACAAGCTGATTCATGACTATTTAGGAGTCGATCTGGCAGTCGTCTGGGAGACGGCGACCTTGGAAGCGCCCGGCCTGGAAGCAGAGATTCGCTCCTTGCTCTTGAAAGAGGCCTGAGCTCAGGTCCACACTCCCACCATCCCCATCGCCCGCAACGGCCCGGCCAGGTCCTCCGGCACCGGGGCCACGATCCGCACCGCCTCCCCGGTCTCCGGGTGCTCGAAGGCCAGCTCCAGGGCGTGCAGGGCCAGCCGGTGGAGCCCGAAGCGCTCGCGGAACAGGCGGTTGTGCTCCCCCTTGCCGTAGCGCACGTCGCCGATCAGCGGGTGGCTGAGGTGCTTGAGGTGGCGGCGGACCTGGTGCAGCCGGCCGGTCCGTGGCCGCGCCTCCACCAGGGCATAGCGCTCGAAGACGGCGAGGCGGCGGAATTCGGTCACCGCCGGCACCCGCGGGCCGCCCACGTCGCGAGGGATGGGATGGTCGATCACCCCCGACTCCGGCGGGATGCCGCGCACCAGGGCCAGATACCGCTTCTCCACCCGGCCCTCCGCGAACCGCTCCTGCATTCGGCCGGCGGTCTCCGGATCGAGGGCGAAGAGCAGGACCCCGCTGGTGGCCCGGTCGAGCCGGTGGACGGCGTGGACGTGCCGCCCGGACTGGTCGCGGACGAGCTGCAGGGCGAAGGTGCGGTCCCGGGCCATCCCCCGGTGGACGGCGAGGCCCGCCGGCTTGTTGACGGCGAGCAGGCATCCATCTTGATAGAGAAAGGGGATGTCCTGATTTCTGGACGATGACATGCCGTCTGACCCGGAGACAAGGAGAACACAATGAAGAAGCTTGGAATAGTACCCGTCCTCATGCTCCTCTGCGCCGCCGCCGCGGGCGCCATCGACACCGGGGCGAGGGACCACTCGATCACGGTCCTGAACGCCTCCAATCACGAGGTGACGGTGGCGCTCGTCTGGAGCGGCGGTGGCGCCGATCCCCTCAAGCTCGCGGCGGGGGAAACCCATACGGGCGTAGTGCCTTCCCCAATCGATTCCGTCAAGGTGACGGTCACCGGCAAGTGCAGGGAGGCCACCCAGACCTTCAACCCGCAGCGCGTCAACCGGGTGACCATCCAGTGCAAGGGGGACAGCTACACGATCAAGCTGGAACAGATGAAGCCGGCGCCCTGAGGGACGCCGGCTGAAAGAAGCTACCGGCGGAACCGGTTGAAGCGGGCCGGCGAGAAGGCGGAGCGGATCTGCGACAGCCGCTCTTCCGTCGGCTTGGTCGTGGGATCGACCTCGCGCTGCACCACCGGCTCGGGGACCGGATGCTGGCGGCCGCGCCGCTGGAAGTCCTTGCGGCGCGGCTGCTGCTGGCGGCCGAGATGCGACGGCGCCTCGGCCGCGCGGTTCCCCCGCTCCGGCTGGGGGCCTTGTTGCCGTTGCGCGGGCTGCTGCTTTCCCTGCCCTTGCCCCTGCCCCTGAGGACGTCCTCCCTGTCCCTGGCGGGGCTGGTGCTCGGCCGGCCGCCCCTCGGAGCGGCGGCGCGCCTTCTCCTCCAAGCGGGCCTTCTCCTCGGCCTCGCGCTGCGCCTTCTTCTCCGCCTTGGCCTTGGCCCGGGCGCGCTCCTCGGCGCGGCGGGTGCGGATGGCGGCGATCCGCTCCTGGAGCGGGACCTCGAAGCGCTCCGCCGGCTTCGCCTCATAGTCGAACCCCTCGACCGTCCGCCGGGGAAGGCGGGAGCCGACCGCGCGCTCGATGGCCTGGAGCTCCTCCTGCTCCCCCTCGGAGACGAAGGTGAAGGCGTCTCCCACCATCTCCGCCCGGGCGGTGCGGCCGACCCGGTGGATGTAATCCTCGGGGATGTTGGGGACGTCGAAGTTGATAACGTGCGACAGGGCCTCGACGTCGATGCCGCGGGCGGCGATGTCGGTCGCCACCAGCACCTGGAGGTCGCCGTTCTTGAAGCGGGAGAGGGCGTCGGTGCGCTGCGCCTGGCTGCGGTTGCCGTGGATGCGGTCGCAGGAGACGCGGTGCTGCTCCAGGAAATCGGCCAGGCGGTTCGCCCGGTGCTTGGTGCGGGTGAAGACGAGCACGTTCTTGATGTCCCCCCGCCGCAGCAGCTCCACCAGCAGGTAGGGCTTCAGCTCCTCGGGCACCGGATAGACCGCCTGGGTGATGCCGGTCGCCGGGGCCGCCTTGCGCTCGACGTTGAGGCGGGCCGGCTCGCGCAGCATCTCCTCCGACAGCTCGACGATCGGCGGCGGCAGGGTGGCCGAGAAGAAGAGGGTCTGCTCGGGCCGGGGGAGGTGCTGGAGCACCCGCCGGACGTCCGGCAGGAAGCCCATGTCGAGCATGCGGTCGGCCTCGTCGAGGACCAGGACCTCCAGGCCCTCGAGCTTGGCGTAGTCGTTCTGGAAGTGGTCGAGGAGCCGCCCGGGGGTGGCCACCAGGACGTCCACCCCCTTGCGGAAGGCCTTCTCCTGGGGCCCCATGGCGACGCCGCCGAAGACGGCCGCGCCCTTGATATCGGTGAAGCTGGCGAACGCCTTCATGTGCTCGACGATCTGGGCGGCCAGCTCGCGCGTGGGGGCGAGGACGAGCACCCGGGTGGTGCCGCGGGGCTTGTCCAGCAGCCGCTGGAGGATCGGCAGCAGGAAGGCCGCCGTCTTGCCGCTGCCCGTCATGGCGCAGGCGAGGACGTCGTTGCCCTGAAGGGCGGGGGGGATGGCGTCCTGCTGAATGGGGGTGGGCTGCTCAAAGCCCAGACTCTCGATGCCGCGTAGAAGGTCGGGGTGAAGGCCGAAATCCGAGAAATCGCTCAAGCGTCGCAATCCTTCCAGGGCACGCACCGTCGCGTTAGGGCGCGCGCCGCTACCTGTTTTCCGGCGAAGGGATGGTGAACGGAACGGGGACTTGCCGGCGAGGCCGCCGCTCGGGCTCGTAGGTCAGAGCCGCTTCACGTTTGCGCCCGCCAGGAGGCGGGCGCATCCATAGTATCTCACGAATAGGCTCAGCTTGCCAAGCCCCGGGCCCGCTTGCGCGCCTGCCAGACCTCCCAGACGCCGGGCAGCAGCGAGAGGAAGATGATCATCAGCACCACCAGCGAGAAGTTCCTCTGCACGAAGGGGAGGTTGCCGAACCAGTAGCCGGCGAAGGTGCAGAGCAGCACCCAGGCGGTGCCGCCGATTGCGTTGTAGCTCATGAACCGGCCGTAGCTCATGCTCCCCAGCCCCGCCACGAACGGGGCGAAAGTGCGCACGATGGGGACGAAGCGGGCGATGATGACCGTCTTGCCGCCGTACTTCTCGAAGAACTCGTGGGTGTAGGCGATGTGCTCCGGCTTGATGGTCCGCCGCCGGGCGTTGAGCAGCCGGTGCCCCAGGAAGTGGCCGATCCAGTAGTTGGCCGTGTCCCCCAGGATGGCGGCGGCGATCAGCGAGCCGGCCAGGGCCCAGACCGAGAGCGAGCCGTTGGCCGCGAAGGCCCCCGCCGCGAACAGCAGCGAGTCGCCGGGGAGGAAGGGCGTCACCACCAGCCCGGTCTCGCAGAAGACGATCAAGAAGAGCAGCAGGTACGTCCAGGCCCCGTACTCGTGGATGATCGGGCTCAGGTGCTTGTCCAAGTGCAGGACGAAGTCGAGCAGTCCCTTGAGGATTTCCATGCGCCGCGAAGACTAAGGGCTCCCCGGCCGGAAAGCAAGGCGGAGCGGAGCTTGGCAAGCTCGATGCAGTACTCTCCTCGGCCGTGACCCTCTCCATCGCCCTCGTCCTCTTGCTTCTCCTCGCCGCGGTGGCCGCCTTCTCGGTCGAGCGGATCCCGGTCGACGTGACCACCCTCCTGCTGCTCTGCGCTCTGGTCCTCTCGGGCACCCTGAGCGTCGAGGAGGCCTTCTCCGGGTTCTCGAGCGACATCATCGTCATCCTGGCGGCGATCTTCGTGCTCTCCGGAGCGCTGATGAAAGGCGGCGTGGTGGACCACCTGGGCGAGGCGATCCACCGGATCGCCGGGGGCAGCCGGACCAAGGTGCTGCTCTGCGTGCTGCCGGTGACCACCTTCGTCTCCTCGTTCATGAACAACACCACCACCACGGCGGTGCTGATGCCGGCCGTCCTCGGGGTCTGCCGGCGCAGCCGGCTCAGCCCGGGCAAGGTGCTGATCCCGCTCGCCTACGCCTCGATGCTGGGCGGCACCTGCACCCTGATCGGCACCTCGACCAACATGGCCGCGAGCGGCTACATGAAGTCGGCGGGCTTGGCGCCCCTGTCGATGTTCGAGCTCCTGCCGGTGGGAGGAGCGGTGGCGGTGGCAGGCATCCTCTATCTGGTCTTCCTCGGGCACCGGCTGCTGCCGCAGACCGCGGGGACGGCCTCCGAGGAGGCCTACTCCATGCGGGAGTACCTCTCCGAGGTGGTGGTCACTCCCGGCTCGCCGCTCGCGGGCACGGCCCTGCGCGACTCACGGCTGGCCGACCTGGGAGTGCAGGTGCGGGCGGTGCTGCGGGGGGAGCGCCGGATGGGCGCCGTGCCCCAGATGATCCTCCGGGAGGGGGACCTCCTGTTCGTCCAGGCCCGGCGCGAGGGGCTGCTCCAGGTCATGGAGACGGCCGGGATCGAGATCCGTCCCGAGCTCACGCTGGGGGAGAAGGACGCGGAGGAGGAGACCCTGGCGATCGCCGAGGCCCTGCTCCTCCCCACCTCCTCCCTGATCGGCCGCACCCTCAAGGAGCTCGACTTCCGCCGCCGCTTCAACGTCACCGTGATCGCCATCTACCGTCACGGCCACCCGCTGGCGACCCGCCTCGCCCACCTGCCCCTGCGCGCGGGCGACGTCCTCCTCCTCCAGGGCAGGCCCGAGTGTTTCCGGCTGCTCACCGACAGCGCCGACCTCTTCATCCTGCAGGAGATCGAGCACCAGCCGGCGCGGCGCCGCAAGGGGCTCTACGCGGTGGGCATGTTCCTGGCCGCCGTGCTCGCCTCGTCGCTCGGCTGGCTGCCGCTGCCGATCGCCTTCCTGCTGGCGGCCCTGGGGGTGATCGCCACCCGGCTGATCACGATGGAGGAGGCCTACAAGCTGATCGACTGGCGGCTGCTGATCCTGATCGCCGGCATGACCTCGTTCGGCTTGGCGATGCAGAAGACCGGCGCGGCGGCCTGGCTGGCGGGCCTGATCGTGACCTGGGTCTCCCCCTTGGGCACCGCCGCCGTGATGCTCGCCTTCGTGGTGCTCACCATGTTGCTGACCCAGCCGATGTCCAACGCCGCGGCGGCCCTAGTGGTGCTGCCGGTGGCGCTGACCGCCGCCCACCGGCTAGGGCTCGATCCTCGGGCCTTCGCGATCCTGGTGACCCTCTCGGCTTCGCTCTCCTTCATCACCCCGTTCGAGCCCTCCTGCCTGATCGTCTACGGCCCCGGCAAATACCGCTTCCGCGACTTCGTCCTCGCCGGCCTGCCGCTGACGGCGCTGGTGATCTTATTGATCCTGGTACTGGTGCCGGTGATCTGGCCGGTGTGGTGAGATCAGGAACCGTCGTAAGCGGCCTTCCAGTCGAAGACATCGGCGATGCTCCGGAAGTGCTTCTCGTTCGTGGTGAGGATGTATCCGCCCGCCTGCTTGGCCTGGGCCGCCAGAATAACGTCCACATCCAGGCCGTCTTCCGGACCTCGCAACTGGCCGTTCGCACGGGTCTGGGCCCAGATATCCGCCGCCAACCTCATGGCCTTCGTCGTGAGGGGGATGTACCCCATCGAGACCCATCTGTCCAGACGGGAGAGAGCCTCCCGAGCCCATTTCCTCGCCTGAGGCCGATAGTGCCCGAGGTGAAGGAGCTTGCGGCGAAGCTCGTAATCAACGATCTCGGGTACATAAACCCGGAACTGGGGATTCTCCTGGAGACGAGAGAGCGCATCGGCGATCGGTTTATTGTCGACCACCTCCGGTCGCAGGACCTTCGACAGGATGTTGTTGTCCAGCAGAAGAAGACGTGGCATATCCCTAGCGGAATTTCGGACGATCCCTCTTGAGGTCCGCCTCAAACTCCCGCCAGATCTCCAAGTCTTCCTTCGTGGCAGGCTTGTCCATTTGAGCCCGCAACCAAGCAACGAATTCCCTGCGGCGCTCCATCTCCTCGGGAGGCGCCAGATCTCTCATCTTCAGCTCCGCGTCGTCGATATGGGCAGTCGCTTGTTTGGGCATCAGACGTTCCTATCTCTCGTGCCACCGTCTTCTCAAGATGATATCACGAGCGCCGGCATCCGTGCCACCCTCGCTCACCCCCGGTCGCGGAAAAACCCGTTGAGCTCGCCGTAGAGTGCGGCGCCGGCAAAGCCTTCGAACGAGCCGGTCTCGGCGATGCCTCGCGCGGCGCGGAGGAAGGCGCCCCAGGCGGCGCGGGCCAGGGCGGAGCCGACCGAGATGCGGCGGACGCCGAGGTCCGCCAGCCGTTGGACCGTCAGCTCGCCGGGCGCGGAGACCAGCACGTTCACCGGCTTCGGCGCCACCAGCTTCACGATCGCCTCGATCTCGCGGAGGTCCCGGATGCCCGGAGCGTAGAGGCAGTCCGCGCCGGCCTCGGCGTAGGCCGCCAGCCGCTCGCGCGCCAGGCGTCGGGCGTCCGGATGCCCGACGAGCCAGGCCTCGCAGCGCGCGGTCAGGACCACGGGGACCCCCGCCGCGTCGATCGCCGCCCGCGCCGCCCGGACCCGCTCGACCGCCAGCCGGTCCTCGTAGAGGGAGGCGCCGTCGTCCTTCGCGTCCTCGATCGACAGGCCGGCGACCCCGGTCCCCACGCAGAGCTGCACGTTCGCGGCCACCCCCTCGGGCTCGTCCGCGTAGCCTGACTGGAAGTCCGCGTTCACGGGGAGCGGCGTCGCCGCGGCGATCTCACGGAAGTGCCCGAGCATGGCGTCCAGGGGGATCGCCCGGACCTCGTCCGGCAACCCGCGGGAGAACGAGAACCCCGAGGAGGTCGTGGCGAGCGCCTTGAACCCGAGATGCTGGAGATACAAGGCCGTCCCCACATCCCAGGGGTTCGGCAAGACGAAGCAGCCGGACTCGTGCAGCCGGCGAAACTCGGCGATGGCGGAGGACTGGGCGTCACTCATGACGCCAGCCTATCACCGGCTCAGAGCTTCTCGCGCTCGCTCACCCCCAGGGAATACCCGCTCCCTTCCGGGCTTGCAAATTCCGTCGGCCGGGGCTTTCCGGACGGCGCGAGACAGTACGTATACCGGTCGCCGTAGAGCTCGTAGATGCCGAGCTTGGTCTTGTCATTTTTCATCCCCGACTCGTCCAGGACGTCGATCTCCTTCGGTACCTTGGCCGCGTCGATCTTGAAGATCCCGGAGGCGACCGTCTTGCCTCCCACCTTGATCAGCCAGCGGTCCCCTTCGTAGGAGAGCGCCGTGGCGGGCCCCGGCCGCGGCGGAACGCCCTCTCCCACCAGCCGCTTGCCGTCGTTCACCAGCGAGACGGTCCGCCACGACCCCTGGAGCTTGTCCAGGTCGCTCTGGGACCCCAGCACCAGACCCGCCGTCAGGATCAGAAAGCCGTAGACGTTCATCGGAATCCTCCTGGAAAAACAATCAGATCTCATCCTGCGCGCCCGCGTCGTACTGCATGGCGCCGACGGCGTTGCCTTCCGGATCGCGGAAGAAGATCAGGTATCCGACCGTGGGGATGAGCACCTTGGGGATCAGGATCGTGCCGCCGTTCGCCACCACGGTGGCGGCGACCGCGTCCACGTCCGCCACCGCGACGGTGCACTCGCAGCCGGCCGTGCGCTGGCCCGGTATGAGCTCGCGGCGCTTCTGGAGGGCCCCCAGGGGGCCGGGCGTGCCGCCGCCGGCGGCGGTGATCTGGAAGAAGCCCGGCGGCCCCCAGGCCTCGAAGCGCCAGCCGAAGACCTTTTCATAGAAGCTCCGCGCGCGGCTCACGTCGTCGGCGTTGATTGCGAAGTGGGCGACGTGACCGGCGGGAGGGGGCGAGAACGGCGCCATCGCGGTGTCTCCTTTCAAAGCGTCCTTTCAAAGCGTCCTTCCGGCCTACGATATGCCTGTCGCGCCGCGCGCGTTAACCCTATACTGACAGGGAATGTCGAGATCCCGCCAACCGGAGGGGCCGCAGGCCCGCCTGAGCTCGGTCGCCTGGGCGTCGGCCTACACCTGGCGCGACCGCGTGAGCGAATGGGGGCAGATCCTCTTCGCCTCCCGCGGCACCCTGACCGTCCATACGGACGGAGGGCTCTGGGTGGTGCCCGTCCACCAGGCCGTCTGGATCCCCGCCGGGGTGCGGCACGCCGCGGAGGTGGCCGGCGGCGTCTCCCTGCGGTCGCTCCACCTCCACCCGGCGGTCCGCGTCCGCCTGCCGAGCACCTGCCGGGTTGTCGAGATCTCGCCGCTCCTCCGGGAGATCCTGCGCCGGGCGATGCGCCTGCGCACCCTCGACCGGCGGGTGGCGGCGGAGCGGCACCTCCTGGACGTCCTGCTCGACGAGCTCACCATCCTGCCGCTGACTCCCCTCGATCTGCCCATGCCGCGGGACCCGCGCGGCGTCCGGGCCGCGGCGTGCATCCGGGCGGAGCCCGCGGCCCGCCACACCCTGGCCGAGGTCGCCCGCGCCGCGGCGGCCGGCGAGCGGACCTTGGAGCGCCTGTTTCGCGCCGAGACCGGCCTGCCGTTCGGCGTCTGGCGCCAGCGGGCCCGGCTGCTCCGCGCCCTGCAGCTCCTCGCCGAGGGGGAGGCGGTCGCGGAGGTCGCCAACGCGGTCGGCTACGAGAGCACCAGCGCCTTCGTCGCCGCCTTCCGCCGCGCCCTCGGCACCACGCCCGGGCGGTATTTCAAGAGCCCCGGCACGGTCCCTGCATCTTCCGCCCGCCAGTTGTAAGGATGTTGAGAGGGCGTCTTCCAGAGAGGACGAATCAGCCATGAGCGCAGGGTCGCGGAGGCATTCGATCGTAAATCCCAGGGGGCGGGGACCTCTCCTCGCTCTCTGCCTCGCCGTGGCCCTCTGCTCCCAGGGGTGCACCCTGATCGCACTCAAGCGGAACGTCTACCAATTCGACCACCCTTTCGCGGTGAAGGACCCGGCCTTCCGCCGCTCCCTCGACACCTTTGGCAACACCATGGTGGGGGGAAACAGCGCCGAGATCCTCGACAACGGCGACGCGATCATCTCCTCGATGGCGGCGGCCATCCGCGAGGCCAAGGTCACGGTCAACCTGGAGTCCTACATCTTCAAGAACGACAAGGCCGGCGAGATGTTCGCCCAGCCGCTGATCGAGGCCGCGCGGCGGGGGGTCGAGGTGCGCGTGCTGGTGGACGGCACCGGCAGCAGCCACTCCTGGCCGATCCTCGGCCGCATGCGCCAGGCGGGCGCCAAGGTCTACGTGTTCCACCCCCTCGGGCTCTGGAGCCTCTACAACATCGGCTGGCGGACGCACCGCAAGATCCTGGTCGTCGACGGCGCCGTGAGCTTCACCGGCGGCTTCTGCATCGCCGACAACTGGCTGGGGGACGCCCGCAATCCCAAGGAGTGGCGGGACATGATGGTGCGGGTCGCCGGGCCCGTCTCGGCGCAGATGCAGGCGATCTTCAGCCAGGACTGGACCTACACCACCGGCGAGATCCTGGCCGGCGACAAGTTCTATCCGCGGCTCGCCCCGGCGGGGACTATCGAGGCGCAGGGGATCAAGGTGTCGCGCGGCGACTCCTCCTCGCTCGCCTCGATCTTCTATGTCGTGGCGATCCAGGCCGCCGAGAAATCGATTTATATCCAGAACGCCTACTTCGTGCCCGACCCGCAGATCCGCGAGGCGCTGATCGCGGCCGCGAAGCGGGGGGTCGACGTGCGAATCATGGTCCCCGGCCGCCACATCGACATGCCGCTCGTGCGCATGGCCTCGCGCCGGCACTACGGCGAGCTCCTGAAGGCGGGGGTCCGCATCCTCGAATACAACCGCACGATGATGCATCAGAAGGGCGCCGTCATCGACGGCCTCTTCAGCACCATCGGATCGATCAACTTCGACGGCCGCTCCCTGCGCGCCAACGAGGAGGACAGCCTCGCCTTCTACGACCAGGATTTCGCGGCGCGCATGGAGGCGACCTTCGCGGATGATGAGAAGCACTGCCGCGAGGTGACCTATCAGAGTTGGAAGAGGCGCGGCCTCGAGCAGCACCTCGCCGAGCTCGTTTCGGTCTTTTTCCAGCCGCTGTACTGAGGAATTCCCCAGAGGACGAAGAAAAAAAGCCGGGGCGCGCGCGCACGGATGGCCGCGGAGCCCCGGATTCCCCGTCCGAAGCCCGTTTCGATTCAGTTTTCAAAGAACCCGACAGCGCCCGCGAGCCTCATTCCCTACTCTTCGCGGGCCGTTTCCCACCCTTCGCGCCGCGCCCTCTGCTCTCCGCGCCTCTCGCAAGAGAGCCGACCCGATGAAGGCCGGGCAAGGTAGAATCAGCGCTGGTGGAGGAAACCGCAATGGCCCGAGTCAAGCTCAGCGAAGATCTACGTCCTCTCTCTGACCTGGAGACCGCGACGTCGGAGGTGGTTCAACAGGCCCGCTCGACCGGACGTCCGGTTGTGCTTACTCGTGAGGGACGCGGAGTCGCCGTTCTCCTCTCGGTCGAAGCCTTCGAAGATCTTCAGACCTCGTCGGAGCGCATCGAGCTCCAGTATGCGGTGGAAGAAGCCGAGCGGGATATCGCGGAAGGCAACTGGGTTGAAGGCTCGGAGGTCGTCGCAAAGCTGAAGCGGTGGGCGGCCGTTGAGCCGTAAGCGCCCGGTCCGCTGGTCGCGACTGGCGGACCTCACCGCATCATCTTTCGGATCGATGACGACTGGATCCGGCTCCTCCGGATCTGGGATTCAAGAAGAAATCCAGCCGACCTGAAACCCGAACAAGCCCAGTGGTTGCCGGGCGAAACCGTTGTAGTATTGCCCAATCATCACTCTTTCTCTGTCCAGGGCGAGAGGCACCGGGAGACCTATGTCAATGGATGATCCAAAGGATCTCGAAGACGAATTAGTATCTGTTTACCGTTCTGAAGCCGTCATCAGGTCATGGTAGGAAGGCGGTCTGGGGCTGCGAAGAATCGTGCTGAAAAGAGCCAGTGAGTTGAGGCCGCGTTGCTGACCTGTCCGCAGAAGGCTGGTCAAGATGGACTGGGCCTTGGCGCCGTCGGACGTGCGGTTGCCGCCACACGATTTGCGGTTGACGACGGCGGGCCGAAT
>JBJMHA010000103.1:0-6505 GCA_045807625.1 Thermoanaerobaculia bacterium | reverse complement strand
CTCGACCGGGACGATGTCGAGGCTACCAATTGGCCCGCCGAGCAGGCGATTCGGCCCGCCGTCGTCAACCGCAAATCGTGTGGCGGCAACCGCACGTCCGACGGCGCCAAGGCCCAGTCCATCTTGACCAGCCTTCTGCGGACAGGTCAGCAACGCGGCCTCAACTCACTGGCTCTTTTCAGCACGATTCTTCGCAGCCCCAGACCGCCTTCCTACCATGACCTGATGACGGCTTCAGAACGGTAAACAGATACGTTCCGGATTGATGATGAGCAGTGGGCGCGTCTGATAGAATGGGAGTGGTTCCCCTTCAGTTGCCTGACAAAATCTGAGATGCGGGATCTCATCAAATGGAGCCAGCAGGAGCGCTATCCTGCCTCTGTTCTTGAAGGAATCTGCTCAAATTACAAAGCCCGCCTGCCTGACCGCATCGATCTCTGGAAGAGAAGAGAGGATGTGGTGGATCACGGAAGGTTCATCGATGCGGCTCATAGTGCCTATCTGGAAGGCAACTACATTTCCTCTATTCAGACGATAATGCCTAGAATCGAAGGCTTGATGCGATTTCTTATTGCGAAAGAAAAGCCGATGGAAAAGATTAGCCAGGAATCAATGGTCGAAAACTTGGTAAAACCCAAGAATGCGGACTCGCTCCTTCTTCCTAAAAGACTGCAGAGATATCTTCTGGATGTCTACTTTAAGGCCTTCGATTGACAAAGGACGAGCGACCTCTATCTAGGCATACGGTTGGACACGGGGTCTCTAGAGCGGAAGACTATACCTTCATGCGTAACACCATTCTCTTTATGATTCTAGATGAGATCTTCTGCTTCCTTCCGAGGTCGTGAGTGTTCAAGCGCTTCAGCCCTCGTCGAGTAGGCGAATACAGCTCCCTCCCGCTTCTTTGGCCCGAGCTGACGTTAGCTACCCCGCCGCCCTCCGAATAAACGCCGTCACGTCCTTCTTCAGCTTCTCGTGGTCCGCCTTGCGGATATACATCATGTGGCCGGCCTGGTAGAGCTCGACCTGGACGTTCCCCCGCAGCTCCTGGGGGAGCCCCAGGTGATCCCTCGTGAAGATGGAATCGAAGAACGGCGTCGCCAGATCGTAGACGCCCGCCGCCATCAGCACCTGGAGATGGGGGTTGCGGGTGATCGCCTGGCGCAGGTACTCGGCCACGTTCACGTATTGGTTGTGGAAGGTCCAGTCCCAAGGCCAGACCTTGTCGGTCAACCGCTCGTAGACGAGGTCGGTCTCGTACTTGAGGTCCCGCCGGATGTAGTCGTTGATCGCCGCCGCGAAGGGGCCGTCGGTGGAGGCGCTGGCGGGATCGAACTCATAGACCTCTCCCACCGAGTCGATGTCGTTGCCGGTGAAGCGGGTGTCGAGCCGGCCGATGGTCTTCCCCTGGTCGCGCAGCAGCTCCTTGGTGAAGCGGTCGATCTGCACGCAGAGGTTCGAGCGCTCGACATAGGTGGGGGAGAGCCCCGCGTAGCGCGCGATCTTCGCCGCCAGCTCCTTGCGTTTGGCTTCGGATAAGCGGTCCCCCTGGAGGAGGGCCGGGCCGTATTCGTCGAGCGCGAACGCCTCCACTTCCGAAAGGGTTTTGAACAGGTCCCCCGACAGCTCCGGCGGGAGCTTCTTGTGATACCAGGCCGTCGCCGCGTAGGTCGGCAGGTGGATGAAGCACGGCCGCTCGTTGCCCGGATGGAAATCCTGGTCCTGCCAGTTGAGCACGGTCGAGACGAGCACGATGCCGTTGAGCATCATGCCGTAGCGGTCCGCGAGCTGATAGGCCAGCCCCGCCGCGCGGGTGGTGCCGTAGCTCTCGCCCGCCACGAATTTCGGCGAGGCCCAGCGCTGGTTGCGGGTGATCCAGAGGCGGATGAATTCGGCCACCCAGTCGATGTCCTGCTTCACGCCGTGGAACTGCTTCGGGTCCTGCCCCGGGGCCGGCCGGCTGTAGCCCGTGCTCACCGGATCGATGAACACGAGGTCGGTGGTGTCGAGGATCGAGTCCTCGTTGTCGACCAGCTTGCCGGGCGGCGGCAGGCCGAACCCCTCGTCGGTCCGCGCCACCCGCCGCGGGCCGAATGCTCCCAGGTGGACCCAGAGCGACGCCGCGCCCGGCCCGCCGTTGAAGCTGAAGGTGACCGGGCGCGTCCCCGGGTCCTTCACCCCGTCGAGCGTGTAGGAGATGTAGAAGACCGACGCCTTGACGGTCCCCTCGTCGTCCCGCAGCAGCAGGGTGCCGGCGGTGGCCGTGTAGGGGTAGGCCCGGCCGTCCAGCGTCAGCGAGTGCCTGGTGACCGAAGATTTCTCTTCAGGCGGCGGCGCGGGCTTCTTCTCCTCCGCCTTCATGTCCTTGGCCGGCGCGGCGGCCGGCGGCTGGGCCAGGACGGGGAGGGCGAACAGGAGCAGCAGGGACAGGATGGGCGCGATCTTTCTCAGCATGGGCTTGGCCATGGAATCAGATTACGGAACGGCCGGGCCTTTGTTTCCCACCTCCGCGTCGAACACCCCTGTCTGGATCTTGCCGCCGGTCTTCACCTGCACCCAGAGGCGGTAGCGGCCGGGCTGGGGGAAGCCGTAGGGGAAGGAGATCGCACCTCCGGAGCTCATGCCGGGCATCGAGGCCGTGACGGGGACGGCCTTCCCTTCCTCTTCCATCTCCTTCTTCGCGAAGGCCTGCTGGGCCGCCATGCTGACGGTGCCCATGGGGTGGAGGTGGACGAAGACCTGACCGTCGTCCTTCGCGATCACGGCGTGGCTCAGCATCCCCATGTAGGGCTCCAGCGGAGCGGGCCGGCCGTCCGGGCCCTTCACCTCGAAGCGGAGCTCGGCCTCGCGGCCCGCCACCAGGGGCTCCCGTCGCCAGAGCATGGTGCCGCCGTCCTCGAGACCGCTCACCGCCTCCGGCGCCTTGCCCAGCGGCGGCGAGGCGCGCCAGGAGTCGTCCGGGTCCTGGCGCGGCCCGCCGGTCCCTTCGGGGATCCTCACCGTATCCACCAGGGTCTGCGGGAAGCCGGATTCGAGGACCACGTCCGCGTAGACGCGGTAGGTACCGGCCGGCAGCGCCGGGAGCGCCGCCAGGAAGTCGTCCTCCCCTTGCGCCACCGGATGGAGGTGCGCGAAGGCGTCGAGATCGGGCTCGCGGATCAGGAAGAGGTGCATGAGCTTGCCGTGGTCCGGTATCAGGGGGGGCCAGTCGGCCCGGTCCTGGGCGTCGATCCGCAGGGCGAGCGTGGGCCGGCCGCCGTCCAGGCGGACCGTGGTCCGCGTCCGGAACGGCTTGAAGAGGTCCTCCCGCGCCTCGCCGTCCACGCGGTTCCACCAATTCCGGGCTCCCCAGACGGCGAGCGCGAACAGGGCCGCCACGACGATGGAGAGGGCCCGCGCCCGGGCCCGGCGCCGGCCGTCGGCCTCCTCCCCGGGCGGCAGCACGCTCTCGCGGACCGCGGCGCCCACGATCGAGACCGCGCCCGCGAACAGGAACAGCCCGAGGAGGACCAGCACCACGCCGAGCCCCCTGTCCATCCCCAGGACCTTCATCGGCACGGCGGTGACCGGCACCAGCGCCTCTCCCGGCCCCGCCGGCCCCCGGACCTCCACCCGCACGCTGTAGGAGGAGGCCCGCATCAGCCAGAGCTGGGCGCTCCAGGTGTCCGGCGCGCCGGGGACCGGCACCGCCCCGTCCGGCGGCGGCGCCCCCTTGAATCCCGCCCGGTACTGCACCGGCTGCACGGTCACCCCGTCCACCCTGTGGCCGTCGCGCAGGCGTACCGTGACCTCCGCGAGCCCCGGGATCACCACCGGCGGCCGCACGATCACCCGCACCGGGTAGGGGCCGGCGTCGCCGTCGAAGAAGACGTTGGGGCTCCCCACGTGCGCCCGCGCCGGCCCGGCCGCAAAGAGCAGCGCCAACAAAAGGAAAGGCGCTACCCGTCTCATCGGCGCACCCGGGACATCCAGGCCCCCCACCAGAGCCCCAGCCGGGCCGAGAAGATCGACCAGAGCAGGGCGATCCCCAGCTTCGCCGCCGTCACCGGATGGACGTCCAGGTCCCAGAAGGTGTAGCGCCGCGGCCCCGGGTTCGACGAGTAGCTCCAGAACTGGTCGCCCACGAAGAACCAGTTGCGCGACGCGGGCGAGAGCTGGAAGTCGGCGAAGTACCAGTGCACCACAAAGAACAGGGCCAGGAACGAGGCGCCGATCAGCGCGGCGTCCAGCCAGCCGGCCCGCTTCCCCTCCCGGCGCTGGAGGAAGAAATCGACGCCCAATGCCGGGATCACCAGCAGCAGCGGGAAGAGGGGCGGCGCCATGTGATCCATCGGATGATTGATCGGTCCGAGCTTCGGATGGGCCGGGAAGCGCGGCAGGATCCAACACATGGCGGCGGCGATCAGCATGTAGAAGCCGGCGGTGATCGTGGCCGCCCAGCGCAGCCGCGAGGAGCGCGCCACCGCCACCAGCAGGAACGGCAGGACGGCCGCCATCAGCTCGTAGAACAGGGCGCCGTGCCGGAGCTGGGGCTCGCTGTATTCGGTGAGGAAGATCAGCGCCATCACCGTCACCACCCCGGCGCCGTAGAGGTGGGCGAGCCCCAGGGGGCGGAGCTCCGCGGCCCCGGCCCGGTTCTGCAGCGCGAGGGCGATCAGCATGGCGCCGAGCTGCACGGCGATCATGCCGGCCCCGAGCAGGCTGTGCGGCGGCGAGAGGATCTTGACGTCCAGCCCATAGGCATCGTGCCACCAGTTGTCGAACGGCGCCGAGGTGAGCATGGCGAAGGTGCCCCACACCGCCACCCAGGCGCCGAACGGCGCGCGGAACCCCCAGAGGCGGACCGTGGTCCCTTTCTCCTCCGCGCTGCCGGCGAACGTGGTGCGCAGCGCCAGCCAGCCGCAGCAGAAGCCGGCCAGCAGGCCGCCGAAGTGGATGAGCAGATGGGCCGGGGTCCAGAACGTGTCCCGGCCGATCGTCATGTGCCACGAGATGTCCCACAGCAGCCCGGCCACGATGCTGGTCGAGCCCGCGAGCATCGCGGTCAGATACCAGGGCAATATTGCCATCAAAGCGGCCGCGCGCTCCACCGGTCGGGTGGCGGCGGTCCGGACGACGGATTCCATCGGGGTACCCTCCCTCGCTTCGATCTCCAGCAAGGGTATACGGAATTGCCCCCGGGGATGTTGGCCAGGATAGGATCGCCCCCATGATGCGCCCCTTCCGAGTCCCCACCCGCGTCCTCCTGGCTCCCGGCTCCCTGAGCCAGCTCCCCGAGATCGTCGCCGGCTACCAGCCGGAGCGGGTCCTGATGGTGACCGATCCCGGCATCGAGGAGACCGGCATCCCGGAGCGGGTCTGGCAGGCCCTGGCGAAGGCCGAGATCGAGGCGATCACCTTCGACGACGTCGAGCCCAACCCGCGCGCCGCGACCGTGGACCGCCTGGCCGACTGGGGCCGCGAGGAAGGGGTCTCGCTGGTGATCGGCCTCGGCGGCGGCAGCGTGCTCGACGCCGCCAAGGCCGCCGCCATGGTGATCGCGAACGGCGGCTCCGCCGTGGACTACGAGGGACCGAACCGCTTCACCGAGAAGCCGCTCCCGTTCATCGCCATTCCCACCACCTGCGGCACCGGCTCCGAGGTGACCTGGGTCTCCGTGCTCACCGTCGAGGAGCGGCACGCCAAGATCAGCGTCAAGGGGGAGGGGATGTTCCCCGACTGGGCGATCGTGGACGCCGACCTCATCCGCACCCTGCCGGGCCGCCTCGTGGCCTGGACGGGCGCCGACGCCCTCACCCACGCCGTCGAGGCCGCCACCTGCCGCCTGGCCAATCCGGTCTCGGACGCTCTGGCGGAGAAGGCGGTCGCCCTGCTCCTCAAGTACCTCCGCCGCGCCGCCGCCGACATCTCCGGCGACGCCGAGGCGCGCGAGGCCGTGATGCGGGCCTCCACCCTGGCCGGCCTCGCCTTCGGCAACGCCGACGTGGCCGCCGTCCACTGCCTCTCCGAGACCCTGGGCGGCCGCTGGAATCTCCCGCACGGCCTCGCCAACGCCGTCCTCCTGCTGCCCGTCCTGCGCTACAACCTCGCCGCCTGCACCGACAAGCTGGCATCCCTGGACGTCGCGCTGCCGCCGGGGAGCGGCACCGGGGCCGAAGGGGTGCTCCGGGCGATCGAGGAGCTGGTGCGGGACCTCGGGATTCCGCAGTTCCGGGAGCTTGGGATTCCGGAGGATACCTACCCCTGGATCGCGGAGCGGGCGGCGCAGAACGGGTCGAATGCTTCGAATGCGCGGGAGATGGGGGTGGGGGAGTATCTGGAGCTGCTGAGCGGATTATAGAGATCTTTGCCCTCTGGGGCGTCCTGCCCTCCGAAGCCTCACCCTCGGTCCCTCTCCACTTCGTGGAGAGGGAGGGCCCAGAGCTCAACGTTACTGGAGATCCGGCAGGTCGCTTCAGCTTCGTTCCCCCTCTCCACGCAGTGGAGAGGGGGCCAGGGGGTGAGG
>JBJMHA010000102.1:0-110888 GCA_045807625.1 Thermoanaerobaculia bacterium | reverse complement strand
CGGGCTTCTGAGTGTAGCGAACTCGCCGAAAGGCTCCTTTCTGGCAAGCCTGTTCCTCCCATCCGGTCGGAAGGAGGGCCTCAATAATTCTCCACTCGGATTGGCTGGCAGGGGTGTCCATGTCACTAGGCTACCATGGACGCCCCCTAATTAGGTTAACGCGTATGCCCCCTGGCCCCCTCTCCACTCCGTGGAGAGGGGGAACGTAGATGAGCCGATTTGCCGTAGTCCGACACCGCCGATCTCGGAGCCCTCCCTCTCCACGAAGTGGAGAGGGACCGAGGGTGAGGTTCGGAGGGCAGGACGCCCCAGAGGGCAAGAAAGCCTATAGCCGATCCCCCCTACTCCACCGTCACACTCTTCGCCAGATTCCGCGGCTGGTCCACATCCGCCCCCCGGCGGACGCCGATGAAGTAGGCGAGGAGCTGCAGCGGGACCACGTTGACGATCGGCTGGAGGAGGGGGGAGACGGTGGGGACCTCGATCACCTCGTCGGCGATGCCTCCCAGATCCTCGGGGTCGCGGTCGGTGAGGGCGATGACGATGCCGTCCCGGGCCTTCACCTCCTGCATGTTGCTCTTGGTCTTCTCGGAGAGCTGGTCGCCCGTCGCGATCGCCACCACCGGCATGTTCTGGTCGATCAGGGCGATCGGGCCGTGCTTCATCTCGCCGGCCGGGTACCCCTCGGCGTGGATGTAGGAGATCTCCTTGAGCTTCAACGCCCCCTCCAGCGCGATGGGGTAGTTGATCCCCCGCCCCAGGTAGAGGAAGTTCTGCGCCCGGTGATACTTGCGGGCCAGCTCGTCCATGTGCTGCTCCTGGCGCCGGATCACCTCGTCCACCGCCTGCGGGACCCGCGTCAGCTCGTCCAGATAGCGCCGGTCGATCGAGCCGTGCTTGCATTGGCGCAGGTAGAGGGCGAGCAGGTAGAGGGCCACGAGCTGGGTGGTGAAGGCCTTGGTCGAGGCGACGCCGATCTCGGGGCCCGCGTGGGTGTAGATCACCCCCTCGCTGACCCGGGTCGCTTGGCTCCCCACCACGTTGCAGACCGAGAACAGGCGGGCGCCGCGCTCGTGGGCCGCTTCCATCGCCGAAAGGGTGTCCGCCGTCTCGCCCGACTGGGAGATCCCCACGGCCAGCACGCGGTCGGAGACGATCGGATCGCGGTAGCGGTACTCGGAGCCGTAGTCGACCTCGACGGGCAGGCGGGCGATCTGCTCGATCAGGAACTTGCCGATCAGGGCGGCGTGCCAGGAGGTACCGCAGGCGAGCAGGGTGAGGCGCTCGACGCGGTCGATCTCCTCTTTCGAGATCTTCACCGTGTCGAAGAGGATCTCGGCGCGCTCGAAGTCCACGCGGCCGCCGAAGGTCTCCTGCACGACCTGCGGCTGCTCGTGGATCTCCTTGAGCATGAAGTGCTTGTAGCCCCCCTTCTCGGCCTGGATGGGGTCCCAGTTGAGGTGCTGCACGGGGCGCTGGACCGGCTTGCCCGCGCGGTCCCACATCTCGACGCCGGCCGGGGTGAGGCGGGCGATGTCGCCGTTCTCCAGGAAGATCACGTCCTTGGTGTAGGCGAGGAGGGCCGCCGGATCGGAGGCCAGGAACTGCTCCTCCTTGGCGAGGCCGATGACCAGCGGCGGTCCCTGGCGGGCGGCCACGATCTCCTGCCCCTCGGTCTCCACCGAGACCACGGCGAAGGCGTACATCCCCTCCAGCTCCTTCACGGCCTTGGCAACCGCGGCGCGGAGGTCGCCGTCCAGGTAGGAGGAGATGAGGTTCGCCACCACCTCGGTGTCGGTGTCGGAGCTGAAGGTCCACCCCTCGGCGATCAGCCGCTTCTTGAGCGGCAGGAAGTTCTCGATGATGCCGTTGTGGATGAGCGCCAGGCGGCGGCGCGCGTCCACCATGGGGTGGGCGTTGCGCTCGCTCGGTGGGCCGTGGGTGGCCCAGCGGGTGTGGCCGAGACCGTAGCGGCCGGTGAGCGGCTGCTTCTCGAGCTTCTCCTTGAGGCGGTCGAGCTTCCCCTCGGCCTTGAGGGTCTGGAGCGTGCCGTCGCGCACCGCCACCACACCGGCCGAGTCGTACCCCCGGTATTCCAGACGGCGCAGGCCGTCCATCAGCAGGGGCACGACCTCCCGTTGCCCAACGTATCCGACGATTCCGCACATAGGCTTACTCGTTCCCTTTCTGAGTCTTGCTACGGTCGTCCCGCCGCCCGCGGAGCCCGCCGGCCCACCCTTCGAGGTTCTTCTGCCGTACCCGCCCCACCGCCAGCGCCCCGGCCGGGACGTTCCTGGTAATGATCGAGCCCGCCGCCGTGGAGGCGCCGGCCCCCACTTTTACGGGCGCCACCAGCATGGTGTCGCTGCCGATGAAGGCGCCGGGGCCGATCTCGGTCGGATGCTTGTGGGTACCGTCGTAGTTGCAGGTGACCACGCCGGCCCCGAGATTGGCCCGCTCACCCACCGTAGTATCCCCCACGTAGGCGAGATGGTTGGCCTTGGCCCCCTCTCCGAGCACGGAATTCTTCACCTCGACGAAATTGCCCACCCGGGCTCCTCGAAGCAAACGGGATGCCGGACGCAGCCGCGCGAACGGCCCCACCCGGCAGCCTTCTCCTACTTCCGCACCGTCCAGAACGCTGTAGGGCTCGATGGTTGTTCCATCCGCGACCGAGGTGTCCCGGAGCCACGCCCCCTGGTGGATCACGCAGTCGCGGCCGATGGAGGTGTCGCCCAGGAGGGAGACGCCCGGGTGGATCACGGTGTCCTCGCCGATCCGCACCCCGGGCTCGACGACCGTCCGCTCGGGCTCCAGGAGGGTCACCCCGGCCTTCATCAGGAAGACCAGGTGGCGGCCGATCAGCAGCCGGTGGACGCGGGCGAGCTCGGTACGATCGTTGACTCCGAGCGCCTCGTCCGGATCGGGGAGCATGACCAGCCGCACCGGGTGGCCGTCCGCGGCGGCGTTGGTGACCGCGTCGGTCAGGTAGAGCTCCCCCTGGGCGTTGTTGGTCTTGAGGCTCCGGAGGTAGTCGAAGACGGCCGGGGAGGGGAGGGCGTAGATGCCGGCGTTGATCAGCTTGATCTCCCGCTGCTCCGGGGTGGCATCCTTGAATTCGACGATCGCCTGGAAGACGCCCGCCTGATCGACGATCACCCGGCCGAGGGAGCCCGGGTCCGGGAGCTCGGCCACCGCCATGGCGCCCCACCCTTCTTCAGCGGCCGCGGCGAGCCGGTCGAGCGTCTCGGGGTGGACGAGCGGCACGTCGCCGGAGAGGACCAGCACGGTCGCCTCGCCCTGGATCTCCGGCTCGGCCTGGGCGAGGGCGTGGCCGGTCCCTCGCTGCTCCTCTTGGAGAACCCAGCCGAGGTCGTCCCCCGCGACCTCCTCCCGCACCCGCTCGGCGCCATGCCCTACGACGACCAAGATGCGCGCGCACCCGGCGGCGCGGGCGGCGTCCACCACCCATTGGAGGAGAGGCCGGCCGGCGGCGCGGTGGAGGACCTTGGGAAGGGCGGACTTCATGCGCGTCCCCTTGCCGGCGGCGAGGATCACGGCGACTCGGGGGCGGTTAGGCATGGGGATCCTCCGTCAAATGAGCCATCAAGATCCGCCCTGGAAGGGCGGGTATTCCTTAGCCTGGGGTTTCAACCCCAGGTGGGGGGCGGGGGATCGTCGCATCGGCCGGTCCCCATGGGAATTGGTCGGCGCACCACCCGCCTGGGGTTGAAACCCCAGGCTATCGAATATCCGCCCCTGCGGGGCGGGCCGCCCCCACCCCCGCCAGCTCCAACACCGCCCGCCCCAGCTTCTCGGAATCATGCCGGATCAGATCCCCGTCCGCCGCCAGGAGGTCGGCCTCGTGGACCTCGACCCCCATCGCCTCCAAGGCGGCGCGGTCGACCGCCACCGGCTCCGAGCCGGTCTCGGCGTAGTGGGAGACCAGCGCCGGCGGGATCTCGGTGGAATTGACCAGCACCGCGTCCACGATCCCCTCGCCGGCCTGCCGCGCCAGGGCCCGCAGGTGGTCGATCCCCATCATGCCGTCGGTCTCGCCGGGCTGGGTCATCAGGTTGAGCAGCAGCACCACCCGCGCCCGGGTCTTCACCAGCGCCTGGCGGATGCCGGGGATCAGCAGGTTGGGGAGGATCGAGGTGTAGAGCGAGCCGGGGCCGAGCAGGACCAGGTCCGCCGACTCCAGCGCCGCCACCGCGGGCGGGAAGGCCGGCGGATTGGCCGGGTCGAGCTCCACCGCCGCCAGCTCCTCCCCCGAGAGGCCGATCGCCGACTCCCCCTCGTAGATCCGCCCCGAGACCCCCCGCCCGCGCAGCCGCAGGTCGGTGAGGGTGGCGGGGAAGATCTTGCCGCGCACCGAGAGCACCGATTCGGCGGTGAGGATCGCCTGGTGGAAGTCCCCCGTGATGCCGGTGAGCGCGGTGAGGAAGAGGTTGCCGAAGGAGTGGCCGAGCAGCCCGCCGCCGTTCGGGAAGCGGTACTGGAAGAGGCGGGTCAGCAGGTCCTCATCGTCGGCGAGGGCGGCGATGCAGTTGCGGATGTCCCCCGGTGGCAGCACGCCGAATTCACGGCGCAGCCGGCCGGAGGAGCCGCCGTCGTCGGTGACGGTGACCACGCCGGTGAGCTGGCGGAGCCGCTCGGTGCCGACGTGGGCCTTCAGGCCGCGCAGGAGGGCCGAGAGGCCGGTGCCCCCGCCGATCGCCACCAGGGCCCTCTCCGGCGCGCGCGCCGGCTCAGGAGAGGCCGAAGAGGGGGCGGAGGTCGCGGTTCTTGCGGAGCTCGGCGAGATCGGGGTCGTGGAAGGCATGGACGCGATTCTTGGGGTTCAGCTCGATCGCCTTGGTGAGCGCCTGGATCGCCTCGTCCCACCGCCCCTCGATCGCGTGGACCGAGGCGGCGAGATAGGCGAAGCGCTCCTCCTTCTGGTCACGCCCACCCTTGCGGCTGATCTCCAGGGCCTCCTTGAGGTTGCCCCGGTTCTTCTCGTAGACCGCCAGGAGGTAGGGGTCCGGCTCGGGAGCCTTCGCCGGCTTTTCCCCCTCCCCCGCCTTCTGGCGGCTCGCCGCCAGGTACTGGCGGGCCCGGTCCCGCACCTCGGGCCGGTCGCTCTCGCGCACCGCCGCCTCAAACCGCTCGACCGCCTTCGCCCAGTCCTTCGCCTGCAGGGCGGCGAGCCCCTTCGTCAAGGCGTCGAGGGCGGAGTCGTCTGTGGGCTGCGCCGCCTTGGCGCCCTTCGCGGGCGCGGCGGTCTTGGGCTCGGACTTCGCTGGAGTCTTCTTGGCGGCCTTGGCCATGGCTCCCTTTCGCTAGCGTTTCTTCAGCTCGATCAGGATCTGCTTCGCGACCGACTTCAGGGTGTCGAAGACTCCGACCCCCGTCGTCGCCACCGCTTCGAAGGTGGGCTCGCGTTTGTAATTGAGCGTGCGATACAACTCTTCGACCGGCACCACGCTCGGGAGATCCCGCTTGTTGAACTGCAAGGCGTAAGGGATCGTCGCCAGGTCGAATCCATGCTCCTTCAAATTCTGTTCCAGGTTGCGGATCGACTCGATGTTCGCCTCCATCCGCGCCTCCTGGCTGTCGGCCACGAAGACCACGCCGTCGACCCCCTTGAGGATCAGCTTGCGGCTGGCGTCGTAGAACACCTGGCCGGGGACGGTGTAGAGGTGGAAGCGGGTGGTGAAGCCGCGGATGCTCCCGAGGTCGAGCGGCAGGAAGTCGAAGAAGAGCGTGCGGTCGGCTTCGGTCGCCAGGGAGATCATCTTGCCCTTCGACTCGGGGGCGGTCTTGTTGTAGATGTACTGCAGATTGGTCGTCTTCCCACACAGGCCGGGCCCGTAGTAGACGATCTTGCAGTTGATCTCTTTGCTGGCGTAATTAATGAAAGTCATCTTCTTCCGTGCCTCGTTCCCTCGCCCGGTTCCTCTCTAGGACCGGGACGGTCCGCCACGCCGGCGGGCGCCACGCTCTGCCGTCATTCGCCGATTATTCGCCAAATAATGCGTCGATGTCGTCGTCGGTGATCTCGGAAAAGGGGCTCGCGTGGGTCGATCCTTGAGCTCCCTTTTCGCCCTTCTGCAGCATCACCTCGAAGATCTTCTCGAGGTCCACGCTCGCCCGTTTGACCCGCAGACGCACGAGGCCGAGCGAGGAGCGGTCGTCGAAGATGACGACCAGGATGGCGCGTTTGGCGACGATGGAGATGTGGATGTGGTCCTGCTGACCCTCATGGAACAGCACCGAGAACTCCCGCTCCCCGATCAGCTTGGCCAATCCGTCGGTGGCGGCCACGTTGCCGGCCGTCAGCGAGGCGAGCGAGGTGGTGTCGAACTGCTCGGTCTCCCCCGCCGAGGCGATCTGCTGGCCGTTCTTGTCGATCAGGAAGACGGCCTTGGCGTTGGCCTCCTGGCGCAGACGGCGCAGAGCCTCCTCAAGGTGCTTGAATTCCTCCTCGTAAAGCACGAAGTCTGCACACATTGGCTAACCTTTCCGGACGGGGCGAAGATACAACATCGCGGGCTGGCCGTCAAAGCTCTGATTTCACGTCAGTTGTCTCAGGCGATAACGGCCGTCAATGGAACAGCCGCCACCCCCGGAGGATGTCGGTCTCGGCGAGGACCAGCTCCGAGCCCGCGACCTGGTGGTGCACCGGGATCGGCGGGCACCCTTCGGCGCCGGAGTTGATCTCGGTGAGGCGGAAGGCCTTGTCGCACTTGTTGCAGACGATCCACTCCCCCTCGTGCCGGAAGCCCCGCTTGAACTTGGCGCAGGTCTCGCTGGCGTCGAAGGCGACCTGGAGCTTGCCCTCCTTGTCGCGGCCGACGAAGAAGTGAACCTCCTGGTTGCCGGCATTCAGGAACTGGAAGAAGCGGACCTCCTGCGGCTTCAGGTCCGCCACGTCGATCCGCACCTGCCCGTGGTCGGGCAACACCTTCTGGAACCCCGACGAGTTGAGCCGCCCCTCCAGAGCCACCTCGGCCCCCCAGATCACCCCGAGGACGGCGAGGACGATCAACACACCATGAACCGGTTTGAAACGACGCATCGCGGCTATTGTGTCCCAAGGGAGGGGGGACGGCAAGTGCGCCCTCATCACCCCGGCCCTCTTCTCCCGACCCCTCCCGCCCTCCCTCACCGGGAGAAGAGGGAGAAAAACCGGAATCAAGCTCGAATGGCCCTTCTCCCCTCTCCCGGTGAGGGAGGGCGGGAGGGGTCGGGAGAGGGGCCGGGGGTGAGGGCTCGGGCGGGGGCCCCAGGCCGCCTAGAACAGCGTATAGATGAACGGCGCCGTGGCCTGGCTGGTGACGACCAGCAGGATGACCAGACCCAGGATGAGCACCAGGGGGACGATCCAGTAGACCTTGTTCTGCCGTGCGAACTGGACGATCTCGCCCAGGATGGAGCCGAAATAGCGGACTTTACGCATGACTTTATCCTACTCTCCTACTTAGTCTAACTGGAACTCCCGCCGCCAGTCCCCCTTCTCCGCGAGCTCGGGCTGCGCCTTCTTCTCGAGCAGGAAGGGGCCGAGCACCAGATAGTCCATCTCGGTGCGCATGAAGCAGCGGTAGGCGTCCTCGGGCGTGCAGACGATCGGCTCGCCCCGCACGTTGAAGCTGGTGTTGACGATCACCCCGTAGCCGGTGAGCTTCTCGAACTCCTGGAGGATCGCGTGGTAGCGCGGGCTCTCCTCGCCCACCGTCTGGATGCGCGCCGAGTAGTCGACGTGGGTGATGGCGGGGACGTCCGAGCGCGGCCGGTTCACCCACTCGGTCAAGGGGAGATCGCGCTCGTCCCCCCGCTTGGGGATGCGCCGGCTCTCGACCACGTCCGCCACCAGCAGCATGTAGGGGCTGGGGCGGTCGAGCTCGAAGTAGTCCGCCACCCGCTCCTCCAGCACGCTCGGCGCGAACGGCCGGAAGCTCTCGCGGTACTTGATCTTCAGGTTCATCACCGACTGCATCTTGGGGCTGCGCGCGTCGCCGATGATCGACCGCCCCCCCAGCGCCCGCGGCCCGAACTCCATCCGCCCCTGGCAGAGGCCGATGACGTTCTCCCCGGCGATGATCCCCGCGATCCGCCGCGCCCAGTCCTCGTCCGAGAGCTCCTCGTAGGGGTAGCCGTGGAAATCGAGGAAGTCCTTGGTCTGATCCCGGGTGAATTCGGGGCCGAGCAGCGCCCCCCGCATGGCGTCCTTCGGCTTGCCGCTGCTGGAGCGGCCGACCGTGCGCGGCTTGCCCAGGGCGTTGTGCCAGACGGCGAGCGGCGCGCCCAGGGCCCCCCCGGCGTCTCCCGCCGCGGGCTGGATCCAGAGGTCGTCGAAGATCCCCTCCCGCAGCAGCACGCCGTTGGCCACGCAGTTGAGGGCGACGCCCCCGGCCATGCAGAGGTGGCGCTTGCCGGTGATCTCGCGGGCGTGGCGGGCCAGCTTGAGGACGATCTCCTCAGTGACCTCCTGGATCGACTTCGCGAGGTCCATCTCCCGCTGGGTGATGGGGGACTCCGGGGGGCGCGGCGGCCCGCCGAAGAGCGCGGCGAACTTCCCGTTCGTCATCTCCAGGCCGTCGAGATAGCCGAAGTAGTCCATGTTCATGCGGAAGGAGCCGTCCTCGCGGACGTCGACCAGCTCCCGCTTGATGAGGTCGGTGAACCTCCCCTCGCCGTAGGGGGCGAGCCCCATCAGCTTGTACTCGCCCGAGTTCACCCTGAAACCGGTGAAGTAGGTGAAGGCGGAGTAGAGGAGGCCCAGCGAATGGGGGAAGGCGATCTCGCGGATCAGCCGCAGGCGGTTCCCCTCGCCGACGCCGATCGTGGTGGTGGCCCACTCGCCGACGCCGTCAAGCGTGAGCACCGCCGCCGCCTCGAAGGGAGAGGGGTAGAAGGCCGACGCCGCGTGCGACTCGTGGTGCTCGGTGAAGAAGATCTCCTTGGCCTCGCCGACGCCGCAGGCCTCCAGGGCGTCCTGGATCTGGGGCGGGATCCACAGCCGGTCACGCAGCCAGAGGGGAAGGGCCATCACGGCCGAGCGCAGCCCCCGGGGGACCGTCGTGAGGTAGGTCTCCAGGATGCGGTGGAACTTGAGCAGCGGCTTGTCGTAGAAGACCACGCCGTCGAGCTCCCCCGGCCCCACGCCCCCCTCGGCCAGGCAGTAGCGCACGGCGTTGGCGGGGAACCCCTCGTCGTGCTTCTTGCGGGTGAAGCGCTCCTCCTGGGCGGCGGCGACGATGCGCCCCGCGTCCACCAGGCAGGCGGCGGAGTCATGGTAGAAGGCCGAGATGCCGAGCAGCTTCACGGTCAGAACTGCTTCCGGTAGGACTCGGGCGTCCGCGCCCGCTCGCGCTCTTCCGTCGCGATCCAGTAGGTCGGCAGCCGCTTGTCGGCGCCCCGATCGTTGCCAAGAGTGACCGCGAGCTTCCCGCGCCCCCTGAGGAACAGGCCGGCCGGCAGGAAGACGAAGTAGAAGAGGACGGTCATCAGCACCCAGGTGACGGCGGCGCCCACGGCGTGGGCGAAGCGGTCCAGCCAGCGCGAGAGCGCCTTGTAGGCGCCGAGCGGCGATGCCAGGGCGGTGAGGGCGATCAGGACCGCGATGGCCGCGACCACCATGGCCGCCGTCTCCTTGTGGAAGACGAAGTAGAGCAGGGCCGCCACGGCGAGGCCGATCGCGCCGCCGACCAGCCCCTTGGTCCGGTTGGCCGCCGCCTCGCGGGCGCGCGCGGTCTCGGCCCGGGCGGCGCGGTCGCGCCAGCTCCAGGCGACAGACGAGGCTTGAGCCTTGGGTTCCATCGATTCCGACATTCCTGTCCTGTTCCAGGGATCGCCGCTGGAAATGCGAGCGGGGTTCCTCGAAGCGGGAGAGGATAACCGGGGAGGTGGGGACGTGGCAAGCGCGCCCCCACCTCCTGGGCTCAACCTACTGATACTGGCAGACGTTGGCGTCGCAGTACCAGACCGGCGCGCTCGGGCACTTGTTGTGGCAGTCGATATCGGTCCTACAGAAGTAGTGCGGACAGATGATCGCCTCCGAGGGCCTCGGGATCAGGGCCGTCCCGCCGGCCAGGACCAGGACCGCGATCGCCAGGTGGAGTCTGCGGAGCTTGAACATTGTCTACCTCCTTGCGCCATTGGTTAAGTTTCTGAGACTTGGCGCCCGACTCCTAGTATACGAAGTAAAGAGTCGAAATGTTTATCCGAGACAGCCTCCAAACTTGATGATCTTGAGTTTCAGGCCTGGAATAGCTCCGACAAATTTTGTAGGGGCGGCCCTGCGTGGCCACCCTACAAAGGAACCCGCTATGCTTACCGCCATGGGCCCCGACTGGATCGACCTGCCGGGGGGCCGCTTCTGGATGGGAGGCGGACCCCGGGACAACGAGAACCCGCGCCACGAGGTGCGGGTCTCCCCCTTCCGGCTGGCCCGGACCCCGGTGACCCGCGAGGAGTATCAGGCCTTCCTCGACGAGACCCGACGCGATGCCCCACCGTTCTGGGGGGAGCCGGCCTTCTCCCACCCGCGGATGCCGGCGGTCGGCCCGTCGTGGGAGGACGCCGTGGCCTTCTGCGCCTGGACGGGCGAGCGGTCAGGATTTACCGTCCGCCTTCCCACCGAGGCCGAATGGGAGCACGCGGCGCGGGCCGGCCGCGACGTCCTCTACCCCTGGGGGGACGAGCAGCCGGAGTCGCTCCCGGACTACGAGCGGCGCTGGCTGGAAGGCCCGGAGCCCGTGGACGCCTACCCCTCGCTCCATCCGCTCGGCTTCCTGGGGCTCGGCGAGAACGTCCACGAGTGGTGCGCGGACTGGTACGACCCCCGCTACTACGAGATCTCGCCCGTGGACGACCCTCGCGGTCCCAACACCGGCGTCCGGCGCTCCTCCCGGGGGGGCTCCTGGCGCCACCAGATCAAGGCCAGCCGGTGCGCGGCGCGCTCCGCGATCCCTCCCGGCATGCGCTACAGCGACTACGGATTCCGCCTCGCCGCGGACGGAGCCCGCCCATGATCCGCCGCCACCCGGGCCGTGCCGCCCTGCTCGCCGGCCTCCTGCTCCACACCGCGACCGCCCTCGGCGTGTGGAAGACCTGGGGGGATCTCGGCCGCGGGAACCTCCTCGCCTATATGGACCTCCCCGTCTCGCTCTTCTTCCTGCACCTGGACGGCCCGCCCCTGCTCCTCTGGAGCCTCGCGGCGGGGGGAGCGCAGTGGGCGGTGATCGCCTGCCTGCTCACCCTATTCCTGGGCTGGGCGGCGCGGGCGCGGCAGCGCTGAACCAGAGCTGGATTTCCCGTACCATCCCTTCGGTAAGGCCGGGAGGGAGGTATCCATCATGCGCAAAGCCGTTCCCGTTCTCATTCTCTTCGGATTGTTTCTGGCGTTCCGGGCCTGGAGCCTGCCCTCCGAGACCGCCGACGACGCCGGCCACGGGGGACCGGTGGTGCCGGTGCTGCTCGGGCTGGTCGTGATCCTCGTCACAGCCAAGGTCGGGGGCGAGGTCTTCGAGCGGATGGGCCAGCCGGCCGTGCTGGGGGAGCTGCTGTTCGGCATGGCCCTCGGCAACCTGGCCCTGCTCGGGATCGGCCGCCTGGAATTCCTCCAGAGCTCGGTAGGGATCGAGGTCCTCGCCCAGCTCGGCGTCATCCTCCTGCTCTTCCAGGTGGGGCTGGAGTCGAACGTCCACGACATGCTCTCCGTGGGGTGGTCGAGCCTGCTGGTGGCCGTGCTGGGGGTGATCGCGCCGTTCTTCCTCGGCTGGGGGGTCTCGGCCTGGCTGCTCCCGGGGGAGGAGACGCTGGCCCACGTCTTCATCGGCGCCACCCTGGCCGCCACCAGCGTGGGCATCACGGCGCGCGTGCTGGCCGACCTCGGCAAGCTCTCGGCCCGGGAGTCGAAGATCATCCTCGGCGCCGCCGTGATCGACGACGTGCTCGGCCTGGTGATCCTGTCGGTGGTCTCGGGAGTCATCGGCGCCGCCAACACGGGGGGGACCCTGCGCGCGTCGGACGCCCTCGTCATCATCGTCAAGGCGATCGTCTTCCTGGTCGGCGCCATCCTGATCGGCGGCTGGCTCTCCCGCCGGGTCTTCCGGCTGGCGGGCTTCCTGCGGGTCCAGGGGATGCTGCTCGCCCTCTCGCTCGCCGTCTGCTTCCTGCTCGCCTACCTGGCCGACCTGATCGGCCTCGCCACCATCGTGGGCGCCTTCGCCGCCGGGCTGATCCTCGACGGGGTCAGCTACCGCGATCTCGGCGAGCGCACGAAGCACACGATCGAAGAGCTGATCCATCCCATCGCCGGCTTCCTGGTGCCGGTCTTCTTCGTGCTGATGGGGGTGCGGGTCGACCTCTCGACCTTCGGCCGGCCGGGGGTGCTGGGGTTCGCGGCCCTGCTCTCTCTCGCCGCCATCCTGGGCAAGATGATCTGCGCCGCCGGAGTGCTGGAGCGGGGTCTCGACCGCCTCTCGGTGGCGGTGGGCATGGTGCCGCGGGGGGAGGTGGGCCTGATCTTCGCCGGCATCGGCGCCCAGCTCAAGCTCCACGGCCAGCCGGTGATCCCCCCCTCGGTCTTCGCCGCCGTGGTGGTGATGGTGATCGTCACCACCCTCATCACCCCGCCGGCGCTCAAGATCACCTTGGCGCGGGGGGACCGGAGGAAGGGGCTCCGCGCGGAAGAAGCGGCTCCGGAGCCGGTGGTGGAGGTGGAGGCCGAGCGGGCGCTGCCGCCGCTGGGGTAGGCTGCCCCCAAACGCCACGCCTGGGCGTCTTCAAGAGGCTCAGACGAAGAAGCCACGGACAGGCCGGCTGAGGCTTACCTCGGCACAAGGCAAGCTCCCAGCCCGCCGGAGACCGCTCCGTCGCTTGGCGGAAGCTTGCCGCCCGCCGGGCTTCGTGGATCTCCGCCGAGAGACGCGGACCTGGACACGGCCGAAGCGTCCATCGCTCCAGGGACCGGAAGGTCGCCCTGACGGGAGCTTGCGGTCCGCCACCGTCCGCGCGCCTGGGACCGCGGCCGTCTGCCCCGGTCCGGCGGAGGCTTCCGCCGGGCGCGTGTCCGGCGCGGTGCCGCGAAGGAAGCCCGCGGCCTGGCCGCGGCGCGGTATCCCGGCCGGCGATAGGCTGCCGCGGCGCGGTCCAAGCTTCCGCCGCCTGAGAGACCGGGACCGCATGGCGACGGCGTCTTCCTGTCCTCCAGGGCAGGCGGATCTCTCCCATGGGAAGCCTCCCGCGAGGCGGCGGAAGGCTCCGGTGCGCCGAGGAGCTCTACCGCGCCGGGGCCCAGGCTTCCAAGAAGACAGGGTGGCGGTATCCGCGCCGATGGAAGCGGCCAGGGGCACGGCGTGGGCTCGCGTCGAGCGAGAGACCGGGACGGCGCCGCGGTGGAAGGCTCAGCGCAGGCGCCACCGGCGTATCCGCGGCGAGGGGAGCGTACCGGCTCGCGACGGGAGCTTCCGTGGGGCACGATATGGATGCGGGAGGAGAGCGCGGGACAAAAAAGGGGGGCGTGCCGGAGCACGCCCCCGAGGCAAAGCTACACGGTTTCGGGGTTCGAGAGGTGGGATACGGGAGCCGGGGGGTTGGCGGTGGAGCCGGCCGGCGTCACCGCCGGTGGCGGCGTCGGCTCCGGGGTCTCCGGGGCCGGTTTCGCCTTGTTGCGGCCGCGGAACGGCTGCAGGCCGAACTCGGCGAGCTTCTCCGAGCGGATTCCGAAGAACTGCTTGACGGACAACTGAAGCACGTTGGCCATCCGCTCCCCTTCGGTCAGCAGGGTCTTGAGCTGCTTGCTCGCCTCCTGCTTGCTGGCGGTGAAAGCCGCCTGCTGCTTGGCGGTCTCCTGCGCCTTGGCCAGCAGGGCGTCGAACATCGCCCGGCTCGCCTCCAGGTGCGGAATCTCGCCGCCGTTGGCCGCCAGCGCCGAGGAAAGCCGCTGCAGCTTCCCCAACTTGCCCGCGTTCGTGGTCTCTCTGGACATGGTCTTTCTCCTCTTTCTGGGCCCTTTCAGCCCGTTTGAAACCTGACCGGCGCCGGAATTGGCGCCGGCAGGGTGATGCCACCCTCTTCCTGGCCGGCCCGCGGGTTCCCGTTCCTGCGCTGCCCGCCGTCCAGGTCCTACAACTATGGTGCGCATAGACTGCATGATTGCCACGTACGATGTCAATACCCCTTGACAAGATCTTTGCTGCTTGGCAGGCTAACGCATATCGCAGGAGCGCTCGCGCCTCCTGATGCAACGGCTCAAGAGGATCGTCCAGACCTGATCCTCCGGGGCCGCGCTCTTTGACAATTGATTGACCGGCAGGGGGCGGAAACGGGGCCGCCCCCTCCGGCCCTCCTTTGAATAGACGCCGAGCCGGCGGTGGGCGGAGCCGCGCGCGCTCGGTCTAACGTGCGGGGCGCGGGTGCCAGGCGCTCAGCGGGCCGCGGTGAGCTGCTGAAGAAGGGATAGAGGTGGTGAGCCAGAGAGAGCCCAGCCCAGGGCTTCTGAGGCCGCAGACCGAGAGTGGCACTCTGCCGGTTAGGTATTCCTCATGGTATTCTAAAAACCATGGGAGATACCCTTCAGACCACCATCGACTCTGCCGGCCGGCTTGTCCTTCCCAAAGCGGTCCGTGAGGAGGCTGGGATCCTTCCGGGGATGACGCTGCGGATTACGGTCCAGGAAGGAAAGGTCGAGATCGAGCCGCTTCCCCGCGAGGTCCAGATCGTCCAGCGAGGCCCCCTCTGGATCGCGGTACCCGCCGAGGCAGGACCCGCTCTCTCCGAGGAGACAGTCGATCAGGTTCTGCGAAAGGTCCGCGAGCGTGGAGAGTGAGGAGGCCCAGCGATCCACCGCCCTCGATGCCAGTGTCATCGTCGCTGCCCTCCTCGCCTCGCATGAGCACCACGGACCGGCCGCCGCCGAGTTGGGAGCCCTCTTGGCTGAGCCTGGCGATGTCATCCTTCCCCTACAGGCGCTGGTCGAAGCCTACTCGGTCATGACTCGGTTGCCCAGTCCGCATCGGCTCAGTCCCAAGGATGCTCTCACGATCCTGGAACGTTCCTTGCGGCAGCGGGCGATCGTCGTTGGGCTTGACGGGGAGGAGGCTTGGGGTTTGATCGAGGGCCTCAGCCAACGCCAGATCGCCGGTGCCACGAGCTATGACGGATTGATTGCCGCCTGCGCGCGCAAAGGGGGTGCGCAGAGGATCCTCACATTCAACCGCGCCCATTTCGAGAGACTCCCTGGCGCGGGTCTTGAGATCGTGGTCCCCGGCTCGTAGAGATCCGGCGGCCGGCCCTCGAGAAGGACTGCATGTCTCAACAAGTTCTCGTCAAGCTCGAGCTCCCCGGAGATCTGGAATGCTTCCGGCTTCCGCGGGGAGTAGACGAGCGCCTGCACGGTCTGCTCGATCGCCAGGACCGAGGTGAGGAGCTGAGCCTGGAGGAGCGGCGGGAAGCCGAAGGCCTCGTCGACTTGGCCGAGCTCCTGTCACTCCTGAAGCTGCGGGCACAACGCGCCTGACAGGCCAAGACCTTGGCTCAGGGCGTCTCTGCCAGACTCCGCCGGCTCGGTGTCAGGCATGACCGTAATCGATGCGAGTACTGCGGCCTTTCGCAGTTGGGTCAGGAAGCGACCCTCCATGTCGACCACATCGTGCCGGTGTAGCGGAGGGGGCTCCCCGGAGTCACGCGGAGGCCCCTCTCCTTCGAGCCGGAGCGCGGCAGGTCAACGGCAAATGCACGTGTTCCCATAGCCGCAAATCCCTGCTGGTGATCCCGATTCGAAAAAACCGCAGTCCGCCTCTACGGTGCAGGGGCTGCCGTCCCTACAACCATATGGGATTGGGTACACTCCCGGCGGTGCGGCTTTAGCCTGCAGAGAGAGGAAGGAAAGGCCGAGGACTCCGGCGAGGGCCGCGAAGCGTAGCGTCTTCTTCATGAAGTCTCCCTGACGTAAGCGCCAGGGACCGCCCCCAGCCAGCATATTCTACCCATCTTGAAGCGGCTTGCACCCCGATCCCCCCCAAACGCCACGCCCGAGACGCGCGTATGAAGAAATGTCCGCCTGGGGGCCCTATCCGAGGGGCTACGGTGGGGTCCGCGATCCGCGCGAGAGTCGGGACCCGGGGGGGAACAGGTTTCCCCCATCGCCCTGGGCGTTTCCCCCAACTGCCGGGGCGTTTCCCCGATCTCCGGACGCCGCCGCCCCAAGGCAAGCGAGGAAGGCCCCAACGGGCTGGGCCTTTCCCCTACCGGAAGCGGCGTTTCCCCCAACGCCAGAGCCGGTTCCCCCATTCGGACAGATCTCCGCCCCAACCCGCTCGGCCTCTCCCCCAATCGCCGGCACGGGCGCCCCAATCGCCGCGACGTCCGCCCTCCCGGCGTGAGCGGTCCATGCCGCGACGCGCATGGCGTCGAGAGCTTCCGCATCTTGGCCGAGCGGACTCGCCAGAACCCGAGGAAAGACGGCGGCCTCGCGCCGCGGCCCGCGGCGGATCCTGAGTCCGAAATGGACGAGCCGCCCGCCTTTCGGCCCGTACGAGAGCACGGCGCAGGCTTGGCTGTTGCGCGCGGGCACCATCCCACCGTGGAGGCCGGGCGCGCAGAGCCCGGTGGACGTCCTGGAGGTCCCCGTTTCCGTGAGGAGGCCTGGTAAAGCGTATAAGCCTCTACTCAGAAAACACGTATCGCCTCTTGCCGCGCGTAGAACACGCTCGCTCCGAGACTCCCAAGGACGGGATCTCATTCTCTGGCCGAGAGATACGGCGGGCATCTCCTCAACGTGGAATGCATATCGTCCCCATATAACCTTCCCGACTCTTATCCGTCTTCTTCGGTACGATCTTCTTCATCCCAAAGAAGATAGCTCTCCGAGCCTCGGGATTCCTCTATGCCTTAGTGGAGGAGCGACTGCCGTAGGGGTCTGGAGGCTTATCCGACAATCCGCCACCTCATTGACGAGACTTAGAAAGTGGCTTAGAATACAAGCCGTTCAGGATGAAAGAGTTATCGCCGGCACCCTGGGCAAGCAGTGGCGGAGAGCTGTTGGCAATATGCACTCTGAGACGGAGAGGTGGAGACGGATAAACGTTGAATACGAGGTTGGGTGGTACTCGGAACTTTTACGAGTCCTCCTGTCTCCCTTACCAGAGGGATAGCGTCGCATCCGGAATACATAGGAGGCAACATGGCACCACCGAGAGCTTTCATCAGCTTTGAAATGGAAGATCGCTGGGCGCGCGATTTTCTGACCCAGCAAGCAAAGGACAAGAAAAACGACATTGAGTTCTACGACTACTCCGTGAAGGATCCGTTCGACTCGAAGTGGAAAACCGAGTGCACGAAGCGCATTGCAATGACCAAAGGCACAATTGTGCTGGTTGGACCTACAACCTCAAAGTCGGCAGCGGTCCTCTGGGAAATAGCCGAAACTAATCGCCAAGGGCACTACATCTTCGGGATCCAAATCAACAGAGACAAGACCCACGATATCCCAGAAGGTCTGCCAGCCAAGAACGTCATCCGGTGGGACTTCGATCAGATAATTGCCTGGCTGAAAACCTGGGTGTAGCCCAGCTATCTATGTACCTTGACGATATCGCAGCGAGGATTCGGTCGCACATCCCAGAAGACCGCATTCCGGCTGGCGACTCGGATCAACTGCTTCGTATGTACGCCGTCCTTCTGCGGGCCAAGGGCATCGATGTTACATGCAGCGACATCCATGACGCTTGGTCCGCATGGATCGCAGAACGCAACCGCGACCACACATCTCTCGTCGTATACGAGCACCTCTCCCCTGAAGTGCAAAGAGAGGACCTTATCTTCGCTGTCGCTGTACGGCGGGCCGCGGAAGAGGTTCCGGATTCGGTCGGCTCACAGATGACTGTTACGGAAGTCCTATTCCCCTCGGGCCCGCCCACACGCGATACGGAGGAGATTAAACAGGTCATTGATCTCTACAAGATCATGGTTGGTAGCTCGGAGGCATTAGTCAACCGCAGACAAGGCGTGAACACGTTTTTCTTGACAATGAACGGGGCCCTCCTTACAGCGTCCGGCATCATCGCTCAGAACGCCGGCAGGGATCGACTCAGCGGGGTCGGCTTGGCTGTACTCGCCACCGCCGGAGCAATCCTCTGTGGGGCTTGGCGAAGCCTCATCAACTCGTTCGGCCAACTCAACCGCGGCAAGTTCCAGGTTATCAACACGATCGAGCGCCATCTCAAGGCCGCGATCTATTCTGCCGAGTGGGAAGCTCTTGGTCGGGGCACCGATCCAAAGGTCTATCGATCCTTTACATCGCGTGAAATCTGGGTTCCCAACTCACTATTGTGCTTGCATTTATTTACGATCATCGCTGCGATTCTGTTCGCCCTAGGCGTCTTCACTCTCGGTGCTGCAACTGGGCAACGTCCAAATGGGACGCCTGCGGCGACGCCGGTGATCCAGCGGCAGGCTAGACAACCCCAATCCAACGGCGCTCGCCCTTCAGAGAATCTGAAGCCCACACCGAGCAGATCGCTTCCCAACGGTCGTGCCGTACTGCCTAACCCTGGCCCTCCAGCGGACCGCTGACGCGTCCGCTGAGGGCCACCTCGTTACTGCGGCCCGAGGTCGCTTTATGAAGTTGTCCTCATCGTCGCTTCATTGATAGAGGACCACCCGTACTACCGCAGGTGCATCTTCAAAACTCTATGGCAGTGGGCGCTGCCAGGAACAGCCAGGAGGAACAGGAGGAACAGGTGCCACCCTCTCCGACGTAGAACAGCCCCGATAAGCGCCCGTTCTCCGTTCTCCCCGTTCTGAGGCCCCCTCTCTGGGGTCTTTTCGCCATCTCCCGGTGCCCGTCGGCCCAAATCCAGCCGGAATTACCGACGCAGACTTCCTATATTCGCGCCCGAACAGCCCATCCAGACACACCTCCGCCGTACGCCCCTCCCTGGAACGCTGAAGTCAGGCTCCTGTCAGCTCAAGAACGCCGCCCCGCCAGCTTACCCATCCACAAACGGCAACGCTGGTGGGAAGCTCCCGGCCGGGAACACCACGTCGCGGACCCCGGCCCTCAGCTTCTCCGCAGCGGTACGGTAGGCCGCCACGAACAAAGCGTAGGCATTCCAAAGCTCACGACGCACGGCCTTGCTCGCCGCGTGGAAGGCTGGCGCGGGCGACTTCTTGGTCTTCTTCGGTTTCTGAAGCGGGTTCTGGGCCAGAACGGCCGCCACACCCAGAGGCTTGGCCCCCGTCCTCTTCCTCCGAGCAGCGGCTTCGGACTCGATGTCCTCCACCAGAGCCGCGACCCGGGCACGCCTCTGCTCTTCGGTCAGATACTCCCAGCAGGGCAGCGGATCGAGCTCCAGCACCTCCCGCGTCGCGTACTGAAGACGGCCAAACTTCTCCCCGCGGCGCCGCGCCGCGTACTCCTGGGTGCGGTCGAACCAGAGCCCTTCTAAGACCTCGCCTTCGAGCAGCGCCCGCACGGCGTGGACCCCGGGCCAATCCCGGGGCCGTTCCACAAGATCCTCTTTCGCGCCGTGCGCGAGACCATACCGGAGTCGCCCAATTTGGGCTTCCTCCTCGTTGCTGACCACGATCGCCTGGTAGCGCCGGCCGAAGATCTTCTCCTTCCAGCCGGTCAGACGCCCGACCTCCCGCGCCAGCTTCGAGAGAAAGTAGCCCATGAAGCCGCTGAGCTCGCGGGCGTCTTCGACCCGCAGCAGCAGGTGCAGGTGGTTGGACGCGCAGACGAAGAAACAGACCCGGACTTTGTGGCGCTGCTTGGCCCGGGCGAGGGTCCCGATGATGATCTGGTTCACCATGGAACTGGGACGGAACAGGAGACGGCTGTGGAGCGCCCGGCAGGTCACCTCGACCAGGGCTCCTCCTTCTGGGATGAAGCGGAGTCGTCGGCTCATACCCTATGAAGACGGAAAATCGGCCCCGAATCTGATTCGTCCTAGAGCCGCTTGCGTTTGCGAAGGGGTGGACGGGCTCTTTCGGCATTTTAGAGGAGACAATTCAGCGAATTGGGTGGCCCCCCGCGCCCCCCCCGCGCCCGCGGGCCGGAGCCTGGCGCGTCTGGAAGAGGTCTCCGCGGCCTCGCTCGCCGCAGGAAGGCAGGCGCGGGCGACTTCTTGGCGCGCGAGGTCTCCAGGTACGGGAGATCCTCGCCGTTCGCCGCCAGCGCCGCCAGCAGGATCTGGAGATCTCCCAGCCTGCCGGCCTGAGTAGCGTGCCGTCTGGGCATGGTCTTTCTCTCCTGAGCCGCGAGGCTCGTGCCTCCGGCGCCTCCGTGACGCCGGAGCTCTGTTCTGCTTCGACTCCTCTCGCACCGGCTCCGAGTCCCGTTCTGCGATCACGCCGCCGCTGGAGGCAGGGCATATCTATGGGCATCGTGATCTTGTATCCATACAAAGCCGTCAAGCCCTCCAACGGAAAGTCGAGGGACCGGTCCCTGGAATCTCTGTCCCGGGATTGGCTCGTCTCGTACGGGTGCCGCGAGACTCTGGAGAGGGAGAGCGCCCTGGGCTCGCTGGAAATTCAGGCTCTGGACAGGGGCGGAAGCGCGCGGTACGCGGAGGCCGTGGTGGTGGACCGGTCCATCGGCATACGGAGGACGACGGCGGCCCTTTGCACCGGGCGAGCGGAGCGCGGAACACGGGTTTTGCTTGAATGCCCCGGTACATCAGGGCTGTGGACGGGGAGGCCGGAGCAACGCCGGGGGAGGGCGCCGCTCCGTTCGGGTCCGGGGGGCTCCGGATGGGGGCTGGAAGGCTCGGTCGGCGGCGGCCGAGCCGTTTGGGACCGCTGTCCCTGGTTACCCTGGGCTATGAGGATTCGCGGCCGGCACCGCCTGGGCCGCCAGCGGAGTGGGCGCGATGGGTGCCGGAGGGACTGGGGTCATGGGCGCCGGGGCCGCCTTGGGGTCGGGGAGCTCGATCACCACGTCGCGCGGGCGCACCAGCCCCAGATCCTCCCGGGCCAGCTTCTCCAGCATGCCGGGGTCGTGGCGCAGGCGGTCGATGCGCACCTGCAGCCGCTCGCTCTCGGCGCGGGTGGCGGCGATCTTCTCCTTGAGCAGGCGCTCGTGGGCGCGCGCCGCCTGAAGGTCGCGATTGCTCTTCAGGGCGGCGATGGCCAGCAGCGCGAAGACGAGGAGCACGGTCGCGCCCAGCACGGGACGGAAGGAGTCGCTCCGGGCGGGCGCGTCGGGCCGGGTCACGGGTTCCAACGGGGGAAGGCCTTGGCCCCGGGATAGGTGGCCACGCCCTCCAGCTCCTCTTCGATACGCAGGAGGCGGTTGTACTTGGCGACCCGGTCGCTGCGGCAGGGGGCGCCCGTCTTGATCTGCCCCGCCCGCGTGGCGACCGCGAGGTCGGCGATGGTGGTGTCCTCGGTCTCACCCGACCGGTGGCTCAGGATGTTCGAGTAGGCGTGGGTCTTGGCGATCTCCACCGCCTCCAGCGTCTCGGTGAGCGTGCCGATCTGGTTGACCTTGACCAGGAGCGCGTTGGCGAGCCCCTCGGCGATCCCCCGGGTGAGGATCTCCGGATTGGTGACGAACAGGTCGTCCCCCACGATCTGCACCCGGCCGCCCAGCTCGACGGTCATCTCCTTCCACCCCTCCCAGTCCCCCTCGGCCAGGCCGTCCTCGATGGAGACCAGCGGATAGGCGTCGAGCCACTCGCGGTAGAGGGCGATCAGGTCGGAGCTGGAGAGGCCGGTGCGCCCCTCGCCGGCCAAGGCGTAGCGCGTGCCCCCCTGCCCCTTCTTCTTGCCACCCTTCTTCTCGGCCCTCTCGCTCTTCTCGACCAGCTCGCTCGCGGCCACGTCAAGGGCCAGGGCCACCTGGGTGCCGGGCTTGTAGCCGGCCTTCTCGATCGCCTGCACGAGCAGGTCGAGCGCCTCGCGGTTGCTCTTGAGGTTGGGGGCGAAGCCCCCCTCGTCGCCCACGGCGGTGACCAGGCCCGCCTTCTTCAGCACCCCCTTGAGGGTGTGGTAGATCTCGACCCCCGCGCGCAGCGCCTCGGCGAAGCTGTCGAAGCCGATCGGCACCAGCATGAACTCCTGGATGTCGACCGAGTTGTCGGCGTGGGCGCCGCCGTTGAGCACGTTCAGAATCGGCACCGGCAGCACCGTGGCCGCGGGGCCGCCCACATAGGCGTAGAGCGGCAGGCCGCTCGCCTCGGCCGCGGCGCGGGCCACGGCCAGCGAGACCCCCAGCGTGGCGTTGGCGCCGAGGTGGCTCTTGCCGGGCGTGCCGTCGAGGTCGATCAGGGCGCGGTCGATGCGCGCCTGATCGCGGGCGTCGAGGCCGCGCAGCCGCGGCGCGATCTCGTCGGCCACGTTGGCGATGGCCTTCCGTACCCCCTTGCCCTGGTAGCGCTTGCCGCCGTCGCGAAGCTCCAGCGCCTCGCGGCTGCCGGTCGAGGCCCCGGACGGCACCGCCGCCCGCCCGCCGACGCCGCCGTCGAGGACGCAATCGACCTCGAGGGTCGGATTCCCCCGCGAGTCCAGGATCTCGCGAGCGACGATCTCTTCGATACAGAACATCCCTCTCCTCCAGAAGCAGATTTTTCCGCTAGACTCCGGCATCAAGGTTATCTGCAAAACCCCCGCCGGCTCAAGCCTTTTCAAGGGATCAATCAAAGGGAAACGCCGAACGGAAAGAATTCGCAGCAAAGCCGATGCCTGAAATCCGCTATTTGAGGGGGATCGCGGCCCTCGCGCTCGCTCTTTCCGCGCTCTCCTGCAAGGGCGAGCCGCCGCGCCCGCGCAACGTGATCCTGATCCTCGTGGACACCCTGCGCGCCGACCGCCTCGGCGCCTGGGGGTATGCCCGGCCGACCAGCCCCAACCTGGACGCCTTCGCCCGCGAGAGCGTCCGCTTCGCCAACGCCCGCAGCCAGGCCTCATGCACTTTCCCCTCGGCGAACTCGATCCTCACCTCCCGCTGGCCCGCGGCCTTCCTGGGCCAGCCGGAGCAGGCGATGGGCATCCCGGCGGGGGTCCCCTCGCTCGCCGAGATCCTCCGCTCCCGCGGCTTTCATACGGTGGCCGTCTCGGCGAGCGCCGTGGTGCGCAAATCGCCCAGCCGCTTCAACCCCAGGGGGGGGTTCGACCGCGGCTTCGACGTCTTCCAGGAGGATTGCGTCTGGCAGCCGGCCGAGTGCGTCAACCGTGAGGCCGCCGCCCACCTGCGGCGGGGGGAGAAGCCGCTCTTCCTCTATCTCCACTACATCGACCCCCACGGCCCCTACCGGCCGCCCCCCTCCTGGCAGCACCGCTTCGCCACGGGCGCGCCGGAGAAGGAGTGGGTGCGCAAGGGGGACCCGAACCCCATCGGCGACTGGCTCTACAAGGGCAAGCCCAACCCCGGCCTCACCCCTGGGGACCTCCAATATCTCAAGGACCTCTATGACGAGGAGATCGCCTATTTCGATTCCCAATTCGCGTCGCTGCTGCGGTCGCTCCGCGACTCGGGGCTGCTGGAGGAGTCGCTGGTCGTCCTCACCTCGGATCATGGCGAGGAATTCCTGGAGCATGGGGACGTCAAGCACTGCCGGAACGTGTTCGACACCACGGTCCACGTGCCGCTGCTGTTGAGGATCCCGGGGGCCGGGGCGAGAGCCGTCTCCCGGCCCGCGCAGAACCTGGATCTGGTCCCTACGATCCTCGACTACCTGGGGGCGGACGCCAAGGCAGACCGCTTCGACGGGCGGAGCCTGCGGGGGGAGATCGAGGGGCAAGAGACGCCGGACGCGCTCCAGTACAGCCTGATGGGGGAGCTCAGGAGCGTCTCGGACGGCCGCTTCAAGCTGATCGAGAGCCTCGTCGGCACGGCGCCGCCGTCCCTTTTCGACCTCCGGGCCGATCCGGGGGAGACGAAGAACGTCCTTCCCGCCGAGCGCCGGGCCTACGCCCATCTGCGCGGCGCCCTGGCCGCCTGGCTGGCCCGGAACGAGGGGAAGGGGGCGGTGGACGAGGCGCGGGAGGCCCAGAAGAGGCTGAAGTCGCTGGGGTACATAGAGTAGGGCCCTTTCCGGCAGATCCGGCGCTCCGGGAATGCCCGTTGACCTTCCCGCGTTCTTATGAGAGGATCAACCTCCGCTTCCGGAAGGACGCGAGGAAGACACTGACGCGGGGTGGAGCAGTCTGGTAGCTCGTTGGGCTCATAACCCAAAGGTCGCAGGTTCAAATCCTGCCCCCGCAACCAATCTCGACAGATCCGCCGCAAGGCGTTCCCAGGCAGGGCAGCGAAAGCGCCCTGCTTTTTCGTTTTTCTCCTCGGCTGGTCGATCACATGGATTTCAAAGATGAAGCGCAGGCTGATCCCGGATGGAGGCAACAACCCACAGGGAGAAAAAGCCATGCGCCGCATCTGGATGTCGATCGCTCTGCTCGGAATCGCAGCCACCCTCGGAGCCGCCGATGAGACCTCGCCCGTCCTGAAGACCGTCGAGGTCCATGCCGGGCTCCCACCGCTGGAGGTCCGGATCGTCCCCACCTCCACGGACCAGGAGGCCGGATTCCCCCTCGCCCGCCGGTCTTCCGGACAGTGCGCGCCAGCAGCAGACCCAGCCGGAGCCGGTGTTGCGGCAGGCCTCACGCCCGGGCTGCTAAGATACCCCCCCTCGCCATGGCCACCATCCCCAAGAAGCGCATCCGGAAGGTCCTGATCGCCAACCGCGGCGAGATCGCCGTGCGTATCCTGCGCGGCTTAAGGGAGATGGGCATCCGCGGCGCGGTGATCTACTCCGAGCCCGACCGCCTGGGGCTCCCCGTGCTGCTGGCCGACGAGGCCTACCCCATCGGTCCGGCGCCGTCGCGGGAGAGCTATCTGCGCGGCGAGGCGATCGTCGAGCTGGCGGTGAAGATCGGCGCCGACGCCATCCACCCCGGCTACGGCTTCCTCTCCGAGCGGGCCGGCTTCGCCCGCCTCTGCCGCGACGCGGCCATCACCTTCATCGGCCCCTCCCCCGAGGCGATCGACGCCATGGGCTCCAAGGTCGAGAGCCGGCGGCTGATGATCGCGGCCGGCGTCCCGGTCGTGCCCGGGGGGAAGGACCCGCTCCCCGACCTCGACGCCGCGGCGGCCGCCGCCGAGGCGATCGGCTATCCGGTGATGCTCAAGGCCGCGGCCGGGGGCGGCGGCAAGGGGATGCGGATGATCCCCTCCGCCTCCGAGCTGCCCGGCTCCTACCGCGCCGCCCGCTCCGAGGCCGCCGCCAGCTTCGGCGACGACGCGGTCTATCTGGAGAAGTACATCGAGAGCCCCCGCCACGTGGAGATCCAGGTGATGGGGGACCTCCACGGCCGGGTGGTCTCGCTGGGCGAGCGCGAGTGCTCCCTCCAGCGCCGCCACCAGAAGGTGGTGGAGGAGGCGCCGTCGCCGGGGGTCGGCCCCGACTTGCGCCGCCGCATGGGCGAGGCCGCGGCCAAGGCCGCCTCCGCCGTGGGGTACAGCAACGCGGGGACCTGCGAGTTTCTCCTCGATTCCAAAGGCAATTTCTTCTTCCTGGAGATGAACACCCGCCTCCAGGTGGAGCACCCGGTCACCGAGCTGGTCACCGGCATCGACCTCGTCCAGGCGCAGGTCCGGGTGGCCGAGGGGGAGCCGCTCGGCCCCGAGTTCGACGACGTCCAGCCGCGCGGCCACGCCGTCGAGGTGCGCCTCTACGCGGAAGATCCCTGGCGGGGCTTCGCCCCGTCGCCGGGCAGGATCGAGATGCTCCGCTGGCCCGGCGGCCCCGGGGTGCGCGTGGACGCCGGCGTCTACGAGGGGTCCGAGGTCTCGATCTACTACGACCCGATGCTGGCCAAGCTGATCGTCTGGGCCGCGGACCGCGAGCGGGCGCTCAACCGCCTGGAGCGCGCCCTCTCCGAGCTGCGCGTCGAGGGGATCCGCACCACCGTCCCCCTCTTCCGCGCCCTGCTCGCCGATCCGGACTTCCGCTCGGGCAACATGGACATCGGCATGCTCGACCGCAAGCTGGCCGCGGGGGATCTCCATCCTCCCGCCTCGGAGGCCGCGGACGACCTGCCGCTGATCGCCGCGGCCCTCGCCCACCACGAGCAGGCCAACCGGCAGAGCGCCGCCGGTCCGGCTCCTGCCACCTCTCTCCGCTCGCGCTGGGGGACCGCCGGCCGCCGCGACGCCGTGAAGGGGGGATCATGGAGCTGATCGTCCGCCAGGGGGAGCGCGAGGAGAGGGTCCGGGTCCGCCGCGTCGACGGCGGCTTCGAGGTCACGGTCGGCGACCGCGTCCACCAGGTGGACGCCCTGCCGGCCCGTCCGGGGCTGCTCAGCCTGCGGATCGACGGCACTCGATCGATCTCCTACCATCAGGAAGCCGCCGTCCGCCGCCAGAAGGAGGGGGTCTACTGGGTGAGCACCGCCCAGGGGTCCGGCCCAGTGGAGGTCGCCGATCCCCTCGCCCACCTCGCCGCCCAGAGCCACAGCCAGGGCGCCAAGCGCCGCCAGCGGGTGGACGCCTACATGCCCGGCCGCGTGGTCGCCGTCCTGGTGGAAGAGGGGGCCGAGGTCACCGCCGGCCAGGGGATCGTCGTCCTTGAGGCGATGAAGATGGAGAACGAGATCCGCGCCGAGCACGACGGCAGAGTGAGCAAGATCCACGTCCAGCCCGGACAGGCGGTGGATACGGGAAATCCGTTGTTCGAGATGGAGTGAGGGGTAAGGGTCTCCAATGCCTCTTGCCGGCTGGGGCGTTCTGCCCTCCGAGGCCTCACCCCCTGACCCCCTCTCCACTTCGTGGAGAGGGGGAACGCGTTCGGTAAAACCTTTCAAGACTCAATGTTTTTGCCTTTCTCCCCTCTCCACGAAGTGGAGAGGGGCCGGGGGTGAGGCCTCGAAGGGCAGGACGTCCCGATGAGCACGGTCCTCTCCCCCCGCGCCCTCAAGCTCCTCCTCTTCGGGGCCTTCGCCGTCCTCTGCCTCCACGGGCTGGTCTGGGACTCCCCCACGGTCGACGAGTTCACCCATCTGCCGGTCGGCTGGTTCTATCTGCAGACCGGGGACTTCGACCTCGCCGCCCGCACGCCGCCTTTGATCAAGGAGCTCGCGGCGCTGCCACTGATGCCGCTCGACCCCGAGATCCGCACGGCCAAGCCGGCCCGCGAGAGCGCCTGGTACCCCTGGCTCCTGGGCACCGACTTCATGCAGCGGAACCGGCCGGTCTTCGACCGCCTCTTCCTCCTGGGACGGCTGCCGATCGTCGCCCTCGCGCTGCTGATGGGGGTGGTCGTCTTCCTCTGGGCGCGCGACCTCTACGGCCCGGCGGCCGGGCTGGTGGCGCTCACCTTCTTCGCCTTCAATCCCACGCTGATCGGCCACTCCCACATCGTCACCGCGGACGTGGGGGCCGCCACCCTCGGCGCGCTCGCCCTCTACCTCTTCTATCAGTGGTCGCTCCAGCCCACCGTCCCCCGCCTGCTCCGCGCCGGGATCGCCCTGGGGCTGGCCCAGCTCGCAAAGACCACCGCCGTGCTCCTCTATCCCGTCCTCGGCCTGCTGGTGCTGATCGCCCTGGTCCGGGGGGAGCGTCCGGTGGCCCGCCGCCTCGGGGGGCTCGCGGCGATCGTCCTCCTGAGCCTGCTGGTGCTGAACGTGGGCTACCTCTTCCAGGGGACGGACAGGTCCCTGGGATCATTCGAATTCCAGAGCCGTTTCCTGAAGGGGATCGCCGGCCATCTCCCGGCGGCGCTGCCGATGCCCCTGCCCGCGCCCTACCTCGAAGGGTTCGACGGCGTGCGGCTCGACGCCGAGTCCGGCGAATTCCCCAACTACCTCTTCGGCCGCTGGTCGCGCCAGGGGACGCCGCTCTACTACCTGATCTGCCTCCTCTTCAAGACGCCGCTGCCGCTGCTGATCGCGATCCTCCTCGCTCCGTTCGCCCGCCCCCGGCTCCGCCCGCGCGGCGAGATCTACCTCGGCCTGCCGCTGGCGGTCCTGCTGATCTCGTACGCGGTGCTCACGGGGAACGTGAACTACGGCATCCGGCACATCCTCTCGGCCTTCCCGCTGCTCTTCGTCTACGCGAGCCGCCTGGCGCCGTTCGTCCTGGAGAAGGGCCCCGCGGTCCGCCGCGCCGCCCTGGCCGGGCTGCTCCTCTACCCCCTGCCGGTCCTGATCGCCACGCCGAACACCATCGACTACTTCAACGTCCTGGCCCGCGGCCGGGGGGACGAGATCCTCCTCGACTCCAACCTCGACTGGGGGCAGGGGCTGAAGCGGGTCCGCAAGTACATGGACCGCCAGGGGATCGACCGCATCGGGCTCGCCTACTTCGGCCACGTCGATCCGGCCCTCTACGGGATCGACTTCTACCTCCCGCGGCCGGACGAGCCGGGGCTGGTCGCCGTCAGCGCCAACTTCCTCCACGGCTACGGCTACATGACCTTCGCCGGGGGCCGGATGGTGCCGGTGCCGGCCGGCGCCTTCACCTGGATCGCCCGCTACCCGCGGGTGGCCGACCTGGGCGGCGGCATGTTCGTCTATAAGATCGGCCCCTGACGGCGGACCGCCGGGCGCGCTATCATCCCCCTGTCCAAAGCCTATCGCCGCGCCACCGTTTCGCCGGGAGAGCCTATGAGCGAGCCGACATTCCGTTCCGTCTACGAGATGTTCCAGCACCGGGTGTCGTCCACGCCGGACGCCGAGGCCATGTCCGGCCGGCGGGACGGCCAGTGGTACTCCATGACCTGGCGCGAGGCCGAGCGCCGGGTCCGCGCCGTGGCCGGCGGCCTGCTCAGCCTCGGCTTCCAGAAGGGTGAGCGGGCCGCGATCCTCGCCACCAGCCGGCCCGAGTGGGTGATCGCCGACCTCGGCATCCTCGGCGCCGGGGGGGCGACCTCGACCATCTACACCTCCAACACCGCCGAGGAGAGCGCCTACATCCTGGAAAATTCGGGCGCGCGCGTCTGCTTCGTCGAGAACGCTCTGCAGGACGCCAAGATCCGCGACGTGCGCGGCCGGCTCCCCGGCGTCGTCCAGCTCATCCAGATTGAGGGCGAGCCCCGGGTGGCGGACGGCTGGACGATCACCCTCGCCGATCTGGAGCGCCGGGGAGAGGAATGGATCGCCGCCAACCCCGGCCGGCTGGACGAGGTCGCCGCCGCCGTCGGCCCCGAGGACCTCGCCACCCTCATCTACACCTCGGGCACCACGGGAAAGCCCAAGGGGGTGATGCTCACCCACGACAACTGGCTCGCCGAGGCGGAGGCGGCCGACGAGATGAAAATCCTCGACCCCACGGACAAGCAGCTCCTCTTCCTTCCCCTCGCCCACTCCTTCGCCAAGGTCTTGGAGGTGCTCTTCATCCGCGCCGGCGTGCCGACCGCGATCGACGGCGTCCTCGACGACCTGGTGGCGAACCTCGCCGCGGTCCGGCCGACCGTGATGGGCGGCGTCCCCCGTGTCTACGAGAAGGTCTACAACCGGGTGGTGACCGGAGCCCGGGAGGGCGGCGGGCTCAAGTACAAGATCTTCCAGTGGGCCATGGGCGTGGGAGCCCAGGTCTCCAGGCTCCGCCAGCAGGGGGGGCAGCCCTCCGGCCTCCTCGCCTTCAAGCACCGCCTGGCCGACAAGCTCGTCTACTCCAAGCTCAAGGCCCGCCTGGGCGGCCGGCTCCGCTTCCTGATCTCCGGCGGCGCCCCGCTCTCGCGCGCCATCGCCGAGTTCTTCCACTCCTGCGACATCCTGATCCTCGAGGGGTACGGCCTCACCGAGACCTCCGCCGGCAGCGTCTTCAACCGCCCGGAGCGCTACAAGTTCGGCACCGTCGGCCTGCCGGTCCCGGGCCTGGAGATCCGCATCGCCGAGGACGGCGAGATCCTCCTGCGCGGCCGGAGCGTCATGAAGGGCTACTACAACCTCCCCCAGGACACCGCCGAGGCCCTGGAGCCGGACGGCTGGTTCCACACCGGCGACGTCGGCCAGCTCGACGCGGACGGCTTCCTCACCATCACCGACCGCAAGAAGGACATCCTGGTCACCGCCGGCGGCAAGAACATCGCCCCGCAGAACATCGAGGGCCAGCTCAAGGCGGGCTGCCCCTACGTCTCGCAGGTGGTGATGCTCGGCGACCGCCGCCCCTTCTGTGTCGCCCTGATCACCCTGAACGAGGAGACCACGGGCAAATGGGCCCGCGAGTTGGGGCTCGACTACAAGGACTACGCCGACCTCGCCTCCCGCCCGGAGGTCAAGCAGCTCATCCGCGAAGGCCTCGAAGCCGTGAACGCCCGCCTCGCCTCCTACGAGAAGATCAAGGACTTCCACCTCCTCGACCACGACCTCTCCCAGGAGACCGGCGAGCTCACCCCCAAGATGAGCGTCAAGAGGAAGGTGGTCGAGAGCCGCCACAAGGATGTGCTGGAGGGGTTCTATAAGGATACGGTGGCAAGGATGTGAGGGGAGGCGAGGGGGCGGCCCCGCCCTGGAAGGGCGGATATTTGAGAGCCTGGGGTTTCAACCCCAGGCGGGGCGATGGCGCCCGGGATCGGCGGTTCACAACGGCCCCGTCGTTTCCGCCCCCGCCACCTGGGGTTGAAACCCCAGGCTGGTGAATATCCGCCCCTCCAGGGCGGGCCCCCCAGCCTCCCAGAGACCTGTTGAGGGATCGACCCTCCAACCCGCGTTATTCTTCTTTATGATGACCCCCAACAACCTCACCCGCCGCGACCTCGTCCGCCTCACCCTCACCGCCGGAGCCGCCTCCAGCCTGGGCCTCGGCGCCGCGGCCGGAGAGGAGACCCCGAAGCCCGCCGCTCCGGCTCCCTCCGGCTACCTGGACGCCGCCCTCAAGGCCGCCAAGTGGATTCACACCGCGCGGGTGGAGACGCCGCAGGGGTTGATCTGGCTCGACGGTCCGGAGCGGCCGGAGGGGCTAGAAAGCACTCCGGACTTCTATACGGGCTACGCCGGGATCGTCCTCTTCCTGCTGGAGCTCGCCCGGGCGACCGGCGACAAGGCCTACAAGGAAGACGTCGCCTTCGGGGCTGACGCCCTGATCGCGGTGCTTCCCGAAAAGCTCGATCCCGCTCAGGCACAGACGGGGCTCTACACCGGAGCCGCCGGCATCGGCTTCACTCTCTATCAGGCCTACAAGGAGACCGGGGACGAGAAATACCGCAAGGCCGCCGTCCACTGCCGGGACCTGATTCACGCCGCCGCGCAACCCGCCGGCCAGGGCGTCGAGTGGGGGAAGATCACGGACATCATCGCTGGCGCCTCCGGGACCGGCCTCTATCTCCTCGACGTGGCCCGGACGATGAACGATCCCGCCTCGCGCGACCTGGCGGCCAGGGCGGGGCTCCGGCTGATCGAGCTCGGCATCCCCGAGGGAGGCGGGAAGAAGTGGCGGATGGACCCGGAATTCCAGCGCCTGATGCCCAACTTTTCGCATGGCACCTCGGGAGTGGCCTACTTCCTCGCCTCGCTCCACCGCGAGACCGGCCGCCAGGAGTTCCTCGACGCCGCCCTCGCCGGAGCGCGCTACCTCCAGTCGATCGCGGCTATTACGGGGGATACCTGTCTCATCTTCCACGACGAGCCGGACAACAAGAGCCTCTACTATCTCGGCTGGTGCCACGGCCCCGTGGGCACCTCGCGCCTCTGGGTCCGCCTCGACCAGATCGACCCCAAGGCCGGCTGGCTCACCTGGGCGAAGAAGGGAGCGAAGGCCATCCAGGAGAGCGGCATCCCCGAAAAGCAGACCCCCGGCTTCTGGAACAACGTCGGCCAATGCTGCGGCTCCGCCGGAGTCGCCAACTTCTTCCTCGACATGGGAAAGCTCACCGGCGACACCACCTATACGGCCTTCGCCCACCGGGTCGTCCGCAACATCCTGGACCGCGCCACGCCGACTCCAAGCGGCGGCCTGAAGTGGATCCACGCCGAGCACCGCATCAAGCCGGAGTATGTCTACGCCCAGACCGGCTATATGCAGGGGGCGGCGGGGATCGGGATGTTGATGCTGCGGATGGATGCGGAGGAGAAGGGGCGGGGGTGGGGGTTCAGGTTGCCGGATTCGCCGTTTGGGTAAGACGCGAGCTATGGATGAAGAAGATCCTCTGATCCAGTTTGCGGAGATTGCCTCAGAAGAAGAGGAATGGTTCTTCATGGCAGAGGACCTGCGACTGGCTGCTGAAGCGCTAGAACCCCAAATAAAAGAATATTGGATGATAGAAAAAGAAAGAGAGAGCTTGCGCGATGAGGAGGGATCTCTCAGGGTCTTTATGTACAACCCTGACCCAACGGGAATCTACTTTATGCTAACCGCCTACGCCATCGAAAATTTGTGCAAAGGTCTTTTGGTTAGAAAGAGCAAAGATCAAGTGTGGGATTTAGCTGCAAAAAAGGGAAGCGTTCCCAAGGAGCTGCTTAGTCATGATTTATTAACTCTGCTCAATAATGTAAACTTCCCGCTCCGGCCAGAAGACGAAGAGCTGGCCTTTAGGCTCAAGCGCAGTGCTGTATGGTCGGCGCGATATCCGGTTCCTACAAAGGCGAGCCATCCAACCGTAAAATTGAAGCTGCCTTCGGGCGAAGAGGTCGTCCCGAGGTGGCATCAAGAAAGCGATTTGCAAAGCGTGAAGGAGCTCTTTTCTAGGGTTGACAGTTTCGTGTCGGAACAACTGAAGATTCGACCTGATGGCCATCTTCTTTGAAGACCAGGGTGACGGCGTTCGTATCTAGCAGGTATCTACCAGCCGCGAGGATCCACCCGCTCGCACCCTGCCTCGATCGCCTCCTCCATCCTACGACAATCCTCAGACTCAATCGTCCCGAAGAACTGCAGGAGGTCTTTGCCCGGAGTGCCCCTCGGCACTGACGAGAGGTGCTCCGCGTATTCGAGGACTTTCCGCTGCTCCCCTTCTGAGAGCTGATCCAGCCGTTCGAGGAGCTTCTGTTTAATCTGGGAAGAGGTCATCGTCACCCTCTGCACTTGCTACGCCCGTCTCAGACTCTAGCACGGCCTTTCAGGCCGTGTCGGGGTTGATTCTTCTTCTCTATCCCAGGGCGTTGCCCTGGGCTCAGGAAGGGCGGCCCGTTGGGCCTCAATCTTGACCTTGCGCCAGAAACCTGATCTCAACGCTAAGCCTCCAGGCTTGAAAGAACCGCTTCCTCCGGGCCAACGGCCTGGGCTCCCTCAGCCCAGGGCAACGCCCTGGGTTACGATTGCGCCATGCTACCCCCCGCGCCCCAACGGGGAGCGATAACTGGCGTCGAAGCCACGCCCTACTCCACATCCCGATACCAAAACCGCCCCCGCCCCTCCACCCGGCCCAGCTTGATCTCGACCGGCTCACGAAAGATCGGCCCGGCGTGGACGAAGGTGTGAAACTCGCCGTTCTCGCCGCAGGGGTCGACCCCGGGCGGCAGGTCACGCAGGAGACTCTCGTCGAAGGCGCGGCCCAGGCCCACGAAGGGGGGGTCGAGGGCTTCCGAGTCCACGCAGACCAGGACAGCCCGGAAGCCGAGGCTCAGGAAGTCACGGGCGAGCTCGGCGGTGTCGAGGCCCCAGACGGGGAAGATGGGAGTGAGGCCGAGCGCGGCCATCTGCTTCTCGCGGTAGGCCCGGATGTCTTCCAGGAAGAGGTCTCCGAAGGCGACGTGATCGATCCCCTGGGCCTTGGCCTCGCGGAGGGCCGAGGCCAGACGATCCTCGTAGATCTCGTTGGGGCAGTCCTTGGGAATCAGGACCTTGCGGAGAGGGAGGCCGATCGAGGCCGCCTGCCGCTCCAGGAGCTCGCGGCGGACGCCGTGGACGCTGATGCGGTCGTAATCCTCGTTGATCGTGGTCAGCAGCCCGGCGGGCTCGAAGTCCGGGGAGGAGCGCAAGGCGTGGAGGGCGAGGGCGCTGTCCTTGCCGCCGGACCAAGAGAGGAGGATGGGGACCCGCATGCGCCAAGGATACGAGGATTCCTCCTCGCGGCTTTCTCAGTGCAGATGGAAAAAAAGCCCCAGGAGGTCGAAAAGAAGCCCCAGGAGGTCCAGGAGGCCGAAGAATCCATCGAGCACGAGGGAGAGGGGCTCCGTCCTGCCAGTCCTTGGTAGGGTTCTGCCGCCTGGCGGGTCCGGGCCGCCGGTCTCCAGGTCCATCATGTTTACCAAAACGCTGGCGCTGCGGGGATGTTTCGCTCGAAGAAGGGCCGGGCCCCCCGGACGGGGGCTTCCGGCCGAGGGCACGAGGCCTGTAAACCTACTCCCGCCGCCGCCACACCAGCAGCCAGAGGAAGAACGGCCCGCCGAGGATCGCCGTGAGGATGCCCACCGGCAGCTCGGCCGGGGCCATGACGGTGCGGCCCACGGCGTCGCAGAGGGTGAGGAAGGCGCCGCCGCCGAGGATGCAGGCGGGGACGAGGAAGAGGTGGTCGTGCCCCACGACGCGGCGCAGCATGTGGGGGACGATCAGGCCGACGAAGCCGATCGGGCCGGCCACGGCCACCAGGGCGCCGATCATCAGGGAGGTGGCGAGCAGCACCAGGCGGCGCAGGCGGGCGAGGTCGACCCCCCGGCTGGCGGCCAGCTCCTCGCCGGTGAGCAGGAGGTTGAGCTCCCAGCGCAGGGCGAACAGGGCGGCGCTCCCCCCCAGCACCCAGGGGAGAAGCCAGAGCACCTCGGTATAGCCCACCACGGAGAGGCCGCCCATCATCCAGCGCACCATGCGGAAGGTCTGGGTGGAGTCGGAGAGGTATTGCAGGAACAGGATGATCGCCGAGCAGGAGAGGGAGACGGCGACCCCCGCGAGCAGGAGGGTCGAGGTCTGGATCCCCTGGCGGCGCAGGGCGAGCCCCACGATCAGCGCGGTGGCGCCCAGCGCGCCGGCGAAGCTCGCCAGGCCTACCAGCGACAAGCCCAGGAATTGTCCCCCTTCGAAGCGCAGGGCCAGCACGGCGCCCAGGGCCGCGCCGCTGGAGATCCCCAGGGTGTAGGGCTCGGCCAGGGCGTTGCGGAAAAGGGTTTGGAAGCCGAGCCCGGAGACGGCGAGGGCCGCGCCGCCCAGGAGCGCCAGCAGGATGCGCGGCAGGCGGATCTGCCAGAAGATCGAGGCCACGGTGGGGTCGCCCCGCAGGACGTCCGCGAGCCGCACCGGCTGGCTCCCCACGAGCGGCGTCAGGACCGCCGTGGCGATCCAGAGCGCCAGGAGGAGCAGGAGGGCGGTCCGCGGTCTCACGAGCTCAAATCCAAAACGGTCATCGGCCTCTCGCCGCCGCGCACGATCTCGAAGCGGGCGCGGAAGAGCCGTTCCAGCAGCTCCGGCCGCAGGATCTCGGCCGGCGTGCCCGTGGCGAGCGCCTTCCCCGCCGACAGGGCAAGGAGCCGGTCGCCCAGGAGCGAGGCGAGGTTGAGGTCGTGGGTGGCGAGGACGACGGTGTGGTCGGTCCCCTCCTTCAGACGGAGGAGGAGGGCGGCGAGGTCGTGCTGGTGGCGGGCGTCGAGGTGGAGGGTGGGCTCGTCGAGCACCAGCAGCTCCGACTCCTGGGCCAGGGCCGCGGCGATGAAGACCGCCTGCCGCTCGCCCCCCGAGAGCTCGTCGACCGGGCGGCCGCGCAGCTCCTCGATCCCGACCACCCGCAGGGCCTCGTCCACGGCGGCGAAGTCCTCCCGCCGCGGCGCGAGCTGCAGGGTCGAGAGGTGGGGGTAGCGCCCGAGGAGGACGATCTCCTCCACCTTGAGCGGCACCCGGGCGGGGCGGATCTGCGGCACGTAGGAGATGCGGCGGGCGATCTGGCGGCGGGAGAGCGAGGCGAGGGAGCGGCCGTCGAAAGAGATCTCGCCGCCGGACGGCTCCAGCAGCCCGGTGAGGCAGCGGAGGAGGGTCGTCTTGCCCGCGCCGTTGGGTCCCACCACCGCCAGGCACTCGCCGCGGAGGACGTCCAGGTCGAGGGGCCCGAGGATGGCGCGCGCGCCGGAGCGCCAGGCGAGCCCGCGGGCGCTGAGGAGGGTGGTTGGGGTCAACAGGGAGCCTCACACATCTCGACCCATCCATTTGGGATGGCCGGTGCGTCCTGCCCTCCGAGGCCTCACCCCCTGGCCCCCTCTCCACGGAGTGGAGAGGGGGAACGTGGCGGCGGCGATCTTGCCGAATCGGGAAGACTTCGCTCTCTGGGCCCTCCCTCTCCACGAAGTGGAGAGGGACCGAGGGTGAGGCTTCGGAGGGCAGGACGCCCCAGAGGGCAAGGATGCTTGCCGCGAGGCGGTCTCCCGAGCCTTGACCAACGCCTCCCGCATATCCCGGTAGAACTGGGGGAGCCGGGGCCCGGGGATCAGCACGTGGGTGCCCGCGAGGACCTCGACGGCGCCGTTCCGAACGGCTGGCACCTCGGAGAGCGGCCGCCAGTCCTGGACCAGGGCGGCGATCTGCTGGGGCGTCTGAGGGTCGGCCCGCAATTCGAGGATGACGTCGGGCTTGCGCGCCACGATCTCCTCGACGCTGATCTGGGGGTAGAGGGTGGGCGAGTCGGCGAAGACGTTCACGGCTCCCAGGCGGCCCAGCAGCTCGTCGAGGTAGGTGCCGTGGCCGGCGACCACGATCTCCCCGAGCCGGCCGGTGGGGCGGCCCACGGAGATCATCACCTTGAGCGGCGGGCCGGGGAGCGGCGGCAGGGAGAGCCCGGCGCGCCACTCGGCCGCGAACCGGTCGCCGGCCTCGCGCACGCCGCAACGCTCGGCGATCGTATGGAAGGAGCGCTCGACGTCGGCCAGCGATTCGTCCGGGACGATCAGGAGGTCGATCCCCAGCGGCTCGAGCTTGGCGCCGAGGTCCTTCTCGCTCGGCAGGAGGACGGCGAGGTCCGGCCGCAGGGAGACGATCCGCTCCAGGTTGGGATTGAACAGGCCGCCGACGTGCGGCTTGCGCACCGCCTCCTCGGGCCAGCGGGTGTAGTCCCCCACGGCGACCACGCGGTCGCCGAGGCCGAGGGCGAACAGGGTCTCCACCAGGCTGGGGGTGAGGGCGATGATCCGCCGGGCCGGCGCGCTCGGAGGAGCCGCCACGGTGCCGGCGGCGGGGCCCCCGCCCTCCCGCCCCCGGCAGGCCGGGAGCAGGAGGAGGGGGAGAAGGACGAGGGCGCATCTAGAAATCAAACGACAATCCACCGATCAGGGTGCGGCCCGGGCTGGGGAAGCCGAGCGCCTGGCTGTAGTCCTTGTCGGCCACGTTCTCCACCCGGGCGTAGGGGGAGAGCCACGGGAGCGCCTTCCAGCGGGCGGCGAGGTCGAAGCGCGTGTAGCCCGGGTTCTCGGCGCGGGCGAAGGTGACGGGATCGACGTCCGCCCGGTCGCCAACATACCGCCCGGCGAGGCTCAGGGTCCAGGGGCCCGGCCGCGCGCTCACCACGAGGTTGGCGCTCCGCTTGGGTCGGCGGAGCAATTCGAGGCCGGTAGCGAGGTCCTCGGTGTCGAGCCAGGTGCCGTTGAGGTTGGCGTCCACGATCCCCCGGCGGAAGCCGACCTCGGCCTCCACCCCCCGGGTGCGCGCCCGCCCCACGTTGACGTCGCGGAAGGTGGCGAAGTCGAAGTCGATGAGGTTGCGCAGCCGGTTCTCGAAGCCGGTGAGGACGAAGCGCCAGCCGCCCGTGGCGTGCTCCAGCCCGAGCTCATAGCTCTGGCTGTCCTCCGGCTGGAGGTCCGTATTGCCGCTGCCCGGGAAGAACAGCTCGCCCAGCGAGGGGGCGCGGAAGGCCTCGCCGTAGCTCGCCCGCAGCAGGGTGCCGGGGGCGAGCGTCACCACCGTGCCGGCGCGCAGGCTGGTCTTGCCGCCGTAGACGTCGTTGTCGTCCCGCCGCACCCCGAGGTCGAGCCGGAAGGGGCCGCGCCCCCAGCTCCCCTGGCTGAAGGCGGCCCAGGTCCGCTGGTGGGCGGCGTCGAGGTTGGTGAAGCCGCTGGAGGAGGCGGTCACCTCCAGCCGCTCGGCCTCGGCGCCGGCGGAGAGGCGCAGGTCTCCCTGATTCCAGGAGGAATTCCAGGAGCCCACCGCCCGGCCTCGCGTGGCTTTGGACTCGGTGTCGGAGAACTTCGAGAACGGGTCGTCCGGATCGCGGAAGGCGTTGTCGAAGTCGGTCCGCGAAGCTTGGGCCTCCACCTGCCAGGGCCCCTGATTGGCCTGGAAGGGGACCGCCACCTCGCGCTCCTGCCAGGAGATCTTGCGCCGCGGGGTCACCGCGCCGCCGGAGAAGGGGATGCCGGTCTCCGAGTCGTTGGCCCGCACCAGTGCTCCCAGGCTCGACGACGGCCCCAGGGACCAGAGGGCGCGCGCCACCCCCTCCTCGCCGTCGAAGTCGTCGTTGACGAATTCGTTGCCGCCGCGCCGCAGGTTGCCCGTGAAGTCGAGGCGGGCGGGGCCGAGGTTGGCGCCGGCCGCGAGCCCGGCCCGCTTGTAGCCGTACTGGCCCCCCTCGGCATTCAGGGTCCCCCCCTGGCGGGTGCCGGTGAGCACCTGGATCACACCGCCCAGGGCGTTGCTGCCGTAGAGGGAGCTGAAGGGGCCGCGCACCACCTCCACCCGCTCGACGCCGTCCAGGGGGACGAGCTGCCAGTTGGCGCCGCCGAAGTAGGGGTCGTTGAGCTGGATGCCGTTCCACAGCAGCAGGGTCTGGACGGAGCTGGTGCCGCGGGTGAAGAGCGAGGTCTGCTGGCCCGGGGGGCCGGCCTGGACGACCGTGAGGCCCGAGGCGGTGGAGACCAGGTCCGAGAGATCGTTGGCCTGGCGGGCCGCGATCTCCTTCTGATCGAAGACGGTGGTGGAGGCGGGGACCTCCTGGCGGTCTTCGGGAACGGGGGTGGCGCTGACGACGACCGAGTCGTTGAAGACGGGGACCGGCTCGGTTTGAGCCCGAGCCGGAAGTCCGCCCCCGAGGACGCCGGCGATTAGAAACGGGACGATCTGACGCATCGCGTGCTCCTTTCGGAATCGACGCCCCGCCTTGGAATGGGGGAGATCGAAAGAGAGCACGGCGGACCGCGCAGTCCCTCGCCCGCACCCCGGGGGAGGCGTCTGGACGGGCGGCAGGTCTCCTGGCTTCCGGATCGTCCTAGTCCCGGGCCTTCCCACGCGGGCGACCCTCGATGGATCCCTTCCCGTGCAGTGGCTCTTCCGGTTTCGTACCCGGTTACAGTGGCGGGGGCCGCGCCGGTTTCACACCGGCTTCCCTCTTGAAGACGCGAGAACCTCCCGCTCGGGGAGGTCCAGGCATCACCGCGCCGTCTGGGTTGTCAAAGAGGCCCTCCACGGCGGAGGGCCCGGATCCAAAGAGATTCTACTGCGGCGGGGCGCCGGCGCCCGTGAGGCCGCCAAAGTCGGTCCCCGAGTTCGCGCCGTCCGAGTTGGTCGGCGTGTTGATGTTGCCGCCGCCCATGCCGCCGAGGCTCCCCATGGGGGAGAAGCCGACGCCGTAGCTGATCGGAATCCCGCCTCGGCTGCTGCCGGGCTCGACGAACTGCTCGACCGAGTAGTTCTGCCGTGCCTCCTCGATGGCGAGCTGCCGCTCGGCGAGCGCGAGGTAACGGTCGGTCAGCTGGTCCGCCCTGGACTTGGCGGAGCCGTCGCCGGCCGGCAGGTCGTTGGGCGAGCGGCCGAGCGCGATCGCCTTGTCGCTGATCCGGATGCCGAAGCCCTGGGTCGGGTCCTCGGCGCGGACCCCCTGGATCTGGTCCTTGGGGAAGCCGATCCAGTTGCCCACCTCGGTCAGCAGGAGCACCATGTTCGGATCCCAGCTCGCCTGCTGCGGCTGGTGAGCGGTCGTGATCACGCTGCCGTTGGTCAGGGTCACGTAGTAGACATCCGCCGAAGCCGGCACCGCGAGCAGCGCCAGGGCGAGCAGCAGGGGCCAGACACGCGTCAGAGAGCGGAACATGGAAACCTCCCGCGGCGGGGCCGCATTGGAACTCTCCTATAAGCTTAGCACCGATCGTGTCAAATTGTGTAGCTGCCGCCGGAAGATAGCCGCCCCCCCGTGCGCCGGGTGGCGCAGGGCGGGGGCCTCGGCGCCGACCTCGGCGAGCGCCCCCTGGGCGGTGCGGCCCACGGCGAGCACCCGGGCGCCGGCGGTCTCGGCGAGCAGCCGCTCCAGCACGTGGAGGTTGGCGGCGACCAGGCTTCGCTCGGGGGTGCGGTTGCTCAAGGGCCCCCGCGCGCCGTAGGGGTGCCAGGGGAAGGAGTTCCAGAGCAGGGCGCCGCGGGCCTCGCCGCCCAGGGCGTCCCAGACCACGCTCCCCGAGGGCTCCAGCCAGAGCGCCGGGTTGCGGCTGGTGGCCCGGAAGGGCGCGCCGGCCCAGGGGAGCCGCCGGCCCTCCGGCCCGAGGAGCTGGCGCTCGCTGGTGAAGGCGATGCCGGAGAACCGGCCCCCCCGGAAGCCGAGCGCCTCGCCGACCAGGATCAGCCGCGGCGTCCCCACCCGGTCGAGATAGGCCTCCAGGTTCTCCCGCCGCCCGCGGGCCGCGGCGGGGCCGTCGAGCTCCGGGAAGGCCTCGCGGTAGGGGTTCACCACCGCGGGGGCGTCCCCCCGGGGACCCCGGTAGAGGAGGCGGAGGACGGGCGAGAGGTCCACGCCGGAAGGCTCAGGCGGCGGTGAGGATGAGCGGCTCGCCGCGCCGGATCACGATCGTGTGCTCGTAGTGGGCGGTGAGCGAGCGGTTCTGGGTGCGGATCGTCCAGCCGTCCGGCTCGGTGACGAGCTGCGACGGCTCGGCCGAGATCATCGGCTCGACGGCGATCACCAGCCCCTCGGTCAGCGCGGTACGGGAGCGCGGATCGTAGAAGTTCGGCACCTCGGGCGCCTCGTGGATCGTCTTCCCCACGCCGTGGCCGCAGAGGCCGCGCAGCACGCTGAAGCCGTGCTTGCGCACCTCGCTCTCGATCGCCCGGCCGAGGTCGTTGACCTGCCGCCCCACCCGGGCCACGGCGAGCGCCTTCTCGAACGCGGTCCTGGCGCATTTGCGGAGCTTGCGCCCCAGGGGGGAGACGGGGGGGAGGAGCACGGTCGTGGCCGAGTCTGCGATGTACCCCCCGAGCTCGGCGGTGACGTCGATCTTCACCACGTCCCCCGGCTCCAGGCGCCGCGGGCCGGGGACACCGTGGACGATCTGCTCGTTGACGCTGATCAGGTTGAAGCCGGGAAAGTTGTAGGTGAGCTGGGGGGCCGAGCGGGCCCCGTGCCGGCGCAGGAAGTCGGCGCCGACCTGGTCGAGCTCGGCCGTCGTCATCCCCGGCTTCACCGCCGCCTTCATCTCCTGGATCGCCTCGCCCACGAGCCTCCCCACGCGGGTCATCCCGGCGAGGTCTTCCTTCGAGCTGATCGTCATTCGTCGTCCCCCTGAGGCGGCGAGTCTATCCTGTCCCGGCGGCCGGGTACTAAGCTCCCGCCATGACGGAGCCCATGGACGATCCCCAAGACCCCATCGCGGCGGTGACACACCGCGACCCCTATCCTTATTACGCCCGGCTGGTGGCTGAGAGGCCGATCTACCACGACGGCTCCCTCGGCCTCTGGGTGGCTTCGAGCGCCGGGGCGGTCGCCGCGGTGCTGGCGAGCGACCTCTGCCGGGTCCGGCCTCTCGCGGAGCCGGTCCCCGCCAAGCTTCAGGGGACCGCCGGAGGAGACCTGTTCGGACGCCTCGTGCGCCAGAACGACGGCGAGCGGCACGCCCCCATGAAGCAGGCGGTGTCCGCGGCCCTGGGAGAGGTCGGCGGAGAGGAGGCCGCCGCCTGGGCGCGGACCCTGGCCGTCGAGATCCATCCCGCAGAGGATCTCCAAGACTTTATCTTCCGGCTCCCGGTCTACGTGGTGGCGAGCCTGCTGGGAGTCCCCCGGGACCTGCTGGAGCCGGCGGCGCGCTGGACCGGCGAGATGGCCACGGGCTTCGCCCCCTCCGCGACCCCCGCGCAGGTCGAGAGCGGCGGCCAGGCCGCGGCCGAGCTCCGGCGTCTGATCGGGGGGCTCAAAGGGGACGGCCTCTTTGCGGACCTGTCCCGGCAGGCCCACAGCGCCGGTTGCGAGGATATGGAGACGATCGCCGCCAACGGCGCCGGCTTCCTGCTCCAGGCCTACGAGGCGACCGCCGGCCTGATCGGCAACACGCTGCTGGCCCTGGCGCGGATCCCTGAGCTCCGTGGGGCGGGGCTGGACGCGGTGATCGAAGAGGCGCTGCGCTTCGATCCGCCGGTCCAGAACACCCGCCGCTTCGTGGCCCGGGCCGGGACGGTCGCCGGCCGCGAGATGCGGGAGGGGGACGCCGTGCTCCTGGTGCTGGCCGCCGCCAACCGCGATCCAGCCGCCCCCCTCTTCAGCTTCGGAGCCGGCCGCCACGCCTGCCCGGGCCAGGCGCTCGCCACGACCATCGCCCGGGCCGGCGTCGAACAGGCGCTGGCGGCCGGGGTCGATCCCGGGGCCCTTGCCGGGGAGGTGAGCTACAGGCCGTCGGCCAACGTCCGCATCCCGCTGTTTCGCATGGAGGAGGGAAGGCGCGTACCATAGATAGAACCCATGAGCGACGAGAGCCCCCCGGAAGGACCCTCCGAATTCGTCGAGCTGGCCCAGCTCGAGGTCGACCAGCGGTCGGTCCGCCTTCTCGACCGCGACCTCTGCCTGGAGAAGCGGGTGGTGGTACTGGGCAAGGTCGACCCGCACGGGAGCGACCCGGTGAAGATCGGCATGCTGCCGCCGGTGCGGCGGTCGCTGGTGCGCGAGATCGGCGAGCGGCTCGGCCGGCCGGTGCGGCCGGTGCCCCTCAACGACTGGGAGATCCGGCGGGCGCTCGACCTCGGCTGGGGCGCCGCGGGCCCGGGCATCGACGCCGGCTCGCTCCTCCTGCACGCGGTGCCGGCCTTCACCTTCGCCGCCGGAGCGCCGGTGCCCGAGCTCCTGGACCAGATCCTCGGCCGCGCGATCGAGCTCGGCGCGAGCGACATCCACATCGAGAGCTACGACCAGGACGTGGACGTCCGCTTCCGCGTCGACGGCATCCTGCGGCAGGTGGCGACGGCCCTGGCCCGCGACAACGTGCAGTCGGTGCTCGCCCGGCTCAAGGTGCTCGCCGGCCTCGACATCGCCGAGCGGCGGCGGGCCCAGGACGGGCGCATCCAGGCGGTCTACCGGGAGCGCGGCCAGGACCGTTCGGTCTCGCGCGGCATCGACTTCCGGCTCTCGGTCGTCCCCGGGCCGTTCGGCGAGGACGCGGTCCTCCGCATCCTCGACAGCGCGGCGCCCCTCGCCCTCGACCGCCTGGGCTTCGACGCCGAGATGCGGTCCACTTTCGAACGATTGATCGCGAGCCCGGAAGGGATGCTGCTGGTCACGGGTCCCACGGGGAGCGGCAAGACGACCACCCTCTACGCCGCGATCCATCACATCAACACTCCGGAGAACAAGGTCCTCACCGCCGAGGACCCGATCGAATATTACTTTCCAAAGACCAATCAGAAGCAGGTCTCCGAGCAGATGAGCTTCGCCGACTACGCGCGGGCCTTCCTGCGGCAGAACCCGGACGTGATCCTGATCGGCGAGGTGCGCGACGAGGAGACCGCCGACGCCGCCGTCCGCGCCGCGCAGACCGGCCACCTGGTGCTCTCGACCCTGCACACGGGGGACGCCGTGCTCACCGTCTCCCGCCTGCGCACCCTGGGGATCGAGCCGAGCCTGATCGCCGGCTGCTTCCTGGGCTCCCTCTCCCAGCGCCTGCTGCGCCGCCTCTGCGAGCACTGCCGGATCGAGGCCGCGCCGGACGAGAATGAAACCCGCCGTCTCCGCCTCGCCGAGGGCGATCATCACTTTTTCCGGCCCCAGGGCTGCGACGCCTGCGCCGGCACCGGGTTTCGGGGGAGGCTCGGGGTCTACGAGCTCTTCGTCCCGGACGAGGACTTGGCCGACCTGATCGCTCACGGTGAGCCCCCGAACCGCCTGCGCGCCGCCGCCCGCGAGCGCGGCATGCGGAGTCTCCTCGACGACGCGCTCGCCAAGGCGCGGGCGGGGTCGGTGCCCCTCTCGGAGATCCTGCGGGCGGTACCCTACCGGATCCTGGAGAGGGGCTGAAAGGCGGAGCTGTCCGGCGTCGATCTTGCTTTCAAAATTCTTCAGACAGGAGACCCTCACCATGCCCGAGAAGAAGACGATCGAGAAGGCCCGGCAGGACAAGCGCGAGGGGAAGGCCCCGAGCACCCAGGCCGGCGAATTCGTCCACGAGGAGATCGAGCACGTCAAGGAAGGGAAGCACGGAGCGCGGTCGACCAAGCAGGCGATCGCGATCGGGCTCTCCAAGGCGCGCCGGGCCGGCGTGAAGCTGCCGGCCCCCAAGAAGGGGACCGTCTCCGAGGAGACCCGCCACAAGGCCGAGAGCGACGCCAAGGCAGGAGCGAAGGGGGCGAAGAAAACCGTTTCGCGCACCCGCTCCAAGGCGACGACGGAGGCCCTGAAGAAGGAAGGCCACTCCGCCGCCTCGTCCGAGGCCCTTTCCAAGCAGGCGAAATCGGCGGCCTCGAAGCGCACCGTCGCGGAGCGCTCGGCGGCGGCACGCAGGGCGGCACGCACCAAGAAGTCGTCTTGAGATCGTGACGGCGGCAGGCCTACCGGGAGCCTCTCGCCGTCATCAGGCCCCACAGCCAACTGATCCTGTAGCGCTCGGCGTCCACCTCGCGGTACCCCGCCTCTTGGAGCAGGCGCAGGCATTCCCGTTGTCGATGGACCTTGATCCTCGCGCGGCCGGAGAGTCGCAGATACCAACTACACACCCGGCACGCCAGATAGTCGTCGCACCAGTCCGTGACGATCAACCGGCCGCCCGGCCTCAGCACCCGCCGTATCTCGAGCAGGGCCTCCGCCGGCCGCTGGATGTAATGAAACATATTGCAGGAGACCACGACGTCGAACCGCTCCTCCGCGAAGGGGAGCCGCTCCGCCCACCCCTCCCGGAGTTCGACCTCCGCCGGCACCCTCCGCCGCGCCACCGCCAGCATCTCAGGTACCGGATCGACCCCCGAGAGCAGAGCGGCTGGATGCGTCTCCGCCAGCCGCCCCAACAGGGCACCCGTGCCGCACCCGACGTCCAGAACCCGGTCCGTGGGCCGCGGGCGCAAGCGGGCCAGCGTCTCACGCGTGGTCGCCTCAACGTAGAAAGACCACCGGGCATCGTACTCCGGCGCGAGCCGCGCGTATTTGGCGGCCATGTCCTGCTCGACCGGATCGCCGGAGCGGTTTCCTGGGGGTTCCATGGCTGCCATTCTAGGGTCGCCGGAGGAGCCGCGCCGGTCTTCATCTTGGCGGGGCCTTTGCACGTCCAAGATTTCGGGCGCAATGGAGCGCTCGCGAGCGGGAGGAACGGACATGGCCCAGTCGGCGCTACAGACCGAGACCGATCCCCGGCACCATACCGCGAACATCAAAGGGATGCTCGGCGATCTGATCCACCATCTGCGCGAAGACATCTCCAAAATCGATGAGCCCAGGGCACAGGTCCTCTTCGAGACGACCGCCGAGGTCCTCCAAGGGCTCAAGACGGCTTACGAGCACTACGAGCAAGGGGAGGAGAGGGCGTTTCGACGGTGAGGATTCTGGCTGGGGTCGCCCTTTTATTTAGCAATGAACTTGGGAGCCAGGGCCCGGTAGCCAGCGGATCTCACGGCTCACCCGAGACCAAGCTCCCGCTCGAGCTCCTCAGTGGAAATCCCTTCACCGCGGGCGAGCTCCCGACGCGCCTCGGTTACGCCGCCGTCATCGTCGTCCGTGTCGGGCTCGTCGTCGGGTGGCGCCAAGAGCAAGGCACGCTCGACGGCGTCAGCGGTCGCAGCCAAGCCAACGAGCAGCCGGCCCGCAGTCGCCAGATCCTCCTCGGGAAGGGAGTCGACGAGTCGATGCAGGGTTGCGCGGTGGCACATGGCGGATCCTCCTGCTGCAGGCTATCCTCCCGGCCGGGGAAGGGGGCTGTCAAGCACTCATGGTACTACGTGCGCCAGTGGTCCTCCAGTGGTCCTTTTGCAAAAGGGTACTCTGGGGCCTGATTCAGGCACTCGCCGCAAACAATTGATTTTAGGATGCTTAGATGGTGCGCCCTAGAGGATTCGAACCTCTGACCTACAGCTTCGGAGGCTGCCGCTCTATCCAGCTGAGCTAAGGGCGCGCTTAGGAAATGCGCGGAGATCTGAAAGAGAACCGGTGGCCTGCCTGGAGGGATTCGAACCCCCGACCCGCGGCTTAGAAGGCCGCCGCTCTATCCAACTGAGCTACAGGCAGCCGTTGCTGCGCGTCTGGCCTTCACCTTCCGGGGCGCGTCGGTATCGGGGCGCCCAGATTTGAACTGGGGACCCCCTGCGCCCAAGGCAGGTGCGCTACCAGGCTGCGCTACGCCCCGACGGAAACGCGCAGGCGGCACAGTGTAAGGCAGCCCGGCCGGGGAGTCAAATCCACCGGCCGTGGTACCGTAAACCCATGAGGGCCCGCGATTTCTCCCCCGAGTCCCACGCCCCCGAGCCGCGACCCGTCTTCAGCCGCACCCTGCTGACGCCCGGCCCCCTCCCCCCGCTCTCCCATCTGGGATTGAGCCTCCTGCGCCAGGCCGTCGAGTCCGGCCTCCGGTACTCCCTCTATCACCTGGGGCTGCCGGCGCCGGAGGGCGCGCCGGTGGAGGTGGTCCGGCTGCGGCTCTATCTGGACGCCCGGGCCCTCCGTCCGCTGCTCACCCCCGTGCCGGGAGGCCCCGAGGTGGTGGCCGCGCTGCTGGAGCCGGGAGGCGTCGGCTCGCGGCCGGCGGTCCCTCGCGCGCTCGAAGCCGCCCTCTCCTTCCATCGCGTCCGGCTCACCCCCTTCCGCCTCCCCGGGCGCCGTCCGATCGAGCTGCGGGGGGACGAGACGCCGGAGGATCTCTGGCGCCTCTTCCGCGACCGCTTCTCCCGCTCGCTCGCCGTCCTCAACGACGCCGTGCTCGCCGATCTCATCGCCGCCATCGACCGCCGGGCGCTGCGGGCCGGAGGGGAGGAGGCCTGGCCCGTGCTGAGCGAGTCGGCGTGGGCCCTGCGCACCCGCGGCCGGGGGGACCTCCGCCGTTTCGGCCTTCCCGATCCGATCGCCCCCGCCTGGTCCGAGGAGCCGGAGCTCGCCGCTGGCGCGCGCCACGCCCTGGCGCCACATCCCGTCCCCGGGCGCGACCGCCACCGCGGGCGGTTCCGCGAGGCCTACCGCGCCGCCCTCACCCAGCTCGCGCCGGTCTACCGGGCGCTCGCCCGCGCCGCCGCCGAGAGCCGCCTGCTCGAGGATCCCGAGGACGCCTTCTTCCTCCCCCTGGAGCTGGCCGAGCACCTCGCCTCCCCCCACCGGCCGTCCTGGCTCGCCGAGGCCGCGCGCGACAACCGCGCCGAATACGCGAGCCTGCGCCGGGCCGACGAGCCGCTCGACCGCATGGACGAGCGGATGGAGATGGCCCCGGTCGGAGAGGAGCGGCCGGAATGGACGTGGTCGCCGCTGTTGCCGCTGCCGTGAGGAAGCCGGTCCCGGCCTCGTTGCCCTCGGTCGCTCCTGCCCTCCGAAGCCTCACCCTCGGTCCCTCTCCACAGACTGCGTGGAGAGGGAGGGCCCGAAGAGCGAAATCTTCCTGATTCGGCACGTTTCCCCCTCTCCACGCAGTCTGTGGAGAGGGGGCCAGGGGGTGAGGCCTCGGAGGGTAGGACGCCCCGGAGGGCATTGATGCCCGGGCCGTCTGTGGCATCATTCGCACACCGCCATGCCATTCCGTTTCCGGATTCCCCGCCTCGCGGCCATCCGCCGCCTGCTTCGGACCCACCCGCGGCTCCGCCGGACCCTGATCGGCCTCGCCGGCCTCTGCGTCCTCTTGATGGGCGTGGTCGTCTGGCTCCTCTTCCCTTATCTGAGGACCTTCGGCGACATCGGCGCCGGGCCCGAGAGCTCGCCGTCGCGCCTGTACGGTGAGGCGGCCGAGATCCGCGTCGGGGAGAAGATCGAGCCGTCCGACCTCGCGGCCGAGCTCCAGGCGCTGAGCTATGGGCCTTATGACGGCGAAGCTCTTCCCGCCGGCCGGTTCCGGGAGGGGGACGATGCCCTGGCCGTCCACCTCCGCCGCCACATGACGCCGCGCGGGTGGATCGCGGGCGATCTGCTGCTGGTGCAATTCAAGAAGGGGAAGATCATCGAGATCCGCGACGGCGGCCGGCCGGTCGAGCGGACCGAGCTGGAGGCGCCCGTCCTCGCCACCTACTACGGTGACGAGGGGCGGGAGAAGTGGCCGGTGCGGGTCCCGGACCTGCCCCAGCACGTCGCGCGGGCCGTGCTCGCCGCCGAGGACGACTCCTTCTACTGGCACCCCGGCGTCTCCCCCACCGGCATCCTGCGCGCCCTGTTCGTCAACCTGCGGCGGGGCGAGGTGAAGCAGGGGGGGAGCACCCTCACCCAGCAGCTCGTGAAAAACGTCTTCCTCACCTCCGAGCGCAGCGTCTTCCGCAAGATCCGCGAAGCGTTCATCGCCGTGGCCGTGGAGGTCCAGCACAGCAAGCAGAGCATCCTCCAGGGCTATCTCAACGGCATCTACCTCGGCGGCACCGGCGGCGGCATCCAGTATTACGGGCTGGGCACGGCGGCGCGGGCCTACTTCGGAAAAGACGCCTCCGAGCTGACCCTGCCCGAGGCCGCCACGATCGCCGGCATGATCAAGTCCCCCGGCTTCTACTCCCCCGTGGTCCACCCGGACCACGCCCGCCAGCGCCGCGACGAGGTGCTCCGCCGCATGGCCGAGCTCGACTGGATCGACGCCGCCACCTTGCAGAGCGCCCTGGCCGCGCCGGTCGAGACCGCGCCGATCCGCCTGGGGGACCGCCCAGCCCCGCACTTCGCGGACGCCATGGCGACCGAGGCCCGCGAGCGCTTCGGCCTGCGCCGGCTCGGCAACCGCGGCTATCAGCTCTTCTCGACCCTGCGCCTGCGGGACCAGGCGCTCGCCCGCCAGGCGGTGACCGACACCCTGCGCAACCTGGACCGCCAGGGGCGGCGCGGCGACGATCCGCTGGAGGCGGCGCTGATCTCGGTCGATCCGCGGACCGGGACCATCCTCGCCTACGTCGGCGGCCGGAATTTCGCCACCAGCGAGTTCGACCGCGTCTCCCAGGCGCGCCGCCAGGCCGGGAGCTGCTTCAAGCCGATCGTCTTCGTGGCCGCCCTGGAGAGTGGCAAATTCTCGCCGGCCTCGATCCTCAAGGACGAGCCGCTCACCCTGCGGGCCGGCGGTAACCTCTGGACGCCGAAGAACGCCGACGGCGAGTTCCACGGCGACATCACGGCCCGCGCCGCCCTGGAGGGGAGCCGCAACGTGCCGCTGATCCGGCTCGGCATGGCCGTGGGGCTCGACAAGGTCGCGGCGACCGCCCACCGGCTGGGGATCGACGCCGAGCTCGACCCCGTCCCCGCGCTGGCCCTGGGCGCCTCCGCGGTGACCCCGCGCGAGGTGGCGGTGGTCTACTCGACCCTGGCGAGCGGCGGCGTACGGCCGGCGCTGCACGGGCTGGCCGGCGTGCTGGCGCCGGACGGCAAGCCGGTCGCGGAGCTTAAGGCCAAGGCGCCGGAGCGGGTGCTCGATCCCAAGGTCGCCTACATCACCACCACGGTCCTGGAGGGGGTGGTCGAGCGCGGGACCGCCCGCGGGGTGCGGCGCTACGGCATCCCCGGCCCGCTGGCGGGCAAGACGGGGACGACCAACGAGGCGCGCGACAGTTGGTTCGCCGGCTACCGTCCCGACCGCGTGACGGTCGTCTGGGTGGGGCGGGACAACCCCGGCTCCACCACCCTCTCCGGCGCGCGCGCGGCGCTGCCGATCTGGGGCCGCTACATGGAGGGCGCGCTGGGGGCCGCCGAAAGGGAGAAGTTCCCCGAGCCGCCGGGCCTGGAGCACGCCGTGATCTGCCGGGACAGCGGCCTGCTCGCCCGTCCGATCTGCCCCTCGCGGATCGACGAGGTCTTCCTCCCCGGCCAGAAGCCCACCCAGGTCTGCAACCTGAATCACGAGCCACGCTTCGAGGAGACCCAGCAGGCCTTCGGCCAGCGCCTGGGGGACTGGCTCAAGCGCAAGTTTGGGGACCTCTTCCAAGAGGACGAAGGGGCGGAGAAGCCCGAGGGGGCGCCGGGGGATGGGGCGCCGCCGGAGGCTCCGAAGCCCCCGGAGGAGCCGCCGCCGCCGTAAGGCTAGAAAGTGGGTAAGCCGTCCCGGCTCGTATGCCAGATCGCCAGGATCTCAACCGTCCTCGAATCTTGCCAGGTGTCGTAATAGAGGTAGTAACGGATGCGACCCAGGAGAATCCGTCGCAGTCCGGGAAGACGAGGGTGGAAGACAGGCTCACCGGCAGATGGGAATCCGCGGATGAGATCGAAGCCCCTGTCGATCTCATCGGCAAAGGCTTCCGGAGCTTTTGAGCGGTTCTCTGACCACCAAATCTCCGCGGCTCGGATCTGGGCCGCCGCGCGTCGAGAAACCCGGATCTTGTAGCTCAAAGGTGCCGGGAGCGGAGCTCGTTCAGGAGATCTCTTCCGTCGACGAATTCACCGCGGCGGATCTCCTCCATGGACTCGAACAGATACTGCTCTTCTTCAGGAGAAAGGCGGACAGGCTCGCCGCCCGCCGGCACCAGGACCACCACCTGAGATCCTTCCGCGGCGAGCTCCGCCGGAACCTCGACCCGCCCGTCTACGATTCTGCACGTCATGGCTTTCATGGCGTTCATCTTAGCAGCCCCTATCTCAGAGCTTCTAGTGCGAGGACCCGAATCCAGAATCTCGCGCCTCATCGGAGGGCCCCAGGCGATCTCCTCATGCCGGTTCTCGTCCGTGATCTGGGCGACCAGCTCTTCCAAAGTTAACGATGGCTCAGAAGGCGGCTCACTCACTCTGGGGAATCCTGGCCGACATCTAAACACGACCCGCTTACCTATCCTTTGCAGGAAGAGCCCCATGGGCTCTTGTCGGAAAGCGGGAACCTTTCTCCTCAGAAGGTATAGCAGTTCTGTAATGGCGTCAAGACGGCAGGCAGGCGTCCGCCTCGTGGACGGGATGGATATGGGCACTGTAGCCGCGCCGGAGGGCTGAGGAGAAGAAGCCGCCACATCGGCTTCGCACCCCGCATTCACCGCAGACGGGGAGGTACTCGTTCTTCCAGTCCGAGATCGACTTCCGGCAGTAGCTCCAGATCTCTTGGGGAATGACGCAGAGCTGATGGTTGTAGACAGAGACCCTCATGCCGTGCTGCGACAGAAACCGGACCGCTTCCACGAGCTCCCGACCATAGTCGACTGGATCGATCCACAGCTCCTTGAGGTTCGGAATAGTGAAGCCTGTCATCTCGAGTCCCATCAAGGTGACGTGGGACGCGAAGGGAAGATTTCGATAAATAAATTCCGCGAGCCGTGATAAACGTTCATAGGTGAGCCGGTGGATGACGACCCGAATCTCGACGGGTACGCCATAGCGGCCGAGGTTTTGCAGCCCGATCAGGGTCTGGTTGAACGCGCCTGCCGATTGGACGACATGATCGTGCGCGGAATCAATGTCGGAGTACAGAGGTACGCCGATCATCAGGTCCGGGTGCTCGATCGCGGCCAGTTTTCGTGCGAAGGAGCCGTAATAGAAGAGCCTCCCGTTGGAAAGCACGTGAAGAGCGGTTTCCGGCAGGAGATCGCGGCAGCGCTTGATGAGGAGCAACAGGTCATCTTTCAGGAGAGTTGGCTCCCCGCCGGTGATGCCAAGCTCCGCGGTGGACGGATCGATCAGCTCGATCAGCCGCAAGTGCTCGGCGATACGGTGCCTGTCGTCCACGGGTTTGGGAGGCTGTGAGCACATGAGGCAGAAGCTATTGCAACGGTCCGTCGTAAAGATGCTGTTGTGCGGCGAATGGATACGGTACAGAGTCCTTACGTGTCCATTCGGGCTCAGCACCACAACGTCTCCGTCGTCGAGGTGGTCGAGTGAGGGGATGCTGTGAACGACCGATGTGGCCCAAGGACCCTCAGGCTGGACGGTATGCGTGGTCAGAACACCCACATAGTCCCGGATATCCGAGAGCGTCTCAAGATCTCTGGCGAGGAGAACGTAATCCTTGCGAACGGTCCCCTCTTTCATCGAGGACGTTACCCGCCCGATTACGGTGTGACTCAGACTGGATAGCGGCTTGCCGTAGACGCTCAGGGTCAGGCTCACGAGATTGCCTCCAGGCGGACTCCCGTAGCCCAGCGGGTAAAGAGATTACGGATGAAAGGATCCCCACCCCGCAGAAGATCAAAGAGATGCCGCAGGATGGACATGTTCTTGAGGCAGAACGCGCTCGTGGGTCTGTGCCCCATCACGTCACCCTGCGTACGGTGATGGAAGACTGGATCCGCCCCGCAGTAGGGGAGGAATGCGCAGTCGGTGCACCCAGGAAGAGTTTCTAGGATTGAGGTAGCTGCAAGGTTCCGCAGCGTGTCACCTCCGAAGATCTCGGCATAGCTATCAGTATGGACATTGCCCAACCGGAAGCTCTCATCCCCCATCTCCGACAGCATGCGAGACTCGTCGGAAGCATAGACATCGCCATTGTAATTGTAGGCGACGGCGCCGAGCCCGGCTCCCGCAGGAGACTGGAGATCAACGTAACTGGTGGCGAAGGGAGTGAGGACCTTTCTTAAAAGGATCTGGGCGTAAATTTCGGTGAAATCGATCCCGGCTCGGTTGATCTTGATGATGTGGTCGAGAGCCCTTTTGTAGAAGGTCAGGAATTCGGCCATCTCATAGCGGGCGGCCTCTCCCGTCCGGGAGGCGAACCCGTAAGGGCTGATCGAGCGCAGGAATATGGCTGAGAATCCTTGATGGACATACTCGTCGACGATCTCTTCCGGGTACGCCAGGCTGAGCTTTGTCGTCGTCATGGTGGCAGAGACACGATCATGTCCCAGGGCCTGTCGGACCCTTCCCAGGCTCCGAATCGTGACTTCGTAGCTGTCGTTCCCTTTACGCGGTCGGTTTGCGTTGTGGACGAAGCCCGGGCCGTCAAGTGAGGTCGAGACCAGGATGCGGTGCTCCTTGAAGAAGCCCAAAATCTCGCCCGTGATCGGCACGAGATTGGTCGTAACCACGAGCTCGAGCTCTCGCCCTTCGGTCTGGTTCCGTTTGTGGCTGTATTCGACGATGAATCGGATCACGTCGAAGCTCAGCAGCGGCTCTCCTCCCTGAAATTCGATCTTCAGGACTGGAGAGGGGGACTGGAACATCAGGTCAACAGCCCTTTGGGCCGTCTCCAGCGACATGTCGTACCGGGTCCTGCTCGTGCTGACCCGCGAGACTTGGCAGTAATGGCACGAATGGTCGCATCGTAGAGTGACGACGAACATGTGGAGCTTCGTGAAGCCATCGAGGAAGCTCTTCTTCGTGCGGTACTTGGTGGCGAGCAGGTCGATAGGAATATTCGAGCAGCCGTCAAGAAGAAAGTGCCTTGCTTTCAGGTCCGAGTACATCGGGTGATGGGATGGAAGCCTATGGGTGGCGAGGTCCCTAAAGCAGTCGCTTTCTACGAAGATGTGCTCGCCCACCTCGTTGACGAGGAGCACCTCCCCTTTTGTCCACCGCATGAAGCGAAAGGGGAGCAACCGGTAGCCGGCTTCGCTCGGTGTATACCGTTCCAGCGGGGAGAAAATAGACGGGTTGGACATGCTCTTATGCCGGTTCGGATCGCCTGGAGAGGGCGTCACACAGGAGGAAATTCAGGAAGGCACCAAGGATTTGGCGGCTCTCTGTCCGATGCTCGGCTTTCACCTGTACGGAGATCTCCCTTGCGGGAGAGTGCTGGCGGACGGTGCAATAGGGCCGAAACGCCTCGATCGCTGCCTGCAAGCTGCTCTGCGGATAAAGGCCAGGATCGAGCGGCAAGCCGCTGATTTCGCCTGTATCAACGCTCGCCAATGCCCAGAGGATCTTCCTGGTAATTTCCTTCATCACGCATCGAATCCAGTAGGTTTCCTTCCGCGAAAGCTTGGGCGACGATGATCTCGCGGATCGGTCCCATCTCGAGGCTCAGCGTTTCCCGAATCTGCTGGTCGAGCAAATCGTTGTAGAGCTCCCCTGCCAGGCTACATGAAGCCTGCATCCCATCCTTGGCGAGGAGTGTGACCGCAAGCCAACCCGGATCCTCGGCATGAGAAAGGAACAGATAGCAATGGCTGGTGAATTTGTAGCAAGCCCGAAAGACAGCCTGGAGGCTGTAGAGCGAGAGGTCGACTTCGATCGCCAGGAGCACCTGACCCAAAGCCACCGCTTGGGGCTCTGTCTTCGCTGTGCGTATGCCGTCCATGGCTTATTCGAGCGCCGTTACTGTCACGGCGGTGATTTGTGAGGTCGACGGATCGACCTTCCACGCTATAAGGACCTCTTCATCAATCCGGAACGGCAGTGAGGAAGTCCGTCTGACGATGTCTCCCAATGTCTCGGTCGTTTCCACCGGGCTGATCCTGTGAAATCTCGTATCGGGACGCAGAAGGAACTTCATCTCTCCGCTGCCGGTGCTGCGCTTCCCGCTCAACGAGGAGGTCTTGAATCCAGGCTTGAAGTCGATGTTGGTGATTTTGACAACGACACGTTGAGCCTGGTCTTCGGACATCAACCCTCTTTGATCGCGAGATACCGTAAGTCCCTCGGCCCTCGGCGTCCGGCTGGAATCCGAAGGCTCGGCAGTCCCCGGAGTGTTGGGAGGCGGGTTGTATGTGGGAGCTGTTCCTGTGCTCGAGGAGTAGTGGGACGCGTGGGAGCTATGCGAGCTGTGGGAGCTATGAGAGCTGTGGGATCCGTGAGAGGCAAATAGGACCGCACCCGCTCTGTGGCCGACTTGCAGCATGAGCTTGCGGACGGAGGACCGCTTGTCCCGGTCCAGGATCGCTACGGCTGTCGAAGAGGATGTCGCGGACGTTGTGGGCGTCGCGCCAGCCGCGGGAAGGCTTGGGCCGATCGCGAGCGCTCCCATTCCCGTGACGGCGGTCCGCAGGAACAGCTTACGGGCTTTCTTTTGCGCCCAGGGCAGAAGATCGGAAAATTTTTTCGTAAAGGCAGGAAATCTCTTCATGGCGTTCTCCAGAATCCGAACGAGCTCCCCACCCGACTCTCGCAGAATCGGCCACACAGGATGCAGCCGACCCCAAGGATCTTTTACAAGATGCCTTATGATACCAGATGTTTAGTTATTTGCTATGTGGGTGGGCCCACAAAGGCCAGAGCCGGCCCGGCGGGGTGTCGCGGTCAAGGCGGCGGAGCCGGTCCCCGCCGCCTCGTCCCTCAAGACTCTGCTCGTAGAGGACCCCTCACGCGTACAGCCCCCGCATCCGGTGCATCGCCGCCACCCGCGAGATCGCCAGCATGTAGGCGCCGATGCGCAGGCTCACGTTGTGCTGGTCGGACATCTCGGAAACCTCATTGAAAGAATCCTTCATGATCTTTTCGAGCCGCTCGTTGACCGTCTTCTCGTCCCAGAAGTAGCCGCCGCGGTCCTGCACCCATTCGAAGTAGGAGACCGTCACGCCGCCGGCGTTGGCCAGGATGTCGGGAATGACATAGACCCCCTTCTTGTCGAGGATGGCGTCCGCGCGCGCGGTGGTCGGGCCGTTGGCGCCCTCGCAGATGATCTTCGCCTGGATCTGGTCGGCGTTCTTGCTGGTGATCACGTTCTCCAGCGCGGCCGGGACCAGCACGTCGCACTTCAGCGTGAGCAGCTCCTCGTTGGTGACGTGCTCGCCCTTCTTGTACTTGTTGAGGAGCTTCCCCTCGCCGGTCCACTGGAGGCAGTCGGCGATGTCGAGACCCTTGGGGTTGTAGACGCCGCCGCTCTTGTCGCTCACCGCGATGATCCTCATCCCCGCCTCGGCCATCAGCCGCGCCGCCGTGGAGCCGACGTTGCCGAACCCCTGCACCGCCACGGTCGCCCCCTCGGCCCGCATCTCCTTCTTGGCCAGCGCGCAGAGGGTGACCACGAGGCAGCCGCGGCCGGTGGCGTCCTTGCGGCCGAGCGAGCCGCCCAGCGCGACCGGCTTGCCGGTCACCACCCCGGTCACGGTGTGCCGCTTGTGCATGGAGTAGGTGTCCATGATCCACGCCATGACGCGCTCGTTGGTGTTGACGTCGGGGGCGGGCACGTCCGATTCGGGACCGAGGGTCTCGATGATCGCGGAGGTGTAGCGGCGGGTCATGCGCTCGATCTCGCGGTCCGACATGGAGGAGGGATCGCAGATCACGCCCCCCTTGCCGCCGCCGAACGGCAGGTTCACCACGGCGCACTTCCAGGTCATCCACGCCGCGAGTGCCTTGACCTCGTCGAGCGAGACCGCCAGGTCGAAGCGGAGGCCCCCCTTGGCCGGCCCGCGCGACCGGTTGTGCAGGACGCGGAAGCCGGTAAACACCTCGATATCGCCGTTGTCGAGTTGGATCGGCACCGACACGATGATCTGCTTCTCCGGCTCCCGGAGCACTTTGTAGAGCCCCGGCTCGAGGTTGAGCCGCCGGGCGGCGTCGTCGAAGCGGGACATCATCGCCTCGAAGGGGTTCTCTTCCGCGGCGAACCGGTGATCCCGGTCGTCCAGCATCAGCGGCTGCGACTTGGGGGACTTCAGGGGCTTCGTTTTGGCCATGGGCGCGCTCTCCTGCCGGCGTGGCTGTCCGGGACGGGCCGCCGCCGACCTCAGGGTCTTCTGTAGGAAAGAAATCAGCTGCTTCCAAGTCGGGCTAGGATAGCAAACGTTCAGAGGGCAAAGGAGGGCCGGAGGGAGCGGCCCCCGTTTCCGCTCCCTGCCGGTACGTCGTTTGTCAAAGAGCCGCGCCGTTCTTCCTGTCCCGGCGCTCGTTTTCGCCATCCCGGCGGGCTTCCAGCGTTCCCCGCCGCGTTTTTTGCTCTCCCGGACGGCCATTTTGCTTTCCCGGCGGCGTTCGAAGCTTCCCGAGCGCTCGTCTTACGTTCCCGGACGGCCATCTCGTCTTCCCGCGCCGCCATCTTGCGATCCCGGCCGGGTAGTGCTGCCATTGGGAAAGTTACGCCGCCGGCCGTGGGCTGCGGTGGACAGCGGGACTTGCGTAGCTTCCGCGCTTAGGCCTCGCTCTTGAATCGTTTAATGAACGCGGCGAGGCGCTTCTTAACCCCGTCAATGCTACGCTCTTCGGGTGGCACGTCTGCATGGTCAATGAGCCCACCTTCGCAAAACTGTGCCTCCAGGGACACCGTTTCCAAAGAAAGATTGACGCGGTAGCGCAGTCTCGCGGTGATTGATTCGGATTCCTTTAGTCCGCGAACAGCCGTCACTACTAGTTCGGTGACGCCATTGCCTCGCCCCGGCGTGACTCTTAAGCGAAATGCTGTCGTGGAACGGTCTGCGACCATCTCGAATACAGGAAGAATGGAGGTCTTTTCGAAAGCGTTGAACGCGAGAAGAAACGCTTGGCGGCCCTCCTCCTCTCGCTTCGCGACTTCTCTTTTCGTATGAAGGTCTGCGTCAAAGACCTCCCCTACTTCGGTCAGCAGCGCGGCAAGTTCATCATCGGCGCTTGTCATATCCTTTTTCTCCCAAGCACATAGGATACCATGGAAGATGTATTAAGGCCGGTCCCTCGCGGCACCGGCCCCCTGCTGGAAGTTACGCCGCCAGCGTCTCCCGCTCCCCCCGGTCAATCCGCTGATCGGCCTCCCGGAGGAGATCGGCCAGCGTCCACGGCTTGCTGATGATCCTCGCCGCCATGGCCGGGGGCATGCGCACCGTCTTATGGAACTTCACGAAATTGTAATATGCCACAAATAGACCGATGGCGGCGCGCAGGTTCTCTTTCTTTCGGCTGAAACCATTGGACAACCGAACGAATCGCCGGAGGCCGGTGCGGATCGTCCAGTTCATGCGCTCGACGCGGGAAGTTGAGATCCGGCCCTCGTCCGGCTCCCCGTAGATGACCGTCTTCTCCTGTCCTATCAGGCGCGGCGGAGCGTACCGCCGCGCCTCTTCCCCGCCGACGCTACCGAATTGCTTCACCACCTGCGCATAGTCCACCCGCGCCCCGAGGTGGTAGTCCGTCGCGCCCTCGTATGCGTTGAAGCCGTCCGTCGTGAATTGGAAGCGGCCCGTCGTGGCCCGGCCGAGCTTCTCCAGGAAATCGAAGGCGTCCCACTTGTTGCGGCGCCCGAGATGCCACGCCAACACCAGCTTGCTGTTCGTCTCGATCCCAAGAAAGCAATAAGCGTCCCCCGCGTCGGGGTCGCTGATCTTCTTCCGCTCCCGGGTCCCCTGCTTGCACCGAATGTAGGTCCAGAGCTCGTCCGCCTCGACATCCTTGACGGGGACCCCCTGGATCTTCTCCTCCAGGAGCCGCTCGCACCCGGCACCGAAATCGACCAGCAGTCGGAGGATGGTCCGCTGCTCGACGCCCACGAGCCGCTGGATCGCCCGAATGCTGCTTCCCTCGCAGAGCATCCCCAGGATCATCGCGGCCCGGTCCTCCGGGATGCGCCGGGGACGGCGGGCGGGTTTCGGGAGCTTCGTCTCCACCCAGACGCGGCGGCAGTCGCGGCAGCGGAGCCGGGGGCGTCCGTCTGAGGTGTGGCCGTGCTTCTTGGAATTTTCGCTCTGGCAACTCGGGCAGGACATTCGCGCTCTCCCTTGAGCGCCAGCCTTGCCGTATACTTGGGTTGTGCGGCCCGTCCGGCTTCGGCTGGCGGATCGTGGCCCCGGCGGCTGTTAGCGCAGCTTCCGGGGCCGTTATTTTTTGCCTTGTTTACATGCCCTGAGTATACCGTAAGTAGGAGAAAAATCAATAGGTTAGGGGTGTTTTTCTTTGGTGGTATAAGCAGCCGGGGAAGGCCCTGGAAGAGCAGCCCGAGCAGCCAACGGAACGGTCCGATGGGGAGGATGGGATGGCCGGGAGCGATGGGGTGCCGCATGTCGGGCCTCCTTTCGAGGCTTGCGGCGCGGGAGGGCGGGAGGTACACTTCCCCTGTTGAGCCCCGACCCTTCGCGTCGCGGGTTCTCTGAGAGGCTCCGGATCGTGACTCCGGGGCCTTTCGACTTTTTGAGGGTAGGGCGCACCCGACCAGGGGCGCAATCCTTTAATTCGCCGAGTCCAGTTTCCTGAAACCCGGCGGGAATTTCTCAAAACCTAGCCGATGGTTTTGAGAAATTTCTCAGTCCTGCGGTTTGGCCTTCCGGTTGATCCTCTTTCGGGCTGCGCTTCTAGCGGGCTCGGGTAGGTCCGAAGTGACGATTCCCGCCGCCCTCCAGCGCTTCACCCCTGCCTCCATCAAGACCTTGACGCGAGCAATCCGCTCCTCGTCAGGGTCGAGAGGGCGCCCGCCGACGTTCTTTCCTTCGTGCCGAACCTGTAGGAGTGTGCCTAAGACCTTGATGCTTGTCTCTTGATCGACGCCCGCCCGCCGGAGCGCCTCTTGGATGTGCTCTAACCGAATGGGAGGCTCGCGCTTGCGCTTAGCCAGAACCGCACCCCCGCAGGTGCCCCGCAAAGGTGGGAAGACGGGCGCGGCGGGCCGGTGCGGGAACCGGCTTTCGGGGATCAGCCTAGCCGCGCTTCAGGGGATTCTACAGCTTTGCTTCGCGTTGGCGCCTTTTTGGCGGGCGGTTTCCCTGGTCCGCTGTTCTCTTGGATGGTCTCCAGGGAGACGCGGATCGACTCAAGCCGCGCCGAGATGGCGCCGAGCTGCTTCAGGGCTTTGGCGACCTCGCGACGGATCGCCGGCGTTCCCGCCGCCTTACGGCCGGCTCGCTTCAGCACCTTGGGACCCTTCTTGAGGGCGGATTTCTTCCCGGCGGTCAACGTGGGCTTTGGCATGGGTCTCTCCTTTGGTAGAGGACCATTATTCTAGCAGGGGCGAAAAGGGCGCCCCGGGCGGGGCTTGCCCGGAAGCCGTGGAGTCTGGCGGATCTGCTGACAGCGCCGCAGGCAACGACACAGGCCATTAAAGAGCGATGATATAAGGCTCCCATATTTCACGCCTCAGCCCGAGATCACCGCCCACTGCACGTTTCTGAAAAGTTGCGCGAAACCGCTCGCTTTGATCCAGGCCCGCCGCTTGAAATGTAACCGTGATTATCATCTCTCCGCCAATATCCAACGCCTCGCCGGCCCTTGAAATAATGAGCGAAATGCCGCCAGTGGTTGCCTCAGACCGCGAATTAAAAACATTTATCTGATCTGCCGGTAGGCGTGCCCAACGCATGACTTGGAAGAAGGCTTCCCCGACTATCAGCAACCGGACATCTGCGCGCTTGAGATCGGCCGAATAGCTTCCTCCTGGTACGAATCGCTTGCCCGGCTCCAGTGACCAGAAGCAGGGGATCTCTCGCCCTGCCTCAAGAAAGCAACGCGCAACTAGGTGCGTAAGATCGCTTTCTCCGGCGTTGCGAACCGCCAACACGGCGAAGCTTCGGCCGTCCGGCAACCCTTTGTCGAAGTGTGGCGAATATGCGGAGCGAAGGGGGTCAGTGAACGGTTCTACGGTCAGCGGTTTACGCTTCCTTTGGCGGCTCGGATGGCGGAGGACTGCCATCCCGGTAAACACCAGGGCGGCGATGAGAAAAGCCCCGCACACCGTCAGCATGGCACCGCTCTGGAAAGTCATAGAGGGCGGACTCCCGGGGTGCTGTTCCCGCAAATTCCACGAAGCGGCAAAGGTGCCAGCGGCGCCGGCGTAACAGGGAAGCGAATACTGAAGACACTTGTCCCACGTGAGGGAAGACATAGGCCCGAGCCTACCGCCGGGTCCGCCGGGCAGCCAAGCCTATCGATCGACGCGCATGGGAGGGGCCAGCTCCTCGGAGAGCTGGCCCCCGTTTCTACGCGTCTTCCCGCTGAAACCGCTGGAGAAGCGGCGCGGGATCTTCGGCGTGGACCTGCCCACCCCACCGCACCCAGACCCGCGAGAGCTCGCTCGCGAGCGCCTTGCAGGCCCGCTCTGTGCGCAGGGTGGCGATGATCCGGGCCTCCGGTAGGAAGACCAGGGCGCGCGGCCCGGTGCCCCGCTGACCCGGCCCCGTGGCGCTCCCTCTGTAGATGGCGAAGGGAGGGGAGGTACAGCCGGGGACTTCGATCTCCCGGCCGTCCATCAAACGCACCTTGAACCGGCCGGATCGCCTCCAGGCGAGGGGGAGCGGGCGCCCGGCCTTCTTCAAGGCGTCGAGATAGCGGTCTACGGCTTCCGCGATCCATGACCCGGTAGAGGCGTGGCCGTGGGCCTGCGCCGCCCGATTCCAGGCGGCGGCCTGCGCCGTCGTGGCCCGGACGGTATAGCTGGCCGTCTTCAGGGGCATGGGTATTCCTCCCCGTGCCACGCGAGCCAACGGCCGAGCTCGTCCAGGGCTTTCTGGAGTGGACCCTGAAGGTAGACCGGGCCATGGATCGGGCTGTGGTAGACCTTGGGGACGTGCTCGACGACGGCCCGCGACGCCTTGAGCAACGCGCCGAGCTTCCGCTTCTCCTCCTGGCGGATGAGCACGTAATCCGGGCGGCGCTGATGGTCGCGTTCCAGGAGATAGCGAGCCATAGCGTTGGCGGAGAAGGTGAGGAAAGCCGGGAGATCGCGCCGCACCCTGGGAGCGATCTCTTCCCAGAGCTGGCGCTCCCAGACCGTGGCGCGGACGATGATCGACTCTTTACGCTCCCGCATGGCCCGCCCCCGGCGCACCGTCGAGCTCGCGCTCGATCCCATCCGCCGCGTGCTTGATCTGGCGGGCCAGCCGGGCGGCGGTGTTGGACAGGTAGGCGTCCTCCGGGTCCAAACTGGAGAGATCCTTCTCCCGCCCTACCGACGCGAGGAAGCCTTGCAGATGGCGCAGGTCCGCCAAGGCGGCGCGCATCTCGGTCTTGGTGCTCGACTCCGGCCAGCCGGGCCATGGGTCGTAGCTTTCGAGGATCATGGTGTGCAGCATCTCCCCCACGGTGCGGAGGGCGGCGGCGTAGCCGGGGGGCGTGAAGTACATCAAGAACGTCTCCCGAAAGGCGGGATAGTCCTCCCAGGCGGCCGGGTCGATCACCGGGGGGACGGCGGGTAGGTCCGTTTCCGGTGGGATCGGCGGGACACCAGGAGGGACGGGGGGCGGGGCAGGCGCGGTAGACTGCTCGATTAGCTCGGGCACGGGCTCTCTCCCTTGCTCGGGTCAGGTCCGGCGGGGTGGTGAGACACCCCGTCCGGGCCGCCTGTCTGGAGGTAGGAGGGACCATCCCTCCCCTCTGGAGAGAAGGTAGCGTAAGTCGGGCGTTTTTCACGGCCCGTGCCAGCCACTTTCCCAATGGCAGCACTACCCCCGGCCGCCTTCGAGCCTTCCCGGACCAACATCCAGCGCTCCCGCGGCGCCATCCTGTCTTCCCGCGCCGGCATCCAACGCTCGAAGCGCGCCATCCTGGCTCCGGAAGCTCCATCCAAGGGATCAAGGCCGCCATCCAGCCTTGGAAATCGATCGGGGCCGGCTCGAAGGAGCCTATCCAACCCTTCAATTCAATTGCGCATGAGAGTGTAACCATCATCTCTCATGAATGTCTAGAGCTCCAACGGTTTCGTGGGGAAGGTGCTTCCTGGAGACGGGGAATCTCGGGGTCTGTTTGCATAGGCCTCTTGACAGGCCCGGACCGGTGGCCTACCCTGGGCGCCTTCTTGGGAAGCGCAACGGGTTTCTTTGACAACTGAATCGAAACGAGAGGCCCGGCCAAGGGGCTTCCCGGGAGCGGCGCGCCCGGGAGCCCCGTCTTTTGGGGATCTACGCGAAGATCCGGGGCGCCTCCACCGCGGGGGCGGCCTCTTCGGTGGTGAGGATGGTGCCTTCGACGTCCATGTAGCGACCCTGGCCGACGTCGAGGAGGCAGCGGTTGCGGCCGCGGCGCTTGGCCTCGTAGAGGGCCTCGTCGGCGAAGAGGATCAGCTCGGCGCCGGTCTTGATGTAGAGGTCGGGGAAGGAGGCGACGCCGGCGCTCAGGGTGAGCGGCACGCGCTGCCCCTCCACCTGGAAGTCGAGCGCCTCGATCGCGTGCCGGAGGCGCTCGGCGGCGGCCAGGGCGTCCTCGCCGTCCGTGGCGTCCATGAGGAGGATGAATTCCTCGCCGCCATAGCGGCAGCAGAGGTCCTCGGCGCGGCGCATCCCCTTGAGCACCCCGGCGACGGTCACCAGCGCGGCGTCTCCGGCGGGGTGCCCCCAGGTGTCGTTGATGCGCTTGAAGTGGTCGAGGTCGCAGAGGATCACGGCCATCGCCTCTCCGGTCTCGCAGCAGCGGGCGTGGACCTCGTGCAGGCGCTTCTCCAGCACCCGGCGCATGGCGACGCCGGTCAGGGGGTCCTCGCGGGCCTCGCGGTCGAGCAGGCAGCGCTGCACGGAGGCGGTCATCTGCGGCAGCAGGCTGTCGAGCAGCTCGACCTTCTTGGGATCGAGGCGGCGCGGATCGCACCAGAGGCGGATGCGGGCGAGCACGGTGGCGTCCGGCCGGGCGCGGAGCAGGCGCTCGAGGATCTGCCACTGGGTGCGGCGGTGGAAGCCCGGCAGCTTGGGGGGGTAGCGGTCCGGCTCGGGCACCCCCTCCTCCAGGACCTCGGAGTCGGGGCCCCACCACCAGCTCTTGAATTCGCTGCCCGGCGCCAGCGCTTCGAACTGGAACCAGAAGAGCGGCGCCTTTTCGGATTCCAGAACCTTCTCGCACTCGGTGTGGATGCGGTCCGCGATGCTGGCCATCTCCTCCAGCGGAGTGGTCATGCGGCGGCTGGCGCGCCGGAGACGTTCGAGGTCGCGGGCGCGATCCTGGGCCTTGCGGTGGAGCATGCCGTGGCGGGTGGTCTCGACGGCGAGCCCCGCGAAGCAGGCCGCGAGGAAGGCGGCGAACGGCCAGCCGGCGCGGTCCCCGGCGAGGAGGATGACGCCGCCGGCGATCCACCCTCCGGCGTCCAGGGAGAGAGGGACGAGGATCTTCCGCACCTGGACCGGGGCCTCGGGGCGCCGGATCTTGCGGTCGGCGATCTCCAAGCCGGTCCAGAGGAGCAGATAGGTCACCGCCGCCGCGGCGAGCGCCGGCTCCGGGCTCCAGCGGCCGGCGAGGCCCATCCACGCGCCGCCCGCGCCGAGAGTGGCGAGGGCCGCCCGGCCGGAGCTCTCCAGGGTGCGCGGCAGGAACCCCCGGCGTTCCGGAGGTTGCAGGGCTGCCAGCCGGTGGATGATGCGGAGCGCCAGCTCGACCGCGAGCAGCAGCCCCGCCGCCATCGCCGCCGCCGGAGCCGCACCGGAGAGCCGGAAGGCGGCCGGCAGGACCAGGGTCCCAAGCCCGAGGGTGGCGACCCCCACCGCCGGCCGGTGGCAGGCCGCGGCGATGCCGGAGATCAGGAGGATCACCAGCAGCCAGGCCGGCATCGGCGCCCCGGCGACCAGCGCCGGGACTCGCCAGGCGAAGGTGAGCGCTAGAGCGCCCCCCGCCGCGGGCAGCAGGGTGGCCCAGAGGTCGCGGGGCGAGCGGGTGGGCTTCATAGGGGTAAAGAGTGCCTGGAGGGGATGGTACCGCAAAGGTGGCTGCTCCCCCCACCCGAAACCTCACCCCCGGCCCCTCTCCCGATCCCTCCCCCCTCCCTCACCGGGAGAGGGGAGAAAGACATTTTTATCCGGTCATTGGTGGAGTATGGGCGAGTATGACAGGATTGGGAGAATTTTAATGGAGAGAGGTGCTGTGGCGGGCGACTATAGGGCTCGACAGTTGCGGAAAGAAGCGACGGAGGCCGAGCGGGTGCTCTGGGAAAGCTTGCGGGGGCGTCGGCTCCAAGGGTTGAAGTTCCTGCGGCAGTACCCGGTCGGACCCTTCATCGCGGACTTCTGCTGCCGCGATCGGCGGATGATTGTCGAGGTCGATGGGGAAATCCATAGGATGGAGCTGCAAGTCGCCAAGGACAAGGAGCGGGATGCCTTTCTGCGAGGTCAGAACTACATCGTCCTCAGGTTCACCAACGAAGAAGTCCTCACCGACCTGAAGACCGTCCTGCACAAGATCGCTGTCACATCCACGCAAGATCCCTGTCCCTGGCTGCGTCTCAGGCGATCCAAATAGCCACAGCCTTTCCCCTCTCCCGGTGAGGGAGGGGGGAGGGATCGGGAGAGGGGCAGGGGTGAGGGTTCGGGCGGGGGGCCGCCCCCCCGGTATACCATCCCCTTTGAAGGAAGGGAGGCGCCTCATGAAGGTCCTGGTCCTCAACTGCGGCAGCTCGTCGCTCAAATTCCAGCTCATCGAAACGGATGAGGCTATAGCCCGCGAGGGGCGGGACCGGACGCTGGCCAAGGGGCTGGTGGAGGACGCGGGCGGCACGGCCGTGCTCCACGTTGAGGCGGAGGGGAAGAAGCCGGTTCGCGACGCCATCGGGGCGTTCCAGCACCGGAAGGCGGTCGAGAAGGCGCTGGCGGTGCTGACCGATCCCGAGAACGGGGTGATCCCCCACAAGGATGAGATCGGCGCCGTGGGGCACCGGGTCGTCCATGGCGGCGAGCGGTTCCAGTCGTCGGTGCTCATCGACGACGAGGTGATCGAGGGGATCGAGGCGATGATCGCGCTCGCGCCGCTCCACAATCCCGCCAATCTCCAGGGCTATCAAGCCGCGAGGGCCGAGCTGCCGGACGCCCCCCAGGTGGCCGTGTTCGACACCGCGTTCCATCACACCATGCCGCGGGAGGCCTATCTCTATGGACTGCCGTACAGCCTGTACCAGCGCTTCGGCATCCGGCGGTTCGGCTTCCACGGCACCTCGCACCGGTTCGTGGCGGGGCGGCTCGCCTCGCTGCTCGGGCGCGAGGGGGATCCCGGGCTGCGGCTCATCACCTGCCATCTGGGCAACGGCTGCTCAGCGTGCGCAGTGCTCGGGGGAAAGTCGGTCGACACCTCGATGGGCTTCACGCCGCTGGAGGGGCTGGTGATGGGCACGCGTTGCGGCGATCTCGATCCGGCGGCGCTGCTGTTCATCATGGGGCGCGAGGAGCTGGGCGCGGCCGAGGCGAGCGCGCTGATGAACAAGCACAGCGGCCTGCTCGGGCTCTCCGGGCTCTCGAACGACATGCGGACCCTCCTGGAGGCGGAGGAGAAGGGGAACGAGCGGGCGCGCCTGGCGGTCGACGTCTTCTGCTACCGGCTGCGCAAGTACATCGGCGCCTACGCAGCGGCCCTCGGCGGCGTGGACGCCCTCGCCTTCGCGGGCGGCATCGGCGAGAACTCCCCGGCGGTGCGGGAGCGGACGATGCGGGGCCTGGAGGGGCTCGGGCTGAGGCTCGATCCGAAACGCAATGAGGAGGCGAAGGGAAAGGAAGAGGAGATCTCGCCGGAAGGGGAGGGGGCGCGGGTGTTCGTGGTGCCGACGAACGAGGAGCTCATGATTGCTCGGGATACGGCGGGGATCGTCATGAAGTCTTGACGATGGACGGCGTCGCGGACGAAACGTTCCCGCCGCCGCGAGCCCTCACCCCCGGCCCCTCTCCCGACCCCTCCCCCCTCCCTCACCGGGAGAGGGGAGAAGGGACGTTCGATCTTGGCTCTGGTTTTTCTCCCTCTTCTCCCGGTGCGGGAGGGTGGGAGGGGACGGGAGAAGAGGGCCGGGGTGATGAGGGCTTTTGTGCTACCGTAACCTCCTCGGAGGGCCTCCATGACCAACAGCACCTTCGAGGAACCGAAGCACCCCGAGACCGGCGACCCCTACTTCCTCTCCACCAAGACCATCCCCCCGGAAGAGCGGCTGATCTTCGCCCTCGACGTCCCGAGCGTCGAGGAGGCCAAGCGACTGGTCGACCTCCTCGACGACGCGGTCCAGTTCTACAAGGTGGGCCTGGAGCTGCTGGGCACCGGCGGCTACTTCGAGCTGATCGAGTGGCTGGCGAAACGGGAGAAGAAGGTCTTCGCCGATCTCAAGCTGTTCGACGTCCCCGAGACCGTGCGCTCCGCCGTGCGCCGGCTCCGCGACTGGCCGATCACCCTCACCACGGTCCACGCCGGCAGCGCCGCCATCCTGGAGGCCGCCTGCCGCGAGAAGGGGGATTTGCAAGTTCTCGCCGTCACCGTGCTGACCAGCCTGAGCCAGGAGGATCTGCGGGACTTGGGGCTCCAGACCAATGTCCACGAGGTGGTCCTCGCCCGCGCCCGCCAAGCGGTCGATCTCGGCTGCGACGGCGTGGTCGCCTCCGGGCTGGAGGCGCACGCTCTGCGCCAGCACCTGGGCGAAAAGCCCCTGATCGTCACCCCCGGCATCCGCCCGGCCGAGAACCGGCCGGCGGACGACCAGAAGCGGGTGGTCACCGTCGAGCAGGCGCTGCGCAACGGCGCCGACTACATCGTCGTCGGCCGGCCGATCCGCAACGCCGCCGATCCCTACGAGGCGGCGATGCAGATCCAGGGGGTGATCGAGGGGCTCTTCCTCTCCGCGTAAAGGAGGGCCACAGGCTCCCCGGCCCGGAGAGGGAGCCCGCGGCAAAAATTCGCTTCGTTTGTCAAAGAGCTCGTGGAGGCACCCGGCCTCCAGCGGCTCCATGCTAGGGTTGGCCCGCTTCAATTGTCAAGCGCTGTATGCGAACATTCCCGACGTTCTCATCTAGATTCCCTGCTTGACCTGAGATCTACCTGATGGTTACAATGCCATGCACAACAGGAATGAAGGGCTGGATGAGGCTTCCCGAGCCGGGATGAGCCTCTTCGAGAGCAGGATGACGGCTCAATTCCGTTCCCGGCGGCCTTCAACGACAGGATGACGGCGCGGGAAGACGAGATGGCGCCGCGGGAGCGGAAGATGGCGCGCCGGGAAGCCTGGAAAACGGCCGGGAGCGCGCGATGGGGATTCGGGAAGCCGAATTGGCCGTCCGGGAAGCAAAACGGCGGCCCGGGAAAGCAAAAAATTCATCCGGGAGCACTCGAAACGCGCCGGGGAGCTCACGAAAGCCGCCGGGGTGGCAAAAACGCCGTTCGGGAAGGCAAAAAACGGCGCCGGGAAGGCTCGAAAGACGTTCGGACACCCACTCGCTCGCGCGGGAGGCGTCCGGCGAGGTTCTTTGACAATCGAAGTCCGCCAGGGGAACGGTACGCCGGGCCGTCCCCCTGGCGTGTCGTATTCACGGCTGACGCGAAGAGTTGGGATCTAAAGAATCTCTAGCAAGCTCGGCCCAACGGGCCGGCAGAACCCAGCCCAGGGCTGAGGCCGTAGAGCCGATGCCCTGGGAGGGAAGACACAACAAACCAAAGCGGCCTGAAGGCCGCGAGAGATCTGCTCGCCGCTCGGCTCTATCCAACCCCGGGGCTCTCGCGGCCTTTCAGGCCGCTTGGAGGTGCGGCCTGTTTGCCCAGGGCATCAGCTTTCGGCTCAGCCTTGGGCTGGGGTCCTGCCGGCCCGTTGGGCTGGGTTCTAAAGGCACGGCGGCGCCGAATGTCCAATTCTCCTTGCAAGCGACGGTGGTACCCCAACTTCTTCTCGATATCGAAGACGGTGAGCCCCGAGGATGCGGATCGCGGACTTCAGGGCGTTGAGGACGTACTGCATCATGGTACTACTTGGTAGCTTTTCGGATATCCTAATAGGGAGTTGTTAGGAATACGCGCTGTACCCTGCGCCAAGAGAGATTTCGCTACCTTTCAAGGCATTCCTCTGATATAATAGAATCTACGTATGAGTAAGCTCGGCCGCAATGATCCATGCCCCTGTGGGAGTAATAAGAAGTACAAGAGCTGCTGCCTCGGCAAGGTCCCATGGCCTGAATTGATGGCAAACAATGACCCTCGTGGTATATTGCACATGGAGGCAAGGGGAAAGAACCTCGTTTTCCTTGCTACAATTGCGGCAATCCTCCAGCTTGACAGGATGCCTGATGACTATCAATGGAGAGATGTCAAACGGGCCGTCACCCCGAACGCGGTCAGAGCTCTACACGAAGCGGTCGCCCGCTACTGGCCGACGGAGCAAGACTTACGCAGAGTGCTCCATGCCCAAAGGGGCCAACACTCAGCCTTGTATATTGGAACGTATAACCCAGACTCCTTAATCAGAGGCATAAAACGGCACAACCTTTATTCCGACACGATTCTCATTGTCGATCCATTTCAACATCCCAACACTATACGCCCGGAATTTAATCCGATCGAGAATCCCCAGCTCAATATTGCTTCTACGCTAGCGGCAATCCGCATATGGTGGGAGCTCGCACCCTGGGTTAAACAGGGTATCGTTAAGATGATCAGGACACCTGGGGACTATGACGTTGCCCTAGACATGAGTTCTATAGAGTCTTCCCGCAAGCGAGCCGAGCATCCCGAGCTTCGGAAATTGGCCAAGAAAGAATCCGAAAATTGGCGCGAGCACATGCCCGGCTTTGAAGAATATCACCGCTTGTGGGAACCCGACTCATATCTGGAACAGAAATACCGCGAAAGGAGCCCGAACGCAAGCCCAGAAGAAGTCCAGAGCTTTCTCAGAATGATCAACGACAGGCGCCTGGATCATCCTTTCTTCCCAGAATCGGTCTACCAAACTCGTGGTAAGCAACTTTTAACCATCAGCGGCGGCACCAACTTCGACATGGCACTCCTGGTCGCTGAAGAAACAGGATCTCACCTCATAACCGATCTCAGCTATCGTTGGAAGAGATTGAGGTAGATCGCGAGTCGGTCGGAGCGAGTAATCGAGCTTGGTCATCTTTTGCTAAGGCCTTCGATGGGTTGAGCCTGAAATTTTTGGATAACGTCGATATGCAAGCCGCAGTTCGCCTCCGGGAGGAAGGGCGACTTGAGGGTATGCGCGGCTTCTTCCGACGGATATGGAGTAAGGTGGACGACGATGAAGCTTTCTCGGAGACCAATGTTGATGATCTCTCAGCCGAGCTCCTCGAAAAGGTTGCCGAGGCTGAACAAGAGTGGAAAACTATTGATATCGAGCTCGTGAAGTGGGCAGGCACTGAGACTGCCGCCCTCGCTGTTGGTGGGTCGGCGATTGGAGCTGGAAAGGGTGCTTGGCTGGCAGCTTGTATTGTAGGCGTCAGTAACGTGGCGATGTCCACCATGAAGAGGCGCAGTTTCCCGGCTAAATATCCTGCCTCGTTCTTTCTCGGAAAGTAAGCTCGCAGAGATCAGCACTGCTGATGTCGCTAGAGGGGGTGAGGAGCGAGCGGGCCCGGAAGGCGCTCACGCCCGCTCCTCAATTACGAATCAGCAGGGCGATGTGGCGCAGCCGCAGGTCCGGATCTGATCGCTGACGCAATCCCGGACCGCGAGGGTCCGCGGACAGAGGGCGGTCGCCGCAGTGCCGGCCAGGCCGTACAGCTCCGTGTCTTCGAGACGGCGGAGGCTTTCGCGGCTCAGAGTGAGCCTCCTGGGAGCTTTCTTCATGGTGACCTCCAACGGCTCACTGAACCGTACAGACGCAGCTCGGGACCTGCCGGGAGTAGCAGGCCACGACCTGGAGCGTGTAGGCGCATTCGTTGGTGGGCGGTGGTATCGCGCCGGCCACATCCCGTGTCTCCACGTCCTCCAGGAGGCGGAGGCTCTCACGGTGCAAGGTGAGCTTCCTGGCGTTCTTCTTCTTCATCGGGTCCTCCGGGTCAAACCGTGCAGCTGTAGCAGGTGTGGACGTCGGCGCTGTAGCAGGCCAGCACCTGAAGGGTGTACGGGCACGGGTTGGTGCCCGCCGCTCCGCCGTCCAGGCGGCGCAGCTCCTGCTCGTCGAGGCGGCGGAGGCTCTCGCGGCTCAAGGTGAGCTTCCGGGTGTTCTTCTTCATCGCGTCCTCCTCCTTTCAGACGCCTCTCAGATTCACGGACTGTGCCAGACGCGCCTCATTCGATGACGCGGACGAGCGCGGTCGAGGGGAGGTCCTTGGCCGATTTCTGCAGCGCCGTCACCTGGTTCAGCAGGCTGAAGGCCTGCATCGAGCGGCCGGCGTCACAGACCGGTGGATCGGTCAGGCGGATCGCCCCCGGCCGGCATGCGGCGTCCGAAGGCTTGCCGGAGCTCAGCGCGGGAACCGCGTAGGTGCCCTGCCCGGACTCGGCGCTGAGGACGGCGTCGGGGCACTTGCCGCTGGGGAAGGCCACGAAGAGCGGCTGATAGCGGCCCTGGATGCAGATTTCGGGGACCTTGGGCGAGCTCTGCCGGTTCTCCACCCGCGCCAGCTCTCCGAGGTAGTAGAGGAGGGCTTCCGGGGAGCGCAGGAAGAACGTGATCGTTTTTGTGCCCTCGATCGCCCCCAGGCGCTCCTTGGCGCCGGCCAGGGACTGGTAGTACTTCTGTTGCGTGGCGGCATCCTCTTTTGGGGCCTCCGGGAGTGGCTTGAGCTTCAGGTGGACGTCGGTCCTCTGGCGCTGGAGCTGATACGTGGCCTGACCGGAAACCTGCACGAGGCTCAAGCCCTGTTGGGCCATTTCCACGAGCTTCGCCAGATCCTGCACGTCGCTGGCGGGCAGCGGAGGACCGACGCTCTCCGGCACGGAAACCTGCTCGATCTGCGGGTCCTGAAGCAGGAACGTCTCGACCCCCGCCCCGAAACGCGTCATCTCCTCCAGATTGGGGTCCGCGCTGCTCGGGTAGTTCCTCAGCACCTCGAGGACCTCCCCCGTATCGGCTCGCGCGATCTCCACCCTCTCGACCAGGAGATAGATCAGGAGCTCCCGCGGCCAGCCCTGGTTCCAGTAGTAGGCCAGGAGGTTCTTGCTGAGGGGGGTCAGAAAGCCGCGCATGAACTCCTGGGTGTCGAGGACGGCCAGGCTGTAGGTCGGGTTCGCCGACACGCTGGCGCCCACGGACGGGGACAAGGTGCGGGTGAGCGAATCCGCGGCCCGGTTGTCCGCGGGATGCAGGACGCGCGAGTAGGAGCCTCCGAGGCCGGCGCTGAGACTGGTCTGCACGTTCCCGGAGAGGCTCGACATTCCGGTCAGATACATCGGCAGGCGGTCCTTGGCCCGGATCACGTTGAGGAGGAGCATCTCGTTCTGCGCCTTCTCGACCGTCCGGTTGAAGTCCACCGCCTGGGTGGCGAGCCTTTGATGGGAGCTGCATCCTGCGAGAGCAGTGGCACCTGTCAAAGCGACGGCGAGGACCGGCGCTCGCGAGCGACGAACCATGGTTCCCTCCTTTTGCAACGAAGCTCTGCGTTCATCTATATCACGGGCCTTCCGTTCTAGAATTTAGATAGACCCGGAACGCGTGGTTTAGGGCTAACGTCGAAAGGAGGGCGGATCACATCACGCCGGTGATCCTCGCGCCCACTCGGTGAACAACTTCTTCTACTTGGCCAACATGTAGAGGTCAGGCCCGTTCCTCGATCACCTCCAGGATAGGGCGGGCGAGATAGATCCGCCGCCAGGAGCGGCCGGTCACCTCTTCGAGCAGGCCCTCCCCCTGAAGGAGGCCAATGGCCTGCCGGGCGGTGGGGCGGGATGCGGCCAGGACCTGAGCGGCCCGGGCGGCGGTCAGGTACGGATTCACGAACAGCTCGTCCAGAAGCCGCAGCGCGTTCGGCTTCTTACGCAACTGTCCCCGGTAGATCTCCCGCATGTCCATGAGCCGGCTCGCCTGGCGGACGGCCGAGCGCGCGGTCTCTTCCACGCCCACCAGGAAGAAGCAGAGCCAGGCGGGCCAGTCCCCGTCCGTCCGCACCCGCTGGAGGCGGTCGTAATACTCCTGCCGGTGAGCCTCGATGTAGTCGGAGAGGTAGAGCAGCGGCTGCGAGAGGCGGCCCCGCTCCACCAGGAACAGCGTGATCAGGAGGCGTCCGACCCGCCCGTTGCCGTCGAGGAAGGGGTGGATGGCCTCGAACTGCTCGTGCATGACGGCGCACTGGATGAGGTCCGGGAAGCGGTCCCGGTCGTGGAGGAAGGTCTCCCAGTTGCCGAGACAATCCATCAGGGCGTCCGGGGGCGGCGGCACGTAGGGCGCGGTCGCTGGTGTGCTGCCGGCCGGACCGATCCAGTTTTGTGAACGCCGGAGCTCGCCCGGGGTGGCCCGGTCTCCTCTCACCCCTTGCATCAGCCGCTCGTGGAGCTCGCGGACGAGACGCAGGGAGAGAGGAAGCGCGGGCAGGCGCTCCAGCCCGTGCTCCAGGGCCGCGACGTAGTTCCGCACCTCCCGGACGTCTCCGTCCGAGGACCGGTCCGGCTCGGCCTCGTCCAGCAGCAGGTCCGAGAGGCTGGCCCGGGTTCCCTCGATGCGCGAGGAGAGGACCGCCTCACGCCGGACGTAGGGGGCGATCAGCAGATGGGGGTTGGGGAGCTGCCGGCCGAGGCCGGACAGCTCGCTGAGCGCCGCGTCGGCCCGGGACAGGGCGAGCACCAGCGAGGAGTCGTATGCCAGCTCCGGAGGCAGGGGAGCGGGAATGAACGCCGCGTACCCTCCGGGGGCCTGGACGACGCGGCCGGCGCCGGGGGCTCGGAAGTCGGAGGGATTCATGGGGCCGTTCTCCGGGAGCTTGGAAAGAAAACGCCCGGATTCTTTCAAAGCTCGGCGAGAATGGAAAGAGGTCTTTCTGTTCTCAGGGGGCTCGGAAAGAAATCGGCCGTTTTCTTTCCGAGTCGGGCGAGCTCGGAAAGGAAACTTTCCGTTCTCCGGGAGCTTTGAAAGAAATCGGCCGTTTTCTTTCAAAGCTCGGCGGGCTTTGCAAGGACGCTTGCAAAGCCCGCTGACTGGCTGGCGAGGCTACTCGTGGTCGCCGTCGCGGGCGAAGTCGGGGTTGGGGTTGGCGGTCTCGTAGGCGGTGACCGCCGTCTGAGTGGCGCCGCCGAAGGTCCGCCGCTGCTCGGCGGGGGTCAGGGGCCGGAACAGCTCGTCGCTGAGTCGCTCCATCTTCTTTTTCATCGGGTTCTCCTTTCGTGGACGCCCGCCTCGGCTACTCGTTGTCGCCGTCGCGGGTGGAATCGGGAGCCGGATCGTAGGTCTCGAAGAGCGTGATGGGGGTCGTGGTCACGGGATAATTTCCCCCGCCGAACCTGCCGGCGATCCGCTTCTGCTCGGCAGAGGTCAGCGGACGGAACAGCTCACCGCTGAGCTTCTCCATCTTCTTCATTCAGGGTCTCCTTTCTGAACGCCGGCCAGAGCCGGCCGATCCGCCGAGGAAAGCCACTCGGCGGTGTAGGGGTCGTAGGCGCACTTGGAGGGCTTCGAATAGAGGTCCCGCTCGTCCTGGATGTAGGCCCGGCAGTCGGTGCAGACGTAGCGGAATTCGCAGTCCTTGCAGACGGCGATCTGGTCCTTGTTGATCGACCAGAGGGCGGCGAAGTCGCGGTGGGCGAGGGCGGCGTGCAGCGAGGTCTCGCGCGCGTTGCCGAACGACCGCGGCAGCGACGGGCAGTTGCGGATCTCGCCGCGGGCATCCACCGAGATCTTGCGGTTCAGGCAGGTGTTGTGCCGCTGCGCCTCGGCGAAGGTCTCGACGTCGATCGCGAAGTAGCCGGGATGGACCCGGCCGCAGCAGGAGGGGGAGCTGACGGCCTCCACGCGGTACTCGACCGTCACCCCGGTCGGCGTGGGCGGGAGCCGGCGCGCCTCCGGGGCGGAGTGGACCACGATGCCGCTGATCCGCTGGTGCTCCCGGGCCAGGCCCAGCAGGGCCTCGGGGGTGAGCTCGGGGTGGAATCCCACCAGCAGGTCGATCGAGCGCAGCCGGCCGTAGCGCGCCGCCTCCAGGATGGCCCTCAGCCCGGCCAGAGAGGGGCCGTGGAAGCAGCGGGCCTCCAGCGCCTTGCAGCCGAGGTCGTCGAGCTCGGCCAGGATGCGGGCGTAGTCGTGGTCCGAGCGGGCGTCGGCGTCGAGGATGGCGTTGGTGATCCTCTCCGGCGCTTCCCAGGTGAGGTTGATCGGAGGGAAGCGCTCGGGGTCGCCGCACCAGAAGCCGAATTCGTGCTGGAGCAGGAAGTCGAAGTACTCGCCGATCTCCTCGTCGTATTCGTGGCCGTAGGCCGCCTTGATCTCGTCGACGGTGCGGCCGGCGTGCTCGGTCAGGATCTCGTAGAGGCCGTTGGGGATGAATTGGAACGTCTGCCGCTGCAGGTCGCAGAGGAGGCTCCGGCGCGCCCCCCGGACGGGGATGCAGCACGCGAAGAGCTGGAAGACGGGAGCGGCGGGCGGGTCAGGTCTCATCATCCGGGCCAAGGCACTTCGAGATCGGCTTGCGGAAGCTCCCGCAGACATATCCGGCGGCGCGGTGGGGGCGGCACTCGACCAGCCGCAGGACCGTGGCGCGGGTCGCCCGCGGGTGCAGGAAGCGGTAATTCACGGGCGCGATCTCCCGCCCCTCGGGGGAGAGCCGCGCGAAGAGGTCGTCACGGTCGTCGTTCATGGTCTTCCGCCTTGCGGAGAAGGTGCTCCGCGATCTTGCGCTCCAGGTGGTAGTTGCACGGCCGGGACACCATGCCGAGCTGCCCGACCGGATTGACCTCCAGGAAGACCTCGCGCCCCTCGGGGGTGGCGAGCAGGTCGATCGACCCCGTCTCCAGCTCCAAGCCGTCCATCAGCCGGCGCAGGCGCTCAGCCAGCTCGGGGCGCAGACGGTAGGGCACGTTGCGGTTCGGCCGCTCCCGGTTGTACTGCCGGAAGTCGGCGCGGGTCTGCGGATCGTTCTGGGAGAAGATCGCCATGGCGTAAAATTCGCCGTCCAGATAGAACACCCTCAGCTCGTAGGCCTTCTCCACCCGCTCCTGGAAGAGCGAGGGGGCGAAGCGCGCGGGCAGGTCGTCGATCTCCGCCGCCCCCAGGGGGGTGGTGAACAGGTAGTGCGAGACCTCCCCCTCGATGAAGGCCTCGACCTCGCCGATAGGCTTGGTGATGGCCTCGCCGCCATGGCGCGTGGCGAAGCGGCGCAGCGCCTCCCGCTCGGTGGTGACCAGGGTGGCCGGGGTGGCGATCCCCTCCCGCGCGGCGCGCCGGAGCACGTCGAGCTTGTTGAGGTTGGACCGCCGCGGATGGCTCAGCCAGGGGAGGTGGCCGAAGCTCGCGAAGAGGAAGTCGCTCAGCCGCCGGGACTCCAGGGTGAGGTGGCGCCGGAGCTGGTGGTGGAGGGTGTGGTTGTCCGCCGCGGGCTCCGCGAGCAGGTTGACCGTCTCGTGGCGCCGCTCGTAGAGCCAGCGCCGGAACCAGACGGCGCGGGCCTCGTCGAGCGGCAGCTCGATCCCCCCGCTCTCGAAGCGGAGGGAGAGCCGGCCGTCGACGATCTCGCAGCGGATCTCGGAGCGCCCCTCGATGTCGTCGCCGTTGAGGCGCGCGCAGCGGCCGCCGAGCGCCTCCACCCAGTCCATGACCTCCTCGGTCGTGGGCTCCAACGCGGACTGGCTGAGGATCAGGATCACGGCATTCCCTCAAAAGCCTAGTGCCCGCCGGCGGGGGGATTGGGACACCCCCCGGAGCGTGTTGACGGGGAGTGGGGAGCTGGCTTAGCTTGAAGGCACCCTACTTCAGAGAGGAAAGAGAGCTCTCATGAGCGAGATCGACGAGACCATCTCCGAGGCGGTCGAGAACGCGGAAAAGTCGCACGACCGCCTCAACAACGTGATCGCCCTGCTGGTGGCCCTGCTCGCCACCTTCATGGCGCTGTGCAACATCAAGGACGGCAACATCGTGCAGGCGATGTCGCAGGACCAGTCCAAGGCGGTCGACCAGTGGTCGTACTACCAGGCGAAGGGGATGAAGGAGAACCTGGCCGAGAGCGTGCGCGACCAGCTCAGCCTGCGCGGGCAGCAGCCCGGCCTCTCGCCCCAGGAATCGGCGCTGCTCGCGCAGCAGATCAAGAAATATGACGGGATCGTGGCGAAGTACGTCAAGGAGAAAGAGGCGATCAAGAAGGACGCCGAGGACGCCGGGAAGGACTACGACCGCCTGAACGTGCACGACGACCAGTTCGACATGTCGGAGGCGGCGATCAGCATCGCCATCGCCCTGCTCGGCGTGAGCGCGTTGACCCGGAAGAGGTGGCTGGTGGGGGTGGCGGTCCTCTTCGCCGGCTTCGGCGTGGTGCTGGGGCTCGCCGGCTTCCTGGGCTGGAACATCCACCCGGACGCGATCGCGAAGTTCCTGACCTAAGCCCCCTCTCTCCCGGCGGGCGGGGGGGAGGCTGGGAGAGAGGGGGTTGGGGGAGTGAGGGTCTCCCCCCGCCAGGCGGCCCAGAGCCAGATCAGGCCGCTGACGCCGAAGGCGGCGGGGAGGATCAGCAGGGCGCGGCCGAGCGAGGAGTGCTCCGAGATCAGGCCGACCAGCGGCGGCGAGGGGACGTCCCCCAGCAGGTGGATGGCGAGGATCGAGAGCGCCACGGACGTCGCCCGCCGGTCCGGCTCGACCACGTTGAGGATCGCCGAGTTGATCGGCCCCGTCGAGAGGAAGATCAGCAGCTCGGCGATCACCATCGCCGCCGTGTAGGCCCGGCGGTCCTCGGCGGTGAACACCATCCAGGCGAACGGCACGGCGGCGAGGGTGGCGGCTCCCGAGACCCAGAGGTAGGACTCCCGGAAGCGGCGCAGCAGGCGGTCGCCGAGCCAGCCGCCGGCGAAAGTGCCGAGGAACCCCGTGACCACGATGATCGACCCGAACTGCACCGTGGCGTCGGTGGACGAGAGATGCCGCTCGCGCTGGAGGAACGCCGGCACCCAGAAGGCCAGGGCGCCGAGGGCGAAGGTGTAGGCGGCATACCCGAGGACGATCAGGGTATAGGGCCTGTTGCGGAGCAGCGAGCCATAGGCGGCGGCCGCCTGCCGGATCCCCCCCTGAGGCGCCACCGCGTGGGGCACCACGCCGTCCTGGGCGCCGCGCGGCGGATCGTAGAGCCGCGAGGTGAGCCAGGCGAGCAGGAGGCCCGGCAGGCCGGCGACGAAAAACGCCGCCCGCCAGCCGTAGAGGTGGTTGACCTGCCCCCCCAGCACGTATCCGGCGGCCGTGCCGATGGGGATGGCCGCGGAGAAGACGGCGAGGACCCGGCCCCGCTGGGCCAGGGGGAAGTAATCGGCGAGCAGGGCCGGCGACACCGAGCCGTAGGCGGCCTCGCCGACGCCGACCGTGGCGCGCGCGGCGAAGAGGGTCGCGAAGCCCCTCGCGAAGCCGCCGAGGCAGGTGGCGAGGCTCCAGATCCCCACCCCCGCCGCGATCAGCCGCGGCCGCCTGCCGCGGTCGCCGAGCGTGCCGAAGACGGGCGAGGTTAGCATGTAGACCAGGAGGAAGCCGCTCGCCAGCGAGCCGAGCTGGCCGTCCGTGAGATGGAGGTCGGCCTTCATGCTCTCGAGCAGCGCCGCGACCACGTTGCGGTCGAGGTAGTTGAACAGGTTGACGAAGGTGAGGACGAAGAGCCCCCAGCGGGCGACGCGGACCGGATCGGGTCGGGTGGGCTCGGGCATGATCGGCTGGGAGCGCGGTTGCGAGACAGACTCTAACCGCGCTCCAGCCGGGCCGTCAAACCGGGATCAGGAGCCCTTCTTGCCGCCCTTCTTGGCCGCCGCCGGCTTGACGTCGATGGCGGTGGCGGTCATCCGGTACTGGATGGTGACCGTGGCGCCGACCTTGAGGTCGCCGGTGACCTTGGTCGCCGCGTCGCGCGCGATCTCCCAGCGGTCGTTCCCCTTCTTGACCACGATCATGTCGCCGGTCAGCTCGAGCACCGGCCCGGTCACCTGATAGGTCTTCGGCGCCGCCGCGTGCGCGGGCAGGCCGAGAGCTCCGAGAAGAACCGCCATCAGCACCAACGCCCCGATCCACTTTCTGGACATTCTCTCCTCCTTGGATAGTAGGACTGTACCGGGAGGATTATCACGTCAACCCGGGGGCGGGCACAAACCGCCGGCCGCCCAGGGCGCGAGGCCGGGCGCGCAGAGGCAGCTCAGGAAGTCCTTGGCGTTGAGCCCGGTGATGCCGCACCAGTAGGCCTGCCACCGGCAGGGGTCGGCGCCCCCCTGCGAGCTGGTGGTCGGGTACAGGAGCAGGAAGCGGTTCCTGGTGTTGGCATCGCTCTTCATGCCCGCCGCCATGGCTTGCATCGCGTTGCGGTCGTAGGCGCTCTGGCCGTAGGCGGTCTGGAAATCGTACTCGCGGGCCCACGGCAGGTCCGGCTCCTGGCCGGCCCCCAGGTTGAGGAAGAAGGCCTGATAGTCGAGCAGCGCCCCGGTCGACCGCGAGTAGGAGAAGACCTGATAGCCGGGGTTGTTGCCGAACAGCGGGCTCACCGCGGGAGCCACGTGGATAAAGCCGCCGGAGGCGGGGAGGAAGATCTCGTCCATGTGCGTGTGCCCCGCGAAGGTGGCCGCCACCAGCCCGAGGTTCGCCATCCCGGAGAAGGCGGAGGCGTACTCGTCCTTCCACATCGTCGTGGGCTGGCCCTTGCTCAGCGAGGAGTAGACGTCGACCGCCTGGGGGATGTGGTAGAGCGTCCAGACCTTCTCGCCGTTGGCGGCGGCCTGTTTCAACACCCCCGCCAGCCAGGTGAGCTCGTCCTTCCCGGGGTCCGCCGGAGCCTGGCCGCAATTCTGGTATTTGGGCGAGAAGAGGACCGTGTTCAGCACCGCCAGCCGGACCTTGGGCACCGTCGGGTGCGGCACGCTGTAGTAGCCGCCTGCCGGGAAGCTCTGGGCGAAGGTGCCGGCCTCCGGACCCAGGAGCGGGCGCCAGATCGCGGCGAGGGCGGCGAGAAACGGGCCGCCGGGCTGCATCACGTAGTCGCCGCAGGCGGAGTCGTTGTTGCCGAGCGCCGGCAGGACGGGGATGCCCGGGAAGGTGGCCTGGAGGCGGAGCGTGAGGAATTCCAGGGTCTTGCGGGCGAAGGCCTGGTCCTGCGGGAAGCCGTGCCGCAGGAAGTCGCCGGAGATCAGCACGAAGTCCGGCTCGGGGGTGCGGCAGCGCAGGGAGGCGAGCGCCGACTTGAGCAGGGGGTAATTGGTGTCCGCGCCATAGTTGCTGAGCTGGGTGATCTTGGAGGACTCGAAGATCCGCTGCCACTGCCGGGCGTCCGCCGCCTGGAGCTGGGGCACCAGCTCGGGGTCGTAGAGGGGGTCGAAATGAATGTCGGAGAGCACCACGAAGGTGCCCGTGTCCTGCTGCGCGGCCGCGGCGGCCGGGAAGGCCGCCAGCAGCGCGAGGACGAGGATGGACAGGAAACGGGTCCGGCGAAGCGGACGGTCCGGCATGAGCTCTCCTCCTGGTTTTTCGCCAGGATACTACGAGAACTCCTTGCGAAAGCAAGCCTCTCGTCCGTCTCAGATCTCGTGGCGCTCCCGGGACGCGGCGACCGGCAAGAAGCGCGGCCCGTACAAGAAGGCGCCACTGCGGAGACGGCCGGGGGAGAGATTTCAAAATAGGGCAGTGCCCCTATTTCTATTTGCCATACCCGCTCGCCGCCGCTATAATATAATTTTTACTTCAGTATTGTCGGCTGGCACAGCGAGCATCCACTGAGCATTTTCAAAGGGGGCGGACTATGCTGATCCTGGAAATACCTCTTCTGGCAGCAGACCAGACACCCGAAGAAGCCATCGACCGAATGAACGCAATGGACACTCGGGTCGCAGGCGTTCGCTTTTCGAGCGGTGAGCTCCGATTGATTCGGAACGCGGAGGTGCTGCGAGGCTGGCAGAAGGAAACGCTGACGCTCGCGGACTTGGGCATGGGAGAGTACATCGATCCACTTCCAGAGATCAGTGGAGGGCCGGAAACCCAGCTAGACGCTCTTCAACAAGCTCTCGACGCTGCAGGCACCAACTATGGAATTGCTGAAGACATTGACCTCCTTGGTGCGGACAGGCTTTCGGTTTGGGTAGGGAGCAGGCACGAGATACTCATCCATAGCCAACAAAGGCTGTGGCGCTGTAGGAATCCTAAAAAGCCACACAGCGGTACAATTCCGCCGGATGTTTGCCCTCCTATCTGTCCGCAATGTGGTTGGGTCGTGAAGTGCGGCTGATATGGGAGAAACCATAGGTGCGCTTCTTGACCGCCTGCAGACCCTTCTGGGTAAGGGATATCTGCTGGTTGGCCTCTTCCCGCTCTTGGTCGGCATCCTATTCTCTGCGCCCTTGGCGTGGGCGATAGAGCCCGAGGCGCCGTATTGGCTGCAGGAGTTTCTCGAAATCCCGGCGGCTCGCCAGGCGGTGTATCTTGCAGCGCTCCTCTTTCTCGTCTGTTTTCTCGCCTTTCTGCTCTGGACGATGAATTCTTCGTTTCGTTCCCTATTAGAAGGAAGATGGCTTACGATTGGCCGCAAAGCTCAAATCAACGCCTATCTGAATCTCGAGGAAAAGCTTCGCCAGCTTCGTCCACGGGTTGTCGATTTGCGCGGCGATGGCGAAGCGTGGATCAGAAAGCTCGGCCTCGCACGAAACCGAGCAAGAAAAAGGCAGACAAGCGGAGCAGCGGTCGACCCTGCCACTAGGGCCGCCTACAAAACCGCCAAGACAGCCCGACAGAAAGGCGACGAGTTGACCGCCGAACAACTGCGGGATCTCTATAAGCGTCTGCGGATTGAGTTTCGTACCAATACCGCCGAAGACGTGGACGAGCTTCAGCGGATACACGACGAATTCCCAGACCTTATCAAGTACGGCAAGGGGCGAGCAGAAGGAGATCTGAACAAGACCACAGAAGAAAGGCTGACGCACTTCCCCAGCAGTGCCGGCATGATTGAATCGACGGACCTGGCCAACAACGCATTGGCAAATGCCGATCAAATGTACCAACGCTATGGAATGAACATCGAGCTCTTCTGGCCGCTGCTGGAGAAATTTGTGCGCGCTGACGAGAAGATGAATGCCTGGCTCGAGGAGGCCAAGCTGAGGCTGGATTTCTGGGTCACTATAACGGTCGTATGGGGCGTATATACAGCGCTCTGGCTTCCGGTCTTGTTATGGCGTCGCTCGGAGTGGTGGCTGTTCCTTGCGGTTTCCATCCTCGGACCGGCGAGCGCGCTCGCGTCCTACAGGATGTGTGTGAGGAGCACCCAGGGTTTATACGCCACCATGCGGGCGGCGGCGGAGCTGTACAGATTTGATCTATTGAAGGCCTTGCACTGTTCGCTGCCAACGGATACAGCGGATGAACGAAAAACCTGGAGCGATCTTACCCGGCTTGCTGAGCTGGGAGAGGGTTCCATTACTTATCAGCATCCACAATGAAGCGGCCGTCTCTTGGTTTTTTTGCACTGTGGCTCCTGATCGCGGTTTCAGGGTCGGCGTGGCTCGCGTCTCAAGGCGGAAGCTCGCTGCCAAAGGTGGAGTGGAAGGCTACTCGTGACCTTTCGAAAAACCATCAGCTTACCGAAGCAGACATCGAAGGGCCGACGGAGAAGCACCTTTTGGCAACAATGCCGAAGAAGGAGTCGCTGATCGGTCAACACCTCTTAAGGAATCGCAAGGAGGGCGATGACATCGGACGATCTGACCTCGCGAGCCAGCCCAGTCTGGAGCCGTGCGAGCCTGGATCAGGGGTGTGGTTGTACGCGCTGAAAGGTACTGAGTACCTGGCGGAAGGTGTGCAGGCCGGCTCATGGGTGGTCGTTTGCTCCGTACGGAAAGAAAAGGAAAAAGTCCCCAAAACGTACTGTTCAAATCACTCACTTGCGGTAGAGGCGGTGCATCGTCCAACCAAGGCTGGAGATTCGACGTGGGTGGCCTTGCGAGTGCCGAAGTGCCGGCTTGCCGATCTCGGAGAGTACGTTGTTTCAGGCGAGAGCCGGTTCCTTTTGGTAGCAGCGAGCCGGCCTCCTCTGGCGCATCAGGCCTGTCAAGGAGGGCTCACGCCGGCCAGCAGCTCGCGGTAAAGCCCCTACTCGTAGCGCAGCGCGTCGATCGGATCGAGCCGCGAGGCCTTGCGCGCCGGGTAGAAGCCGAAGAAGACCCCGATGGCGGCGGCGAAGCCGAAGGCGAGGAGGACGGACCCCGAGCTCACCTTCGTGGGCATGCCCGCGAAGCGGGTCACCAAGCTGGGAATGAGGAGCCCCAGCCCCACGCCGATGCCGCCGCCGACCACCGAGAGCGCGATCGCCTCCAGCAGGAACTGCAGCAGCACGTGCCGCCCCTTGGCGCCGATCGCCAGCCGGACGCCGATCTCGCGGGTGCGCTCGGTGACCGAGACCAGCATGATGTTCATGATGCCGATTCCCCCTACCAGCAGGGAGATGGCGGCCGCCGAGCCGAGCAGGATCGAGAGGGTGCGCGAGGTCTGCGCCGAGGTCGAGGCGATCTCCTCCTGCGAGCGCATGTTGAAGTCGCTCTCCTGGGCGCCCTGCAGGCGGTGGCGCTGGCGCAGCAGGGCCTCGATCTCGGTCTGCGCCTGGCCGACCTGCTCGGCGGAGCGGGCCGAGACGTAGATCATGTTGATCCGCGGCGAGCCCATGAGCTGCTTCATCACGGTGGTGTAGGGGGCGACGATCTGGTCGTCCTGGTCCTGCCCCATCATGTTCCCCCCCTTACGCTCGAGCACCCCCACCACCTTGAAGGGGACGTGCTTGATGCGGATGGTGGAGCCCACCGCGTCGCCGTTGGGGAAGAGGTTCTCGGCCACCGTGGCGCCGAGGACGGCGACCTTGGACGAGGAGCGCACGTCGACGTCGGTGAAGAAGTCGCCGTCGGCCACGTTCCAGGCGCGGATGAAGGGCCAGTCGACGTCGACCCCCCAGATCTGGGTCCCCCAGTTCTGCTCCCCCGCCACGATCTGGGCGTTGGTGCGGGCGCCGGGGGAGACGTAGGCGACCGACGGGCTCTCGGCCTTGATCGCCAGGGCGTCCTCCGGGGTCAGCTTGGACTCGCCGGTGAAGGAGCGCATCCCCCCCGACATCGCGGCGCCGGGGAAGATCATGATGAAGTTCGAGCCGAGCGAGTTGATCGTCTCCTGGATGGAGCTCGAGGCGCCGGTGCCCACCGCCACCATGGTGATCACGCAGGCGACGCCGATGATGATCCCCAGCATGGTGAGCAGCGAGCGCATCTTGTTGCGCGCGATCGCCATCAGGCCGACCTTGCTGATGTTCAGCAGACGCATGGCGGAGACTTTCATCGGACGACCTCCTCCAGGGGGGACGCGATATCGAAGGGGAAGGCGATCGCCGGCTCCTCGCCGGTGGGCTCGCCCGGTTGCGCCCGCCGCTGGACGATCCTCTCGTCGCGCCAGATCAGGCCGTCGCGCACATAGACGACTCGCTTGGCGTGGGCCGCGATGTCCGGCTCGTGGGTGATCAGGACCACCGTCTTGCCGGTATCGTTGAGCTCCTGGAAGATGCCGATGACCTCCTCCGAGGTGCGCGAGTCGAGGTTGCCGGTCGGCTCGTCGGCGAGCAGAATCGCCGGATCGGTGACCAGGGCGCGGGCGATGGCCACCCGCTGCTGCTGGCCGCCGGAGAGCTGCGAGGGGTAGTGGTCCTCGCGGCCGGCGAGCCCCACGCGGGCGAGCGCCTCGCGGGAGCGCCGGGCGCGCTCAGGGGCGGTCAGCCCCAGGTTGCCGTAGAGCAGGGGGAGCTCGACGTTCTCCGTGGCGCGAGTGCGCGCCAGCAGGTTGAAGCTCTGGAAGACGAAGCCGATCTTGGCGTTGCGGATCTCGGCCCGCTGGTCGCGGTCGAGGCGCGAGACGTCGATGCCGTCGAGCCGGTAGGTGCCCGCGGTCGGGCGGTCGAGGCAGCCGACGATGTTCATCAGCGTCGACTTGCCGGAGCCGGAGGGGCCCATGATGGCCACGAATTCGCCGCGCTCGACCGACAGGTTGATCCCCTTGAGGGCGTGCACCTCGACCTCGCCCATCCGGTAGACCTTGGTCAGGTCGCGGATCTCGATGACCGGAGCGTCCATCGGCGTCCTCAGAACCGCCCGAAGCCGCGGGGCGGTCCGCCCGCGCCCGCCCGGTTGGCGGTGCCCTGCTGCTCCACCTTGACCGTGGCGGTCCCCGTGACCACCGGATCGCCGGGGTTGAGCGTGCCGGAGATCACGGACACCACCTGGGTGTAGCGGCCGTCGGTGATGCCGGTGCGGATCTGCACCGGGCGCAGCTCGTTTTTCTTGTCCTCGGCCGCCGCGTTGAGCACGTAGACGGTCTGCCCCTGCTGCTGCCGGCGTCCGCCGCCGCGCTGCCAGTTGCCGGAGCCGCCGCCCGGACCGCCCGTCCCCGTCCGCCCCTCGCCGCCGGCCGCGCGCTGCTGGCCGGAGCCACCGCTCCGGCCGCCGCCGGCCTGCTGCTGGCCACCGGCCGCCGCCGTCGTCTCGGGCCGGAAACGCAGGGCGGCGTTGGGCACGCGCAGCACGTCGCGCACGTTGGCGACGTCGATGGTGACGTTGGCCGTCATGCTGGGGCGGAGCTGGAGGTCGGGGTTCGGCACCTCGATGATCACCGGATAGGTGATGACGTTCTGGGTGACCGTGGCGTTCAGCCGCACCTGCGAGATCTGCCCTCGGAAGGTCTGGTCGGGGTAGGCGTCGACGTTGAAGCGCACCCGCTCGCCGACCTTGATCTGGCCGATGTCCGACTGGTCGACGTCGGCCTGCACCTGCATCTTGGTGAGGTCCTTGGCGATGGTGAACAGGGTGGGCGCGGAGAACGAGGCCGCGACGGTCTGGCCGATGTCGTACTGGCGGGCCACCACCTGGCCGTCGATCGGCGAGTAGATCTTGGTGTAGCCGAGGTTGGTCTGCGCCTGCTTCAGGGCCGCCTGGGACTGGGCGAGGCCGGCGCGCGCCGCGTCGTAGGCCGCCTTGGCGGCGTCGAGGTCGGACTGCGCGATCAGGCCGGCGTCGGCCAGCCGCTTCTGGCGGTCGTAGGTGACCTTGGTGTTGGCCACCTCGACCTGCGCCTTGGTGACGTCGGCCCGGCGCTGCTCCACGGTCTGGAGGAACGGCGTCGGGTCGAGCTCGGCAAGGAGCTGCCCCTGCTTGACCTGGCTGTTGAAGTCGGCGTAGAGCCTGGCGATGATGCCGGAGACCTGGCTGCCGACCTGGACCGTGGTGACGGCGGAGAGGGTCCCCGTGGCGTTGATGGTCGCCGTGATGTTCCCCTGGCTCACCGCCTCGGTGCGGTACTTGTCACCGCCCTTGTCCTTGCCACGGCGAAAGAAGAAAAGCCCGACCAGGACCCCCACCACCACGACGATGGCGATGATGAGGAACCTGCGCTGCTTGTGGTTGTTCTCGAGTGGGTCCATGTCGTCTCAGAACGCGGCGGACCGGGAGAGGTTTCCCGGATCGCGCGTTCCCTCCCAATTTTTTACATGCCTTACAATTACCTGATCTTCGCTTACGCCACGCGGCGCGCGGGGCCTTCCAGGTAGGCTATGGAAGCACGATCCATTCCTCCTCCCCGGGCTCAAGGGAGGAGCGCCGGCCCGGACCCCGCCGCGAGGGTGACGTCGAGGGCGCGGGGACCCCTGGAGAATAGATCAATCCGGTGCCCCAGGAGCTGTTCCACCCGCCGGATCACCGCCTCGGGGTCCGGCTCGCACTCTTCGAGCACGGGCCGGACACGGAAAAGGAGCCCGGTTAGTCGGGCTTGGCGGTCGAGGGAGCGCTCCGCGGGAGCGGCCAGCCGGTCCAGGGGTCCCTCATAGGTGCCGCAGGTCCACCAGCGGCCCGCCCGGGCGGGGGCGTCCAGGTGCGTCAGGGCGAGGGCGTCCAGGGGCCCCACGACGTCGAGGGCGTAGCGGGCCAGCACGGCGTCGAGCCAGCCGTAGCGGATCGCCCCCTGCCACTCGCCGAAGCCGTTGTGCTCGCGCACGGCGCTCCGCAGCTCCGCGGTCTCCGTGGGCAGCGGCCCCGGACCGTGCCGCACGGCGTGGGAGCGCAGCACGCCGATCCGGCGGACCTCGGCGCCAGGCGCCGCCTCGGCCAGGAGCTCGTGGGCGTTGTCCAGGGTGCAGCGGGACCAGGTGGTGTAGGGGTGGAAGCCGGCCCACTCGTCCAGGAGCACCCCCTGGGCCCCCTCGAAGACCGCGGCACCGTCACCGGCCAGCCAGTCCGCCAGGGTCGAATCGGGAACGATCAGCTCCCCCAGACGCGCGGCCCCAGCCAGCCAGCGGTCGAGGAGCTCGTCGCCCGCGAAGACGCTCAGCTCCCGCGCGGCGGCCTCATCCTTGGGAAGCGCGAGAGCTTCCACCTCCCGCCGCTTCCGCTCCCGGAGCAGGAGCAGCCGGGGCCGCAGCCGCGCCGGATCGCGCAGGCCGCCGGCCCTCACGGCCTCGTCCGGCCGCTCCAGGGGGTCGCCGACCGCCTCGCCGACCCCCACCCCGCAGCTCCCGTGGCGGGCGTCGCCGCGCGCCAGCTCGCGCAGCCGGCCCGCCGCCTGGTGGAAGGGGGTGATCACCAGCGCCCGCTCGCTGATCCGCAGGCGGGAGAGCGTGTCCGGGACCTCCTTGGCCGCCAAAACCGCCGCCTCCGCCAGGAGGGCCGTGGGGTGGATCACCACGTGCCGGGAGAGGAAAGTCCGCACCCCCTCCACGAAGGAACCGGACCCGAGCTGGGCGAAGGTGTGGTGGCGGCCGTCCGGGGTCACCACGTTGTGGCCGGCCTGGGCGCCGCCGTTGTACCGCACGACCACCCGGGCCCCGGTGCGCCGGACGAGGAAGTCCGTCAGCAGCCCCTTGCCCGCGTCCCCGAACCCGAGGTCGACGACGAGGAAGGCGCGCAATTAGCGCCAGAAGCTCCAGAAGCCGGACCTGCCGTCCTTGATCCCCTGGACCTCGGCGAGCGGCCGGAGCGTCTGGAGGACCGCGTTGCCACGATCCTTCGACATCCCCGAGCCCAGCAGCACGGATTCCAGCTCCTTGAGGTCGTGGACCAGCCCCTCGCTCAGCAGGAGCGCCCCCGCGGTCACGTAGCAGACGTCGGCCGGGGCGTCCATGCACAGCACGTGATCGCCGAGCAGGTTGCGCCAGGTCCGCTCGCAATGGGCGCGGCGCTGGCGGTCCGGGATGATGAAGAAGGGGGTGAAGGTCCGCTGCGCCTCGGCCACCACCTCCTCGACCTTGAGGTCGTCGTCGAGGTGGTCGCCCACCACCGCCTCGACCACGTGCCGGGACAGGATCGGATAGGGCTTCTCGTCGCCGGTCATGAACAGGTAGCCGCGCTTCTGCCGCTTCACCCAGCAGTCCATCTCGGTGTGCAGGGCGAGGAAGTAGAGGGCCAGCTCGTAGGACTCCTGGCCGGTCCCGCCGCCGCCCCCCTCCAGATGGCACCAGGTCAGCCACTGGTCCATCAGCTCGGCGGTGGATTCGAACTGCCCCACCTGGAGCGGCGACTGGTCGCTGGTGGCGTCCCCCACCGCCGTGAACAGGATCTGCGGGTCGGGCACCTTGCAGTCGGTGAGGACCTTCATGAACTTGGGGAGCTGCTGGGTGGCCAGCAGCCGGGGGATGTCCCCCATGGAGCCGGTGACGTCGAGGGCGAAGACGACCGCCAGCGACCGCGGGTGCTCGGCGCTGTCGCGGCTCTCCCGCACGCGGACCCCTTTCGGATTCATCAGCGGATGGCACCCCTGCTGCTTGAAGACCTGCTGGGAGGGCAGGGTCTGCCGCCCCTGGAGTAGCGCCTCGTGCGCTTCCTGGCTGTAATTGCCGTATCCCATGATCAAGCCTCCCTGGGTAGACGCAACGGACAGAAGACCGGCGGGCCGAAGACCTCGCGCGCCAGCTCGCCGAGATGCTTATGGAGCCGCCAGGCCTCGCTGCCGGAGGCCGGGCGGAGGGCGCCGGCCGCCGCGACCTCGCGCGCCAGCGGCGCCGGCACCCGGCCCGGCACCTCGCCGCTCGCGGGATCGCCCCCCAGGAGCGCGGCGACGCAGCGGGCGGCCATCGCGAGGTCCGCCTCCGGCGTGAGCCGGCCCGCGGCGAGCGCCTCCTGCGGATAGAAGGGCTCGAAGCCGGGGCTGGCGCGCAGGGGCTCGCCCGGGCGGCCGGCGGCGCGGAACCCCACCAGCCGCACCCCGTGCTCCCCCTCCTCGACCAGCAGGTGGGGGGGCAGCACCGCGCCGTGGACGAATCCCGAGGCGTGCACGAACGCGAGCGCCTCCAGGATCCGCCGCCAGATCCAGATCGACGCGCGCGGCTCGATCCCCTGGGGATAGGCGCGGCGGGCGTCCTCGAAGGTGTGCGCGAAGCCGCTCGCCCAGCGGAGCACCATCGCCCGGTCCCCCTCCCGCGCCCCCGCCGTGATCTCGCCATGCGCGACCGGCTCCGGGAGCCGGGCGGCGAAGCTCTCGGCGCCCGGGGCCTCGCTCCGCTGGAGCGCCACCAGCACCTCCCACTCGTGGTCGAAGGCGGACGCGTCGCGGGGGTCGCGGAGAATCTTGAGGAGCGCCCGCTCGGTGGGCCAGCGGGCGCGGGCGGCGGCGTAGACGTCCGAGACCTCCCCGCGGGCGATGAGCGGCCCCAGGGCCCAGTGGCGGTCCCCCAGGGACACCCATTCGCTGAAGCCGTGGCTCTCGGGGGAATTCCAGGCCCGGAAGGCGTCGCGGAAACGGCTGGCCGGCACCGTCTGCTCGCCGAGCACCACCGTCGAGCCGCAGAAGGGGCAGGTGACCGAGCGCGCGAAACGGCTCGCCGCGAGCGGCGCGTTGCACTGCGGGCACTTGAGGGCGCGTTCAGCCATCGTTTCCCAAAAACGTATCACACCCTCTCCAATGGCATGGAGCGTGCCGCGCCTCTCCCCTGTAACGCCGGAGCCTCCTGCCACGACTAATGTCCATGTGAGTATGGGGAGGGTAGAGCGCATGGCACAGAGGTCGGTGGTCGTGGTCGAGAATTCCGTGCCGCTCCGGCCGGGAGCCCGCGAGGAGTGGCTCTCGACGGGTCTGTTCCTGTTCCTGTCTCCGCCGCTCGCGCGGTCCCGGCAGCCGGACCCCCGCGAGGAGCTGGCGCCGTTCGAGGCCGTGGCCGTGCCGCGGCGAAACCGGCCCGGGACGCTGGCGGCGACCTGGTTTCCGGCCGAGCGCCCCCGCGGCGCCGTCCTCCTCCTCCCCCCCTGGCTGGTGTGGGGGAGGGCCTACTTCCACATGCGGGGGCGGATCCAGGCCCTGCGCGCCGCCGGCTATCACGCCCTGACTCTCGACTTCCCGGGCTTCGGCGACAGCGGCCCCGTCGAGGGGCTCTTCGACCGCGACGTGGAGGACGGGCTCGAATTCCTGCGCCAACGGGCGGGGGATCTCCCCCTGCACGTCTGGGGGGTGAGCGCCGGCGGCACCTGGGCCCATCTCGCCCTCAGCCGGGCGTGCGGCGTGGCCGGCGCCATGTTCGAGGACGTCTCCCCCCATCTGCTGGAGTGGTCCTGGCGCATGGCTCCCGCTTGGCGGCCCGGCTTTCTGCTCTTCCGGACCTGCCTCCGGTCCGCCTACCGGTTCCTGGATGCCCGCCGCCACGCGGGCGCGATGCCGGTCGCCGCCGTCACCTACGTCAGCGGCGAGCGCGACCGCGGGGTGCGCCCCGAGGATACCCGGGCGCTCGCCAGGGCCGCAGGCGGGCGCTGCCGGATCGTGCCCGGGGCCGGCCACCTGGGCGCCATCAAAATGGCGGGGGAGGAGATCCTCTCCCTGGCGCTCGACACCTTCCGGCGGGCGGAGGAGGAGGGGCCCCGGGAGGCCCGCGACGGCCCCTGGCTTTGCGAGGTAGAATCCGCGGACTGCCCATCGATGGGAGGTCCGTATGAAGCCTGCTCCGTTCGAATATGAGGCTCCGGCCTCGCTGGATGCCGCGCTGGAGCTGCTCGCCCGGCACGGCGGCGACGCCAAGGTCCTGGCCGGAGGCCAGAGCCTCATCCCGGTGATGAATTTCCGGCTCGCTGAGCCGGCGCTCCTGGTCGACATCAACCGCTTGGCGGAGCTCGACTTCATCCGCCGGGACGACGATGGTACCCTGCGGATCGGTGCCCTGACGCGCCAGCGCCGCCTGGAGCGCGACCTGCTGGTGGCCGAGGCGGCGCCGCTGCTCCACGAGGCGGTCCCCTTCATCGCCCATCCGCAGATCCGCAACCGGGGGACCTTCGGCGGCAGCTTGGCCCACGCCGATCCGGCGGCCGAGCTGCCCGCGCTCGCCGTGGCCCTCGGCGCCCGCCTGCGCCTGCGCCGGACGGGCGGCGACCGCTGGGTGGAGGCCGCCGATTTCTTCGCCGGCCTGTTCACCACCGCCCTGGAGCCCGAGGAGATCCTGGCCGAGGCCGCCATCCCTCCCGCCCCTCCCCGCACCGGCTGGGCCTTCCTGGAGATCGCCCGCCGCCACGGCGACTACGCCCAGGCCGGCCTCGCGGCCCGGGTGACCCTCGACGACTCCGGCCGCTGCCGCGAGGCGCGGCTGGTCTACCTGAGCGCGGGCGACGCCCCCGTCCAGGCCCGGGAGGCGGCGCGGCTGCTGGCCGGCGAGGAGCTCTCGGACGCCGCCATCGAAGCGGCGGCCGAGAAGGCGTCGCGCGACGAAATCCATCCCGCCGGGGACGTCCACTCCACCCCGGAGTTCAAACGCCATCTGGCGCGCGTGCTCACCCGCAGGGCCCTGCGCCGCGCCGCCGATCGAGCCCGGGGGGCCGCATGAAGATCGCCGTCACCGTCAACGGCCGCGCCTATGAACGGGACGTCGAGCCGCGCCTGCTGCTCTCGGACTTCCTGCGCCACGAGCTCGCCCTCACCGGCACCCACGTCGGCTGCGAGCACGGCGTGTGCGGCGCCTGCACCATCCTCTTCGACGGCGAGCCGGTGCGCTCCTGCATCATGCTCGCCGTGCAGGCGGACGGCCACGCCCTCACCACCGTTGAGGGGCTCACTCCCGTGGGCGGCGGCCTCCATCCCCTCCAGGAGGCCTTCTGGGAGTCCCACGGCCTCCAGTGCGGCTTCTGCACGCCGGGCTTCCTGATGACCCTGGTCCCCTTCCTGGAGGCCAACCCCGACCCCAGCGAGGAGGAGATCCGCCAAGCCCTCTCGGGCAACCTCTGCCGCTGCACCGGCTACCAGCACATCGTCGACGCGGTGAAGCTCGCCGCGGAGAGGCGGCGGACCTCTCCGTGAGCGATGAGCTGAAAGGCCTCGACGCCGCCGAGGCGCGCTTCGCCGAGCGCGAGCCCGAGGTGCGGGCCTTCCTGCCGGAGGAGGGGCGGTTCGACCGCCTGCGCCGCGAGGCGCGGGAGCTCCACGAGCGCTGGCCCGATCCCGAGAAGCGGCCCCCCCTCTTCGGCATGCTGGTGGGGGTCAAGGACATCTTCCACGTGGATGGCTTCGAGACCCGGGCCGGGAGCTGGCTGCCGCCCAAGGCCCTCCGGGGGCCCGAGGCCCCCTGCGTGACGGCGCTCAAGAAGGCCGGCGCGCTGATCCTGGGCAAGACCGTCACCACCGAATTCGCCTATTTTGCCCCCGGACCGGCGCGCAACCCGTGGAATCCGGAGCACACGCCGGGAGGATCGAGCAGCGGCTCGGCCGCCGCCGTGGCCGCCGGCCTCTGCCCGGTGGCCCTGGGCACGCAGACGATCGGCTCGATCGTCCGCCCGGCCGCCTTCTGCGGCGTGGTCGGCTTCAAGGCCTCGCGCACGCAGATCCTGACCGACGGCATCATCCCGCTCTCCCCGACCCTCGACCAGCCGGGCCTCTTCGCCCGTGACGCCGCCACGGCGCGCCTGGTGGCGAGCCTGCTCTGCGACCGCTGGCGCCCCTATCCGCCGGAGCGGAAGCCCCGCATGGCGGTGCCGGTGGGCCCCTACCTCTCCCGCGTCTCCAAGGAGGGGATGGTCCACTTCCGCGGCGTCTGCGACCGCCTGGCCGACGCCGGCTACGAGATCCTCCCCGTCCCCGCGATGGAGGACTTCGCGGAGATCGTGGACCGCCACTACCGGGTGGTGGCGGCGGAGGCGGCACGGGTCCACAAGCCCTGGTTCGCCCGCCATGAGGATCTTTACGCTCCCCGCACGGCCGAGCTGATCCGCAAGGGGCAGGCGATCGGCGACGAGGAGCTGGCCCGGGACGTCGCCGGATGCCACCGGCTGGGCGACGAGCTCACGAGTCTGATGGACAAGCACCGGATCGACCTCTGGATCTCACCCGCCGCCGTGGGCCCCGCCCCGAAGGGGCTCGACGCCACGGGCGATCCGGTGATGAATCTCCCCTGGACCCAGGCCTTCAAGCCGGTGGTGAGCGTGCCGGCGGGACGGAGCGCCGACGGCCTGCCGATGGGGCTCCAGATCGCCGCCGTGATGGGCGACGACGAGGACACCCTCTACTGGGCGGCCGAGCTGGAGAGCCTGCTGAAGGAATGAGCGCCGGAGCCGCCGTCCGCTGCGCCGTCCGCGCCGGGTCCTACTACGACTCGGTGGTGCTGATGCAGCTCCAGCGGGCCCTCGCCGCGCTCCCCGGCGTGCTCGACGCCGGGGTGATGATGGCCACCCCCGCCAACCGCGAGCTCCTGGCGGCGAGCGGCCTACTGACGGACGGCGGGCTCGGAGCCGGCCCCCACGACCTCCTGATCGCCGTCAGGGCCGAGAGCGACACGGCGGCGAGCGAGGCCCTGGCGAGGGTCGACGCCCTCCTCCAGGTGCGCCGGAGCGATGGCGAGCAGGGTTTCCGCCCCCGGAGCCTCGCCTCCGGCCTGAAGATGCTCCCCGAGGCGCGCTGGGCACTGATCTCGGTGCCCGGCCGGCACGCCGCGGCGGTCGCGGAGGAGGCGCTCGACCACGGCCGCAACGTCTTCCTCTACAGCGACAACGTATCCATCGAGAGCGAGGTCTCCCTGAAGCGGAAGGCCCGCGAGCGCGGCCTGCTCGTGCTGGGGCCGGACTGCGGGACGGCGGTGATCGGCGGCGTGGGCTTCGGCTTCGCCAACCGGGTCCGCCGCGGGCCGGTCGGCCTGATCGGCGCCTCCGGCACTGGGCTCCAGGCGGTGATGAGCCACCTCCACACCCTGGGCTCCGGGATCTCGCAGGCGATCGGCACCGGCGGCCGCGACCTCTCGGCCGAGGTCGGCGGCATCACCGCCCTCCAGGCGCTCGACCTCCTCCGCCGGGACCTGGAGACGCAAGTCATCGTGCTGATCTCGAAGCCCCCCGCGCCCGAGGTGGCCGCCCGCCTGCTGGGATTCGCCCGGTCCGCGGGCAAGCCGGTGGTGGTCTACTTCCTCGGCGCGCCGCTCCCCGGCCGCCGGATCGGCAATCTCCATTTCGCGGCCAGCCTCAGTGAAGCCGCCGAGCTCGCCCTCACGGTCCCTGCTGTCCCTGGAGTCCCTGCTGTCCCTGGAGTCCCTTTCCTGAAAGGCCTCTTCTCCGGCGGCACCCTGGCCCAGGAGGTGCGCCTCAGCCTTTCGGCGGTTTTTTCTCCAGGGACCTACGAGATCCTCGACCTCGGCGACGACGAATACACCGTCGGCCGCCTTCACCCGATGATCGATCAGGACCTCCGGCTCCGCCTCCTCCGCCAGGAGGTCGCCGACCCTCAGACCTCCCTGATCCTCCTCGACGTGGTGCTGGGCGAAGGGGCCCACGCCGATCCGGCCGGCGAGCTCGCCCCCGCGATTGAAGAGGCCCGCTCCCGGCGGCCGGAGCTGGACGTGGCCGCCCTCGTGATCGGCACCGACGAGGACCCCCAGGATCTCACGCAACAAATTGAGACGCTGGAGCGGGCCGGCGCCCGCGTCTTCCGCACGGCCGGCGAGCTCGTGGAATTCGCGGCACAGCGCTTCCCAGGAGGCGATGCAACGGAAGGCAAACCAGTCCCCCTGGAGCAGGTGGGAGGAATCATCAACGTCGGCCTGGAGCTCTTCTACGATAGCCTCACCGCGCAGGGGATCCCCGCGGTCCAGGTCGAGTGGAAGCCTCCAGCCGGAGGCAACGAGAGGCTGGCGGCGATCCTGGCGAGGATGAAGAGCCAATGAATATCGATCAGGCCAACCGCACCGCCGTCGAGCGCATGATGGCCGCCCGGCCGGTTCTCAAGGGGCTCGCCACGGCGCGGGAGGTCATCCCCGGCATGGCGGACGACCTCCTCCTCCACGCCGGCCCCCCCATCGAGTGGGAGCGCGCCTCGGGGCCCCTGCGCGGCGCCGTGACCGGCGCCCTCCTTTTCGAGGGGCGCGCCCGCGACGAGGCCGGCGCCGTGGCCCTGATCGAACAGGGGGAGGTCCGGTTGGAGCCCTGCCATCACCACGGCGCCGTGGGACCGATGGCGGGCGTCATCTCCCCCTCGATGAAGGTCTACGTGGTCGAGGACGCTACCCACGGCCGCCGCACCTTCTCGAACCTCAACGAAGGGTATGGCAAGGTCCTGCGCTACGGCGCCTTCAGCGGCGACGTGCTCACCAAGCTCCGCTGGATGAACGACTTCCTGGCCCCGGTGCTCGGCCGGGCGATCGAGCTCCTGGACGGCATCGACCTGCGGACGCTGATCGCCGAGGCGCTGCACATGGGGGACGAGGGGCACAACCGCAACAAGGCCGGCTCGCTCCTCTTTCTCAAGCTCCTGGCGCCCGCCATCTCCCGCGTCAACCCGTCGCGGGAGATCCACGCGGAGATCCTGAGGTTCCTGGGGGAGAACCCGCTCTCCGTGCTCAACCCGGTGATGGCCGCCTGCAAGGCCATGGCCGACGCGGCCCACGGGGTCGAGGGGAGCACCATCGTCTCCACCATGGCCCGCAACGGCACCGACTTCGGCATCCGGGTGAGCGGCCTGGGCGACCGCTGGCTCACCGCCCCCTCCCAGGTGCCGGACGGCCTCTACTTCCCGGGCTTCTCGAGCGCGGACGCCAATCCGGACATCGGCGACAGCACCATCACCGAGACCGCCGGCATCGGCGCCTTCGCCATGGCGGCGGCCCCGGCCATCGTCACCTTCATCGGCGGCACCCCCCGGGACGCCCTCAACGCGAGCCTCGAGATGTACGAGATCACCGCCGCCGAGCACTCCCACTTCACCATCCCCGCCCTCGGCTTCCGCGGCACGCCGGTGGGGATCGACCTGCGGAAGGTGGTGGAGCTCGGGATCACGCCGCGCGTCAACACCGGCATCGCCCACAAGCAGGCCGGCGTGGGCCAGGTGGGGGCCGGGCTGGTCCGCCCGCCGATGGAGATCTTCGAGGCCGCCTTGGTCGCCTTCGCGGAGAAGTATGCAATCTGAAAGGAGGGAGCCGTGTACGTCCCCTATGACCTGAGCAAGGTGAAAATCCTCGACCTTTCACAAAATTTCAGCGTCGATTCGCCGGCGTTCGCGTACTACGAGGGACCGACCGTGAAGTGGGTCAAGCGTCTCGCCTTCGAGGGGGTGAACGCGCAATTCATCTCGACCACCAACCACATCGCCACCCACCTCGACTCGCCGATCCACTTCTACGACCCGGGACCGGACATCGCCGGCATCCCGATCGACAAGCTGGTGGGCCCGGCCTGCATCGTCGACCTCTCGCAATTCGGCATCGGGGACTACCAGATCTACGGCCCCGAGCACTTCGAGGAGTGGGAGCGCAAGACCGGCATCACGATCGAGCGCGGCGACATCCTGGTGATCCATACCGGCTATCACCACTTCTACAACGAGGATTGGTACAAGATCCACAATCAGGAGAAAGCCGATCTGCCGCGCGCCTTCCTGAAGCACCCCGGCCCGCAGAGCCGCTTTGTCGACTGGGTGCTCGACCGCGGCATCCGCTGGCTGGCGGTGGACTGCATCGCCGCCGACCACCCCTTCAACACCAACGTGCGCCGGGCGCGGCCCGACCTCGTCCCCGAGGTGGAGAAGGTGATCGGCATGTCGATCGACGAGGCCTTCCCCTGGCCGGCGGACTACCAGTGCATGCACGTCAAGCTCTTCCCGCACGGCGTCTTCCACGCCGAGAACGTGGGCGGCCAGATCGACGAGGTGCTCGACCAGCGCGTCTGGCTCGGCTGCTTCCCCTTCCGCTTCAAAGGGGGCGAGGCGGCGTTCGCGCGGATCGTGGCGTTCGTGGAGGAGAGGTGAGACCGGCAGGCCGAGGAGCACGACCTCCTCGGCCTGCAAAGCAGGTCCGAGCAAAAGCCCTTACGCTAGAAGGGAAGAAGTACGCGGGCGCAGACTCCGTTGCAGTTCTCCAGCCACACCCAACCGCACCCCATTCCCGAGCCCCAGCAGCCGCCGCCTGAGCACATGTGGCTGGTACCGCAAAAATCCGAGCCGGTATTGCATCCGCAATCAGGATCTGCCGACTTCGTCATACTATTTGGGTTTTTGTTCAGGTTACCGAAGATCTCAATGATCGAATCCCTGGAGAACAACTGTTGGGCTCTCTCCTTGATCTCCTTGAGGGATTCTTTGTAGAAAAGATCCCACATCTGCTCATCGGTTCCTTCGACATCTCGTGCGAAAAGGGTTGTATGGCGGACGAGATCCAACGCATCGGCCAAGAGAGCCATCTGATCTGAGCTCAGTTTCCGGTGGGTTTCCATGTACCTCTGGATACGCTCTGCCCAGATCTTACTACGCTCCTCTGGCGAGAGCCCGGAGAAGACTACCTTCTGCCGAAGTGCGGGCAGCTTGACCATGTTGTCGTAGGTTGGCGACCAGTCATCCCCATGCTGTATTGGCACCCACTTCTGAGAACCGGGGTGGATCCGATCACCGCTTTCAGCCAGAGCCGGAGCTGTGAAAAGGATTGCACCGATAACAAGGCAAAGGATGATTGGATGGACCTTGGGCATACTACACCTCCGGGGTGAAACGAGAAAGATTTAGCTCTTCGGGCAAAGAGTGCAGCCATCCTTCGAAACCGGGACACCTGTCCTTAGCCTGGTCTCCGCGGATGACGAACGGCCGTCCCTCAATCCACCGGCGGCCTAATGTGGGGTAGAGTTACTCTCTATGACGACACAGCCTATCGGCGCCCGCACCAAGCGCAACGAAGACCCCCGCCTGCTCACCGGCCGGGCCCTGTTCGTGGACGACCTCGATCTGCCGGGGATGGTCCACGTGGCCTTCCTGCGCAGCCCATACGCCCATGCGCGCATCCGGAGCATCGATACCTCGCAGGCGAAGCAGCACAAGGGGGTGGTCGCGGTCTACACGGCGGAGGACCTCGGGAGCTACTGGCAGCCTGGCCCTCTGCTCGTGCCGCCGCCGCCGGTGGAGGGGATGGTCTTCAACCAGCGCACGCAGGTCCCCCTGGCGAAAGACAAGGTCCGCCAACTCGGCGAGCCCATCGCCGTGGTCGTGGCCGTCTCCCGCTATGTAGCCGAGGACGCGCTGCCGGACATCGAGGTCGACTACGAATCGCTGCCGGCGGTGGTGGACATGGAGAAGGCCCTGGCGCCCGGAGCCCCTCTCGTGCACGAGGACGTGGGCTCCAACCTCGCGGCCTACGTCCCCCAGAAAAAGGGGGACTACGAGGCGGCCAGAGCGAAGGCCGACGTGGTGATCCGCCGCCGCTTCCACTACGACCGCGGCGCCGCGGCGGCGATCGAGAACCGGGGCGTGGTGGCGCAGTGGGACGTGCGGGCCCAGCGGCTCACGATCTGGGACACCACGCAGGCCCCCATACCCGTCCGCAACGGCCTGGCCGCCATGCTCGGCCTCTCCGAGCACCAGGTGCGACTGGTGACCCCGTTCATCGGCGGCGGCTTCGGCCCCAAGATCATGATGTTCTATCCGGAAGAGGTGCTCATCCCCTGGCTCGCCCTGCAGCTCGAGCGGCCGGTCAAATGGATCGAGGACCGCGCGGAGAACTTCGTCGCCACCACCCAGGAGCGCGGGCAGATCCACGACGCGGAGATCGCCTTGACGCGCGACGGCGTCGTCCTCGGCGTCAAGGACTCCTTCCTGCACGACACCGGCGCCTACGATCCCTACGGCCTTACCGTGCCACTCAACAGCCAGTGCACGCTGATGGGCCCCTACCGGGTGCCCGCCTATCAGAGCGAATTCCGGGCGGTGTTCACCAACAAGACGATCGTCACCCCCTACCGCGGCGCCGGCCGCCAGCACGGCGTTTTCGTGATCGAACGGCTGATGGACCTCGCCGCCCGCGAGCTGGGGATCGACAAGATCGAGATCCGCCGCCGGAACTTCCTCAAGCCGGAGGAATTCCCGCACGATCACGTGATCATCTATCAGGATTTCGCGCCGCTCTACTATGACAGCGGCAACTACGAGCCGGTGCTCAACAAGACCCTGCGGATGATCGATTACGAGCGCTTCGTGAACGAGGAGCAGCCGCGCCTGCGCGCCGAGGGCAAGACGGTGGGGATCGGCGTCGTCGCCTACGTCGAGGGGACCGGCATCGGGCCCTTCGAGGGCGCGCGGGTGCAGGTGCAGCCGAGCGGCAAGGTGACGGTGGTCACCGGCATCGGCACCCAGGGGCAGGGGCACTTCACGGTGCTCGCCCAGATCGCCGCCCAGCAGCTCGGGGTGGAGGTCTGCGACGTGGACGTGGTCACCGGCGACAGCGATCAGTTCCACTGGGGGACCGGCACCTTCGCCAGCCGCGGCGCCGTGGTGGCCGGCAACGCCACCCACGAGGCGGCGAAGAGCGTGCGAGAGAAGGCGATCCGCGTGGCCGCCGAGCGGCTCGGCGTCCCCGAGGAAAAAATCGAATTGACCGGCGGCCAGGCGCGCGTCGTGGGCGATCCCGAAAAATCGATCTCCCTGGGCGAGCTGGCGAAGCTCGCCAACCCCATGCGCGGCGCGGTGAAGCCGGGCACCGAGCCAGGGCTCGAAGCCACCCGCTACTTCGGCCCCTACCGGGGGGCCACGGCGAGCGGCTGCCATGCCTGCGTCCTGGAGGTCGATCCCGAGACCTTCCAGGTCAAGATCCAGAAATACGTCGTGGTCCACGACTGCGGCGTGGTGATCAATCCGCTCCTGGTGGACGGCCAGGTCCACGGCGGCGTGGCCCAGGGGATCGGCAACGCCTTCTACGAGCAGCTCGTCTACGACGACAACGGCCAGCTCCTCAACGCCAGCTTCATGGACTTCCTCCTCCCCACCGCCCTCGACGTGCCACGCGTGGAGGTCGGCCACGAGGAGACGGTCTCCCCCCTCAACGCCCTCGGCACCAAGGGGGCCGGGGAGGCCGGCGCCATCCCCGTCGGCGCCCTCTTCGCGCAGGCGGTGGAGAACGCGCTGGCCATCCCCGGCCTGGAAATCCTGGAGATCCCGCTGAAGCCCAGCCGGCTGTGGGAGCTGGCCGGAGGTGCCTCACTCCCCTGACCCGCGGTCAGCGGTGTTGAACGGCCTAGTGAGAAACCCGGTTCGTCACACCCTTCGGCCCCTGCGGCGATCGATGAATGGGCTTGAGGTCCTTGTCCAGGAATTCGACGTCCTTGGGCTCCGTCATCTCGACGACGAGCGTGTCCACCAAGTCAGTGGGCGGCATCTTCGGCGAAAAAGTGCCCGCGAGCGGAAACTCGAATTTAGGGACCGTATTGGGCTCATCCAGCAGACCGCCAACGTAGGTGTAGCTTTTTACAGGAGGATCTCCCTGCTCTTTCCAGTAGGCCTTGACCTGCGGGGAGGTATCGCTATAGATCTGATCGTTCACGACCGTCTTGTAATTCTTCACCCAGTGCCAATCCGCGTCAGTCCACCGGATGGCGTGGGTGCCCTTGGGAAAGGCGACGTTGCAAACCGGTGGCTCGCCTTCCTGCCATCCCGCCGGTGGAAGGTCGAGGCCGTCGACTTGTATGGTTCCTCCCTTGATCCCGCTACCGTCGGCAATGGCAATTTTAAAAGTGATCGACATATATCCTCCTTGTCCGCTGTTCAGATTTGAGCGTGGATGCCGATCGGTTTCACCAGGACGTTCTTGGATGGGCCGCTCGGCCTGCTTAACGATTACGGAACAAGTAGGCGAACGCCTACGCTCTTTTGTTACAGGTAAACAAAGAGTCGAAGGAGAATCGATCAGGAGCTCGCGGAGGGCACCCCGGCCAAGTCTACGGCGGCGTGGCCCAAGGGGTCGGCAACGCCTTCTATGAGAAGCTCGTCTACGACGACAACGGCCAGCTCCTCAACGCCAGCTTCATGGACTTCCTCCTCCCCACCGCGCTCGACGTGCCGCGGGTAGAGGTCGGCCACGAGGAGACGGTCTCCTCCCTCAACGCCCTCAGCACCAAGGGGGGACGGAGAGGCCGGCGCCATTCCCGTCGGCGCCCTGTTCGCGCAGGCGGTGGAGAACGCCCTGGGGATTCCGGGCCTGGAGATCCTGGAGATCCCCTTGAAACCGAGCCGCCTCTGGGAGTTGGCGCAAGGGGCTGCCGCCGCATTGACTCCCGCCTTCCCTGGGAGTACGCTCTCTGCGTTCAATCCATTCCATCGAGCCGTAACGGGCAGTCCGGACGTATTTCACCCGCCGTAAGGCGCTTCCAGAGGAGGGAAGATATGAACGCTGGACGCTTCGTTGGAGCTTCGGTCGTAGTCTTCGTCGTCCGTACTCTTCTGAACTACGTCTTCTACGGAGTCGTCACCCACGGGCAGTACGAGGAGATCTCCGCCGCCCATCCCGGGATCTTCCGGGAGGTGATCCCGGCCTACATTACGATCGATCTGGTCGCCGCCTTCCTCCTGACCTATCTGATCGTCAGGGCCGCCTCCGCGTTCGGCGGCGGCATCAAGGGGGGCGTGACCCTCGGCGTGCTGATCGCGATCCTGGCGCCGGTGATCTTCAATATCTACTATTTCTTCAGCACGACGTTCTACACCGTGAACATGCTCACTGTCGAATCGGTCTACCAGATCGTCTCGCACGCGATCCAGGGAGCTCTCGCGGCGGCGATCTACAAGACCGCCTGAGCCCGGCGGCATAGGATCAGCGGTCCATTTCGGGGACGCCGTCCAGGTCGAGGGTCGGCGTCCCCCGCATCAGCGCCCAGTAGAGCCCAAACGCCACGCCGAACCCCACGAACCAGGCGTAGTCATAGAGTACGCGCAGCGCCGGCACCACCAGGCCGACCAGGGCGGCGGCCACACCCGCGATCAGGGAGAGGATCGCCTTCCCATTCCAGCGCCCGTAGATCCCATCGGATTCGTACAGGTCGGGCAGGGAGAGCCGCGCCTTGCGGATCAGCCAATAATCGGCGATGAAGATCCCCGCGATCGGACCCAGGAAGCTGGAGTAGCCGACCAACCAGCCGAAGATGTAGGTGCCGTAATCCGACAGCAGCCGCCAGGGCATGATCGCGACGCCGAGAAGGCCCGTGAGCAAGCCGCCGGTCGCGAAGGTGATCCGCGACGGCCAGAGGTTCGAGAAATCGTTGGCCGGCCCCACCACGTTCGCGGCCACGTTGGTGGTGAGGGTCGCGATCAACAGCGCGAAGAGCGAGATCAGGATCGCCAGCGGATGGCCCAGCCGCGAGAGCAGCACCACCGGGTCCCAGATCGCCTCGCCGAAGATGATCACCGAGGCCGAGGTCACCGCCACGCCGATGAACGAGAAGAGGGTCATCGTGGTCGGCAGGCCGTAGAGCTGTCCGCGGATCTGGGCCCGCTGGTCGCGGGCGAAACGTGAGAGGTCGGGGATGTTGAGCGCGAGCGTGGCCCAGAACCCCACCATGGCGGTGAGCGATGGCACGAAGAAGGCCAGGAATTCACCCGTCGTCTTGAATTTGCTCGGCTGCGCCAGGATCGGCCCCAACCCTCCGGCCCGCGCCATGGCCCAGCCGAGCAGGGCGAGGCCGGCCACGATCAGGAACGGCGCGGCCCAGGCCTCCAACCGCTTGATGGCGTTGCTGCCCTTGACGACGATGTACATGTTCCACAGCCAGAAGACGAAGAACGAGATCCAAGCTCCGCCCGGGACCCGCTGCCAACCGGAAAAGGCCGTCGTCAGCAGCGTCTGGATCGCCTGGCCGCCGATCCAGGTCTGGATGCCGAACCAGCCGCAGGCGACCAGGCCGCGCAGAATCGCCGGCACGTTGGCCCCGCGAGTGCCGAACGAGGCGCGAGCCAGCACCGGGAAGGGGATGCCGAAACGGGTGCCCGGATGGGCGATCAGCACCATGGGGACGAGCACGATGAGGTTGCCCAGCAGGATCGTGAGCAGCGCCTGCCACCAGCTCATCCCCCCCTGCACCAGCCCGGCCGCCAGCATGTAGGTGGGAATGCAGACCGACAGCCCCACCCACAGCGACGCCATGTTGTACGTGGTCCACGTCCGCTGCTCGGCGCGGGTGGGAGCGAGGTCCGCGTTCCACAGGCGGGTGTCGGACGACGGCTCCCGCATCTCGTAAAGATCGCCGCGGACCCGGCGCATCGCCTGGAGTCTTGATGCGGAGGGCCGCTCCGCCGCTGGCCCGGTCATGATGGCCCGTATGGTACACCCGGCCGGCCGGGCCCGCGCGGCACCGGAACGAATCATGGAGCGACTTCGCATTTCAGCTAAGGCTTGACAGGAATTTACGAATCTGATTTAATCAAAGACCCTTTGTTGGGCCTCCTGCCACAGCATGAGGAAGTGTCGAGTCGGTGAGGACCGGTGCCCATTCGTCGAAGGAGTAGGTGTGCTTTGGCCATCCGCTGGTTCGGCCGGTCTTCTCTGCTCGACCTGTTGTAAGGAAAGGAAGTGGATGTGAAGAAGTCTCTCTTGTCCTCCGTGCTCGCCCTCGCCCTCGCCTCGACTGCCGCTTACGCGGGAGACAATCCGCGTCATCAGCCGCAGGAGCGGGATGGCCGTCTCGACCGGCTGAGGTCGTCCTCGTTCACCCTGGTCATCGATCCGGACGGCCCCTCGAACGCTCCTTCAGGCGAGGCCTTGCACTACCTGCTGGACCGGGCCTCGATCGCGAATCACGTGATCTACGGCTTCACCTCCTTGGAGGGACGGGAGCAGTTCGTGGCGAAAACCACCCCAGCCCCCTCTTTCAGGCAGAAGACGTGCACCTATCCGGATGCCCGGTTCAACAAGGTGGCCTACGGCACGGGAATCGACTGGCTGGTGTATTACTGCGGCGGCCAGAAGAACGGCCGTCTCTCCGACGCCTGGAATGACAGGATCTCGTACGTCGAGGCGTCTGGGTCCTGGACGATCCTCTACAAGTGCTACGACTTCGTCACGTCGGGCAGTTGCAGCACCCTCGCGATCGCCGGGGGCAATACCATCAACGACCTGAACACCTACGGATTCAACAACTACACCTCAGGGATCAAGGTCTGCCCCGAAGGGATCACCTTCACGGAGTGCCAGAACTACTGATGTCCGTCTGGGCCGGGCGCATCGCGCCCGGCCCTCAGGACGTTGCCGCGCCCCGGCGCCAGCGTCTGCCAGATGGGCGTGAGCCGCTCGACCGCTTCGGTCTCCCAGCGCGCGCACCATCACTTCCGTGGGCTCGCCGCGGGCACCATCACCCACGCCGTCCGCGGCAGCCGCGCGGCGAGCTCGTCGAGCGTCCCCGATCCCGCTCCCCCCTCGGCCACCAGCTCCGCCACCGCGTTCGGGTTCAGGTCGTAGACGACGCACTCGTGCCCGCCCCGGAGCAGGCGGCGGACCAGGTCGCACCGCCGGACAAGGCCTACCCCGAAGGCCGGCTGGAGGTCGACCGCCTGGGACGGGCAACGTGGCGCCGCTCATCGTGATGGCCAACGGCCAGCGGCAGATCAACCCGGCCCTCGCGTCCAACAACGTCAAGGTGATCGAGGACTCCCACGGCAAGACCTCGCACCTGTCCGCCCAGGACATCAAGGCCCTGTCCGCGTATCTGCGGTCGCTCCAGAAGTAGCAGGAAACGGCGCGGGGGCTCTCCCGCCCTCGCCCCCTTCACCCCCCAGGTCGAAGGTGTGGTACACACGCTCCAATGTGGACCTCAACCCCCTTCACCGAGCGCTTCGGCTGCCGCTACCCCATCGTCCAGGGCCCCATGGGCGGCGGCGCGTCGACTCCCGAGCTGGTGGCGGCGGTCTCCAACGCGGGCGGGCTGGGATCGCTCGGCTGCTATCACCTGGAGCCCGCCGCGATCCTGGACGCCGCGGCCGACATCCGGCGCCGGACCGCCGGTCCGTTCGCCCTCAACCTCTGGATCCCCCGCGCTCAAGAGGACGGCGAGAGTCCCGAGCCCGCCCGGGCCCTGGCGCGGCTCCAGCCCTACCGAGAGGAGCTCGGGCTGCCGCCGCTGGCCGAGCCCCCGGCTCCCACCGTCCAGGATTTTGAGCGGCAGCTCGAGGCCGTGCTGGAGGCGAGGCCCGCCGTCTTCAGCTTTATCTTCGGCCTGCTGCCCGAGCCGATGGCGGCGGAGGCGCGCCGGCGGGGAATCGCGATGATCGGCACCGCAACCACAGTTGAGGAGGCGGAGGCCCTGGAGGCGAGCGGGGCCGATTTCGTGTGCGCCTCCGGATTCGAGGCCGGGGGTCATCGCGGCAGCTTCCTGCGTCCGGCCGAGCAGTCGCTCACCGGCACGCTGTCGCTCGTCCCCCAGGTCGCGAGTGCCGTGCGGGTCCCCGTCCTGGCCGCCGGAGGGATCGCCGATGGCCGGGGCATCGCAGCGGTTCTGGCCCTGGGCGCCGCGGCGGCGCAGATCGGCACCGCCTTCCTGATGTGCCAGGAGTCCGGAGCGAGCGATCTCCATCGCGCGGCCCTCGCCGATCGGGCCCGCGCCCGGCGCACCACGCTGACCCGGGCCTACACCGGACGGCTGGCAAGGATGCTCGCCAACCGGGTCACGGAGGATCTGGCCCAGCCGCCCGCCGAGCTCCTCCCCTACCCGCTTCAGAACGAGCTCACCCGGGAGCTCCGCTACGCCGCGGCCCGTGCCGGCCGCACCGACCTCCTCCCCTTCTACGGCGGCCAGTCGGCCCCCCTGGCCTCGCTCCGCTCGGCCGCCGACCTCATGACCAGCTTGGCGGAAGAGACCGGGGCCGTCTTCGAGCGGCTCGGTCCCGCGGGAGGATAAGCAGGTAGGCCTGCCACCCGCCCGCACACGGGTGGCAGTCAAAGGAGGGAAGCCAGGAAGACGGGCCCTATCCATCCTCCTGGCAGGGACTCAGTTGTCAAAGAGCGGCGTCGGCCTCTTCGGGTGGATCTTGAAGCGAGCGTCTCGAGGCGTCCTGGTATACGGAAGGATCTTGAGGAGCGTTGAGACCGGAGCTGCCCGGCGCGGGTTGGGGGCGCGCCACCCACGCCGGACCTGGAGCCGCTCGCCTCCCGGCGTGGATCATTCGCCTCGCGGCGTGAGTCATCCGCTCCGAATCTGTGGCGCCCGCCCTTCGGCGGTGGCGGCTCGCCTCGCGAGGCGGGTGACCGCCGCCGGAGCCTGGACCATCCAACTTTCGGCGTGGGTCACCCACGCCGGATCTGGAAACCCCGGCTTTCGGCGGCGGCGGCTCGCCTCGCGGCGCGGACCGCGTGCGCCGGATCGGATGAAGGAGAGTTGCGGTACTCTCTCCCGAATGCACCCGCTCACCGCCCCCACCCTCGACGAGATCCGCGCCGCCCGCGAGCGCCTGGCCGGCGTCACCGTGCGCACGCCTCTGGTGCGTCTGAACGCTGAAGGGGCTCCTGGGGAGGTCTGGCTCAAGCTGGAGAACCTGCAGCCCATCGGCTCGTTCAAGCTGCGCGGCGCCGCCAACGCCATGCGGCTCGCCGGGCCCGAAGGATTGCGGGAGGGGGTCTACACGGCGAGCGCGGGCAACATGGCCCAGGGGGTGGCGTGGAGCGCCCGCGAGCTCGGGGTGCCCGCCTCGGTCGTCGTGCCCGACCACGCGCCTGCCACCAAGCTGGCCGCCATCGAGCGCCTGGGCGGCAAGGTCGTCAAGGTGCCCTTCGAGCGCTGGTGGCAGGTGATCCAGGAGCACTCCTTCCCGGGGCTCGACGGCCTCTTCATCCATCCGGTGGCCGACCGGAACGTGATGGCCGGCAACGGCACGGTGGCCCTGGAGATCCTCGAAGACCTCCCGGACGTGGACACCGTCCTCGTGCCCTTCGGCGGTGGCGGGCTCTCCTGCGGGATCGCCTCGGCGCTCGCCGCCCTGCGCCCGGAGGCCCGGGTCTTCGGCTGTGAGGTGGCGACCGCCGCACCGCTCTCGGCCTCCCTCGCCGCCGGCTCCCCCCAGACTGTGGACTACCGGCCGAGCTTCGTCGACGGGATCGGCGGCAAGAGCCTCCTGCCCGAGATGTGGCCCCTCGTGAGCTCGCTGCTCGCTGGCGCCCGCGTCGTCCCGCTCGAAGAGGTGGCCGCCGCCGTCCGGCTGCTCGCCGAGCGCCACCGCGTAATCGCCGAGGGGGCCGGAGCCACGCCGGTCGCCGCGGCGCTGGCGGGCGTCCCGGACGCTCGCAAGGTGGTCTGTGTCGTCTCGGGCGGCAATCTCGACGCCTCCAAGCTCTGCGCCATCCTGGAGGGGCGGGTGCCATGAACAAGCCTGGGATCACCCTGCTCGTGCTCGCGGCGCTCCTGCCCTACACAGCCACCGCGAAGAAGCCCGCCAAAGCCATGAAGACCCTCCAACTCGTCGAGGCCACCATCCCGGAGCTCCGCCAGGCCCTGGACGCGAAGCGCCTCACGGCCGAGCGGCTCGTGCGCCTGTACCGGGCTCGCATTGACGCCTATGACAAGACGGGGCCGGCGGTGAACGCGTTCCTGTATGTGAACCCCAAGGCCGAAGAGGAGGCGCGACGGCTCGACGCGTCTCCGGGAAAGGCGCGGGGGCCGCTCTATGGCATCCCCGTGCTGCTCAAGGACAACATCGACGTGGCGGGCATGCCGACGACGGCGGGCTCGGTGGCGCTCGCGGGGTCCGTTCCGGCCGGGGATGCCTTCATCGTCTGCAAGCTGCGCGCGGCCGGCGCGGTCCTTCTGGGCAAGGGGACCCTCACCGAATTCGCCAACTTCTTCGGGGCCAACATGCCCACCGGCTACAGCTCGCTCGGCGGCTTCGGGCTCAACCCCTACGATCCGCGCCCGATGCCCGGCGGCGACGGCCGGCCGGTGCTCCAGACCGGCGGCTCCAGCTCGGGGCCCGGCATCGCCGTGAACGCCAACCTCGTCACGGTCGCGGTCGGCACGGAGACCTCCGGCTCGATCCTCAGCCCGGCGAGCGCCAATGGGGTAGTGGGCATCAAGCCTACGCTGGGACTGGTCAGCCGCCACGGCATCCTCCCGATCACGGCGGACCAGGACACCGCCGGCCCCATCGCACGTACCGTCACCGACGCCGCCATCCTGCTCGGCGTCCTGGCCGGGCACGATCCCGCGGACCCCGCCACGGCCGCCTGCCTCAAGCCCGGCAACTGCCATGGCGACTACACGCGGTTTCTCGATCCGAAAGCTCTGAAGGGGGCCCGCATCGCCGTGGTGACGCCCATCCCGCCGGAGCGGACCGCGATCATGAACGCGGCGATCGACGTCCTGCGCGCTCAGGGAGCCGAGGTCCGGATGCTGCCTTCACCATTCCAGGCGCAGCTCCCTCCCTGCGTGAGCTATCCGCCCCCCGCCGATTGCTCCACCGTCCTCCTGTATGGCCTGAAGCGTGACCTGAGCGCCTACCTGGCGGCCACACCCGGCGCGCTGCGCAGGACCCTCGCCGAGATCATCGCCTTCAATAATGATTACAAACCGCCGATGAAGTACGGCCAGGCGATCTTCGAGGCGGCGCAGAAGGTCGACACCTCGCCAGGCAGCGCGGACACGGCGCGTTATCAGGCCGACCGCGGCGAGGACCTCAAGCGCTCCCGGGGCGCCCTGGACGCCGTGTTCAAAGATGCCGACGCCATCCTCTCCTCGGCCAACAGCTTCGCGGGCGCTCCGGCCAAGGCGGGGTACCCGAGCATCACCGTGCCCGGCGGATTCGTGCCCCCCACCGCGCCCGTCGAGAATCCCTTTCCATCCGGGGTGACCTTCTCCGGCCCGGCTTTCTCCGAGCCGCGGCTGATCGCCTTGGCCTACGCGTTTGAGCAGGCGACCCACCACCGCCGGCCGCCCGCGAGCACGCCGCCGCTCGCGAGCGACAAGATCTCGCGCTGAGCCTGTCCCGCCCTCCGGATCTGCCGCACCTTGAATTAGTGAGGTAGTTTGTCTACTTTATCGCTGCGCGTGCGTTGGCTCGCGCGGTAATGCGGTATCCCCGGTTCCGAGTCCAGCCTGAAAACCGTCCGACACACCTGGAGGCACACCATGAAAAAAGCCACGATCATGCTGTTGGGGATCGCGGTGCTCGCGGCGTTCCTAGCACGGACCGCCGCCGCGGAAGAGCACGGCGAGGGCACGGCGCGGCTTCAGCTCGTCGAGGCCACAATCCCGGAGCTCCAGCACGCGATGCAGACCAAGCTCCTCACGGCGGAGCAGCTCGTGGACCTGTATCTCGCGCGCATCGCCGCCTATGACAAGACCGGGCCGGCCGTGAACGCGTTCCTGTTCCTGAACCCGGACGCCGAGGCGCAGGCGCGAGCGCTCGACGCGGACCGCCATCCGGGGATCTCGCGGAGCCCGCTCTACGGCATCCCCGTCCTGCTCAAGGACAACATCGACACCGCCGACATGCCGACCACGGCCGGCTCGGTGGCGCTCGCGGGGTCCATCCCGCCGGACGACGCGTTCATCACCCGCAAGCTGCGCGAGGCCGGGGCGATCATCCTGGGCAAGGGCACCCTCACCGAGTTCGCCAACTTCATCGCGATCGGCATGCCGACCGGCTACAGCTCGCTCGGCGGCTTCGGGTTCAACCCCTATGATCCGCGCCCGCTGCCGGGCGGCGACGGCCGGCCGGTGCTGCAGACGGGCGGCTCCAGCTCGGGGCCCGGCATCTCGGTGAACGCGAACCTGGTCACGGTCGCGGTGGGCACGGAGACTTCCGGGTCGATTCTCAGCCCGTCGAGCGCCAACGGGGTGGTCGGCATCAAGCCCACCCTGGGGCTGGTGAGTCGCGACGGCATCATTCCGATCACGGCGGACCAGGACACCGCCGGCCCCATCGCCCGCACCGTCACGGACGCGGCCATCCTGCTGGGCGTGCTCGCCGGGTATGACCCCCACGATCCCGCCACGGCCGCCTGCCTCACCCCCGGCAACTGCTTCAGCGATTACACGCGGTTCCTCGACAAGAAGGCGCTCAAGGGTGCCCGCATCGTCGTGATCAACCCGATCCCCGCCAGCCGGCTCAACCCGATGAATGCCGCGATCGACGTGCTGCGCGCTGAAGGGTCCGAGGTCACCTTTGAGCCGGACCCGTTCCCGGCGCAGCTCGGCTCCTGCGTGAGCTATCCACCTCCCGCGGGCTGCTCCACCGTGCTGCTCTACGGGCAGAAGCGCGACCTGAACGCCTATCTGGCGGCCACCCCCGGCGCGCCCCACCATACGATCGCCGAGATCGTGGCCTTCAACGCCACTTACGTTCCGCCGTTGAAGTATGGGCAGGCGATCTTCCAGGCGGCCGCTCAGGTCGACACCACGCCGGGGAGCGCGGACACCCTGCGCTATCAGTCCGACCGCGCGCTGGACCTCGCGCTGTCGCGGGGCGCGCTGGACGCCCTGTTCAACGGCCCAGACGGCGTCAAGGGGACCGAGGACGACGTCGACGCCCTCCTCTCCGCGGCCAACTTCTTCGCGGCCGCCCCGGCGAAAGCGGGCTATCCGAGCATCACGGTGCCGGGAGGCTTCCTGCCCACCACGCCGCCGATCGCGAACCCGTTCCCGTCCGGGACGACGTTCACGGGTCCGGCCTTCTCCGAGCCGCGGTTGATCGCCCTGGCCTATGCGTACGAGCAGGCGACCCACAACCGCGTGCCGCCCGCGAGCACGCCGCCGCTGCCTGGCGACACGGTGACGCGGCCGTAAACCCTCACCCCTGCCCCTCTCCCGACTCGGGCATAGGCGCTAACTTATGAAGCAAGCTCCCTGGCTGCCTTCATGGCCCGGGGGGCCTGTTTCTTCCTTTGGCGGCGGGGAGAGTCTAAGAAATAGCGGCAGAGCGGCGAGGCTTTCTGCAGCAGCTCTTTAAGCTTCAGCGCACCCAAGATGGCGTGGGCCATCGCGCCGAGCAGAGCTTGTTGGATTCGCCAGAGGCTGGGCGGGCGGCTCTGGCAGAGGGAAGCCCCAGGGGGAAAAAGACAGGAACTT
>JBJMHA010000101.1:0-29934 GCA_045807625.1 Thermoanaerobaculia bacterium | reverse complement strand
TTTTTTGGACGGGGCTCCGTCTTTTTTGGGAGACCCCTCTCCCCAAAGAGACGAGGGGTCTCCCAAAAAAGGGGAGAGGCTCCCCCCAAGAGACGGACGGCGTTGCCGTGCCGCCGCGTGGTCCCCTGGCTCGGCCCCCCGCCCCCGATCAGGCGGCGACCGCCACGCTCTGGCTCTGGGATTCCAGGCCCGGCGCCTGGGCCGGCCGCGTCGGGCAGCCGACGTAATACTGGCCGGGGAGCAGGGTCTCGCGCTTCATCACCACGCTGCCGTCCTCGACGCGGGCCCCCTCGCCGATCGTGGCCCCGTAGAGGAGCACGGCGCCGCTGCCGACCGTGCTGCGCTCGCCCACGCGCGAGGGGGCGATCTTCAGCACCCGGTCCTCGAAGCTGTGGAGCTGCAGGAGGCAGGAGACGGTGGCGTCGTCGCCGATCTCCAGCATGTCGGGGTCGACCACCTGGGCGAACGAGGTGCCGAGCACCACCCGGCGGCCGATGCGCGAGCCCATGGCGCGCAGCCACCAGGCCATGAACGGCGTGCCGTCGAAGCTGGTCAGGCTGCCCCGGATGTAGTTGGCCCAGAGGACGTAGAGGAAGTCCCACCGGCAGCACCAGCAGGACCAGAGCGGGTGCTGCCCCTCGCGGACGCGGCCGAGCAGCAGCCACTTGGAGGCGAAGACCAGCGCCACCAGGATGCCCCCCAGCGCCAGCGAGGCGGCGGGGAGGGTGAGCGCGTAGAACGTGGCCGCCGTCTGCGCGGCCCGCCAGTGCGGGACCGCCTTGAGCCAGAGGATGCCGAGCAGCGCCGGGGTCACCGGCACCACCAGGCGCAGGTACTCCCAGACGAGCCGGTTGACGTAGCGGTACCAGGACGGATCGAAAGTCAGCGAGCGGTCGGCCTCCACCACCTCGCGGCGCGGCAGCTCGAAGGTGGGATGGCCGAACCACGAGCTGCCTGGGCGGATCTGGCCGGCGTCGGCCACGGTCGAGATCCCCACCAGGATCTCCGTCGGTAGCTCCGCCCCCGCCGGCACCACCACGTGGTTGCCGAGGAAGGTGTTGTTCGAGAACACGGTGCGGGCCGCCGTCAGGGTGCCGCGGTGCAGCCACGGCCGGCCGAGGTAGATGCCGTCGGCGAAGAAGCACTCGTCGCCGATCTCGACCAGCTCGGGGATCACCTCCATGATCGTGCTCACCTCGCACTTGCGGCCCACGCGCATCCCCGCCCTGCGGAGCCAGCGCGGCCAGAGCAGGGTGCCGCTCAGGGAATTGCCCGCCGACTCCAGCAGCCGCTCCTTGATGAACACCGCGAGCGAGGTCCAGCCATAGAGGGGGTAGGTGCCCGGCCGCACCGTGCCGAGCAGGCGGACGGCGAGCGCCTCCAGCGGCAGCACCAGGGCGAAGCCGGCGGCGGTGACGCCGAGCGCCGCCAGCACCGGCCGCGGATTGGACGACGCGGAGTCGAACGCCGCCAGCCAGTCGATCCCCCACAAGCGCTGGCAGGCCGCCGCCAGGGCCAGCAGCGGCAGCCAGGAGAGCTCGGCGAGGGTCAGGCGGGCGAAGAGCAGGGCCACACCGTGTACGCGGGCCGGCCACGGCCGCGCGCCGGCCGCCAGCGGCGGGGCGGGCTGCGCCAGCCCCAGGAAGGCCGCCGGCACGCCGTGCCAGGTCTCGCCGGCCGGGATCTCGGAGAACGACGGCAGCATCGAGAGGGCGGTGAGCACGGCCCCCTCTTCCAGGGCGCTGTCCGGCGCCATCCGCGCCCGGGTGTCGAGCGTGGCGTTGGCGCCGACCGTGATCCTGCCGAAGACGATCTGCTGGTCCTGGTATTCGACCAGCCCCAGGGAGGCGTCGCGGCCGATCGTGGCACCGTCGCCGATCTCCAGCAGGTCCCAGCCGCCGCTCCGCAGGTCGACACCGCGGTGGATGTGGACGTCCTGGCCGATGCGCGCTCCCAGGGCGCGCAGGAAATAGTTTTTGAAGACCGTCCCCTCGATCATCTCCCAGGGGATGGTCCGGGCGGCCTGCTGCACGATCCAGCTCCGCAGGTAGACGCTCCCCAGGTAGGGGTGGCGCCCCGGCTCGTAGCGGCCGATCAGGAGCCTCTTCACCGCCACTACTATCAGCAGGGAGAGCGGCGCGTAGATCCCCAGGGCGGCCAGAGCCAGCACCGGCGCCAGCAGCAGGAGGGAGGTGACCCCCAGGCCCCCCGCCATCCGCGGCAGGAGAAGGAAGATCCCGGCATAGGCCGCGATCGAGCCGGCGACGAGCTTGGCCAGGATGCAGGCGAGTTGGACGGCGGCGGCGAGCGGCGCCCGCCGGGCGATCTTCGGCCCGGTGCGCGGGGTCTCCCGGAGGGGCTCCTCGCGGGGGGCGGCGCCGGCGATGCGGGCGGCGAGCGCCGCCACGGTGCGCGCCTCGTAGACGTCGCGCACGGTGAGCGAGGCGGTGAGGCCGGTCTTGCGCAGGGCGGAGACCGTCTCGGCCGCCAGCAGCGAGTTGCCGCCGAGGTCGAGGAAGAAATCGTCGAAGATCGACACCGGCGCGCCGCGGCGGAGGTGGTCCGAGAAGGCGCGCGCCACCAGGCGCTCGGCCTCGTCGCGCGGCGCCACGATCTCCCGTTCCGGCTCCGGCCCCGGCGTGAGCAGGGGGAGGGCCGAGCGGTCGAGCTTGCCACTGGCGGCCTTCACCGGCAGGTCGAGCAGGAAGCCGAAGCGCGCCGGCACCATCGGCTCCGGCACGCGGGCGCGCAGCTCCGCCCGCAGGCGGTCGATCTCGGACGGCGCCGCGGGGTCGGCGGGGACCAGGAAGGCCACCAGCTCCTTGCCGTCCCCTAAATCCTGCACCGTGCAGGCGGCGGCGCGCACGCCGGGGAGCGCGCAGATCTCGGCCTCCACGGCGGAGAGCTCGATGCGGTGGCCGCGGATCTTGACCTGCGCGTCCGAGCGCCCAAGATAGACGAGGTCCCCCGTCTCTCCCAGGTAGACGAGGTCCCCCGTGCGGTAGAGCCGCCCGTGGACCGGATGCTCGACGAACCGCTCGCGGGTGAGCTCGGGGAGGTTCAGATAGCCGCGCGTCACCGCCTGGCCGCCGATGCAGAGCTCGCCGGTCTCGCCGGGCGGCGCCTCGTCGAGATTGCCGTCCAGCACCCAGGCGGTGGCGTTGCGCAGCGGCTTGCCGATGGTGACCGGCTCGCCCGCGAAGACCCGGGCGCGGGTCACGGTGACCGTGCACTCGGTGGGGCCGTAGCCGTTCTCCAGCCAGCGGCCGGGCGCCCAGCGGTCGACGAGGTCGGCGGTGAGCGCCTCGCCCCCCAGATAGAGCAGCCGCAGGTCCGGCAGCTCCCGCTCCGGGTCGTCGCAGGCGCACATGCGCAGCAGGGTGGGGGGAGGGCAGAAGACGGTGATTCGCTCCTCGCGCAGCCAGGGCACGAGGTCCGGCCCCAGCCGCACCACCTCGTCGTCCATCACCACCAGGGTGGCCCCGCAGGAGAACGCCAGCCAGATCTCCTCGACCGAGGAGTCGTAGGCCACGGTGGAATTCTGGCCGACGCGGTCCTCCACCCCGAGCCCGAAGCGCTCGACGTCGGAGAGCACAAGGTTCACCACGCTGTGGTGCTCGACCATCACCCCCTTCGGCTTCCCCGTGGTGCCGGAGGTGTAGATCACGTAGCAGAGCGTCGAGGGCACCAGCCAGGCCGGCCGCTCGGGAGGCGCGCTCAAGGGCCGTCCGGCGGGCGGATCGACCATCATGGCGCCCTCGGCGGGGAACCCCAGCGTCTCCAGCAGGCCGAGCGTCTCGGGGCAGACCACGGCGGCGACTGCCCCGGAGTCCTCCAGGATGAACCGCGCCTGCTCGGCCGGCGAGCCCGGCTCGACGCAGGTGTAGGCGGCGCCGGCCTTCAGCACCGCGAGCTGAGCCACGTAGACCCGGTGGTCCCGGCGCGGCAGCAGGATGGCCACCACGCTCTCGCCGGTGACGAACGGCGCCAGCCGCGCCGCCAGGTCGTTGGCGAGGCCGTCGATCTCGGCGTAGGTCAGCCGCCGCCGGGGCTGGGCGCCGGAGGCGGGGACCTCGACGGCGGTCTCGCCGGGCAGCCGGCGGACGGACCGCTCGAAGATCTCGTGCAGGAAGCGAGGCGGCAGGGCCTCGCGAGGCGAGGCGAGCTCGGGATCGAGGGCACGGGCCCGTTGGGTTTCTGCGATCATGAGGATTTGATTCGGTCTCTCGGGAGGAGACCATTATCCGACATTTACAAGTCGGATACAACTGCCCGGATACAATTCCGCCCCCCGGCCGTATTCCCGGATCAGGCTCCGAAGCGCCGGGGCTCATCTTGACCGACAGGCCGCGCCGGGGGGCGATTCTCTACGAGCCGGTTCTTCGGTGCTCAATTCAGGAACTTGTTTCGGCTTTCCGGATGGATGAAGGCGGAGGAGTTGAGGCAAGTAGTGCCTGGGAGCTACCACAGGGCGCTCCTCCGCAGTATAGTCTTTTCATGGAATTATCTCCTTGCGAGTTCTGCGGGGGCGAAGTTCCCCTGTCCTGGGAGCGTTGTCCTCATTGCGCACGCCCCGGGTTGTTTCCGAATGTGAGAGCTGCGCAGGTTCCGGCGGAGCGTGAGGCGCTCCACAGCCGTTACAGCGCTGTGGCCCAAAATGCCGAGTTCCGTGGTGCCCAGCAGGCTGTCGAAGCGTTCGAGATGGCGGCGCGCGAGACCAAAGCGGTCATGGCTCGCTCCTTCCGGGAGCTCGATCGGCTCTCCTCTTCCACCAGAGAGCTCTTCTCGACCTACTACAATCTGGTTCGAGGGGAGACCCGCCTGCCAGATGGGAACGAGTGGGACGAGCTCCGGGCGGTGGCCGACGAGAAGCTCTTTCCAGGCTACAGAGAGCACATCCGATTCGCTGCTCTCTCCCTGGACGGCGCCGGCTTACCCCATTACGGCGACTGCTCTTTCGTCTTCCGCGAGAGCATGATTGCCCATAGGACCTCGGTCTACGAGGAAAACTCAGCCCTCTTCCTGAAGCAGCACGCGTATGCCCCACCACCGGGCCACCGGGCTACCTGGGAGGAGCGGGCGAAGCTCGCAGTGGCCAAGCATGGGGAAGAGATCGACGCGACCACGTCGCCCGAGCAATTCGCGGGAATGCTCCTCGGGCCGGGAGCGACTCCCGAGGAGGATCGCTTCATTGAGGTCCATATCTGGGGCCCTATGTCACTACGAACAGTGGAGCGGATCTTGCTGACAAAACCAAGGAGGGGGCAGCGGTCGGCTCGCAAAGCGATCCGGGACCGCTTGAAAGGAGTAGGATTGTCCTTGGAGGAGTCCCTGTGACTGGGAAGGTGAACGCCATCGTTTCGGGTCAGTCTGGAGTGGCGATCCTGGCTCACGCTGAGGGTTTGGCGTCTCTTCATGCCGGTCGCGGTACGGAGGTCGTCCGGCGCTCCCCCTCGGAGGCCCGGCTCCTGCTCGGCGACGCCCAGGACCTCCAGGCTCTAGAAAATGTAGAGCTTGAGGAGGTGAGCCGGCGGCTCGATTTCGCCACCGCACAGATGGATGCCCTCCACGTTGCTTTGCTCCTCTTGGATGGGAGCCTGAGCTCCGACACTCGTCAGGAGGCGGCAGCAGAGCTTCAGGAGCTCATGGAGGGCAAGCCGGTTATTTTCTTTGTCGAGAGCGTTCTGTTCGCCCACCCTCTGCCCGCGGACGCCGATCTTCCGGGCGCGTTCGCTGCGTGCTCACAGGAAGAAATGGAACAGACCCGGAGCTTTCTACAAAGGTTGACCTCTCTCCAGGACCAAATCACTGAGGTTCACCAAGCTTGGAAAAGGATTCCGGAGTCGATTTTCGGAACCGAGGAGGATCGCGGAAGCGTGCACTCTGTAGCTGTCCGGGAAGGGCTCTTCCGGGAGCTCGTCTTTTGCCGGGCGGATCAGGTATCCGTCGAAAAATTGTTGGCCGATTTCTTGCTTAGATCGAAGATTCGCCGCGAAATTCTGCTTGCATGGGGTGTAACGTTAGGGAATCTTCCTCCTCCTCCGAACGAACTCTATCCCCTCCATTATCGCTCCTATGGCCGCATCCTGAGCGAGCAGGATGGCGAGGACATCATATCGGAGGCTCTCCAGGAGGAGATGAGCTCAATCTTGAACCGGGATCTGTCCGCTGAGGAGGTCTCGATCCCTCTGGCACGGGCGCTCAACCGCAATCGCGCTCGCCTCACGCGAAAGACGTTCGCCGCGATGCCTGAGGTGATTGATCCGGCAACGCGTGAAGACCCGATCCTTGCTATCTACTACAAAGAGACTGCTCGCAAGCTGCGGGGCTACATAGGCCAAGCGGTCGACCGCCTCAAGACTCCCTATCGAGATTCGATCATTGAGCAGTATAGCCTGAGCCGCTTCGGCTTTCAGAAACAGGGTGTCTCTCCGGAGCCCTCCTCGGAGAACGCAAGGAAAGTGGCCAGGTTCAGAGCGCGCAAGGCTTTTTGGACCGAGCTAGACATGCTTCTCCGACAGGCCGAGACGGAAGGCGAGGACTCCGACCTAATCCGTGGCGTGCGCGTCCTTATCCAAAGCCGGGGTCTGGCAGCGCCGGTTTCCCGGAAACCTCCGCGAGCGGAAGAAGCCTGCGCGCCAGAAAGCCCGGAGCAAGGACATAAAGGACTGCAAGGACGACAAAGACAACAAGAACAAGAAAAAGAGCTGATTGGCGCCCTTTTGTCCTTATAGTCTTTGCAGTTCTTCATGTTGTTGAGAATTTCCTCTCGCCCCTTTTCTGCCGCACAGGCTCATAGCCAAGTACAAATAAAACGTCCCCGCGCCTGATCCCGAGCTTCTTACCCCCCGAAGCGCCGGCTCACCTTGACCAGCAGGACGTTCACCGGCGGATCGCCGAAGAGCCGCGTCAGGCCCCTCTCCGCGGTGTCCCGCGGGTCCCGCGAGAGTGTGTCCCGCTGGTGATTCCACACGACGGTCAGGAACGACCCCGGATGATACTCCCAACGGAGGATCAAATCGCCGTTCAGGCTCCGTTGCGAGGCGTCGGGGGCGGCGGCCATCGGCGCGCCGGGCTCCAGCGGAACGAAGCGGTGCCCGGGGTCGGGATCGCGCGGCGCGGCCAGCCGCCGGTACTCGCCGTAGCGTCCGGCGCTGCTGAACGGCTGCAGGTAGGCCTGGAGCGCCAGCCGGGGGGTGAGGGTGAGGTCGGCCCGGAAGATGAGCGAGAGAGTCCGCTGGCGCAAGCGGGCCACCACGTAGTCCGCTCCGGCGCGCCTCACGGGCTGCCAGCCCACGGTGTCCGACTGCCAGGTGGTCCCCACCGACCCCTGGAGCTTCTCGGAGACCCGGAGGTTGACCAGGGGCGAGACGCGCAGCGACCGCGAGCCGCTGGCCGGCTCCTCCCCGGCGCTCACGTCGAGGGTGCCGTACGAGGTCTTGCGCTGGTCGGTGGCGAGCGAGAAGGCGAGGGTGGTGCGCGGCGGCAGGAGCAGGGCCGGCCCGCCGCGCAGCCAGGCGGTGGAGAGCGCCGACATCTCGCGGGTGGCGGCGAGCTTCGCCGTCCAATAATTGCCGGTGTCGGCGGCGATCCAGCCGTCGAGGACGCGGGCGCGGGGCTCGCCGGCCCAGGTCCATCCCAAGCCGAGATTGCTGGAGCCCATGGACCAGGCACGGATGCGGTGGCCGGGACGGAAGCTCTGGTACTGCCAGGACCCCGCGAGCAGGAGCCAATCCGAATTGCGCTGGAAGCCGAGCTCGTTGACGTCGAGCTCCGGGCTCACCGCCCGCGCCGTCAGGTTCCAGAGCAGGCTGCCGGCCACGCGCGAGAGGCGGGTCTCGGCGGCGATCCCGGAGAGGCTCGTGCCGTACGGCGCCTTGGGGAGGCCCCGGCCGTCCGGCCGCTGGAAGTAGTGGCTCGGCGACTCCGCCACGCGGGCGATCGCCTCCTCGTCCCCCGTGAGCCGGCTCCCCAGAACCCAGCTCCGCAGCTCGTAGCTCCCCTCGCCGAAGCGGTGCTGGATCTCGGCGCCCAGGGCCGCGGCGCCGCTCACCTCCTGGGCGGCGAGCACCGGCCCCAGCCCGGAGCGGTGGAGGTCGGCGGCGAACAGGCCGAAGGAGGAGTCGCCATGGCCGAAGCTGCGCAGCGCCCGCGCCATCGTGGCGGTCGAGCGGGCCTCGACGGGCCATGCCAGCCGGGAGCCGTCCGGCCGGTCGAGCAGGGCCCGCTCGCGATCGCTCTCCGCGGCGAAGACGCCGAGCGTCCAGCCGCCGGAGGTCTGTCCGGAGAGCTTGAGGGCGCCCAGGAGCTCGGTGGCGGCGGGGATCTCGGCGACGGTGGTACCCGGCGGCAGGTCCCCGCGGGGGGCGCGGCCGACGCGCCGGGAGTAGAACGGCGACTCGTCGGCGAACGAGGTCTCCCGCGTCGAGAAGGCGAGCCCGGTGCTCATGCGGAAGACGTCGATCCCCTCCAGGAAGAAGGGGCGCTGCTCGGCCTGGAAGAGCTCGAACGCCGTCAGGTTCACCTGCGACGGATCGGCCTCGACCTGGCCGAAGTCCGGCAGCAGGGTGGCGGTGAGGCTGAAGCTCGACCCGATCCCCACCTTGAGGTCGGCGCCGGCCCGGACCGAGGACTTGCGGCCGCCGCCCGGCCCGTCGTTGCCCATCCGCGGCGCGGTGTAGGGAGTCACCTCCAGACGGCGCACCCGCTCCGGGGCCGGGAGATGGAGGTCGTTGAAGCGCGACACCAGGCCGCCCAGGCCGGTGTAGCGGGGCGACCAGTTCGACGCCTCCCCCCGCGCCGGGCTGTTGCGGTAGAAGTTGATCCCCCAGACCAGCTCGCCGCCCCCGGAAGGCAAGCTGAAGGCGAGCTGGGAGAATGGGATGCGGAATTCCGCCGTCCACCCCCGGGCGTCCACGTGGGCCGCCGCCTCCCAGACGGCGTTCCACGAAGCGTCGTACACCGTGTCGTCGGTCCACAGGCCGTCCACCTGCACCCCGCGCGGGTTGACCCCGAACGAGAAGCCGGACCGGCGGTCTTGGCGGCTGTCGATCTCGACGAAAGCCCAGTCGGAGACCGTCTCGTCGTCCCGCCGGGCGAGCGGGGTGAGGATCTTCGCCGGCTCGGGGTCGAAGTAGGTCAACCCCACGTAGAGGGCCTCCCCGTCCACCAGCACCCGGGCCTCCGAGCGGAGCGACGCCGCCGCGCCCGGCCTGGGCCGGCTCTGGATGAACCCGGCCGCCACCGGCGCCTGGCTCCACGCAGGCTCGTCCAAGTGGCCGTCGATCACCGGCGGCGCCCCGGAGAGACGGGCGGCGGCGAGGCTCCGCCGTCCCACGAGCGCCGGATCGCAGCCATCCGGGGTGGGGCAGGGGGTAGGGTGGGCGGCGGCTCCAAGAAAAATCCAGATCACGATCAGCCGGAAAGGCTTCATGTCGGGTCTCCTCCCTGTGTTCATGGAGGAGTTGGAGGGTTGGGGGGAAAAGGTGTCAGGGCCCTGGGTGCTACCATCGATTCCGCCCATGAGCGGCCCTGCGGATCACAACGGCGACGACGAGCTGGTCCACCTGCTGAAGGCCTACCAGGCCGGAGAGCTGGCGGCCTTCGAGCGCCTGTACGCCGCGTTGGCGGGGGAGCTTCGGCGGTACTTCCAGGCCAACGGCGCGGCGGGGGCCGCGGCGCAGGATCTGGTGCAGGACACCTTCCTGGAGATCCACCGCTCCCGCCACACCTACCTGCCGCCGCTTCCGGTGCGCCCGTGGGTGTTCGGCATCGCCAGCAACGTCCTCGGGCGGCACCGGCGGGCGGCCTGGCGGCGGGCGCGCCACGAGGGGGACGGGCCGGCCGAGGCGGCGGCGGCCGCGCCGGCGCCCGCCATCGAGACCCGGGACCTCGCGGCGGCCCTCGCCCGCCTCCCCGCCAGCCGCCGGGAGGCCTGGGTGCTCCACCACGTCCACGGGCTCAGCTTCCAGCAGATCGCCGAGCGCTTCCGCATCGGCGTGGGGGCCGCGAAGCTCAGATCGAGCCGGGCGATGCGGGCGCTCCGCGCGGCTTTGGGCGTCGATCGACCCGCCGATTCCGAAATTGATCCGGAAAGTGGAGGGACCCGAGATGGCTGACCGTCCGCTGACCGAGCCCCCGGTCCCCCCGGGGCTCCTCGCCACCGTGGAGAGCGACCTCAAACCGGTGCGCCCGCTCGCCTCGCCGGCCCGGCGGGCGCTGGCGCTGCTCCCCCTGGGGCTGGCGCTCCTCATCGCCATCCCGGCCTTCTGGGGGCTGCGGAAGAACTTCCCGGCGCTGGGGCCGGGGGTGGCCTGGGGGCTCTCGGGGTTGCAGGCGCTGGCCGGCCTGCTGATCGTGGGCGCGGCGCTCCGCGAGGCGATCCCCGGCCGGGAGCTTTCCGGACGCGCCCTCGCCGCCACCGTGGGAGCCGCGCTGGCGCTTTTCGCCGGTCTGACCTTCGTCACCGAGTATCTGGTCCCGGCCGCCGTGCCGCCGGGCGTCTGGGTGCGCTTCGCCTGGGAGTGCTTCTGGATGGCCGCGGCGTCGAGCGTGCCCCTCCTCGCCGCCGCCGCCTGGCTCGCCGCCCGCGCCCTCCCCACCCGGCCGGCGGTGGCCGGCGCCGTCTACGGCCTGGGAGCCGGCCTGATGGCCGACGCCGGGGTGCGCCTCTTCTGCTGGGTCTCCGCGCCCACCCACGTGCTGGTGGCGCACGGCGGGGCGATCCTCTTCCTGGCGGCGGCGGGGGCGGGGGCGGCCACGGTGGTGGAGCGGGTCAAGGGGTGCCGGGGCTGAGGAGTAATCTGGAGCGGTCAGGCTCAGATCGAGGCGTCCCGGAAAGCCCGGAGGATCATGTTGATGCGGGTCTGATAGCCGGGTCCCTGCGCCTTGAACCACTCGAGCACGTCCCGGTCGATGCGCAGCGAGACCGAGGACTTGGGCGGAGCAGGCTTCAGGCCGTGCCGCCTGATCACTTTCACGACGTGCTGCAAGTCGAGCTCGGGATGCTCCTCGGTGAGGGCGATGTCTTCCTCTTTCATCGCCCGCACCCGTGCCCAGTCCGTCCTAGAGGTTTTCGAGGAGGAAGTCCGCTTCCTTTTTGGTGGCATTGCGGAACGAGATGATTCGGATTTCATAGTCAGTCTCCGTGTGGATGATGGAAACAGCCAGGCCGCGCAGAAGACCGAAGGTCATGAGGCGCTGCTCTCCGTAGGCCAGTCGGCGATCTTCCACAGTACAGGTGGGTCCGGCAAAAACTTCTGGAGCATCGGCAAAGTCGAGACCATGCTTCCTGAGATTGGCGTCCCTTTTCGCCTCGTCCCAGGTAAAGCGCATCTACAGAGTGTATATACAGAAACTCCGCGGGGCAAGATGGCTGGTTAGCCCCGGCACACCCCTTGCTCCCGCTTTCCAGTTACGATGACCCTCGTTATGGCAGAGCCCACGAAACAACCGCTTCCCCGAGACGAGCAACAACCCCCCGCCGGAGAGCCCGCTCCGCAGGAATCCGGCTTCCGCAAATGGGGGACCCTGCTCGTCCTCTCGCTGGCGCTGGCGATCATCATCATCGACACGACCCTGCTCAACGTCTCCCTAGAGACGCTGATCCGCGAGCTCCACACCACCCTGCAGAGCCTGCAATGGGTGATCTCGGCCTACTCGCTGACCCTCGCCGCGCTGACCGTCACCGGCGGCCGGCTGGGCGACCTCTTCGGCCGCCGGCGGATGTTCCGGCTCGGCGCCTTCCTCTTCGCCGTGGGCTCCTTCCTCGCCTCGATCAGCCAGGGGATCTCCATGCTCGTCCTCGGCGAAGCGATCGTCGAGGGGATCGGCGCGGCGATGATGATGCCCGCCACCGCCTCCCTGCTGGTGGCGAAATACCGCGGGCACGACCGCGCCCTGGCCTTCGGCGTCTGGGGGGGCATCGCCGCGGCGGCCGCGGCGGTGGGGCCGATCCTCGGCGGCTACCTGACAACCCACTACAGTTGGCGCTGGGGGTTCCGCATCAACGTCTTCGTGGTCGCCCTGCTGCTGCTCGGCTCGCTAATCATCAACGACGAGCCGCCGCGGCGGCCCAAGCGGCTCGACTACGGCGGCGTCCTCCTCTCCGGGCTGGGGCTGCTCGCGGTCGTCTTCGGGATCATCGAGTCGTCCTCCTACGGCTGGATCCACGCGCTCAAGCCGTTCGCCGTCGCGGGATGGCAACTCGACCTCGGGGGCCTGTCGATCGTGCCGTTCGCGATCCTGCTCGGGCTTCTGATCCTCGCCGGCTTCGTGCTCTGGGAGCGGCGGGTCGAGCAACGGGGCGGGACGCCGATCGTCTCCCTGCACATCTTCCGCAACCGCGGCTTCGTGGCCGGGGCCTCGGTGGTCGGCGTGGTCATGCTCAGCCAGAACGGGATGGTCTTCTCGCTGCCGGTCTTCCTGCAATCGGTCCGCGGGCTCGACGCCTTCCACACCGGGCTCACCCTGCTGCCGATGCCGGCGATGCTGTTCCTGTTTTCGCCGGGCGCCGCGGTGCTGTCGAAGTGGATCCCGCAAAAGCGGCTGGTGCAGGCCGGGCTGGTGGTCAACTTCTTCGCCCTGCTGGCCATGCGGTGGGCGATGGGGGTGGACACGCCGCTGATGGCCCTGGTCCCCGGCCTCGCGCTCTACGGCCTGGGAATGGGGCTGGTGCAGTCGCAGATCAACAACCTGACGCTCTCGGCGGTGCCGGTGCAGGAGGCGGGGGAGGCCTCGGGGATCACCAACACCTTCCGCCAGATCGGCTCGTCGCTGGGGGCGGCGGTGATCGGCGCGGTGCTCCTCACCTCGATCGTCGGCGACCTCCAGGCGGTGGTGCAATCGAGCCCACAGATCCCCCCCGCCGCCAGGCCCGGCGTCGACCGCATGCTGCGCCAGCAGTCCTCCAGCCTCGCCTTCGGAGCCGCCGGGATGTTCGACCGCCTGCCGCCCGCCACCCGCGACGAGATGAATCAGGCCCGCCGCGCCGCCACCACGGACGGCAACCGCAAGGCCCTGCTCTACGGCGCCGGCTTCGTGCTCCTGGGCCTGCTGGTGTCCACCTGGCTCCCGCTGTGGGCGGCGGGGCAGGGGCGGCGCGGCGGCGAGGGCTAGCTCACTCCGGCAATACCGTGATCACCCCCATCATCGGCGTGCCGTAGTTGCCGTCGTCGTCCTGGATGCCCCCGTCGGGCCCGGGCGCGACCGGCTGGTGCTCGGCGTCGAGGTGGGAATGGAAGCGGCAGTAGTAGACGAAGGTGCCCGGGAGGGGGAAGCGGAGGGTGAACGTGCCCGGCTTGCCGCCGTTGTTCTCGGTCCCCTTGAGCAGCACGTTCAGGCCTAAACGCCCGGTGGTGTTGACGAAATCGTCGCTCACCACCGTATGGTCGTCAGAGTCCATGTTGATCCACTTCACGGAATCGCCAACGTGGATGGTCTGCGCGAACGGCGTGAACCGGTCCTCCTCGGGGACGATGACCTGGAGATGGGAGCGCTTGTCCGCGGCGCCGCCGGGATGGGCGAGGAGGGTGATGCAAGAGGCGAGGAGGACGATCGCGAACGGGAGCCTGCCTGAGAGCCCGAGATGCATGATGAGGCCTCCTTTCAAAGAAGAACACGCGCGGAGCGAAGCTCCGCGATACGTGAGTCCTCACGCAGGGGCTGAGGGTTCAGTGGATCTGCCCCTTCGTGTGGCCTTCCCACCTTGGCGGGCGTTCCGGGGTGGCGCGGGGCCATGGGACAAAGAGAGGGACTGCAAAAAGGAGGCCCGGGCCGGATGACCGATTTTTCTCCCGTCTGTCGTACTCCCTGGTAACACCATCACCTGGATCATTCAGGTGCATGGGCCATGGAGGTAGAACACGATGAAAAAGCGTCTACTCTTCGCCGCGGCCCTGGCGGCCGCTCTGTTCCTGCCCCTCGCCCGGAAGGCGGACGCGCAACCGGGGTGTACCCGGGAGAACTACGGCGGTGGCACCTGCGGGACCACCTGCGTCTGGTACAACGATCAAGGCAGCGTCGAAGGCTGGGTCACGAACTTCTACTCATGCTAGGAGACAGATCATGAAACGGCTCCTGCTCTTCGCCGCGGTCCTCGCGACCGCCCTGTTCCTGCCCACCCCGAAGGCCGAGGCCGTGCGGACGCGCTGCTTCGAAGAGAATTACGGCGGCCAGTGCGGGACCACCTGCGTCCAGTACAACGATCAGGGCAGCGTGGACCAGTACATCACCGTGCTTCACAGTTGCTGAGTCTCGATCGCTGGAATTCCGCGGGGGACGGTGCTCATGGAGGCCGCCCCCCGCGCTGCGTGTGAGGTTTGGCGGGAGTGTTCTGGCGAGGATTCTGCGGCGGCTTGATCATCACCTCATCCTCCGGACCGAGAGGGTCTGACGCGGAATTTACGATCTCGACAGATTGTACGAAAAAATTCGCGGGATGCCCCCCTCTCGGAGCGCTCGCGGGTCCGGCCCCGGTGGAGGACATGGCGCTCCAGCGGGAGCTCGAGCGTCTCGTGTCGAAGACGGTCCGCGAGGTGCTCTCCAAGACCACCCTGGCGCCGGTCTGGGAGACGGCCCGGCGGAACGCCGCGGGGGAAGAGGGAGCGTAAGGCCACCCGGCATTGATGCCCGGGCGGGCTTACCAGCTCTGCCTCTCCCAGGCCTGCCTCTCGAAGCGCAGTGCCGGATCGATCTCGGTCCGCTGTAGGAATCTCGCCACCTCTTCGATCATCTCCTGCGTTGCCTTCTCGACCTGGAAGGCGTTCCGCAGCAGGATCACGGCCTGGAGGGCCTCATGCTGGATCTCCAGGCACTTGAAGGTCTCCACAGCTTCCAGGGCGACGTCTTTGGCCTCCCTCGCCTTCCCCTGAGCGAGGAGAGCGGCCGAGAGATCCAGGAGGGCAATTCCCGCCATATAAAATAGGCCAACTTCTTCGAAGCCTCCATGGACCTCGCGAAAGATGGCTTCAGCCCGTTGATGATTTCCGAGCCCTGAATCGATCCGTCCTTCCAGAGCCCGGAACTTGATCTCGTTAACGCGGCCTCCAGCCTGCACCAAGTAGCGCGAATGGACGAGCCGGAGCTTCTTCGCCTCCGGGAAGTGCCCGCTGTCCACGAGGAGGAGGATCAGGTTGTGGGCCGCCGCGCAGGCGAGCCCGGGATCCCGCTCGGAATCGATCTGGACGAGGCCTTCCTCCAGCAGGTCGACGCCTGTCTCGAGATCTCCGGCATAGCCCGCGTAGAGGCCCATCTTGACGAGAGTCCGGCCGGCGAGATGGGCATTGCCGTTGCGCCGGTAGTACGCGAGCACTTTCAGCAGATCCGTCCTGGCGCGCCCGAACAGCCGCCGGTCGGCGGCGAGCGAGGCCTCGAGCTCCAGCAGGCGGATTTCCAGCGCATCCTCCCGGGTTCCGCGCTCGAAGAGCCCGCGGGCGCGCCCCAGCGCCGCGCCGGCCTCGTGGAGGCGGTCCGAGACGCGATAGGCGTTGCCCAACGCGGCGAAGGCCTCGGCCTGGAAATCGCAGACCCGCGCCGCGCCGTACTCGACGGGATCGAGCCCCCGGGACGTCTCCGCGGCCAGCCAGGCGAGCTCGACCATGCCTTGAGGATCGTCCTGACGGAGTTGCCAGCTCCGCTCCAGGAACGCCTTCATGCGCGCGAGGCCGCCGAGCCCTTGCGGGAGGTTCGTCGCGGCCTTCAATCCACCCTTCTCCAGAACCGCGAGAGCTTTCCGGGCCTGCATTTCCTGGCGCGCCAGGTTGCGCGCGTGCCGGAGGGCCGCGCCCATCGCCCGGTCGATAGCGGCGTCGTAGGCGGCATCCTCCTCGGGCGTCAGCTCCGGCCGCGCCAGCGCCAGGCCGGAGACCGGGCGCGGCGCGTTCAAGGCCTCGGCGAGGCAGCCCGGGCAGGGGGACAGCAGGTGCCGGAAGATCTCCTGGCTCCTCTCGAGAGACAAGCTCCCCTGACAGACAGCCCACAGCTCTTCACGGCGCGGGTGGTGGCTCAATCTACCTCCTTTGGAAGGAAGGCCTATTGTTACACGAACCATGGCAGATCGTCGCGGGGTCAAGGAGGTTTTGGAGGGGAATCGGTAGTGGGGACGGCCTACAGGGCCGCCCCCACGAAAAATGTCCGCGATTGCAGCGTATGGTGTGCTAGCCGTCGGGATCGATCCCGTATCCCTTATCGGCTGGATTCGCTGGCTGCGTGGTCACCCTAGAGCCATCGGGGTCTATGCCGTACCCCTTATCTGCCTTCTGGCCGGGGATCTTGCCCTGGACTGTGTTCGAAGCTCCGCCCTCTATCCGAAACCCGGCCACCCAGTGCCAGACCGTGTCGAGCCATCCGGAGCCGGCCGTCCTTCGCGCGTGGCTCGCCGCCTGGGCGGGGGCGGCGAGCGTGAGGACGGCGGCGAGACCCGTGGCAATGACGGTGCACCGGATCTTGCGCTGAGTCATCTCTCTCCTCCTTGACCGCGGTCCGGCCGGACACCGCCATGGAGCCCACCCGCCGCGGACTGCATCCTCCGTTTCAGAGCCCTTCCCAGTCTGGCACGCGCGACAGGATCTCTTGCGCTTCCGCCAGGAATCCTGCCACTCCGTGCCGCCGCACGGCGATGTGTTTGAAACTCGCGATCTCCTGGTCTCATCCGTTACGGACTGTCGCGATATTACCGCATGGGCCGGGAATCCACAAAGGTGAGCGGAAAAGTTGATTGGTTGCGGTCTCCCCCCGGCCTTCCCTAGTATCCGGTCCTATGGACACTCTCCCGCCGAACCGCTCCATCCCTCCCAGCGTGGTGATCCCGGTGTTGATGTACCCGGACGTGCGCGAGGCGGCCGCATGGCTCTGCCGCGCGTTTGGATTCGTGGAACGGCTGCGGATCGCCGACCACCGCGTCCAGCTCACTTTCGGCGCCGGAGCCGTCGTCGCCGCCGAGGGCGCGGCATCCTCGCCGGCGGGCGGCTCGACCCACTCCGTCCTGGTGCGCGTGGCCGACGCTGAGGCGCACTGCGAGCGCGCCCGGCAGGCCGGCGCGGTGGTCGTCAACCCACCCACCGACTATCCCTACGGCGAGAGGCAGTACACCGCGGAGGACCCCGGCGGGCACCGGTGGACCTTCTCGCAGACGATCGCGGACATCGATCCGGCCTCCTGGGGCGGCATGCTGCTGGAGTAGGCCGGAGCGGCGGGGCCGGTCACGGCCGGCCGGGGCCCGGCTCGCCGGCCGCGGTCTCGCGGACCTCAGGCTTTCCCTCCCGCAGGTGCGAGAAGGAATAGATCAGCTCGGACGTGCCCGCGATGTCCGCGAATCGCGCGAGCGGCATTCACAGTATTATGATGGATCTACCTGTGAATTATTGCCGAGGGTCTTCAATGAAGAATCCCGCTCTGGCCCTGGTTCTCCTGGCGGCTCTGCTTCCAGAGACGCCCGCCGTCCCGGCGGTGGACCCGCAAGACGAGATCCTGCTGCCCGGTCAGGTCCTTGAGCGGCCGATCGCGGCCGGGGAGACCCACGTCTACCGGGTCGAGGTGGCGGACGCTCCTCTGCTCGTCAGCGTCGAGCAGCGCGGCATCGATCTGGTGGTCGAGGCGCGGGGGACGGCGGAGCCGGGCGCGCCCGCTAGCGACGCCCCCAACGGCCGCTGGGGTCCGGAGATCCTGCTGTTGCGGGCCCCGGGCGGCTACCGGATCGAGGTCCGGCCTGGAGGGCGGTCCGTGCCGCCGGGGCGCTACGCCATCCAGGTCGAGGCGCTGCCGGCGACGGCGGATGGGGAGCGGCGCGCCGCGGCCCTGCGGGCGACGAGCCGCGCCATCCAACTCCCCGCCGGAACCTCCGAAACCCGCCGGCAGGCCCTTGCCGCCTATCGCGAGGCCCTGGCGGCCTGGCGCTCTCTCAGCGACCGTCGCTGGGAGGCCGAGACCCTCCATGCCATCGCCGCGCTGGAGAGGGAGTCGGACGACCTGCCGGCGGCGCTGGAGGATTACGGGAAAGCCCTGGAACTCTGGCGCGATCTCGCCGAGCCGAGCCGCGAGGCCACCGCCCTCAGATGGCTCGGGACGATCCACCTGCAAAAAGGTGAGAACGGGGCCGCGCGCGAGGCGCTCGTGGCATCCTCGGCGTTCTGGCGGAGCCTTGGAGAACGCTTCGACGAGGGAATGACCCGCGTCGAGCTCTGTTATCTCGAGCACGAGACGGGCAACCTGGCCGTGGCGCTCTCCTGCTATGAGGAGGTCCGCACAATCTTCCAGCAGGCCGGCGACGGCAGCCAGGAGGCGCGGATGCTCAACAACCTCGGCGGCGTCTACGATTTGTTGGGAGAGCCCGATGCCGCGTTGGAGAGATACGAGCAGGCCCTCGCCCTGCGTCATGCCCTCGGAGACCACCTCGGCGAGGCCCAGACCCTGAACAACATCGCCCTGATCCACTTGCATCGCGGCGAGTGGCAGGAGACGCTGCGCATCTACGCCCGGGTGCGGGAGATCCTGCCGTCCCTGGACGATCGCAAGCAAGAGTCGGCGTGGCTCAACAATGTTGCCTTCACCTACATGAGCCTGGGGGAGCCGGAGCGCGCCCTCCCCTTCCTGGAGGATGCCCTGGCCCTGCGGCGCCAGATCGGCGCCCGCTGGGAGGAGCTGATCACCCTGAACAATCTGGGGGAGGTCCACCGCAGGCTCGGGGAGCCGAAGAAGGCCCTGGAGGATTACCGGCAAGCCTTGAATCTCGCCAGGGCCCAGGAGAATCCCTGGCAGGAAGCGATCACCCGGCTTCGCCTCGGCGAGGCCGAGCTCGATCTGGGCGATCCCGCGGCGGCGCTGCGCGAGGTCGAGCCGGCGCTCCAGTCTCTACGGGAAAAAGGCCTGCGGCAGGGGGAACTGAACGTCTTGGATCTCCAGGGCCGCGCGCTGGTCCTGGCGGGCCGGCCACGGGAGGCGCTGCCGGCCCTGCGGGAAGCCCTGGCCGGGCGTCAGGCTCTCGGTGACCGTGCCGGCGCGGCCGGGACGCTCCGCAACCTTGCCGCGGCGGAGCGGTCCCTCGGATCGGCCCAGGAGGCGCGCGTTCATGCCGAAGCGGCCGTGGCCGGGGTGGAAGAGCTGCGGACCGGTTTCGTCAGCCCGAGCCTGCGCGCCGCCTTCCTGGCCAGCCGGCACCGTGCCTACTCGCTCCTGATCGACCTCCTCATGGACCGTCACGCCGCCGATCCAGGCGGCGGCCACGATCGGGAAGCCCTCGCGATCAGCGAGCAGGCCCGCGCGCGCAGCCTGCTCGACGCCCTCCACTCCGGCGCCCCCGGCCAGGCCGGAAGCGCCGTCCCCGCCGGGCTCCGGGCTCGGCGGCAATCCCTGCGCTACCGTCTGAGCGTCAAGGCCGATCAACTCCAGCAGAGCGGCAGGGCCAAAGCGCCGGAGCGGGAGATCGCCGCGCTCCTCGTCGAGCTCGACGGCGTGGAAGGGGAGATCCGCCGGTCCGATCCCCACTACGCGGCTTTGAGCCAACCCCAGCCGCTCGGTCTCGCGGAGATCGCCGGCCTGCTCGATCCCGGCACGCTGCTGCTGGAGTACTCGTTGGGCGAGGAGCGCAGCTACCTCTGGGCGGTCAGCGCCGAGGGGCTCCGGAGCTTCATCCTGCCGCCCCAGCGGGAGATCGAAGAGCGGGCCCGCCAGGTCTATGAGGAGCTCCGCACGGTGGAGGCCGGGGCCGGCCGCCGGCCGGCCCCGGCCGACCTGAGCCGGATCCTGCTCGGCCCCGTCTGGAGCCAGGCGGCGCGCTTCCACCGTCTGGTCGTGGTGCCGGACGGCGCGCTCGGGCTCCTGCCGTTCGGCGCCCTGCCCGTCCCCGTCCCGGGAAATGGATGGAAGGACCCACAGGGCCTGCGTCCTCTCCTGGAGCCCATGGAGGTGGTCTACGTCCCCTCGGCGACCACCCTGGCCGTTGAGCGGCGGCGGCTGGAGAAGCGTCCTCCGGCGCCCAAGTGGGCCGCCGTCCTCGCCGATCCGGTCTTCACCGCCGACGATCCACGCCTGGCCGGCCGCCCGTCCGCCGCCGGCGCGCAACCGTCCACCCGGAAAGAGCCGGCGCGGGGCGGGGAGGAGCTGAGCCCGCTCCCGGCGCGCTGGAATCGCTTGGTGTCCTCCCGGGGTGAGGCCGAGACGATCGCGCGCCTGGCTCCCGCGGGCCAGGTGTGGACCGCGCTGGGCTTCGCGGCCAACCGCGACGCCGTGCTCTCCGGGGACCTCCGCGCCTACCGCGTTATCCATTTCGCCACCCATGGGATCGCCGATGCCCGGACCCCGGAGCTGTCGGGCCTGATGCTCTCCTCCGTCGACGCCACGGGACGGCCGCGCGAGGGTTTCCTCGGTCTCGCCGACCTCTACGATCTCGATCTCGCCGCCGACCTGGTCGTCCTGTCCGCCTGCCAGACCGGCGTCGGCAAGGAGGTCCGTGGCGAGGGACTCATGGGGCTCACGCGGGGCTTCCTCAACGCCGGCGTGCCGCGGGTGGTGGCGAGCCTCTGGAAGGTGGAGGACCGGACCACGGCGGAGCTGATGTCCCGTTTCTACCGCGCCCTGTGGGCCCAGGGCTTGAGCCCGGCGGCCGCCCTGCGCGAGGCCCAGCGATCCCTGCGCCGCGATCCGCGCTACCGCGCCCCCCACTCCTGGGCCGGCTTCGTCCTCCAGGGAGACTGGCGCTGAGCGGCTCATCCATCAGGTGAGATAACCAGCGCGCTCACGACAGCCATGGAGTAACGAGAAAGGAGCGCAACATGTCTTGGGAGCAAGAATCATGGACCATCGAGAATTGCCAGATTGATTTGGGCCTGATCACGGACGATGTTCTGACGTTCGAGAACGACAACAACGTCAAAAGCGTCATCGTTCATCGAGCCGCTACCCCGAGCTTCTCTTGGGGCACATGGAACTACAGCACGAACGGCTACCTCGCCCAGGTGAAACGATCGAGCGGGGATTACGGCATCGCTCTCAATACGGAGGGCAAGCTGACCTGCAGCCCCATCGCCTCGGCTTTCTTCATCGCCGGGAGCCTGGGGGATCAGAACGGAACCGCAAACGCTGCCGCCGGGAGCCTTTCGCAGCAGGCGGTCAGCGCGGTGGGCGGCATCGTCCTGGGCACCACCGCCGCGACTCTCGCCGGAGCTCCGCTCTGGGGGGGCCTCCTCGCCGCCGGGGTCACCGCGCTGGGCTACGCCGGGTCTCTCTATCTCCAACAAATCGTCGGGGAGGAGGACGATCCCTTCGTCGAGGGGCAGGGCTCTTCCTGGACCGCTCAGGGGGGATCCGGTGGCTCGGGCCTGTACGCTGGCGGGGCCGAGCCCCAGCTCGCGTAGCCGGAAAGGGCGATCCTGGCCTGGATAAGAATTGCAGGAGATTTCCCAATGCCGCTCGCCGCGCCAAGGCCAACCTTGTCAATCCCGGGGTATGATAAGGAATCTCCTCGGAAGATTTCCGGCACGGCCGGCCCGAGGCGCGGCGAGCGCCATGAGCACGGATGCGGGACCCGAGCCGGGCGAGGCGGAGATTGCCACCGACCTCGTCCGGCGGATCGCGGTGGGCGATGCCACCGCCGAGGAGGCGCTCGTCCTGCGCTACAGCCGCGGCATCCTCTACCTGCTGCGCCGGCTGGGCGCCCCGCCGGATCTCGCCGAGGACCTGCATCAGGAGACCTTCCGCATCGCGCTGGAGCGCCTGCGGAAGAGGGAGCTCGACGAGCCGGCCGCGCTCGCCGGCTTCCTCCGTGGCACCGCGCGCAACCTGGTCATCGCCGAGCGGCGCAAGACCGCCCGCCGCCGGACCGGCGCGGACGACGAGGAGCTGGCGCAGGCGGTCCACCCGGCACCGAGCCAGCTCTCCGCCGTCCTCCGGGACGAGGAGGCCGAGAGCGTGCGGCGGCTCATCGGCGAGCTCGCGACCGACCGCGACCGGCAGGTCCTGCTGCGCTTCTACGTCGCCGAGGAGGAGAAGGGGAGCATCTGCGCCGACCTCGGCCTCGACGGCCTCCACTTCAACCGCGTCCTCTTCCGGGCCCGCCAGCGCTTCCGGGAGCTCCTGGAACGTTTCGCGAGCGGCCGGGAAAGCGGCTCGAACCCCTGATCGGCAGGCAACGATAGGCTCGCCATGGACCACACATACATCGAGGAGAACCAGGTCGTCGACCGCTACGTGATGGGCCGGCTGCCGCCGGACGAGGCCGGGCGCTTCGAGGAGCACTACCTCTCCTGTCCGGAGTGCCTCGACCGGCTGGCGCTGGCGGAGTCTCTGGAGCGGGGCTTCAAGCGCGCGGCCGGCCAGGACGCGGCGCGGCTCGCCGCCACCCGGCAGCTCGCGGCCGTGGCCTGGCTCAGCCGCCTCAGCCGCTCGCGCCAGACGGCGGCCCTCCTGCTCACCCTCTTCGCCGTCGTCGCCCTGCCCGGCGTGCTCGCCTATCGGGAGATGGGCGAGCTGGCCGCGGCCCGCGCGGCCCTCCAGCGGGAGCGGACGGCCGCGGGCTCCCGGACCTCCGCGGAGGCCGGGCGGCTCCGCGCGGAATTGGACGCCAGCCACCAGGACCTCGCCCGCGAGCGCGAGGCTCACTCCCGGGCGGCCGAGGAGCTCGCCCAGGCGACCCGGCCGCAGGAGAACGTCCCCATCCTCTTCCTCAACGCCGAGCGCGGGCCTTCCGGCGGAGAGCCCACCTTCCGCCTGCACCTGCCGGCGAAGGCGGGCTGGATCGTCTTCGCCCTGGCGGTCGATCCGCCCCACCACCCCTCTTATCGCGCGGTCCTGCGGGATGCCCGGGGACGGGAGGCCTGGAGTGGCGCGGGCCTGCGGTTGAACGAGCAGGAGAGCCTCAGCCTGAGCCTTCCTTCCACTCTCCTGGCGCCGGGCGACTACACGCTCGCCGTCGAAGGCCTGGCGCCCGGCCGCCGTCCGGCCCCCGCGGGCCACTTCGCCTTCCGCGTGCTGCCCCCCGCCTGATCGAAAAACCTTTCTGATCCTCCAGCGCGAGATCGATCTCACTCAGGTGAGATAGCGGGCTTGTTGACGGCAGCTTGATGATGGAACCCGGCGGAGCGGCCGCCGCGGCAGATCAAGACCGTGCTCAAAACTGGAGGAATTATGCCCAACGACCTCAAACGCTATGTCAAAGGACTTCAGCTCGACCTGGCTCACCTGTTGCAGCTCACGGGCGGAACTGAAGAAGAGAGGGAGCGGTACTTTGAAATCGTCCTGGGGATCACCCGCCCTGCCGAATTCAGTCTCGCCAGCTATCAGATCCAAGCGATCCATGAGAACGTCAAGCTGGCTCAGAAAGGCTTGGAAACGCTAACCAGGGCGGCAGAGCAGATGAATCAGAGGAGCTGAAGCGGCACGTGTAAGAAAAGAGACTCGTCTCAAAGGGCGGAAGGAAGGCTTCAAGATGATCGATCCGATCCTGGTCGTCGGCGATGGGTGGCAGGAAGCCTTCCGTCCGCCCCTGCAAGCAGCTCTGGGAGCCGCCGTTAAGTTTTTACCGGCGCTTACCGAAGCAGAGATCGAGCCCTCCGCCGGTCTGGCCGTGGGGGTCTACAGGAGCCAGAGCGACGCTGGTCAGGAAGCGTTCGCCCGGTGGGCTCATTCCAGAAGGATACCGGCTCTCAGCCTCCAGCTTCGCGCGGAAGAGGCGCTGATCGGCCCCCTGGCCTTGCCGCTCCGCGCGGGGTGTTCGAATTGTGCTCGCATGCGCTGCATTGCCGCGGCGGCGGCCGGAGATACCTGTGGCGGGGACAGCCTGGAGACGATCCCTGACAAGGTCACAGCTCTGGCGAGCTCCGCTCTGGCGCGTGAGATTCGCGCTATCGTCCGGCGAGGGCCCGAGAGCTCACGGCTTCTGGACAACGTTCTGGTGCTGCGTCCCGGCGCCAGGCGGGCGCTCCACCGGATCGTACCGCTGTCGTGCTGCTCCATCTGCGGTGGCGCGGCGGCTTTTCCGAGAGAGATGCGCGAGTGCCGCCGGCCGGGGTCCGAAGATTCACCCCAGGCCCTCCTGGAGGCGCTCGCGGGATGGATCGATCCGCGCACCGGTGTGATCCCACGTCTCATCGTGGAGCCGCCTGAAACTGAAAGGGAGGAGCTGGGCCTCCCCATCATCGTAACGACATCACCCCCGCATGCCGTGACGGAGGGTGGCTTGCTGCGGCAGCTTCCCGTCGGCTGGGGCAAGGGATTGACGGTCGCGGGCGCGGTGCTGTCGGCGGTCGGCGAGGCGATCGAAAGATATTCGGCCTCTCTGCCCGAACCCGCGCGGATCCTCTGGAAGACGATGGCCGATCTCGAAGGTGACGTCCTGGACCCGCGGCGGCTTACGCTCTATTCAGAGGCCCAGTATGAACGAGAAGGTTTTCCTTATGCGCGGTTCGATCCGGGCGTCCGCCATCCCTGGGTGCTCGGCAGTTGGTTGCACAGCGGGGCTCCGGTCTGGGTTCCCGCCGTTTTCGCCTATCTCTCCCTCACAGTATGTCCTGAGCACCTCATCTGGCAAGGGACCTCCAGCGGATTGGCCGCGTCCACGGACCCCGACGACGCGGCCCTCCGGGCAACTCTGGAGCTGATCGAAAGAGATGCCTTTCTGGCCACCTGGCTCAGCGCGTCTCCGGGCCGGCCCGTAGAGCTCGACGACTCGCTCGATCCACTGCTCCAATGCGTGCTGGAGCAGGCCGCAGCGCTCGCGTCGAAGATCGAGATCTACGTTCTCCCAGCCAGCGCCTGCGGCACGACGGTCCTCTGCCTGGCATTGGGCGATGGTGAGCGGTATCCCGGTGTCACCCTCGGTCTCGGTGCGGATCTTGACCGCGCCTGGCCGTCCGCCAGGCGATCCTGGAGCTCGGCCAGACCGGCCCTTACCGCGCGCGCGCGATGCGCTCGAGCCGATTGCGTCCTCCGAGCGACGGCACGCTCGTACGGGACATGTCCGATCACGCGGCCTTCTATTTTCCGGCTGATCGCGCGAAAGCGTTCGAACGGTTGCGGGCCGGAGGTGCGCCGATCCGTCTGCGCGATCTCATCGAGACATCCCCCGACCGGTCGTTGAAAGCCTGCGTATCGGCGCTCTCCAGGGCAGGTGTGCGCGTCGTGCGGGTGGACGTCACATCGCCGGACGTCGCCACCGGTCCCTTCCGTGTGGTTCGTGCGATCAGCCCGGACCTCCAGCCGCTCTGGTATGGCCATGGCTGCGAGCCACGCCTGGTGGATCGCATTCGAGCCCATGGGCTCGCAGCCGAAGCTCCGACCATTCACCCCATCTGGTGATCGCTCGCGTGCCCGCCCGGTGAGACAACGAGCTCGCCCGCGACAGTCTTATCACGAGGAGCCCCGGCGGATGAGCCGCCGCGGGAATCGAAAGCCTCCGGCGCTAAAAGGAGAATTATCATGAGAAACCTGATCTTCATCTTCGCCTTGCTCTGTTGCTCGACGCAGGCCATGGCCGCGGATCCCTGCTTGGCCCTGCAAGGCAAATCCCTGACCCTCGACGCCAACGGTTACCACGCCACCGTCGGTCCGAACGGTATCAATCTCGTCAACCAGAATAATACCCTCACCTTCAAGACGACCGCCAACTTTACGAATGAGCCGGTGGACCCGGTCCAGGGCCAGTGCAAGGACCGGCACATCACGTTCACGCGGACGCGCGCGGGATCCTTCGTCCAGGACTACGACGGGTGGATCTTCGAGAAGGAGTTGGCGCAGATGGCGGGGACCTACTCCAACAACGGCCAAGCGGCAAGTCGGGGGTGGCTCGCGAAAATGAGCTCCGTCCCCCCAGCCAACAACCAGGCCTGCCTCAATGCGTGCGGCGTGGGGCAGACGGACTGCATGGGCACCGCGCACTCGACCGCCGAGAAGCAGGGTTGTGTCAAGGACTACACAGCTTGCAAGGCGTGCTGCGCGGACCCGACGAAGTGTGACTGAGGGGCTAAAACCACCTCCGGCCCTGGATTCCCGGCGGCCGGAGGCTCTACTATCTCGCCCCAGGAGGTGAGATATGAAGAGACGGATCCTGTGGATTTTGACATGCGGCCTGCTGGCGCTCGGCGCCCAGGCCGGCGCCCAGGGGTTGGGGGACGGCCGGGGGATCGACCACGTGGCCTCGCTCGTGCGGCTGGAGAACTTCGACTCCGACACGAGCTTCCTGGAAAATCAGCTCGGGTTCGCGCTCACGCCGGCCCTGCTGTCCCCCATCGGAGCGAAGAACCGCCTGATCTGGTTTGACGACCTCTCGTATCTGGAGGTCGACACCTTCACCGAGCGGAACGATTTCACCGCGCCGTTCGTGGACTTCGTGGAGCAGCACGAGGGGGTCAAGTTCTACGGCACCGAGGTGGTGGACGCCGCCCAGGCGCTCAGCTTCCTGAACGGCGCCGGCTATCCCGCCGTGGGTCCGATCCCGGCGCCGCCCCTGACGATCGAATCGGCCGGGCAGGTCTTCGGATTCACTCCGCTCTGGAATTCGATCATTCTCACCTCCCGCGTCGCCCCGGACAACTCGAATTTCTTCCTGGACTACGACGAGGCTCAGGTGCAGCAGATGTTCCATGACTTCCCGGTCCTGGCGCCCCGGCCGCACCCCAACACGGCGCGCAAGATTGACACCCTCTGGCTGGTAGTGGCGGACCTCGACGCGGCGATCGATTTCTACGAGGGGTTGGGCCTGGAGGTGAAATTCAAGAACAAGAAGATCCAGTATCTGGGCGGCTGCGGCGCCGAGGTGCGCTACAAGAACGCCACCCTGGCGCTGCTGGAGCCGGACGGCCCCGGCCTGGTGGCGGACTTCGCGGCGGAGCGCGGCGAGGGCATCCTGGGGGTGAGCCTCCAGGTGGGGAATCTCCGAACCGCTCACGATCTCATCCAGGGCAATACGGGCCTGAGCCTGCCGATCTTCAAGGACAAGGGCCGGGACCGTTTCCTGATCCCGGCCTCGCTGACGCACGGTCTCCTGATCGAGATGGCCGAGTAGCGCGTCAGAACAGGTCGTAGCCCGGCCAGGCCGACACGTCTTTGATGATCGCCTGCAGCGTCGACGACAGGGTGGACGCGAAGTCGTCGTCGGCCGGCCGGGTGTTGACCACCGCCGCGTAGGTGTAGCCGTCCGGCCTCGCCGCCAGGATGGCGATCGTTCCCGACATGGCGCCGTTGTGCCATTGCGGGCTCACCCCCCAGCCGAAGGCATAGCTGGGATCGTTCCCTTTGGAGTCCTTCACGTGCGCGGCGGTCGTCATGGTGGTGTGCGACGCCGAGTTGAGGATGTCCGGCTTGCTCGGCAGGCCGTCCACCCGCACCAGGAAGCGCTCGAGATCGATCGGCGAGGCGACCCAGCCGCCGTGGGAGTCGAAGCGGGTAACGTTCAGCGAGTAGGCGTCGCCGGGCGGGTAATACTTCACCTCCCGGGGCTTGTGCTGGGCCTCGCTGTTGGCCCCGATCGCCATGTTCGTGATGCCGGAGGGGTTGAGCACGCTCTCCCGCACGGCCTGCTCGTAGCTCTTGCCGGTGACCTTCTCGATAATCCGTCCCAGCAGGCAGTAGCCGAAGTTGAGGTATTCGAACTGGGTGTTGGCGTTCCGGCTCATCACGTGGCCGGGATCGTTGAGCATCCAGGAGATCAGTTGGGCATGCGTCATGCCCAGATTCATGAACATCGGGTCGCCGTTGTCGTTGCTCAGACCCGACACGTGCTCCAGCAGGTATTTCACGGTGATCTGCTCGATCTTCTTGTTGCCTGCCGGCGTCGGGAACTGGGCGCCAAGGAGGCTGCCCGGCCCGAAAACCTTGTCATTGAGCTTCAGCTTGCCGGCCTCGACCAGCTTCATGACCGCCACCGAGGTGAACGGCTTGGAGACGCTGGCGATGCGGAACAGGCTCGTCGGTCCGGCCTCCTCGCCCGTCTCCTGGTTGGCTTGTCCGAACCCCGCGGCGTAGACCAGCCGGCCGTCCTTGGTGATCGCGATCGCCGCGCCGGGCGCGTTGTGGGCGCTCAGATACTCGTTCATCCGCGAGGTGATGAGCTCCAGGTCCTTGGCGCTGAAATTCGTGTTGCTCCAGATGCCGTTCAGCTTGCCCTTGCCGCCGGAGGTGAAGGCGGTGGTCAGGAGCGGCTTGTAGCCCTGGTAGTAGAAGTTGTCGAAGACGTTCTGATACCACGCGTCCGGAATTCCGTGCCGCCCCCACCACCACGGCCCTCCCTGCTTCTCCCAGATCGCCGCGTAGAGGTCGGTGCCGCCGGCGTTGTAGCCGCTGACGTCCTTGAGGCGGTAGCCCTGCTTGGCGAAGTCGTCGAACGCTTTCTGATACTGGGCGGTGGTCAGGCCGTGCCGGGACTGCCACGCCGGTCCGTTGGACTTCTCGAAGATGGCCGCGTAGCGGGCCGATCCGCCGCTGGCGTATCCGCTTACGTGGAGCAACCGGTAGCCCTGTTTGGTCAGGCTGTCGAAGGTCTGCTGGTACTGGGCGGCGGTCAGGTTGTGGCGCGCCTCCCAGGCGGGGCCGCCCTTCTTCTCCCAGATCCCCTCGAAGTGGAGGGCTGGGCCGGCCTCGTGCGCGCTGACCCAGGTCAGCCGGTACCCCTGCTTGAGGAGGTCGTCGAAGGTCTTCTGGTAGTCGGCGGACGACAGGCCGTGCCGGGCCTGCCACGCCGGGCCGGGCTCCTTGACCCACAGCGCGGCGTAGCGCTCGCCGCCGCTCATGTACCCGCTCACGCACTTCAGCCGGTAGCCCTGCTTGAGGAGGTCGTCGAAGGTGGACTGGTACTGCGCCGGCGTGAGCCCGTGGCGCGCCTGCCACTGGGCCTCCGCCTTGCCTGGCAGCGCTATCCAGGCCAGCAGCGCGGCGGCGAGGAGCAGCCGCGCGGAAAATTTTGAATGGCTCATGGCTTGTCTCCTTGCCGGCCTTGCCCGGCAGGTTCGTGATACCTCTCCAATCCAGGCGCGCGGGCGGGCCCTGTTGTTACAGCGGGGAGGAAACGCGCGGCCCGCGCGGCTCGCATTCTCTTTCTGCCGGCACCGTTACATGCAGAAGCCGCAATCATGGCCGAGGATCCCCGTGCCATACCCGGTCGATGACGGCTCTATCCTTCAGAAAGGAGAGGCGAGATGTGGCGATTTCTGAGGACTATGGTAGTCGCGGCGATTTTGGTATGGGCTTGTTCCACCCTGCTGCTGGCGGCGGGCCACTCGACCGGTCTCTTTTGCGACAGCACGCTCAGCCACGGCACCAGCGTGTCGTGCAAAGCGGAAGCGGCGGCCCAGGGGCTCCTCGTCTGCCCCGCCGGGACTTCCCCCACCAACGTCAATTGCAGCCTCCCGGGGAATCGGTGCAATAACGGGAACGGCAGCGTGTGCAAGTGCTCGTACGATTGCGCCAAGCCTACGGTCGGAGATCCGGAGCCGGTTCCGGTAGATCCGGCAGAGCCGTAGCCCGGACGAGCGGAACGGCGTCCCGGGCCTGCGCAGCCGGGGCGCCCTTTCGGGGGTCGTGACGAAAGCCCGGCCGCGCGCTAGACTCCCGCGCATGAGCCCCATCACCCGCCGTGAGCTCCTGGGTGCCACCGCCGCCTCCGCGGCCACCCTCGCCTTCCCCCAGATCCTGCGCTCCGCCAGCACGGCCGCCACGGACCTCGACGCCATCCAGGCCGAGATCGTGAAGCGCCATGGCGAGGGCGTCGCGCGCCTCCAGGAATGGGTGCGCCTGCCGTCGATCGCCGCCGAGAACCGGGCGCCGGAGGAGGGGTGCGCGCTGATGATGCGTCTCGCGCGCGAGGCCGGCTTCCAGCAGGTCACCCGCGTGCCCACGGACGGCAAGCCGGGCGTCTTCGCCATGCTGGACGCCGGCGCGCCGCGGACGGTCGGCCTCTACTTCATGTACGACGTCAAGCAGGCCGATCCCGCGGAGTGGTCCTCGCCGCCGTTC
>JBJMHA010000100.1:0-27541 GCA_045807625.1 Thermoanaerobaculia bacterium | reverse complement strand
GACTGGCGGTTCAACCCTGGTACAATGGGGTACGCGCGGTACAACGGGGTACCGATAAGGCAATGCAGACCAGAGACTTACGGGATTCTTGGGGTGGTAAGTGGCCGCCCCTCAAGGACTTAGAAAACCCCCCTCCTCTCCCCGAGGGAGAGGAGGGAGGAGGATCGCCCTGCAAGGGCGGGCTTTGATCAGCCTGGGGTTTCAACCGGTTGAAACCCCAGGCTGGAGAGGGGCCGGCTCGGGCCGCCGCTCCGCCCACACCGCCACCGCGTGGATGCCGATCCACACCAGGAGCCCCAGCGCGCCGCAGCCGAGCCAGAGCGCCCGCGGCCCCAGGTGCTGGTAGACCCAGGTCCCCACCAGCGGCGCCACCACGAAGCCGGTGGCGAAGGAGAAGTTCAGCAATCCCATGTAGGTCCCGCGGGCCTCCTCCGGCGCCCGGGAGGCGATGGCGCTGGTCAGCAGCGGGAAGCTCAGCATCTCCCCCACCGTCCAGACCGCCACCGTGAAGACCGCGTAGCCGAGACCCGAGCCGAAAGGGAGCAGGGCGAGCCCGGCGCCGAACAGGAAGGAGCCGAAGCCCCCGACCTTCAGCGGATCGCGGCGCGCGAGCGCGTGGATCAGGACCATCTCGAAGAGGACGATGATCACCGTGTTCGACGCCAGCGTCACTCCGATCCGCGCCTCGGAGAAGCCGTAGAGATCGCGCAGCGTCAGCGGAAAGGTGCTGGTGACCTGGAAGACCACCACGCTGAGCAGGAACATCATCCCCAGGATCGCCATCACCGGCAGGTCCCGGAAGGGGGAGCGGGCCGGCGCGGAGCCCGCCGGACGGGCGGCCGGAGCGGCGGTGTGCACGCCCGGGAAGACGAAAAAGAGCAGGACGGCGGCGAGGATCGAGGTCGCGCCGTCCACCAGGAACAGCCAGCCGTAGCCGAACGCCGCCAGCAGCCCGCCCACCGAGGGCCCCACCGTCATGCCGGCGTTGACGGCGAGCCGCATCAGCGCGATGCTCCGCGTCCGCTCCCCCGGATCGCTCGCCGCCGTCAGCGCCGACAGGTTGGCCGGCCGGAACACCTCTCCCACCAGCGCCAGGGCGAGCACCATGGCCGAGATCGCCGGCCGCCCCGGAACCAGCCCCAACGCCCAGAACGAGAGCCCGGTCAGCACCAGGCTCCACTGCATGATCCGCAGCGCGCCGAAGCGGTCGCACAGCCGGCCGCCGTAATAGGAGGCCGCCATCGCCGCGAGGCCATAGAGCGCCAGGGTCTGGCCCGCCTGCGTGGTGGTGAAGCCCCGCTTCTCGACCAGGAACAGCACCAGAAAGGGCATCACCATCGTGCCGCTGCGGTTGATCAGCGAGGCGAGCGACAGCAGCCAGACGGACCGGCTCAGGCCCGAGAAGGCCTCACGGTAGGTGGCGGCGATGGAGCGAAACATATGATTTTTGGATTGGCGATTTTGGATTTTGGATTGAGAGCGTCCTAGACTCCACGCCGGAATCGACACCATGCAGCGAAGAACGATCTTCGGGATTTTATCCCTCACTGTGCTTTCAGCGAGCCTGGCGCTTGGAAGCGGGAGCCCGGACCGGCCGTTTCGCCTTGGCGGCGGTGGTACCATCACGAGAGGAGAGCAGGAGGCCTCATGGGACAGACCGTTTCGAAGTCCAGCTTTCAAGACCACCCGTCGGAGTATCTGCGGGAGGCTGAGAGCACCGGTCAGGAGCTCATTATCAAGGACCATGGGAAACCAGTCTTGAAGCTGGTCCCCTACGGCCGGGAGGCCCAGGAAAACACTCTGGAATCCCTGCGGGGGTCGGTCGTCCGTTATGACGATCCGATGGAGCCCGTCGGACAGGAGGACTATCCTCACCTCGAAACGTTCTGGTGATCCCTACTTCACCAGCAGCACCGGGCACCGGGCCACGATGGCGACGGCATAGCTGAGCGTTCCCAGGCCGAGGGCGGGGTGGTCGCGGTCGACCTTGTGCGAGGAGAGGATCATCAGGTCGGCCGCCTTCTCCTCGGCGTAGCGCACGATGGTCTCCGCCCGCTTGCCGAAGAGGACCTCATGGCGGGCGCTCACCCCCTTCTCCTTGAGCTTCTCCTCCAGGGCGAACAGCCTGGCCGCGGCCCGGGTCTCCAGCCCGCGGTAGAAGTCGGACATCTCCTTGAAATCGATGTGCTCGATGACCTCGACGACATGCAGGAGCGTTACCTCGGAGCCTTCCTGCGCGCTCCCGCCCACGATCTGTGCCGCGCTGTCGAGCGCCGCTTCATTCTTTTCGGAAAAGTCCACGGGGACCAGGATCTTTCGGAACATGACGCCTCCCTCCTCGCAGCGCCATGATGTGCAGCCGCCGGTGGAGGTGTCAACCACCGCGGCTCAGGCGGAGGCGCCACGAGCACCTTTTCCAGATGGAAGCGGAGCCATCCGCCCGGTTCAGAAAAGGAGATCCCTGATGCGCACCAGCCGCCGCCTGCTACTCGCCCTCGCCCTCTTCGCGACCCTCGCCGCCACCTTCCTCGCCGCGCCGCCGCCGATCCGGGCGGACCGCTGCGGCAACGAGTTCTACTACTACGACGACGCGGCCCACACGAACCTCGTGGGCTACGAGGTCTATGACTGCAACTGCTTCCACTCGTCCTGGGGGGTACACACGATCTACCGTGTGATCGAGCCGCTGGGCTGCTGAGCTACTCCTCCCACTTGAGGACGCCGTAGCGGCTGAGCCGGACCTCCGGCGACCAGAAGCCGTAGCCGAGGCCCGCCTTCCGCCGCAGGTGGTCCAGGAACTCGAGGGGATCGGGGAGCTGCTCCCAGACCTGCGGCAGGAAGGTGCTGCGGCGCTCCTCACACTCGAAGATGACGCCGTCCACGCCAGGGCGGAGGATCTGGATGGCCTCCGCCTCGCAGGTGCAGGGGAGGGGCTCCGGCGGCGAGAGGAGGGAGATCTCCATCGAGATCTCCCGCAGCTCCCCGGGCTCCACCGGCGGGAAGCGCGTGTCGTGGAAGGCCGACGCCCGGGCGTTGTGCCAGAGGTCGTCGAACAGCGGGCGGTAGGCCTCGATCGAGCCCACGCAGCCGCGCAGGTTTCCCCGCCGCCGCAGGGTCACGAAGGTGGCCCCCGGCTCGCGCAGCCAGGAGTCGTTCCAGCCGCCCGGACCCTCGCCGAAGCCGAGGGCCTCGGAGAGGCTCTGGCGGGCGATGCGGAGCAGGGTCCGCCCCCGCTCGGCGGTCCAGGGGCTCTCAGTCGCGGTCATGGAAGGCGAAAGCTCCATAGCCCACCACGCGGGAGGGGTCCCCCGCGGTGTCGGCCGAATTGCGCAGATCGAGCAGCTCGGGGACGAGATCGCGCCGCCGCGCCGCCTCCAGCAGGCCGTTGATCGGCACGGCGCCGCAGGCCTGGCGGGATTCCAGGGGGCCGTCCAGGGCGAGGATGTGGTCCGCGGTCTCGCGGTCCGCCCGTTGCGCGGCCTCGTAGCGGAGGTAGTGCGAGAGGTCGGAGCTGATGACGATCAGGGTCTCCGGCCCGCCCCACAGCCGCTCCAGCACCTCGGCCACCTCCTCGCCCGTGGCGGCGCCCGCCACCAGGGGGATGAGCTCGAATTCGCCGAGCAGGGTCTGGAGGAAGGGGATCTCCACCTCCAGCGAGTGCTCGCGCGCGTGGGCCTCGGGGATCACCCGCACCTGCGGCAGCCGGAGGACGGCGCCCGAGCCGTCCGGCTCCACCCGCACCTCGCCGAGCGGAGTGGCGAACCAGGGGTCCCCCGGCAGCGCCAGCCCGCGGATCGGCACGAAGTGGGCCGGCCCGATCAGGACTACCCTCTTGATCACATCCGCCGCGGCGGCGACCGCCCGGAACGCGCTGCCGGCGATCGGGCCTGAATAGACGTACCCCGCGTGGGGCGCGATGATCGCCTTCGGAGCGGGCCGTCCGTCCGGAGGAGCCGCACGCAGGAAACCTTCGACTATCGAGGTCAGCTCCTGGGGGTCGCCGGGGTAGAACGTGCCGGCTACGGCGGGGGGGCGGACGGTAGCCATACCGCCCCAATGTACTCCAGAAGGGGGGCCCGGACGAAGCTCCAGGCCCAGGGCCCTCCTCACTGGCAGTGCGGCACGCTCTCCAGGACTCCGCCGGCGACCGACCAGGTGGCCGAGCAATTGGCCGTGTTGCACTGTCCGCCCAGGGCCATTCCGCCTCCCGGGCCCGGGTTGACCTTGCACTGGCAGACCGCCGTCGGCACCTGTGCTTTCTGGCCCTGGTTGTTCGTGAGCGTGACCGTCTTGCCGGTGAGCGTGCACTTTCCATCCATGCAGTCGGCGGAGTATTTCGCGCCCTGGCAGGTCAGGACCTTGAACCCGAAATCCGCGCTCAGCCGCTCCGAATACGTGGAATATACTGTGCTGCCGCTCGGCTTGAGCTGGCCGCAGGCCTTGCCGTAAGAGCAGGACTTGCCCTCGAAGACGTAGCAGTTGCCGCAGCTCCCGTCGGTCTTGTCGCACTGGCCACACTTTCCGGTCTTGGGATCACAGCTCGCGGCGATGCACAGGGCGTATTTTTGATCGCAGACGTTGGGGCAGTTGGCGGGGACCTGGGCCCGGACGGCGTGCTGAATACCGAGGAATCCCAACAACGCGAGAGCCCATCCAATCCTCTTCATTTCGGACCTCCTTGGCTCCAGGTGATTCGGCTCTGGTCCGGCATAAGAACAGGGGCGAGAGGCGCGACAGCGGAACCGCCCGGCCGGAGTCTAAAGAGAGCCCGGGCGTAAGGCAAGGAGGAGCAAAATCCCCACCCTCTGGTGGATCGCGCCAGGGGGCGGGGACGGCCGGGCTTGGCGAGACAGGCTACGCCTGTGGCGGCGGCGGGATCGGGACCAGGGTGAGGGTGGTGTTTTCCTGGCAGGACAGCACTACGGGAGCATTACCGTTCACCTGGTAGAGAATCGCGAATTCTTTCGTATAACCGGAGTCCGGATCCGGCCCCAGGTAGGTGTTGTTCACGGGAATCTGATCGTTGCCGTTGTTGACCAGGTATTGGCAGATCGCGGTGACGTTATTGCCGTTGACCTGCGTTCCATAGGTCGCGGAGAGCACCCTGATCGCTCCCAGCACGGGGGAAGGAGTGATCGGAGCCGTGTTCGCCGTCGGCGGCGTCGGTACCAGATCGAGGGTCGCACCTTCTTGACAGCCCAGCGCGATGGGATTGCCATTGTTCAGGCTCGGGGTCGAGTAGAGGATGCCGAGGAACTTCGTCGCGCCGGGGTCCGGATCTCCCCCCAGGGCATTGCTCGCGGTGATGTCGTCATTGCCGTTGCCGACCAGAGCCTGGCAGGCCGCGGTGACGTCGAAGCCCGCGTTGGTAGTCCCATACATCGCGGAGAGGACTGTGATAGCCATACGTTCTCCTTTGGTAAACGATCACAAAAGAACCTGATGATTTGTGCTGCGACGGGCGATAAAAGCAACGGCCGTGCCAGAGCCCCCGCCGAGGAGAGCACCGCCGGGCCGATCGAAATATGAGCTGTCAGGACGCTGCTGACACCTGACTGACGGAGCTGATCTTTTCTGGAAGGAGACGGGCGGGCCTACCCGCCCTTGAGCACCTGCCGGCACCGCCTCTGGGCTCGCTCGCGGTCCGGCAGCGGCAATCCCTCGAAGAGAGCCAGCGCCTTCTCCCGGCCGCTCGCGAGCAGGGTGAGCACCTCGCGGAACTGGTGCTCGGCGAGGTCGCGCTTGCTCAGGCGCAGCAGGCAGTCGGCCAGCAGGACGCGCGGCTGGAAGAGGGCGGGATCGAGATAGAGCGCGGCCCGGTAGGAGCCCACCGCGTCCTCCGCGCGGCCGCAGAGGTCGTGGAGGAACCCTTCGAGCGCGTGCGCCGCGGGCTCGGAAGGGTCGGCCGCCAGCACCTTCTCCAGGATGCGGCGGGCCTCCTCGATGCGGTTCTCCGCGAGGTCGCGGGCGGCGGCGCGGAGCCGCTCCTGGACGCCGCCGGCCGGCGGCGCGGGAGGGGGCTCCGGCGCGATCGCCGTTCCCGCAAGGGTGGCGGCGGCCCGGGAGACGCTCCAGTCGCGCGGGTCCTGACCGGCCCAGCGGGGGCGCTCCTCGGCCGGCGGCGAGGCGGGCGGCGGCGGCCGGCGCGGGGCCCGCTTCGGCGTTGGCGCGGGCGCGGGCTCCGCGGCGGGCACCGCCTTCCGGTGGCGGTAGGCGAAGCAGGGGCCGAGGTCCACCGATTCGAGCTCGTCCTGGATCTGCCAGAGCGTCTCCGAGGCGCCCAGGAAGAGGTACCCGTCGGGCGCCAGGAGCTTCGCCACCTGCGAGACCACCCAGCGCTGGAGCGGCCGGCGGAAGTAGATCAGCACGTTCCGCATCAGCACCAGGTCGAGCTCGCGGAAGGGCAGCGCGAACGGCGCGTGGGCGAGGTTGAGCGTCTGGTAGGAGATGCGCGAGCGCAAGGTCGCGTCGAGCTCGAAGAGCTTCCCCCGGCGCTTGAACCAGCGCTCCAGGAGCGGCGGCGGCACCTGCGCCACCGCCCGCTCGCCGTAGAGCCCCAGGCGGGCCCCGGCCAGCGCCTCCTCGTCCAGATCGGTCGCCACGATGGTCCAGGTCCAGCCGGAGAGCGACGGCTCCTCGGCCAGCAGCATGGCGAGGGTCGCCGGCTCCTCCCCCCGCGCGCAGGCCGCCGACCAGATCCGCAGCTGGCGCGAGCCGGCGCGGGCCCGCGCCAGCACGGGGAGCACCTGCTTCACGATCACCTCGAACTGCTGCGGCGCGCGGAAGAAGTAGGACTCCTTGATGGTGACCAGGGAGACCAGCGTCCCCCACTCGCCGTCGATCTGGTGGGCCGCCAGGGCCCGCACGTACTCGTCCAGGCCGCCGCGCACCGTCACCTGCGCCCGCCGCTGCGCCACCTCCTCCAGGAAGCTCAGGCGCGCGGCGGGGATGACGTTGCCCGTGGCCTCGCGGATGAGGACGACGAGCTGTTGCAGGGCGGAGGAGACGGGCTGGGTCATGGGCGGACCCGGTTGCGGCCGGCGGCCTTGGCCTCATACAGACGGCGGTCGGCGAGCGAGACCAGCAGGTCGCTCCCCGTGCCGCCGGAGATCTCGTCGCGGTCCGCCACGCCGAAGGAGGCGGTGATGTGGATCCGCCCGCCGTCCGGCAGGCGCACGGGGGAGCTCTCCAGCCCCTGGCGCAGCCGCTCGGCGGCCATGCGCGCCGCCCCCAGGTCGACCTGCGGCAGCACGGCCAGGAACTCCTCGCCCCCGTAGCGCCCCAGCAGGTCGGTGCCGCGCAGGCACTTGCGGAGCACCGCCGCCCCCTCGCGCAGCACGGCGTCGCCGGCCAGGTGGCCGTAGGTGTCGTTGATCTCCTTGAAGTGGTCGAAGTCGCAGAGCACCACGCTCAGGGGGTATTTGTAGCGGCGGGCGCGGTCGAGCTCCTCGGTCAGGCGGTCGTAGATCACCCGGTGGTTGAGCTGCCGGGTGAGGCCGTCGACGGTCGAGAGCTCGTGCAGCCGCTGCGACAGGCGGGCGTTGTCGAGCACCAGCGCGAGGTGGCTGAGCAGAGCCTCGATCAGCTCGCCGGTGGCCGAGGCGGCGAATTCGTGGGGGTCGCGGGGGAGGAAGACGAGCACGCCGTCGGCGTCGCGCACCGGCAGCGGCAGCCAGACGACCCGTTCGAGGTCGACCGCCACGCTCCCCCGCTCGCCGCCGGTCCGCACGTCGACCGGCGTCCCCGGCGCCTGGGAGACCGTCTTGAGGAGCAGGTCGGTGAGCACCTCGACGTCGGTCTGGCGGACCGGGTCCTGGAGGAGGATCTGGACCATCCCGGCGTCGAGCTCCGCCATCGCCACGGCCAGGAGCTGGGCGTCCACGATCTGCCCCAGCGTCTCCAGCGCGCCGCGCGCCGCCTCGTGGAAGTCGGCGGCGGCCATCCCCTTCTCCAGCAGGGTGTTGAGCACGGTCGCCTGGAGCAGGGAGGCGTCGAGGTGGCGCGCCACCCGGGCCAGCACCTCGACCGGCCCGATCGACCGCGGATCGAGGCCGGCGGCCTGGGGGGAGGCGGCCCGGGAGCTCGCCTGCCGGACCAGCCGCGCCACGGTCTCCACCAGCTCGCCCGGGCGGTGGTCCTTGGTGAGATAGGCGTCCGCGCCGGTGCGCAGGCTCCAGTAGCGGGAGGCCGCCTCGCCGTGGCTGGTGAGGATGAGCACCGGCATGTGCGCGCTGGCCGGGTCGGCCTTGAGCAGCCGCAGGAGTGGGAAGCCGTCCATGATCGGCATCTCGAGGTCTGTCACCACCACGGCCGGCTGCTCGCGCAGGGCGGCCATGGCCCCCTCGGCGCCGTCGCGCGCCTCCACCACCTCGAAGCCGGCGCCGCGCAAGGTGCGGGCGAGGATGGCCCGCGTCACCTCGCTGTCGTCCACCACCAGCACCCGCCGGTTCACCGCTCCCCCTTCGACCACAGCCGGGTGAGGGCGCGGGCGAGCTCGCGCGGCGGCAGGGCCACGTCGGCGGCGCCCCGCTCCAGGGCGACCCGCGGCATGCCGAAGACGACCGAGCTGGCCTCGTCCTGCGCCAGGGTGATGCCGCCGGCTTGGCGCAGCGCCAGCAGCCCCTCGACGCCGTCGGCCCCCATGCCGGTCATCAGCACGCCGGCCACCTCGTGCGGGCAGTGCTCGGCGCAGGACTGGAACATCTCGTCCACCGACGGCCGGTGGCCGCGCCGCGGCGGGGTGTGCGGATCGAGGCGCATCACCCCGGCGGTCTCCAGCCGCAGGTGAAAACCGCCGGGGGCCAGCCGCACGGCGCCGCGGCGGAGCACCTCGCCGTCGGCGGCCAGGCGGACGTCGAACGGCAGCTCCTTGTTGAGCCAGTCGGCGAAGCCCAGCTCGAAGCCGGAGGCGATGTGCTGCACGATCAGGAAGCCGACCGGCGCGTCCGCCGGCACCTCGTCGAGCAGCTCGCGGATGGCCGCCGGCCCGCCGGTCGAGGCGCCGATCGCCACCCATTTCAGCTCGCGCTCCCGGAGGGCACCGCCGGGCGTGGCGATCGCCGCCGTCTTTACCGGCCGCGGCCGGGCGCGGCGCACGGTGCGGGCGCCGGAGACGGTGCGGACGGTCTCCGGCAGGCTCTCGGCGAGCTGCTGCCAGCTCGGCGTGTCCTCCGGCTTGGGGAGGACCTCCAGGGCCCCGCGCCGCATCGCCTCGAAGGCGGTCTGCATCTGGTTGCGGTTGGCGCGCGAGGAGAGGACGACGATCGGCGTCGGCCGCACCTCCATGATCCGCTCGGTGGCGTCGTAGCCGTCGAGCACCGGCATGTGGAGGTCCATCACCACCACGTGCGGCTGGAGGTCGATCACCATCTGCACCGCCTGCGCCCCGTCCTCCGCCTCCCCCACCACCTCGATGTCGCGCGTCTTGCGGAAGAAGCGCTTCAGCACCGCCCGGACCGAGGCGGAGTCGTCGACCAACAAAACCCGGATCATAGGAGCACCCCGGGCGGAGAGGAGGGCCCCCTCACCGCCCGCTCCCGCTCAGCCGCCGCACCAGATCGACCAGCTCCCCGGCGTCCAGGCTCTGTTTGGTGAGATAGGCGTCGGCGCCGACCTTGAGGCCGCGCAGGCGGTCCTCGGGACGGTCGCGCGTCGAGACGACGATGATCGGCAGGTGGGCGAAGTGCTCCATGCCGCGCAGGTGGGCGGCCAGCTCGAAGCCGTCCATGCGGGGCATCTCGATGTCGGTGACCACGCAGTCGAAGCTCTCCTCGCCCAGCAGCGAGAGCGCCTCCTCGGCATCTCCAGCCGCCACCACCTCGAAGCCGGCGTCCTCCAGCAGGCGGCGCTCCATCTCGCGGGTGACCAGGGAGTCGTCCACCAGCAGCACGCGCACGCGGTGGATCACCCTCTGGGGCCGCGCCGTGGGCAGGGCGCGCAGGTACTCGCGCTGCGAGAGCATCGATGGGGAGAGCACCCCCACCGGCTCGCCCGAGGCGAGCAGGGCCACCCCCTCGAGCAGCCGGTCGGTGGGGGCGCGGCGGGTGATCGGACGCACCAGCACCTCCTCCTCCCCCTCCACCGTGTCCACGGCGAGGGCGAGCGGCTGGCCGGAAACGACCCCTTCCAGCAGGAGCTGGCTCTCGGCCGGCGGCTGGCCGTAGAGGCGGGCGAGCGGCACGAAGGGGACCAGCCGGTCCCCCAGCGTCACCAGCGTGCGGCCGTCGCGCTCCACCACCGCGCCCGGATCGATGCGGCTGGCCCGGCGCACCACGGCGGCCGGGAGGGCGATGCGGAGCTGGCCGACCCGCAGCAGCATCACCGACTCGCCGCGCCGCGCCACCGGCACCTCCAGCGTGAAGGTGGTCCCCTTCCTGGGCTCGGTCTCCACGAGCACCTCGCCGCCCACACGGTTGACCACGGTCGCCACCACGTCGAGCCCGACGCCGCGGCCGGAGATCTCCGAGATCTGCTTGCGGGTGGAGAAGCCGGGGGCGAAGAGCAGCCGCAGGGCCTCCTTCTTGCCCATCCCGGCGGCGGTGGCGGCGTCGACCAGCCCCACCTCCACGGCGTGCTGGAGGACCCGCTGGATGTCGATGCCGCCGCCGTCGTCCGCGATCACCAGCCGCACCCGCGGGCCGTCGGCCAGCGCCTTGACCTGGAGGCGGCCGGCCCTGGGCTTGCCGCGCGCCTCGCGGACCTCCGGAGGCTCGATGCCGTGGTCGACGGCGTTGCGCACGAGGTGGAGCAGCGCCTCCTCGAGCTCACGGGCGATGCGGCGGTCGAGCCGGGTCTCCTCCCCTTCCAGCTCCACCTCGACCTCGCGGTGGAGCGAGCGGGCCAGCTCGCGGGCGTAGCGGGCGAAGGAGAGCAGGAAGCCGCGCATCGGCTGGAGCTGCAGCGAGAGCATCTTCTCGAGCTGCTCCTCGGCCGAGCGGATCAGCCGGCGCTGCCCCCCCTCCAGCTCCACCGCCACCCGCCGCAGCATGGTGGCGAGCACGGCGAGCACCTGCTTCGGCTGCGGCTCGTGGAGGCCGTCCTCGGCCAAGCGGGCGAGGTCGTAGATGCGGTCGATGGTCTGCCGGCCGGCCACCGCCATGATCCGCACCTGGGTGGCCCGTTCGGCCACGGCGTCGAGCGCGGCGGTGTCCACCCGCACGTCGCCGCCCGCCGAAGAGGGTGATTTGGCGGACGCTTGCGCGGGGGTGGGCTCGGGAGAGGCCGGAGCCGGCTTCACCTCCGGAGCGGGCGGCGCGGGTGCCTCTTCGACGGGCTCCGGCGCGGGCTCCGGCTCCGGGGCCGCTCCGGCGGCGGGCGCGGCAGGCGCCGGCGCGGGCTCCGCCACCGAGGCGTGGAGCAGGCCGATCAGCTCCGTGTCGACCGGCGGGTCCTCGCCGCGGGAGACCGAGTCGACCAGCGACGTCAGCTCGTCCACCACCCGCGTCAGCAGTGGGATCATCCCCGGCCGGGCGGCGTGGAGCACCTCCTCGGCGGCGTGGCAGAGCTCGGCCAGGGCGCCGATCCGCATCATGCGGCCGGCCCCCTTCAGGGTGTGCAGCTCGCGCTTGGCCTCGACGACCGAGGGCTGATCCACCTCCAGCCGGGGGACGCTCGACGCCAACCGCTCCAGGCGGTCGCGCGCTTCCTCCACGAAGAGGGGGATGAGGTCGGCGAACTCCGCGTCCAAGGCCGCTCCGCCGTCAGATCTTGGTCCAACTGTCGACGTTGACGTCCAGGCCGAGCACCCCTTCGAGCTCGCCCTGCTCGTAGACCGGCGTGGCGGCGGTGAAGATCGGCTGGCCGGTGAGCAGCGAGTTGAAGAGCGGTGTCAGGACCGTCTGCCCCTCCTTGACCGCCGCCTTGTACCAGGGGCGCTCGGAGAACCCCTCGCCGGTGCGCACCGCCCCCGGCACCTCGCGGTCGCCGACGATCTGGCGGTTCACCACCAGGGCCGTCTGCCCCCGCCGGCCGTCGTAGAAATAGAGACACTCGACGAACCCCTGGCGGTGCACCAGCTCCTCCAGCAGCCGCTCGATCGCCTCCCAGTTGCCCAGCCGGCGGCCCACGCTCGCCGCCCACTGCTCGGCCGTGTGCTTCAGCGAGTGGGGGGATTCGAGGTGGAACGACTGCGCGAGCATCTGGATCACCAGCCCCAGGCGGTTCAGCCGGTCGGCGGTCTCGGTGAAGTGCTTGAGCCCGTCGGCCATCCGCTGCACCACCTGGCTCACCTCCTTCAGGGTGAGCACGACCTCGTCCGAAGCTGCGTTCTGCTGCTGGGTGGCGAGGGAGATCTCCCGCGCCACCCGGGCCGTGTCGCTGGAGGCGCCGCGCAGGTCCTCGATCGCCGCGGCCGCGGAGCGCGCCCGCTCCAGCACCCGGCCCGCCTCCTTGCTCCCCTCCTCGGTGGCCACCACCGTGGTGCGGATCGAGCCGGCGAACTCGTCGAGCAGGTTGCGCACCGACTCCACCGACTCCTGGGAGCGCTGGGCGAGCCGCCGCACCTCCTCGGCCACCACCGAGAAGCGCCGGCCGTGGTCCCCGGCGGCGGCGGCCTCGATGGCGGCGTTGAGCGAGAGGATGTGGGTCTCCTGGGCGATCTCGGTGATCAGGTCGAGCACCCGGTAGATCTCCTTCGAGCGGTTGCCCAGGATCTCGGCGCGGCTGGCGATGCCGGAGATCCGCTTCTTGACCTCCTCGACGCCGTCCACCGCCTCCTCGACCGCACCTTGGCCGCTGGTGCCGCTCTCCTCGGCCGCCTGCGCGAGGTCGGCCTGGGAGGAGGCGTTGCCGGCGATCTGTGACGCCGTGCGCGCCAGCTCCTCCATGGCGGCGGTGATCTCGACCACCGAGGCCGCCTGCTCCGAGGAGCCCGAGGCCAGCTCGGAGGCGATCTCGTTGACCGAGTTGGCCGCCGAGGCGACCTCGATCGAGCTCGCCTGGATCTGCTGCGCCAGCACGTCGAGCGAGTTGGTGGCGTTGGAGAGCGCCAGCGAGAGCCGCCCCGGCAGCTCCCCGGCCACCGCCGAGCAGTTGACCAGGTCGCCGGCCCGCAGGCGGTCGAGCGCGCGCACCAGCATCGTCTCGATCTCCTCGCGCCGCCGCTCGGTGCCCTCCACCTGCGCGCGCAGGCTCTGCTGCGTGCGGTAGACGAATTTCACGTAGAGCGCGATGACGCCGATGGCGATGAGCAGGAAGGCGTTGAACATCCACACCGGGCCGCCCGCGGCCTGCGCGCCCAGCAGCAGCAGCAGCCCGGCCAGGCCGATGCCGCCGAGGATGAACAGCCCCGCGCGGGCGTGATTGAAGGATTCGGCGAAGGGCTCACTCATCGGTTTCGTCCTCTCCTGCGCTGCACCGCAGCACCGCGGGTACATGGCGCGGGTCCACCACCACCACCGGCACCCCGGCGTGCACGGCCACGCCGGCCGGCTCCTCGGGCCAGAACCGCCGCAGCGCCGGGGCTACCGGCCACACGCGCAGGTCGGCCACCACGCCCAGGATCTCGTCGGCGGCGAGCGCCTCCCCGCCGGCCGCGATCCGGTAGCCGGCGCCGTCGCGCGCCAATCCCTCCACCGACCCGTTGGCGATCCCCCACAGGCCGCCCGCGCGGCGCATCAGCAGGAACCCCGGGGCGTGCGGAAGGCTCACCGTCAGCCCCCCAGCGCCTCAAGATTGAGGATGCGCACGACCTCGCCCCCCAGCGGCGCCTCCCCCTGGAGGAAGCCACCCTCGCCCGCCACGATCGACTCCGCCGGCACGTGCACCACCTCCAGCGCCGCGTCGGCGGCCAAGCCCAGCATCTCCCGTCCCTCGGCTGGCCCCACCCTCACCACCACGGTCACCGGATAGGAGGGGTTGGCCCCGGGCGAGGCGTTCACCAGCCGGGCCAGGTTGAGCACCGGCAGCGGCTCGCCGCCGAACTCCGCCAGGCCTTCGAGCTCGCCGGCCGCGCCGGGCAGCGGGTGGACCGTCAGCGACCGCACCACCCGGCGCACCGCCCCGAGCGGCAGGGCGCAGGTGTATTCGCCGGCCCGCACCAGCAGGTGCGTCCCCTCGCGCCGGGTGCGGGTCTCCTTGGGAGAGTCAGTTGATCCCGTCACAGCGTCAGATCCGCGTCCAGCCGGTCACGTTGATGTCGATCCCCAGCACGGCCGCAATCGAGCCGTCGCCGTTGCGCAGGGGGGTGCAGACGGTGAAGCAGGCCTCGGAATTCTGCATCGATTCATAGGGGGGGATCAGCGTCGTCCGCCAGTGCCGCGCCACCGCCTTGAACCAGGGACGCTGGCGCACGTCGGTCTCCCGCACCTTGGCGGCGAGCGAGCGCTGGCGTTCGTCCAGGAGGTCGCGGTTGAACGACAGCGCCAGGGTGCCGCCGTCGAGGGCCATCATGTAGCCGAGCTCGACGAAGGGCGCGTTGCGCACCAGCTCGTCGAGCGTCCTCTCCTTCTCGGGGAGAGTCGACAGCGGCTCGATGCGGCGGGCCCAGTCCTCCACCAGGTGCTTGAGCGAGCGGGGGGATTCGAGGTGGAAGGACTGCGCCAGGAGCTGGATCTCCAGGCCGAGCTGGTTCAGCCGGTCGGCGGTGCTGGAGAGGTTCTTGAGGCCGCCGGTCATCCGCTGCACCACCAGGCTGACCTCCCGCAGGGTCATCACCACCTCGTCCGAGGCGGCGTTCTGCTGCTGGGTGGCGAGGGAGATCTGGCGCGCCACCCGGGAGGTGTCCCCCGAAGCGCCGCGCAGCTCCTCGATGGCGGAGGACGCGGCCCGCGAGCGCTCCAGCACGCGGATCGCCTCCTTGCTCCCCTCCTCGGTGGCGACGATGGTGGCGCGGATCGAGCTCGCGAACTCGTCCAGCAGGTTGCGCACCGACTCCACCGACTCCTGGGAGCGCTGGGCGAGGTGGCGCACCTCCTCGGCCACCACCGCGAAACGGCGGCCGTCCGCCCCGGCCGCCGCCGCCTCGATGGCGGCGTTGAGCGACAGGATGTGGGTCTCCTGGGCGATCTCGGTGATCAGGTCGAGCACCCGGTAGATCTCCTTCGAGCGGGTGCCGAGGGCGTCGGCGCGGCTGGCGATGGCGGAGATCCGCTTCTGCACCTCCTCGACGCCGCTGACCGCCTCGAACACGGCGGCCGAGCCCGCCTCGCCGCTCGCCTCGGCGCTCCCCGCCAGCTCCGCCTGGCGGCCGGCGTTCTCGGCGATCTGCGACGCCGTGCGGGCCAGCTCCTCCATGGCGGCGGTGATCTCCACCACCGAGGCCGCCTGCTGCGAGGAGCCCGAGGCCAGCTCGGAGGCGATCTCGTTGACCGCGTCGGCGGCCGAGGCGACCTCGATCGAGCTGTCCTGGATCTGCTGCGCGAGCTGCGACATCGCCTCGCTGGCCGCCTCCGAGATCTGCGCCAGCCGCGCGGGGAGGTCCCGCGTGTGCTCGATGGAGCGCACGAGGTCCCCGGCGCCGAGCTGCTCGAAGGCGGTGATCAGCTCCCCCTCCAGCTTCGACCAGCGGCCGTCCCCCTGGGGCAGCCGCTTCTCCAGGTCGCGGAAATAGGGGAAGACGAGCACCCCGTAGGCCAGCACGCCAGCGATGCCGAGCAGCAGGAAGACGTAGCGCGGCCATCCCGGCCCCCCCGCCGAGGCGCCGACGGCGAGCAGGAGATAGCCGGCGAGCGTCAGCCCGACGACCAGGATCCAGCCGAGCAGGGCGTTCTCGGTGTGGCGTCCCTGGGGCTCCAAGGCCGCGGACGGGCCCGGAACGGCGGCGGGAAGGGAAGACTCTGCATCCATCCTGTGCTCTCTCCTTGGCGGCCGGAGGCGCGAGCGGCCCGGAGCGCGCCGGTCAACCGGCGCGGCCCCCGGCGGACCGCCGGCTCCCGGCGCTTTCAGCGCTTTCAAACGGAGCGTGGCCGTAGGATAGGGAATTCGGTACGCGGGAGCAAGCGAAACCCTCACCCCTGGCCCCTCTCCCGTCCCCTCCCGCCCTCCCTCACCGGGAGAGGGGAACCCCACCCGGACAACCCCGAAGGGGTCCTCTCCCTCTTCTCCCGGTGATGGGAGGGGGGAGGGGGCGGGAGAAGAGGGCCGGGGTGATGAGGGCCCCCACCTTGCCCCCCGCCCCCCTCCCGCTGTACAATCCTCCCAATATTTTCGCTTTCTCTTTCAGTCGAGCAGAGGCTTGCATCGCTTCAACGCCCTCGGACTGCCGGGGGTGTGCATTGGGTTTCACGCTTTTTTTCAGGGAGATCGTATGAAACGCACAGCCGTAGCATCACTCGCAGCCTTGGCCCTGCTCGCCGCCCCCGCGGCCTATGCCGGCAACGGCCACACGCTCCATGGCGTGGGGGCCGTCAACAGCTCGATGGGAGGCGCCGGCGTGGCGCTGGGGATCGATACGCTCGGCGGCCTGCTGCTCAACCCGGCGCTCGCCACCGAGCAGGACGGCAGCCACTTCGCCTTCAGCGCCGAGTACAACACCGCCACCAACGCCGTCTCGAGCTCGGTCGCCACCCCCTTCGGCACCTTCAGCGGCAAGACCGAGGAGGCCGGCGACACCGCCCTGGTCCCCGCCTTCGGCTGGGTGCACCACACCAAGGGCTCCAACTTCGCCTATGGCATCGGCTTCCTGGGCCTCGCCGGCTTCGGCACCGACTATCCGCAGGACCCCGGCAACCCGATCCTGTCGCCGCAGCCGAACGGCTTCGGCCGGGTCTACTCCTACTACGCGCTGCTGAAAGTGCCGACCGTGCTGGCCTGGAAGATCTCGGAGAGCTTCTCCTTCGGCCTGTCGCTGAACGCCGCCCGGGCCACCCTGGAAGCCGATCCCGCCGGCTTCGCCGCCCCGGACTGCTCGGGCCCCGCGGGCCCCTGCTACGTCCCGCGCGTCAACGGCGACAGCGCCTGGGGGTACGGGGCCGGCGTCGGCATCCAGTACAAGCTCAGCTCCTCCTTCGCCCTCGGCGCCTCCTACAACACGAAAACCAAGTTCCAGGAATTCGAATGGAATTCCGCGCACGCCAACCCCGGGCTGCCCAACTTCGGGACGAAGCGCAAGATCCGGCTGCAGCTCGACCACCCCGCGCAGGCTGTGGTCGGAATCGGCTGGACCCCCAACGACCGGCTCGCCGTCGCCGTCGACGGCAAGTGGATCAATTACGAGAACGCCGCCGGCTTCGGCGACGTCCTGGGCTTCCAGAACATCAAGGTGGGCGAGATCGGCGTGCAGTACAAGGCGACGGAGAAGCTCGCCGTGCGCGCCGGCTACAACCACTCCGAGGTGCCGATCCCGGATTCGCGGACCTTCTTCACCGTCGAGGTACCAGCGGTCTTCGTGAACCACTACTGCGTCGGCCTCGGCTTCAAGGCCACCGACAGCCTGACGCTCGACCTGGCCTACTACCGGGTCCCGAACAGCACCATCACCGGCCCGTTCGTCGGTCCCACCGGTCCCGTCCCGGGTACCTCGGTGACCACGCGGGGCGGCATGAAGTCGGTGCTGGCCACGTTCAACTTCGCGCTGCCGCAATAAGACAGCTCGACCCCGGGAGGGATTTCCATTACCTATAAGGGCGGGGCCCTGAGCCCCGCCCTTTTTTCGTTTGCTGAGATAAGCTCGGAGCGATGCGCCCCGCCGCGCTCAAGCTCCTCCTGATCACGGTCAGCACCGGCCTCGCCCTCGGCGGCGCCGAGCTGGTGCTGCGCGCGCGCAATCCGTTCGGCTTCCGGATGCGGGGCAACACGCTGGTGCTGCCGGCCAACCAGGTCTACGACATCAAGGCGGACGCGCGGTCGCGCTCCGACCAGCTCGACCCCCACGTCGTCCACACCAAGAATTCCCTCGGCTTCCGCGGCCCCGAGCCGCCGCCGGACTTTCGGGGCTGGCTGACGATCGTGGCGGTGGGAGGGAGCACCACCGAGTGCTTCTACCTGAGCGACGGCCGCGACTGGCCCGAGCGCCTGGGCGCCCGCCTGCGAGGAGAGCTGCGCCAGGTGTGGGTGGACAACGCCGGCCTCGACGGCCACAGCACCTTCGGGCATCTGCTGCTCACCCGCCAGGTGCTGACGCGGCTCCGCCCCAAGGTGACGCTCTATCTGATCGGCGTCAACGATATGTTCATCGACGAGCCGCGCGGCTTCGACCGGGTGGCGCAGAACCGCTGGGCGGCGCTCGCCGGCCACTCCGAGCTCGCCGCCACCCTGCTCAACCTCTACCGCTGGCGACGCACCCGGCGCATCGAGGACCTGGGGGCGATGCCGAAGCCGGTGGCGCTGCGCGACCGGCCGCGCCATCCGGTCCCGCCCGAGGTGGCGGACCGCCTCTGGCACGAGCAGGACCGCCGGCTCGCCGCCTACCGGGAGCGCCTGGAGGAGCTCGTCGCCCTCAACCGCGAGCACGGCATCGAGCCGGTGCTGATCACCCAGCCCAGCCTGCTCGGCGGGGTCGATCCCCGCACCGGCCTCGACACCCGGCCGATGGAGGTGGAGCTCTGGGAGAAGCTCGACGGGGAGCTCGCCTGGCGGCTGCTGGAGCGCTACAACGACGTGACGCGGCGGGTCGGGCGCGAGCGCGGCGTGCTGACGGTCGACCTCGCCCACGCCCTGCCCAAGGACTCCACCTACTTCTACGACTTCTTCCACTTCACCAACCCGGGGGCGGACCGCGTGGGGGAGATCGTCCACGCCGCGCTCCACCCCTGGCTGGCGGCGCGCTACCCGGACCGCGTGCTCTCCGGAGCGCGCTGAGGGGGGCCGCTCTCCGGGATGGTCGGATTGGCCGGCGGCGGCTCGACCGCGAGGGCCGGGGCCGCCATCCGGGGGAGCGCGGCCGGCATCACCACCAAGCCGCCGCCGTTGAGGTCGACGCGCACAAAGCGCTGGCCGCGCAGCGCGGAGAGGAGGCTCTCGTCGAGACGGAACGCCTCGCGGACCTCCGCGTCCCCCACCTCCCCCCGCTTGACCGTGCGCCGGTCCTTGCTGCCGCCATAGCGCGTCACGTTCCAGGCGATCCAGAGGGCGAGCAGGCCCACGAGCCCGAGCAGCACCGACGAGTAGGCGACCAGGGAGGCGCGCAGCCCCTCGTAGCCTCCCCCGGCGATCTCCCGGATGAAGAAGCGCACGCCGACCACCCAGAGCAGCAGGCTGACCAGCGGCAGCACCAGATAGAGCCAGACCCCCCAGAAGAGCACGGTGAGCGCCGAGAGGATGCCGGTGGGGAGGGGACGCCTGCGGGACCACTGCCGGGCCCGCAGCGCGTCGAGAGTGCTCACCTCAGCGATCGGGGCTTCGCCAGACTGCATGGCCGGTCCTCCCATGGTTGCGCAACGCGAGGGGGAGCGCCACCACCGACGTGCCCGCGGTGATGACCCAGTAGAGCGCCGGATACCAGATGGCCCAGAAGATCTGGCGCAGGAGATGGTGGCGCTCGTAGCGCCGGTCGAGGGCGAGGCCGGTCAGGAACTGCAGCAGGCAGACCATGGCCAGCAGGCTGCCGCTCCAGCCGGGCAGGAGGGTGGCGACCTGGAGCCCGGGCGGCACCCACGCGGGCGCCAACTGGGTGAGGATCCAGGCCACCAGCACGAGGAAGACCGCGTAGCACCAGGCGGTGCTGACCATCAGCTCGGCGAACACCGGCCACATCCGGCGCCGGGTCCACTGGAACAGCGACCGGTGGTGGCGCAGGGCCGCCTCCATGCCGCCGCGCGCCCAGCGCAGCCGCTGCCGCCAGAGCCCGCGCAGCGACTCCGGGACCAGGATCCAGCAGACGGCGCGCGGCTCGTAGAGCACGCCCCAGAAGGCGAGCTGCAGCTTCCAACTGATGTCCACGTCCTCGGTGACCGTCTCCGACGACCAGTAGCCGACCTCGTGGACCGCCCGGTGGCGGAAGCAGGAGCAGACCCCGGAGACCGTGTAGACCCGCCCCAGAAGGCGCTGGGTGCGCTTGATCATGCCGACGATGGCCGAGAACTCCCCCACCTGGATGCGCGACACCAGGGTCGTGCGGTTGAGCACCCGCGGGTTGCCGGTCACCGCTCCCACCCGCGGGCTGCGCTCGAGGTCGAAGACCATCCAGTGGATCGCCTCCGCGTCGAGCAGGGCGTCGGCGTCGATGCACATCAGGTACTCGGCCTTGGTGGCGAGGGCTCCGAGGCTCAGCGCCTTGGCCTTGCCGAGGTTGTGCTCCAGCCGCAGCACCCGCAGGTGGGGGAATTCCGCCAGCAGGCGCTCGAGGATCGCGGGGCTTTCGTCGGTGCTGGCGTCGTCGATCACCAGGATGTCGAGATGGGGATAGGTGCTCGCCGCCACGGCGCGCACCACCTGCTCGATGGTGAGCCGCTCGTTGCGGCAGGGGATCAGCACCGTGACCTCGGGGTAGGCGGTGAGCTCCGGCGGCTGGTGCCGGCGCCGTTCCCGCCGCCAATAGAAGACCAGCGAGCCGGTGATCCAGAACAGGGCCATGAAGAAGGGATAGAAAAAGACGAACTGGAAGAGGGGGCGCATAGGCGATCACCTCGCGAGGGCGAAGGCGGCCAGGGAGCTCAACGAGCTCCGGAGCCCCGCCTCCGCCAGCTCCACCGGCAGGCCGATCCACTCCTGCCCCGCGACCGTTGCGCGGGCGGCCTCGGCGTCCGCCGCCACCACCGTGGCGGCGCCCACGGTCAGGCCGCGGGAAGCCGCCTGGCCCGGAATCCACGGCGCGATGCGGAAGGCGCGACCCCCGCCCCCCTCGTCCCGCCAGGCCAGCCGCGCCGCCGGGCGCACGTAGCGCACCGCCTCGCCGCGCCGGTCGTCGGGTCCGGCCCCGGCGGGCAGCACCGCCACGTCGAGATCCACGGCCCGGGCGAGGTCGGCGGCCTGGGCGACGTCCTTGCCCGGATCGCCGCCGGAGGGGGGGAGATCCACCATCACCCACCGGGCTCCGGCCTCGCGCAGGGCGCGGGCGAGCGGGCCGATCACGCTTCCGCGCACCGGACTTCCCGGGAGAATGCGCACGCCGTTCAACCCGAGCCGCCGCACCACCTCGGCCACCCGGGCCACCCGCGCCTGGGGGTCGCCGCCGGCGCAGATCCAGGAAGCCTCCACCTCGACGAAGCGCACCGGATGGTCTTGCGGGTCCCAGTGGACGCTCGCCTGCGCCAGGGCCCAGACGCCCGCCCACGGCGGCACCACGTAGCGCGCCACGCGGGGCGGATCGAGCACCGGTGGCATGCCGGTGAAAGCCGGAAGCTGGACCTTCAGACCCAGGCTCGTCGTCACCGCCTCCCCCGCCCCGCTCCAGGCGCCCGGGGCCCAGGCCACCGCGGACGGCGTCACCCCGGCCACCTCGCGCAGGCGGGCCAGCTCGGCCGCCAGCGTCCGGCTGAGGCGCGACAGCCGCTCCTGCTCGGAAGGTCCGGCGGCGCCGGCCTCGCAGCGCACCACCGTGGCGCCCACCGCCCCTTCGACCCGGGGCGCCAGCTCGATCCAGGGAGAGGCGGCCAGCGCCGCGAGCACCGGCGCGAGCGTTGAGTCCGCCGCCTGCTCCGGGCCGATGGTGACCACCGCCGGCATCTGGTAGAGCGCGAGCAGGGGCGCCACGTAGCGCAGCGCGCTCGCCGGATCGTCGAAGCTGAGCAGGACGGCCTTCTCGCCGCCGTCCGTGCCCAGGGAAGCGGCGCGGACCGCCCGCCAGCCGTGGGCCTGGAGGAACTCCAGATGCTCGGCCACCTGGCCCGGAGCCATCGCGCCGGCCGTGGCGGGCTCCGCCACCGCCCCCCAGGCGAGCCCCAGCGGCGGCGACGCTCCGGCGGCGGGCCCGGCGAGGAGGAGGGCGAGGAGGAGGGCGAGGAGGGCGAGCGTCCGCATCAGAACCCAATACGGCTCACTGAAGGTGAGCGCCGTCTCTTTCCGAAGCGTCCGCGCCTTCGCCCGCCCGGGATTGAAATCCCGGGCGGGCGAAGGCGCTTAACTGAACAGCCTTGCATCAGAACCGCCTCCGGAGGGTGACGTAGAGCCGGGGATCGAGCTCGCGGGAGCCGTCGTAGAGCTGGCTGCGCGCCCCCGCTCCCACCACCAGCACCGTGCGGCCCGAGAGATCCCAGTCCGACTCCAGCCAGAGGCCGCCCACCGGGCCGGCGGCGAACCCCTGCTCGTCGTAGACGCCGGCCGTGGCGAGCAGCGAGAAGGTGTGGCGGCGCCCGGGGGCGTTGGCGACCACCCACTCCGAGCGGTGGGTGAGCGAGGCGCTGCGGTCCCGCGCCGGGCTGAAGTAGGGGACGTCGCTCCGGCTGTTGGTCGAGGCATAGACCTCGGCGCCGAAGGTGGCCCGGTAGACCGGCCCCTGCCGCGCCAGGACGTGGGCGGCGGCGAGCCCCCAGGCGCGGTCGTTGCCGTCGCTCAGCGCCGAGCGCCCGCCGCCCAGGCGCGCGTCCCACCGCGTCCCGGCGCTGTAGGAGAGCCCGGCGTCCCAGGTGTCGGCCACCAGCCCCGCCGCCCGCGCCCGCAGCGGCAGGTCGCGCCAGGCGTCCCGCGCGTAGCCGAGGTCGGCGCGCCAGTGGTCGTCCGGCAGCAGGGCCGCCCGCGCCTCGGCGGCGGGACCGCGCCCGAAATCCGTCCGGCCGTAGTCCCAGGCCACCTCGCCGCTGAGGCTCAGCCAGCGGCTGGGGCGCGCCGAGAGCCCCAGATAGGCCTCCCGCACGTCGCCGCGCGAATAGCGCTGGTCCTCCGAGCGGCTGCCGTAGCCGCCGGCCGCCAGCCGCGCCCGGGGCCCAATCGGCACGCTCGCCTCCAACTGGCTCCAGGCCTCGCCCAGGCCGCGGTCCGAGGTGTCGTAGCGCCCCTCCAGCCGCGCCTCGGGAGCGAGCTGGGTGCGGACGTCGCGCCACAGCCGCCGGGCGTGGATGTTCTCGGGATAGAGCGCCACCAGGTCGTCCGCCTCGCGCCGGGCGGCGGCGAGGTCCCCGAGCGACGCCAGCGCGCCGGCGCGGGAGATGCGCGCCGCCGGGTTGTCCACCCGGGGCGCGTCGAGCGTGGTGCGGGCGAGCACCTCCTCGACCGACTCCAGGCCGCGCCGCGGCCACCCCTGCCAGAGATAGGCGGTGGCCAGCCCCTCGCGCACCCGCCGGTCCCCCGGATGCTGGCGGAACAGGGCCTCGAAGAGCGCCTGCCCCTCGGCGGTGCGGTCCGAGAACAGCAGCAGCCACCCGCGCTGGACCTCCGCCGTGAGCTCCTGGCCGGGGACCTTCGCCAGCCGCTCCAGGGCGGCCGCGGCGTCGCCGTAGTGCCGCCGCTCGATCGCGGCCCAGTAGATGCCGAGCCAGGGCTCCGGCGCGCCGGCGCGCTCACCTGCGAACGAGCGGTAGAGCGCCTCCGCCTCCGCCGGCCGGTGCAGCGCCAGATAGGCATCGGCGGCGGTGTTGCGCAGCCAGTACGGGGCGCCGTCGCGGCGTACCGCCGTCTCCCACAGCGCGACGGCGTCCTCCATGCGCTCGGCCAACCGGTAGGCGAGGAGAAGATCGCCGGCCGCCCGCGCGTCCCCGGGGTCCTTCTGGCGCATCGCCTCCAGGGCCACGATCGCCGCCTCGGCCTCATGGCGCCGCTGGGCGGGATCGAACACCGGCTCGGCCCACCCCCAGCGGACCCGGCGGGCGGCGAGGTCCCCCGCGATCCGGCGGGAGAGGACGGCCCCGGCCTCCCCCGCCAGCGCCGCCGGATGCTCCTTCACGAAATCGGCCGCCGCCTGCGGCGCCCCCGCGTCGGCCAGATCGAACGCGGCGAGACGCGCCACGTCCGCGTCCTCCGGACGCGACCGCAGAACCTCCAGCCGGTCCAGATAGGCCCCCATCGGCCGCCCCTGGGCCGCGCGCAGCCGGGCCCGCTCCACCCGCGCCGCCAGATCGTCCGGCCGCGCGGCGAGCCGGGCATCGAGAGTCGCCATCGCCGGGTCCGGGCTCTCGGCCCCGAACGCGACCACCCCCGAGGCGACCCAGGCCGCCATCGCCAGCGCGACGGACAGACCTCTCGCCGTCATCGCTCTGGCCCTGCGAAACCGGATACAGCGATACGAATCACCACGACGCTGAATCTCCCTGGCCGGCATCTCCAGCACAACGAAGTACGGGCGAGGCCTGTCCGGCTCTGATCGATATGCTTTTAGATTTTATTACGGAAACAAAATTCGCGCAATGGCAAGCCAGCGAGGAACACGAAAATAAATTGGCTATATTGAATGATCGAATATCACGATAGAGCCTGTCCTCCATTGTTATGCCTTGTTATGGACACCGAGCCCAGCCCGCGCGTATAAACACACGATCACCGCCGGGCGAAGCTCACGTCTTCTCCCGAGAGCTACAGAGGCTGTGGCTCGAGCCCGGAAGCCTGGCCGTCAGGCCGCCTGAGCCGCTGCTCCCCGGTTCATCTGGAGGTTTCCCCCAGGGCCGTGAGCGTTTCCCCGGCCTCCGGACACCGCCGCCCCAGCGCAAGCGGGGAAGCCCCCAACCGGCGGGACCGTTGCCCAATCTGAAGCAACGTTGCCCCCAATCCCAGCGGCGTCTCCCCCAGTCCGGCCGGCTTCCCCCCCAATCTCCTGGACGAACGCCCCGACCTCCTGGACGACTGCCCCAATCTCAGCGTCACCCGCCCTCCCGGCGTGAGCCGTCCACGCCGCGTCCCGCGCGGCAGCGGGAGCTTCCGCGCCGCGGCCGAGAGAATCCGCCGGGACCTCCGTTGGACTGCCGGCTCCGCGCCGCGGCCGGCGGCGAATCCGGATTCCGAGCTGTGCGAGACGCGCGTTCCTCGGTCCGTGCAAGAGCACGGCGCAGGCCCGGATGTTGCGCGCGTGCACCATCCCGCGGGCGGTCGCGGCGTTCAACGCCTCAGTCGCGATCATTCCTTCCATGGCATAGGTCCGCTGCTGGTGTTTGAGCCTCTTCATCTCGGCGATCTGCTCCGCGAGCTCGTCCCCCACGGCGAGGGCGAGTTGGGGAACGACATCGACTCTCGATCGCAAGGCGGCGAGGGTCTCTTCGAGCGCGGCAACCTCCTGGGCGAAGGACTGTTTGGGCATGGGCTCTCCTTTCGTGAAGACGTTTACGGAGGAGGCGCGGGGAGCGTCTCGTGGATCGGCGACGTATCCGCGGACAGGGACCGGAGCATGGCCTGTGAGAGGATGTCTGGCAAGCAGGTCAGCCCCGGAGGGGCGCAGGCGTAGAGCCTGGGGGGTTCAACCGCAGGAAAGACGGCCATCTCCTTTCCCAAAGCCCCGAAGGGGCCCCTGGGGTCCTTGATTGAGAAAGGAAAATGGCGAACGGCACCCACTTTATTTCCCGGCACAGAAGGTGGAGCACTGAGGTTATCGACATCAAATCTTGGGACTCTCCTGACAAGGGGACCTTCTACGGAGAGAGCACATTCTTTCGATTAGGAAGTTCCTTTCGCAACTGTCAACCGGGGAAATAACGTCCCCTGCGAAAATCCCCAAGATAAAATACATGCGGATAGAAAACAGAAGAGAAGACCTGACTACTGTGAAGAGAATCATCCTATGTTGAAGGCGGAGCTCGGCCTGTCCCTCACCGCCCCCACCCCCCGCCCATCCCCGCCATCAGCTCCGCATACACCTCGATCCCATCCCAAAGGTTCCGCAGCCGCAGATTCTCGTTGATCCCATGCTGGTTGTTGTCGTGGTTGACCATGGGGACGCCGATCATCGGGGCTTTCAGGATGTTGGTGAAGATCGACATCGGGACGCTGCCCCCCAGCATGGGGACCTGGATCACCGGGCCCCCCGTCGCCCGCTCGGCCGCCGCGACCACGGCTCGCGAGACCGGCAGGGTCATGTCCGTGCGGTGCGCCGCGTAGTCGAGGGACCAGGCGAGGCGCGCCACCCTCGGAAAGGCCTTCAGGGTCTCGCGGTCCGGCGCCTCCTCGACCAGGTGCCAGCCCTTGGCGCGCAGGAAGGCCTCGACCTTGTCTTTCACCTTTTGCGGCGTCTGGTCCGGCACCAGGCGGAAGTCGATCGAGACCTGCGCCTCGGTCGGGATGGCGTTCGCCGCCCCCTCCCCCACCTCGGCGGCGCGCAGGCCGCGCACGTTCAGCGCCGGCTCCATCAGTCGATCCTGGAGGCGGGCCCCCTTCCCCTCGGTGCGGCCCAGGCCGAGCTCGTCTTCCAGCGAGGCCTCGACGAGCGGCATGACGGCGACCGCCTGCTTCTCGGTGACGGTCAGCGGCCGGACGTCGTCGTAGAAGCCCGGAATCAGGATGCGACCCTCTTCGTCGCGCATCTCCGACACCAGGTGCGCCGCCTCCACCGCCGGGTTGGGCGCCCAGTTGCCGTAGTGCCCGCTGTGGAGCGGCCGGACGGGGCCGTAGACGGTGAGCTCCAGCCCCGCCACCCCGCGCGCGCCGAAATAGATCTGCATTCTCCGGGTCTGGTGGACCGGCCCGTCGCAGAGCATCCAGGCGTCCGCGGCGAGGAGCTCGGCATTGCGCCGCAGGATCGTCCCCAGGTGCTCCGACCCCTGCTCCTCCTCCCCTTCCAGGAAGAGCTTGACGTTGACCGACGGCTGGAGCCCCGAGGCGCGCAGGGCGTCGAGCGCCGTCAGGATGGCCACGATGGGGGACTTGTCGTCGCTCGCGGAGCGGGCGTAGATCCGCCACTCCGGATCGAGGGGCCCGCTCTTCGCGGCCAGGGAGGAGGCGAGGTCGATCTCCTTGACGTTGGGTCCCAGCGGCCCTGAGCGGAGGACCGGTTTGAAGGGGTCGGAGAGCCACCCCTTCTGACCCACCGGCTGGCCGTCGTAGTGGGCGTAGAACATCAGGGTCCGCCGGGCCCCGGGGACGCGGAGATCGCCGTAGAGGGCCGGCGGCGTGCCCGGCCCGGCCGAGAGCCGTTGCACGGCGAATCCCCGGCGCTCCAGCAGGGTGGTCAGATGGTCGGCATTGCGCTCGACGTCCGCCACGCGGGTGGCGACGTTGGGCAGGGCGAGCAGACCGCTGAGCTCGCCCACGATCTCCTTCTCGTGCGCCGCGCGGTAGGCCCGCACCTTGTCGCGCACGGTGTCCGGCTGCGCGGCGACTATAGCCGCCGCGAGCAGCAGGGCCCCTCCCAATCCGGCCGGTCTCCAGAAGCTCATCTTATTCTCCTAAAAAGACATATCTCCCCGGGCGGCCTATTGTAAGGCCACAGGGAGAGGAGATTCCGATTGTCCTGAGGGGATTGAGATGGTCGGGGCGAGAGGATTTGAACCTCCGGCCTCACGGTCCCGAACCGTGCGCTCTACCAAGCTGAGCTACGCCCCGACGTGCATGCGGTCTCATTCGGGATTCAACCGCGAGGAGGGGGAGGATAGCGTCTCAGGGATTTTGGGTCAAGGCCTACAGGACGTCCAGCCCTCTGGGGCCGCCTGCCCTTCGAAGCCTCACCCTCGGTCCCTCTCCACTCCGTGGCATAGGCGCTAACTTTATCGTTTAAAGTGAGGTTCTAATCGTGTATTCTAGTGCCCATGAGCGATCTTCGGGCATTTACAGAAGAGTGGGAGTTCCTTCGAGCCGCGCTGCCGGCCGTGGATTT
>JBJMHA010000099.1:0-52046 GCA_045807625.1 Thermoanaerobaculia bacterium | reverse complement strand
GGGGATCGTAAGGACCCTCTTTGGGGAAGGTACCGTCCCCGAGCTTCCCGGCTCCGTCCCCGAGGGGGAAGGTACCTTCCCCCTTGGGGATCGTGAGGACCCTCTTGAGGGAAGATACCGTCCCCGCCGGGGACGGTACCTTCCCTCGCGGGGATGCAACCTTCCCCAAAGAGGGCGCATATATAAAACTCGGGGATCCATATAGGTACCGTGTTCGTCCACGCGCGCACCGTGAGGGCGCGATGGGGTCCCGGGAGGGTCCAAACGGCGAAGGAGTCCGTCCAACCAGACCCCTCGTCCGTCCACGCGCGCACTTTGGGGGCGCGAGCGCGCACCGTCTCCGTCCAAGCGCGCACCTCGTCCGTCCAGACGATCCCCCTGGGACCGCCGGCGTCCTCGCCGGCCCCCGCCCCTCCCGAGGGCTCTCCTTTGGGAGGCGGCCGGCACCTTGATAACGAGGCGCGGCTGAGCCGGCTCAGGGCGCGGCGATTGGGCTCAAATCCCAGGGATTGGGCTTGCGGAGAGCCTCGGCGAGCTTTTCCGGCGTGTAACTGCGCGAGGCGGCACCCGGTGGGGTCACAATCCAGACCGATTCCTCAATCCGCAAGGACGAAAGGTCTTTCAGCTCTCCACGAACCAGCACCAGCGCGCACCCCCGGAAGTGCTCGCGCAGCAGATCCTTGAGGACCGGCGCGCCGCGCAGAGGCTTGACGGCCACCGTCCGCCCCTCCCCTACCTCGACGGCCCGGAGCACCCCCAGATTGGCGGCTGCCTCCAGGACCGGCGGGACCGGATGCGCCGTTCCCCCCAGCTCCAGCCAGCCGATCCGCAGTCCCAGGGCTCGGGCCGCCTCGACCAGCGGCGCGAATTTTTCGGGGAAATCGTCGACCCGGAGAAGGTGCGGGGACTTCACGGCGTTCTCCCAAGGATCCCGGCGCTTCTTTTTTGGCTCCAGAGGAGCCCAGGCATGTAGCCTGGGGCGTGAGCCCCAGGAAAAGACGGCCGCATTGGAAACCATGAGCCCCGTAGGGGCGACGGCAGTGTGCCGGGTAATGAGCTGCCGTCGCCCCTACGGGGCTCTGGGGCGGTGTGTGGGCCCCTCACCTGGGGCTCACGCCCCAGGCTACATGCCTCTGCCCCTCTGGGGCAGGATGACGGATGCTTCATTCCCCCTCCTCCGGATAGAGCAGGATCTCCCGCCGCTCTTCCCGGAAGGCCTCCTCGTCGCGCTTCCAGGCCGCCATCCAATCCTCCAGCCCCTTCCCGCTCTCGATCGCCTCGCGGCAGTCGGGGCCGCCGGTCAGGAGGTCGATCGCCGGACGGTCCGCGACGAACTCGTAGGGGGCCTCGCGCCAGGCGAAGTCCTCCGGCCAGAGGCGGCGGACCGCCGCCAGCAGCTCCACGCCGGCGCGGTAGGACTCAAAGGCCTCCGGGTCGGTCACCAGCAGCTCGACGCCGCCGCAGACCTCCCCCTTGTGCTTCTGGAACTGCGGCCGGAAGTAGCTGGGCACGAAGGTCACGCCCGGCAGTCCCCTTCCGTTCAGCTCCTCCGCCAGCCGCTTGGGATCGATGAACGGCGCGCCGGTGAGCTGGAAGGGGCGCGTCGTCCCCCGCCCCTCGGAGAGCGCGGTCGCCTCGACCAGGCAGCCGCCGGGATAGACCCGCGCGGTGGCGGGGGTGGGCATGTTGGGCGACGGCGCGATCCACGGCAGGCCCGTCTCCTCCCAGGTCATGTTGCGCGTCCACCCCTCCATGTACCAGATGGAGAAGTAGGCTCGTGTCCCGCTCCAGCCTCGCCGCACCGCCTCCAGCCGGAACAGCTCGCCGAGGGTGAGCCCGTGGCGCACCGGCAGGCGGAAGGCGCCCACGAAGGATTCGTACCCCGCGCCCAGCAGGTTCCCCTCGATCCGTTCGCCGCCCAGGGGATTGGGACGGTCGAGCACCCAGACCTCGCAGCCGGCGGCCATCGCGGCCTCGGCGGCCCAGATGCCGGTCGCCGCGTAGGTGTAGTAGCGCGAGCCCACGTCCTGGAGGTCGATCAACAGCACGTCAAGCCCCTCGAAGGCCGAGGGGTGCGGGCGCAGCGTCTGCTCGGAGTCGCCGTAGAGCGAGAGGGTGGGAGCGCCGGTCCAGGGATCGCGCCCCCCCGCGGCGGCGATCATGTCCTGCTCGATGCCGTAGTAGCCGTGCTCGGGGCCGAACAGGGCGCTCGGCGGTCCGGCCGGGCCCGCCGCCAGCGCCAGGTGGATCGGCCGCCCGTCGCGGGAGATCGAGGCGCCGTGGGCCAGGATGCCGTAGCGCCGTCCCGCCAACCGCGAGGGGTCGGCGAGCAGGCGGTCGAGGCCGGTGGCGACGCTCAACCGTCCCTCCGGAACACGCCCGTCCGGCCGCCGCTCTTGGCTTCCAGGCGCAGGTCGGTGACCACGGCCCCCTTCTCCAGCGCCTTGACCATGTCGTAGAGCGCGAGGGCCGCGGTGGAGCATGCGACGAGGGCCTCCATCTCGGCGCCGGTGCGGGCGTTGACCACCACGTGGCTGCGGATCGCCACCCCCTCGGGGATCGGCTGGATGTCGATCTCCACCTGGTCGAGCGGGATCTGGTGCGCCAGCGGGATCAGCTCCGAGGTGCGCTTGGCCCCCTGGATGCCGGCGAGGCGGGCGACCGCGAAGGCGTCCCCCTTGGGCAGGTTCGCCAGGCGGATCAAGGTCTGCGCGGAGAGCAGCACGCGGCAGGACGCCTCGGCCACCCGCCGGGTGACGGGCTTCTCCGACACGTCCACCATGTGGGCGCTCCCCTGGGGATCGAGATGGCTGAAGGAACCTTGTGAGCTCATGGATCGAACGTCTCCAATCCGGACGAAAAGCCTCGGTATGCTAGCATCCCGCGATCCCATGAGACTGGCGCCTTGAGACTGGCGATCGTTGTGCCCACCCTGAACGAGGAGGCCACGGTCCGCCGCCACCTGCCCGCGGCGCTCGCCGTGGCCGACGAGGTGACCGTCTCGGACGGCGGCAGCGGGGACGGCACCGTGGCGGCGGCGCGGGCGCTCGGCGCCCGCGTCGTCGAGGGGCCGCCCGGGCGCGGCGGCCAGCTCAACCGGGGGGCCGCGGCGTGCGGCGCCGACGTGCTCCTCTTCCTGCACGCGGACACCACGCTGCCGGAGCGCGGCGCGGAGCGGGTCCGCGAGGCGGTGGCGGCGGGGGCCCCCGGCGGCGCTTTCTTCCTGCGCTTCGACGTCGACCGTCCCATGCAGCGGCTGGGCTCGCGGCTGATCAACTGGCGCACGCGCTGGCTCCGCGTGCCGCTCGGCGATCAGGCGCAGTGGGCCACCCGCGAGACCTTCGAGCGCCTGGGCGGCTTCCGCGACTGGCCGATCCTGGAGGACCTCGACTTCGCATTCCGCCTGCGCCGCCTCCCCGGCTTCACCTTGATCGAAGAGCCGGTGACCACCGGCGCCCGCCGCTTCGTCGAGCAGGGGGCCGTGCGCACGGTGGCGACGAACTGGCTGATCTGGCTCCTGTTCCTCTGCGGGGTCTCGCCGCAGCGGCTGGCGCGGCTGTACAGGCAGATCCGGTAGGGGGTGTAAAGACACCGAAGCCCCGGCGTGCGCGCGGGGCTTCAGGAGCTGCGGCTGGACGGGGATCTTTTACTTGCGGCCGCGCTTCTTGGTGTTGACCGCTTCCTTGAGGTCCTTGCCGGCCTTGAAACGGACGGTCTTGCTCGCCTTGATGGTGATCGACTCGCCGGTGGCGGGATTGCGCCCCTTGCGGGCCCCGCGCTCGGCGACGGCGAAGCTGCCGAGGCCCGGGATCTTCACCGACTCCCCAGCCTTCAGCGAGCTCGACACCGCGCCGACGACCGCTTCGAAAGCTGCAGCGGCCTGCCGCCGAGTGATCCCCTCGACGGAGTCCACAATGCTATTCACCAGATCAGCCTTACCAGCCATCGCTCTCCTCCTCTAGTCGTTTTTTTGAACGAAAGTGACTGGCGGAAACGATAAGCCAACGCGGGGGGGCTGTCAATACAGCATAGGGGCTGCGAACCGCCTAGATACGGGCCTTCGCGAGCACGTTGACCGAGAAGCCGTCGTGGTCCCCGCCGGTGAGGATGCGCCAGGCTCCGGGACCCGTAATCCCCGCCGCCACAGGGCTTTCCAGCGCTCCTTCCAGGGGGAGATGCGAAAGCTCCGGATGAGTTGCTAAAAAGCGTGTCATCACATCCTCGTTCTCCTCCCGCTCCAGCGAGCAGGTGATGGCCACCAGCCGCCCGCCCGGCGCGACCAGCGGCGCCGTGCCCTCGAGCAGGCGCAGCGCCTGACGCGACAGGCGGCCGATCTCGCTCTCGCTGATCCGCCACTTGATCTCGGGGTGCCGGCGCAGGGTGCCCGTGCCCGTGCACGGCAGGTCGAGCACCACGCGGTCGAAGGGGCCGCGGAAGGGAGGCGCCCCGGCGTCGGCCACGGCGAGCGGCAGCGCGCGCCGCAGCCGCCGCTGGTTGTCGCGCACCCTGGCCGCCCGCGCGGCCGCGACGTCGCTCATCGTGATGCGGACCCCCGGCTCCCAGGCGAGCAGGGAGAAGCTCTTGCCGCCGGGGGCCGCCGCCGCGTCGAGCACGGTCTCGCCGGGGCGCGGCGGCGGGATCAGGGCGGCGGCCTGGCTCGCCTCGTCCTGCACGTAGAAGTCGCCGCGCCGGAAGGCCGCCGAGGTCAGGGGGTTGCCGCGCCGCACGATCAACCCGAGGGGGGAGAGCGACGCCGGCTCGACCTCCAGCCCCTCGTCGATCAGCGACTCGGCGAGCAGCTCGCGGCCGCCGCGGTCGCGGAAGGCGAGCAGGTGCATGGGCTTCGCCCGGTTGTTGGCGTCGAGCAGGTCGAGCGTGCGGGCGGTGCCGAAGCGGTCGAGCCAGCGGGCGACCAGGAAGTCGGGATGGCTCTTCTCGATCGCCAGCCGCCGCACGGGATCGGATTCGGCCACCGGCCAGTCCTCGGGCCGGGGGGCGCGGGCGATCCGCCGCAGCACGCCGTTGACGAAGCTGGCGCCGCCGCGGTGGGTGAGCTGGTGCGCCTGCTCCACCGCCTCGTGGACGGCGGCGTGCGCGGGCACCCGGTCGAGGAAGAGGAGCTGGTAGGTGGCGATGCGCAACGGCGAGCGCAGCACCTCCTCGATCTGCTCGAAGGAGCGGCTGCTGGCGGCGGCGATCACATGGTCGAGCCGGCGCAGCCAGCGCAGGGTCCCCATCACCAGCTCGCGCAGCAGACCCTGGTCGCGCTCGTCGAAGCGCGGCAGGGCGCTGTCGAGGAAGGAATCGGCCGGGGCCAGCGACTGCAGGGTCCGTTCGAGCACCCAGGCGGCGGCGGCGCGGACGTTGTCCTGCCGGGCGCTCATGCGGCGGCTGCGGCCGGGGCCGGTCTGGGACGTCGCCGGCGGGGAGAAGTGGCGTTTCGACATGTCGCTCGCGGCCGGTCAGGTGAAGCTCTCGCCGGCCCGCAGACGCTCTCCATTCAGGAAGTCGGCGGCGCGCTGAGCCCGCTTGCCCGGGCGCTGCAGCTCGGCCAGGCCCAGCACGGTGCCGCCGCCACAGGAGACGGCGAGCAGGCGCCCGCCGCGCAGGCCGAGGATCGTCCCCGGCGCGGTTGTCCCCCCTGGAGATGCAGCCGGCTCGTCGATCACCTCCGCCGCCGTGATCTTCACCGGCTCCTCGCGCAGGCCGGCGGTGAGCCCCGGCCACGGAGTGTAGGCGCGCAGGCGGTCGAGGATCTCGCGCGCGGAGAGCCCCCAGTCCACCCGGCCGCTGTCGCGGGTGAGGCGCGGCGCGTAGGTCACCCCCTCCGCGGGCTGCGGCCGCGGCTCGATCTCCCCCTTTTCGAGAAGATCGATCGTGCGCGCCATCAGCCGGCCGCCGGTCTCCGCGAGCCGCCTGCCCAGCTCGCCCGCGGTCTCGGCGGGGCCGATCTCGACGGCCTCCTCGAGCAGGATGGGACCGGTGTCCATCCCCGCGTCCATCTTCATCGTGGTCACCCCCGTGCGGGCGTCGCCGGCGGCGAGAGCGGCCTGGATCGGCGAGGCGCCGCGCCAGCGCGGCAGCAGCGAGGCGTGAAGGTTGACGCAGCCGTGGCGGGGCAGGTCGAGCAGGGCGCGGGGGAAGATCTGGCCGAAGGCGACCACCACCGCGAGGTCGGGGGCCAGCGCCGCCACCTCCTCCAGGAAGTCGGGGGCGCGGACGCGCTCGGGCTGCGCCACCTCCAGGCCGTGCTCGCGCGCCCAGACGGCGACCGGCGGGGCCTGGAGGCGCTGGCCGCGGCCGACCGGCCGGGAGGGCTGGGTGACCACGCGCACGGGGCTCCGCCCGGCCGCGACCAGAGCGGCGAGTGTGGGTACGGCGAGCTCCGGTGTGCCGAAAAAGAGGATGCGGTCAATCCCCGCCATGCCCGCGAAGGATAGCATCGGGAAAAAAACATGGCCTGGAAGCATGAAAGCCCCATCCCACAGGGGGATGGGGCCTCGCGAAGGGGTGCGCAGCGGCCTAGCCGCCGACGTTGTTGACCACGAAGCGCCGCTTGCCGATGTAGGTGGTGGCGCCCAGGGTGTCGGTCACGATCACGTCGAGGAAGTGCTCGCCGTTGTTGAGCTTCGTGGTGTCGAGCTGGAACCGCCAGCCGGGGTTGACGACGTTCGGGAAGCCCGGGTAGTAGGAGAGCGCGAAGACGTCCGGCCGCGCGAAGCCGTAGGTGGCGAAGCCCACCCCGTTGCCGTCGACCAGGATCGCGATGCTCTGCACGCCGTTGAAGTCGAGCGCCCAGCCGGTCGTGGTGACGACCCCGTGATAGAGCAGGCCGTTCTGCGGCAGGTCGATGTCCCCCACCGAATTCTCGTTCGGCAGGTTCTGGTCACAGGCGAAGGTGACCGGGATCTCGGCGATGTCGCGGAGCTGGCTGGCGTGGTCGCCGACGCGGATGGTCAGGACGTGATGGCCCTGGAGATAGTAGCCTCCGGCGACCAGGTGGCCGATGTCGAGCACGAAGCGGAAGCCGCTGTGCGGGCTGTCCTTGAGGCTCGGATAGGTCTTCTCGATGTCCACCCGGCGGACGCCGTAGCAGTTGGTCATGCCGCCCCTGACCGGGTCGAAGGTGCAGGCCAGGTCGGAGCTGTACTCCACCGGATTCTGGAACAGCGGCGGATCGGGATCGAACCCGCGGGCGCGGTCGATCAGCAGCTCGACGTAGGCGACGCCGGTGTCGAAGTCGGTGAGCCCGGAATCGAGGGCGTAGCCGGAGACGACGGCGTAGCGGCGGGCCTGCGACGCCAGGTCGCAATTGCCGCGCATCTCGGCCTGCGGCTTGGGGAACTCGATGATGCCGAAGGGGGCCAGGTCGTGCGTGACGTTGGTGAAGTTGATCGTCCGCGGCTCCAGGAAGGCCACCTCGCCGGCGCGGCTCTTCACCCGCGCGGTCACGGTGTGGAGGCCGTTCAGGTAGTGGGTGGTGTCGAGCTGGAGGGCGAAGCCGGGGCTCGCCGAGTCCGGATAGCCGGGGAACCGCGCGGTCACGCCGGCGCGGGCACGGCCGTAGTTGGCGCGCGCGGCGACGACGCCATCCACCAGGATGTCCACCGCCAGGATGCCGTTGTCGTCCAGGGCCCAGCCCGAGAGCGGCAACAGGGTGGCGCCGGAGTTGCCGCCTCCCACGATGCCGCCGAACGAGCCGAACGGGGCCGCGGCCCAGCCGGGAACCGCCGCCAGCAGGGCCGCCGCGATCAGGGACACGATGACGAAGCGCTTCATGCTCCTACCTCCTCCACGACCACCTGCGTCAAACACCCGGTGTGTGAAACGTCGGAAACAGCCGAAGAGCGCCGACCTTTTGGGGGTCACCCTTCAAGTAATACGTGAGCTTTCGCGGATTTTATGGGCTTTGGCGCTGAAAAGTCAATATTGACTTTTTTCTATAGGGTGAGGGCTACGGCCGGCCGCCCATCAGGCCTTCCAGATGCGCCTCGACGAGCCGGGGGAGGCTCCCGAGGTCGTACCCCCCTTCGAGGACGGCGAGCACCCGGCCGCCGCAGACCTCGGCCGCGAGGTCGCGCAGCCAGTCCCCCCAGGAGCGGAACCCCTCCTCGGTGACCCGCATGCCGCCCAGAGGGTCGTTCCGCCAGGCGTCGAAGCCCGCCGAGAGGATCAGGACATCCGGGGCGAAGCGGCGCAGGCCGGGGAGGATCTGGTCGCGGATGGCCTCGCCGTAGCCCTCGTCCCCCGTGCCGGCCGGGAGGGGGACGTTGAGGGTGAAGCCCTCCCCCTTGGCCGTCCCCCGCTCGTCCGCGGCGCCGGTGCCGGGGTAGAACGGGTACTGATGGGTGCTGGCATAGAAGATGTCGGCGCGCTCCTCGAACAGGTGCTGGGTGCCGTTGCCGTGGTGGACGTCGAAGTCGAACACCGCCACCCGGGAGGCGCCGTGGCGGCGCCGCAGGTGCTCGGCGGCCACCGCGGCGTTGTTGAAGAAGCAGAAGCCCATGGCGACCGACCTCTCGGCGTGGTGCCCCGGGGGGCGCACCGCCGCGAAGGCCGTGCGCCCGGAATCTCCCGCGACCCAGTCCGCCGCCGCCAGCGCGGCCCCGGCCGCGGCCCAGGCCGCCTCCCAGGAGCCGGCGGAGAGCGGGTTGTCCGCCGAGTCGAAGATCGAGTCCCCCCGCGCGGCGGCGCGCTCGAAGCGGTCGACGTAGGCCTCGTCGTGCAGGGCCGTCACCGCCTCGCGCGCCGCCTCCTGGGAGAGCCCCCCCTCCTCGGCCGGCGGCCAGCCGCGCTCCCGCAGGTGGGCCAGGATCCCCGAGAGCCGGTCCGGCCGCTCGGAGTAGCCGGGAGGAGCCTGGTGGCCGAGACAGGCCGGGTCGGTGAAGATGCGGATCATGGGCCGGGATGATAAACCAGCCGCCTCCTCACCCGGTACACCAGGGAGTGGATCGTGCCCGCGGCGAGCCGCCCCCCCTCGGCCCTCATGATCTCCTCGCTGCTCCAGCCGTCGAGCAGGGCGCGGCGGAGGATGCGCAGGGAGCGGTCGCGGTCCTCGGGCCGGAGCTTGGGGTCGAGGAGCGAGCGGCAGCGGGAGAGCACGGCGAGCCGCCCCTCGCGCAACAGCATGTCGTGCTCGGGGGTGCGCTCGTCGACGACGAGCTCGGCGATCTCGCACAGGCGCCCGACCAGCGTGAGCCGGTAGCCGCTCCCCCGCTTGACGGCCGCCCGCGCCCGCATCTCGTCCGCGACCACCCCCTGGGCGACACGGGAGAGATAGCTCACACGCTGCCCCTCGTTCCAGCGCTGGAGCAGCCGCAGCCGCCGCGCTCCGCCGGTCAGCAGCCGGAAGTAGACCTCCTGCTCCCGCTCGTCGATCTGCTCGCGCGGGGGCCGCTGGACGCCGGCCAGGCGCAGGGACCGGCGCACCTGCCGCCGCACGATCGGACTGTAGTCGTGGACCAGCGCCTCCCAGGCGGACTCCTGGACGGCGGGATTCTTCTCGCATGCGCTCATTGCCTCTCCTCCGGGTAAGGAGAAGAGGTGGCGGGACGGGACCCGGCACGGCAGGGGAGGTTTTTATATCGTGTTTGCGGAAGAGAGGCAAGGGGGTACAGCGTTTTGCCCGTTGAGGCGTCCTGCCCTCCGAAGCCTCACCCTCGGTCCCTCTCCACTTCGTGGAGAGGGAGGGCCCAGAGAGCGAAATCTTCCAGATTCGGCAAGATCGCCTCAGCTATGTTCCCCCTCTCCACTCCGTGGAGAGGGGGCCAGGGGGTGAGGATTCGAAGGGCAGGATGCTCCAGCCGGCACGAGGCCTTTCCAGGCTACAATCCGCCCCCTCGGATCGACCTCCATGCGCCGCCTCCTCCCCATCCTCTTCCTTCTCCTCCTCTCCTGCCGTGGGAAGGAGGCGCCGCCGGCCGCCAAGCCGCTGGCGGGGGCGGCGAAGGGGTGGAACGTCGTCCTGCTGACCGTGGACACGCTGCGGGCCGACCGGCTCGGCGCCTACGGCTACAAGGCGCGGCCGAACAGCCCGCGGATCGACGCCCAGCTCGCCTCGGGGCTCGCCTTCGACAACGCGATGTCACAGCGGGCCTCGACCTGGCCCTCGCTCGCCTCGGTGCTCACCGGGCTCTATCCGAGCGGCCACGGGGTCAACGAGAACGGCTACGGCTTTCCCGACGACCTGCCGACCCTCCCCAAGCTGCTCCACGGCGCCGGCTACCAGACCGGGGCCTTCCTCAGCAACATGTGCCAGGCGAACCATCAGGGGTGGGACGCCTTCGCCTGCTCCGGCGGCCAGGACGGCAAGGACATCCGCCGGGCGCTCGAATGGGCGCGCGGGGTCGATCCCCACCGCCCGTTCCTGCTCTGGGTCCACCTGTTCGGCGCCCACCCCCCCTACTACAACGGCGGCGGCGGGGCGGAGGCGATGGACCCCGGCTATCAGGGACCGCTGGGGCCGCGCAAGAAGCTGCTCGATCCGGTGATGACGAAGCCGATCGCCCTCAGCGCCGGCGACGTCCAGCACCTCGACGCCCTCTACGACGCCGCCGTCCAGGGGAGCGACCGGATCAGCGGCGCGCTGCTGGAGGGGCTGAAGGCCGCCGGCCGGCTCGACCGCACGGTCGTCCTCTTCGCCGCCGACCACGGCGAGGAGCTCTACCAGCACAACCGCTACATCTACCACTCCTGCTCGGTCTACCAGACCACGCTCCACGTGCCGCTGGGCCTCTCGGCGCCAGGGGTGATCCCCGCCGGGGCGCGGGTGCCGCAGGTGGTGGAGCTGATCGACGTCCTCCCCACCCTGCTCGACCTCCTGGGGGTGGCGAAGCCGGCCGAGCGGCACGGCAAATCGCTGCTGCCTTACCTGGAACGGCCGGAGGCGCCGAGGCGGAGCCTGCCGGCGTTCTCGGAATACGGATCGAGCACCATCCACACCGTGCTCCAGGACCACTGGAAGCTGGTCCACAACCCGGACGGCATCTCCCCCGTCTGCATCCCCGACGCGCCGCCGAACCACTACCCCATCGCGAAGGAGGAGCTGTACGACCTCGCGCGCGACCCCGGGGAGAGGGAGAACCTGGCGGCGCGGGAGCCGGCGAAGGTGGCCGAGCTCTCTCAGCTCATCCAGAGGCGCTTCGCGGGCCTGAAGAACCGCGTCCACCAGCAGAAGCTCCCCGAGAAGCTCCAGGAGGAGCTGAAGTCGCTGGGGTACGTGGCGCATTGAGAGTTGACAACCCTACCCCCCTTCCCTATCATTGGCGCTCCTTGGCGGCAGAGGGAGGTTAGCTCAGCGGTTAGAGCACCTGCCTTACACGCAGGGGGTCGCGGGTTCAAATCCCTCACCTCCCACCATGAGTGGGAATGCCGTCAGCGAGCAGCTCATTGCGGGGCTGTAGTTCAGTTGGTTAGAACGCCGGCCTGTCACGCCGGAGGTCGCGGGTTCGAGCCCCGTCGGCCCCGCCATTCAACCTAAAGAGAGATCTGCGATGCGCGAGAAGATCAAGTTGGTTTCGTCCGCCGGTACGGGCTACTTCTATACGACCTCGAAGAACAAGAAGCTCTCCACCGAGAAGCTGCGGATGAAGAAGTACGACCCCAAGGTCCGCAAGCACGTCGAGTTCGTCGAAGAGAAGCTGCGCTAGGCGCGCGCCTCGCCGTCCGCCTTCCGGCCCCCCTCGCGGGGGCCTTGGCGTTTCTGACAGAATACGGTGCCGGGCCGGGGGCGACTCCCAAGCCTCACCCGCCTTCCCCATCCAACGCCAACCAAGGAGGGTCACCATGCCGTACCAGTTGCCTGCGCTGCCTTACGCGTTCGACGCGCTCGAGCCCCACATCGACGCGAAGACGATGGAGATCCATCACGACAAGCACCACGCCACCTACGTCAACAAGCTGAACGAGGCGACCGCCAGCCACCCCGACCTGCAGGCCAAGCCGGTGGAGGACCTGCTGCGCGGCATCGACCAGGTGCCGGAGCAGATCCGCGGCGCCGTGCGCAACCACGGCGGCGGCCACGCCAACCATTCGCTGTTCTGGCAGATCATGGGCCCCAACGCCGGCGGCACCCCCTCGGGCGACCTCGCCGACGCCATCCAGCAGGCCTTCGGCAGCTTCGAGAGCTGCAAGGAGAAGCTGACCAACGCCGCGGCCAACCAGTTCGGCTCCGGCTGGGGGTGGCTGGTGGTGAGCGGCGGCAAGCTCGACGTGATCGCCCGCCCCAACCAGGACAGCCCGCTGATGGAGGGGAAGACCCCCATCCTCGGCGTCGACGTCTGGGAGCACGCCTACTACCTCCGGTACCAGAACCGCCGCCCCGACTACCTGGCCGCCTGGTGGAGCACCATCAACTGGCCCGAGGTGGCGAAGCGCTACAGCGCCGCGCGGTGACGTCCATCGAGGTGCTCACGAAAAGAACAGGGCGGCCCCCCGGGACCGCCCTTCCAGCCTGATTTCCCCTCCAGGGCTCCCTTTTTCGGGAGCCTTGTCCCGTTTTGGGCGGTTTGAGCTACCCGTGCCCACTATGTGAAAACGACGTAACGTTCGGTTATAGAGAAGTTTGCACCTCTGTGCTCACTGAGTGAGCAACTCCCTGCCTTCCGAGTCGCGCACTATCAAGCCTTATTCAAGTATCGTCTCTCTACAATGTGTTCATCAGAGGCGGTGAAGAAACAACCCCCGCTCAAGGAGAACAGACGGCCATGGCTACAATCGACCGCGGTACCCACGACTTCCGGCGTGAGGAACGGCATCTGACCAAGGTGTTCAAGGCGCTGTCCGATGGTACACGACAGGAGATCCTGCGCCTGCTGGAAGGCCACCAGCGCACGGTAGGAGAGATCGTCGGCAATTTCAATCTGTCGCAGCCCACGATCTCGCGCCACCTGTCGGTCCTCAAGGAAGCCGATCTGGTCGTCGACCAGCGCCAGGGGCAGAACGTCATCTACCGGCTGAACGAGCCGGCGCTGTCGACCTCGATGCAGGAATTCTTCGGTCAGTTCCGTAGCTGTCAGGAAGTGATGCGTTAAATTCAATCTCCTTGGCGAGGAGGCCGGCCGGCGCGTTGCCTTGCTGACGCGCCCTGGCCCTTGCAAGCACACGCCTCATCTCGGGTATAATCCCGCCCGCGTCGAAGGGCCGTCTCGTCAGGACGGCCGTTTCCTTCTTTCTCTCGCAGTTCCATGGCGGTGTAGCTCAGCTGGTTAGAGCGAGCGACTCATAATCGCTAGGTCATGGGTTCGAGTCCCGTCACCGCTACCATTCTTTCTTCTGTGGATCTCCTCGACGCTCTGGAGACCTTCTTCCGCGACGAGGCACCTCTCGCCCCTGGCGAGGGCGCCGTCGTCGCCTTCTCCGGCGGCCCCGACTCGACCGCCCTCCTCTGGGGGATGTCCCACCTGGCGGCGGATCACGGGCTCCGGCTCGCCGCCGCCCATCTCGACCACGCCATGGACCCCGGCTCCGGCGCCCGGGCGGACGCGGCGGCCCGGATCGCGGAGCGGCTGGAGGTCCCCTTCATCTGTGAGCGCGCCGCCGGAGCCCTCCCTGGCGAGAGCCCGGAGGCGGCCGGCCGCCGGGCGCGCTACGGCTTCCTGGAGCGGACCCGCGCGGCGCTCGGCGCCCGCTGGATCGCCACCGCCCACCACCGGGACGACCAGGCCGAGACCGTGCTCCTCCGGCTCCTCTTCGGCAGCGGCCTCGAGGGGCTGGCGGGGATCCGCCCCGTCCACGGCGCGGTGGCGCGCCCGCTGCTGGCGCTGCCGCGGGCGGCGCTCCTGGCCGCCGTGGCGGCGGCGGGGCTCGATCCCGTCGACGATCCGACCAACCTTCCTTTAAGCGTGCCGCGCAACCGGGTGCGCCACCGGCTGCTGCCGGCGCTGGAGGCGGACGACCCCGGGACGCCGGAGCGGCTGGCCCGGCTGAGCGACCGGGCCCGCGCCGCCGTCCGCGCGATCGACCGGACCCTGAGCGGACGGCTCGCCGTGGCGCCGGCCGAGCGGGGGATCGCCGTCGAGCGGGCCGCCGTCGAGGCGCTGCCGCCGGGGCTCCTCCCCTCCGCCCTCGCCTGGCTCCACCGCCAGGCGGGGGCCCCCTATCCGGCGGGCGAGGCGGCGCGCTCGGAGCTGCTGCGGCAGCTGGCGGCGAGCCGGCGGGCGGCCTGCGACTGCGGCGGCGGCTGGCGCTGGGAGACGGCGGGGGAGCTGCTGATCCTGCGCCGTCCGGCGCCGGCGCGGGAGACGGTGCCGGATTTCACTTATACTCTTGAGGTTCCGGGGTCGGTGGAGATCCCGGAGATCGCCGTCCGGGTGCGCCTCTCCCGCCGCGCCGTCGAGCCCTGGATGCTGCAGGGGTCGCCCCACCGCGCGGGGCTCGCGCTCCCCTTGATGGAGGGAGACCTCGTCACGATCCGCAACCGCCGGCCGGGGGACCGCATCCACCCGCTGGGAGGGCGCGGCAGCCGGCGATTGAAAGAGGTGCTGATCGACCGCGGGGTGCCCCGGCACGTGCGGGAGCGCCTGCCGCTCCTCTGCGTGGGCGAGCGTATCGCCTGGGCGCCGGGCGTCACCATCGACCAGCGCTTCCGGCTGGACGGACACGCGACCGCCTGGGTCGCCGAGGTTGCCACCGTATGAGCCCAGAAGCGAGCCGAGACGCCATCCCGGCCCCGCCCGAGACCCTCTTCGACGCCGAGACCGTGCGCGCCAGCGTCGCCGCCCTCGGCCACCGGATCGAGGGGGAGATCGGCGACGAAGACCCGCTCCTGATCGCGCTGCTCGGCGGTTCGGTGATCTTCCTCGCCGACCTCCTGCGGGCGGTCGAGCGGCCGGTGCGCTACGAATTCATCGACGTGGCCTACCGGGTCGACCCCGCCCGCGGCGAGGAGGAGGGGGAGGTGCTGCGGATCCAGTACCCGATCCCGATCGACATCGCCGGGCAGAGCGTGCTGGTGCTCAAGGACGTGGTCTCCTCGGGAGTGACCGAGCCCTACCTGGAGCAGCAGCTCCGGGACCACGGCGCCGCCAAAGTGCGCTTCGCGGCCCTGATCGACCTGCCGGACGAGCGCAAGACGGAGTTCGAGCTCCAGTACTCCGCCCTCGTCTCCCACCGCCGCGGCGTGCTCGTCGGCTACGGGCTCAAGCACAAGGGGCTCTACGGCAATCTGTCCTACGTGGGCCGGCTGGAGGAGGAGGGGTGACCTCCTGGGGAATCGGCGGAGCGGCCGATTGGTTGTCACAAGGAAGGGATGTTGCGTCCCTCCTGGTACTGATATTGAAAGCAAGGGCGTCCAGGGCGTTTCCGCCCGGGGCGCTTCCCATGAGGTAGCCAAGACTTGAGCTCTACTGTAAAAACCCTGTTTCTCTGGATGGCGATCTTCGGGGTAGTGATCCTGCTCTGGAACACGTTCCAGGGCGGCAAGACCGCCCAGAAGGAGCTGAGCTACTCCGAGCTCGTGACGGCCGTTCAGCAGGGGAAGGTCGCCGAGGTCACCATCCGCGGCAAGCAGCTCACCGGCAAATACAGGGGGGACGGGCTCGGCGGCGGCCAGGAGTTCAAGACCACCCTGCTGGACAACGACCCGGACCTCGTCAAGCAGCTCCGCCAGTCCAACGTCCGGATCTCCGCCGAGGAGCCCCACGAGAATCCCCTGATCGCCGTGCTGCTGACCTGGGCCCCCGTGCTGCTGATCGTCGGCCTCTGGATCTTCTTCATGCGCCAGATGCAGACCGGCGGCAACAAGGCGCTCTCCTTCGGCAAGAGCAAGGCCAAGCTCCTGAACACCTCCGGCAAGAAGGTGACGTTCAAGGACGTCGCCGGCGTCGAGGAGGCCAAGGAGGAGCTCCAGGAGATCGTCGAGTTCCTCAAGGAGCCCCAGAAGTTCCAGAAGCTGGGCGGCCGCATCCCCAAGGGGGTGCTGCTGATGGGCCCCCCGGGGACCGGCAAGACCCTGCTCGCCCGCGCCATCGCCGGTGAGGCGAACGTGCCCTTCTTCTCCATCTCCGGCTCCGACTTCGTGGAGATGTTCGTCGGCGTCGGCGCCTCGCGCGTGCGCGACCTCTTCGAGCAGGGGAAGAAGAATGCCCCCTGCATTATCTTCATCGACGAGATCGACGCCGTCGGCCGGCACCGCGGCGCGGGCCTCGGCGGCGGCCACGACGAGCGGGAGCAGACGCTCAACCAGCTCCTGGTGGAGATGGACGGCTTCGAGTCCAACGAGGGGGTCATCCTGATCGCGGCCACCAACCGGCCGGACGTGCTCGACCCGGCGCTGCTGCGCCCCGGCCGCTTCGACCGCCGCGTGGTGGTCGACCGCCCGGACATCAACGGCCGTCTGGGCATCCTCAAGGTCCACACCCGCAACATCCCGCTCGACGAGAACGTCAACCTGGCGGTGATCGCCCGCGGCACCCCCGGCTTCGCCGGCGCCGACCTGTCCAACCTGGTCAACGAGGCGGCGCTGATCGCCGCCCGGCGCAACAAGAAGAAGGTCGACATGGGGGACTTCGAGTTCGCCAAGGACAAGGTCATCATGGGGGTCGAGCGCAAGACCATGATGCTGACCGACGACGAGAAGCAGATCACCGCCTATCACGAGGCGGGGCACGCCCTGGTCGCCTGCTTCACGCCGGGGGCGGACCCGCTGCACAAGGTCACCATCATCCCGCGCGGCCGGGCGCTCGGCCTCACCATGCAGCTCCCCACCGAGGACAAGTACACGTACAAGAAGATGTACGTGCAGGCGCAGATCTCCATCCTGATGGGTGGCCGGGTGGCCGAGGAGCTGACCCAGGACGACATCACGACCGGCGCCGGCAACGACATCGAGCGCGCCACCGAGATGGCCCACCGCATGGTCTGCGAGTGGGGGATGTCGGAGCTCGGTCCCCTGGCCTACGGCAGCAAGGAGGAGCCGGTCTTCCTCGGCCGCGAGTTCGCCCAGCGGGCCGACTACAGCCAGGACACGGCGATCCGCATCGACCGCGAGGTCGCCCGCATCGTCCAGGCCGGCTACGAGAGCGCCACGGCGATCCTCACCGAGCACCGGGACGTCCTGGAGCGCATCGCCCGCGACCTGCTGGAGCGCGAGACGCTCGACGGCGAGGAGGTCTACAACACCATCCGGCAGATGACCGGCCACGAGCCGGCCCCACCGCGGGAGGCCCCGCCCGGCGAGGGGCTCGTGATCGGCGGCCAGCAGGTGCCGCAGGTGGAGGTCTCCCCCGCCGCCCGCGGCAACGACACCGGCCTGGCGCCCACCTCGTCGGATGTCGAGACCGAGGTCCGCGACGACGTGGCGGCCGAGGTCGAGCACGAGCAGCCGGACCTGGCGGGCGCCAAGCGCCGCACGGTCCAGGTGCCCGAGCCGGGGAAGTCGTAAGAGAACCCGCCCCTGCGGGGTCTTTTTTCTCCCTCCTCTCCCTCTGGGAGAGGAGGGCCGGGGTGGTGAGGGCCTTCCTCCCGCGATAGACTTGGGACCGGGCCCCTCGCCCTCACCCCCTGGATGGAGACCGCGACCCTCACCCACACCTGGACCCTGCGCCTGCCTCGCGAGCGCTCCCTCAGCCTGGGAGGGCGCCCGAGGATCATGGGCATCCTCAACCTCACCCCCGACTCGTTCAGCGACGGCGGCCTCTGGCTCGATCCGTCCCGCGCCGTGGAGCGCGGCCTGCGCATGCTCGCCGAGGGGGCCGAGATCCTCGACCTCGGCGCCGAGTCGACCCGTCCCGGCGGCGGCGTCTACGGGGAGGGGGCGCGCGCGGTGGCGCCCGAGGAGGAGGCCGCCCGCCTGCTGCCGGTCCTGGAAGCGCTGCGCGCCGCGACGGACGCGCCGGTCTCGGTCGACACCCGCAAGGGGGAGGTGGCGGCCCGAGCCCTCGCCGCCGGCGCCGACCTGATCAACGACGTCACCGCCCTCTCCGATCCCCATCTCGGCGAGGCGGTGGCCGAAGCGGGGTGCCCGCTGGTGCTGATGCACAGCCGGGGGGACCTCGCCACCATGCAGCGGGGGATCCGCTTCCACGACCTCCTGGGCGAGGTGCGTGACGAGCTCAAGGCGGCCGTCCGGCGGGCGGTGTCCCTCGGGATCGCCGAGGAGCAAATCGTGCTCGATCCCGGGATCGGCTTCGGCAAGACCTGGGAGCAGAACCTGGCCCTGATCCGCCATCTGGACGAGCTCGCCCCCCTGGGCCGGCCGCTCCTCCTGGGCGCCAGCCGCAAGAGCTTCATCGCCAAGGCCTCCGCGCGGCCGGACGCGCCCCCCGAGCGCCGCCTGGGGGGGAGCCTCGCCGCCGTGGCCTGGGCCGCCAGCCAGGGGGCCGCCGTCGTGCGGGTGCACGACGTGGCCGAGACGGCGCAATTCCTCGACGTCTGGCAGGCCGTCGCCCGGCAGGAGACCGGCGCCTGATGCTGCGCTTCCTGGAGATCCTGACCTGGCGCGACCTGGTCGACGTGCTGGCGGTCGCGATCATCATCTACAACCTGCTGCTGCTGATCCGCGGCACCCGCGCCGTGCAGATGGTGCTCGGGCTGCTGTTCATCGGCCTGGTCTACTACACGGCCGTGCTGATGGAGCTGCCGACCTTGCAGCGGATCCTCGAGAACCTGCTGATCGTCCTCCCCTTCGCGGTCATCGTGCTCTTCCAGCAGGAGATCCGCCGGGCCCTCGCCGACTTCGGGCGCAATCCGCTCTGGGGGCTCGCCAAGCAGCAGAAGGTGGTGGCCTCGTTCGGCGAGATCGTGCTCGCCGCCACCACCCTCTCGACCCGGCGCATCGGCGCCCTGATCGTCATCGAGCGGCTGCACGGCCTGCGCAACTACATCGAGAACGGCATCGAGCTCGACGCCGTGGTCTCCTACGACCTGCTGATCAACCTCTTCCAGCCCGACACGCCGCTCCACGACGGCGCGGCGATCGTGCAGGACGACCGCATCGCCGCCGGCGGCTGCTTCCTGCCGCTGACGTCCAACCCGGAGCTCTCCAAGGAGTACGGCACCCGCCACCGCGCCGCCCTCGGCATCACCGAGGAGACCGACGCCGTGGCCGTGGTGGTCTCCGAGGAGACCGGCACGATCTCCCTGGCCTACAACGGCGAGCTGACCTCGGACCTCGACAGCAACAATCTGCGCAACGCCCTCTACCGCTATCTGGTGACCGAGCTCTACCCGCAGGGGGGCAACCAGTGAACGAGTGGGCACGGACCTGGGGGCTGCGGCTGCTGGCGCTGGGCATCGCCATCGGCATCTGGTTCAACGCCTCGGTCCAGGACCGCCTGGTCTCCAGCGAGAAGGTGGTCGAGGCGGCCATCGCCTACAGCCGCCCCAACGGGTTCGTGCTGATCAATCCGGCGCAGAACGTGAACGTCCGCGTCAGCGGCACCAAGAAGGCGATCCGCCAGCTCAGCCCCTACATGGTGAACGTGAGCGTCGATCTCGGGCAACGCCAGACGGGGGTCGCCACGATCAATCTCACGGGAGACAATGTCCTGCTGCCGGATGGCCTGGAGGTGGTGTCGATCGAGCCCAACACCATCCGGGTGGATCTCGAGCGGGAGGTCATACAGAATCTTCCGGTCCTGCCCAAGCTCACCGGCAGGCCGGCGGCGGGAGCGACGGTCGGCAAGCCCGAGAGCCTCCCCAATCAGATCAAGGTCATCGGCCCGGAGCCGATGCTCTCCCGCATCGACTCGCTCTCGACCCGTCCGGTCAGCCTGGACGGCCACGCCAGCACCTTCGAGGAGAAGGATGTGGCCATCGTCCTCCCCGACCCGCTGATCCAGATTGTCCCGCCACCGCTGGCGGTGACGGTGACGGTGCCGATCCAGCCGCCCCCCGAGCGCCCCGAGCCCCAGAAACCGCGCAAAGACAAGGGAAAGAAGACTTGAGCCAAGATTCGATCCGCCTCTTCGGAACCGACGGCATCCGCGGCCACTTCGGCGAGCCGCCGCTCGACCGTCCCACGGTCACGGCCCTCGCCGTGCAACTGGCCGCGACCCTGCGCGAACGGGGTTTTGCAGGCAATAATGGCGCCCCGCCCAGGGTGGTGCTGGGCGGCGACACCCGCGAGAGCAGTCCCAAGATCTGCCGCTGGCTGGCCGCCGGCCTCACCGCCGGCGGGGTCGACGTGCGATATGCCGGGGTGATCCCCACTCCCGGGGTGGCCTACCTCGCCCGGGAGACCGGCGCCGCGGCCGGCGTGGTCGTCTCGGCCAGCCACAACCCCTATCCGGACAACGGCATCAAGCTTCTCGATCCCCAGGGCACCAAGTGGAGCGACGAGGACGAGCTCACCCTGGAGAACCGTCTGAAGGCCCATCCGGCCGACGTGCCGGATCTCCCCGAGCCTACGGTGGAGCCCGGCCTGCGCGAGCTCTACCTGCGCCACCTCGCCGCGACCCTCCCGGAGGGACGCCCCCTGGACGGCCTGCGGGTGGTGCTCGACGCCGGCAACGGCGCCGCCTCCACCTACGCCGGCAAGCTCTTCGAGCGGCTCGGCGCCCGCGTCACCCTGCTCCACGCGGAGCCGAACGGCCGCAACGTCAACGAGAGGTGCGGCTCGACGGCGCCGGGCGAGATGGCGGCGCGCGTGGTGGCCGAGGGGGCCGACCTCGGGGCCGCCTTCGACGGCGACGCCGACCGCTGCATCCTGGCCGATGAACAGGGAGCGGTGCGCGACGGCGACGCCATCCTCTATCTCTGGGCGACCTGCCTCCACCGGAGCGGGAGGCTGGAGCCGCCGAAGATCGTGGCCACCTCGATGAGCAACCTCGGGCTGGAGCGGGCGCTCGCGGCCGAGGGGATCGGCATCGTCCGCTGTAACGTCGGGGACCGCTACGTGGTGGAGGCGATGCGGAAGGAGGGGATCCTGCTGGGCGGCGAGCAGTCGGGCCACATCGTGCAGAGCCATCTCGCCAGCACCGGCGACGGCCTGCTGACCGCCATCCAGATGGCCTTCGTGCGCCACCAGGACGGCCGCCCGCTCTCGGAGATGCTGGCCCCCTTCCGGCGCTATCCGCAGGTGCTGCTGAACGTGCGGGTGAAGCAGAAGGTGGACTTCAAGGCCCTCCCCGCCGTGACCACCACCGCCCGTTCCGTCGAGGAGCGCCTGGGGGACGACGGCCGCCTCGTCCTGCGCTACAGCGGCACCGAGCCCCTCGCCCGCATCATGATCGAGGGCCCCGAGCAGGGGGCCATCGACGCCTTGGCCGAGGAGCTGGCGGTGGCGATCCGGGGGGAGCTGGGGGCGGCCTAGCCCGCCGCCATCGCCGCCAGCATCTCCCGCACCGCCGCGTCGATCCCCACGATCACCGCGCGGGCGATGATGAAGTGGCCGATGTTCAGCTCCTCCATCCCTGGGATGGCCGCCACCGGGCCCACGTTGTCGGTGCGCAGGCCGTGGCCGGCGTAGGCGTGGAGGCCGGCCCCCCTCCCCTGCTCCACCACCTCGGCGATCTGCCGCAGCTCGGATTCCAGCATGGCGGAGTCGGCGGCGCGGGTGTAGGCGTCGGTGTTGATCTCGAAGCCGGTCACCCCGCCATCCTTGAGCGGGATGAGCGCCTGGATCTGCCGGGGGTCCGGATCGACGAAGAGCGAGACCGCGATCCCCGCCGACGCCAGCCGCTCGGTCACGCCGGCGATCCGGCGGCCGTAGAGGATGAGGTTGAGCCCCCCCTCCGTGGTGACCTCCTCCGGCTTCTCCGGCACCAGCGTCACCTGGTCCGGCTTGACCGCCAGGGCCACCCGGGCCATCTCCTCGGCGCTCGCCATCTCCAGGTTGAGCTTGCCCTTCACTGTGCCGCGCAGCCGCTCGACGTCGGAGTCCTGGACGTGCCGGCGGTCCATGCGCAGGTGCACGGTGATCCCCACCGCGCCGGCCGCCTCGGCGATGCGCGCCGCCTCGACCAGATCGGGATAGGTGGTGCGCCGCGCCTGCCGCAGCGTCGCCACGTGGTCGATATTGACCGAGAGCTTGGTGGCCATCAGCGTTCGATCTCCAGGTCGGTGCCCGTGGTCTCTTCCGGCTCGCGGCTGATCAGCACCGTCCCCTGGATCGGGAAGAGGGTCCGGTGCAGCCGCTCTCCAAACACGCAGTTCACCTCGTAATAGCCGTCGGGGTTGATCTGGAGGAGCGTTCCCCTCCCTCCTTTCACCCCCAGGGTCTCATTGTGGATCAGCACCTCGGTATGGAGCTCCATGTCTCTCCTCAGTCCTCCTGGATATAACCTTCATCCTTGTATTCCTTGAGCTTGCGCTGCAACGTCCGCAGGCCGATCCCCAGGATGTCGGCCGCCTTGGCGCGGTGCCCCCCGGTGCGGTCCAGGGTCTCGAGGATCGCGTGGCGCTCGATGTCGGCCATGGTGCGCGGCTCGCCCGCCACCGCCTGCACGGGGGAGCCGGGGGTCGAGAGGGTCGACGACTCCCGCACCTCGACCGGCAGGTCGGCGGGGGTGATCTCGTCCCCCTGGCTGAAGACCACGGCGGACTCCATGACGTTGCGGAGCTGCCGCACGTTGCCCGGCCAGGGATAGCGCGCGAGCAGCTCCAGGGCCCCGGAGCCGAGCCGCTTCGGCGCCTTGCCGTGCTCCTGGCAGAACAGCGTCAGGAAGTGCTCGGCGAGCTGGCTGATGTCCCCCGGGCGCTCGCGCAGCGGCGGTATGCGCAGCGTCACCACCTTGAGGCGGTAGTAGAGGTCCTCGCGGAAGCGCCCGTCGGCGACCTCCTTCTCCAGGTCGCGGTTGGTGGCCGCGATCAGCCGGAAGTCGACCGGGATCAGCTCGCTGCCGCCGACGCGCATCACCTGGCGCTCCTCCAGCACCCGCAGGAGCTTGACCTGGAGCTCGGGGTAGAGCTCGCTGATCTCGTCCAGGAAGAGGGTGCCGCGGTGGGCGAGCTCGAACTTGCCGATCTTGCGGGTGACGGCGCCGGTGAAGGCCCCCCGCTCGTGGCCGAACAGCTCGCTCTCCAGGATGTCGCTCGGGATGGCGCCGCAGTTGATCGCCAGGAACCGCTCGTTGCGCCGGGGGCTCGCCCGGTGCAGGGCGTTGGCCACCAGCTCCTTGCCGGTGCCGCTCTCGCCGATGACCAGGACGCTCGAGCGGGTGGGCGCCACCAGCCGCATCTGCTCGAAGAGCCGCTCCATGGGCTCCGAGCGGCCGATGATGCTCTCGAAGCCGTAGCGCTTGTCGAGCATCTCGCGCAGGTTGGAGACCTCCTCCTTGAGCTGCTGCTTCTCGATCAGGTTCATCACCCGTTTGCGCAGCTCGTAGAGGTCGACCGGCTTGGTGAGGTAGTCGTCAGCCCCCACCCGCATCGCCTCCACGGCCGACTCGATGGAGCCGTAGGCGGTCACCAGCATGATGCCGAGGTCGATCTTGCGCTCCCGGACCTCGTGCAGGAAGGCGAGGCCGTCCATGCCCGGCATCCGGAGGTCGCAGACGGCGAGGCGGGCGTCGTTCTCGTCGAGGAATTCCAGCGCCTTGCGCGCATCGTCGAAGGTCCGCACGGCGAGGCCCGCCTTCTCCAGGGCGATGGCCATCGACTCGCGGGAGCCGGTTTCGTCGTCGATGACCAGAACCAGGGGTTTGTCGGGCATGCGCGGGTCATTTTGGCACAGATTGACCCGGGAAGAAGGGAAAACGCCATCTGTCGTAGACTGAGACCCCTGGCCGCCATGACCCTCCCCTTCGACTCCCGAGAGACCCGCGACGCGACCACCCTGGAAGGGGTGCTGGAGCGGGTGGTCTTCTCCAACGAGGAGAGCTCCTGGAGCGTGGTGCGGCTCCAGGTGCCGGGATACCGCGACCTGATCACCGCCGTCGGCAACCTGCTGAGCGTGCAGCCGGGGGAAAACCTCCGCCTCAGCGGGAGCTGGATCAACGATCCGAAGTACGGCCGGCAGTTCCGGGTCGCCTCCTACGCCACAGTCACCCCGGCCACGCTCACCGGCATCGAGAAGTACCTGGGGTCCGGCCTGATCCGGGGGATCGGCAAGGTGATGGCCTCGCGGCTGGTGGCGGCGTTCGGCCTGGAGACGCTCGACGTCATCGAGAACCGGCCGGAGCGGCTGACCGAGGTGGACGGGATCGGCCCCAAGCGCCGCAAGGAGATCGTCCGCGCCTGGGAAGAGCAGCGGGAGATCAAGGAGGTGATGGTCTTCCTGCAGTCGCACGGGGTCTCCACTCATTACGCGATCAAGATCTACAAGGCCTACGGCGCCCAGGCCACGGAGCTGGTGAAGGCGAATCCCTACCGCCTGGCCACGGACATCTACGGCATCGGCTTCAAGTCGGCGGACAAGATCGCCGCGGCGCTCGGCATCCCCAAGGACGCTCCGCAGCGCATCGAGGCCGGCACCCTCTACCTGCTCGACCAGGGGGGGGACCGCGGCCACGTCTATCTCCCCCGCACGGCGCTGATCGAGGAGGCGGAGAAGCTCCTGGAGGCGCCGGCCGCCGGCGTGGAGGCCGCGCTCGCGGCGCTCGCCGAGACCGAGCAGATCGTGCTGGAGGCGATCCCCGAGGGGCCGGAGACGCCGGACATGGCGGTCTTCCTCAAGTCGCTCCACGGGGCGGAGCTCGGGGTGGCGGGGCGCATTCGCACCCTGCTCATCCAGCCGATGCTGCCGCTGGAGATCGACCTCGACCGCGCCCTCGACTGGTTCGAGAAGCAGGAGAGCCTCGACCTCGCCCGCCAGCAGCGGCAGGCGATCCGCGCCGGGCTCACCCGCAAGGTGCTGGTGATCACCGGCGGCCCGGGCACCGGCAAGACGACGCTGGTGCGCGGCATCGTGAAGATCCTGGAGAAGAAGCGCCAGAAGGTGCTCCTCGCCGCCCCCACCGGCCGCGCCGCCAAGCGCCTGGCCGAGGCCACGGGGGCCGAGGCCACCACCCTCCACCGGCTGCTGGAATTCAACCCGCAGACCCGGCAGTTCGACCGCAACCGCGAGCACCCGCTCTCCTGCGACCTGCTGATCGTGGACGAGGCGTCGATGCTCGACACGGTGCTCGCGAATCACGTCTTGCGGGCGGTGCCGGACCACGGCCGGCTGATCCTGGTGGGGGACGTGGACCAGCTCCCCTCGGTGGGCCCCGGCCGGGTGCTCGCCGACCTCATCCGCTCGGAGGCGGTGGAGGTGGTGCGGCTGACCGAGATCTTCCGCCAGGCCGAGCGCAGCTTGATCGTGGTCAACGCCCACCGGGTGAACCAGGGGGTGATGCCGATCCTGGAGTCGGTGGACAGCCAGGGGGACTTCTTCTTCATCGAGCGCGCGGAGCCGGAGGCGATCGTGGAGACGATCGCCGAGATCGTGTCCAAGCGCATCCCCGGGCGGTTCGGCCTCAACCCGGTCGAGCAGCTCCAGGTGCTCACCCCGATGAACCGGGGCCCCCTCGGCACCGACAGCCTGAACGCCGTGCTGCGCGGCCTGCTCAACCCCGAGGGACCGACGGTGACCCGCGGCGGGCACAGCCTGCGGGTGGGGGACAAGGTGATGCAGGTGCGGAACAACTACGATCTGGAGGTCTTCAACGGCGACATCGGCCGGGTGAGCGCGATCGACGAGACCGACCAGGTGGTGACCGTGGTGATCGACGGCCGCGAGGTGGTCTACGACTACGGCTCGATCGACGAGCTCGTCCCCGCCTACGCCTGCACGATCCACAAGTCGCAGGGGAGCGAGTACCCGTGCGTGATCATCCCCCTGCACACCACGCATTATGTGATGCTCCAGCGCAACCTCCTCTACACCGCCCTGACCCGGGCGAAGCGGCTGGCGATCCTGGTCGGCGAGGAGCGGGCGCTGCGGGTGGCGGTGGGGAACCGGCGGGTGCGGCCGCGGTTCACCCGGCTGGCCGAGCGGCTGGCGGGGCCTTCTTCCTGAGCACCCACTTTCAACGAAGGGCGTAGAGACGTCCCAGTCCGTTCAGCACGACGATCGCAGGCCACCCCCGTCGGGACGTCTCCTCGGAGGGCATACCCTGGAGGTCATCTCGCCTTTCCGGGGCACATGCCGTCGATAGGCGTAGACGGGCGCGCGTAGCAGGCGTGGGTGGCCTCGGGAGAGAGACGTCCCGACGTTGAAGGCCTGCCAGCGTTGTGCTGAAAACGGACTGGACGTCTCTACCCCTCCGCTGAGCGTGGCGCAGTCTCTACTGCCTCCGCGCCCGCAGCCACTCCACCACCCCCCGGTCCACCTCCAACGCCCGCGGAAAGGAGTCGTGCCCACCCCCGGCCACCCAGCGCACCTCCAGGCGCGGGGCCGGGCGGGTGAGGGCGGCGCGGACGGTGTGGGCGGGGACCATCGGGTCGGCTTCAGAGGCGAGGAGGAGGGCGGGCACGCGCAGGCCGGGGAGGCGCTGGGCCACGCTCTCCCGGGCGTAGTAGTCCGCGGCGTCCGCGAAGCCGTAGCGCGGGGCGACCACGCGGTCGTCCCATTCGCGGAGGGTGCGGATGCGGCGGGCCTGCCCGACCGGCAGCGGCACCGGATGGCGGACAGCCACGGCGGCGTAGATGTCGAGGAGCCCACGCAGGAGATAGCGGCGGTAGGGCCAGCGCAGGGGCGAGTCGAGCTCCCGCTGCGAGAGGGCGAGGTCGAGCGGCGCGCAGATGGCGGCCACCGCGGCCAGGCGCGGGTCCCCCGCCTCGGCGCCCAGGCGCAGGGTCAGATGCCCGCCGAGGGAGTAGCCGAGCACGTAGATCCGCTCGTAGCGCCCCAACTCCCCGCTCGCCAGGGCGGCGTGGAGATCGGCGGTCAGCCCGGCATGGTAGTAGTCCTCCCCCCGGCGGTCGGAGCCGCGCAGGTTGATCCGCAGCGAGGAGATCCCCACCGCCTCGGCCGCCGCCACGCCGCCGGCCAGGTAGCGGCTCTCGGTGCCGCCCCCCAGGCCGTGGACGAGCACCAGGATCTCGCCGCTCCCCGGCGACTCCCGCAGCCAGCCGGAAAGGCGGACCGTCCCTACCTTGGGATCCTCCAGCGCCGTCTCCCACGGTTGCGAGGCGAGGAACCGGGTCCGCCGCAGGGAGTGGCGCACCAGGGGGGCGACGGTCCAGAGGTGGCCGCGGAAGGACATGCCGGGATGCTATCGTCAAACCATGAGCCGCCCCCACCGCTCCGACCGCCGCCTCCTCCAGGTGGTGGACTCGGGCGTGGCCGAGGCCGCGCGCCTGGCCGGCCCCTGCCCCTCTCGGCGAGGAGGAGACGCTGATCGCCTTCGCGCTGGCGTCCGGCTCAGGAACCGGAGACCCTCGGCCGCCGTCTAAGGGGGTAGGGGGAATCTCGGGTGCGGCGGGGTGAAACGTTTTTCGCCTTTCGGACGTTATAAGTATGGAAGAGACCTCGATGAGACCTCTTTATCCAGAGATCAGAGTTTCACTGCGCAGCCGCAACCGTTTCGCCCTCGTGAGCGCCATCCGCCACGGGCTGCGGCGCGCCGGGACTCCGCCCGCCGAGATCGACCGCTTCTGCCAGGAAGCCCTCTCCACCCAGGACCCCCGCGGCCTCGAAGAGATCTGCTGCCGCTGGGTGCGCCTCGAGCACCCGTAGCTCCCTTCCAGGTCCCTCTCGCGATACCCTCTTTCTCCCGGACGGACGGGAGGAGGCAGCCATGAAAGCCATTCGCATCCACAGCGTGGGCGGTCCTGAGGTGATGAAGCTGGAGGAGGTGCCCGACCCCCGGCCCGGTGAGGGGCAGGCGGTCGTCCGGATCGAGGCGGCCGGGGTCAACTACGTCGACGTCTACTTCCGCACGGGCCTCTACAAGGCGCCGGCGATCCCCTTCACCCCGGGACAGGAGGCGGCGGGGACCGTGGCCGCCGTGGGGCCCGGCGTCACCGAGGTGGCTGTGGGGGATCGGGTGGCCTACACCGCGATTCCAGGCGCCTACGCCGAGCAGGCCGTGGTGCCGGCCGCGCGGCTGGTCAAGCTCCCCGAGGGGATCACCACCCGCCAGGCGGCCGCCGCCATGCTCCAGGGGATCACCGCCCACTTCCTCGCCAGCAGCACGTACCCGCTGAAGCCGGGGGACGTCTGCATCGTCCACGCGGCGGCCGGGGGCGTGGGCCAGCTCCTCTGCCAGGTCGCCAAGCTGCGCGGCGCCCGCGTCTTCGGCACGGTCTCGACCGAGGAGAAGGCGAGGATCGCCCGCGAGGCCGGCGCGGACGAGGTGATCCTCTACTCCCAGCAGGACTTCTCGGCCGAGGCCAGGCGCCTGAACGGCGGCAAAGGGGTGGCTGTGATCTACGACGGCGTCGGCCGGACCACCTTCGACAAGGGACTGGACACCTTGGCGCCGCGCGGACTGATGGTCCTCTTCGGCCAGGCGAGCGGCCCGGTGCCCCCCTTCGATCCGTCGGTCCTCAACCAGAAGGGCTCGCTCTACCTGACCCGCCCCTCGATGGGCCACTACATCGCCGACCGGGAGGAGCTGATGTGGCGGGCGGGCGAGGTCCTGGGCTGGATCGCGGCGGGGAAGCTCCGCCTGAGCATCGACCGCGAGGTGCCTTTGGCCGAGGCGGCGGACGCCCACCGGGCGCTCGAGGGCCGGGAGACGACGGGGAAGGTGCTGCTCATCCCCTAGGTACGCTGGAATTTTGGGGAGAGGGGTCTCCCCAAAAAGACGGACCCTCTCCCCAAAAAGACGAGGGGGCCCCCCAAAAGGACGGAGGCTCGTCCATATAGAACGAGGGGGCTCCCCATATGGACGGCCCCTCTCCCTAAAAAGACGAAGCCTCTCCCGAAAAAGACGAGGGGGCTCCCGAAAAAGACGGGGCCTCTCCCCAAAGAGACGAGGGGTCTCCCCAAAAAGGGGAGAGGCTCCCCTAAAGCGACGGACGATTTTTCCGGAGCGCCCCGTGGTTCGGCGGAAAGGGGGTCAGATCACCCTTTCGTTGCCGCCGTCCACCGGGATCCACGCTCCGGTCGTCTTGGCGAAGCGGGGGCCGCACAGCTCCGCCGCCAGCTCGGCCACGTCGCGGCTGGTCACCTCGACCCTGAGCACGTTGTTCCGCCGGTACTCCTCGACGGAAAGGCCGTAGGCGGCGGCGCGGGAGGCGAGCACCTCGTCCGTCCAGACGCCGGTATCGAACACGGCGTTGGGGTGCAGCACGTTGACCCGGATGCCGTCCCTCCCCCATTCCAGCGCGGCCACCCGGGCGAGTTGGTGGAGCGCCGCCTTGGAGGCCGAATAGGCGGCGGCGCCGGGGCCGGGCGCGGGCACGTTCTTGGAGCCGATCACCACCACCCGCCCGCCCGCCGGCGCCAGCTTCAGGAAGGGGTGGGAGAGGTGCAGGAGCAGCAGGTTGGCGTCCAGGTTCACCCGCATCACCCGGTCCCACTCCGCGAGGGAGAGCTCGGCGATCTTGCGGCTGGCCGGGAAGATCCCCGCGTTCAGCACCAGCAGGTCGAGCCCGCCTAAGGCCGCGATCCCCCGCGCCAGCGCCGCCGCGACCTCGCTTTCCACGGTCACGTCGCAGCGGAGGCCCAGGAAGCCGGATCGGGAGAGCATCGTCTCGATCTTGGGATCGACGTCCAGGCCCACCACCGCCGCCCCCCGGGCGAGCAGGGCCTCGACCGCGGCGCGGCCGATCCCCGAGGCGGCGCCGGTCACCAGCCCCACCTCCCCGGCGAAGACCGGCGGCTTGCCCGCCTTCGCCAGCTTGGCCTGCTCCAGGTCCCAGTACTCGACGTCGAACAGCTCGCGCGCCGGCAGCGCCCGGAAGCCGCCGAGCCGCTCCGCCCGCTCGATGATGTCCATGGTGTGCTCGTAGATCTCCGCCGCGATGGCCGCGTCCTTCACCGTCCGCCCCGCGGTGGCGAGGCCGAGCCCGGGGTCGAGGATCACCCGCGGCGCCGGATCGAGCAGGGTCTGCCCCCGGCCGTGCTCCTCGAAGTAACCGCGGTACTCCCGGACGTAGGCCTCGACGTCCCGGCCGATCAGGGGGAGGCGCTTGGTGCGGATGACGTGGTCGGGCGTGGCCGGCCCCTGGGCGATCCGGGGGAGGTCCTGGCGGCGGGTGAAGGCGAGGTGGCGCGGACCCCGGTGGGAGACCAGGACCATGGGGAACCCCGCCGCCCGCGAAATCTCATAGCGCAGCTTGGCAATTTCCAGGGGATCGGGAGCGTCCGCCACAGCCTCCGGGAAGGGGCCCAGGCTCCAGGCGCCCCGCCGCTCCAGCAGCCCCTCGGCGCGGCGGACCAGCTCGATCATCCGCTCGTAGGACTCCCAGGCGGTGGCGCCGAAAGAGAAGATTCCGTGGTTGAGCAGCACCATGCCGACCGTCCCCGGTCCGGCCTCGGCGGGGAACCGCCCGGCGGCCAGGCGGGCGAGGTCGAACCCCGGCATCACATAGGGGAGGACGACCACCGAATCCCCGTAGGCCTCGCGGATCAGCGCCTCGCCCTCCGGATTGTTGGTGAGGGTGACCACGGCGTCGGCGTGGGTGTGGTCCACGTACTTGAACGGCAGGATGGCGTGGAGGATGGCCTCGACCGAGGGGGTGGGGGCGGAGGCCAGAGTCATCGCCGTCCGCAGCTCGTTGACCATCTCGGGATCGGAGAGCCGGGAGAGGGTCGCCAGGCGGGCGGCGGGCCCCAGGCGCACCGGCGCGAAGCCGGCGGCCTCGATCGTCTCCAGGTCCCACCCGCTCCCCTTGACGTAGAGGATCTCCTCCTCCTCGCCGAAGCGGTCAGTCTCGCGGATCTTGACCGAGGTGTTGCCGCCGCCGTGCAGCACCAGGCTCTTGTCGCGCCCCAGCAGGCGCGAGGTGTAGACGCGCAACCCGAGATCGCCCGGGTAGCCCGCCGCTTCTTCGTCGTTCCAGAGGCTCTCGACCATGGGGGTAGACTACTATCCGAGCCCGGCTCCGTTCACATGCTACACTGCCTATTGCGCTCCAACGGGCCGCCGTGATCTGATCTCGCAACCGTTGGTCAAGGAAAACACCGATGAACGCGATTCCTCTCCGGCGAGATGTCCACTACCCGGAATCCGACGGTAAGCCCATGGGCGAGACCGAGATCCACATCCGGGAGATCATCTACCTCTTCGAGGCCCTCGATGAGCACCTCAAGGAGGTGCCGGATGTCTACGTCGGGGCGGACATGCTCCTCTATTACGTCGAGGGGAATCCCCGGAAATTCGTCGTCCCGGATGTCTTCGTGACCCGCGGAGTGCCCCGAGGCGAAAGGCGGATCTACAAGCTCTGGGAGGAGGGTCGGCCCCCGTGCCTGATCGTTGAGGTGACCTCCGACAGCTCCCGGAACGAGGACGTCTTCGAAAAGAAGGTTCTCTACGAGCGGCTCGGCGTCGAGGAGTACATACTTTTTGATCCACTGCAAGACTATCTGCGTCCCGCCTTGCAGGGATTCCGGCTGGTGAATGGACGCTATCAGCCCATTCCGGCCGGAGCGGGCGGCGCGATCCTCAGCCAGACCACGGGAGCCCTCCTGCGGATCGAGGAGCGGGGGATCCGGGCCGTCAACGCCGCGACGGGCGTGCCCATCCTGAGCAACGAAGAGGTGCGGGCCGCCCACCAGACCATGCAGGAACGGATGCAGGCGGCCGAGGCAGAGCTGGCGAGGCTGCGCGCCGAGAACGCCCGCCTCCGCGGCCAGGCTTGAGCCGCTCCGGCCGGCTCAGTCCTGCAGCTGTCGCCGCCGCCGAGGTCAGTGCGACGATTCCGGCCGCCGGCCGCCACCCCGCCCGATCCCCACCTCCTCCAGCGCCTGCGACAGGGTCTCGCCCCCCTTGACCGCGAAGTCGAGGGTGCGGGTGGGGAAGGGCATGGTGATGCCGTTCTGGTCAAAGGCCTTCTTGAGGCGCTCGATCGCCTCGCTCTTCGCCCGCAGGTAGTCGGACTGCTTGGAGGTGAAGTCGATCCAGAAGCGCGCCACCAGGTTGATCGCGCTGTCGGAGAGATCCTCGAAGAAGAGCTCGACCTCGGTGTCCGGCTTGCGCGACGGCGTCTGCTCGAGAGCCTGGAGGGCGACCCGTTTCACCTTGTCGAGGTCGTCGCCGTAGGAGACGCCGGCCTTGAGGTCCACCCGCCGCTGGCCGGTGGCGCTGAAGTTGGTGATCGGGTTCTCGAAGATCTGCTTGTTGGGGACCAGGATGATCTGCCCCTGCGCCGTGCGGATCTCCGTCCAGCGCAGGTGGACCCGCTTGACGACTCCCTGGATGTCCTTGCTCGCGATGAGGTGGCCGGCGCGGAAGGGGTGCTCGATCGAGAGATAGATGCCGGCCATGAAGTTGGCGGCGATGTCCTGGAAGGCGAACCCCAGCGCTAGGCCGAGGATGCCGGCGCCGGCGAGCAGCGAGGCGACCGTCTTCTGGAGCCCCAGGATGCCGAGGGCGATGAACAGGCCGGTCGCGACCAGGGCCAGGAAGACCGTCTGCCCCAGCACGCGGTTGACCTGCTCGCTGTGGGAGACCCGGCGCAGGAGGCGGTGCAGGAGGTTGCGCGCCAGCTTGGCGAGCAGCCAGAAGCCGACCAGCACCGCCACCGCCACGGCGAGGTTCGGCAGCAGCAGGACGAAGTCCCGCGCCCACCCCATCACCTTGGCCGTCAGCAGGTTCCACGCTTTCTCGATGTCCACGCCCGAGCAGGATGCAACGCCCGCGCCAGCAATTTTAAATTCAGGTGAGGGGATTCTTCGTGTAAGCTCGTTAGCTTCAAAGACGGCCAATCAAGGCGTCGACTCAACGCAACGCAGGAGACCAAAGTCATGAAAAAGCAGATCAAGAAGCTCACGCTCGCCAAGGAGACCCTCCGGAACCTCGAAGACAAGGAGACCCTCCTGGCGAACGGCGGCATCAGCGGCAGCCGGTGCGGGAACCCCACCTGCATCCAGGACTGTGGTACCACGACCTGCTGAGAGCGACCGGTCCGGGGTGGGCGGCCCGCTCCGCCCACCCCGTTCCACTTATTCCAACCTCGCCAGCCGCTCCTCCAGCCGCGCCTTCACCTCCGGCCACTCCTCCGCGACGATGCTGTAGACCACCGTATCGCGGACGGTGCCATTGGAGCGCACCTGGTAGCGGCGCAGCACCCCCTCGCGCCTGGCGCCCAGCTTCTCGATCGCCCGCTGGCTGTGGAGGTTGTTGAGATCGGTCGTGAGCTGGACCCGCACGGCGCCCAAGTCCTCGAAGGCGTGCCGCAGGAGCAGGAGCTTGCTCTCCGGGTTGACCCGGGTGCCCTGGCGGGTCCGGGCGATCCAGGTACGGCCGATCTCCAGGCCCCGGTGGCGCGGCCGGATCTCCAGGTAGCCCGTGGTCCCCAGCGCCTCACCGGTCCGCCGGTCGAAAATGGCGAAGAGCAGGGAGGCCGGCTTGGCGAGGCTGAGGCGGAGCCACTCCTCCAGGGCCTCCAGGCTCGCGTCTCGCGGCCATTCCAGCATGTGTTGGAAGATCTCCGGCTCGGCGTGCGGCAGGAGCCGCGGCGCGTGCTCCCGCGTGCTCCAGGGTCAGCGGCTCCAGGCGGACCGTGAGGCCTTCGAGGATCACGGGCTGGACGTTCATGGAGAGCGAGCTTATCCTCTCCCCCGTGCTCCGACTCCAGCTCGTTCTGACACTGACGCTGATCCTCGCCTCCGGCGCCGCCCTGGCCCAACAGCCGCCGGAGGCTCCGCCGCCCGCGGCTCCGGCCCCGGTCCCGCCGACGATGGAGGCGTCCCCCGCGCCGCCCCCTCCCGCTCCGGACCGCGGCGATTTCAAGGTGGTCTACGAGAAGGTGAAGAGCCCGGACAACCGGGAGCTCCAGGAGATCTTCCGCGGCACCCAGCTCTTGGAGGAGACCGCCCGCGCCCTCAACGAGAAGCTCGCCCTGCCGGCCGACGTCACCATCGCCCCGCGCGAGTGCGGCGCGGCCGACGCCACCTGGGAGGCGGACCGCCACCGGATCTCGATCTGCTACGAGCTGGTCGGCGACTTCGCCGAGCTCTTCCTGCGCGCCGCCAAGCAGCCCGACGCCAGCCAGGCGGGGACCGCCGTGGCGGCCGCCAGCCTCTTCATGGTGTTCCACGAGGCCGGGCACGCCCTGATCAGCCTCTATCAGCTCCCCGTGGCCGGCCATGAGGAGGAGGCCGCCGACCAGATCGCGATGCTGATCCTCCTCGGCAGCGGCAGGGAGGGGGCGAGCACCGCGGTGGACAGCGCCTCGACCCTCCTGGCCCAGGAGAAGAACGCCGGCGTGCGGGCCAAGCTCGCCAAGCTCCCCTTCTGGAGCGGGCACGGGTTCAACGAGGCCCGCCTCACCGACATCCTCTGCTGGGTCTATGGCCGCGATCCGCAGGCTTTTCAGGAGCTGGTGGGGGACGGCACCCTGCCGGCGGCGCGCGCCGCCGGGTGCGCCGCCGAGTACGAGAAGGTGGCGAAGGCCTGGAGCGAGCCGCTGGCGCCCTACCTCAAGGGCTGGACGCTCCTGCCGCCGCCCCCTCCGCCCGCGGTCAGCGAGCCGCCTTCTCCGCCGGCCTCGCCTTCACCTCCGCCACCCAGGCCTTGACATTCTTCTCCAGCAGGTCGAGCGGCACGGCGCCGTTGCCGAGCACGTGGTCGTGGAAGGCCCGGACGTCGAATCCGGGCCCGAGCTCCTTCTGGGCGTAGGCGCGCATCTCCTTGATCTTCAGCTCGCCGATCTTGTAGGCCAGCGCCTGCCCCGGCCAGACGATGTAGCGGTCCACCTCGACCTCGATGTCGTGCTCGGCCTTGGCGGCGTTGGCCTTGAAATAGTCGATCGCCTGCTGGCGCGTCCACCCCTTGGTGTGCATGCCGGTGTCGACCACCAGGCGGACGGCCCGCCACATCTCGTAGGTGAGCTGACCGAACCGGGAGTAGGGGTCTTTGTAGAGGCCGATCTCGTTCCCCAGGCTCTCGGCGTAGAGCCCCCACCCCTCGACGAAGGCGGTGTAGTCGTCGTGCTTGCGCCACTCAGGCGCCTCCTCGAGCTCCTGGGCGAGGGAGATCTGCAGGTGATGGCCCGGCACCGCCTCGTGGGCGGTGAGCGCCTCCATCTCCCACTTCGGGCGCGACCTCAGATCGTAGGTGTTGGCATTGAACTCGCCCGGCCGGCCGGCGGCCAGCGACCCCTCCTCGTAGTACGCCGTGGTCTGCGACTTCTCCGAGTAGGAGGGGACCGGGATGACGCCGTAGGGGAGGCGCGGCAGCCGGCCGAAGAGCTTGACCAGCTCGGGGTCGATCCGCTTGGCGATGTCGCGGTAGCCCATGAGGAGGTCCTCAGGTCTGTCGTAGAAGAAGCGGGGATCGGTGCGCAGGAACTGGCAGAACTCCGCGAAGCTCCCCTGGAAGCCGGTCGAGGCGATCAGCTCGTCCATCTCCTTGCGGATCCGCTTCACCTCCGAGAGGCCGATCTGGTGGATCTGCTCCGGCGTCAGGTTGGTAGTGGTCGAGACCCGCGCCTGGTAGGCGTACCAGGCCCTTCCGTTCGGCAGGTCCCCCATGGCGATCGACTCGCGGGAGGCCGGGACGTAGGTGTTGGCGAGGTAGCCGTGCAGCTTGCGGAAGGCCGGCGCCGCCTGGTCCTTGAATGCCGCCACGGCCTCGCGCGTCAGCCGCTCGCGGTCGGCGGTGGACACCGTGGCCGGAAGCTTCTGGAAGGCCTTGAGCATCGGGCTCTTCAGGGGGTCGTCCACCAGCAGGCTCTCGACCTGGCCCGGGACGTCGCGCAGGGTCACCCGCGGCGGCGTGATCCCCTCCTTGAGCCCGCGGTCGAGCATGGCGATCGTCTGGTCGATCACCCCGGGGACGCCGCGCAGGCGGGCGATGATGTCCTCGTAGTCCTTGACGTTGCGCCCGGGCATGATCGAGAGGAGCTGCGGGATGCCCTGCTGCGGCCCCCCCACCTGGTTGATCAGCAGGTATTCGCCGTGGAACGGCTCCCCCTCGATCGCCTGCCGGATGTGGCGCAGCCCGAGGTCGTAGTTGACCTGCTCGGAGGGGGTGAGCTTCTCGCGGTCGATCGACGCCAGGGCCCCTTCGAGGGTGTGGTTGAGCCGGCGGCCGAATTCGACCGACTCGGGCGAGAGGTCGGACCAGCGGTCGCTGAGGCCCGGGTAGCCGACGAAGGTGGCGTACTCGGGCGAGGCGTGCATCTGGAGATCCCAGAGGAGGTCGAACAGCCTCTTCAGCCGCTCGCTGTCGCTCCCCTGCCCCCGGGTGGCGGCGAATTGCTCGACTCTCTTGCCGTATTCGGCGACGTCGGGCGGAACGGCGGCCCCGGCGGCGATGGCCGTCAACAGAAGGGCGGCGAAGGCGAGGGTCGGCTTTTTCATATTGAAGGGTCCTCTTCGGGATGAGGGGGCGCGCAGGTCCCCCCTTTCTCTCTTACGGCGCGGACGGGGAAAGGTTGCCGGAGCCCGCCTTCCGCTCCGCCACCCAGGCCTTGACGTCCTTCTCCAGCAGGGCGAGCGGGAGCTGGCCGTGTCCGAGGAGCCGGTCGTGGAAGGCGCGGATGTCGAACCCGGCCCCCAGCTCCTTCCGGGCATAGGCCCGCAGCTCCTTGATCTTCAGCTCGCCGATCTTGTAGCAGACCGCTCCCCCCGGCCAGACGATGTAGCGGTCGATCTCGACCTCGATGTCGTGGCCGGTGCGGGCGGAATTGGCCTTGCAATAGTCGATCGCCTGCTGGCGCGTCCACCCCTTGACATGGAGGCCGGTGTCGACCACCAGGCGGAGGGCCCGCCACATCTCGTAGGTGAGCTGGCCGAAGCGGGAGTAGGGGTCCTTGTAGAGGCCGATCTCGCCCCCCAGGCTCTCGGCGTAGAGGGCCCACCCCTCGGACATGGCGGGATAGACGTCCCACTTGCGCCAGTCGGGCAGCTCCCCCAGCTCCTCGATGAGGGCGTACATGATGTGGTGCCCCGGCACCGACTCGTGCGAGGCGAGGGCCTCCATCTCCCACTTCGGGCGGGCCTTCAGGTCGTAGGTGTTGACGTTGAACCAGCCCGGCCGGCCGGCGGCGAGCGAGCCGTTGGCGTAGTAGCCGGTCGTCTGCGACTTCGCGGCGCTCGCGGGCACCTCGGTGACGCCGTAGGGGAGGCGCGGCAGCTTGCCGAACAGCTTGACCAGCTCGGGGTCGATCCGCTTGGTGATGTCGCGGTAGCCCCGGAGCAGGTCCTCGGGCCTGTCGTAGAAGAAGCGCGGGTCGGTGCGCAGGAAGTTGCAGAACTCCGCGAAGCTCCCCTGGAAGCCGGTCGCGGCGATCAGCTCGTCCATCTCCTTGCGGATGCGCTTCACCTCGGAAAGGCCGAGCTGGTGGATCTGCTCCGGGGTCAGATCGGTCGTCGTGGCTTCCTTCACCAGGTGGGCGTACCAGTCCCGGCCGTCCGGCAGGTCGCTCATGGCAATGGTCTCGCGGGCGCCCGGGATGTAGGTCCCGACCAGGTAGTCGTGGAGCTTGCGGAGGGCCGGCGCCACCTGGCTCTGGAAGATCCGGGCCGCCTCGCGCCGGAGCCGTTCGCGGTCGGCGGCGGGGGTCGTCTCGGGGATCTGCTGGAAGCTCTCCAGGACGGGGCTCTTCAGAGGGTCTTCGGTGAGCAGGCTCTCGAACTGGCCGGGCACGTCGCGCAGGGTCACCTTCGGCGGCGTGATCCCCGCCTTGAGCCCCTGGGCGAGCAGGGCCAGCGTCTGGTCGACCGCCCGGGGGACCTGGCGCAGGCGGGCGAGCCGGTTCTCCCAGTCCTGGACGGAGCGGGTGGGCATGCTCCCCAGGAGCTGGGGGAGCTCCTGCTGGATGCCGCTCAACTGGTGGACGGGCATGAATTCCGGATGGAATCGCTCGCCCTCGATCCCCTGCTCGACGCGCCAGAGCGCCAGGTCGTAGTCGACCTGCTCGGTGGGCGTGAGGCGCGCGCGGTCGATCGAGGCGAGGGCCGCGCGCTCGTCGCGGGCGATGCGCCGGCCGAGCGCGAGCGTCTCCGGCGAGGCGTCGTCCAGGCGGTCGTCGAGCCCCGGATAGCCGATGTAGGTGGCGAGCTCGGGGGAGCCGAGCATCCGCGTCCGCCAGTAGAGGTCGAAGAACCGCTTCAGCCGCTCGCTCTCGCTCCCCTGCCCGCGGGTGGCGGGGAACGCCTCGATCCGGCGCGCCGACTCGGCGAGGTCGGGGGGGACCGCGGCGGAGGAGGCGGAGGCCAGGAGGGCCAGAACGAGGAGGGCTACACACGCCTTTGCCCTCTGGAGCGTCCTGCCCTCCGAAGCCTCACCCCCTGGCCCCCTCTCCACTGCGTGGAGAGGGGGAACGAAGGGGATCTGGCAGTGCCGAATTCGACGACGCTGATCTCTGGGCCCTCCCTCTCCACGAAGTGGAGAGGGACCGAGGGTGAGGCCTCGGAGGGCAGGCCGCCCCAGAGGGCAAACAACCCCGGGCGGCTGAGGTCTCCTCACGGCTTCTTCCCCCCGAACGTCACCTCCATCTCCACCTTCTGGCCGTCGCGGACCACCACCGCCGTGGCCTTCTCCCCCGGCTTGGCGCGCTGGAGGACGTACATGAAGTCGTGGATGTCGCGGATCTCCTTCCCCCCCAGCCCCACCAGGAGGTCGCCGCGGCGCAGCCCCCCCTGCTCGGCCGGGCCGCCGGCCCGCACCCCCGCGAGCAGCACGCCGGGCCGGCCATCGCCCGCGTAGTCGGGGATGGTGCCGAGCGAGGCGCCGTAGGAGCGGACGTCCCCCTGCGGGGCCGGGGCCGGCGCGCTCTTGTAGGTGGGGCGGCCGGGCCGGCCGGCGATCTCGATGGCGAGATCGGCTACCAGCAGGGCGACCCGGGCGCCGCCGGCCGCGTTGATCTTGTCGGCGTCGTCCGAGGGCTTGTGGTAGTCCTCGTGCGGCCCGGTGAAGAAGTGGAGCACCGGCACCCCGGCGGCGTAGAACGGGCTGTGGTCGGAGGGGCCGTAGCCGTCCCCCGAGAGGGTGCATTTCACCAGGTCCCGCTCGCAGACGGCGGGCACGATCTCCTTCCACTCCTCCGCCGACTCGCCGCCGAGCACGGCGACCTGGTTCCCCCGCAGCCGGCCCACCATGTCCATGTTGAGCATGGCCACCAGGTTCGCGGCCTTGAGGCCCGCCGTGGGGTGGCGGGTGAAGGCGGTCGAGCCGAGCGTCCCCTCCTCCTCGCCGGAGAAGGCGATCAGGTAGACGTCCCGGCGCAGCGTCCCGCGCTGCCCCACCAGCTCGCGCGCCACCTCCAGCAGGGCGGCGGTGCCCGAGGCATTGTCGTCCGCCCCGTTGTGGATCTCGTGGGAGTCGGGCGCCAGCGAGCCGGCGCCGCCGTGCCCCAGGTGGTCGTAGTGGGCGCCGATCACCAGCGCGCCGGCCAGGCGGTCCGCCGCTCCGGCATGGATCACCCCGAGGACGTTGGAGGCCGGCTTGGTCTTGCGCTCCAGGTCGACTTTGAGCGACGCCCGATGGCCTCCCGCGAAGAGCGGAGCCCCGGCGTCCCGCTTCACCGTCACGGCGGGGATGCCGACGTCCCCCCCGGCGTCGATCGGATCGAGCGCCAGGGCCGGCAGCGGCGACTCGGCGGCCGGCGAGGACCCCGTAGGCGCTGGTACGGGATAATCGATGAAAATGACCCCCACCGCGCCATGCTCGCGGGCGTTCCACGCCTTGTAGCGCAGGTCGCCGTAGCGGCGCTCGACCGCGGTGTCGGAGAAGGGCCCCCCCTCGGGCACGAAGCGGCGGAGGGCGACGATCTTGCCCTTCACCTCCAACCCCTTGTAGTCGTCGATCCCCAGCTCCGGCGCGGTGATGCCGTAGTGGGCCGCCACCACCTCCCCCGCCGCCTCGCCGGAGGCCGAGAAGGAGGCCGGCCGGAAGGCGCCTTCGCTCAAGGGAACGCCGTCGAGGCTCACGCCGGTGCCGGGCCGGGCCTCCACCGCCACCGGCACGTCGAAGCTCTCGAAGAAGCCGTCCGCTCCCGCCGGCTCGACGCCCAGGGCGCGGAAGCGATCGGCGATCCACTGGCGGGCCTGGTCGAGGCCGGCGGTGCCGATCCCCCGCCCCTCGCGGGCGTCGTCGGCGAGCCAGCGCACGTCTTCGCCGAAGCGGTCGGCGGCGGACGGCGGGTCCGGCGGGGCGCTCGCCGCCTTCTCCACCCACCGGGCCACAAAGACGTCGGTCTCCCCCGTCTGGGTGCCGTTGCGGTTGGAGGCGAAGGCGAGCCGGGTGCCGTCCGGCGAGACCATGGGGAAGCCGTCGAAGCCGGCGGTCCAGGTGATCCGCTCCAGGTGGGTGCCGTCGGCGTCGATCGCCCAGAGGTCGAACTCGCGCCCCTTGGGATCGCCGTAGTTGGAGGAGAAGACGAGCCGTTTGCCGTCAGGGAAGAACGACGGCGCGAAGGAGGCGGCGTCGAGGTAGGTCACCTGCCGGGCCTCGCCGCCGTCGGCGTTGGCCACCCAGAGCTCCAGCTTGCTGGGGCGCACGAGCCCTTGCGCGAGCAGGCGCTTGTAGTCGTCGAGCTCCGGCCCCTCCTTGGGGCGGGAGGCGCGCCAGACGATCCGCGAGCAGTCGGGGGAGAAGAAGGCGCCGCCGTCGTAGCCGGGGGCGTTGGTCAGGCGCTTGACGTTCTTGCCGTCCGCGTCCATGCGATAGAGCTCGAGGTCGCCGTCGCGGGTCGAGGTGAAGATCAGCGCGCCGTCCTTGGGGCAGACGGTCGTCTCGGCGTCGTAGGCCCGGTTCTCGGTCAGGCGGGCGAGGTCCGAGCCGTCCGGCCGGGCGGTGAAGATCTCGTACTCGGGATCGATCGACCAGACGTAGCCGTGCGAACGGTCGGGCGGCGGCGGGCAGGCCGGCCCGGCGAGGTGGGTCGAGGAGTAGAGGACCCGCCGCCCTCCCGCCATGAAGTAGGAGCAGGTGGTGCGCCCCTTGCCGGTCGAAACCAGGGAGGCGGCGCCCGAGCCGTCGGCCGCGATGCGGAAGATCTGGTCGCAGGCATAGGGGGGGCGCGAGGACTGGAAGATCAGCTCGCGGCCGTCGGGAGACCAGTAGGCCTCGGCGTTCTCGCCGCCGCGGCTGAGCTGGACCAGACCGGTGAGATGGACCTCGCGCGGATCGACCGGAGGCTCCTTGAGAGGGCGGTCGTCCTTGGCGGCGAGGGCGCCGGACCCCAGGACGAGGGCCAGGGCGAAGGGCAGAAGGCGTGCGTTCATCGGGGCTCCCCGTGTCGAATCTTCAGGAAAGGCTTGGAACGATACCCGTACGCTGGTATTCTGCACGAAACAGGAAGGGTCCATCCCCTCCGCCGACCCTCGAAGAGGAATTCCCGCCGCCCCGCATCGGTTGAAGACTTCCCCGGCATGCTATTTTATTGGACCCCGCCGGAGTGGCTGCTCCAGGCACGCGGGTCCGCGAAGCGCCGGGGCCGCATGAATCCCAGACGAGTGGAGAACAAATGAACGACCAGGAAAACCAGGAAACGCAGGACTCGGGCCAGGCCCTGGCCGAGCTCCAGCAGGAGGCTCCGGCGACGAGCGAAGACCCAACGGTCGACCAGAACGTCCATGCGAGCGAAGACACCGCTCCGGCTCCGGAGATCCAGGCTTCGAGCCAGCCTGGGGAGGATCCGCAGGCGGTGGGCGAAGCACCGGTGGGCGAAGCGCCGGTGGGCGAAGCGCCGGTGGGCGAAGCGCCGGTGGGCGAAGCTCCTGCCGCGGAGCCGGTGGCCGGCCAGGGGAACCAGGACTTCGGCCAGATCCTGGCCGAGTTCGAGCAGCAGAGCGCCCCGAAGAAGGAAAAGGAATCGAAGGGATCCGGCCAGAGCCAGAAGGTCAGCGGCAAGATCCTGTCGATCGGCGACGAGTGGGTCTTCGTCGACCTCGGCGGCAAGGCCGAGGGGCGGATCGCCGCGGCGGAGCTGAAGGACGCCGAGGGGAACCTCACCGTCAAGGAAGGCGACTCGATCGACGCCACGGTCACCGGCACCGACCCGGAGACCGGCGCCCTCTTGCTGCGCCGCAAGGCCGGCGGCAAGGGGAAGAAGCCCGCCGACGTGGTCCCCGAGATCCGGCAGGCGGCCGAGAACAGCCTGCCGCTCGAGGGTCTGGTGACCGGCCTGAACAAGGGTGGCGCCGAGGTGCAGGTCTACGGCATGCGGGCGTTCTGCCCGCTCTCGCAGCTCGACCTGCGCTACGTCGAGAACCCGCAGCAGTTCGTCGGCCAGAAGCTGATGTTCAAGGTCAACCGCCTGGAGGAGGGGAACCGGGGGGGCCGCGGCCCGAACATCGTGCTCTCCCGCCGCCAGCTCCTCGAGGAGGAGCAGCAGGCCCGCGCCGCCGAGACCCGCGAGAAGCTGCAGGTCGGCGCCGTGCTCCACGGCACGGTGACGTCGCTGACCACCTACGGCGCCTTCATCGACCTCGGCGGCATCGAGGGGATGCTGCACGTCAGCGAGATCGGCCACACCCGCACCACCCACCCGCAGGACGTCTTCCAGGTGGGCGACGAGGTCGAGGTGCAGGTGATCAAGATCGAGAAGGGGAAGGACGAGAAGCGCCCCGAGCGCATCTCGCTCTCCCGCCGGTCGCTGCAGAGCGACCCCTGGAACGAGGCGGCCTCCCGCTTCACGGAGGGGATGGAGGTTCCCGGCCGCGTCATGCGCACCGAGACCTTCGGCGCCTTCGTCGAGCTGGCGCCCGGCCTCGAGGGTCTGGTCCACATCAGCGAGATGGGGGCCGGCCGCCGGCTCAACCACTCGCGCGAGGCGGTCCAGCCGGGCCAGGAGGTCCAGGTACGGGTGCTCGGGGTGGACACCGCCCGGCGCCGCATCTCCCTCTCGATGAATTCGGGCGCCGTCGCCAGCTCCGGCATGGGCGGCGGCATGGGCTCGGGCGGCGGCGAGCAGCAGCCCCGCGGGGAGCGGCGGCGCGGCGGCGGCGGTGGCGGCGGCCGGCAGCAGGACTTCTCCCGCAGCGAACGGGGCGACCGCTCGCGAGGGGGGGACCGGGGCGGCTCCCGGGACGACGACTACGCCCGTAGCGGCGCCTCGGTACCCAACGGCAGCAGCAGCTCCGGCTCCGGCTTCGGCTCGATGGCCGACTTCTTCTCGCGCGCCAAGAAGGGGTAGACCGCGGGGGCGGACCGCCGCCCCCGCCCGCCAGCCTTCACTTCTTCTTCCGGGGCGTCACCCGCAGGACGCCCCTGTCGAGGCCATGAATCCCCACAAAGTGGCTTGAAATCAGGGGATCCTGTGGTACCCTCAAGCGACCGGATTGGTGTTTTGCTCTACAATTGACCGCGCCGAAGGCGCATGGGGCCCTAAACGGAATGGAGCTTGCGAGACCTCCCATGCCGAGACCATCTATTTCCTCCAGCCCCCGGACCCGCCGCAACGCGGCCCTGTCGCTCCTCGCCCTCACCACCTGCGCGACCTGCGCCGCGCCGATCCTGGAGGCCCAGAGCCTGCTGGGATCGCACGAATCGCTGCTGCGCCAGAACGAGGAGGCCCGCGAGCACGACTTCACCTACCTGCGCACCTCCTCGGACGTGCGCGACTACGCCCAGCAGGGGCTGCTGGTACGCCTGCCCGGCAACGCCGACTACGAGCTGGCGGGCGACGAGGTCTCCTTCCCGTACGCGCGGCCCGAGGTGAGGACGTTCGTCGAGCGCCTGTCGAGCCAGTACCGTGACGCCTGCGGCGAGCGCCTGGTGGTCACCAGCCTGACCCGGCCGATCACCCGCCAGCCCCCCAACGCCTCGGCGATCTCAGTCCACCCCACGGGCATGGCGATCGACCTGCGGCGCAGCGACAGCTCCGGCTGCCGGCAGTGGCTGGAGACGGTGCTGCTCGACCTCGAGGGCAAGGGGGTCCTGGAGGCGACGCGCGAGCAGTATCCGCCGCACTACCACGTGGCCGTCTTCCCCAATCCGTACCTCCAGTACGTCGCGTCGGGCGAGGCGCTGCCGGAGATCCAGGTCGCGAGGTCGACCCGGGAGACCGCCTCCCGCACCCGGATCGTCCGCGCCTCCTCGCGGCACCGCGCCGTTCGCCGGGGCAGCCACAGCCGCCGCGCCACCGTGGCGGCGAGCCATCAGCGCGCCGGCAGCCGCCACAAGAAGGCGGCGGCCCGCATCGTCCGCGCCGCCAACCGCCGCCCCTCTTCCAAGCGCCACGTGGTGGTCGCCCGCGCCAAGTCGAGCACCGCGCACCACTCGCGGACACAGAGCGTCCGCGCCCGCCGCTAGCTCTCCGAGAGGATCTGTCCGGCCCGTGCGTCCAGCGGGCCGGACGTCCTATGTTCTCTTCACCCGGTAGGCCGGAATCCGCTGCTGCAGCCCCTTGAGCTGAAACTCGCCGAGCGGCTCGGTGGGGAAGGCGCCGCCGAGCAGGCGGTGGGTCTCGGGGCCGATGACGATCTCGTCCGGCGGGGCGACCCCTTCCAGCCGGGAGGCGACGTTCACTGTGTTGCCCAGCACGGTGTAGTCCACGCGCCGGGCGCTGCCGATGTCCCCCACCACCACGGGGCCGCTGTTGAGCGCCACCCGCGCCTTGAAGCCGGGGAGCCCCTCGGCCGCCCGCCGGGCGTTCCAGGCCGCCAGCCCCGCCTGGATCTCTACCGCCGCCCGCACCGCCCGCACCGCGTGGTCGGGCTGCGCCACGGGGGCGCCGAAGAAGGCCATCACGCAGTCGCCGATGAACTTGTCCAGCGTGCCGCCGGCGCGGAAGATCGCCTCCACCGCGAGGTCGAGGAAGGCGTCGAGCGATTCCGCCACCCGTTCGGGGGGAGCGTTCTCGGCGAAGGCGGTAAAACCTACCAGGTCCGCGAAGAGCACCGTCGCCTCCGCGCTCTGGAGCTTGCGCATCCCCTCGTCCCCCCCGCGCAGCACCTCCTCGATCACGGCCGGCGAGTGATAGCGCTCCAGCCGCGAGCGCGCCTGCCGCTCGACCTCGGCCTTGCGGGCGTAGCGGATGCGCTCCACGGCCACCGCCGCGTAGTTGGCGAGGGTGGTGAGCACGTCGAGGTCCCGCTCGCGGAAGGCGCCCACGTGGAAGGGGGAGTCGACCTGGATCACCCCCATGATCCGCTCGCCCGACCAGAGCGGCGCGCACATGGCCGAGCGGATCTGGTGCAGGCGGATCGACTCCCCGCCCGACAGCCGCTGGTCCGCCTGGGCGTCGAAGGTGACCAGCGCCACCCGCTCGTCGATGACCGCCTGGAGCATGGTGCGCGAGACCGGCACCTCGCCGGAGGGGTGGAGCTGCGACTTGTCCTTGATCCGCGCCAGCTCGCAGACCAGCTCGCCCGCGTCGTCCGAGAGGAGGATGAACCCGCGGTCCACCGGGAAGGCCTCGAAGGCCAGGTCGAGCACGCGCGAGAGCACGTCGTCCACCGAGTCGGCCACGGTGAGCATGCGGGCCAGGCGGGTGAGGAAGCCGAACATCCGGTGGACGTACGCCTGGTCCTCCGTCTCCAGCACCGCGGGGGCCAGGCCGACCCCCTCCTTCAGCCCGTAGGCGGCGGCGAACTCGGCCAGCGGGCGGATGATGGTGGCGTTGCCGAGGCCGGCGAGCGTGCCGTCGAGCCCCTCCCCGGTGGCGGCCGCGGGGGGCTTCGGAGGCCGCGCCTCCTCCTCTTCCATGCGGATCTCGAAGGAGCCGACGGTCAGCAGGTCGCCCGGGCGTAGCGGCGCCTTCTCCACCGGCACTCGGTTGACCTCGATGCCGTTGGTGCTCTTGAGGTCGTGGACGATCCAGCCGCCCCCCTCGCGCAGGATCTCGGCGTGGTAGCGGGAGACGGAGACGTCCGAGAGGATCACGTCGTTGTCGCTCCCCCGCCCCAGACGGGTCCTCCCGCCGGCGAGGGGGACGACCCGGTCCTCACCGTTCGCGATGTAGCGCAGGCGCAGCATGGGTGAATTCTTACCACGGACGCCCGGTCGGGCTAAGGATTCGGGGCGGGGTCCGAGATCGCCCGCACCGCCTCCTCGGCCCTCTCCAGACTGAAGCGGCCGGAGTCGCAGAGGGCGCTGAAGGCGGCCACCACGCGGGGGCAGAACTGGGTGCCGGCGCTGCCGAGGATCTCGGCGGCGGCCCGCTCGTGCGGCAGGCCGGCCCGGTAGGGGCGGCTGGTGGTCATGGCGTCGTAGGTGTCCGCCACCGCGATGATGCGCGCGGCCGGCGGGATCTCGGGATCGGTCAGGCCGTCCGGATAGCCCCTGCCGTCCACCCTCTCGTGATGGCTGCGCACCCCGTGCAGCACCCAGGGGTTGGCCAGATGGGAGACGATCGCGGCGCCGTCCGCGGCATGCCGGCGCATGATCTCGACCTCGTCCGGGTCGAGCGGCGAGGGCTTGCCGAGGATGCGGTCGGGGGTGGTGATCTTGCCCACGTCGTGCAGGGTGGCGGCGAGGCGCAGGTCGCGCAGCTCCTCGCGGGAGAGCCCCATTTGCCGGCCGAGCAGGACCGTGTAGGCGACCACCCGGCGGACGTGGCCGCCGGTGCAGGGGTCGCGCTTCTCCAGCGCCTCGGCGAACGCGGTGACCGTATGGAAGAACTGCCGCCGCTGCGCCGTCCAGAGGCGGGCGTTCTGCAGCGCCGGCGCGAGGATCGCCGCGAACTGGCGCATGCGCCAGAGGTCCCCGGCGGTGAAGCGGTCGCGCCCCACCGGGTTGAGGAGCTGGACGACGCCGATGACCTTCCCCTGCGCGCGCAGCGGCACGGCGAGGATGGCCCGGGTCTGGAATTCCCCCGAGGAGTCCCCCTGCCAGCGGGGATCGGCGGCCACGTCGTTGACCACCTCGGCGTCGCCCGAGAGCGCGACGCTGCCGACGATCCCCGCCCCCAGGGGCATCCGCAGGTCGCGGATGGTGCCCGCGGCACTCCCCCGCACCACCCGGAAGAACAGCTCCCCCCGCTCCTCGTCGAGCTCCCAGATCGAGCTGGTCTCGACCCGGCAGACCTCCTCGGCGTTCTCCAGGGCCAGCTCCAGCACGGTGGCGAGATCCAGGGTGCTGGAGAGCTTGACGCCGATGTCGAGCAGCGTTTCGTACTCGGCCAGTCGGCGGTCGGGCACGAGCTCCGGTGCGGCCAGAGGCGAATTGGATTCCGCGGCGATCATCTCGTCCTCCCTCCCCCTACGTGCTCAGCCCCTCCAGGTCCCGCAGCAGCTCCGCGACGGCGCGGTAGCGCTGGTCGGGATCCTTCCTCAGGCATCTCAGGATGGCCGCCTCCAGCGGCGGCGGGATCTCGCGCCACCGGGCGCTCGGCGGCGCCGGCTCTTCCCGCAGGTGCTTGACCATGACGTCCATGGCCGTGGGCCCCTCGAAGGGCAGCCCGCCGGCGAAGATCTCGTAGAGCACGATGCCGCAGGCGTAGATGTCGGCCCGCGGGTCGGCCTCCCTCCCCTGGAGGATCTCCGGCGCCAGGTACTGCGGCGTCCCCACGATGAAGCCGGCCTGGGTATGCCCCGGGGCCACGCGGTCGATCGGCCGGGCGATGCCGAAGTCCATCAGCTTGGCGTTGCCGGTGGGCTCCAGGATCAGGTTTTCCGGCTTGATGTCGCGGTGGAGCACGCCCACCGCGTGGGCCGCGGCGAGCCCGGCGCAGAGCTGCTTGCCCAGGCGCAGCCCCGCCGAATAGGGGAGCCGCCGCGTCTGGTCGAGCATGTAGCGCAGGGTCACCCCGCGCACGTACTCCATCGAGATGTAGGGCACGCCGTCGATGTCGCCGAAGTCGTAGGTGCGCAGCACGTTGGGATGGGTGATCTTGCGCGCCAGCTTGAGCTCGCTCTTCAGCCGGTCGAGCTGGCTGCGGTCCCCCCAGAGGTCGCGCTTCAGCATCTTGAGCGCCACGAGGTCGTCGAGCTCGCGGTCGCGCGCCTTGTAGACGATCCCCATGCCGCCGGCTCCCAGCACGGAGAGGATTTCGAAGCGCTGTCCGAGCAGGGCCCCCGGCGAGATGCCGGTGAGGGTGGCCACCCCCGCCGGGGTCAGCGTCTCGGCCTGCGCGGCGGCCCGCTCGCCCGCTTTTTCCCCAATCAACTGAGACGCCACCTGCGAGCCGATCACGTAGAGCGGCTGCGGCGTGATCACCCCCCGCCGCGGCGCCAGCCGGTAACCGGCGGCCTCGAAGGCCCCCTTCAGCTCCTCGTAGACCTCGCGCGACATCAGGATCTCTCCCGAGGTGGCCTCGCGGAGCAGGCTCTCGAGCTGCTGCACGGGGAGGCCCACCAGGGCGCGCTCCGCCCGCTCCCCCCAGGTGACCGGGCCGGTGACCGCCTTGCCGGAGGCGAGCGCGATGGCCGGCAGCTCGATGCCCTGGACGACGGTGACGCCGTCCAGGATCCGCGAGGCGACCGTGAGGGCGCGGTTGCCCCGGCTCTCCCCCTCGAAACGAGCCGTGACCCGGTGCCCCGCCACGGCCTCCACCTGGCCGCGCCCGCGGGCGATGGCGGAGGTGACGCGGTCGAGGTCGGCCGCCAGCAGGGTCAGCGTCTCGCGCGGGTCGCCCCCGGAGCGGGCGTATTGGCGCAGCTCGACCGCGAGCAGCAGCACCTCCCGCGTCTGCGCCTCGCCGAGGAGGACGCGGGCCGACGCCGGCTCCGGCAGGCTGCGGGAGAGGTCGTTGACGTATTCCTCCATGTCCCGTTTCTCGCGCAGGTCGGCCAGCAGCTCATGGAACGTATGGGCGAGCCGTCCCACCTCATCGGTCCGGCCGGAATCGATCTTCTGGTCGTAGTCCCCCTGCCGGGCGGCCTCGGCGGCGGCGGCGAGCCGGCGCACCGGGCCCATCGCCCGGCGGGCGAAGGCGAAGGAGAGAAACGGGGCGAGCAGCACGGCGGCGAGGCCGGTCCCCAGCAGCACGTTCTGGATCTGCCGGTAGGCGGCGAGCTCCTTCTCCAGCGAGGCGAGCGCCACCGTGGCCCCCACCGGCGCGCGGTTGGCGTCGCGCAGGGGGGATTCGACGGCGATCCACGGCTCACCGTCGAGCGACAGCTCGGTCCGCGGCACCGCCTGGCCGCTGCGCAAGGCGGCTCCCATCCGGTTCCCGGTCAGCGTGGCGGCCAGGCTGCGCGCGGTCGCCGGGGGCAGCGTGGTGGCGACGATCTTCGGCCCCTTGGGCCCCGCGGCGACGAAGGCGACGTCGGCGCCGCTCACGTCGCGGAGCTCCTTGACCCCCTCGGCCTGGTCGTTGATCTGGAAACCGGTGATCAGAAAGCCGAACGGCGTGAAGTCCTTCACCAGCGGCACGGCCACCGTGTAATAGAGGCGGTCCCCTTCCCGCCAGACGCCGCGGCTCTCCCGGTTGTCCGCCGCCAGGGCCGCCGCCACCAGCGGCCGCTTTGAGAGGTCCTCCCCCGCTCCCTCGGGACGGTCGGTGCGGGCGACCACCTTCCCCTGGGGATCGAGCACGATGGCGAAATCGAATCCGAGGTCGTTCTGCCTCGTGCTGAGCAGGTCGAGGATGGAGCGGGTATCGTTGGTGTTGGCCGCCTCGGAGAGATAGACGCTGATGTTGGCGTCCGCCGCGAACAGGCGGGAGATGAGCAGGAGCTGACGGTAGCGCTGTTCCTGGAAGGCCGACTGGGCCGTGGCGCTGCCGCGCAGGGAGTCGAGCACGGCGTCGCGGGCGATCCGCCGCAGCATCAGCGAGGTCACCGCCACCGCGGCGCCCACCAACAGGGCGATCAGCAGCGAGGAGACCAGGAAGATCCGGGTCTCCAGCGACAGCCCGCGGCGGCTCCGGTCAGCGGTTTTCGTAGCGGTCTCCCGAGCGGAAGTAGGACTTCCCCGCCTTGTTCAGGTGCGACGGGATGAGCGGCCGCACGATCTGCAGGCCGACCGTGAGCGGCCCCTTCTGCGGCAGGTCGACGCTCATCGTCCAGGGGTCCGCCTGCTCGTGCCAGACGGTGAGCCTACCCGGTCCGCGCGGCAGCCCCAGCAGGGCGAATTCGCCGTTGGCGTCCGGCGAGGCGTGGAACGGCGTGTCGAGCACGAGGATATAGGCGACCATGTCATGGTGAACGTTGCAGTAGACCCGCACGACGCCGGGCTGCTCGAAGCGCTTCTCCTTGCCCGGCCCCTGCTGGTAGAGGCCGAGGTCGAACTGGTTGGGCGCCGAGACCGAGAAGACGTTGTGGAGGATCGGGTCCTCGTTGGGAAAGCGCACCTTCGCTCCCCGCGGGACCACCAGCAGGCGCGGAACGAGCTCCTTGCGCCGCGTGACCATCTCGAAGGGCTTCTCGGGCGCCTTCACCGCCTGCGGGCCGGCCGGCTCGAAATAGATCACCGCCTGCCGCACGTCGCTCCCCTTCGCCGGCCCCCTGCCCCCCTTGGCGAGGAGCTGGACGTGGCCATGGAGGTCGTCGGCGTGAAGGAGCCCGGCAGCGCATAGGGCGAGGAGGACCGCGAACAGAGCGACACCCATGTCCCTGCCCTCTGGGCGTCCTGCCCTCCGAGGCCTCACCCCCTGGCCCCCTCTCCACTCCGTGGAGAGGGGGAACGTCGCTGAAACGACCTTGCCGAATCTGGAAGATTTCGATCTCTGGGCCCTCCCTCTCCACGAAGTGGAGAGGGACCGAGGGTGAGGCTTCGGAGGACAGGACGGCCCAGAGGGCAAGGACGGCGAGGCCGGGCAATGCGCTCTCATCCTCACAGCCTCCATCCCAGCGTGGTCAGCCATTCGTTGTTGTTCCGCTTCGCTCCGGAGGCCAGGGTGAAGACGTTCCTGGCGTATTCCACCGTGAGGTCGAGGCCGGGGATCAGCCCCAGGCGCAACCCGGCGTCGGTCTTCTCCCAGTCCCAGGCGAAGCTCGGGCTCGGCGTCACCTTGGGATTGCGGAAGTGGTTGTCGAGCGCCGAATAGCGCACGGCCGGCGCGATCGAGGGGAAGAGCTGGCGCCCGCCGATCCCCCAGACGAGCGGCAGATTGAAGCGCCACGCGGCCTCCGCCTCCCACCCCGTGCGCGGCAGCCCGGCGAGGTCCTGGTCCACGTACTGGCCGAAGAAGGAGAACCCCCCCAGGTAGAGCCAGACGTTGCCGCCGGCCTCCCGCTTGCGGCCATTGGTGACCGGATACCGGACGTCCGCTGGATTCAGCCCGATCTCCGGACCGTTGAGAATGTCGAGGTCGCCGCCGTAGAAGGTGCCGTGGATCCTCACCCGGTCGGCCAGCTTGCGCTCATTCCACCAGCCGAGCACGTCGACGCCGTTGCGTCCCGCCTCGTCGGCCGCGCGCCAGCCGACTCCGGCCCCCGTCTCGAATTTACCGTCGACATCGAAATTGGCGAAGTGGGCGTTGTAGAGGATGTCGATGCCGCTGTTGAGGTCCGCGGCCGGGACCGGAGTGCGGCGGCCCGGCGTGCCGTTGTCGCCGGCCAGGGCGTTCGGATCGCGCAGGAAGACCGGATTGCCGAAGGCGCCCCGCAGCTTCAGGTAGAGATGCCGGCCGAGGTGGAGGCCCATCTCGGCGCCAGTCTCCTCGAAGCGGTTGAAGGCGGTGGATACGAGGCCGTAGCTCTGCAGATGGCGGTCGTCCTGCCGCTCGAACTTGGGGATCTTGCCGGCCTTGAGATAGACGCCGCTCTTCGGCGCCAGGGTGGCCGGATCGGGCTCGCGGCCGAAGCGGACCCACGCCTCGTCGACGTCGGCCTTCTGGCCGGTCGACGTGGGGTTGCGGTCGTAGCGGTCGATGAGGTCGAGCTTGCCGTGGAGGGTGAAGAGGTCCCCCCGGCTCAGGTCGGCGAACAGGGTCACGTCCGAGACTTCGTAGTGCGCCCCGGGATCGACCGTCTCCTCGAAGACGGGGACGTTGCCGATCGAGAGCGAAGTCTTGAAGCGGTTCTCGTCGCTGCGCCGGTAATGCGCCCGCGCCTCCAGGCCGAACCGGTGCTCCCAGCCCGCCTCCCCCTCTGGACTCTCCTGCGCCCGGGCCGCGGCCACGCACGGCACCGCTCCGAGCCACACCACGGCACACCATCTCCCCAGAGATCTCAGCAACACCATCTGTCGGCTGCCCTCCAAACACTCTACGAGCTTGGGGGTAGCTTAGATGGATGCCGGTCCGCAGTAAAGGGAGGTGAATTTCAGTTGGATGAAAAGTTGTAGGGGCGGGCC
>JBJMHA010000098.1:0-70784 GCA_045807625.1 Thermoanaerobaculia bacterium | reverse complement strand
TCCGCTCACCCCACGACGTTGGCTCCTCGATGCAGTCTCTCGAGGCTGATTACCACGGCCTGCACACTCGCTGTCTACGCTTCGTGGCGCGGATTACTCCTACCACCACGCAAGACTCGCTTCCGGTGGGTGGCTAGCCCTTGCCGGGTAGGGTTCGGACCTACTGGGTCCACTACGAAGGGTTTCGGGTTCTGTCTATTGCATGTTCCCTCCTCCCTTCCCAGGCTTTGCCTGGCGCAAGGGGCGTCTCTACGGACAGGGCGTACAGACGGCAAAGGTCAAACCGGCACCAGCGCCCGGTGCGGCTCCGGAGGCAACTCGACGCGGATCGCATCCCCCGGCCGTACCTCGCCGCCGTGAAGGACGATTCCCATGATGCCGGACTTGCGGACGAGGTTGCCGTGCTCGTCGCGGTCCAGGACCGCCGACATCAGGCCGGCCTGGAAGTGGTCCAACTGGACGCAGGGATTGCGCAGGCCGGTCACCTCGACCACCGCCGCCTCGCCCAGGTGCAGCCTCGTGCCGGTCGGCAGCCCGAGCAGATCGAGGCCGCGGGTGGTGACGTTCTCCCCCATCTCCCCGGCCGCGACGTCGAAGCCGGCGGACCGCAATTCGTCGTGGAGCTCGGCGTGGATCAGGTGCACCTGGCGTAGGTTGGACTGCGTGGGATCGCGCGCCACCCGCGAGCGGTGCTTGACCGTCTCGCCCATGTGCGCGTCCCCCTCGACGCCCAGCCCGGTCAGGAGATGGATACCCTCCTGGTTGGGCTTGCTGAATGTGTAGGCCGCGCTCCGGCTCACGGCCACGATGAGCCCTTCCATCCGCTCCTCCGCAGAACGGTGGGATTCTATCCTCAGACACCAAGGGACGGCAGGGACATCAGGGACGCCAGGGACAAGATTCTGCCCCAATGAGAGGACTGAGGGGAGGGGTCCCCCAAAAAGGGGGAGGGGTCCCCCCAAAAAGGGGAAGGGTCCCCCAAAAAAGGGGAAGGGTCCCCCAAAAAAGGGGTGGGCACCACCGGCAATCCCCTCTCGTTGTAGAGTCCTCCCAAAGGAGGAGCAATCCATGAAGAAGAGGATTCAGAAGAAGCTGGAGCTCAGCCGCGAGACGTTGCGGTCCCTGGGAGAGGCCGGCCTGCGCGAGGCCGAAGGCGGAGGCTCCAATTCGTGCCCCATGGCGTGCGGGTCGGACGCCAACACGGTCTGCTTCGCGACTTGCGCCTGCACCAGGCTCGAGTGCTAGGAGGGCTTAGCACCGCGGTGGCGCTCGGTCACCTGCGCCAGGATGCGGCGGAACTCCTCGTCCTGGCGCAGGTCGTCGAACGTCTTCCGGTCGAGCAGGGCGGGATCGGAGAGCCCTCGGTCCACCGCGGTGTGTAGCGCGTCCAGGGCCTTCTTCCGGCCGGCCTTCCCCTTGCGGGCCTGCACGGACGCGATCGACACCCAGATCCCCGGCTCGTCGGAATCGATCTCGGCGCCCACGGTCAGCATGAAGACGGCGCGGTCGTACTCCTTCTTCTCGATCAACGACTGGGGCTGGTAGAACAGCGTCTGCCCCCGGTAGGTGTTGAGGATCCGCGTGGCCGAAAGGCTCTCCTCGGGATCGGCCGACGCGGCGCGCTTCTTGAGCTCCGGCACCTTGAGCGCGGCGGCGATCTGCGCCGGGGTCACCGGGTCGTTGCCCGGATTTCCCCGCGCCAGGATGCCCGGCGCTTGGGCGAGGAGGTCCTTGTCGCGGCGGTCCCGCTCGGCGCGCTCGCGGAGCTCCTTCTGGCAGGCCGGGGAGGCGGCGAGGGCGGCGGCCTCGCGCTCGGACTCGGCGACGTCGCGCAGGCCGGCGTAGTCGGCGGCCATGGCGGACCAGGTATGGAAGGCCTCCGCGGGATGGGTGGCGGCCTGCGACCGGGCCCGCTCGCGGTCGCGGGCCCATTCCTCCTCGATCAGCGCCGGGCTCTTCTCCCGCTTGCCCATCTTCATCGCCTGCAGCTCCATCCAGACGATCGCCTTCAGGGCGAGGCCGGGCGGCGGCCAGTCGTGCTCACCGGCGAAGTGCTCGATGCGGTGCGGGAGCTTGAGGGCCCCCATGGCCGCGTCGAGATCGTTCATCTCGTACCAGTTGAAGTCGCGGTCCCCCACCGTGCCGAAGAAGACGAACGGGTTGTCCTTCTTCGGCGGCGTGTTGAAGGGGAAGCCGGCGCCGGCGCCGATGATCCCGGCGATCGTCCCCGGCGCGGTGAGGGCCAGGATGCAGGCGAAGCGCACCGTGCCGGAGTAGCCCGCGGCGTAGACCCGGGAGTCGTCGATGGCGAAGCGGGCGTGGGTGTCGGCCCACAGGGCATGCATGGCGGTGAAGTTGGGCTCCATGGGCCCGTCGCTCGCCGTGTTCCGGGAGCTGACCACGATCCAGCCGTGGGCCTCGGCGGCCGGCCGGAAGAGCTCGGCCACCCGCTTGCCGTCCGCGCGCGCGTCGAAGGCGTAGAGGATGGGCCAGCGGCGGTCCGGCGTGTAGTTGGACGGCAGGTAGAGGGCGTAGGCCTGATCCGGCTGGCCGGCGCAGGGCACCTTCTCGACCAGGGCCCCGCGCGGCAGCTCGGCGGCGAGGCCGGAGGCCGCCAGGGCGAGGGCACCCGCCAGGGCGATCCACAGGATCCTTCTCATCCCCTGGATTTTAATGCAACGGCACCGCGGTGGACCGTTTCGACCGGTCGAGGAAGCCGGGGACGGTCGCCGGCGCGAGGGGCCTGCTGAGCAGGAAGCCCTGGTACTCGTCGCAGCCGCAGGCGGCGAGGAGGCGGAGCTGGCTGTCGCTCTCGACCCCCTCGGCGATCACCCCGAGGCCGAGACCATGGGCGAGCCCGGTGATCGCGGTGATGATGGCGAGCCCCTCGCGGCTGCCCTCCATGTCCGCGACGAAGCTGCGGTCGATCTTCAGCGTGTCGATCGGGAGCTGCTTGAGGTAGGAGAGGGAGGCGTGCCCGGTCCCGAAGTCGTCGATGGAAATGTGGACCCCCATCTCGCGCAGCTCGGAGAGCACGCCGATCGTCAGCTCGGCGTCGAGCATGGCGGCGCTCTCGGTGATCTCGAGCTCCAGGGAGTCGGGATCGATGCCCGTTTCGCCCAGCGTCGCCTGGACCGTGCTCACCAGGTTGCGCTCGCGGAACTGCAGGGCCGAGAGGTTGACGGCGACGCGCAGCCGGGGACCGCCGGCGGCCTGCCAGCGCCGCGCCTGCTCGCAGGCGGCGCGCAGCACCCACTCCCCCAGCGGCAGGATGAGCCGCGTCTCCTCGGCGATGGCGATGAACTCACCCGGCAGGACCACCCCCCGCTCCGGGTGGTTCCAGCGCAGCAGGGCCTCGAAGCCCACGGTCTTGCCGCTGGTCACGTCGGCCTGCGGCTGGTAGACCAGGGAGAGCTCGCCGCGCTCGATCGCCAGCCGCAAGTCCCGTTCGAGGGTCAGCCGCGCCAGCGACTTCGCGTTCATCGCCGGGCTGGAGAGCTGGTAGCCGTTGCGCCCCAGGTCCTTGGCCCGGTACATGGCGATGTCGGCGCCGCTGAGCAGCGCCTCCGCCTCCTCACCGTCGGCCGGGAAGAGGCTGATGCCGATGCTGGTGGTGACGTAGAGCTGGTGGCCGCCGATCTCGAGCGGCCGGGAGACGGCGTCGAGGATCTTCTGCGCCGCCCGCGCGGCGTCCTCGGCGCGCTCGATGCCGGACAGCAGGAAGGTGAACTCGTCGCCGCCGACGCGGGCCACGGTGTCGCTGGCGCGCACGGTGCGCTGGAGGCGGCCGGCGATCTCGACCAGCAGGCGGTCGCCGGCGGCGTGGCCGAGGGTGTCGTTGACCACCTTGAACTGGTCGAGGTCCAGGAACAGCACGGCGAGCCGGTCGCCGTGGCGCTTCCCCTGAGCCAGCGCCTGCGTGAGCCGGTCGTAGAAGAGCGTGCGGTTGGGCAGGCCGGTCAGGGAGTCGTGCAGGGCCTGATAGACGATCTGGCTCTCGGCGTTCCGGCGCTGGGTGATGTCGATCACGGTGCCTTCCAGCATCTCGGGCTGGCCATCTTTCGCCTCCAGCAGATCAGCGTTGGCGAGTATCCAGGCCGGGCTGCCGTCGACCTTGCGGAGGGCGACCTCCTGGTCGGAGAGGACCCCTTTCGCGCGCAAGATCTCGAAGAGCCGGGGCCTTTGCCCGGGATCGGCGTAGTGCCCGGCCATGCTCCTGCCGAGGCACTCGCCTCTGGAGGTGTAGCCGAGGATGCGGGCGAAGGCGTCGTTGCAGTCGAGGATGACGCCCTCGGCCGAGGTGCGGAAGACCCCGGCCTGGTTCCGCTCGAAGAGCGTGCGGTAGCTCTCCTCCGACTTGCGCAGCGCCGCCTCGGCGCGCTTGCGGGCGCGGATGTCGCGCGCCAGGAGGACGGCGCCGACCGAGTGTCCATGGTCGTCGGCGAGGGGGGAAAGGGACACCTCGACCTCGACCGCCTCCCCCTGCCGGGTGCGGAAGACCATCTCCGCGTCGCGCACGACCTCCCCCGCCGCCAGGCGCGGGCGCACGGCGGAGCCCGCCAGGGGCTCGGCCAGACGCTCGATCGGGGCGCCGGCCAGCTCCCCCGGGGCATAGCCGAAGACCGTCGAAGCCGCGTCGTTGGTGAACCGGATCTTCCCTTCCGAATCGCAGACGATCACCGGATCGGCCACCGTCGCGAGGATCTGCCCGGCGGCGAAGGCCGGTGTGAGGTCGACCAGACGATAGCGCCGGATGGTGTGGGCGAGGATGGCGATGAAGACGAGCACCGGCACGTATCCGAAGGGATAGAGCGGCACGCCGTAGGCGGCGACGTAGTCGAAGGAGCCGAGATAGGCGATCGCGAACCCCGTCATGAGCAGGCGGGTGCGCCGGCGGTGGGTCTCCGGGCTCGCCGTCCGGTAGTCGTGCCAGTACTCGCGGAGGCTCAGCGCCAGCATGGTGAAGAAGAAGACGAGAAACGGCGCGCCGAGCCAGCGGAAGCGCGGGTAGTAACCCCACCAGTAGTGATAGAGGTCGCGCACCAGCGCGCCGCTGGTGAGCATCACCAGGGTGAAGGCGGCGGAGATCAGCCAGCCGGCCCGCGCCAGCCGGCGGTGCCGGGCGCGCGTCATCGCCACCGCGAAACCGTAGAGCGCGGCGGGGATGAAGCCGATGCCGAGGTACGCCGACCGCGCCCAGACCAGAGCCACCCGCGCGTCGGCGGCGAGGTACATGACCGAAAAGCAGGTGAGCCAGACCGAGATCGTCCCCGCCAGGAGGGCGAAGGATAGGGCTTCCCGCGAGCCGCGCTCGCGGAGCAGCACGACGACCCCGAAAAGGAGCATCGCGCCCGCCGTGGCAAGCGTGGGGATCGCACACGCGTTGAACGCGTAGCTCGCGGGATCGAAGATCGCGGAGAGCATCTTGTATCGCTTCGACCCCGTATTGTACCGCCTTTACGCAGCCGCGGCGACGCCCGGCTCCGGGCTCCCACCCTGGGACCGCCTCAGCGCGTGGAAGACCAGGCTGCCGGAATTGATGTCGATCGCCGCGTGGAGGATCATCGCCGGCCAGAGCGAGCCGCAGCCGAGGACGATCCCCGCCATCACCGCGCCGACGATCCCGGCCTTGACCGCCGCCTTGCGGTCCAGGTAGAGGTGCCCGGCGCCGAACAGGACGGAGCTGACCGCGGCGGCGGCCCACGGGCCGGTCCAGACGGCCAGGTACCACCAGATGTACCCCCGGTACATGAGCTCCTCACAGACCCCGGCCGTGATCGAGAGCAGCTTGAACCCCCGCAGCTCGCCCGGCGTATGGGGAACGAGCGGGCGGTAGGCCGGCCCCAACTGGCGGAGGACCAGCGGGAGCTTCTCGGGACGGGCCAGGAGCGTCCGGTGCTGGAGCGACAGCAGGATGACGACGGCCGCGGCCAGCGCCAGCCCGACCCCTAACCTCAGCGGCGCGCCGAGGCCAAACCCCAGGGCCGTGAAGGGGCGCCCGCGGCTCCCCCAGAGGGCGAGGACTACCCCCACGGGGATCCACTGCCCCAGGATGCCGACGAGATAGGCGCGCGTGCGGGCGCCGGGCACCCCCGCCTCCGTGGCGCGGGTGAGCCAGGGGTAAAGCCAGAGCTTGTCGACGGCGGGTGAGACGACAGCGATGAGCACGAACAGGACGTGATCGAGCAGGACGTGCGGCATGGCGGTCTCCTTTTTAGACAGGCTTTTTCAGACAACCTCGATTATTCAACTATAGTTGAACAATGGCGTCCGGTTGTCAAGCGTTGGCGGGCGGGATAGGGTTTCAGCGGCGGGAGGACCTATGCCAGGGAAGAAAGAGGGCACGAGCCAGCCGGCGGGGCTGGAGCAGATGCGGGCGCTGTCGCACCCGTTGCGGCTGCGGCTCCTGGAGCTGTTCGCGGAGTGTCCCCGCACTACCAAGCAGGCGGCGGAGGCGCTGGGCGAGGCGCCCACGAAGCTCTATCACCACGTGGCGGCGCTGGAGCGGGCGGGGCTGGTGCGCCTGCGCGAGACGCGGCAGAACCGCGGCACGACCGAGAAGTATTTCGAGGTGACGACGAAACGGTTCGTGGCCGGGACGGAGGAGGCGGCGTCCCTCCTCCGGGACGACGCTGCCCAGGCGGCGGTGGGCTTCGTGCTGTTCGACCAGGCGAGGGAGGAGCTCGCGCGCGCCCTGGCCTCCGACCCGTCCCCAGGCAGGCTGATGGCGATCCGCGGAGTCCTGCGGCTGTCGAAGAGCGAGGTGAAGCGGCTGCAGAAGGATCTCCTGGCGCTGGTCCAGCGGGTGAGCGAAAAGCCGGGCGAGAGCGGCTCCAAATCCCGGACGAAGCGCCGGCGCTACACGCTCACCATCGCGCTCCTGCCGGCGGACCGGGACGGCGGGGAGGCGTAGCGGGCGAGGTGATGACGCCGGAGCACGTCCGCACCGCGTTCGGCGTCGAGCCGGTGAGCGTGGCCGCGCCGGACGGCCGGCAGCATCTCGTTTTTGATTGACAAGAGCATTCACTTCCCCGATAGACTTGAGGGCAGGAGGAATCCTGTCATGCGCTCATTCGTCTTTATCTCTCTCCTTGCCTTCGGCACGGCCCTCGGCGCCGCCGAATTGCCGCCGCTCGGCGATCAGGCGAACGGCTGGGCCGCCTCCCTGGGCCATGGCGCCGTGGCGACCGCGGAAAAGCGCGATGGGCATTGGACGTTCGCCCTCGGCGGCCAGCCGTTCGCGGCGGGTCACGCCGAGGTGGCGACCCAGAAGACCCTCTTCGAGATCGGCTCGATCAGCAAGGTTTTCACGGGTATTCTGATCGCCGACGCCGTGGCCGAAGGCAAGCTCGGCCTCGACGACACCCTGGCGAAGCGGCTGCCGGTGAAATTCGCCGACCCCGCCACCGGCGCCGTGACGCTCAAGCAATTGGCGACTCACACCTCCTGCCTGCCACGGCTTCCCGACAACCTGACGGATCTCAACGGCGACGACCCCTACGCGAAATACGACAACAAGGCGCTGTTCGAATATCTGGCGGGCGCGAAGCTGCCGGGAAAGCCGCCCTGCGCGGTGGAGTACTCCAACCTCGGCTTCGGCATTCTCGGCGTCGTCCTCGAAACCGCCTACGGCAAGCCGTGGGCCGCGCTGGTCCAGGAGAAGATCGCCGGGCCGCTGGGAATGGCCGACACCGTCCAGGATCTCTCGGCCGCGCAGCAGTCCCGTTTCGCGGAACCCTGGAGCGGCGATCAACGCGCGCACCCGTGGACTCTCAAGGCCATCGCGGGAGCGGGAGCCCTGCGCTCTACTCTGGGCGACATGAGCAAGCTCGCGGACGCGCTGCTCGCCGGGCCCAAAGGCCCACTGGCCAAGGCCTGGCCGCTGCTGGCCGGCGATCTGGTGGACATGTCTGCGGCGGGCGGCAAGATCGGCCTCGCGCTCATCCATATGAAGGTCAACGGCGAGGACGCCTATTTTCACAATGGCGGGACGGGCGGCTACCGGAGCCTGCTCCAGGTCTATCCAGCGAGCGGCCGGGCCGTCGTCGTGCTGGCGAGCAACGCCGCGGCTACGCCGGAAGCCTGGCTCGCCGCCTGGGAGGCCAAGGGGCGGCCGGCCGTGGCCCGCGCCGAGGTGGCGCTGCCGGCGGAGGCGCTCGATCAGTACGTGGGGGTCTATTCGATCGACAAGACGGCGCGTTTCACGCTGCTCCGCCAGGGCGGCGGCCTGGTCGCGCGGCTCACGGGACAGCCTTTCTTCCCGATCTTCGCCAGCGCCAAGGACGAATTCTTCTACAAGACCGTGGACGCCCAGCTCAGCTTCCACCGCGACGCGGAAGGCAAAATCACCGGACTGACGGTGCACCAGAACGGCCGCGACATCCCGGCCTCCCGCGACGCCGGACCCGCCCCGCACATCGAGTTTCCCGGCGCCGCCGTGCTCGCGGAGTACGCGGGGGAGTACGACTTCGGCCAGCTCCAGCCTGGCGCCAAGCTCACGGTGCGCGCGACGCCCACGGGGCTCACGGCGATGCTCACGGGCCAGCCGGCCTTCCCCATCTTCTCCGCCGGCAAGGACCGCTTCGAATTCGACGTCGTGGTGGCGGCCCTGACGTTCGAGCGCGACCCGGCCGGCAAGATCGTGGCGGTCGTGCTGCACCAGAACGGGCGGGACCTGAGGGCGCCGAGACTCTGAGGTGCTCGCCCCCATACCCTACGGCCCGCTCACCCGCCTGCGCATGGCGCCGACCTTCCTTGGGAAGCCCATCCGTGAGGTGTCGGCCTACGCGTTCGCGGACCTGCTGATCGACACCGGCCCCTCGGCGACGGCGTCACGGCTGGTCGAGCACTGCCGGGGCGGGCCGGTGCGGCGGGTGCTCCTCACCCATCATCATGAGGACCACATCGGCGGCGCGGCGGCGCTCCAGGAGGAGCTCGGGGTTCCAATCCTGGGGCCGGCGGGGGCGGTGCCGATCTTCGCCGAGGGGCTGCGGATGCCCCTCTACCGCAGGATCGTCTGGCGGGGCCAGCCGCGGACCTTCCGCGCCGAGCCGCTCGGGGAGACCGTCGAGGGGGAGGGCTACCGGCTTCTCGTGGTCCCCACGCCGGGGCACGCCTTCAGCCACGTCTGCTTCTTCGAGGAGGGGCGGCGGTGGCTCTTCTCGGGGGACCTCTATGTCCACGAGCGCGTGAAGCTGCTGCGGCGGATCGAGAACGTCTGGCAGCACATCGACTCACTGCGGAGGGTACTGGCCCTGGAGCCGGAGCTCCTGATCTGTGATCACGCGGGGGTCCTGGAGCACGCCCAGGAGTGGCTCCGCCGCAAGATCCAGTACTGGGAGGATCTGGCGGGCCAAGCCCGGGCGCTGCGCGACCAGGGCCTGCCCGTCGAGGAGATCGCCCGCCGGCTGCTGGGCCCCGAGGTGTTCCTGACCTACGCCAGCCTGGGGGACTTCTCGAAGCGGAACCTGATCCGGGGCCTCCTCGCGGGCCCCGGACCGTCCTAGACCGCGACCGCCACCCGCTCCTCGATCTCCTCGAAGCGGGCGGTGAAGTGGCGGAGCACCTTGGGAGCGTAGGTCATGCGCAGGCCCCGCAGGGTGTGGCGCCGGTCGCGGATGTCCTCCAGCACCCCCGCCACATACTCCAGATGGGAGTTGGTGAAGACGCGCCGGGGGACGGCGAGGCGGATCAGCTCCATCGGCGCGGGGATCGGCTCGCCGGTCTCCGGATGCTCGCTGCCGAACATCACGCTGCCGATCTCGACGCCGCGGATCCCCCCCTCGCGGTAGAGGGCCACCGAGAGCGCCTGCGCCGGCAGCTCCAGGGGCGGGATGTGCGGCAGGAGCTGCCTGGCGTCGATGTAGACGGCATGGCCGCCGGTCGGCTGCATGATCGGGATGCCCGAGGCGGTGAGCAGGGCGCCGAAGCTCTCCACCTGGCCGACGCGGAAACGGAGGTAGTTTTCGTCCAGCACCTCGCGCAGGCCGCGCGCCACGGCTTCGAGGTCGCGCCCGGCGAGGCCGCCGTAGGTGGGGAACCCCTCGATCACGATCAGCCGCTGCTTGAGGGTCTCCAGCAGATCCTCGTTGCGGCTCGCCAGGAAGCCGCCGATGTTCGCCAGGCCGTCCTTCTTAGCGCTCATGGTGCAGCCGTCCGCGTAGCTGAAGATCTCGCGCACGATCTCGGCCACCGACCTGTGCCCCTGCCCCTTCTCGCGCTGCTTGATGAACCAGGCGTTCTCGGCGAAGCGGCAGGCGTCAATGTAGAAGGGGACGCCGAATTCGCGGCAGAGCTCGGAGGTCGCCTTGACATTGGCGAGCGAGACCGGCTGGCCGCCTCCGGAGTTGTTGGTCAGGGTGAGCATGCAGACCGGGATGTTGCCGCGCTCCTCCACGAGCAGCCTGCGCAGCCGGAGGAGGTCCATGTTCCCCTTGAACGGGTGGTGGGCCTGGGAGTCCCGCCCCTCTGGGATGACTAAATCAAGGGCCACACCGCCGTTGACCTCGATGTTGGCCCGGGTGGTGTCGAAGTGGCAGTTGTTGGGGATCACCATACCCGGCTTGGTGAGCACGGTCGAGAACAGGAGGTTCTCGGCCACGCGCCCCTGGTGGACGGGGAGGAAGGCCGGGAAGCCGAAGACGTCGCGGATCGCATCCTGGAGATGGAAGAAGTTGCGGGCGCCGGCGTAGGCCTCGTCCCCCTGCATCATGCCGGCCCACTGCCAGTCGGACATCGCTGAGGTGCCGGAGTCGGTGAACAGGTCGATGAACACCGCCTCGGAGGGGATCTTGAAGAGGTTGAATCCCCCCTCGACGAGGAGGCGCTCGCGCTCCTCGCGGGGCAGAAGCTGGATCTTCTCGACGACCTTGACGCGCCACGGCTCGGGCAGTGCTCTGCTCATGCGGTTCCCCCCAAAGATCGCCGTCCGGGAGACGGCGGAAAAAGAATTCACAAATGTCGGCCCTGCGCGATGCAGCTCGGGTTATCCCCAAGAGTGTCACAAAACGAAGATTTAGGGACAGGGCACCAGGACAGTCCCTGATATACCATCCCGGAGCCATGGCCGCCCCCCTGATCGAGCTGCGGAACGTCACCAAGGCCTACGACGAGGGGGACCGGCGGCGGACGGTGCTGTGCGACGCCAGCCTCACGATCCAGCGGGGTGAGCTGGCGGTGCTGATCGGGCGGAGCGGCACGGGGAAATCGACGCTGCTCAACCTGCTCTCCGGCATCGATCCGCCCAGCTCCGGCGAGGTGGTGATCGACGGCGTCTCTATCTCCGCCCTCTCCGAGCGGGAGCGGACGCTCTTCCGCCGCGACCGGATCGGCTTCGTCTTCCAGTTCTTCAATCTGATCCCTACCCTCACCGTCGAGGAGAACCTGCTCTTGCCCATGGAGCTCAAAGGCCGGATCGGCCCGGAGCAGCGGCGGGCGGCGCTCGCGCTGCTGGCGGAGGTCGGGCTGGCCGACCGAGCGGCGAGCTTCCCGGACCGGCTCTCCGGCGGCGAGCAGCAGCGGGTGGCGGTGGCACGCGCCCTGGCCCACGATCCGCTGCTGGTGCTGGCCGACGAGCCCACCGGCAACCTCGACCTCGAGACGGGCCTCCAGGTGCTCGACCTCCTCGACCGCCTCACCCGCCAGGCCGGGAAGACCATGGTGATGGTCACCCACAGCCCCGAGGTGGTGGGGCTGGCGGACCGGGTGTTCCGCATCGAGGACTGCCGGCTGGTGGAGCGGGGGGAATGAGCCTCCTCTGGCGCTCCAGCCTGCGCTATCTCCTCCGCCACCCCTGGCAGTTCGGCCTCGCGGTGGTGGGGGTCGCCCTCGGCGTGGCGGTGGTGGTCTCGATCGGGCTCGCCAACGCCAGCGCCCGCCGGGCCTTCACCCTCTCCTCCGAGGCGGTCACGGGCAGGGCCACGCACCAGGTCGTCAGCGGCCCTGGAGGCATCCCGGATGCCGCATTTCAGCGGCTGGAGCTCGAAGGCGGGATCGAAAAAGCGGCGCCGGTGGTCGAGGGCTGGGTGGCGGTCCCTCCGGCTCCGGGGCGCCCGGCCCGGACGCTCCACCTGCTCGGCGTCGACCCCTTCTCGGAAGGCCCATTCCGCTCCTACCTGGGAGGCGCCGAGGGCGGATCAAGGCAAGGTCAGGCCTCGGTCGACGTCGGCCCCCTGCTCACCCGCCCCGGGGCCTGCGTGCTGGCCGCGGGCACGGCGCGGGAGATGGGGCTCCGCTCAGGGGAAGCCTTCACCGTGCGCGCCGAGGGGACCGCGCGCCGGCTCGTCCTCGCCGGCACCCTGGAGCCGGCGGACGCCAACACCCGCCGGGCCCTCGCCGATCTCCTGGTGATGGACATCGCCTCGGCCCAGGAGATTCTCAACCGGATCGGCCGCATCGACCGCATCGATCTCATCGTGGACGAGGGGGCGGCGGGACGGCGCCAGCTCGCCCGCGCCGCCGCGGTGTTGCCGCCAAGCGCGCAGATCCTGCCCGCCACCGGCCGCACCCGCACCACCGAGGAGATGACGCGCGCCTTCCGCCTGAACCTGACCGCGCTCTCGATGCTGGCGCTCGTCTGCGGCGCTTTCCTGATCTACAACACGATGACCTTCTCGGTGGTACAGCGCCGGCAGTGGATCGGCACCCTGCGGGCGCTGGGGGTCTCCCGCCGCGAGATCTTCGGGCTGGTGCTGGGCGAGGCGCTCGCGGTGGCCGTGCTCGGCACCGGCGCCGGGCTCGGCGCCGGGGTGCTCCTCGGGCGCGGGCTGGTGCGGCTGGTGACGCAGACGATCAACGACCTCTACTTCGCCGTCTCCGTGCGCGAGCTGGCCGTGCCCCCTTCGACCCTCGCCCTCGGCGCCCTCCTCGGCCTCGGGGCGACCCTCCTCGCGGCGCTGGTCCCCGCGATCGAGGCCACCCAGGCGCCGCCGCGGGCCGCCCTCCTCCGTTCCACCCTGGAGGCGCGGCTGCGGCGCTCGCTGCCGCGCACCGCCGCCCTGGGGGTGGGCCTGCTCGCCGTGGGCGGTGCCCTGCTCCTGCCGCGCAACCTGGCGGTGAGCTTCGGAGGGCTGTTCGCCGTGATCCTGGGGTGCGCCCTGCTCGCTCCAGTCGCCACCGTCCTCCTGATGCGGCTCCTCCGCCGCCCGCTCGGAGCCCTGCTCGGCGTCCTGGGCCGGATGGCGGCCGGCGGCGTCGTGGCCTCGCTCTCGCGCACGGCGGTGGCCATCGCCGCACTGGTGATCGCGGTCTCGGTGACGGTGGGCATCGGCGTGATGATCGACAGCTTCCGGCAGACCGTGGTGCGCTGGTTGGGGATGACCCTGCAGTCGGACGTCTACGTCACCGCACCCAGCCGGGCCGGCGGGCTCAGTAGTGGGGCGCTCGATCCCGAGATGGTCCGGCGGGCCTTGGCGCTGTCCGGGGTCGGCGGCGGGCACACGGTCCGGCGCGTGGCGATCCCCTCCCCCTCGGGCCCCATCCGGCTGGTGGTGATGGGGGGCGATATGCGGAGCATCGAGAAGATCTACGAATTCAAGGAGGGGCGGCCCGCCGCGGCCTGGCCGGCGTTCCGGTCGGGTGACGCGGTGCTGGTCTCCGAGCCCTACGCCTCCCGCACCGGCGTGGGCGCCGGCTCGACGGTACGGCTGCGGACGGCGCGGGGGGACCGAAGCTTCCGGGTGATGGGGGTTTTCTACGACTACGCCTCGGACCAGGGAGTGGTGCTGATGAGCCGGCCCACCTACCTGCGGCACTGGAACGATACGGCCTTCTCCGGCTTCGCGCTCGACCTCGCGCCAGGGGCCGATCCGGACCGGGTGGTCGAGCGTCTGCGGGCGACGATCGGGGCGGAGCGGGCGCTGTCGATCCAGTCGAACCGCTCGCTCAAGAAGATCTCGCTGGAGATCTTCGACCGCACCTTCCTGATCACCTCGGTGCTGCGCCTGCTGGCGGGGCTGGTGGCCTTCATCGGCGTCCTCTCCTCGCTGATGGCGCTCCAGCTTGAGCGCGCCCGCGAGCTCGGCGTGCTGCGGGCGAACGGGATGACCCCGGGCCAGGTCTGGCAGCTTGTGACCTCGCAGACCGGCCTGATGGGGCTGGCGGCCGGCCTCCTCTCCCTGCCGGTGGGCCTGACTCTCGCGGCGGTGATGATCTACGTGATCAACCGCCGCTCCTTCGGCTGGACGATCCGCATGGAGCTCAGCCCCCTGGTCCTCCTCCAGGCGCTCCTCCTCGCTCTCGCCGCCGCCGTCCTCGCGGGACTCTACCCCGCCTACAAGATGGCACGGACGTCGCCGGCGCTGGCGCTGCGGGAGGAGTGAGACAGCTTGACCAGGCGTCACGGTTATACTAGGATCAGACGACGGGAGGGCTCATGAAGACGAAAGCAAACATCTCCGGAAAGAAACTGAGCCGCTCCAAGATCGGACTCGGACCCGCTCCCGCCGGCCCGGTCCTCCGGGATGCCGCCTGGTGGGCAGAGAAGAAGTGGTTCGAGGAAAACCGCTCTCTCGACTCCCTCTCCCTTTTCGCGAAGTACTTCCAGCGCCTCGGCTGAGCGTGGCCTACACGGTCGAGCCCGCGGCTTTCCTGCGCGAGTTTGTCATCAGCCTCTTCGAGACCCGGCTCCTCAGCGGAGCCATCTCGGTCGACACCTATCACGACCGGGTGGCCGCCATTCAAAGGGACAAGAAATTCACCTCGCTGAGCCGGCGGCTCTTCGAGAACTCGCCCGAGCCGGTGCCCATCGACGGTTTCGGCCTGCTCCGCATCGTGGAGCTCCGCGAGCCGGACGGAAGCCGCTTCCCGTTTCTGCAGGGCTTGACGCGGCCGGAGCCGCCCGCCCAGAAACGGTGGACCTGCTTCGTGGGCCACAGGTTTCTTCCCGGCATCGAGCACTCTCTGCGCTTCAACCTCGTACACCTCCTGTCGCCCTATGGAATCGACCTCCGCTGGTCTGGATACGACCTCAGTGCCAGGGACGTCTTTGCCGAGATCGTTCACGGTATCGAGACGGCGGATCTCTGCCTGTTCGACAATCTGGGAACCCTGAACCGGCCGAACGTCTACATCGAGATCGGGATGGCCCACGCCCTGGGGAAGCCGATGCTGGTCTGCGAGTACACGGGGCGCCGGAAGGTCCCAGACACGGCGAGCGTCCCCTCCGATCTCCAGGGGCTCTTCCGGGTTCAGTACCGGAGCTACCAGGAGCTGTGCCGCCAGCTCTACTTCAACCTGCCCCTCTTCCTGGCCCGCCATAAGCTCTGCTGAGACGCTATGCTGGCGGGATGAAGCTTCGGACGCGGCTCCCGCTCCTCCTGGCGATTTTCGTTCTCGCCTGCCGGGACCAGCCCACCCTCCCCCAAGCCTCCCTCTCCGTCGCCGGCGCCCTGCGGACCTCCGGCGATCAGGGCTACGCCAAGGCGCTCGCGCCGCGCGATTTCCATTTCCCCGCCGACCATGGGCAGCATCCGGAATTCCGCACGGAATGGTGGTACTACACCGGGAATCTCGCGACGGCGGAGGGACGGCGATTCGGGTTTCAGCTCACGTTTTTCCGCTCGGCACTGGCTGCGGAGAGCCCCGAGCGGGCGTCCGCGTGGGCGACCCGGCAGGCGTGGCTGGCCCATTTCACGGTGAGCGACGTCGAGGGAAAAAGGTTTCATTCGTTCGAGCGGTGGAGCCGGGGCGCGGTCGGCCTCGCGGGCGCTCAAGGCGAGCCGTTCCGAGTGTGGGTCAAGGACTGGACGGCCGAGGGCTCTCCCGTCTTCCCGATGCGGCTGCGGGCGGCGGAGGGGGATGTGGCGATCGACCTCGTTCTCCGGGAGGGGAAGCCGCCGATGCTCCAGGGGGAGCGGGGGCTCAGCCGCAAGGGGGCCGAGCCGGGGAACGCCTCCTATTACTACTCCCTCACCCGCATGCCCACCTCCGGCACGGTCCGACTGGACGGCGAGAGCTTCCCGGTGACCGGCGACTCCTGGATGGACCGCGAGTGGAGCACCAGCTCGCTCGGCAAGGATCAGGTCGGATGGGACTGGCTCGCCCTCCAGCTCTCCGACGGCTGGGACGCCATGCTCTACCGCCTGCGCCGCGCCGACGGCTCCGCCGATCCGGCCAGCAGCGGCACCCTGATCGCGCCGGACGGCGGCTCCCGGCCGCTCCATCTCACCGATTTCCAACTGGAGGGGTCCGGCGAGTGGCGCAGCCCGCGGAGCGGCGCCCGCTACCCCACACGGTGGCGGGTGCGCGTCCCCGCCGAGGAGCTCGATCTGGATATCCGTCCCCTGCTCGCCGACCAGGAGCTCGACGTCTCCTTCCGCTACTGGGAGGGGGCGGTCGGGATCGAGGGGACCCACCACGGCAGGCCGGTGCGGGGGCGGGGGTACGTGGAGCTGACCGGATACGCGGCGTCCGCCGGACGGTAAGAACGGCCACCCCTCGCGCGTTGGGAGGGTGTGCGAGCGCAACCTTCACGCCCGCACGCCGTATCCGGGCCGGGGCCCGCCGCGAGGGGTGGAGAGTGCCTCCTCATCCTCTTCCCTCCGGCGGGCACCCGGCACGGTTTTTCACTGCTCGTGAGATGATCCAAGAAAATTCTTGAAGGAGATCCCGGATGAAGACCCCTCTTCGCATCACTTCGACCGCCCTGGCCCTGACGGCCCTCCTGGCGGGCGCCGCGGGCGCGCGGCCGCCGGCGAAACCTGCCCCGGCGCGCGAGACCGCGCCGCGGCAGGTGAAGCAGTACACGATCGACCAGTTCCTCGCCAACACCGCCTATGGCGGGGCCTCCTTCTCCCCGGACGGCGGCAAGATCCTGCTCAGCAGCAACGAGACGGGGGTCTTCAACGCCTTCGCCATCCCGCTCGACGGCGGCAAGCCGGTCCAACTCACCGACTCCAAGGTCAGCGCCGTCCAGGCGATCGGCTACTTCCCCCGCGACGAGCGCTTCCTCTACACCAGCGACCAGGGGGGGAACGAGAAGAACCATATCTACGTCCAGTCCCCCGACGGCAAGGTGGAGGACCTCACCCCGGGGGACAACCTGAAGGCCGACTTCTTCGGCTGGGCGCCGGACGAGAAGAGCTTCTTCTTTGGCACCAACGAGCGCGACGCGAGCGCCTTCGACGTCTACGAGATGACGGTCGACGGCTTCCAGCGCACCTACCAGCGTACGCCCCTCTACAAGAACGAGGGTGGATACCTGCCGACCGGCATCTCGCCCGACCGCCGCTACATCACGCTCGCCAAGATCGTGAGCAATGCGGCCTCGGACATCTATCTCTACGACCGCACCACCTCCAAGCTCACCCAGATCGCCCAGGGGCTGGAGGGCAAGACCCAGATCTCCAATCAGGCGCAGGATTTCAGCCCGGACAGCAAGGCCCTCTACTACACCACCGACAAGGGGTCCGAATTCGCCTACCTGGTGCGCTACGACCTCGCCACGGGCAAGCGGACCGAGGTGCTGCGCCCCAAGTGGGACGTGGCCGGCGCCGGCTTCTCCCACGACGGCCGCTGGTTCACCGTCTCGATCAACAACGACGCCAGGACCGAGCTGCGGGTCTTCGAGGCGGCGGGGATGAAGCCGGTGAAGCTGCCGGCGATCCAGGCGAACATCAACGGCGTCATCTTCCAGCCCCACGGCTCGCAAATGGCCTTCTACGCGGAGTCGGCGGGACCGCGCGACCTCTACGTCAGCGACCTCAAGACGGGCAAGGTCCGGCAGGTCACCCACGCGCTCAACCCGGCGATCGACCCCAAGGACCTGGCTCCCCCCCAGGTGGTGCGGTTCAAGTCCTACGACGGCGTCGAGATCCCCGGGCTCCTCTACCAGCCGCACGGCGCCTCGCCCTCGGCCAAGGTGCCGGCCGTGCTCTCGGTCCACGGCGGCCCCGGCGGCCAGTCGCGGGTCGGCTACAGCGGCCTGACCCAGTACCTGGTCAACCACGGCTACGCCGTCTACGCGATCAACAACCGGGGGAGCAGCGGCTACGGCAAGACCTTCTACGCGATGGATGACCGCAAGCACGGCGAGGCCGACCTCGACGACTGCGTGGCGAGCAAGAAGATGCTGATCGGCACCGGCTGGGTCGATCCCGGCCGCATCGGCATCCTCGGCGGCAGCTACGGCGGCTACATGGTGCTCGCCGCCTTGGCCTTCCGGCCGCAGGAGTTCGCGGCGGGGGTGGACCTGTTCGGCGTCTCCAACTGGTTGCGCACTCTCGAGAGCATCCCGGCCTGGTGGGGCCCGGAGCGCGACGCCCTCTACGCCGAGCTCGGGGACCCCAAGGCCGACGCCGACTATCTGAAGAAGATCTCGCCGCTCTTCCACGCCGACCAGATCGAGCGCCCGCTGATCGTGCTCCAGGGGGAGAACGATCCGCGCGTGCTGAAGGCGGAGTCGCAGGAGATCGTCGACGAGGTGAAGAAGAAGGGGGTGCCGGTCGAATTCCTCCTCTTCCCCAACGAGGGGCACGGCTTCGCCCGCAAGGAGACCCAGGAGAAGGCCTACAAGGCCACCCTGGAGTTCCTCGACAAGTACCTGAAGGGGGCGGCTTCGTAAAAATGCGCGGTGTAGGGGCGCCCCTGTGTGGGCGCCCTGCTTTTCGGCGGCCTTTCCAGGCTCTAGGAGAGCACCACCCGGCCCACCCCCTCCTCGATCCGCATCACCGTGCCGTAAGTCTTCGAGAGGGCGGCGACGTGCTCCAGGATCTCCCGCGCCTCCTCGCCGCGGGCCAGCCGGGGGGTCCCCCGCTCGTAGAGCGGCTGGCCGAACCCCAGGGAGATGGGGTGGATCTCGATCTCCACCACCTTGCCGTCCTCGTAGGTGATGCGGGGGACGAAGCTCTGCCAGAACCGCTTCTGCTCGGAGTAGAAGATCTTGCGCTCGAAGAGCGAGGAGTCGAGCGTCCCCGGGTCGAGACCATAGGCGGCGAAGTCCTCGGCCGGGGTCGGCCGGTTGGTCCCGTACTGGAAGAGGAAATTGCTGAGGCAGTAGAAGATCGGCTTCCCCTTGTAGACCTCGAAACCCCGGATCACGTGCGGGCCGGCCGCCAGGAAGGCGTCGGCGCCGGCGTCGATGCAGGCGCGGGCGAACGGCTGGAGGAAGGGGTCCGGCGTCTCCAGGTTGTGGCGCGCCTCGTGGGCGTGGATCGAGGCCATCACCAGGTGCGCGCTGTTGCGGGCGATCTTGATTGCCTCGGTGACCCGGGCGAGGTCCCTGGCGTTGGCGGCGCTCAAGAGATCGGGCCCCTTCCCCGGCACGACCTCCTCTCCGCCGAAGTACAGGACGTCCTCCGGCACCTTCTCCATCATCGACGCGAACTCGTTGAGAGCCTGGAGGTCGTTGTAGGTCCCCTCCAGCCTCTTCAGCCGCCGGAACAGGTCGCGGTCGATCTGGGTCTTCACGTCGAGCCGCACCGGGTTCAGCCCCGGCCGCCCCTTCATGTAGGGGTGAGCCGGCCCGGCGGCGAAAAAGCGGGGGAAGGTCGAGGCGCAGTTGACCTGTCCGATGCGCCCGGCGGGCGTGTCCACGTAGCCCGGCGCCGCCGCCGCGGCCAGGTCGGGCCCCGCTCCGGCGTAGGGGATCCCCACCCGGTCCAGGTTGGCCAGGGTGGCAAACATCCCCTCGTTGCCGAAGTCGAGGATGTGGTTGTTGGCCACCCCCACGAAGTCGACGCCGAAGAAAGCCAGCTCGTCCGCCCCCCAGGGGGGAGCGATGGTGTGGGGATCTCCCCCCTTGGGCGCGGGATAGACGTCGCGGGCGTTGGCGAGCACGAGCTCGCAGTTGCCCCACGCGCAGTCCGCGCCGCGCAGCAGCTCCACGGCGGCCAGGAAGTCCGGGTCCCGCAGGTGGGAGACCTTGCGGTTGACGATGCAGTCCCCCACCGCCGCGAACGTCACCCGCTTCGGCGGGGCCGCCGCTGGCGCGCCTTCCGCAGGCACCACGCGGGACGCCGCGGCCACCGCCGCGCCCTGGGCCGTGAGCTTCAAGAATTCACGTCGGTTCATCGATTCCCTCCACGTTTTTCTCTATTACGTGGAGGGAAGATGAAAGTTCAGTGAGATCGCAGCGAGCGCGCGATCAGCCCGAGACCGCCGAACAGCAGCACCAGCATCACCAGGGTGTTGAACAGGCTGGTGTTCTGGAAGTAGATCTGCAGGTTCATCAGGATGCCGGCGAGGACGATCGCGGCGCCGGCGACCAGCAGGACCCAGCCGGGCACCGAGCGGCCGTTGAAGAAGAGGAGCGCCACCCCGAAGAGCAGCGGCACCAGGCTGAGGCCGAAGGCGTTGTGCCCGCCCAAGGTCCAGAAGCCGCTCGTCACCGTGACCTGCTGGGTCAGCAGATAGCCCCCGGCGGCGGCCATGGCCAGGCCGATCAGGAACTCCCCCACGCCCCCCGGCGTCCCTCCCGCCCCGCGAAACCGCGCGTCGTTTTCCATGGCGGTTATCCTACATGGGATGGCCTACACGCGGCGCAGGATCAGGTGGCGGTAGGCGGCCACGGACGGCTCGTCGACCTCCACCGTGAAGGGGGCGCCGGAGCGGTCGAGGATCTCCCCCATCCGCCGGTTGGTGCTGGTGAAGACGAAGTCGAGCAGGGCGAGACCGGCGCGGCGGAGCGGTCCGGGGCGGTCGCCGTCCGGCAGGAACTTGTCGAAGACGGCGAGCCTCCCCCCCGGGCGGAGCACCCGCGCGGCCTCGGCCAGGCAGCGGGCCGGGTCGGGGATCACCTCCAGCACCATGTGGAGGATGGCGGCGTCGAACGAGCCGTCCGGCAGGTCGAGCGCCATGCCGTCCATCTCCCGGAATGCGATCCCCGGCCGCGCGTGGGCGCGGGCCTGGCGCAGCATGCCGGGGGAGAGGTCGACCGCCAGCACCTCGACCTCCGCGGGGATGAAGGGGAGGTCGGCGCCGGTGCCGCAGCCGATGATCACCAGCCGCTCCCCCGGCCGCAGGGCGAGCAGCTCGACCGAGCGCCGCCGCTGGGGGTGAAGCTTCGTCACCCGGTCGTAGTGGGGGGCCCAGAGCTTGTAGCGGAGACGGAGCCAGGCGTTGGACGGCATCGCGCCGCGGAGGATATCCGGAAACCGCGGGAAGCAAAAAAGGGTGGGTAGAGGACGCCCCGGAGGGGGGCGCCTCTACCCGAGGGGAGGCGGTGCGAGAGATGCCGGAGCGGAGCTCAGAACGGCATCCTCAGGTATCCAAGATCCTCGCGGCGGCTCGCGGGCAGGGCCGGCTCGCGGAGGGTTTCGTCGAAGAGCTGGCGGACCTGGAGCGGGTCGGTGTGGGCCAGCCGGTGGTAGAAGCGGAGCGCCACCTCCACCTCGGTCCGCCAGAGGGAGCAGCGCTCCTCGCTGGCCGCCCGCGTGTCCTCGGCGTCCTGCGAGGAGGCCACGTAGGTGCTGTGGCCGCAGGCGTGGCGGGCCCAGCACCCCTGGCAGGGGCTCTCGGCGTCCTCCTCGCCCAGGGCGTCCGGGAGCTCAGGCAGCGGGCGCAGGTCGATGCTGTCGAGGAAGGAGCGCGGGCAGGCGTCGGCCATCGGCATCAGGCCGGCGAAGCCGCCACGCTCGCCGTAGGCCTGGTCCAGCGGCTCGCTGCGCATCAGGCGGTCGACGATCCGGGTCAGCGGCTTGAAGTCGACCGGCAGGCGCTGGGCGGTGAGCTCGTCGGCCATCTCGTCGCAGACCGACAGCAGGTCGTGGCGGATCTCGCGCAGACGGCCCGGGACCGCCGCGCCGTCGCCGACCTCCGCGTCCTCCAACACCATGGCGTCCAGCCGGCGGACCCCCCGGCGCTTGGCCCACTCCCAGAGGTCGAGCAGGCGGCCGCGGTCGAGCACGCAATGGACGGTCAGCCGCTCGCCCAGGGCCTCCAGCAGGAGCCGCACTGCGGTCTCCGCCTCCCAGGTGGCCTGGCGCTCCTTGCGGTCGGCGTAGAAGCCGCCGGCGGGGGCCGGGAAGCTGCCGCAGAGCAGCCGCACCTGGAAGGCGTAGCCGGCGAGGAAGGCGGCCCGGGGGGCGGTCACCTCGCGGGCGTCGAGCGTCAGCTCGAAGCCGATCTCCTGCCCCAGCCGGGAGGCCAGGCGGGAGGACTCGACGACGATCCGCTCGAGCAGCGCCGTGCCGGGGAAGGCGCCCCCCCAGCCCAGGTGGAGCTTGACCCGGCTGGCGCTCATCCCCTGCCGGAAGACGAACCCCACCACCTCCAGGGCGGCCTCCTCGCGCGCCTGGTCGATGCGCACGTGGAGCTCGTCGTCGACCCGGTAGACCGCCCCCAGGTTCCACCAGCGCGCCGCCTCGGGCAGGCCGGCCGCGCCGGCGAGCCCGCTCCACCCCAGCCCCCCCTCGGTAGTCATCAGGTCCTCGTTGACCAGCCAGGCGAGCAGCGCCTCGTCGAGATCCCCCGTCTCCAGCGCCGGAGCGACGTGGAACTGCAGCTCCTCGGGGACCTCCACCACCGCCGCGCGCTCCAGGTCGTAGATCAGGCCGCAGGAGCCGTCCCCCTCGATCAGCGGGTGCAGGGCCCTCAGCCGCAAGGCGCCGGGCATGGGCATCGTGGTGAACGGAAGCATCGTCTCGCGTCCTCCTCGGTAAAGCCTGAGCGACAGGCCGGCCCTCCCTGACATCTGGTGACCGGGACGGCCTGTCCATTTCGCCTCTAATACCTTCGTTTCCGCTGAGGGGTTTTTCGGGACAAAATTCCCAAAGATTTTTTCCAGAGGCCCATTTTACGGGGGTTTGCGGAAGACTATCCGCAATGCTCAACAAAAAAAGCCTTCAAACATTGCGGATCTCGGAGCGGCCGCGCGGGCCGCCCCGGAAAGATTTGTCGGATTTCCGTTACTTCGCCTTTACCGGACCGTCACTTCACCGCGGGCTTCAGCCAGCGGTCGAGCCAGGCGAGCACGGTGTCGTGCCAGAGGATGCTGTTGGCGGGCTTGAGGACCCAGTGGTTCTCGTCCGGGAAGTAAAGAAACTGGCTGGGAATCCCCTTGCGTTGCAAGGTATTGAAAGCGGCGATCCCCTGGGTCACCGGAATCCGGTAATCAAGCGCGCTGTGGACCACCAGCATCGGCGTCTTCCAGCGATCCACGAAATTGACTGGATTGTTCTTTTCGTACATCGCGGGGCTCTGCCAGTAGGGTCCGCCGAGCTCCCATTCCGGGAACCAGAGCTCCTCGGTACTGTAATACATCATCCGCTGATCGAAGGTGCCGTCGTGGTCCACCAGGCACTTGAAGCGGTCGGGCCAGTTCCCCTGGATCCAGTTGATCATGAAGCCGCCGTAGGAGGCGCCGAGGGCGCAGACGCGCTCGCCGTCGATCCACGGGCTGCGCCGCAGCGCCGCCTCCAGCCCCTTCTGGAGGTCGACCAGCGGCTTGCCCCCCCAGTCCATGCGGATGGCGTCGGTGAAGGCCTGGCCGTAGCCGGTGGAGCCGTGGAAGTCGATCTCCACCACCGCGTACCCCGCCCCGGCGTAGGGCTGCGGGTTCCAGCGGTAGTGGAACTCGTTGCTGAACGACCCCTGGGGGCCGCCGTGGATGAGGAAGGCCAGCGGGTACTTCTGCCCCGCCTGGAAGCCCACCGGCCTGGTGATCCACCCCCAGACCGTGTCGCCGTTCGCCCCCTTAAAGGAAAACTGCTCGGGCTCCCCCATCCGCACGTCCGCCAGCGCCTCCTGGTTGACGTGGGTGATCTGGGTGGGCTTCCCGCCGTCGCGCCCCACGGTGAACAGCTCCACGGGGGAGATCAGGGTGTCGAGACCGTAGACGAGGCGGTCCCCGGCGAGCTTCGGATCGCGGGCGTGCCCCTGCGCCACCAGTCGGGTCACCTTGCCGCCGGCCACGTCGATGGCGAAGAGCGGCGTCTGGCCCACGTCGGTGGCCACGGTGTAGATCGTGCGACCGTCCTGCGAGAAGACCAGCCCTTCCGGCGAGCGGTCCCAGGGCTCGGCGAGCTCCCGCTCCTTGCCGGTGGCGAGGTCGCGCAGCCGGATGTGGAAGCGGTCGGACTCGAAGCCGGGACGGGTCATGGCGAGATAGGCCAGGGTCTTGCCGTCCGGCGAGAAGACCGGCTGGGTGTCCCAGGCGAGATTGGCCTGGGTCAGATCGCGGGGGGCCGCCGAGCCGTCCGCCGGCACGCTGTAGAGATCGAAATTGGTCGACCAGGGCTCCTCGCGGCCGGCCACGCGGGCGGTGAAGACCGCCGTGCGGCCGTCCGGCGAGAAGGTGAATTCCTCCGTGCCGCCGAAGGGGCGCGAGGGGACGTCGGCGTTCATGCCGCGCGAGAGGTCGACCGGCTCCCCCTCGCCGGAGGCCGGCAGGATGAACAGGTGGTTGCGCAGCCCCGCGGACCAGGTGTCCCAGTGGCGGAAGAAGCCGGCGTCCCCCTGATAGAGCTCACCCGAAGCCTTGGTCTTCTCCTTCTTGTCCAGCCGCTCCCTGGTGCAGGCGACGGCCGGGCAGTCGACGTAGACCTCCAGGCTGAAGGCGAGCCGCGAGCCGTCCGGCGACAGGGTGAGGTTGGCCACGTCGAGCGGCAGGTGGGTCACCTGCGCCGGATTGCCCACTCCACCACCTCCCACAGGCAGCCGCCAGACCTGGTTGGAGCCCGAGCGGCTGGAGAGGAAGTAGAGGCTCTGGCCGTCCGGAGCCCAGCGCGGGTTGTCGTCCGAGGCCGGATCGTTGGTCAGTTGCACCAGCCCGCCGCCGTCGGCGTTGACCATCCAGAGGTCATACCGCCCCTTGTTGGCGGCGAGGTCGGTCGAGCGGAGCACGAAGACGATCCGGTCCCCCCGCGGCGACGGCTGGGGGTCCGAGATCCGCTTCATGGTGACGAGATCCTGGACGTTGAACGGATGCGGCTCGGCCGCCAGGGCGGGGATGGCCGTCGTCAGGATCGTGCAGAGAAGAAGCAGCTTGCGCATGAGAGCCTCCAGGCAGATTTGGCGGGGAGACTCTACCAGACCGCTCCCGCCCTCACCGGGAGAGGGGAGAACGCCCACCTTGTTGAGGGGGTTTATCCGACCGATCCGTCGGATCCGACGGATCGGTCGGATGGCCTAGAGGGCCGGGGTGATGAGGGTTCGGGGGCCGCCCTACTTACACCGCAAAGCCGCCACCGCCTCCTCGACCGCTTCCCCATCCTCCGCGTCCGGCGCCAGCTTCTGGTACCGCCGGAGCTGGACGCAGGCCCCGCGGGAGTCTCCGCGGTCGCGCAGCAGCAGGCCCAGCTCGCGGTGGGGCGCGGGGCGGGCGGCGTCCAGCTCGACCGCCTTGCGGAAGGCGTCCTCGGCGTCGCGGCGGAGACCCCGGGCCTCCTCCGGGCTCTTGCCGGCGGCCTGGGCGAGGCGGAGACGCCCGCGGAGGAAGTGGGTCTCGGGGTCCGAGGGCATCCACTCCCGCGCCTTCTTGAGCTCGGCCTCGGCGAGCACCAGCCGTCCCATGTCGATGTTGAGGCGGGCGTCGTCCCGCACCACCGGCCGGATGTGGTGGGCGAAGGGGTCCTCGCGGTAGGCGTGGTCCTCCGAGAGCCGCGCTTCGGGGTGCTTGGCCACGTACTTCCTGGTGACCTCGATCCGCTCACTCAGCCGCGGATGGCTGCCGAAGAAGAACGCCTCGGCCCTGCGGGGCTCCCCCTGGTCGTCGAGCAGCGCCTGATAGACCTTGGGCGCCTCGTGGAGGTCGTAGCCGGCCGCGGCCAGCTTCCCGAAACCGCCCAGGTCCGCCTCCTCCTCCAGCCCGCGGCCATAGCCGTTGACCGAAGCCTGGAAGGCGAGCTCCAGCCCCAGCCCCACCATCAGGTTGCCGAAGACGTCGAGCACCTCCGCCTTCGCCCAGTCCCCATGGTCCAGGGCGCTCCCCTCCGCCACCGCGAGCACCACCGAGGCGGTGATCGCGGCCACCGAGAGGCCCACCGCCTTGTTGTGGGCGCTCCGCTGATAGCGCAGCATGTGGCGGTTCTCGACGTGGGTCATCTCATGGCCGAGCACCGTGGCCAGCTCGTCCTCGTCCTCCATCCGCGCCAGCAAGCCGGTATGGACGTAGATCGAGCCGTGCGGATAGGCGAAGGCGTTGAGCGTGGGGTCCTCGATCACCCGCACCCGGTACTGGACCGCGGTGTTCGACGCCATGGCGGGAGGGTTCAGCCGGCCCACCACCTCCTCCAGATAGGCATCCAGCCCCGGATCGCCATACAGCTTGACGTCCCCCAGGAGCTTCTGCTCCTCCGCCCGGGCCTGCTCCCAGAGCGCCGTCTCGTCGCGCAAAGGCGCGAAAGAGCGCCCCTGGCTGGAGATCGGCGGGAGCTGCGTCGAGGCGCAGGAGACGGCGAACACGAGCAGGGTCGCCAGGGCGATGGCACGAAACGCGGCGGAACGGCGCATGGGCTTCCTCCTCGGAAGAGTTGGCTGCTTTATTCTACTGCGCAAAAGACCGGGGCAAAGGGACACGTGCGGCAAAGAAATGGGCGTTTCCTTTGTAGGGGCGGCCCTATGTGGCCGCCCTGGGCGGGGGAAAATCCCCGATCAGGCAAATCCCCCCTCCCGGCAAATCCCCACCCACCCAGGGCGGCCACATAGGGCCGCCCCTACAGAAGACCCATTGGCGCTCACCTGGAGTTCCCGCACACCCGCCCCAGATCCCACACCCGCACCACCCCATCCTCGTAAACCGGCCCCCCCCACTCCCCCTCCAGACGTCCCCCGAGCGCTGCCGCCGAGCTCCGCACCATCCGCCGGAGCGGCTGGGCCGCCTCCCCTTCCGTGAGGCGCCCGCCCGGGGCGATCCCCTCCTCCTCGCGGGCCACGTTGCGGTGGACGATCAGATAGCGCGCGCCGCTCCGGCAGATCGCCCCCGGCTCCGGCGCCACCGCGTTCCGCAGGGCGAGCGGCGGCCTATAGAGAATCCCCTGCGGGCTCGCCACCACCACCCGGCCGCCGTGGATCTCCTGATAGAGATAGAACGAGCGATTGGCCTCCCACATGAACAGCCAGGGGAGCTCGACCACCGTCTCCCCATGGAGCCGGCGGTAGAAATCCGGCACCGCGCCCGCCGGCAGGGAGGGCCGGGGCTTGTAGAAGGCCACGAAATCGTTGTGGTGCAGGAACGAGGTCCGCCAGGTGGCCGGGTCCGTGAACGGCCCCACCACGAGGAGCCCCACGAGGAAGACCACCGCCACCCATCCATCGAGCGCCGATGCCACCCAGAGCAGCACGAAGGGGAGGACCGGCAGCAGATAGCGGCCGAAGATCACCGGATTCTCCAGCCCCAGCGGCGAGAGGATCAGCAGCCCCCCAATGTGCCCCACTGCCACCGTGACCGTGAAGAGGGCGAGCCGCCGGTCCCGCCGGAACAGCAGGGCGAGCCCGGCCATCGCCGCAATCCAGAAAACCACCGCTAGCCACCGGCCCCGCACCCCCGCCTGGAGCTTCAGGACCCCGAAGACCGCCCCCCACGGCGCCACCTGCTCCACGTGCTTGCCCGCCACGACCTCCTGGAGCGACCCGAGCGCCGGCACCAGGAACAGGGCGAAGGCCCCGGCGAGCGCCAACCCCAGGAGCGCCAGATCCCGCAGATCCCGTCCCAACCGCTCCCGCCGCGCGAGCGCGTCGATCCCCGCATCGATCCCCGCGAAGACAAACGGCGCCGCCACGATCGGCCCCGCCCCCAGGTGGAACCAGACCGCGAGCGCCCCCAGCACCACATAGGCGCCTCCCGCCTTCCACGACCGGCTCCGCCACCACGCCTCGAACGCCATCACGGCCCCGAAGGAGAGGAGCACCATCGGCATGTAGGACCGGGCGATCCGGCTGTAGAGGACCAGCGCCGGCGAGATCGCCACCAGCCACCGGTAGACCAGCACCGTCTCCTTCCCCACCCGCCCCTCGAACGCCGCGGGCAGGGCTAGGAGCGCCGCCAGACCGCAGAGCAGGACCGGCAGCCGGAAGAGCATCTCCCCCACCTGCAACCCCCCGAGCATGAGGAGCTTGTAGAACGCCGTCAGCGGGATGCAGTTGTCGGTCTGCTGGTAAGTGATGAGGATCTTCGAGAGCGGGAGATTGACCGCCGCCCGGAGCGCGTGGGTCTCATCCCCGCCGAGGATCTGATCGCGGAGATTCCACAGCCGCAACGCCCCTCCGATCAGGAAAGGCGCCGAGGCCGCGATCAGATGTCGTCTCCGGAGGGCGTCCAAGCGAGGGGAGGCTATCACCCGCGGCCGCAAGGAGGCTCCGGAAGCCGGGAATCCCGCGTTCCCGGGACACGGAGAGACCGGCAGCCGACTGTAGGCCATCCGGTCTCGACGAAGGAACACGGCTCGTCCCCGTCCGCGAGCGCCCCCCGGACGAGCCGCCTTCCGATTCAGTTTTCAAAGAGCCCGAACAGCTCCGCGAGCCCCATTCCCCCGCCTCCAAGCCTTGCGAAGCGCTCTCCGCGCCGCATTCCCCGCCTCTCGCGCCCCGCGAAATCCTCTACGGATAGCATTCCCCCGAAAAAACGTGGCCCGAAGTCCCCTTCCCGTTCCATTCCCTGCTCTTCGAGCCGCTCGATCGGTCCTTCGCGCTCCATTCCCCGTGCTCCAGGCGATCCGAGAGGCAGGGAATGAAGCCGGAACGGCTCTTCGCGCCATGCACATCCCAGGGAATGCCATCCGAAGTCCAGGGAATGCCACGCGAGCTCCGGGGAATATCCCATTCCCTGCTCTTCGGATCACCCGAGCTCTGGGGAATGCCTCATTCCCCACTCTTCGGATGGCGCGAGCTCCAGGGAATGCCACGCGATCTCGGGGGAATGAGCCACGAAAAGCTCTTCGGAAGCCCCGATCTCCCCTTCAAGCCGCGCCAAGGATTCTCGACGTCCTGGACCAAAGAGGCTTGACAACCCCTCAAGCTCAAGCTATCTTATCCGCATAACTGGCGTTCGTCCAGAGCCTTCCTGGCGCGCGGCCTTTCGCGGCCGAGAAGCAAGGGATTCTACGAACCGCAGGGCTCCGCCGTCCCAAGAGGCGTCGAGACCGCGGACCGCTGCATTCCCTCGGGGGAACGCCGGGTGCTCTTTGACAAATGACGTACCAGAGGGAACGGAAGCGGGGCCGTTCCCTCTGGCCCTCCTTTACTCGGCTGCTCCGATGACGGCGTTCGTGTCCTTGCCGTCCTTGCAGTCCCTTGGGTCCTTATCTGCTAACCTTATTACCGTACCCACTGAAGCCAAGCAACCGCGACCGCCCCGAGGTTCGACCATGGCCGACCGCTTCACCTACGACGTCTTCCTGAGCCACAACTCGAAGGACAAGCCGCGGGTGCGGAAGCTGGCGGAGGATCTGCGCACAGCAGGGTTGCGGGTGTGGTTCGACGAGTGGGTCATCAAACCCGGCGACGACATCTACCTGGCCATCGAACGCGGGCTCGAGGCGGCACGAGCCCAGGTGTTGTGCCTGTCGCCGACGGCGCTGGGGTCCGAGTGGGTGACCATTGAACGCAGCACCGTGATCTTCCGCGATCCGACCAATGCCGGCCGACGCTTCATCCCGTTGTTGCTGGCCGACTGCGAACTCCCGGACGCATTACGGCGCTATAAATACGTTGATTACCGCCAGGAAACAAAGGCGGCGTTTGAGGAGTTGCTGGCCGCCTGTTGGCCCGAGATAGAATCAGTCCCACCCACGCCGAGAGTCAAACCCGCGAAGAAGTCCACGCAGCCGCCGGAGCCGCTGACCGTGCTGGAGCACAAGTTGGCGGGGCACACACACTGGGTAACGAGCGTGGCAGTCAGCCCGGATGGTAAATGGGTGGCGTCTGGCTCGAGAGACAACACGGTCAGGATTTGGGATCTCGAGATCGGTGAATGCCGGGCAATACTGCAAGGGCATACGAGTGAAGTGACTTCCGTCGCAATCACACCGGATGGGAAGCGGATTCTGTCGGCGTCGGACGACAAGTCCGTTCGCGTTTGGGACGCAAGCTCGGGCCGGACACTGGCGGAACTGGATGGGCACAAGAAGGCGGTTTGGTCGGTGGTCGCATTGCGGGACAACGCCCGCGCACTTTCTGGGGGATTCGACAGGACACTCAGGCTGTGGGATCTAGCTTCGGGGAAGTGTCTGAAGATCATCGAGGGTGGGCCGGCTAGTGCCGATCAGATCTTCAGCACAGTCGTCGATGCGGCGGGGACTCGGGCGTTATCGGGAGATCGCGATGAACGAGTCCGACTGTGGGATCTCGAAACGGGCCAGTGCCTAGCGACGCTGAAGGGCCATTCGGATGTGGTGAAGTCCGTCCAAGTCACGCCCGACGGACGGTTTGCCATTTCCGGCTCGAGCGACAAGACCGTCAAGATCTGGGATCTGCAAGCGGGGAGATGCGTTGGGACACTGGAGGGGCATCAAAACGATGTGGATTCGGTCGCCATCTCCCCCCATGGCAACTTGATCGCCTCCACTGGGTTTCAGGATAAAACGGTCAGGCTTTGGGATTGGAAATCGGGGACGTGCTTAGAAGTCATTAGGCACGAGGAAAGTCCAATTTCCGTCACTTTTAGCCCTGATGGTTCGCGCCTCGTGGTAGGTACAACTATCGCCGCGATCATCTTCGTCTACCACCTCACCGGCATCGGCGACGCGCAACCTGTCGAGGCGACGCGCCGTTACATGAACGCCAAGGTCGTATTGATAGGTGAGGGGACAGTGGGCAAGACATCGCTGGCGCATCGCTTGGTCGAAGACCGCTACGTCGTCCGTGACCGCACGCACGGGATGAACGTGTGGCCGTTGGTTCTGCCGCTTCCATCCGACGCCACGCTACAACGCGAGGCCCTGCTCTGGGATCTAGCTGGCCAGGAGGATTACCGGTTAATCCACCGGCTATTTCTTGAAGAAACTGCATTGGCCCTGCTGCTGGTCAATCCGCAAAAGGACGACCTCTTCGCCGAGGCGGGTGACTGGCTCAAAGCCCTGGAGACCGCCGCGAGACATCACGCGTCGGAACGCCGCGTGCCCCGGTTGCTGGTCTTCTCCCAAATTGACGTGGGAGGGATGAAGGTCAGCAATGCCAAGATCGAACGGTTTATCGAGCAGCACAGATTCGCCGGCTGGTTGGCAACCAGCGCCAAGACGGGCGAGCACTGCTCCGACACGGAGAACGGCGGCGAGCCCTCGATGCTGAAACAGATGATTGCGGACCATATTCCGTGGTCAACCCTGCCGTGGACGGCCACGCCGCGTCTGCTCGTCGAACTCAAGAACGCCGTAATAACGATGCGCGACGAGACTGATATCCGCCTGTTGCGTTTTCCCGAACTGGCGCAGCGGCTGGAGCAGGCCCTGCCGGGCGAGCGATTCGGCGAATCCGAGGCACGCACGGCGGTCACCCTGCTGGCCAATCATGGCCTAGCCCGGACCTTGAAGTTCGGCGACTTGGTGCTGCTCCGTCCGGATCTGCTGAACGGCTACGCCGGGGCGGTCATTCGCGCAGCCCGCGCCCACCGGGACGAGATCGGCAGCGTCTCCGAAGCGGACATCTACGGGCCGAATTTCGACTTCACCGGAATCGACCGGCTGAGCCGCCCTGACGAGGAGCTACTGCTGCGAGCCCTAGTCCAAACCTTCCTTGACCACTCGCTGTGCATCGCCGAAGACACGCCGCAAGGGCGGCATCTGGTATTTCCTTCCCAGTACCGGCGGGAGAAGGACATCCCGTGGGAACCCGACGTCTTCGTCTCCTACACCTTCAGCGGTGAGTGCAGACGGTCTGGACCACCCTGGTAGTACGCCTGTGGTACAGCCAGGAACTCAAGCACAAGGAACTGTGGCGCAATGCGGCGGAGCTTCAATCCAGCAAGGGGCACCTGCTGGGCTTGAAGATCGATAACCGGCAAGGCGAAGGTCAGGCGACGATCAGTCTGTTCTTCGATGTGAAGACGCCGGACGAGCTCAAGGTGATCTTCATCGAGTACGTCCACCGTCACCTGGACAAATATGCCAGTGATGTGACGCGCGATCGGCGGTACGTATGCTGTGGGTGCGGACGCCCTCTCAAGGATCTAGAGCTAATTCGTGAGTTACTGGACGAGGGGCAGGAGACCATTGTTTGCCAGAAGTGCAGGACGGAAGTCGAGCTGATTGACCACATCGAGCGGTGGCTCAAGAGCGATCAGGTCGCTCAAAAAATTCTATCTATGGAAGAGACAGCGATGCGAAAGCTGGACACTCAGGCACTGGAGCAGATCCTGATCGGCCACATGATGGCAGTCTGTGGCGAGGCCAATCAGGTCTTCCGCCCAGTTGAGACGATGTTCGACCACGGCATTGATGGCGAGGTGGAATTCAAGGATGACGACGGCCGGGCGAGCGGCCAGAAAATCTACGTCCAGCTCAAGAGCGGCAATTCCTACTTGCGGACACGCCGGCGCGACGGCCGCGAAGTCTTCGACGTAAAAAACGAGCGCCATCTGGACTACTGGATCAACCAGCCCGTGGACTTATATCTCGTCACTCGCCAGACGGAGGAACAGAGCGGCGAGGAAACGATCCGCTGGATGAACGTGACGCGCTATCTCAAGGACCGGAAGGACGAGGTGACGCGCTATCTCAAGGACCAGGAAGGCAAGAAAAACTTCCAAATCGTCTTCGAGGGGGAGCGGCTGGACATGCAGGCGGTGTGGAGGCTGCGGGATCAGTTCTTTTCGCCCCGACGGGGTGGGGGGAGGTAGAGTTACGAGAAAGGAGAGCCGCTTCACCCGAGCCCGGCGGCCTTCATGCCGCCTTCAACTTGAAGTCGACGTGCACGTTGTCGAACGGAAACACGATACGGCCATCCTCCGTTCGTGAGAGGATGCCGACCTTCAGCAATGCATGGACGTCGCCATGCACTGACTTCACGTCGCGCGCCAAGCGCCTGGCGGCTTCGCGGATCGTTACCGGCCCAGCGCCGGTCAGGGCGTTCAACAATTCCCACCGCTTGCCGGTGAGCACCTTGAAGAGCAGGGCCGGAGACTCGAAGCTGATGCGCGGTGAAGACGCCTTGCCGGTCTTCCAAGCCTGCACGAAGTCGGTGAGAGTCTCCGCCAGCGGGCGCACGTCAAGCGTTAGGGTTCTCATCGCTCCACCTCGTCACATCGTGAAAAAAATCGGCCACCAACCGTTCGACCGTCGAAAAAGCATAGGCCACTTCCTTGGCGTCGATATGCTTGTGGTCTCCCTTGCCCGCTTCATTGTCATACCGTAGCACGCATTCGTCATCCACCACGAAGGCCAAGCGGTACTTGTATCCATGCGCGCTGCCCCGCAGAGGTTGTGGAAGCTCCCAGACGACGAGCTCGGCAAAGGCATTCTCGAAAAGCACGACGCGACGGTTGAACAGCTCGCGCGCCCGCATGTTGGTGATGATACCAACGCCCAGGCCCCGGGGTCAAGAATGCGGCCTCGCCCCGCCCGGGGTTGAAGGCCATACCAACGCCCGGGCCGCCCCCCTCACATCGAAATCGACCCCTTCCGGAACTCCGTCTTGTCGAGCTGGGCATTGACCAGCACCGGCGCGCCACCCCGGGCGATCTTCACCGCTTCCGCGAGCACGGCCGGCGCGTCCTCGGTCCGCTCGAGCAGGAGACCGCGGCCGCCGTAGCCTTCGGCGACCTTGTGGTAGTCGGTCCTCGCGAGCACGACGCCGACGTCGTCTTTCAGGATCTCGATCTGCTCGCGGGCGATCTGGGTCCAGCCGGCGTCGTTGCCTACGATCGCGATCACCGGCAGGTTGTGGCGGACGAAGGTGTCGAACTCGGCCAGGCTGTAGGCCACGGAGCCGTCTCCGTAGATGATCCAGACGTCGGCGTCCGGACGGCAGAGCTTGGCTCCGAGGGCGAAGCCTCCTCCCACTCCGAGGGTTCCGAAGACTCCGGGGTCGAGCCAGGAGAGCGGGGCCCGCGGGCTCAAGGTGTAGGCGGCGGTGGCCACGAAGTCTCCGCCGTCGGCCACGATCACGCTCTCGGGGGCCAGATGGCGGTCGATCTCGCGGCAGAGCTCGACGGGGTTGACCCTCTCCCCCACGATCGCGGCCTGGCGCTCGATCTCGAGCTCGCGGGTTTCGTCGCGAGATCGCAGGGTGCCCAGCCAGTCTTCCCAGCGGGTGCCGGTGCCGGAGAGGATGCCGGCGATCTGGCGGAGCAGGATTCCGGCGTCGCCGAGGACTCCCAGGTCCGGCTTGCGGTTCATCCGCAGGTCGGTCTCGCTCCGGTTCACCGAGATCAGGAAGGCCTTGCGGCTGATGTGCTTTCCGTAATCCAGCCGGAAGTCGTTGGGTATGCCCGCGAGGAGGACGAGATCCGCCTCGCGCAGCGCCTCCCGGCGTTTGTGGCGGAGCTGAAGGGGATGGCCGGGGCCGAGGAGGCCGCGGGCCCCTCCCGCCAGATAGACCGGCGCGCCGAGGCTCGCGATGGCCTTCGCCAGCTCCTCGGCCTTCTCCCGCGTGGGGGACGAGAGCAGCACCTGCCCCCCCAGCACCAGCACCGGGCGCTTGGCCTTGCGGAGACGGTCCGCGGCCTTGCGGGCGTCCCCCTTCTCGGGCGGCGGGGGCGGGATGTCGGGCGCCGGGGAGGGCGAGACCCGGTCCGCTCCGGCGAAGATCTTCGCGGCGTGGCGGTTGAGATAGAGGCGCAGGGCCTTCCCCGCCAGCCCTCCCCCTTTGGAGCTCGCGCCATACCATTGGCGCACCAGAGGCTCGTCGTAGAGGAGGTCGATCGGGCATTCCAGGAAGACGGGGCCGGGCACGCCGGAGCGGGCCACGTCGAAGGCCTTCTCCAGCAGCGGCACCAGCTCGCGCACGGTCGAGGCCGAGGCGGCCCACTTGACGTGCGGCTGCACGAGCGGCATCTGGTCGATGTCCTGGAGCGCGCCCCGGCCTTTGAGCAGGGTCGCGGCGGAGCCGCCCAGGAGCACCACCGCCGATTGGGCGAGCTGCGCGTTCTTGATCGCGGTGATCGTGTTGGTGACGCCGGGGCCGGCGGTGACCGCCGCCACGCCGGGGACCCCGGTGAGGCGGAAGACCGCGTCGGCGGCGAAGACGGCGTCCACCTCGTGGCGGACGTCCACCACCCGGATGCCGCGGTGCTTGGCGCCCACGAGAATGGGTGAGATGTGCCCGCCGCAGAGGGTGAAGAGGAACCGCACTCCGCGTTCCACCAGCACCGAAGCGATCTTGTCGCCGCCGTTCATCGCCGCTCCTCCCGATCCAGGCGGGGGATTATATCCCCCGGGCCGACGCCCGGGATTGAAATCCCGGGCGGGGCGAGGCCGGCCCGCTCCTTTTACGACTGCCCCTGCGCCTGAATCACCGCCGCCTCCGGCACCGGTTTCTGGCCGGCGGAGCGCATGCTCACCAGCTTGTTGAGGAGGTCGAACCAGAACGGGGCGCCGAGGGAGAGCGCGGCCGAGGTGATGATGAAGCCCAGCCAGTGGCGGCGCAGCCAGAAAGTGAGCAGGCTCCACCAGCCTTTCGGGCAGGGCCTGGGCTTTTGGACGGTATTCCACTCCGCGCAGATGCCGTTGGGGGGATAGGTCGGAATCTCCAGCGAGGAGAACTGGCTCTGGAGATCTTTCAGGTTCTTTCCCACCTGATCGAAATTCGGCGCGGCGGGCGCGGCGGCCACCTGCGCCGCGGTCTGCGGCGGCGGCTGCTTCTTCGCGACCTCGGCCTGCGCGGCGGCCACCAGGGCACTCCGCAAGACGGAATCACCCCACAGCAGCTTCACCGTGGCGATGGTGTCGACTCCGATGCCGAAGCTCGTCAGGATGCCGAGAACCAGGATGATCAGTTGGACCTTGCGCCGGTACCACCCCGAGACGCGGTCCATGGAGTGATCGAACCAGACGCCGAAATTCTTCTTGATCTTGTCCAGATCGCCTTGCGCGTCGTCGACCAGGGTGAGGAGGGCGCGCTGGATCTTGGCGTCCGGGATCTTCTGGACGGCCAGGCGCACGTCGTCCGCCGTCTTGGGAAAGCCGTTGCCCAGGGTGTCGAGCAGCGTCAGCACGAACGTGCGCGTCGGGATGTAGGACGGCTTGCGCTTCCACTTGACCAGGATATCCTGCTGCACCAGGCCCTGCACGAGATGGTGATCGTAAACGTCCTTCGCCAGGCTCGATCCCAGCAGGTTCTCGAGCCCGCTCTTGAGGGTCGCCGCCCGCAGGGCGAAGAACGAGGAGATCCCCTCGTTGATCGTCGAGCAGATGAGGCTCAGCAGCGAATAGATCATCACCATGCCGATGGCGACGTCCAGCAATGTCAAATCCATAGATACCTCCTGATCAGAGCTCGCGGATTCCGAACGTGATCGATCCGTTCTGCTGACCGGCCTTGAGAATGAGCTGCTCTTTTTTAATGGGCTTGCCGCTGCCCGGCGGGAAGACGAATTTGTCGCGGTTGACGTCGCGGGGAACGGTCAGGGGCAGGGTGACCGGATTCGCCGGCAGGTTGGCGCTGTCGATCTCCAGGGACGCCGCGCCGATCACGTAGAGCTGCTCTCCGCCGGCCAGTTGCAGCGCGTCGAGCTCCAGGGCGGCGGCCGAATGCGTGGCTGCGGCGAGGATCAGGTTGGAGCCGCCGGGGGCGAAGAGGCCCATGGCCGTCGAGAAGACCGACGAGAAGAGGCCGGTCATGAATTTCGTCACCTTGGAGGGGATCTCGACGTCGGTCAGTTGGACGACCAGCATCGTCGGCCCCATCACCTTCTCCTTGAGGAGGATGCGGTCCGCGTAGGTGTAGGGTGCGGCGTCGTAGTCGATCGCCGTCCCCTCGCCGAGCGTGAGCGGGCGGGAGGTGGTGACCGTGGGCTTGCCCGGGTACGGATAGATCAGCGAGACCGTGAGCTGGTTCTGCCCGTCCGGGCGCGTCACCTCGCCGTTCTTCTGCACGGCCAACGACCTCAGGGTGATCTCGAGGATTCTGCCCGCCATCGGATCTCCTTGGATTCAGGATTTGTCTCGATGATACTACGGGCGCGGGGTGGCCGGCCTGGGGTACTCTTTCCGCCGTGATCTGGCCCGGCGACGCCCGCTCTCTGGAGGACGATCTCCGCCGCTCCGTGCGCGGGGAGGTCCGCTTCGATTCGGGGTCCCGGGCCCTCTACGCCACCGACGCCTCGAACTACCGGCAGGTGCCGATCGGGGTGGTCACCCCCCTCGATACCGAGGACCTGATCGCGGCGGTGGCGGCCTGCCGGCGGCACGGGGCGCCGATCGTTCACCGGGGGGCGGGGACCAGCCTGGCCGGGCAGTGCTGCAACGTGGCGGTGGTGATCGACGCCTCCCGCCATCTGACCGGGGTGGTGGCGGTCGATCCCGGGCGGCGCCTCGCCCGGGTCCTCCCCGGCACGGTGCTCGACGACTTGCGGGGCGCGGCGCTCCGGCACGGGCTCACCTTCGGCCCCGATCCCGCCACCCACGCCTGGTGCACGGTCGGGGGGATGATCGGCAACAACTCCTGCGGCGTGCACTCCCTCACCACCGGCCGCACCTCGGACAACGTCGAGGAGCTGGAGGTGCTCACCTATGACGGCCTGCGGCTGCGGGTAGGCGCGACGCCCGAGGGGGAGATCGACCGCATCGTGCGCGCCGGGGGGAGGCGGGGGGAGATCTACCGCCGCCTGCGGGAGCTGCGGGACCGCTACGCCGGGCTGATCCGCGAGCGCTTCCCCCGTCTCTCCCGGCGGGTCTCCGGCTTCAACCTGGACGATCTCCTCCCCGAACGGGGCTTCCACGTGGCCCGCGCCCTGGCGGGCACGGAGGGGACCTGCGTCACCTTCCTCGAAGCCACCGTCCGCCTCCACCCCGCGCCCAAGGTCCGCGCGCTGGTGGTGTTGGGGTACGAGGACGTGGTCCGGGCGGCCGAGAGCGTCCCGGAGGTGCTCCAGGCGAAGCCGATCGGCCTGGAGGGGATGGACCGCTTCCTCGTCGACAACGACTACGTCCGCCGGTCTTATCGCGAGACGCTCGCCCTCCTGCCGCCGGGGAACGCCTGGCTGATGGTCGAATTCGGCGGCGAGACCCGGGAGGAGGCGGTGGAGCGGGCGTGGCGGCTGGCGTCCGGCCCGGGCGCCGTCCTGGTGGAATCTCCCGGCGAGCAGGCGAGGATCTGGCAGGTGCGCGAGGCCGGGGTGGCGACGACCTCGCGCGATCCCCGCCTCGGCGGCGACGGCTGGCCCGGCTGGGAGGACTCGGCGGTGCCGCCCGAGGCTTTCGCCCCGTATCTCCGCGATCTCCTGGCCCTGCTCGCCCGCCACGGCTACGGAGGGGCCTTCTACGGCCACTTCGGGGAGGGGTGCCTCCACGCCCGCATCAACTTCGATTTCAGCGGCGCGGCGGGGATCCGCACCTACCGGACCTTCATGGAGGAGGCCTCCGACCTGGTGGTGTCCTACGGCGGCTCCCTCTCCGGCGAGCACGGCGACGGCCAGCAGCGCGGCGAGCTCCTCCCCCGCATGTTCGGCGAGGAGCTGGTGGCCGCTTTCCGCGAGTTCAAGGCGATCTGGGACCCCGGAAACCGGATGAACCCGGGCAAGAAGGTCGATCCCTACCCGCTCGACGCCGACCTCCGGCCGCCGCTCCGGCTGGACGATCCGCCGGTGGCGTTCGGATATCCCGGGGATTCCGGGAGCTTCTCCCGCGCTGTGACCCGCTGCGTGGGGGTCGGCCGGTGTCGGCGGGACGGGGGCGGGATCATGTGCCCCAGCTATCAGGCGACCCGCGACGAGCGGCACTCCACGCGCGGCCGGGCCCGGCTCCTCTTCGAGATGCTGGAGGGGGAGGTGGTGCGCGACGGCTGGCGCAGCGAGGAGGTGCGCGAGGCGCTCGACCTCTGCCTGGCCTGCAAGGGGTGCCGGTCGGAGTGCCCAGCCGGCGTCGACATGGCCACCTACAAGGCCGAATTCCTCCATCACTTCTACCAGGGGAAGCCGCGCCCGCGGACTGCCTACGCCCTGGGGCTGGCCCCCTGGTGGGCCCGGCTGGCCTCGCGGTTTCCAGGGCTGGCGAACGGGTTGACGCAGGGTCCGCTCTCAGGAATCCTGAAGAAGCTCGGCGGCATTCATCCCGATCGCAACCTTCCCTCGTTCGCGGGCCGGACCTTCAGGGCTGGGTTCGCTCCGCGGACCGGGTCCCCCACCGTCCTGCTCTGGCCGGACACCTTCACCAACTTCTTCCATCCGGAGATCGCGGAGGCCGCCGTGCGGGTCCTGGAGGCGGCCGGGCACCGGGTGGCGATCCCTCGACGGGTGCTCTGCTGCGGCCGTCCGCTCTACGACTTCGGCATGCTCGACCTCGCCCGGCGCCAGCTCCGGCGGATCCTGGAGGCGCTGGGACGTGAGATCGCGGCCGGGCTCCCCCTGGTGGGTCTGGAGCCGAGCTGCGTGGCGGTGTTCCGCGACGAGCTGGTCAACCTGTTCCCGGAGGACGAGGCCGCCCGGCGGCTCTCAAGCCAGACCTTCACCCTCGCCGAATTCCTGGTCCGGGAGGGGTTCGAGCCTCCCAAACGGAGCGGCCGGGCGGTGGTGCACGGCCACTGCCACCAGCAGGCGGTGATGGGGATGAGCGCCGACCGCGAGCTCCTGGTGAGGATGGGCCTCGACGTCCAGGTCCTCGACGCGGGCTGCTGCGGCATGGCCGGCGCCTTCGGCTTCGAGGCCGAGCACCATGAGGTCTCGCTCGCGGTCGCCGGCCGGGCCCTCCTCCCCGCTCTCCGCGCCCTGGGCCCGGACGCGCTGCTCCTGGCGGACGGCTTCAGTTGCCGGGAGCAGATCCGCCAGCTCACGGGGCGGCGGGCCCTCCACCTGGCGGAGGTGGTGGCGGAGGCGGTATCGGGCTCCGCCTGAACGACCGTCCAAACCGGCGCCAGAGCCAGCGCAGGATCACCACGGCCACCGCGATCACCAGGAAGACCGGCAGCAGCACGATCACCGTGTAGATCAGGAAGTCGATCAGCCAGCGCAGGAAGTCGATCAGATTGCGGATGCTCGTGCGGACCGTGTCCGAGGGGTGCCAGGAGGTGTCCGCCACCGGCTTGGCCGACTCGGTGGGAAGAAGCTCGAGGTTGATCGTGGAGAGCGCGGCGAGCTTGTCGTAGTTGTTGAGCTGGGCCTGGATCTGCTCGATCTGGGTGCGGATCTCGGTGAGCTTCTCGTAGATCTCCATGATCTCGTCGGCCTTGCGCCCCTTCTGGCGCGACTCGGCGAGCAGGGCGGCCAGCTCGCGCTCGGTCGCTTCCAGGGTGCGGCGATGGGCGTCGAGGTCGACGTACTGCTCGGTGACGTCCTCCACCTGCTGGTGCTCGCGGTTGATGCGGACGGCGAACGAGCGGAAGGTGTTGAGCGCCTGGTCGAGGCGGTCGGCCGGCACGCGCAAGGTCATCGTGTAGACGAAGAGCTCGCCCTGGCGCTGGGTATTCGAGGATGAAACGTACCCTCCCAGTTGGTTGACCAGCCCCTCGACGCGTTTCGCCGCCTCGCGGGAATCCTTCACCTCCAGTTGGAGGTCGACGGTGCGCAGGAGCTTCCTCGGGATCGCCGGGGCCTTCTTCTCCGGAGGCGGCGCGGCCGGTTGCGCGGAGGGGGCCGCGCCTCGCGTGGCGAACCCTGGAGTCGGATTGGAGCTGACGTCCACGACGCCCGCCGGCCGCTCCTCCTCCGGCATCTCCCTCTTGCAACCGCCTGCGCTCAGCACGAGACCCGCTACCGCCAGGATCAGAAATCGCCGCATCGCCGTCTCCCGAAGAAAGTAGGGCCAGTATGGCACGGATGGATGTAGGATCATGGTGTCCTCGAATCTTCAGACGGAGGTAGCCCAGACATGGTTCCATCGACGAGGTTTGCCGTAGCTCTCGCGGTGGCGGGGATGATGCTCGTCTCTCTCCCAGGGATCGGGCAAGACAACAACGGGCTGCCGCAGGAGACCCTGGCGCAGTCGGTGCCGATCTTCGCCTTCCAGAGCCAGGGGAACCGCCCGGCGCTGGTGTTCACGCGCAGCGGCAACGCCCAGGAGCAGGACCCGCGGGTCTTCGTCTCCGCGCGGGACGGCGTCTGGCGGCTGATCCAGCTTCCGGACGAGCTCCACAACACGGTCTGGGTCTGGGTGGGCCGGGCGATCTCGGGGGACGAGGTGTGGGGGATCACCGTCGGGAGCACCGGCGTGCTCCAGATCGTCTCCAGCGGCAACAGCGGCCGGAGCTGGCGGGTCCGCGGCTCTCTCCAGAAGATCTCGAAGGCGGCCGTGCTCGATTCCTTCTCGATGAACGACGAGGGGCACGGCACGCTGATCCTCCGCCTCGACGAGGACGCCAGCCCCAACGCCCCCCGGCTCGGCTACTACTTCTACATCACCAAGAACGGCGGCAAGAGCTGGTCCGGCGCCATCTACTCGCAGGGCAAGCCCACCCCGCCGCCCGCGCTCCTGGCGGCGCCCGACCGCACCTTCGACAGCCAGCCGTTCGAGACCGCCTCCTGGCAACGGCTTCTCGCCGATCTGCAGCCGGTGGGGTAAGGGCCCCACCCCCACCCGAGCCCTCATCACCCCGGTTAGATCCGACGGATCGGTCGGATCCGTCCGATCCGTCGGATGAGATGAGAAAACCGCCTTCCAGGTTCCCCTCTCCCAGTGAGGGCGGGAGGGGGAGAGGGGCCAGGGGTGAGGTTTTTGGCACCCATCTTGCTCATTTTTCAGGGGGTAGCGGCGGACGCGCCGCCGCGCCCCAAGAAAACAGCGTGTCGCCCGTCGACGATGCTCGTCGGCGAGTACAAGTTACAACACAACCAGGAGGTGCCTCATGGCCGACCGCGACTACAGGAACAACGAAGAACGCTACCGTGACCGCGACCGTGGGTGGGAGCAGGAAGGGAATCGCGGCTATGGAAGCCAGGGCCAGGGTGGATATGGAGCGCAGGAGCGCGGCGGCCGTGGCTATGAGGAGGGCCGCAGTTGGGGGAGCGACCGCAGCTCCGAGCAGGGCCGCTGGGGCAGCTCGCAGGGGTCGGAGAGCTCCTTGGGCGGCCGCGGCTCTGAGAGCAGCGACCGCGGTTACGGCGAGGGGCGCGGGAGCGAGGGCCGCTGGGGAGGCGGCATGAGCAATCAGGGCGGCCAGGGCTACGGCGCCCGGGATTACGGCTCGGGCGAGCGCGGCTCGAGCTGGGAGCGGCCGACCGGCAATCAGAACGACTACTCCTCCGGACGCGGCCAGGACTGGGGCCGCGGCAGCGGGTACCAGGGTGGCGGTTACCAGGGCGGCAGCTACACCGGCGGCCGTTCCGGCGGCGACTACTCCCAGGGCGGCAGCGGCTTCGGCGGCGGCGACTACGGCCGCACCGGCGGCAGCTACAGCGGCCAGTCCAGCACCGGCTACTCCGGCGGCGGATACGGCCGCGAGGGCCAGGGCTACGGCAACGCCGGCACTTCCGGCGGCAACTACGGCGGCGGCTCCTCGACCGGCGGCTACTCCGGCGGCAGCACAGGGAGCAATTACGGCGGCTCCATGGGCGGCTACGGCTCGACCGGCTCGACCGGCAGCTACGGCGGCGGCTCCAGCCTGGGCCAGGGCCCGTACAGCGGCCGCGGACCGCAGGGCTATCAGCGCTCCAGCGACCGCATCCGTGAGGACGTCTGCGACCTGCTGACCCGCCACGGCGAGATCGACGCCACGAACGTCCAGGTACGCGTCGACAACGGCGAGATCACCCTTGAAGGCACCGTCGGCAGCCGGCGCGAGAAGAAGATGGCCGAGGACGCGGTCGAGGATCTCCCCGGCGTCCGCGAGGTCCACAACCACCTGCGCGTCGAGTCGCGCGAAGGCGAGCACCGGGGCGGCTTCCTCGGCTGGCTGACCGGCGAGAACCGCGACCGCGACAACGACCAGAGCCGCGGCTCGTCCTCCTCGCAGCAGGCGTCCGGCTCGTCCGGCAGCTCCTCGCTGGGCTCGACCTCCGGCTCGTCCAGCGGCTCGCTGGGCGCCACCGGCACCTCGGGCTCGAGCGGCCTGTCCGGCTCGACGTCGGGCACCTCCGGCTCGACCGGCGCCTCCCAGGCCTCCGGCAGCACCGGCTCGCTGGGCGCCAGCTCCGGCTCGACCGGCTCCACCTCAGGCACGTCCGGCGCCACCGGCACCATGGGCTCGACCGGCACCAGCGGCACCAACCGCTAGCTCCGGGATCGAACGGCGCGCCGCGATCCCGGCCCGGGGTCGCGGCGCTTCCTTTTTGGGTTCTTACTCCTCGCCCATGAACGGGTAGCGGAAGTCCTTCGCCGGCACGAAGGTCTCCTTGATCGCCCGCTGCGAGGTCCAGCGCATCAGGTTGGCGAGCGAGCCCGCCTTGTCATTGGTGCCCGAGGCGCGGGCACCGCCGAAGGGCTGCTGCCCCACCACCGCGCCGGTCGGCTTGTCGTTGATATAGAAGTTGCCGGCCGTATGGCGCAGCACCCTCGTCAGGTGGTCGACCGCCTTGCGGTCCTCGGCGAAGATGGCGCCGGTCAGCGCGTAGGGGCTGGTGGTGTCGACGAGCTCCAGGGTCTCGGCGATCTGGGCGTCGTCGTAGACGTAGAGCGTCACCACCGGGCCGAAGATCTCCTCCTGCATCAGCTTGAAACGCGGGTTCGTGGTCTGCACCACCGTCGGTTCGATGAAGTACCCCTCGGATTTGTCGCCGTTGCCGCCGGTCAGGATCTCGGCCTCGCTCGAATCCTTCGCGTGGTCGACGTAGCGCATGATGCGGTCGAAGGAGGGCTCGTCGATCACCGCCGCCATGAAGTTGCGGAAGTCCATGGGCGAGCCCATCTTGATCCGCCCGATCTCGTCGAGCAGCCGCTCGCGCACCGCCCCCCACAGGGACTTGGGGACGTAGACGCGCGAGCCCGCCGAGCACTTCTGCCCCTGGTACTCGAAGCCGCCGCGGACGACCGCCGTCACGAACGCCTCGACGTTGGCCGACGGGTGGGCGAAGACGAAGTTCTTGCCCCCCGTCTCGCCCACGATCCGCGGGTAGGAGCGGTACTTGGGGATGTTCTCCGCCATCGTCCGCCACATCGCCTCGAAGACCGGGGTCGAGCCGGTGAAATGGATGCCGGCAAACTCGGGGTGCCCGAGCGCCGGATCGCCCACCTTGGACGCCTTGCCCGGAATGAAGTTGATCACGCCGTCCGGCAGCCCCGCCGCCTGGAGGCACCTCATGACGTAGTAGTTGGAGAGCACCGAGGTCGAGGCCGGCTTCCACAGCACGGTGTTGCCCATCAGGGCCGGCGAGGTCGGCAGGTTGCCGCCGATCGCCGTGAAGTTGAACGGCGACACCGCGAAGACGAACCCCTCGAGCGCCCGGTACTCCACCCGGTTCCAGACCCCCGGGTGCGACCACGGCTGCTCGGCGTAGATGTGCCGCATGAAGTAGGGGTTGAAACGCCAGAAGTCGATCAGCTCGCAGGCGGAATCGATCTCAGCCTGGAAGACGGTCTTGCTCTGGTTGAGCATGGTCGCCGCGTTGACGGTGTCGCGCCAGGGGCCGGCGAGCAGGTCGGCGGCCCGCAGCAGCACCGAGGCGCGCTCCTCCCAGCTCGTCTCGCTCCACTCGCGCCAGGCCTCCTTCGCGGCCTTCGCCGCCGCCTCGACCTCCGCGGCGCCGGCCTGGTGGAAGGTGGCGAGCACGTGCTTGTGGTCGTGCGGGCAGACGGCCTGGCCGACGTCGCCCGAGCGCACCTCCTTGCCGCCGATGAGGAGCGGGATCTCGATCTGCTCGGACGACATCTCCTTCAGGCGCTTCTTGAGAGACTGCTTCTCCGGCGAGCCCGGAGCGTACGAACGCACCGGCTCGTTGACCGGCACGGCGAGGGGTAGGATCGCGTTCGACATTGCGCGCTTCTCTCCTTCAGACGATGGAAAGGCCGGGGAGGCCGGCCGTGAGGTTCGAGGCAATCGGGCTCCGGAAGGCGGAGCCGGGCTCATCGTATATCAGGACTTCAAGGCGGCCCAGGCGAGGAGCAGGAATCCTACGATCATCAGCGTGCCGCCGATGGGAGTGACCGCCCCGAGCACCCGCGGCCCCCCAAGGGCGAGCCCGAAGACGGTGCCGCTGAAGATCACGCTCCCCGCGAGCAGGCACCACCCCGCGGCGTCGATCCCCCGCGAGAGGCCGTGCAGGCGCGCCAGCCCCACCATCACCAGGGCGAGGCCGCCGTACATGAGGTAGCGGGCCGCCGTCTCCCAGAGCTGCAGCTCCCGCGGCTCCAGACGGGCCGCGAGCGCGTGGGCCCCGAAGGCGCCGGCGACGACCGCCAGAGCGCCGCCCAGGGCGCCGAGGAAGAGCCAATTCATGGGGTGAGCCCCGGTCAGACCTCGCCGAGCCGCCTTACGGAGGCGATCTTCTCGCGCGGGATCATCAGGTGGTCGTGCTTCTTCCAGAAGCCGAGCTGGGCGACGCGGCGGACGTACTCCTCCTTGGAGCGCCCGCCGTCGCCGTCGCGGTGGACGTCGGCCTCGTGGAGGAAGATGCCGCGCTCGTCCATGTCGTCGCACCGGCCCACGACGATCTCGGGGCCGGTGGTGTCGACGATCACGGTGATGCCGTGCAGCTCACCCTTGTTCTGATGGAAGGTGCCCATTTAGCTGGCCGGCACCGCGCAATGCTCGGCGAAGACCTGCGCCAGGTCGCGGGCCACCGAGCTCGCGTCCCGCCCCTCGATGCGGTGGCGCGGCAGGAAGTAGACCAGCTCGCCGTCCTTGAAGAAGGCGACCGACGGGCTGCTCGGCGGGATGTCGGGGATGTAGGACCGGGCGCGCGCGGTGGCCTCCAGGTCCTGGCCCGCGAACACCGAGGCGACGCGGTCGGGGCGGCGGTCCCCGTCGAGGGCCTGGCGCACGCCCGGGCGCGCCATGCCGGCGGCGCAGCCGCAGACCGAATTGACGACCAGCATCGCGGTGCCGGACTTCTCGTTCATGAAGGCGTCCACCTCGTCGGGCGTCCGCAGCTCTTTCACGCCGGCGCTCGACAGCTCCTCGCGCATCGGCCGGACCAGAAGCTCACTGTAGGGCACTTTCGCACCTCCTTGTCAGGCGCCTGGGGGCGCATAGGTGGCTATTGTAGTCCTATCCTCGTCAAAGGCTGAAAACAGCCGGTGGGGGGATGGAATTTCATGGTCCTTGGCCGGCTCCTTGCTTGAGGAGCACCGCTCCTCACAGAATGCCCCCTGGACCTGGAGGTGACGCCATGCCCCGTTTCCGCCCCCTGACCGCCGCCGCGCTGCTGCTCTCGGCGCTCCCCCTCCTCACCGCCTGCGGCGGCTCCGAGCCGAACGGCGGAGCGCCGGCCGAGACCTCGACCGCGCCCCCTCCGGCCGCGCCTCCGCCGGCGCCGGCTCCGCAGCCCGCTCCAGCGCCGACCTCGGACCTGACCGGCATCAGCGATACCAGCAATACCAGCGATGTGGCGCCGCCCCCGGCCTCCGCTCCCGCCGCCAACCTGCCCACGGACCGGCCGCTGCGGGCCGCCTTCCTGGCGGTGGACGGCGTCTACAACTCGGAGCTGATGGCCCCCTACGACGTGTTCCAGCACACCGTCTTCCACGCCAAGCCGGGGATCGCGGCCTTCATCGTCTCGCCGGACGGCCAGCCGGTCACCACCTTCGAGGGGATCCGGATCACCCCCGCCTACTCCTTCCAGAACGCGCCGCCGGCCGACATCCTGGTCGTGCCGAGCGCCAAGGGGAGCATGGACCGGGACCTCCAGAACGCTGCCATGATCCAGTGGGTGCGGCGGACGGCCTCCCAGGCGCGGCACGTGATCTCGCTCTGCGACGGCGCCTTCGTGCTCGCCCAGGCCGGGCTCCTCGACGGCGTGCCCGCCACCACCTTCCCGGACGACTACAAGCGGCTCGCCCAGGCCTTCCCGAAGGTCGACCTCCGCATCAACGTCAGCTTCGTCGACGCCGGCAAGGTCCTCACCTCCGAGGGGGGAACGCGCAGCTACGACGTGGCCCTCCACCTGGTCGACAAGCTCTACGGCCCGCAGGTGGCGCAGGGGATCGGCCACGGCCTGCTGATCCCCTGGCCTCCCGCCCCCGGCACGCTGAAATTCGACACCGCGACGGCCACGCCGCCTCCGGCCGTGCCCGCGCCGGCGCCGCGGCAGTAGACAAAAACGCCGGGGTCACCCCCGGCGTTCTCACCTCGCGATGGACCCGCGCCTACCGGAACCGGAGGGTCGCGCCGAGGCGGAAGACCCGCGGGCTCAGCCGCTCGTTGGCCTCGTAGAAACGGCCGGCGTTGACGTTGCGCTCCCGCTGGAGCACGTAGCTCTCGTTGAGCAGGTTGAAGCCGTCGACGCTCAGGGTCAGGTTGAGGTCGTTGAAGTGGAAGTCCTTGTCGATCCGCGCGTCGAGCACGTAGACGTTGGGATTGCGGAACTCGTCGATCGACGCGAGCTGGATGAGGCGGCTGCCCACCGCGCCGCCCTTCTTGATGTAGGGGGGCGTGATGTACCCCTCGCGGCCGGTGACGTTGGCGGCGACGTTGAAGCCCCACGGGCGGTCCGGCGCGATCTGGTAGATCCCGTTCAGGTTGAACGACCAGCGGGAGCCGGTGAAGACGTCCCCCTTGTTGCCGCCCGACCGCTCGAAGTAGACGCTGGGATCGTCCGCGAACCCCGTGAGGTCGGTGACAGTGTCGGTGGGATCGTTGTACTTCCGGTATTGGGGACCGATCTTCCACTTCCAGTCGTTGTAGGTGAAGTGCCCCCGGGCGCTCCAGCGGTTGGCGAGCCGCTTGGTGAAGCTGAGGGTCGCCCCCAGATATCTCTGCTTCCGGTCGCCGTTCGTATAGAAGGTGCCGCCGGTGGGGGTGAGCCCATCCCTCAGATCGTAGAAGGGCCTGGTCACGGTCTGGCCGTTCGGCAGCGTGCCGGTGACGGTGCCGGCCTGCACCCAGTCCTCCCGGGTGGCGAGGCGCGTCTTCCCCGACTCGTCGACGACGAAGTACCGGGCCTCGGGGATGTCGTGGATGTTGCGGTAGGTCAGGTTGAGGCCGACCGCGAAGTTGGCGCCGAACCCCTGGTCGACGCCTAAGGTGAGCTCGTCGGTCAGCGTCGGCCCGAGGTTGCGGTCGTTGACGCTCGGCGTGATCACCGACCCCGGGTTGGCCGGATCGATGTTGTAGGTGTAGGCGAACTGCAGCGAGCCCACCTCGCCGGGATCGAGGATCAGGTTGTGGTTGGCGTCCTCGAAGTAGAAGTAGGCGTAGCTGTAGCCGAGCGGGTTGACGCGGGTGGCCAGCGGGAGCTGGCCGAGCTGCTCGGCGTAGCGCGAGAAGGTGCCGCGCAGCAGCGTCTGGCGGTTGTCTCCCAGGGCATAGGTGACGCCGAGGCGGGGCTCCAGGGTGTTCCAGTTGAACCCGCCGGCGCTGTTCCCCTTGAAGTCGATCGGGGGGAGCAGCCCCTGCGCCGCCGTCTGGCCCGGGTCGGAAGCGGGGAGGTTCTTCAGGGACTGGCGGTCATAACGCACGCCGACGTTGGCCGTCAGCCGGTTCAGCGTGATCGTGTCCTGCAGCCAGGCGGCGCCGTAATCCGAGCGGATGTTCACCTTCCGGTTGCGGAAGAACTCGACCAGCGCCAGGCCCTCGTCCAGCCCGATGTAGTCGCCCGAGAAGACCCGGTTGCCGTGCGGCCAGACGGTGACCGAGTGGTTCTCCTGCTCGCGGAAGCTGCCGCCGAACTTCAGCTCGTGGCCAGCGCCGCCGGTATTGAAGAAGTAGCTCGTGTCGAGCCGCTCCTGGTCGATCGTCGCGTCCTGCTTGAAGTCGTAGTCGGTGCCCCGCCGGACGCCGTCGGCGTCGACGATGATGAAGGGATCGAGCCCGCCCTCGGGGGCGAGGGTGAACTTGCCGGTGTCGCGCGACCAGAGGCCGGTGATCGACCAGTTGGAGGAGGCGAGGAAGGTGTCCTCGACCTTGTAGATGTCCTGCGGTGTGGTCTGGTCGTGCGTGGTCTCGGGAGCGCGGTCGGGGCCGGCGCCGCGCCCGAACTTCAGCTTGTCGTTCGTCCAGTAGTGGAGGACGCCCGAGTTGCTCGGCCCGGTCTGGAAGTTGAGCTTGGCGTTGTAGTCCTCCAGCTTGGTCTTGTCGAGCTGGCCGCCCTGGGCGATGTTGCGGATATCGCTGACGCCGTAGGCGCCCCAGATCCACAGGTGGTCCCTGAGCAGCGGGCCGCCGACGTCGGCGCCGTACTCCTGCACCGACTTGATCTTGTTGCCGTTCGGCAGGGCCGGCTTGGCCTGGAGGCTGCCGTCCGTGTTCAGGAAGCGGGCGTTGCCCCGCCACTCGTTGGTGCCGCGCTTGGTCACCTGGTTGATCGTCACCCCCGAGGTCTGGACCGTGACGTCGGCGCTCGACACCGTGAACTGGACCTCCTCGAAGGCCCCGAAGTCGAAGTAGGTGGCCGAGCCGCCGACCGCGTTCATGTCGGTGAGGATCACGCCGTCCACCGCGAAGGTGTTGTCGCGCGAGCCGGAGCCCACGCCCAGGAAGTTGGACTGCTGGCCGCTCTCGTTGCCGCCGACGTTGATGCGGTCGACGAGCACGCCCGGCGCCTGGCTGAGCAGGGACCAGGGGTCACGGGCGGTGGGCACCTTGTCGAGCTCGACGGTGGAGACGTTGGTCCCCTGGGTGACCCGCCGCTCGTCGAGGAGCGGAGCCTCGCCGGTGACCGTGATGACATCCTTGATGGCGCCGGTGAGGGTGATCTCGATGCTCGCCTTGCCGCCGAGCTTGATGGTCAGGTCCGGGCGCTCGATGGTGGAGAACCCTTCCAGCTCCGCCCGCAGGAAGTAGCTCCCGGGGTACAGGTTGAGGAACCGGAACTGCCCCTTCTCGTCGCTCTGCTGCACCTGGGGAGCCCCCACGCCGGTGAGGGTGATGGTCACCCCGGGGAGCGGCTGCTTCTGATCGTCGGTCACCGTGCCGTACAGGTCGCCCGTCTGCTGTTGCGCGCAGACCGGTAGGGACACCATCGCCAGCAACCACGCGGCCACCAGGGCCAGCGCGAGACGCGTGCCTCTGCCCATTCTGTTACCCCCTTTCAAAGTCAAACGGAAGACGAATCTCCGAGACACAAGGGTCTCCTCAAATTTCTTGAGCTGGATTATGCAACGATACGGAGATGGATGCCACCTGAAGCGCCCCTCTCCCGGCCGGGAGAGGGGCGGGGGTGAGGGCTCAGTAGGGGTTCGAGTCGATCACCCCGTTGTTGACGCTGCGCAGGTAGTACCCGTTCGACGGACGGTTCTTGAGGTCGAAAGTGCCGCCGGGGAGGACCTTCCAGATCTTGTAGTTGGAGTAGGTCAGGGGCACCCCCGGCTGGCAGACCTCCGGCGCATGATCGGCGAGGATGAAGTAGGCGGGGCCGTCCCCCACCACCGTGGCGCGGCCGTTCTTGTCCACCTCCAGCGAGGTCGCCTCGTTCACGGCGACGCCCCAGGCGGTGGCCGTCTTGCCGTCCTGGATCTGGCGGGCCAGGAAGGCCAGGGTCCGCCCCATGCGGTCGCGGGTCACAAAGTGGCTGTCCGTGATCGTGCCCTGCAGGTTGGCCCAGTGGAAGAAGTCGTAGGTGAAGGTGATCGTCCGGTGGTAGGGGTTGGCGAGGGCGTCGCTCGACAGGGCCGAGCCGGTGCAGCCGTCGTAGGAGAAGTCCCCCTGGATCGCGAGGCCGGCGCTCGTCCCCCCCACTCCCCCACCCCGGGCGTAAACCGATTCGACGGCGGTCTCGACCTTGGTCCCTTTGAAGTACCTCACGTAGTCGCACTGGTCGCCACCCGCGAAGAAGACCACCTCGGCGTTCTTGACCGTCGTCTCGACCGCCGCGGTGTTGGAGTCCTTGGCGCTGGTGATCACCAGGGTCTCGACCGAGTCGACCCCGTTCATGGCGTAGATGTAGTCGTTGTAGCCGTTGGAGCCCGAGGAGCGGAGGATGACGACGTCGATCTTGGTCGAGCAACTCGTGCAGCCGCGCACCTGGTCGATGATCCACTGGAGGGCCGCGTCGACGTCGGTCCCTCCCCCTCCGAAGTCGTGGGCCGGCCCGGCCAGGGGGACGACCACGTCGGCGGCGTTGCCCGTCAGATAGCGGGTGACTTTGGCATGGGCCGGGAGCGCGAGGACGGCGGCGAGCACCAGCAGGGAGAGCGTCTTTCTCATCGGTTTTCCTCCTCCAGAGGTTTCGGCCTTCACACAAGCTTGTGCGCCGGAGCCCCCGATCCGCGCCTGTGTTACGCTGGCCGGCGGTCTTTCCGATCTCAACCACGGGCTGCGAGGGTCCGCCATGCGCGACAGCAAGCTGGTCCTGATCTTCCTGGGAATCCTGGTCTTCTTCGCCGTCGGCTTCGTGCTCAACATCCTGCAGCCGATCCTGCTGCCGTTCGTGGTGGCGGTCTTCCTGTCGCGGATCTTCGGCCCGCTCAACAAGGCCCTGCGGCGGCGGCGGGTCCCTTCCGCCCTCTCGATCCTGCTGATCCTGGTCCTGGTGTCGGTCGGCCTGATGATCTTCGGCTCGGCGGTCTACTCCAGTGTCCAGGCGTTCACCACCGCCCTGCCGAAGTATCAGGAGCGCTTCCAGGGGCTGCTCGCCGGGGTCTCCGGCTGGCTCGCCTCGGTCCCGCTGCTCCACGCACAGGTCCAGCGCCTGGACTGGCAGGAGGCGGTCAAGGGCACCGCGGTGGCCGGCTGGGCGGCGGCGACCCTCACCTCGTTCGTCCTCTTATTCAACGACGCCTTCCTGGTCCTGCTCTTCCTGGTCTTCCTGCTCTCGGGCAGCGAGGAATTCCCCCAGAAGCTCCGCCGCGCCCTGGCCCCGGAAAGGGCCGAACGGCTCAGCGAGATGATGAGCAACATCGAGGCCGGGATACGCCGGTACATCGTGACCAAGACGCTGTTCAACCTCGTGGTGGGGGCGCTCGTCACCGCCCTGCTGGCCGCCTTCGGGGTCGACTTCCCGCTGCTCTGGGGGCTGCTGACCTTCCTCGCCCACTACATCCCGAGCGTCGGCGCGGTGATCTCGGTGGGGCTGCCGACGATCTTCCTCTTCCTCCAGTTCTCGCCCGGCATGGCGCTTGTGATCGCCCTCCTCAACGCGGTGCTTCAGTTCGTCATGGGCAACGCCGTCGAGCCCCGGATCATGGGGTCGAGCCTCGACCTGAGCCCCGTTCTCGTGCTGATCGCCCTGATCTTCTGGGGCTGGCTCTGGGGCCCCTGGGGGATGGTGCTGTCGGTGCCGATCACCTCGGCGATCAAGATCATCTGCGAGAACGTGGAGCCCCTCCGCCCCGTGGCCGTCCTGATGAGCGGCTCGCTGGAGCACGCCAGGCCTTGGCCCAGCCCGGCGCCGGCGGAGACGGTGGCGTAGTCAGCTCCTCCCCCTGGTTCACTCCTTGCACCAACCCCGCCCCCGATACGGGTGAGGTGACAGAATGGCACGTCGTTTCTCCATCTTTTGTCTTCTTCTGGGCCTGCTGCCAGCAGTGGCCGGCGCGGCGCAGGGCTCTTTCAAGCTTGGCCGGTTTGGCACCGTCTCCTACGTCGGGCCCGAGGGGGAGCCCAAACGGGTAGTCCTTCTCCTCTCGGGGGACCAGGGGACGGGCGAGCGGGAGGCCGCGATGGCCAAGGAGCTCGCGGCGGCCGGCTCCCTGGTCTTCCAGGTGGACACCCCCCACTATTTCTCTACGGCGGGTAACGGACAGGGGCGTCTCTACCCCGCCGTCAACTTCGAGGTGCTGAGCCAGGCCGGCCAGAAGGAGGCGGAGGTGAAGGCCTACCACCAGCCGGTCCTGGTGGGGACGGGCATCGGCGCCACCCTGGCCTACATCGCCCTCGCCGAGTCCCCCTCCGACACCTTCGCCGGAGCGGTGAGCGACGGCTTCTGCGCGGTGCTGGCCTCTGACCAGCCCTTCCGGCGCGGCAACGGCCTGGAGACCGACCTGGATTGGAAGGGGCCCGGGATCCGCCTGCTCCCCAACCCCGCAATCCAGAACCCCTGGCTCCTCCTCGAGCACCCCGGCCTGAAATGCGCCACCGGAGCCCCGTCCGATTTCCTGAAGGCCGTGGGCACTGCCAAGCCCGTTCCGGCCCCTGCGGGGGTGGCGCCGCAGGAGGCCTGGAGGAAACAGCTCCCCAAGGCCCTCGCCGTCCTGGACGAATACCAGCGGCAGATGGACGCGAAGATGGCCGCGCGCGGCGACGTCAAGGATCTGCCGCTGGTCGAGGTGGAATCCCAGGGACCGGCGAAGGACGCCCTGGCCGTGATCGTCACCGGCTCCGGCGGCTTCGTGGGGCTCGACCGCAAGATGGGCAACCAGCTCACCGGGCGCGGCGTGCCCGTGGTGGGGCTCTCCTCGCTCGGCTACTTCTGGCAGGTCCGCACCCCGCAGGGCTCCTCGGAGGACCTCGCCCGCATCCTCAGGCACTACCTCGCCGCCTGGCACAAGAGCCGCGCGATCGTCATCGGCTACTCGCAGGGGGCGGACGTGGTCCCCTACATGGTGAGCCGCCTGCCGGCCGACCTGCGCTCCAAGATCGGCGTGGTCGCCCTGATCGGTCCCGACGCCGCCGCGCAGTTCGACATGCCTCCGGACGGCTGGGTCAGCAAGCGTCCGCGTCTCCCCGAGCTCCCCGTGGCGGCCGAGATCCCCAGGCTCAAGGGGTACAAGGTGCTGTGCATCTACGGCGCGGAGGAGAAGGAGAACATCTGCAAGAGCCTCCCCGCGGGCGCGGCGACCCTTGTGGAAGCTCCCGGCGGCCACGGCTTCGAGGGGGACGCCCCCAAGCTCGCCGAGCGCTTCCTCCGGGAGGCCGGGGTGGACACGGAGGCGAAGGGGGGACAGGCGAAGGGAAAGCCGTAATCTCCCGCCCCTTTCGGCGTATCTGGGGGCCTGAAACCGATCGCCCCCAACCCGCGCGGAGGCGGGCTTTCAGGTGATGGACGTGGCGGCCGGAGGTCCGGCGGCCGAGGCGGGCCTCAAGGCCAGCGATACGATCGTGGCCGTCGACGGCCAGGCCGCGAGGGAGCTGATCCTCCCCGACGTGCGGACCCGCTTCAAGGAGTCTCCTCCCGGGACCCGGGTGCGGCTGACGGTGCGGTCCGGCCAGGAGTCTCGCGAGGTGACGGTAGTGCTGCGGGATCTGGTGTAAGACCGGCCGTCACATAGTCGACGCGGTGCGCCTCCGTCAGGTCCGGGAGCTCCAGCTTGCCGGCCAGGCGCAGGATGACGCTCTCGGGCACCGGCTTCGCCCGCTCGCGGTTGCGCCGCAGGGCGAGGCCGGGTGGCGCGTCGACGTAGACGACGCGGACCCGCGCGCCATCCCCTTGAGCACCCGGGAGACACGGGCCAGCTCCAGGGTGCGTTTGAAGCGGTGCAGCCGGAGCCCCTCCTCGCGGCCGAGCCGGATGATCTCTTGCAGCTCGGCTTCCCCCAGCGCGTCGAGCGGCGGGGCCTCCGGGCCCGGCGTCAGCTTGCCACGGACATAGGCGGCGGCGAGGCGCGAATAGAGAGGCGGCTCTTCCTGCATGATGGGCTCCCACGACAGCAGCGAAGAGCCGCCGGGACCGGCGGGGCCTAATGCCTGCGGTCGAAGTGGATTCCCTTCTCCACCTGACTGATCGCGTCGTCGACCAGACGGATAGCCCGCGCCCGATGGCCCCCCTTGTCCTGGTCCGCCTTGTCGAGCTCGGCCTTGGCGGCCCGCAGATGCTCCAGAGCGGCCTGCATATGCGGCTGGTCGGCGCTGGCGCGGCCGAGGAGGAAGCCGGAGACCAGAACGGCGCAGAGAAGGACGGCGACGATGATGCGGCTACGGGTTGTTTTCATACCGTGTTTCCTTTTATTGTAGGCGCGACGGATGAGCCCGCCGGGTTGGCCTGAATTGTGGACGAAGCATACTACGGCAGCCGCAGCACCAGGATCGTCTGGTCGTCCTCGCGCGGGGCGTTGCCGGTGAAGCGGGCCACGTCGGCGAGGACGCCGTCGCGCAGCCCCTCGGGGCCGCGGCCGGCGTGGCGGGCGAGGCTCTCCTCCAGGCGCTCGAAGCCGAACATGTCGTCGCTCTCCTCCCTGCGCGCCTCCACCACGCCGTCGCTGAACAGGAAGAGGGTATCCCCGGGGGAGAGCCGGGCCGTGCGGGGGTCGACCAGGAGCTGGCCGCGCACACCGAGCGGGTAGGCGGTCGACTCCAGCGAATCCACCCGGCCGGTGGCGCTGATGCGGTAGGGGTACAGATGGCCGGCGCTGGCGTAGACCATCTCCAGCCGGCGGGGGTCGATCAGGGCGTAGCAGAGGGTCGCCAGCAGCCGCTTCCGGGCGGTCTGGTAGACGGTGCGGTTCAGGGTGTTGAACACCGCCGCGACCTCCGGATCGAAGGTCACCTGCACGGCGAGCGCCGACTTGGCCATCGACATGATGAGCCCGGAGGAGACGCCATGGCCGGCCACGTCCCCCACCGCCACGGCGAGCCGGCCGTCCTCCAGGGCCAGCACGTCGTAGAAGTCCCCCCCCACCTCCGAGGCCGGCAGGTAGGCGTGGGCGATGTCCACGCCGGCCAGTCGCGGAGGGAGATCGGGGAGGATCGAGGTCTGGATCCGCCGCGCCGTCTCGAGCTCCACCCGCTGGCGCTCGCGCTCGGCGATCCGCCGCACGTGCGGCGGGATGTCCTCATAGCGGTAGCTGAGCTCCTTGCCGCTGCCGAGATACCGCAGGGTGGCCAGGAGCGGCGCCGCGAGCACCCCGACCGCGATCCACCCCTGGATCTTCAGGCTCGAATCCCCCGCCATCAGCAGGGGCCATGCCGTGAGGAGGGTGTGCGGCACGAGGCCCGCGATGAGCACCGTCAGCAGGTCGGTGCCCAGGAAGAGCCCCACCAGCAGGGCGCAGGCGAGGAATGAGATGGCGGTGGTCCAGCTCAGCGGCGCGGCCACCAGCAGGGGAGGGATCACCACGGCCCCCACCACCACGGCGGCGAGCGAGCCCCCCCACTTGCCGAGGTGGCGGGCCGCCACCGGCAGCAGCCAGAGGATGATGGCGAGCAGGAACGGGAAGGCGACCGCCAGCGACCCGGCGACGATGTCCAGGCCCGGCCACCGGGTGCTGGCGCTGGTCAGCGTCGAGGAGAACCCCCACACGCCCATCCGCCGGAGGGCGAGCAGCAGCACCGTGATCCCGCCCGTGCCGGCCAGCCCCGCCATCCAGCCGCGGAAGGCCGAGCGCGCCACGGTCTCGTTCGCCAGGTCCCCCTGGAAGAGGGCGTCGAAGGCCGCCAGCTTGTGCCCCCAGCGCTCGCGGCAGACCGACTCCCCCACCGACCAGGCGAAGAAGGCGAGCACCCCGGCCGGGACCATCATGAAGACCATCTCGAAAAGGACGACCAGCCAGGTGTTCAACTGCCGCGAGGCGAGCCCGAAGCCGCTCCCCTCGGAATCCACCCGGCTGCTGAGCAGCACCGTCACCACCCCCGCGAGCAGGACCAGCCCGAAGATCTGGACGCCGCGGCGCACGCCGATCTCCCCCTCGTGGTAACGCTTGAGGAACGGGAAGGCCAGCAGGGCGGCGAGCAGGCAGACCCAGACCACGCGGAGCACGCTCAGCAGGTTCAGGCTCTGCAGGGAGGCGGCGAGGGCCTTCTGCCCCGGATCGTCCAGCCAGTAGCCGAAGCCGGTGAGCTGGTTGCCGGCGAAGTAGACCTCGACGCCGTGGGTGGCGCCCCCGAGCAGCGGGTTCCGGCGGTCGCGGAAGCGGACGGACAGGTCGGTCCGCCCGGCGAGCTGCTGGCTGCGGAGGTCCGGCCCGTCATAGCCGGCGAGGTCGAACCCCTTCCGCTTCAGGAAGGCCTCGGCGCGGGTCCGCGCCTCCTGCGGCGAGATGGCGGGGATCCTCTCCTCGGGATCGAGATGCCTGCGGAGATAGATCACCTGACCGGTGAGGGAGAGCTCGGCCCGGTAGGTCCACTCGAAGCGCGGCGAGTCCTTCGGATAAACGTACACCTCCCAGGTGAGGATCTGCTCCGGTAGCCGCGAGGCCCGGACCGGCGCCCAGCCGCGCCGCTCCACGGCGAGTTGCAGCCGGCGCTCCAGGAAATAGTCCTGGCCGAGGCGCGCCACCACGTAGGGGCTCTTGACCGGCGGGCCGAGGTCCCGGAAGCGCTCCAGGGCGATGTCCACCGCCTCCGCCCGCGACGCCGTCCACTGTCGGGGGGCGAACGGAAACGCCCGCGGGAACCCCCAGGCCAACAGGACCAGCCCGGCGATGCCGGCGAGCAACCAGAGGGCGAGGAAGCGTGGATTCCGCATGGTGGTGGTACGGCGAGCCCCTATTGTAGGTTGCTTGGCCCTCCGCCCGAAGCTCACCATGTCCATCGAGGCGTCATCGGTCTCATCCGTCGGATCGGTCGGATCCGTCGGATGGCCTCTTTTTAGCCCCCGCCCCGCGATGGATCAACCCTTCGGCAGCGCCTCCACCAACCCGCGCACCGCCTTGGCGGAGCTGTCGAGCATGCCCTTCTCCTCCACCGTCAGCTTCAGCTCGATCACCTTCTCCATGCCGCCGCGGCCGAGCAGGCAGGGGACGCCGATGAACAGGCCGTCGTAGCCGTACTCCCCCTGGAGGTAGACGGCGCAGGGGAGGATCTTCTTCTTGTCGAGGAGGATCGCCTTCACCATCTCGTACGACGAGGCGCCCGGGGCATAGTAGGCTGAGCCGGTCTTGTAGTAGTTGACGATCTCGGCGCCGCCGTTGCGGGTGCGGTCGTTGATCTGGGCGATCGTCTCGCCGTCCAGGAGCTGCGGCAGAGGCACGCCGTTCACCGTGGCGTAACGCGGCAGCGGCACCATGGTGTCGCCGTGGCCGCCGAGCACGAAGGCGTCGACGTCCTCCACCGAGACGCCGAGCTTCTCGGCGATGAACCAGCGCATGCGGGCGGCGTCGAGCACGCCGGCCATGCCGAGCACCCGCTCGCGGGGGAAGCCGGAGACCCGGCGGGCCACCTCGCACATGGCGTCGAGCGGATTGGTGACGATGATCAGGATCGTCTCCGGCGAGCGCGAGACGAGCTGGCGCACCACCTCCGAGACGATCTCCGTGTTCTTCGCCATCAGGTCGTCGCGGCTCATGCCGGGCTTGCGGGCGAGGCCGGCGGTGACCACGCAGACCTGCGAGCCGGCGGTGGGATCGTAGTCGCCGCCGCCGGTGATCCGGGCGTTGAAGCCGAGCACCGGCGCCGACTCCATCATGTCCAGCGCCTTGCCGGTGGCGAGGTCGGCCGCCACGTCCACCATCACCACGTCGGCGATGTCGGCCTGGGCGATCAATTGAGCACAGGTGGCGCCCACGTTGCCGGCGCCCACCACGGTGACTTTGTAACGCATCAGAGGTTCTCCCTCAAAAGGTTTTAGATGTTGCCGACGATCGCTTCCGCGAACTCGGACGTCTTGAGGAGCGTCGCCCCCTGCGTCTGCCGCTCGAGATCGTAGGTCACGCGCTTCTGCTCGATGGTGCGGCCGAGGGCAGCCTCGATCGCGTCGCCGGCCTCCCCCCAGCCCAGCCAGCGCAGCATCATCACGCCGGAGAGGATCAGCGAGCCGGGGTTGACCTTGTCCTGGTTGGCGTACTTGGGCGCGGTGCCGTGAGTCGCCTCGAACACCGCGAAGCCGTCCCCCTCGTTGCTGCCGGGGGCGATGCCGAGCCCACCCACCTGGGCGGCCAGGGCGTCGGAGAGGTAGTCGCCGTTGAGGTTCGTGGTGGCCAGGATGTCGTACTCGTCCGGCCGCAGCAGGGCCTGCTGGAACATCGAGTCGGCGATACGGTCCTTGATCACGACCTTCCCCGCGGGCGCCTTGCCGTTGTGCTGGCTCCAGACGTCGTCCTCGGTGAGGGTGGCGCCGGCAAATTCCTCTTCCTCGCGCGCCACCTGATAGCCCCAGTCCTTGAACGCCCCCTCGGTGAACTTCTGGATGTTCCCCTTGTGGACCAGGGTGACGCTCTTGCGGTGATGGGCGATCGCGTACTGGATCGCCTTCCTCACCAGCCGCTTGCTGCCGAATTCCGAGACCGGCTTGATGCCGACGCCGCTGCCCGGCCGGATCTTCTTGCCGAGGCCGGCGATGAATTCGATGATCCGGTTCGCCTCGTCGGTCCCCGCCTTCCACTCGATGCCGGCGTAGACGTCCTCGATGTTCTCGCGGAAGATCACCATGTCGACCTTCTGCGGCTCCTTGACCGGCGAGGGGACCCCCGCGAAGTAGCGCACCGGCCGCACGCAGGCGTAGAGGTCGAGGATCTGGCGCAGGGCGACGTTGAGGCTGCGGATGCCGCCGCCGACCGGCGTGGTGAGCGGCCCCTTGATCGCCACCCGGTAGGCCTGGATGGCGTCGATGGTGTCCTGCGGCAGCCAGTCGTTCCTGAGGTTGTAGGCCTCCTCGCCCGCCAGCACCTTGAACCAGGCGATCGCGCGGGAGCCCTTGTAGACCTTCTCCACCGCGCCGTCGAGCACCCGGCGGGTGGCTCGCCAGATGTCCGGCCCCGTGCCGTCCCCCTCGATGAAGGGGATGATGGGCCGGTCCGGCACCTCCAGACGGCCCTCCGCCTCGCGCCAGCCGATCACCTGGCCGTCGGCGGGCGGCGTCAAATCATTGTATGTCCTGGCCACAGCGTGCTCCTCCTGAAGGATGAAGGGGGTGTTGCGCCGGAGGCAAGCAAAGAGCCCGTACGCGGGCGGGTACGGTATCACAACCGGGGCCCTCATCACCCCGGCCCTCCAGGGGGAGGGCTCGTGCTAAATTTCCCCCATGGACTGGGAACCCCTCGTCGTCGCCGCCCGGGCCGCCCGCGAGCACGCCTACGCCCCCTACAGCCACTTCGCCGTGGGCGCCGCCCTCCTGATGGAGGACGGCTCGATCCATGCCGCCGCCAACATCGAGAACTGTATTCCGGCCCTGTCGATCTGCGCCGAGCGCAACGCCATGTCCGCCGCCGCCTCGGCCGGCCTCCGCCGCCCCCAGGCGGTCGCCGTGGTGACCGACGCCAGCCCCCCGGCCCGCCCCTGCGGGCTCTGCCGGCAGACCCTGATCGAGTTCGCGAAGGACCTCCCCATCCTGGTGGTCAACGTCCACGGCGACCGCCAGGAGACGACCCTCGCCGAGCTCTTCCCGCAGCCCTTCTCGCTGCCGGGGTGACCGGCGCGATCCTTTGTATCGACAGATATAAAACAGATCACAGGCTTGGGAATCCGCAGATTCTTCTGTAGTTTCTAGCCGACCGGACCTGTGGAGAAGCATCCCGACACGGGTTACGGCAACCGAAGCCTTGCCGACTCCCGAGCCTCGCCTCCGTGTCCTGCTCCTCGACGACGATCCCGACGATCGCGCGCTGGTGAAGCTCGTGCTCGCGCGGGAGCTGCCCGAGGCCGGCGTCGAGGAGGTGACCGACGCGCCGGCCTTCGCCAGGGCCTGCGGCAGGCGGAGCTTCGACCTCGTGATCCTCGAGCCGCGGCTGCGCTGGGCGGACGGGCTCGACCTGCTGACCCTCCTCCGGGAGGAGTGGCCCCGGGTGCCGGTGATCGTGCTCACGGGTCCCGGCGGCGAGGAGACCGCGCTCCGGGCGCTGCGCCTGGGAGCCGTGGACTACCTGGTCAAGAAGCCGGCCGGCTTCCTCAAGCTGCCGCTGGCGGTGCGCACGGCCCTGGAACCCCCCAGGTCCCAGGGCACGGCGGACCCGTCGCCGCTGCGCTCGCTCCTCGAACAGGGGCGGATCGCGGTGCTCAGCGCGACGCCCGACGGACGGCTGCTGAGCGCCAGCCCGGGCTTTCTCCAGCTCCTCGGCGTCGAGACCGCCGCCGGCGCGGCCCAGCTCGACCTCCAGCCTCTCGCCGCCGCGGCGGCACAGGGGCCGCCCGCGCGCGAGGTGGGGCTGCACCGGGCGGACGGCCGTACGGTCTGGATCCAGGTGCTCGGCGCCGTCGTCCACGCCGGCGGCGAGACCCGCGTCGACGCCCTGGTGGAAGACATCACCGCCCGCCGGCAGGCGCAGGAGGAGATGGTCCGGCAGTCGATGCACCTCCAGCGCTGCAACGAGGAGCTCCGGCAATTCACCTCGATCGCCTCCCACGAGCTCCAGGAGCCGGTCCGGATGATGGAGCGCTACACCCGCCTGCTCGGGGAGGAGTTGGCCGGCAAGCTGGGCGCCGAGGAAGGTGAGCTCCTCGAGATCGTCACCGCCGCCGCGGGCCGGCTACGCCTGCTGATCGAGAGCCTGCTGGCGCTCTCCCGCGTCGAGACCCGGGAGCGCCGGATCGAGACCGCCGGGGCCGACACGGTCCTGGCGCGGGTGCTCGCCGACCTGCAGGAGATGATCGAGGAGAGCGGCGCCACCATCGAGAGCTCCCCCCTGCCGGAGATCGAGGGGGATCTCCACCAGATTGCTCAAGTTTTTCAGAATCTCCTCAGCAACGCGATCAAGTTCCGGGGCGGCGAGCCCCCGCGGGTGCACATCTCCGCGGAGCGGGGTCCCCGGGAATGGATCTTCGCCGTGCGCGACAACGGCCGCGGGCTCCCCCCCGCCGAGGCCGAGTCGATCTTCACGATCTTCAAACGCCTCCATCCGGAAATCCCGGGAAGCGGGATCGGCCTCGCCCTCTGCCGGAAGATCGTTGAGCGCCACGGCGGGCGCATCTGGGCGAAGCCCCTGCCCTCCGGCGGCTCCGCCTTCTTCTTTACCCTGCCCATATCTTCCGCTGATTGAAAAGTTGCGGAACGTCGTGTGCTATGATCAGTCGGTATTCGTAGTTGAACACCTGTTTCCATTCTTTTTGCCGTCTCGCGCAGGTATGGCATCCACGCCGTCTGCGATGCTTGGAGTCGCTGTACGATGACGACTGGGGAACCGATCGCCCTCCTGATGGTGGAGGACAACCCGGGAGACGCACGCCTCATTCGCAGGTTGTTGGACAAGACAGCCCTCAAGCCCCTCCGTCTCACCGCCGTCGACCGTGTCTCCGCCGCTCTCGAATTCCTTCGCGACCAGGAGAAGGTGGACCTCGTCCTCCTCGACGTGTCGCTGCCGGACACCCGGGCGGGCTCGCTCGACTCCCTGACGCGGATCAAACGGCAGGCGCCGGACCTGCCGGTCATCCTGCTGACGGGCGTCGACGACGAGGAGCTGGCGGTGCAGGCGGTACGGCAGGGGGCCCAGGACTACCTCATCAAGCAGGAGATCGACGAAGGGCTGCTGGGCCGCGCCATCCGCTACGCCATCGAGCGCAAGCGGACCGAGATGGCGCTGCAGGAGAGCCAGGAGCGCTACGCCCTGGCGGTGAGCGGCGCCAAGGACGGCATCTGGGACTGGGACCTCGACAGCGACCGGATCTACTTCTCGCCGCGCTGGAAAGCCATGCTCGGCTTCGCGGACGGCGAGATCGGCGACGCTCCCTCGGAGTGGCTCGGCCGCATCCACCCGGAAGACCTGCCGGTGGTCCGGCAGGCGATCTCGGCCCATCTCCTGGGCCAGTCGGCGGACTTCGAGAGCGAGCACCGGATGCTCCATCGCGACGACGGCTACCGCTGGGTGCTCACCCGCGGGCTCGCGGTGCGCAAGGGGACCGGAGAGGCCTACCGGATGGCGGGCTCCCTGTCGGACATCACCTCGCGCAAGGCGGCCGAGGAGCGCCTGCTGCACGACGCCTTCCACGATCCGCTCACCGGGCTGCCCAACCGCGCCCTCTTCATGGACCGCCTCGGCATGGCCATCGTCCACGCCAAGCGGCGCCTGAGCTACACCTTCGCCGTCCTCTTCATCGACCTCGACCGCTTCAAGAACGTCAACGACAGCCTGGGCCACAGCGTCGGCGACGAGCTGCTGATCGCGGTGGCCCGCCGCCTCGAATCGTGCCTGCGTCCGGGAGACACCGTGGCCCGCCTCGGCGGCGACGAGTTCACCATCCTCCTTGACGAGGTGGCCGACGTCGACCACGCCGTCCAGGTCGCCCAGCGGCTGCACCGCGAGATGGTGCGGCCCTTCCAGGTGCAGGGGCACGAGGTCTTCGTCACCCTGAGCCTGGGGATCACCCTCGGCGCGGGCGGCGACTACGAGCGTCCCGAGGACGTCCTGCGCGACGCCGATACCGCGATGTACGGCGCCAAGGGCTCCGGCAAGGCGCGGGACGCCATCTTCGACCGCGACATGCACGACCGGGCGGTGGCCCTGCTGCGGCTGGAGACCGACCTGCGGCTGGCGATCGAACGCTCGGAGTTCGAGATCCACTACCAACCGATCATCTCGCTCACCAACGGCAAGATCGACGCCTTCGAGGCCCTGCTGCGCTGGCACCATCCCGGACGCGGCCTCCTGCGCCCGGACAGCTTCGTCGCGGTCGCCGAGGACACCGGGCTGCTCGTGCCCATCGGCTGGTGGGTGCTGCGCGAGGCCTGCCGCCAGCTCGCGGAGTGGCAGGCGCTCCCCTGGGCCAGCGAGAGCCTGGCGGTCACCGTCAACCTCTCGGGCAAGCAGTTCGTCCAGGCGGACCTGGTGCCGCGGATCGAGGAGATCCTGCGCGAGACCGGCATCCGGCCCGGCGGCCTGCGGCTCGAGATCACCGAGGGGACGATCATGGGGCAGGCCGAGGACGCCATCGCCAAGCTCCTCGCCCTCCGCGGCTTCGGGGTCAAGCTCTACATCGACGACTTCGGCACCGGCTACTCGTCCCTGAGCTACCTCCACCGCCTGCCGGTCGACGCGCTGAAGATCGACCGCTCCTTCATCAGCGAGATGAACGGCGGCGACGACCGCTCGGAGATCGTCGGCACCATCGTCACCCTCGCCCGCATCCTGCGCATGGACGTCGCCGCCGAGGGGATCGAGACCGCCGAGCAGGTCTCCCGGCTGCGCGCCCTCTCCTGCCACTACGGGCAGGGCTACTTCTTCTCGGAGCCCCTGGCCGGCATCGCCGCGGGAGGGCTGATCCAGGCCGGCGCGAGCTGGTGAGCCCTCAAGGCCCCTCTCATCCGTTCACCCTCGGCCCCCGCGGCGCCACGAGCCGCGCCAGGATCGAGAAATTGAGCGCGAAGTCCACCACCCCGGCCGGCAGGCCGGTGCGCAGGCTCGCCCCCAGCTCCTCCCCCGTGTACTCGAGGCCGAGCATGAACAGCAGCAGGACCACCCCGATCTCGGCGCCGACGTGGATGATCTCCTGGCTGACGTTGAGCGGCAGCAGACCGCCGTTGCCGAACGCGAGCCCCGCCAGCAGGTAGAGCGGGATGGCCGAGAACCCCCAGCGGCTCGCCAGCCGCCCCAGCACCGCCAGCCCGACGATCGCCGCCCCCAGCTCGATGAAGATCCGGGAGACGTCGGGGGCGGCGAGGGCGAGCGGCATGGCGGGACTATACCGTCCCAGCCTCCCGCCGCAGGTGGGCGTAGAGCGAATCGTAGAGAAACGAGGCGCGCTCCACGATCCGTTCGTCGTCCGTCTCCACGTCGGTGAACCCCTGGCTGATCGCCCACAGGCCGGCGGATTCAGGAGTCGTATCGATCTCCGCCGGAAAATCCGCGCCGTGGACGATGCGGGCCAGCCGCGCCAGGGCGGGGTCCTGGCCGAGCCGCTCGTCCACCAGTTGCTCGAAGGAGCAGCGCCCCCGCTCGTCGCTGTGGGGATAGCGCGCCCCGGGCGCGTCGAAGCCGATCGCACCCTCCCGCTCCTGCACGCCCGCCACCTCTCCGGGCGCGATGAAAAGGATTTCGGCTTGCGGGTCGAGGAACCGGCGGATCAACCAGGCCGTGGCCGTGCGGTTGACGTGGATCTGCCAGCGGGTCACCCATTTCATCGCGTCTCCTCTCCTGGTACCGGCGGCCGGGACGGCAGCCCGATCGCCGCCCAGAGCGTGCCGGCAGCGCCGAGCGCCGCCGCCACATAAAAGGTTAAATCCGGCCGCACCGTCCAGAGCGCGCCGCCGATGGCGGCCGCCCCGGCCACGGCGAAGCCGCGGATCGAATAATAGAGCCCGACCGTGCGCCCCGGATCGCTCACCGCCAGGTCGACGATCAGCGCCTTGCGCGCCGGCTCTCCGATCTCCCGCAAGCCCCCGATGACGTAGGCCCCGGCGAGCGCCGCGAAGGAATGCGAGAAGACCACGGCGAGCGGGAAGAGGGTGAAAAAGAGATAGGTCAGCACCACGAAAGGTTTCTTTTCCGCCCGCTCGGCGAGCACCGCCGCGGGGAGATAGGAGAGGATCGCGGTGACCATCAGCACCGAGGTCAGCAGCCCGAACCGCGCCGGGGAGATGCGCGCGATCTCCAGCGCCCAGACGACCAGGAAGACCTCGGGCAACCCCTCGCAGAGGCGGATCAGGCAGTCGGCCGTCAGCAGCCGCACCAGCGCCGGCTGGAGCCGCACCTTGCCACCGCCGGCCGGCCGCGCCTCCTCCGTGGCCCGGTGGGCGCGGAAGGCCCGCCAGAGGCCGAGGAGCATCAACACCGAGAGCAGGATGGAAAGGAAAAACCCGGTCCGCATCCCGCTCGCCATGCCGTAGCGGCCGATCAGATATCCGCCCAGCGGCGGCGCGAGGACGATCGGCAGCCGTTTCACCACCGACTGCACCGTGAACCCCACCAGCCGGCCGCCGCCCGAGAGCTCCTCCTTGAGCAGCGAGAAGGTGGCCGGCAGCCCGAGCGACTGCCAAGCCATCACCAGCGGCAGCCCGAGGAAGATCATCGGGATCGACGGCGCGGCCCAGTACAGCGCGAAGCCGGCGACGGTCAGCGCGCCGAACAGGAGGAGGGCCCGCCGGCTGCCCAGGCGGTCGGTGATCACGCCGCCGGGATAGGCATACCCGGCGTCGAGGAGGTCCTTGAACGTCCCGAAGGCGCCGACCAGGAAGGGGGACGCGCCGAGGGCCCGCAGATAGGCGGGCACGTAGCGGAACCAGAGCTCCTCCCCGAACCCATATACGAAGAGCCCCGCCGCCAGCGCCCCCACCCCGCGCTCCAGCCCGAGCCGGCGTTGCCAGGATGCACGCCGGGATGCCGGTACCATGCGGCGATTATGCGCTGAAAGGATTCAGACAGTCGACGCCGGTCCGCTCCACGTCCTTGAGGTTGCGAGTGACGAGAGTCAGGCCATGGACGAGGGCCGTGGCGGCGAGAAGACTGTCGAGCACCGGCAAGGGATCCGGAACATTGAAACGCCCCCACTGCTCGGCGATGGCTTGATCGACTGGCAAGATCCGGTCCGCAAGGCTGTCCCCGAGCTCCTGGAACCAAGCTTCCAAAACCTCGGCGGCCGGCTTGTCGCGACGCCGGATGTTTTCGATGCCTTTACGGATCTCTCCCAGGGTCAGCACGCTCAGATAAATGTCGCCGGAGGAGACCCCGGCGAACCAGGAAGCGACCCCGGGGTTACAGCGCCGCCCCTTGCGGAGCTCGGAGATGACGTTCGTGTCGACGAGGTAGCTCACAGCTCTACATCTCGGCCGCGGTCCGGCACCCGCTCGAAGTCGGAGTCCTCACCGACCGCCGGCATGGACAGGAGGACATCTTTGACCGGCCGCCTCCTCTTCTTCTCAGCAAGCAGCACCTCACGCAAGATCTCCCGATGCTCCGCCTCCGCCGAGCGGCCATGGCGCGCCGCCCGGAGCTTCAGCTCACGGACGACCTCCTCCTCCAGGTTGCGCACGATCAACTGGGTCATGGGCCCTCCTCTCATGCTATCAATGATAGCATTTGGTGAGACCGGCCTCACCCCCCACCCCCCTGCTTGGTCAACGTCACCACCACCGGAAAGGGATCGGTGTCCTCCTCGTCCAGCTCGATCTCCTGCGGCGGGCCGTCCCGGTACCCCTCCTTGCCCGATGTGAGGACTCCGCTCCCCGTGGCTTCCAGGAAGAAGGTGAACCTTCCATCCTTGTCGGTCTTCTGGGTGAGCTCGGTGACGTCGTTCCAACGCAGCCTCACCCAGGCGCCTTCGATGGGGCGCCCCTGGAGGTCGAGGATCGAGCCCTGGATGACGGCCTTCTGGAGAGCGAAGTCGAGCGCGTTGTCCCCGCCCTCGCTCACGACCACGCCGCGCTCGAGGGCTGGCGGGCCCTTGGGGTTGGGGAGGAGCTCGAAGCGGTAGCGGCCCCCCCTCGCGAGGGTCAGCTCGTAGGTGCCGTCCGGGGCGGTGGTCGCCCGCGCGGCCTCCGAGCCCTGGGCGGGGCCCCCCTGCCCCTCCACGGCGCGGACCGTGAGCCCCGGAACGGGCACCTCCCCCCGCGTGACCGTGCCGTGGACCCGGACCTCGGAGAAGGAGAAGTCTTCCTGGGAATCCTGCCCGTCGGTCACCAGGACCGCGCGCTGCACGGGGGCCTGCCCCTCCGCGAGCTGGACGGAAAACTGGTAGGCCCCGGCGGGGACCCGCTCCGTCTGGCAGAGCCCCTGCCGGCTCGCGCGCCCTTCGTAGACCACCCGGGAGCGCTCCTCCGGCCGCGCGGAGGAGGAGAGATCGCGGACCGTCATCCGGCAGCGGGCCCCCTCCCGCGGCTGCCCCTTCACCCGCACCCAGGCGCGGACGTGCCCGCCAGCCTCCAGGGAGACCTCCCGGAAGGCCAGGGCGCCCGACGCGGCGGAGATCCCCGCCATCGTCTGGGAGACGAAATCGGGGTGGCGGACCGCCACGTCCGCCGCGTTGGCGGCGATCCCCGGAAAGAGCGCCAGGCCGTCCGCGCCGGTCGTATCCCGCCGGTCCGGCCCCAGCGAGACCACGGCGGAGGGCACGGGCCGGCCGGTCCGCAGGTCGCGGACCCGCAGGAACAGGGACCACCCCTCGCTGGACCGGTACTCCAGGTGGGCGGTGGCGCCCGGCTGGACCTTGAGAAGGTGGAGGTCCGGAGCCTTGCGGCCCGAGCGGAGCGCGATGAGGAGGTCTCCGGCGGGGATCTCGACCCCTGCCGGGCTCGCCTCCTTGAGGAAGGCCAGCGGCTGGTCGAAGGTGGCCGCCCCGGCGTCAAAGACGGCGACGTCCAGCGGCTCCAGCGGCGCCTTGTCGATCCGAAGCAGCGCCTTCGGCGCCTGCGCCCAGGCGGTGGCGAGGCAGAGAATCCAGAGAGCAAACCCCAAGGTGACGGACCGCATTTCTTCTCCTGTGCGCGCGAGCCGCGACTATATGCGATGGTGTGCGCGCGCGCTCCAGGAGGGACAGGCCGGCCGCCTCACTCTCCTCCGCCCGCCGGCACCACCGCCGCCCCGGCCACCACGAGGTGGTAGTGGACGGTGCTGCCCGGATCGAGGACCGTCCTGGCGAGATAGCCGGTGCGCGAGCCGGATTCGAGCATCCCCTCGGTCACGGGGCCGGCGATGAAGGCCTCGTAGTCCCCCGGGGCGAGGTTGGGGATGACCAGATGCCCGTAGGCGTCGGTCTCCGCCCGCAGCCCCTGAAGAGCCAGGTGGCGCGCCAGCACCCTCGCGGGGATGATGGCGTTGCCGTGGCGCAGGATGAGCTGGACGCCGGGCACCGGCAGTCCCTCGGGATTGGTCAGCGTGAATTCCAGCACCGCGGCGGCGCCCTGGCAGTGGAGAGACAGCTCGCCGTCCGTGTCGATCGGATCGAAGAAGGAGAGCGGGCATCCCGGTCCGCTGGCGAAGATCCGGTTGCGCCGGCCGGTCCGGGGCGGCAGCACGAACCGCCCCAGAGGATCGGTCCGGCTCTCGTTGAGCCCGATGTGCTCGTCTAAGAAGGGGCTCAGGGCGCTCGCCATCCAACCGCCCGCCACTGGCGGGCCGGCGGCCGAGAAGAGCGTCCCCCGGAAGGCCCTCTCCTTCACCAGCGTCAGGACGAACGGAGGCGGCTCGGCCCCGTCCTTCATAGTGATTTCAAGCCGCTCCGACTTCCGGTACCCGTCCTTCTCCGCCTCGACTCCCCCCTCGCCCGGGCTTTCCAGCAAAAATTCGAGCTCCCCCCGCTCGTCGGTCCGCTGAAAGCTCTCATGCGCGGCGGCGCGCCAGTAGAGCATCACCACGGCCCCCTCGACGGGCTTGCCATCCTGGTCGACGACCTTGCCGCGGACGGCCGACTTCTCCAGCGCGAAGTCGACGGGGCTCTCGTCCCCCTCCTCTACCACGACGTCGCGCATCAAGATAGGCGGCGATTGCGGCGAGGGCCGGAGGAGGAATTTGAAGCGGCCCGCCTTCGGGAGGGTGAACTCGTAGGCGCCGTCCTTGCCGCTCGCCGCCTCCGCCAGCTTCATGGAGATCCCCTGGTCCTCCAGGACCTCGCCGGCCAGGACCGTGAAGCCCGGGGCGGGATCGCCCCCCCGGGTCACCGTGCCGTGGACCCGGATCTCGGAGAAGGCGAGGTCCTCCACGGTCTCCCGGCCGTTCTCCAGGACGACCGGGCGCTTGAGGGTCGCTCCCCCTTCCGCCAGGGCGACCTCGAGGAAATAGGAGGAGCCGGCGGGGAACCTCCCCGTCCGGCAGACCCCGTCCCGGTCCGTTCTCCCTTCATAGATCACCTTGGGAGCCCAGCCCGCGGGAATGGAGGCTGGCGCTGTAATGTCCTTCAGCTTGCAGAGGACCCCCTGCCGCGACCGGCCTTTCACCTGGACCCGCGCGCGCACCCACCCTCCCTCTTCCAGGGGGATGTCGCGGAACGCCAGGTTGCCGGGAGCGGCGGAGAGCCCCTCCGCCGTCTGGGCCAGGAAATCGGGGTGGCGCACTCCGGCGTCCACCCGGCCCTCGGCGAGCCCGGGGAAGAGGGCGAGGCCGTCCGCGCCGGTCTTCCCCTCCCCCGCCGGACGGCTGGGCGCGCCGTAGCCCGGCACCGCGGTCAGGGAGACCACCGCCGCGGCCACCGCCTGGCGCCTCTGGGCGTCGAGGGAGCGCACGACCAGGGACCACCCCTCGCGCGGCCGGTACTCCAGGCGGGCCGTGCCCCCCGGCCGGACCGTAAGGCGGTGGAGATCCGGGGCCTTGCGGCCGGAGCTGAGGGCGACGAGGAGCTCCCCCGCCGGGACCTTGATCCCTGCCGGGCCCACCCGGGCCTTGGCCAGCGGCTTGGCGAACGAGGCCGCCTTCACGTCATAGACGGCGGCGTCCAGCGGCTCGGCCGGCGGCTTGTCGATCTGGAGCAGGGCCTTGCGGGGGACGCGGACCAGAAGCCGGCCGTCCGCGCCGGGCCGGAGGTCCTCCTCCTGGAACGAGGCGGGCCCGTGGTCCGGCCCTTCCAAGCGGAGGCTCCGCAGGGGGGCCGGCGGGATGAACGGCTCCCCCGCCGCGACGTTCACGCAATCGGCGCGGAGGTCGGTCCGGAAGCAGACCTCCAGGGGGCTGGCGAGAGGCTCCCCGCGGTCGTCCCGGAAATCCAAGGGAGGAACGGGGGCCGCGGGAGCCTGGGCCCTGGCGGCCCCGGAGACGGCGACGCAGATGGCGCAGAGCGTGAGACCCAGAGCGATGGACCGCATTCTCCCCTCCTTTGCGCAAACGTTCAGTATACGCGGGGGATGGGAGGGGTGTCCAAGAGCCCGCCACAACGCTCGGCGCAGACGGTAGAGACGTCCCAGTCCGTTTCAGCACAGCCTGTGCAGGCCACGACCGTCGCCGGGTAGGCCTGGGTGGTTGCCCACCCAGGCCCCCCACAGACCCGTACGTGCGGAACTACCGCATACGGTTCCTCAGATCACGGGTTCGCTAAGCCGGTGCGCTATCCGTTGAAGTTTCGTGGAGAGGAGAGCAAGGTTCAGGGACCTTGGCCTCTTGCCCTCCAACGGCTCCGTGATCCGACACCCCTCTTCCCTCCGC
>JBJMHA010000097.1:0-72444 GCA_045807625.1 Thermoanaerobaculia bacterium | reverse complement strand
GGATGTTTTCATCGCTCGGTGGCTTGTTCCCGCCTCACGAAAAACCTGTCGTCACGCTCTTAACAAACCAAGCTAACTTCTCCCTCTTCTCCCGTCGGGAAGGGGGGGAGGCGGGGAGAAGAGGGCCGGGGTGATGAGGCCAACGCTCCGAGGACGCCGACGCCGCCAAAGCAGTTTCACACCCGCGAGCGGATCGGCAGCACCACCATGGGCACCCCCACCCACTGGAGCCGGCGCTGGATGATCTTCGACGTCTCGTTGTGCAGGAAGCCGTAAAAGAAACGCTCGCGCTGGAAGACCAGCTTGCCGGTGAAGAAGGTCGCCTTCGGGTACATCTTCGCGATCTGCTGGCAGAGGGCCGCGGCTTCGGAGACGACCTCGATCCCCACGCTCCATACGCAGTCCGCGGCGAAGCCCATCCGGCGCGCGACCTCGACATACTGGGCCAGGTCCGCCTCGGTGTGGCGCTGGAGGTCCTCGATCTCCTCCTTGCCCTTGAACGAGCCCGAGTCCACCACGGCCACCGAGACGAAGATGAACTGTTTGTAGAGGCCGGGGAAGAACCGCAGGATCGACAGCAGGGTGTGGACTCCGAAGCCGCTGTATTGGCTCACCAGCAGGACGGCCGTGGGCGCCTTGGGATCGAGGCTCCGGGGCTTCGCCTCGCCGGTCTGGGGGAGGGTCGAGAGGATGTCGTCGAGCTGGCGCAGCCCCTCGGCCGACTTCCGGTAGTGGCGGTGGATGCCGTAGCAGAGCAATACGAAGAGGGAGGTCAGCATCACCGTCACCCAGCCGCCGTGGGTGAAGCGCTCGATCACGGTGATGCAGAGGATGCTCGCGCACAGGGCGAGCGCGATGACGTGGACACCCAAGTTCCGCCGCCGGCCCGGCGCCTTCTCCCGCTGCTTCCAGAAGCGGGTCATGGCGAGCTGGGAGAGCGAAAAGGTGAGAAACACGTTGATCGAATACATGTAGACCAGCGTCTGGATGTTGCCCCGCGTATAGGCGAGCATCGCCAGCGCCGCGAGGCCCATCAGCACGACGCCGTTCTGCATGGTCAGTTGCTCGGAGAGGGAGGCGAAGCGGTGCGGCAGGTAGGAGTCCACCGCCATGTTCGCCATCACCCGCGGGCCGTCGATGAAGCCGGCCTGCGCGGCCACCACCAGCAGCAGCCCCTCGGAGACCAGGGTGACCAGCACCAGCCAGTAGCCCAGCGGGAGCCCCGCGAGGTGCCAGGCCCCGAAGACCCGCTCCGAGAGCACGGCGTTCATGGTCTTGCCGGGCACGTGCTCGACGCGCAGCAGCAGGTAGCCGATCAGGATGCCGGACGCCGTGAGGGCGAGCGAGATCGCCATGTAGGCCATGGTCTTCTTGCCGGTGGCGACCCGCGGCTCGCGCATGATCTGCAGCCCGTTCGACACCGCCTCGATCCCCGTGTAGGTGCCGCCGCCCAGGGCATAGGCGCGTATCAGCAGGAGCGCCATCCCGCCCAGGCCCAGGGTGGTGAGCCCCGAGGAGAAGCCCTGGTGGAGCCGGTGCGAGACCGCGGGGACCTCGCCCAGGTGGCTGAAGACGGTCCAGCCGATCAGCAGGGCGTGGGTGCCGAGGAAGATCAGGAAGATGGGCAGCAGCACCTGCACCGACTCCTTGACTCCGCGCAGGTTGAGGGCGATCAGCAGGGCGATGGCCACGAATTCGGCCGGCAGCTTCCAAGGGGTCCAGGCCGGCGGCAGGAAGCTGAAGATGGCGTCGCCGCTGCCGGCGATCGAGACGGTGATGGTGAGCACGTAGTCCACCACCAGGGCGCAGCCGGAGACGACGCCGGTCTTCGGCCCCAGCAGGTGCGAGGCCACCACGTACCCGCCGCCGCCGGTGGGGAACTGCTCGATAATGCGGGTATACGAGATGGAGATGATGAGCACGGTCAACGCCGTGGCGATCGCCAGGCCGCCCGCCAGATAGGTGTGCTCGCCCAGGGCCCTGAACGCCTCCTCCGGCCCATACGCTGAAGAGGAGAGCCCGTCCGCCCCCAGGCCCACCCAGGCCAGGAAGGCGATGAGCGACATCTTGTGGAGGTAGGACGTGTCGGAGACGTCGCGCGGCGCGCCCAGAATCGCCCGCCGGACCCGATCCGTGAGCCTCTCCTCCTGCGACTTCTGCTCCGGCTCCGTGTCGATCATCCTTCAGACATCGTACTGAGTACGGCGCGCGGGGGTCAATCGAATCCGGCCCCGCCGGGAGAATCTTTAGAAATTCTTTAGGCCCCTTTCCGGCGTCCACTCTTTAGAAAATCTTTCGTTCTTCCTCCGGACTTCTTTCGGGGATGGGGACGATACTCGCCGTCATGAGATACCAAAGTTTGAGCCTGGGGACCAAGTTGACCCTGGGCTTCGTCGTCCTGCTGGCGATCCTGATCGCGATCGGCGCCGGGAGCATCTCTCTGCTCGACCGGCTCGGCGGCTCGATCGACGTCATCCTGCGCGAGAACTACAAGAGCGTCATCGCCTGCGAGCAGATGAAGGAGGCGCTGGAGAGGATGGACAGCGGCGCCCTGTTCGCCCTGGCGGGCGAGGAGCCGCAGGGGCGCTCGCTCGCCGTCCAGCACCGGCCCCGCTTCGAGGCGGCCCTGAAGACCGAGCTCGGCAACATCACCCTGCCCGGAGAAGGGGAGCGGGCGGCGCGGATTCAACAGCTCTACGGCGCCTACGTCCCGGTCCTCCAGCAGGTCCTCGATCCCGGAGCCCCGGTCGAGCAGCGGCGCGCTCTCTACTTCCAGCGGCTCTACCCCACGTTCCAGCAGATCAAGCAGACCGCGGACGAGATCCTGCAAAGCAACGAGCGGAACATGGTGCAGGCCAACGACCGGGCCCGCAAGGTCGCCGCCGGCGCGAGCCGCAGCATGGCGATCGCTCTCCTTTTGGGGACCGCTTTCGCGGGGATCGCCGTGTTCCTCCTCTCCCGCGCCATCCTGGGCCCGCTGGAGCGAATGACCCGGGCCGCGCGCGAGATCGAGAGCGGCAACCTCGATCTGACCGTGCCGGTCACCTCGCGGGACGAGCTGGGGCAACTGGCCGCCGCCTTCAATTCGATGGCGGGCGGCCTGCGGGAGCTGCGGGAGACCGATCAATCCCGCCTGCTGCGCGCCCGGCGGATCTCTCAGTCCGCCATCGACCGGCTCCCCGAGGCGGTGGCCGTGATCTCCCCGGAGCGCCCGGAGCGAAAGATTGAGCTGGCCAACCAGGCCGCCTCCTCCCAACTCGGCCTCTGGCCCGGTGAGCCGCTTCCCGAGCCGCATCGTGAATGGCTCCTCCCCCTGGTCGACCGGATCGAGTCCGGCCGCCTCCCCGCCGGTGGCACCGAGGCCGTGGTCCGGCTGCCGGTCGAGGGGCACGAGCGGCTCTACCGTCCGCGCGGCACGGTCCTGCGCGACGGCCAGGGGCGCGCCGACGCCCTGGTGTTGGTCCTGGAGGACGTGACGGACCTGCTGCGCGGCAGTGAGGCCAATGCCGGTCTGCTGGCCAACGCGTCCCGGGATATCGAAAGATCGCTCGCCCCCCTGCGGGAGACTCTGGAGTCGCTCGCCGCCGAGCGCATCGGGCCGCTCACCCCCCGGCAGAAGCAGCGGGTGGAAGCAGCTCAGGCCCAAGCCGGCCACCTCGGCGAGGTCGCCGCCGGTCTCCTGGAGGCTTCGACCTCGGAGGAGAGCCGCCGGCAGCTCCACCTGGAGCCGGTGCCTCCGAAGGAGCTCGTCGAGGCCGCCGTCCGCAATGCCGAGTCAGGGTTCAAGGAGGAGGGGGTGAAGCTGACCGCGGACGTCGACCCGGAAGCGCCGCGCGTTCTCGCCGACCGCGAAAAGGCGGAGGTCGTGCTCTCCTCGCTGCTGCGCAACGCGCGCGCCCACACCCCGGAGGGGGGCGCGGTCACCGTGACCGCCGAGCCCTGGGAGGGGAGGGTCCGCTTCACCGTCACCGACACCGGCAGCGGCGTCCCGGCCGCCCACCGCGAGCGGATCTTCGAGCCCTTTTACCAGGTTCCTGGGACCCAAGACCTCGGAGACGTGGGCCTCGGCCTCGCCGTCGCCCGGGGGATCGTGCAATCCCACGGCGGCGAGATCCGCTGCGAAGGGGAGGAGGGAAAGGGAGCGACCTTCTGGTTCACGCTCCCGGCATCCGCCAATCTTTAGAAACCTTTTCGATCTTCCTCCGGACTTCTTAAGGTGCGGTCTGCGATCCTCGGCTCAGATTGGAGACCGCAATGAGAGCTCTTCGCACCATCCTGATATCCACGCTTTTGCTGTTCCCGGCCGGCGCTTTCGCGCAGGCGCCTTCGCCGATCGTCACCGACCGTCCCGGATTCCTCTTCAGCAGCCTCACCGTGGGCCGCGGCGTCTTGCAGACCGAATGGGGGATCCCCACCGTGACGCTCGACAGCAGTGGCGGTGTGGACACCCGCCTCACCAGCCTGTTCGGCCTCGTCCGCTACGGCGTGACGCAGAATTTCGAGCTGCGGCTCGACAGCCCCGTCTACAACGAGGCGCGCGTGCGCGTGAACGGCCATTCGGTGACCGGCAGCGGCTACGGCGACCTGGAGGCCGGCGCCAAGTGGCACCTCTTCGACAATCAGGGCGCGCGCCCATCCTTCGCCCTCATCCCCTCGGTCATCCTGCCGACCGGCCAGAAAGGCTTCACGGCGGATGATCCCGTTTATCAGCTCAACGCCATGGCCGAATGGGGCTTGGCGAACGGCTGGGGGGCCGGCGCGCTCGCCGGTTACCTGAACGGCCCGTCCGGCGACGGCCGCTACGGCCAGGGGACCTTCGCGGTCTCGTTCGGCCGCTCGCTACCCTCCCCGAAATTGAGCGCCTACGGCGAGGCCGTCTACGTGACCACCAACCTCGCCGGGGCGAGCGATGCCTCGTTCCTCGGCGGCGGCATCAAGTACCTGGTCTCGAACGATTTCCAGCTCGACCTGAGCTTCGACCGCGGCCTGACCGCCGATTCCCCCGACTGGCTGTTCGGCTTCGGGATCGCGGCCCGCTTCTAACAGGGAGGCGTTCCATGGACTTCGCATTCATCGCTCTGACCCTCGTCTTCTTCGGACTGTCGTGGTGGTTCGTCCGCGCCTGTGCCTCCCTGGAGCCGGCGCTGGAGGAAAAGAAATGAGCGCCCTTTACATCCTCGGCCTCGTGGTGACGTTCTTCCTGACCGTCTACCTGTTCGTGGCCCTTTTGAAGCCGGAGCGCTTCTGAGGGACAACCGATGACCACCAACGGATTGCTTCAGATCGTTTTCTACTTCGCCGTCCTGCTGGCGCTGGTCAAGCCGCTCGGCGCCTGGATGGCGCGAGTCTACGAGGCCAAGTCGCTATGGGGCGAGCGGCTGATCTATCGCCTCTGCGGCGTGCGGCCCGAGGAGGAGATGGACTGGAAGGGTTACGCTTTCGCCTTCCTGCTGTTCGGCGTGGTCAGCCTGATCGTGCTGTACCTGCAACAGCGCGTGCAGCAGTGGTTGCCGCTGAATCCCCAGAAGCTCGGCGCGGTCACCCCCGACTCCTCCTTCAACACCGCCGCGAGCTTCACCACCAATACCAACTGGCAAGGGTATGGCGGCGAGCTCACGATGAGCTATCTCACGCAGATGGCCGGCCTCGCCGTCCACAACTTCGGCTCGGCGGCGGCGGGCATGGCGGTGCTGGCCGCCTTCATCCGCGGCCTCGCGCGCCGCAACGCGAAGACCCTCGGCAACTTCTGGGTCGACCTCGTGCGGACCCACCTCTACATCCTGCTGCCGCTGTCGCTGGTCCTGGCGCTCCTCCTGGTGTCCCAGGGGGTGGTGCAGACCTTCTCGTCGTATCGGACCGTGCCGCTGGTGGAGGGCCCCGCGGCCGGACAGGTGCTGGCCGTGGGGCCGGTGGCGTCGCAGATCGCCATCAAGCAGCTCGGCACCAACGGTGGCGGCTTCTTCAACACCAACTCCGCGCATCCGTTCGAGAATCCGACGCCGTTCTCGAATTTTCTAGAAATGCTTTCGATCCTGTTGATCCCGGCCGCCCTCTGCTACACCTTCGGCCGCATGGTGTGGGACACCCGGCAAGGCTGGGCGGTGCTCGCCGCGATGACGATCACCCTGCTGCCGCTGCTCCTGCTGTGCTACGGCCAGGAACAGCACGGCAATCCGGCCTTCGACCGGCTGGGCGTCGATCAAGCGGCGACCGCGTTGCAGCCCGGCGGCAACATGGAGGGGAAGGAGGCGCGCTACGGCATCGCCAATTCCGCCCTCTGGGCGGCGGCGACCACGGCGGCCTCGAACGGCTCGGTCAATTCCATGCACGACTCCTACACGCCGCTCGGCGGCCTGGTGCCGCTGTTCCTCATGCAGTTCTCCGAAACCATTTTCGGCGGCGTCGGCTCGGGACTCTACGGCATGCTGATCTTCGTCATCGTCGCCGTATTCATCGCCGGCCTGATGGTCGGCCGCACGCCGGAGTACCTGGGTAAGAAGATCGAGTCGTACGAGATCAAGATGGCCTCGCTGGTTGTCCTCATCATGCCGCTCATCGTGCTGCTCTTCACCGCCATCGCCGTGGTGGCCCAGCCCGGCCTCAAGGGGCTCGCCAACCCCGGGGCGCACGGCTTCAGCGAGATCCTGTACGCCTTCACCTCGCAGGGGAACAACAACGGCAGCGCCTTCGCGGGCCTCTCGGCCAACACCCCGTTCTACAACACCACGGGCGGCCTCGCGATGCTCTTCTCACGCTTCTGGCTGGCCATTCCCACCCTGGCGATCGCCGGCTCGCTGGCGCGGAAAAAGCACGTTCCGGTGAGCCCCGGCACGCTGCCCACGCACACCCCCCTGTTCGTCGTGCTGCTGATCGGCACCGTCGTGCTGGTCGGCGCCCTGACCTTCTTCCCGGCGCTGGCGCTCGGCCCCATCGTCGAGCACCTGCAGAGGATCGCCGGAGGATATTGATATGTCCAAGCGCCAGACATCACTTTTCGATCCCAAGATCGTCCGCGGGGCGGTCAAGGACTCGTTCCGCAAGCTCCATCCGCGGGTGATGGTGCGCAACCCCGTGATGTTCGTGGTCTATATCGGCAGCCTCCTGACCACGGGGCTGTTCGTCCAGGCGCTGGCCGGCAGGGGCGAGGCGCCCGCCGGGTTCATCCTGGCGGTGTCGGTCTGGCTCTGGTTCACCGTGCTGTTCGCCAATTTCGCCGAGGCGATGGCGGAAGGGCGGGGCAAGGCCCAGGCCGCGGCCCTGCGCCAGACGCGCCGCACGACCACGGCGAAAAGGCTGCAAGAGCCGCGTTTCGATTCCTCGCGCACCGAGGTTTCCTCGACCGACCTGCGCAAGGGGGACGTCGTTCTGGTCGAGGCCGGCGACATGATTCCGGGCGACGGCGAGGTGATCGAGGGGGCCGCTTCGGTCAACGAGGCCGCGGTCACCGGCGAGAGCGCGCCGGTGATCCGCGAGAGCGGCGGCGACCGCAGCTCGGTCACCGGCGGCACCCAGGTGCTCTCCGACTGGCTGATCGTGCGCATCACCGCCAATCCCGGCGAGACCTTCCTCGACCGCATGATCTCGCTGGTGGAAGGGGCCAAACGCCAGAAGACCCCGAACGAGATTGCCCTGTCGATCCTGCTCGCCGGCCTGACCCTGGTCTTCCTGATGGCCACCGTCACCCTGCTGCCATTCTCGATCTACAGCGTCACCGCGGCCGGGCAGGGGACGCCGGTTACAGTAACCGTTTTGACCGCCCTCCTGGTCTGCCTGATCCCGACCACCATCGGCGGCCTGCTCTCGGCGATCGGCATCGCCGGCATGGACCGCATGATCCAGGCCAACGTGATCGCCACCTCCGGCCGCGCGGTGGAGGCGGCCGGGGACGTGGACGTGCTGCTGCTCGACAAGACCGGCACCATCACCCTGGGCAACCGGCAGGCGACCGAATTCCTCCCGGCGCAGGGGATCGGCGAGGCCCACTTCGCCGACGCGGCCCAGCTCTCCTCGCTGGCCGACGAGACTCCCGAGGGGCGCAGCATCGTGGTGCTGGCGAAAGAGAGATATAAAATCCGCGAGCGGGACATCCACGCGCTCAACGCTCATTTCGTCCCCTTCACCGCGCAGACGCGGATGAGCGGCGTGGACCTCAACGGCCGCCAGCTCCGCAAGGGGGCCTCCGACGCCGTCGAGGCGTTCGTCACCGCCCAGGGGGGCACCTTCCCGGCGGACGTGCGGAGCAAGGTCGAGACGATCGCCAGGACGGGCGGCACGCCGCTGGTGGTGGCCGAGGGGTCCCAGGTGTTCGGCGTGATCCATCTCAAGGACATCGTCAAAGGGGGGATCCGCGAGCGTTTCGGGGAGCTGCGCGAGATGGGGATCAAGACGGTGATGATCACCGGCGACAATCCGCTCACCGCCGCCGCCATCGCGGCCGAGGCCGGCGTGGACGACTTCCTGGCCCAGGCTACCCCGGAGGCCAAGCTCAAGCTCATCCGCGACTATCAGGCCGGCGGGCGGCTGGTGGCGATGACCGGCGACGGCACCAACGACGCGCCCGCGCTCGCCCAGGCGGACGTGGCCGTGGCGATGAACGCCGGCACCCAGGCGGCCAAGGAGGCCGCGAACCTGGTCGATCTCGATTCCAATCCCACCAAGCTGATCGAGACGGTGGAGATCGGCAAGCAACTCCTGATCACCCGCGGCACGTTGACAACCTTTTCCATCGCCAACGACGTGGCCAAGTACTTCGCCATCATCCCGGCCGCCTTCGCCACCACCTACCCGGTGCTCAACCAGCTCAACCTGATGCGTCTCGCGAGCCCGCAGAGCGCCATCCTGTCGGCCGTCATCTTCAACGCCCTGATCATCATCGCGCTGATCCCGCTGGCCCTGCGGGGCGTGAAGTTCCGCCGCCACTCGGCCTCGCGCCTGCTGCGCGACAACCTCCTGATCTACGGCCTGGGAGGAGTGATCGTGCCGTTCCTCGGCATCAAGCTGATCGATCTCCTCCTCGTGGCCCTGAGGCTGGTGTAACCATGAAAAACCTGATCACCGCCGTGCTGATCTTCCTCGTCCTGACCGCGATCACCGGTCTGGTCTATCCTTTGCTCGTGACCGGTATCGCGCAGGCCGTCTTCCCCCGTCAGGCGAACGGCAGCCTGATCGCGCGGAACGGCAAGCCGGTCGGCTCCGAGCTGATCGGACAGCCCTTCAGCGGTCCGCGCTACTTCTGGGGGCGGCCGTCGGCTACCACGCCTCCCTACAACGCCGCGGCTTCGTCCGGCTCGAACCTCGGGCCGACGAACCCGGACCTGATCAAGCGCATCAAGGGAGATGTCGAGCGCATTCAGAAGGCACATCCGGGCAAGGGGCCGGTCCCCGTCGATCTGGTCACTACGTCGGGCTCTGGGCTCGATCCGCACATCAGCCCCGCCGCCGCCTTCTATCAGGTGGAACGCGTCGCCGCCGCCCGCGGGCTCGATCCGGCGGTGGTGCGGGGGATGGTGGAGAGGCATGTCGAGGGGCGGTGGCTGGGGTTTCTTGGTGAGGCGCGGGTGAATGTGCTGGAATTAAATCTGGACCTCGACCGTCGATGACCGACCACCGCCCCGACCCCGAAGCCCTGCTCGCCCTCGCCAAAGCCGAGGAGGAGCGGGCGCTCAGGGGGAAATTAAAGGTTTTCTTCGGCGCCACGGCCGGGGTGGGGAAGACCTTCGCCATGCTGCAAGCGGCGCAGGAGCTGAAGCGGCGGGGGATTGATGTCGTTATCGGCTGGGTGGAGACCCACGGCCGCAAGGAGACCGAGGCGCTGCTCGATGGGCTGGAGATCCTGCCCCCCCGCCTCGACGAGCACCGCGGCGTGACGCTCAAGGAATTCGACCTCGACGCGGCTCTGGCGCGGCGGCCGGCGATCCTCCTGGTCGACGAGCTGGCCCACACCAACGCGCCGGGTTCGCGGCACGCCAAGCGCTGGCGGGACGTCGAGGAGCTGCTCGCCGCGGGGCTCGACGTCTACACGGCGTTCAACGTCCAGCACCTGGAGAGCCTGACCGATCTGATCGGCAAGATCACCGGCGTAGTCGTCCGCGAGACCGTGCCCGATTCCATCCTCGAGCGGGCCGATCAGGTCGAGCTGGTGGACCTGCCGCCGGAGGAGCTGCTCAAGCGCCTCCAGGAGGGGAAGGTCTACATGCCCGAGCAGGCGGAGCGGGCGATGCGGAGCTTCTTCCGTCCGGGAAACCTGATCGCCCTGCGCGAGATCGCCCTGCGCAAGACGGCCGAGCGGGTGGAGGCCCAGATGCAGCGCTACCGCGAGCTCCACGGCGTGGCCGAGACCTGGCCGGTGGCCGAGCGGCTGTTGGTGGCGGTCAGCACCGGTCCCAACGCCGCCCGCCTGGTGCGCGCCGCCCGCCGCCTCGCCGAGCGCCTGCGCGCCGAGTGGGTGGTCGTCTACGTCGAGACTCCGGCCGAGCTCCGCCTCCCCAAGGAGGACCGCGACCGCGTCTGGCAGACCCTGCGGCTGGCCGAGCGGCTGGGCGCCGAGACCGCCACTTTGAGCGGCGAGAATCCGGCCGCGGAAATCCTTCGGTACGCCCGCCGGCGCAACGTCTCCAAGATCGTGGTCGGCAAGCCCACCCGCGCCCGCTGGCGGGACTATCTCTTCGGCTCCGTGCGCGACCAGCTCGAACGCCAGAGCGGCGATGTCGACGTCTACGTGATCGTGGGCGAGGCCGGGGAGGGCTGGGCGGCGTCACCGCGGCGCACCCGCCGCCAGCAGGACGCCCGGCGCCATGTTGCGGCCCTGGCGATCACCGCCCTCGCGACCGGGATCTCGTTTCTAGCGCAGCCCTGGCTCGGGGCGACCAACCTGGTGATGATCCTCCTGCTCGGCGTGGTGGGCACGGCGTTCCGTTTCGGCCGCGGCCCCTCGATCCTCGCTTCGGTGCTGAGTGTCGCGGCATTCGATTTCTTTTTTGTAAAGCCGTACTACACCTTCGCCGTCTCGGACACCGAGTACCTGGTGACCTTCGCGGTGATGCTGATCACCGCCCTGACCATCTCGACTCTCACGGTGCGCCTGCGCCGGCAGGCCGAGGCGGCGGACGACCGGGAGCGGCGCACGGCGGCCCTCTACGCCATGAGCCGGGACCTCGCGGCGGCCCGGGACACGGACGAGATCCTCAAGGCCGCCGCCAGCCACATCCATTCCGTCTTCCTGAGCCAGGTCCTGCTGCTGCTGCCGGACGAAAGTGGAAAAGTGAATGAAAGGGCGGGGGAGAGCGTCACCTTCATCCTCGACACGCGGGAGGCCGCGGTGGCGCAGTGGGTCTTCGATCATGGCCAAGCCGCCGGCAAGACCACTCAGACGCTGCCCGCGGCCAAGGGGCTGTATCTGCCGCTCAAGACCTCCCGCGGCGTGGTCGGAGTGCTCGGCGTCCACCCCGCGGATCCGGAGAGCCTCGCGTCCCCGGAGAGGCTCCACTTCCTGGAAGCCTTCGCCAACCAGATCGCGCTGGCGGTGGAGTGATGGCCGGGCTTACCGGCACTCGCCGCCGGTCAGGCTCGCCAGGGCGGCGCAGGCGTCGACCTCGCTCACCGGGTCGGCGTCGATGGGGCGGCCGGTCTTCTGGAGGATCGCCGCGAGCTGGGCGGGGGTGAGCTTGGGGTTCTTCTCGAGCAGGAGGGCGGCGATCCCGGAGACCTCGGCGGCGGCGGCCGAGCTGCCGGAGAAGAGGTCGTAGGAGCCGTGGGGCATGGTGGTCAGGATGTCGATCCCCGGCGCGGCCAGCATGGCGCGAGAGTGCCCCGCCGGCACGGTGGGGGAGCTGTCGAGGTCGTTGCTCCCCATCACGCCGATCACCCCCTTGTGGCTGGCGGGGAAGTCCTGTGCGGGCGTGCCACCGTCGGCGGCCACCACCACGATCCCTTTCGCCAGGGCACGATCGATCAGCTTGCCGAGCAGCGGGTCCGTGGGGCCGGCCAGGCTGAAGTTGAGCACCTGGGGCGGGGGCACCAACTTGGCGAGGGCGAAGTCCACCGCCTTGGCCAGCGTATAGCTGTTGCACACTGCCCGGCGGCCCCCCGGCGGCTGCTCCCAGCAGGCCTTAAGAGCGTAGATCTCCGCCTGCGGGGCCACGCCGGCGATGCCGGTGTCGTTGTTGGCGGTCGCCGCGATCAGTCCGGCGACGGCGGTGCCGTGGATGTCGTTCGTGAAGGTGACCTCTCCCCGGTCGACGAAATTCTGTGCTCTCTTCACCCGCTCCCGCAGGTCGGGATGATCGAAATCAACGCCGGTGTCGACCACGGCGACTTTCACCCCCTTGCCCGTGGCCCAGAGGTGCGCCTGGTCGAGCCGGAGCGTCGTCGAGCCGTGCTGGAGCTGGGCGTACGGGTCCCCTCCCTGGGTTTCGAAGGTCTCGACCGCCTGTGCGAGGGTCACCCGGGGGTCCGAGGAGAGGCGCCGGACGACCTCGCGCACCGATCCGCCGCGGGGGACCTCGAAGACGGCGCACTGCTCGCCGAGCGACTCCATCGGCCAGACGTAGAGGAGATTCAGCCCGTATCTCCGCACGATGAAGGTCGCGGTGCTCTCTGTGCCCGCCAGGAGCGTGGGCGAGGCCTGTGCGTAGGTGACCATCACCTGCTGATCAGTGGGCGGAGGAGCGGGAGCGCGGCGGTCACCGCCCGGAGCGGGGGCGCTCGCGCAACCCAGAGCCAGAAGCAGGGCACCGAGAGCGGCGCTCCGGAAGCCGGCGGTCACCGTCGGGCCTCTCCCGGCCCGCCAGCGGTGGGCTCGGCGAACATCACCACCTGCGGCTCGGCGCGGAGGCGGGCCAGCACGGCTCCGGTCGGGGCACCGGCGGCGGGGACCTCGACCGCATAGGCACCCATCCCTGGCGAGGGGCCGGCGGTGATCTCGCCGTGAATCCCCTGCAGGAGCTCCCGGATCTCCTTCTCGGTCGCCTTGGGGGAGAACACCACCGTCAGGCGGACCCTGCGGACCGGCGCCGGGGGCGGGTCCTCCTTCACTTGGTAGTCCGCCGGCGGCGGGACCGGGCGCAGCCCGCCCCAGGCCAGGAAGCCGACGAGCAGGAGGATCACGGCGGCCTGGGCCACCAGGGCTCCGCGCAACGGGCGGGGAGTCGCCCGCACCAGGGAGCGCAGGGGCGCGAGGAGGCGCCAGCCGCCGGCGCTCTCCCTCTCCTCGCGCTCGCTCTCCTCGATGCGGGCGAGCATCCGCTGGAATTGCACCGGGTGCGGGGCGGGGGCCACCTCGCCCCCCCTCACCACGTCCCCGGCCATGCGCCGGCAGATCCGCTCCTCTTCCTGGCAACGGAGGCATGCCGCGAGATGGGCCTCGACCCGCTCTCGTTCCCGTTCGGCAAGGCTGCCGTTGGCGTACCAGGGGAGCAGCTCCCAGATCCGCTGATGGACCCGCTGTCCGTGATCCTCCCGCTCTCGCATGGTCTTACCTCCTAACCTGCATATCCGGACACGCCCATCCCCGGCAGCAGCTCCCTGAGGCGCCGGCGGGCGTGGAACATCCGCGTCTTCACCGTGTTCACCGGGCAGCCCACGATCTCCGCGATCTCGGGGTAGGCGAGCCCGTAGTAGTAGGTCAGCTCGACGACCGCCCGCTGCTCCGGCGACAGGGAGCCGAGCGCCCGGCCCAGCACCCCCGCCAGCTCCCGGCGCGCCGCCAGGCTCTCGGGCTCGTCGCGGTCGACCGGCTCGGGGCTCCCTTCGGCGTCGCCGGTCACCTCCGCCGCCGGCCGCCGGGCCAGCGCCTTGAGCGCCTTGTGGTAGGCGATGCCGAAGATCCACGTCGAGGGGCGCGAGCGGCCATCGAAGCTCGCCGCCCCCTTCCAGATCGCCAGCATGACGTCGTTGAGCACCTCCTCCACCAGCTCCGCCCGCCGGGTGACCTTCAGCAGGTAGCCGAACAGGCGCCGGTAGTAGAGGTGGTAGAGGGTCTCGAAGGCCTTGCGGTCCTTCGTGGCCACCCGCCGGAGCAGCGTGAGCTCGTCGGTGGACGTCATCGTGGACAGTATGACCCGGAAGCGGTGAAAAGGGTTCAATCCTCGGGCGGGTTTTCCTCATGAACCCTTTCACCATCCCCGAGGACTTATCTCGTGCAGTCGCAACTCTTCGGAGGGGAGACCCGTATGCCGCAGCGTCCTTCCGCCGCCCTGCTGTTCCTGGCCGCCCTGCTGGCCGCGCTCCCCGCGCGGGGAGCCACGGTGAGCGTCTCCGTGGGGGGGAACGACCTCGCGTTCCATCCGGCCGTGGTGCACGTCCATCCCGGCGACACCGTGACCTGGACCAACGCCGGGGGGTTCCACAACGTCAAGGCCGACGACAACAGCTTCGGCAACCCGCAGTCGGCCGACGCGTGGACCTTCTCCCGCACCTTCACCACGCTCGGCACGGTGGGCTACCACTGCGAGGTCCACGGCGGTCCGAGCTCCGGCATGTTCGGCACGGTGATCGTCGAGGACGCCGGAGGCGGGGGCGGCGGCCAGCCGGGGACCCTCCGCTTCGGCCTGGCCAGCTTCTCCGCCGGCGAGGCGGCCGGCACGGCCATGATCACCGTGCAGAGGATCAACGGCGACGACGGCGCGGTCTCCGTCCACTTCGCCGCCACCGCCGGCACGGCCACGGCCGGGCAGGACTTCACTCCGGCGAGCGGCACCCTCTCCTGGGGGGACCAGGACAGCGCCGACAAGATCTTTACGGTGGCGATCAACAACGACACGGCGGCCGAGCCCAGCGAGACGATCCAGCTCACCCTGTCCAGCCCCACCGGCGGAGCCTCTCTGGACGCCGCCCGCAAGAGCTCCACGCTGACCATCCTGGACGACGACTCCGGGGGTGGGGGAGGCGGTCCGGTGAAGGCCCCCTCCAACCTCCAGGCGGCGGCGGTGTCGACCAGCGAGATCGACCTCACCTGGACCGACAATTCCACCAACGAGACCGGCTTCCAGGTCGAGCGCCGGACGGTCGGCGGCACCTTCGAAGGGGTGGCCACGGTGGGCCCCAACACCACGAGCGCTCCCGTGCCCGGGCTCGACGCGGGATCCCTCTCCATCTTCCGCGTCCGCGCCACCGGGGCGGGCGGCGCCGTCTCCGCCTACTCTCCGGAGGCCGCGGCGGCGACCCTCGCCGACCCCGGGCCGTGCGTGGCCGGATTGAATACGCTCTGCGTGAGCAACGGCCGCTTCCGGGTCGCGGTCGCCTGGCATACCTCCGCGGACACCGGCCAGGGCGCGGTGGTGCCGCTCCCCTCGGCCCCCGACTCCGGGCTCTTCTACTTCTTCGCGCCCGGCAACATCGAGATGCTGATCAAGGTGCTCAACGCCTGTGTGCCACCGTTCAACCGCTACTGGGTCTTCTTCGCGGCCACCACCAACGTCGAATTCGGCGTCGTGGTGACCGATACGCAAAATGGCAAGACGCGCGCCTACTACAACCCCCTCAACCGCTCCGCTCCCCCGGTGCAGGACGTCGATGCGTTCGCGACCTGCCCGTAGCCTCCTGGCGCTGTCCCTCCTCCTGGCCGGCTGCGGCACGGTGAAGAGCCCCACCGAGCCGCAGCCGGCCCCCGGCGGGGTGCCGGCGCTCACCTTCACCCAGATCCAGACGCAGTTCTTCACCCCGATCTGCGCCAAGGCGGGGTGCCACGCCGCCGGCTCGTCGCCGTCCGGGCTGGTGCTGGAGGCCGGCCAGAGCTACGGCAACCTGGTCGGTCGTCCGGCGGCCGAGAACAGCTCGCTCAACCGGGTCGAGCCCGGAAACCCGGACCGCAGCTACATCATCCTGAAGCTGCGCGGCGACCCGAGCATCACGGGGGAGCGGATGCCGCTCGGCGGCCCCTATCTCACGTCCGACCAGATCGAGGGGATCGCGGCCTGGATCCGCGCCGGCGCCCCGAGCAATTGATCCCGTGAAACGGAGGAGAGAATCAAGGATGCGAGCTCTCGTTCCCGCGGTCCTGCTGGCCGCCCTGCTCCCGGTAAGCCCGGCGGCGGCGCAGAGCGCCGGACCGTACGATCCCGTCCGCCGCGATCCCCTGGGCACGGTCCTGATCAACGGCGCCACCCCCTACACTCTTGGGTCGCGCCGTCTGGAGGTGCTCTTCACCCACCGCTTCCAGCAGCCGGTCAACCAGGGTGGGGACTCCCACAACCTTTGGGGGCTGGACAGCGGCGCCGACGTCGGCATCGGCCTCGCCTGGGGGGCCGCCCCCCACCTCGACCTCTCCGTCTACCGGGCCTCGTTCCAGGAGGACTTCGAGCTGGCGGGGAAATTCCTCGTCTTGGAGCAGGCCCAGCGCCTCCCTCTGACCGTGGCGGTGCGGGCCGGCGTCGACCATCTGCGGCGCCCCGGGGTGGAGGACCCGACCCGCCCCTTCGCCCAACTCCTGTTGGCCCGCAAGCTGGCCCTCGGCGTCAACCTCCTGGTCTCCCCCTCCTGGGTGAGGGACACGCCGCGCCTGCGCAACGCCTTCAACGTGCCGCTCGGGCTCAGCTTCCCGATCCCGGGGAATTCCCTGATCGAGATCGAGTACATTCCGGCCAACCGGGACCTCGGCGACAGCCTCGACGCCTGGCACGTCGCCCTCTCCAAGTCCGTGGGGGGGCACATCTTCGAGATCGTGGCCGGCAATTCGCGCGCCACCACGCTCGACCAGATGCTGGGCGGCGACTCCGCCGCCGGATTCCGGAAGCGGGACGTCCGCCTCGGCTTCAACATCGTCCGTGATTTCAGCTTTTTCTAGGGAGGCTGGCCCATGCCGCGCAATCCGTCGATCCGGCTCCTCGCCCTCGCGATGTCCCTGCTCCTCACCGCCTGCGCCGCCTACCAGGCCCAGCACACCCCGCCGCGCCCGGTGGTGGCCGGCCCTGAGGACACCGCCGCCACGCTGGAAGCCATCTCTCCGCCGGGGGACTTCACCGCGCTCGGCGACGGCGCCCAGGTCTCGCGCATCAAGGGGGAGGTGGAGCAGGCCAAGGAGAACCTCGCCCGCAAGGGGCAGTACTCCTGCTGCGTCCGCCCCGCCTGCAGCCAGTGCCTCCTCAAGTACGGCCACTGCCACTGCCGCGAAGCGGTGAAGAAGGACGGTCCCTGCTGCGGCGAGTGCACCGAGGCCTGGATCGAGGGCCGCGGCGCCGTCGAAGGGGTGACGGCGTGGCAGATCCTGGAGAAGAAGCGGCAGATCCTGGAGGAGGCGAACGGGAAGCCGAAGGGCTGAGGGCCCGCCCTCCCGAGCCCTCATCACCCCGGCCCTCTTCTCCCGACCCCTCCCACCCTCCCTCACCGGGAGAAGAGGGAGAAAATCCCTTCGGGATTGTTTGGGCGGCCGGTTCCCCTCTCCCGGTGAGGGAGGGCGGGAGGGGTCGGGAGAGGGGCAGGGGTGAGGGTTCGGCCCGCATGTTGCAAACGGCTCGGGCGTGGCCTACGAACCGATCGAGAACTACGGGGTCATCGGCAACATGCGGACGGCGGCGCTCGTGGGCAAGCACGGGTCGATCGACTGGTACTGCTTCCCCTATTTCGATTCGCCGAGCGTGTTCGCCGCCATCCTCGACGACGAGAAGGGGGGGCGGTTCGAGATCGTGCCGGAGAGCGACGGCGCCGCCACCAAGCAGCTCTACTGGCCGGAGACCAACGTGCTGGTCACCCGCTTCCTGTCGGACGACGGGGTGGGGGAGATCGAGGACTTCATGCCGGTCGGGTCGGGTGAGACCAACGAGTGGCGCGACCACCTGGTTCGCCGGGTGCGGGTGGTGCGCGGCTGCCTCCGGTTCCGCATGCGCTGCCACCCCGCCTTCGACTACGCCCGGGCGCCGCACGAGACGGTGATCGACGACGGGAACGGCGCCAACTTCCACTCCAGGGACCTGAGCCTCCGGCTGGCGACGACGGTCCCCCTGCGGCCGGACGGCCGCGGAGTCTGCGCGGAATTCATGCTGAAAGAGGGGGAGTGCGCGACCTTCGTGATCCGGCCGATCGCGAAGGGAGCGGAGCAGCCCGCGCCGCCGTCCGCGGAGAAGACGGAGGAGCTGTTCAAGGCCACGGTCGCCTTCTGGCGGCGGTGGATCTCCGCCTGCACCTATCACGGCCGCTGGCGCGAGATGGTCCACCGCTCGGCCCTGGTGCTCAAGCTGCTGACCTTCGAGCCCACGGGGGCGATCGTGGCGGCGCCGACGTGCAGCCTGCCCGAGCACACCGGAGGGGTGCGGAACTGGGACTACCGCTACACCTGGATCCGGGATGCGGCGTTCACCATCTACTCGCTGCTGCGCATCGGCCTCACCGAGGAGGCCTCGGCGTTCATGGGCTGGCTCGACGCCCGCTGCGCCGAGGCGACGCGGGACCAGGGGCTGCAGATCGTCTACGGGATCGACGGCCGGCACGACCTGACCGAGATGGCGCTCGACCATCTCGAGGGGTACCGCGGCTCCCGCCCGGTGCGGATCGGCAACGGCGCGGTCGACCAGCTCCAGCTCGACATCTACGGCGAGCTGATGGATTCGGTCTACCTCTACAACAAGCACGCCTCGCCGATCTCCTACGACACCTGGCTCCATCTGCGGGAGCTGCTCCACTACGTGTGCGACAACTGGAAGCGGGAGGACGAGGGGATCTGGGAGGTGCGGGGGGGCAGGCAGCAGTTCGTCTTCTCGAAGCTGATGTGCTGGGTGGCGATGGACCGCGGCCTGCGCCTGGCCGAGCAGCGGTCGTTCCCCACCGACTGGGAGCACTGGCGGAGCGCGCGGGACCAGATCTTCCAGGCGATCATGGACCACGGCTGGAACCCGCAGCGCCAGTCGTTCGTCGAGGTCTTCGACGGCGAGTGGCTCGACGCCTCCAGCCTGCTGATGCCGCTGGTCTTCTTCGTGGCGCCGAGCGATCCGCGGATGCTGAAGACGCTGGAGGCGATCCGTAAGCCGCCGGAGCAGGGGGGGCTGGTCTCGGACGGGCTGGTCTACCGCTACAACGCCTCGCACGGCATCGACGGCCTCCCCGGCGACGAGGGGACTTTCAACATGTGCACTTTCTGGCTGGTGGAGGCCCTGACCCGCGCCGGCTGGACCCAGCCCAGCATGCTCGACGACGCCCGCCTCACCTTCGAGCGCATGCTGGGCTACGCCAATCACCTCGGGCTCTACGCCGAGCAGACCGGCCTGCGGGGCGAGGCGCTGGGCAACTTCCCCCAGGCCTTCACCCACCTGGCGGTGATCAGCGCCGCCTTCAACCTCGACCGCGCGCTGGGCAGCGAGCGGACCGACCCCGGCCTCTGGGCTCCACCCCTCACCGCGTTCTCCGTGCCGTCGCTGGAGTAGGCCCTCATCACCCCGACCCTCTTCTCCCGACCCCTCCCGCCCTCCCTCACCGGGAGAAGAGGGAGAAAAAAGCATGCCATTCCCCTCTCCCGGTGAGGGAGGGCGGGAGGGGACGGGAGAGGGGTCAGGGGTGAGGGTTCGGGAGGGCGGTCCCCGCCACCCCCTCCCACAACCCCCGGAGATCCTCCGGCACCGGCGCCTCGAAGCGCAGCGTCTCCTCGGTGGCCGGATGCCGGAAGGCGATCCGCCAGGCGTGGAGGGCGGGGCGGGGGAAGTCGCGGAGCGGCGCCTGGACGGGGCGGGGGAGCCCCTTCCAGCGCGCCTCGCCGTAGACCGGATCGCCCACCAGCGGGTGGCCGAGGTGCTTCAGGTGGACCCGGATCTGGTGCGTGCGGCCGGTCGCGAGGTCCATCTCCAGCAGCGAGATCCCGGCCGCGGCGGCCAGCATCCGGTAGTGGGTGATCGCCGGCCTCCCTCGGGAGACTACGGCCATCTCCTGCCGCCGCTGCGGATGGCGGCCGACCGGCGCCTCGATGGTGCCGGCGGGCGGAGAGGGGGCGCCGTAGGCGATCCCCAGGTAGAGCTTCGAGACCTCCCGCGAGGCGAAGGCGCGGGAGAGGCGGGCGTAGGCGGCCGGCGTGCGCGCCACCACCAGAACGCCGCTCGTCCCCTGGTCGAGCCGGTGGACGATCCCGGGCCGGCCCGCTCCCCCCACGCCGGCCATCTCGGGGTAGCGGTCGAGGAGGTGGTGGGCGAGGGTGCCGGTCGAGCGGCCGGCCCCCGGATGGACGGTCAAGCCCGCCGGCTTGTCGAGCACCACGATCTCGGCGTCCTCATGGAGCACCCGCAGGTCCCCCGGCTCGGGGAGCACCCGCTCCTCTTTCGGCTCCGGCGGGGTGCACTCGATCCGATCGCCCGCGGCGAGGGGGGTGGAGGGCTTGGCCTCGCGGCCGTTCACCCGCACGAGCCCTTCGGCGATCCAGCGCTGGACCTGGTTGCGGGGGACGTCGAGGCGGGCGGCGGCGTGGCGGTCGAGCCGCTCGCCCGCCGCCTCCGGCTCGACGCTCCAATTCACTCGGCGACCGGGGCCGCGGCGGCCGGCTCGGCGGGAGAAGACTCGTGGTGGTGCCGCGGCCGGAAGCTGTCGATCGCCATCAGCACGATGCCGATCGAGATGGCGCTGTCGGCGACGTTGAAGGAGGGCCAGTGGTGGAGGCCGACGTAGACGTCGAGGAAGTCGGTCACGGCGCCGCTCGACACGCGGTCGATGAGGTTGCCGACCGCCCCCCCCACCACCAGCGCCAGGGCGGCGAGGAGCACCCGGTCGCGCGACGGCGTGTACCAGAAGTAGAGGCCGACCGCGATCAGGGCCCCGAGGCCGAGGACGGTCAGCAGCCAGCCGCCCCCGCCGCCGGAGCCGTCCGAGGCGAAGAGGCCGAAGGCGACGCCGGTGTTGCGCACGTGCGTCAGGTTGAGCAGCCCGGGGATCACCGGGCGGGTGGAGTGGTGGGGGAGGTGCACCTCGACCAGCCATTTCGTCCACTGGTCGAGCACGATCACGGCGAGGGAGACCAGCAGGTACCGGAGCTTGCGGAAGCGGTAGGCGAGGGTCTGGGGAGCCCCCTCGGGATGGACGTCAGCCATGGTGTAAAGGTCTCCTCTTACGCGCGGCCGAAGACTTCGCGGGCGGCCCGCGCCACCTCCGTCAGATTCTGCATCGACTGAAACAGGCGGATGGCCGCGCCCCCCGCCGCCCCCGCCCCGGCCAGATCTCCGAACCGCTCTAGTGTAACGCCACCCAGCGCGAAGACGGGAACGCCGGCGGCCGCGGCCCGGGCGAGCCCCTCCAGCCCCACAGGGGGACCCTTGCCCGGCGTCGCGAAGACCGGGCCGAAGGTCACGTAGTCGGCCCCCTCGTCGCGGGCCCGCTCGACCTCCTGGAGGGTATGGGTGGAGCGGCCGATCAGCACATTCCTTCCGTCAAAGCGCCCAAACCGCGCCCGCAACGCCCGCACCGGCACGCCGTCGGCGGGCAGGTGGACGCCGTCCGCTCCGGCGGCGAGCGCCACGTCCAGCCGGCCGTTGACCAGCAGGCGGGCCGGGGGCGGCAGGGCCGTCCGGGCGAGCCGGGCGAGATCGTAGAGATCCCGGTCGTCGAGGTCCTTCTCGCGGATCTGGACGGCGCCGATCCCGGCCCTGCCCAGGGCGCCGAGCCATTCGGCCATGGGGACCGCGAGGGAGGCCCGGTCGCTGATCGCGAGCAGGCTAGACGTCAGGGGCACGGACCCCGCGCCGGAAGAGGAGGTCGTCGAGGTCGTGGGCGCCCCAGACGAGGTGGATGAGCCCGAAGCCCGTCACTGCGGCCCGCGCGACGGGATAGAGGCCGAAGGTGCGCAGGGTCTCCCAGGGGAGCGCCATCATGATCTTGCCCCAGACCGGGCTCCAGGGCGCCAGCACGAGGCAGGTGCCGATCTCGATGCAATACAGGATGAAGAGGACTCGGAGCAGGGACGACAGGGACGAGGCGCGCATGGAGGGGGAGATTGTAGCCGCGAATCCGAACGAGGCGAAATTAACGCGGCGAGCAGGCTCCGGTGCCCCCGGTCCTTCCTGCCCTTCGAAGCCTCACCCTCGGTCCCTCTCCACTTCGTGGAGAGGGAGGGCGTATTTCTGAGCTAAGGGGAATTCGAGAAATGGGTTCCCCCTCTCCACGCAGTGGAGAGGGGCCAGGGGGTGAGGACCCAGAGGGCATGCCGGACCGGCCGGCTGAAACCCTCCGGGTCTGTTCTACCCGCGCGGCGGCTTCTTGTCGTCGTTGTCCGGCTTGCGCTCCGGCGGACGCTGCCGCTCTTCCTTACGCTCCTCCCTGCGCTCCGGCTCACGGCGCTCCTGGACCTGAGGCTTGGGCTCCGGCTGGCGCCGTTCCTGGACCTCCGGCCGGCGCTCCGGGGGGCGGCTCTCCCGCGCCTCGGGGCGCTCCTGGCGCTCCGGCCTTGGCTGGACGACCGGCGGGCGGTCCTCCGAGGGACGGCGACGCTCCTCGGTCTGAGGCCGCTCCTGGCGCTCCGGCCTTGGCTGGACGACGACCGGCGGGCGGTCCGGCTTCGGCGCGGCGCCGGTGGGCTCCGGCGCCGGCCTCACGCTGCGCTCGCGCTCCGCCGGGGGCTTGCGCTCCTCGGAGGGCTGGCGCTCCTCCGGGGGACGGCGGCGCTCCCCGGTCTGCGGCTTCTCGGTCCGGTCCGGCTTGCCGCCGAAGACCGAAGGACGGTCCGCCGGGCGCTCACGCTCCGCGGGCTGGCCGCCCTGGACCTCCGGAGCGGGCCGGCGTCCGGGCCGCTCGCGCTCCGTGGGCTGGCCGCCCTGCACCGAGGGCTGCTCGACGGCCGGCTTGCCGGGGCGCGGCCGGGGCGCGCCACCGTCCGCCTGCGGGGCCGGCCGGTGGCCGGGCCGCACCTGCGGCTCGCCCGCGCCGACCGCCGCGCCCGGGGCGCTGCCGGGCCTGCCGGGCTCGGCGCCGAAGACGGAGCCGCGGTCCCTGGCGGGGCGGCGGTCCGGCTTCCCAAGGGTGCTCGGGCGGAGCGGCGTGCCGTCCAGCACCTGCGGCTTCTCGGCCACCACCGAGCGGACGACATCCGACGGCAGCTTCGGCTTGCGGGCGACGAACTGCGTCACGTCCGGCAGCTCGCCCTGGGCCCTGCCGCGCAGGACACGGAGCGGCTCCGAGGGGTCGCGGAAGACGCTCGGCTTGAGCGGCTTGGTGTCGGTGGTGATGATCCCCCGCTCGATGGCCTGGCGCCCGTGGCGGTCGATCGGCACGGCGTAGCGTTGCACGTCGCGGTGGGCGTCCCAATAGCCGTCCCGGTACCCCTGGCGGTAGCCGTCCCGGAAGTAGGACGTGGAGATGAAGCTCCAGCGGTCGAACAGGTTCCAGCTCCCGCCGGCCCAGCCGTAGACCCCCCAGCGGAAGCCGACGTCGACGCCGAGCTCAGGGCCGTAGTAGCGGGTGTAGTACCCGGTGGGGCACCAGCCCACGTAGCTCGGGCCCCAGTACCAGTAGACCCAGGCCGGCGACCAGACGTAGCCCGGCTGCCAGACCCAGCCGTAGCCGGGCACGTTGTCCCAGCTCCCGTAGTGGTAGGGGACCCAACCCCAGGCCTCCGAGGAGATCCAGGTCAGGCCGGCCGGGGTGTAGACCCAGCGGCCGTGCCAGTAGGGGCGCCAGGAGGCGTCCACGTTCGGGCGCCAGTAGTGGCCACCGTTGATGTTGACCCAGGCGCCGTAGCGGGCGAGCGGCGCCGCCTGATAGCGCAGGTTGTCGTCGACGTAGTCCCCCAGGTCGGCGCTGGCGTACTCGTCGTCGAGCTGGCGGCCCCAGCGCTCCAGGGAGTCGAAGCCGCCGGCCTCGCGCACCTCGGGGCGGCGGCCGGGCTCCTGGTCGTCGATCACCGCCTCCTCGTCGGCGCGGACGCGCAGGGAGCCGCCGTCGGTCACCACCTGGGCGGTGCCGCGGCGGACCACGAGCTGGGTCCACCCCTGGTCGGAGGTGACGCGGTAGGTGCCGTAGTCCTGGGGGTAGATCGAGGCGTTCGGAGTCTCGATCCGCGGCAGCTCGTCACCCAGAGAATCCTGGGTGACGATGAGCTGGGCATTGCCGCCGAGCAGCCGCACCACGGTGGCGCGGTCGTCGCGGTCGGGCGAGGCGGCCAGGCGCTCGAACACGAGCTCGCTGTTGCCGTCCACCCGCAGGATGTTCTGGTCCGCGAGGATGATCTCCACCCGCGAGCGGCTGCGGGCCACCCACAGATGGTCCCCGGCCAGAATGGGCTGGTTGACCTCGGCGGGGTCGCGCTCGTCCGTGCCGGCCTGCTGCACGGTGACGGAGCCTTCCACCACGCGGAAATAGCCATAGCCTCCATCGTCCGCCAGCGCGGACCCGGCGAGGGCGAACAGGCCCAGGGCGATCGCGAAGCAAACTGTCAGAAGCCTGCTGAGGGTCTTCATTTGTCTTGTCTCCATGGGTCGGGCGATGCTCTCGCCCGCTGGAAAGAGCAACTTCCGGACCACCTTCTTTATTCCTCTCGACAAACGGGCGAAACCCCGTTCTTTCAATTGCTTCGCACGCCTCCTTCACCGCTATAATGAGCCGGCTCGTACCGCGGCGGTGTCCACCCCAGGCGTCACGGGCGTCCCCGCCGAAGGGGGCGCCGGGGCCGGAGACCGGGTTGCGGAGAGCGCGGGCCTGGAGCTCATTCTGGGGGAGAAGACCTTGGCGATCAACTGGTTCCGGGGCGGCAGGAGGCAGCAGGAGCCGCAGGAGCACACCATCGACGATCTGTTCATCCTCGAGCGGTACGACGAGGCGGGGGAGCGCCTGCGCGCGCGCCTCAAGGACAACCCCAACGACCTGCACTCCCACCTCAAGCTGGCCGAGGTCTACACCCAGCTCCGGCAGGCCGAGAAGGCGGTGGACGAATACGTCTACGTGGCCGAGGAGTACGCCCAGGACGGCTTCCACGACAAGGGGATCGCCCTGCTCGCGAAGGCGATGAAGCTGGCGCCGCTCGACCCGTCGCTGCGCTTCAAGGCCGAGAAGCTCCAGCGCGGCAAGAGCATGGAGCAGGTGCGGGAGCTCGCCCTGGAGGGCCTTCAGAAGGCCGGCGGCGTCACCGGGGGCACCACCGCCCTGGAGCTCAAGCGGCTCTGGCACAACCTCGCCGGCAGCCCCGTGGTGCAGAAGCTGCCGGGCGAGTCGCTGAAGCGGCTGTTCGGCGCCATGGCGCTGCTCCATCTGGAGACCGACGTCCCCATCGTCCATGAGGGAAGCCCGGACCCCTTCCTCTTGTTGATCGTTCAGGGCGTGATCGAGGCCTCGATGAAGGCCGGCGGACGCGCGATGCCGGTCCGCAGCTTCTCCGCCGGCGACGTGATCGGCGAGGGTACCCTGCTCGAGCGCCTCCCCTGGCAGGCCGACTACCGGACGGCGGAGCAGGTCATCGCCCTGAAGCTCACCCGTGAGGGGCTGGAGAGCTGCCTGCTCGGCAACCCCGACCCCCGCGGATTTCTCGAGACGCTGCGCGAGCAGCACAACGACCGCGACGTCGCGGCCATGGTCGGGCGTCTGCGGAGCGGTTCCTGATGGCGATTCTTCCCATTCGTATCTATCCCGATCCCGTCCTGCGGGCGAAGTGCCGGACTGTCGAGACCTTCGACGACAGGCTGCGCAGGCTCGCCGCCAACATGGTGGACACCATGCACGCCGCCCCGGGCGTGGGGCTCGCGGCCCCCCAGGTGGGGGTCGACCTCCGCCTCGCCGTGGTGGACGTCTCGGTGGGGGAGGACCCCGCCGCGCTCCGGGTCCTGGTGAATCCGGAGATCCTCCACCGCCAGGGGATGGAGACCGACACCGAGGGGTGCCTCTCCCTGCCCGGCATCACCGACAAGGTGGACCGCCCCCTCGCGATCACCCTGCGGGCGCAGGACCTCACCGGCAAGCCGTTCGAGCTGGAGGCCGAGGAGTATCTCGCCCGCGCCATCTGCCATGAGGTCGACCACCTGGACGGCATCCTCTTCACCGACCACCTGCGCGGCCTGCGCAAGGAGCGGGCCCGCCGCCAGCTCAAGAAGCTGGCCGCGGAGCAGGAGGTGGCGGTGTGAGGGGGGGCGTGCCCTTCGGGCCGTCCTGCCCTCCGAAGCCTCACCCCCTGAAGGGCAGGACGGCGCGAGTCCTCCTCCTTGCTGTTCTCGCTCTCGCCCTCCTCCTCACCGCCTGCGGCGGCGGAGGAGGGGGCGGCACGCCGACCGCGCCGCCGCCTCCGCCGGTGGCGGGGATCGCCTTCACCGCCCAGGCGGCTCCAGGGGCGAACAGCCTCTATCTGGCCAGCGGCGCCGCCACCACCGCCACCACGCTGGTCCTGGAGGTGCGGGCCAATCAGGTGACCGACCTCTACGGCGTCGCCTTCGACCTCACCTATCCCGCCACCCAGCTCCAGTTCGTCCGCGCCACAGCCGGCCCGCTGCTCAGCAACGGCGCCGTGCAGGCGGCGACCTCCTCGCCCGGCACCCTGATCGTCGGCGGCACCCACCTGGGCTCCACCCCGGGCGCCAACGGCTCCGGCGTGGTGCTGACGCTCGAATTCAGCGCCGCCGCCGCCGGCTCCGGGAGCTTCGCCTTCGCCCGCAACTCGGCCCTCAATTCTACCGGCGCCACGATCTCCGGGCTGACCTGGCTGGCGGGGTCGGTGACGGTGACGAAGTAGCCCTTGCCCGTGTACTAGAATCACGCGGCCATGACCGACCTGACCCTCTTCAACACCCTCGGGCGCAAGCTCGAGCCGTTCCGCCCGCTGAATCCCGGCGAGGCCCGCGTCTACATCTGCGGCCCGACGGTCTACAACGAGGTCCACATCGGCAACCTCCGCACCTTCCTGTTCGGGGACCTGCTGCGGCGCGGCCTGCGGTTCCTCGGCTTCAAGGTCACCCAGGTGATGAACCTGACCGACGTGGACGACAAGACCATCCAGGGGGCGCACAAGGCCGGCGTCTCCCTGCCCGAGTACACCGAGCCCTTCATCAAGACCTTCCTGCGCGACCTGGACACCCTCCACATGGAGCGGGTCGAGCATTTCCCCAAGGCGACCGAGCACATCCCCGAGATGATCGCCATCATCGAGACGCTGATCGAGAAGGGGCACGCCTACGTGACCGACGGCTCGGTCTTCTTCAAGATCGGCAGCGACCCCGACTACGGGGCCCTCTCCGGCTTCGACCTCGAGCAGGCGCGCCAGGGGGAGCGGGTGGCGAGCGACGAGTACGGCAAGGAGGACGTGCGCGACTTCGGGCTCTGGAAAGCGGTCAAGCCGGGGGAGCCGGCGTGGGACTCCCCCTGGGGGCCCGGCCGTCCGGGGTGGCACATCGAGTGCTCCGCGATGAGCATGAAGTACCTCGGCGAGACCTTCGACCTCCACTGCGGCGGCGTGGACCTGATCTTCCCGCACCACGAGAACGAGATCGCCCAGAGCGAGTCGGCGACCGACAAGCCGTTCGTCCGCACCTGGCTGCACGCCGAGCACCTGATCGTCGACGGCCAGAAGATGTCGAAGTCGCTGGGCAACCAGTACACCCTGCCCGACCTGCTGGGTCGCGGCTGCTCGCCGCGGGCCCTGCGCTACCTCTTCCTCTCGGTCCACTACCGGCAGAAGCTCAACTTCACCTTCGAGTCGCTGGACGGGGCGATGGGGGCCCTGCGCCGGGTCGACGAGATGCGCTTCCGCCTCCAGCACGCCGCGGAGAAGGGCCCACCGGACGCCCGCCTCGCCGAAGCCGGAGCGAAGCTGCGCAACGACTTCGCGGCCGGCCTCGCCGACGACCTCAACGTCGCCGTGGCCCTCGCCGCCCTGTTCGCCTACGTCAAGGAGGTGAACGTGGCGATCGAGGTGGGGAGGATCGGCGAGGGGGACCGCCAGCGCGTGCTCGACGCCCTCAAGGACGTCGACCAGGTGCTGGGCGTGCTCGACCCCGCCGAGTGGCCGACGGGGCAGACCGACGGCGACGCGGCCGAGATCGAGCAGTTGATCGCGGACCGCAACGCCGCCCGCAAGAACCGCGACTTCGCCGCCTCGGACCGCATCCGCGACGAGCTCGCCGCCCGCGGAATCGTCCTGGAGGACACCCCGCAGGGGACCCGCTGGAAGCGGAAGTAGGAGTCCCCTTGACTGGCGATTTCCGCGAGCAGCCACACGCGCGAGCCCGGGGGAAGGCGGGGGAGGACGACGCCGTCCGCTGGCTCGAAGGCCAGGGTTACCAGATCCTGGCCCGCAACGTGGTCAACCACGGCGGCGAGATCGACGTCATCGCCCAGGAGGGGAGCACCCTCTGCTTCGTCGAGATCAAGGCGCGGGACGGCGACCGCTACGGGGCGGCCATCGAGGCGGTGGGCTTCTCCAAGCAGCGCCGGCTCTCCCGCGCCGCCTCCCTCTACCTGACCGCCCGCGGCTGGCACAACCGCGCCTGCCGCTTCGACGTCCTCGGCCTCGACCGCGAGGACGGCGGCTGGCGCTACACCCTGATCCGCAACGCCTTTCCCTACAACCCCGGCCCTCCCCGCCGCCGCTGGTAGGGCGCCAGCCCGCCCATGAGCCATGGGCCGCGCCGGCCCCGACCCGTGCCGCGTCTGCCCGGGCTCGGGCCGTGCTCTCCCGGGCTCGGGCTCAGGCGGCCTCGATGCGGGCAGGTCCTGCCCCGTCCGTGGCCGCGAGGGCCCGGATCCAGGCCGGGACGACCCCGGCCGGGGCCGAGGCGGCCCGGGCGCGGGCTCCCGCGGCACCCTCCCGGGCCGGGCGGTCCCCGTTACGGGCAACGGCTGCCCCGATCGGGGGAGGCCGGTCCCCGGCTCGGGCGGCCCCGGCCTCCGCGCGGGCAACGGTCGCCCTTCCGCCGTGGAAGAAACCCGAGCCGCCGGCGGTTTCTGGAGGTGGGGAGCAGGGGCGCTTGACAGCCTCCGCCTCCCTGACTATCCTTTGCCAGCCTGTTGGGCGGGAATAGCTCAGTGGTAGAGCACAACCTTGCCAAGGTTGGGGTCGCGGGTTCAAATCCCGTTTCCCGCTCCAGATTGTGAATTCGAGAGATCGCGGAAGTCTTTTCCGCTGTCTGCTAAGATCCAGGGGCCGCGTTCGCGGCCCCGACCCATCTCGGGCGACGTAGCCAAGTGGTAAGGCGAGGGTCTGCAAAACCCTTATTCACCGGTTCGAATCCGGTCGTCGCCTCCAAGCTTCCCCTTTCCATGACAGGAAGCGGCCTCCCCCCCGGCCAGACCGCCACGAGGAAATTCCCCGTCGTAGGCGAGCAGGCGCCCTCCCCCGAGGCGCTCGACCTCGAACACTGGCGGCTGACCGTCGACGGGCTGGTGGAGCGGCCTCTGACCTTCACCTACGCGGAGATCCTCGCCCTGCCCCAGAGCGAGCGGGTGGCGGACATCCACTGCGTGACGAGTTGGAGCCACTTCGGGATGCGCCTTCAGGGAGTGCCGCTGGCGGTGGTGCTCGGCCGCGCCGTCCCCCGGCCCGAGGCCCGGTTCGTGCGCTTCGAGGCCTACTCCCCTCGTCAACACGATACGTCCTTGCCGCTGGAGCTCGCCCTGGAGGATACCTGGCTGATCCACGGCCGCGACGGCGAGCCGCTCGCTCCCGAGCATGGCTGGCCGCTGCGGACGGTGACCCCCTCCCGCTACTTCTACAAGAGCCTCAAGTGGGTCCGCCGGATCGAGCTGCTGGCCGAGGACCGGCTGGGCTACTGGGAGCGGGAGTCGAGCTATCACAACAACGCCGACCCCTGGCCGGGCGACCAGCGCTTCGTGAGCGGCTCGCTCCCACCGGAGAAGCTCCGGGCCCTGCGCGAGGCGACGAGCTACGTCCCCTATCGCGGCCCGCGAAAGGTGGTGGTCGGCGCCGATCTGCGCGGCTGGGAGCCGAAGACGCGGGACCTCGGCGATCTCCATCTCAAGAATTGCGACCTGCGGGGCGCCCGCCTGGAGGGGGCCGACCTCCGCGGGGCCAATCTGAGCCTCTCCGACCTGCGAGGGGCCGATCTCCGGGGAGCCGATCTGCGGGGCGCCGATCTCGAAGGGGCCGATTTCGCCGGAGCCGACCTGACCGGGGCCGACCTGCGCGACACCTTCCTCTCGGCCACCAAATTCTTCGATCAGGACGGGCAAGCCCGGATCGCGGGTCTGCGCTGGGAGGGGGGGCGGGGGCTCCTGGAGGATCAGGAGGCTTTCCTGCGCCGGCTCACGTAATCAACCTTCCGGCATCTCCCCCACATAGGCCGCGCGCGGCCGGATCAGCTTGTCCGCGCCATACTGCTCGATGGCGTGGCCGATCCAGCCGATGGTGCGGCCGAGGGCGAAGAGGGCGAGCGGGGTGCGCTCCGGGAGCCCCAGCGCCCGGCTGAGCGCCACCAGCCCGTGGTCGATCGTGGGGTGCTCGTGGATCAGCTCGCGGTAGGCGTTCGCCATCGCCAGGGCGAGCTCGACCTCGGGTGAGTCCGGGGCGATCTCCCGCGCCATCTCCAGCAGGGCCACGCCTCGCGGATCACCTTCCGGGTAGAGGGTGTGGCCGCAGCCGGGGATCGGCTCGCCGCGCCGCAGGCGGTCGGCCAGAACCCGCCGCGCCCCTTCGGCCGTCCCCGCCTCCCGAAAGAGCGCCTCCACCCGCTCCGTGTGCCCGCCGTGCCGCGACCCCTTGAGCGCCGCCAGCCCCGCCGAGACCACGTCCCATGGCGAGGCGTTGGCCGAGGCCACGCAGCGCGCCGTGAAGGCCGAGACGTTGAGCTCGTGGTCCGCCGCCAGGATCAGGGCCGCGCCGATCGGTCCCGCCACCTCGGGCCGGCCCGGCGCCCAGCCGGCCTGGAGTACCGTGGCGATGGAATTGGAGGATGGGGGATATCCCGCCGCGACCTGGGCCATGAATTGGAGGATGCGCGCCCCGGCCGCCGCCACCGCCGCCGGACGGAGGTCCCACGCCGCGAGGTCCGCCGCTCCCGCCAAGGGCACGGCCACTTGGCAGCGTTCGATGGGCGTCAGTCCCCCCGGGAGGGGCCAGCCGATTCGCGGCGGCTCTCCCGAGAACAGGCGCCCGGCGTCTCCCGGGTCCCCCGTCCAGAGCAGGGCCGCCACCTCCTCGACAGTCGAAGTCCGCGCCAGCGCCACCGCGTCCCGGCCGCGATAGTAGAGCCGGCCGTCCTGGATCAGCGTCAGCGCCGACTCCAGCACGGGCATCCCCCAGGAGAGGGCCTTCGGCGCCGCCTTCTCCGCTGCTTGTTCCGGATACCTGCGCAGCTCCTTCTTCTCCTTGAGCCGCAGCACGTCCTCCTGGCGGTAGCGCCGCGCCCGGGGCTCGCCCGGCACCGGCTCCGAACGGAGCATCCCCCGGCTCGCGTAGGCGTAGAGCGTCGCCAGCGAGATCCCCAGCTCCGCGGCGGCCTCCTGCGAGGTGAGAAAGCGGTCGTCCATGACCGAACGGTAGCACGGCTCACATTGATTCGCGAATCAAGATTGACAACCTGACAAGGCAGGTCGAAGATGGGACGTGGAAGGGAGATGAGCCTATGGACACCCAGATCAGAGAAGGATTGGAAGGGGTCGTGGCCGCCACGACCCGTTTGAGCGGCGTGGACGGCGAGGCGGGGGTGCTGCTCCTCGCCGGGTTCCCGGTGGAGGAGATCGCCCCCCGGGCCTCCTTCGAGGAGATGACCTGGCTGCTGTGGAACGGCGGCCTGCCCACGGCCGGCGAGCTGGAGGGCTTCCGGCGCCGCTTGGCGAGCCGGCGGGCGCTCCCCGCGGCCGTGCTGGAGCTGCTGCGCGAGGCGGCCCGGCGGCGGGTCTCCGCGATGGACGCCCTGCGCATGGCCGCCGGCGCGCTCAGCCTCGCCGAGGGGGCGGGAGAGGATCCGAAGGAGGACGCCCTCCTGCTCACCGCCACCTTCCCCACGATCGTGGCCGCCTACTGGCGGCTGCTGCGGGGGGAGGAGCCGCTGGCTCCCCGGGAGGAGCTCGGGCACGCGGCGAATTTCCTCTACCTGCTCTCCGGCGAGGAGCCGTCGCCGGAGCGGGCGCGGGGCCTTGCGACCTATCTCAACACGGTGACCGACCACGGGCTCAACGCCTCGACCTTCACCGCCCGGGTGATCGTCTCCACCCGCTCGGACCTGATCTCCGCCGTCACCGGCGCGGTGGGGGCGCTGAAAGGCCCCCTGCATGGCGGCGCCCCCGGACCGGCGCTGGACATGGTCTTCGAGATCGGCACCCCGGAGCGGGCCGAGGCAGTGCTGCGCGAGAAGCTCGACCGCGGCGAGCGGCTGATGGGCTTCGGCCACCGCGTCTACCGGGTGCGCGACCCGCGGGCGGACGTGCTGGCCGCGGCGGCGGAGCGCTTCTACAGCCTGGGAGGGGACCGGGGGCTCTACGAGCTGGCCCGGTCGGTGGAGGCCACGGCCCTGCGCCTCCTGCGCGAGCGCAAGCCCGACCGCCGGCTGGACACCAACGTCGAGTTCTATACCGCCCTCCTGCTGCACGGCCTGGGACTGCCCACCGAGCTGTTCACGCCCACCTTCGCGGTCGGCCGCGTGGCGGGGTGGACAGCCCACGCCCTGGAGCAACTCGCCACCGGACGGCTGATCCGGCCGCAGTCGCAATACATGGGGGAGCGGGACCGGCGGTGGGTGCCGGTGGAGGAGCGGGCCGCGCTCCTGGCGGAGCGTTAGCTCCTACCGGAGCCCCTCGATCTGCTCGTCCAGATAGGCCAGCGCCTGCTGAAGCGAAGCGCGGCGGACCTCCGAGTGTGTCGTCTCGATCTCCTGGAGGACCCGCCGCCGCGAGAGCTCGAGGCTCTCCCGTTTCTGCCGGCGCTTGAGCTGCTCGCGCGTGAGCGCATCGCTCCGGTCCGCCGCGGCGCCGGCGCTCTCGATCTGCGACTCGACGGATTTGCTTTCCCAACCTCGCGCCATGGTTGAGGATCTCATGCAAAAACCGTGCGGCGCTATACTGTCCGCAGCACGAATCGAGGAGCCATAGTGATGATCAGAAAGGGACCGAGTCTTCTCCTGCCCATCCTTCTGCTCGGCCTGGCGGCCGCGGGCGGCGCGGCGGAGCCGCAGGGGGACAAGGCCGCGACGGTGGACGTCCATCTGAGCGAGTACGCCATCAAGATGCCCGAGACCCTCCCCGCCGGGCCGACCACCTTCGTGGTCCACAACGACGGCATCAAGACCCACAGCTTCCGGATCGAGGGGCCGGGTCTCTCCGAGATCCTGGCCAAGCCGGTGGAGCCCCAGATGACGGAGAGTCTCCAGGTCACCCTCCAGCCCGGCGAGTACAAGGTCTACTGCCCGGTCGGCAGCCACGAGAACAAAGGGATGAAGACGGCGCTGAAGGTCACAGCCCGGTGACCCGCACCACCTCCTCGAAGGTGGTGATCCCCTCCGCCAGCTTGCGCAGGGCGGACTGGCGGAGGGTGCGCATGCCGTTCTTGGCCGCCTCGCGCTTGATCTCGGGGGCGTCGGCGCCGTTGATGACCAGGCTCTTGATGGCGTCGTCGATCGGCATGATCTCGAAGATGCCGGTGCGGCCGAAGTAGCCGGTGTTGCGGCACTCGAAGCACCCCTCCCCCTCCTTGACCTTCACCCGTTTGCCGGGCGGCACCGAGAGGCGCAGCATGGCGATCTCGTCCGGCTCCAGGAAGCGCTCGGTGGTGCAGTGGGGGCAGATCCGCCGCACCAGCCGTTGGGCCATGGCCCCCACCACGGTCGAGCTGATCAGGAAGCGCTCGACGCCGAGATCGGTCAGGCGGGAGATCGAGGAGGAGGCGTCGTTGGTGTGCAGGGTGGAGAAGACCAGGTGGCCGGTCAGCGCCGCCTGGATCGAGTACTGGGCCGTCTCGTTGTCGCGGATCTCGCCCACCATGATGACGTCGGGGTCCTGGCGCAGGATATGGCGCAGGGCCCCCGCGAAGGTGATCCCCACCTTGAGCTGCACCTCGGTCTGGTTGAAGTCCTGGTAGACCATCTCGATCGGGTCCTCGATCGTGGTGACGTTGACCTCGCGCGTGCAGATGGTCTTGAGGGCGGAGTAGAGGGTGGTGGTCTTGCCCGAGCCGGTGGGGCCGGTGACCAGGACGATGCCGTGCGGGCGGGTGATGAAGTCGTTGAAGGTCTGCAACTCGTCCGGGTAGAAGCCCAGCCCCTCGAGGTCCTGCATCACCACCTGGGGGTCGAAGATGCGCATCACCACCTTCTCGCCGAAGGCGACCGGCAGGGTGGAGACGCGCAGCTCGATCTCGCGGCCGCCGCGATTCATCTTGACCCGGCCGTCCTGCGGCCGGCGCTTCTCGGCGATGTCGAGGCGGGACATGGTCTTGATGCGCGAGGTGACCGCGGCGTGGACGATCTTCGGCATCTTCTGGATGTCGTGCAGGACGCCGTCGATGCGGAAGCGGATCAGGCTGTCCTCGCGCTTGGGCTCGATGTGGATGTCGCTCGCGCGGCTCTCGAAGGCGTGCTGGAGCATGAACTCGACGGCGTTGACCACGTGCTGGTCCGACGACTCGATCTCGGTCTCGTTCTTCATCCGGACGAGCTGCTCGAGATTGCCGAGGTCGATGCCGGAGCGGAGGTCCTTCTCGGCGCGCTTGACCGAGTGGCGCAGGCCGTAGAACTCGGTGAGGGCCTTGAGGATGTCGGGCTCGGAGGCGATGACGAACTGGACGTCCCGGCCGGCGATCCGGTTGAAGAAGTCGATCCCCTCCATGTCGTAGGGGTTGGCGAGCGCCACCCGCAGCTTGCCGTTGGTCATGTCCAGCGGGATCATCCGGTGGCGCTTGGCGAACGGCCGGGACATCTTGGATTCGATGAGGTCGGCGTTCAGGGAGAGCGCGTCGATGCGGGTATGGTCGAGCTTGGCGTCGCCGGCGATCGCCTGGGCGATGTCGATCTCGGTCAAGGCGGCTCCCGAGTCGCGCCCGTTGGGCAGGCGGAGCTGGAGGATGAGGTCGTAGGCGAGCGCCTTCTGCTCGAAGGCGCTGGCGTTGCGCATCCGGCTCGGCAGGCCCTTGGCCTCCGCCTTGATGGTGTCCCCCTGCTCGGGGGTGATGTAGCCCTGGCGCACCAGGATGTCGGAGACCAGCTCGGGAGTGAGATTCATGCGGACGTCCTTCGGGAAAGCGGAAGTGCGGAAGGTAGTTTAGCACCCCCCGCCCCGGTATATGCTCCCCCCCGCCCATGTCCCTCCCGCTCTCCGTCCTTCTCCTGGTCGTTGCCTGCAGCCTCGGCTGGGCGGGGGTCGACCTGCTGCGCAAGCTCCTGGTGGCGAGGGTCTCGCCGGTCGCGCTGGTGTTCCTGCTGACGGTCGGCGTGGCGCCGCTCTTCGCCGCCTGGATGGCGGTGGCGGGGACCTCCCTGCCGCGGCCGGGATACCTCCTGCCGGCTCTCACCTCGGTGGTGCTCAACGTCGCGGCCAACCTCTTGTATCTCGAAGGGATGCGGATCGCACCGATCTCGGTCACCGTGCCGCTGCTGTCGCTGACGCCCGCCTTCGCCTCGCTGCTGGCGATCCCTCTGCTCGGCGAGCGGCCGTCCGCGCTGCACACCCTCGGCATCCTGATGGTGGTCGCCGGGGCGATCGCGCTCCACTGGCGGCGGTCCGTGGACGACGGCCGCCATGGCACGCTGAAGGGGGCGGTGCTCGTCGCCCTCACCGCTCTTTTCTGGTCGCTGGCCACCCCGCTCGACAAGCTGGCGGTCGAGCGGGCGGACGCGCCGCTCCATGGGTTCGTGCTCACCGCGGGGGTGGCGGTGGGGGTGCTGCTGGTGCTCGCCGTCCAGGGGAAGCTCGGAGATCTCGGCCAGGTGCGCCAGGTGCCGGGCATCTACCTCCTCTCCCTGATCGTCAGCGCGCTCGCCCTCGGCCTCCAGCTCCTGGCGCTCCCCCAGGTCTTCGTGGGCACGGTGGAGACCCTGAAACGGGGCATCGGCAACTTCATGGCCCTGCTCTCGGGCTGGGTCTTCTTCCGCGAGCCGGTGACCCTGCGCAAGAGCGTGGCGGTGGGGGTGATGGCGGTGGGGGTGGGGCTGATTTTGACTTAGAAGCCCCTCATCACCCCGGCCCTCTTCTCCCATCCCTCCGCCCGCCCCTGCCGGGGAGAAGAGGGGGTTGGGGGAGTGAGGGGCCCGGCTGCATGATTCTTGCGAGAATCAGGGGCCAGAAGGGAGTGTGCGCGCCATGGGAATCGCCAATCCAAAATCCAAAATCCAAAATCTAAAATCGCCCCTGCTGCTCTCCGCCTTCCTGCTCCTCCTCCCCGCCCTCGCCTGCCTGGCGCCGGCGGCCCCGGTGGGCGGGATCCATCTCGACCAGATCAAGCTGCCCCCCGGCTTCTCGATCGCCGTGTTCACGGACAAGGTCCGGGGCGCCCGCTCGCTGGCGCTCTCGCCCAAAGGGATCGTCTACGTGGGGACGATGGGGTCGACCGTGTACGCGGTGGCCGACCGCAACCACGATGGCGTGGCGGAGGAGGTCCATACGATCGCCTCCGGGCTCAGCACGCCCAACGGGGTGGCCTGGAAGGACGGCGCGCTCTACGTGGCCGAGATCTCGCGGGTGCTCCGCTTTGACGGCATCGACGCCCGGCTGGCGAATCCGCCGCAGCCGGTGGTGGTGAGCAACGCCTTCCCGGGAGACCGGCACCACGGCTGGAAATTCATCCGCTTCGGCCCGGACGGCAACCTCTATGTACCGGAGGGGATGCCCTGCAACGTCTGCGAGCAAGCCAACCCCATCTACGGCACCATCACCCGGCTGTCGCCTCAGGGAAAGCCGGAGATCGTCGAGCGGGGGATCCGCAATACGGTCGGCTTCGACTGGCACCCGAAGACGCGCGAGCTCTGGTTTACCGACAACGGGCGGGACATGCTCGGGGACGACGTGCCACCCGACGAGCTCAACCGCGCGCCCAAGGCGGGGATGAATTTCGGCTTCCCCTATTGCCACGGCGCGCGCATCCCCGACCCCGAGTACGGCCGGAAGCACGCCTGCTCGGAATTCACGCCGCCGGCCCGGGAGCTGGGGCCGCACGTGGCCGCGATCGGCATGCGCTTCTACACCGGCACGATGTTCCCGGAGGCCTACCGCAACCAGATCTTCATCGCCGAGCACGGCTCCTGGAACCGCTCGACGCCGATCGGCTACCGGGTGACCCTGGTGCGCCTCCAGGGGGACCGCGCGGTCTCCTACGAGCCGTTCGCTGAAGGGTGGCTCCAGGGGGGCGAGTCCTGGGGGAGGCCGGTGGACGTGCAGGTGATGCCCGACGGCGCGCTCCTGGTCTCGGACGACCGGGCGGGAGCGATCTACCGGATCACCTACGGGAAGAGATGAGGGGGCTCGGACGCCGCCTCCAGGAGCGCGCCCGCCAGCTCTGGCGCTGGCTCTTCCCGGAACGGATCGAGCTGCCGGAGGAGATGGCGCGCCTCGTCCGGGCCCTGTATCCGGCGCTCGACCTCGGCGCCGTCCGCTTTCATCAGGGCCTGCCGCATCTGACCCGGCTGCTGGGGGGCGAGGCGATCACCGTCCCGGCGCTGCTCGCGCGCCGGCGCACCTGCATCTACATCGACCCGGAGCATTACGACACCGGGAGCGTCGAGGGGATCGGCACGCTGCTCCACGAGGCCTACCACGCCCTCCAGGCGCAGGAGGCGGGCTGGGGGCTGGGACCGATCCGGCCGTTCCTGACGCTCTATTTCGCCTGCGGCGCGGCCAACCGGTTCCGCTACAAGGGCCACCCCATGGAAGAGGACGCCTACCGCCTCGCGGGCCGTCCGCACAGCCTCTTCGAGACCACCTTCGCAGCGGCGGCCCACGATCTCGCGGGGGTGGAGCGGCTCGCGGCGCGGTCGAGCGACCTCCAGCTCTGGCGCAGGCTCGCGGTCAGCACCCCCTTCGCTAGGCGCTGCGTGGGAGAGGACGCCCGGCGGCTCCGCGCTTTCGCCCTCCTCGGCTCGCCTCTCATCGCCCTCTGGCTGCTCGTTTGGACCTCGTCCGTCTTCCTCGTCTGGCTGGTCCGTCTGCTCGTCGAGGGTATCGGCGCGGCGGCAACGGGAGTATTGTGGAGCCTGGGTTTTATTCTTTCCGCGCTCGAAGGGCTCTGCCGCCGCGGTGCGGGCGATATGTAACGACAAACAATAAAAAAGGCGGTCCGGCGCGCCTGCAATGAAACGTTTTTTGATGATGTTTCGTAATGTCAGAAATTCGTTGTCAAATCCGTAGCTTGACGAACGATAATGGAGCCAGACCCGTAACGAACCGGTCGTCCGGACGCCTAATCCTCTTGCCATGGAGAGGATCCAGGAAAGCTTGCCGGAGATGTTCCTACCGGGCTGGAGGTTTTGGATGGTGGATGGCGGAAACGCCGGAGGGAAGCTGAAGCTCATCATTTTGGATCATCACCAGCTCTTTCGTGATTGCCTCGCGTCGGCGCTGGCCGAGCAGGGGAGATTCGAGATCGTCGGGAAGGTGTCGACCAGCCCGGAGGCGCTCGACCGGCTGGAGCAGACGGGCGCGGACCTCCTGCTGGTGGCGCTGAGCTCGACCGTCAACGGCGTGCGCGATCTGATCCGGGGTGTCGAGGAGCGGTTCCCGCGGGCGAGGATCGTGCTCCTCGGCCACGACGAGACCGAGGACGAGGTGCTCACCTGCCTGGAGGCGGGGGCCAGCGGCTATCTCGTCCGCAATCAATCCTTGTCGGAGCTCTGCTCGGCCCTCGAGGCGGTGGCGCAGGGCGACACGATCTGCACGCCGGGAATGGCGCAATCGCTGTTCGCGCGCCTGGCGCGGCTCGGCCGGGAGCGCCGCCGCCGCGACCGGCTGGATTATCTGACGTTGACGGCCCGCGAGCTCGAGATCCTGCATCTCGTCGGCGACGGCCTGAACAACCAGGAGATCGCCAGCCGCCTCTTCCTCTCCGTGCACACGGTGAAGAATCACGTCCACAAGGTCCTCGAGACGCTCGGCGTCCACAGCCGTTGGGACGCGGTACGCTACGCGATCGAGCACGGCTGGATCCGGGACCGGAGGCAGCGGTGAGCCTCGGGGCTCTCCAGCGCGGGGGTGAACCGTTTTTGGTCCCCCCGGTTCATTGCTGGCCTCTCCACCCGGACCATATCTCCAGTCTCATGCAGCCCTCGATTGCGGTGGTGGTCGTGAGCGTCGACCGGATCTTTTGCGAGGTCCTGGCGGCCTCCCTGTCGCGCCGCGAAGGCCTGGAGGCGATCGCGGCCCCGGGTGGAGTCGGCGGCCTGGACGTCCAGAGCGTCCCCGGGATCGTGCTGATCGACGCCAGCCTCGACCGGCAGTCGTCCCTCTCCCAGACCTGGGAGGTGCGCACCCGGTGGCCGGACGCCAAGATCATCGCCGTCGGTCTCGACGAGGAAGACGGGCAGATCGTCGATTTCGCCGAGGCGGGAGCGCTCGGCTATGTCCTCAAGGGGGCGGCGCTCGACGAGCTGACCGAGACGATCCAGCGGGTCCATCAGGGGGAGACCCTCTGCTCGCCGCGCATCCTGGCCGCCGTCGTGGCCCGCATCACCTCCCTGTCGCGCATGGGCCCGGAGCCGCCGGCGCGCCAGGTGGAGCCGCTGACCGCGCGGGAGAAGGAGATCCTGGCGCTGGTGGCGGCCGGCCTGGGCAACAAGGAGGTCGGACGGCGCCTCCGCATCACCGTGCAGACCGTCAAGAATCACGTGCACAGGATCCTGGAGAAGCTCCAGTGCCACCGGCGGCGGGAAGCCGTGCGGCTCGCGTACGACCTCGGGCTCCTGACGGAGCCTCAGGAAGGGCCGCCGCCCCTGGGCGATCTGGAGTTTGTGAAGAAGAACAAGGGGGAGCTGGACCCCTTTTGAGCTCGTTGTCTGTTGTTCACTGAATTCTGGACCGGTAGCCTGGAGCTGCCGATCCCTTTGAAAACGCGCGCCGGATCACCCGAGGGGAGGAGAGCCGGCCCGCGAGGACGGAGGTCAAGGCATGAGCACCAACACGGACGAGATCAGGACCCGGATCAAGCAGATCATCGGCAACGTCGCGGGGCTGAATCCGGCCCGCATCACGGATGAGGCCACGCTGCGGGACGAGCTGAAGCTCGATTCGCTCTCCTTGCTGGAAATCGGCGTCGACGTCGATCTCGCCTTCAAGCTGGAGCTGCCGGACGAGCGCTACAAGGAGATCGACAGCCTCCCCGCGATGGTCTCTCTGGTCCAGGCCCGGCTCGGCGAGCTGGCGGGGCAGCCGCGGGCGGTGCAGGCATGACATCCCGGATCGCGGTGACCGGCCTCGGCCTGGTCACCCCGGTCGGCGCCGGCCGGCGGCAGGTCTGGGAGGGCCTCCTCGCCGGGCGCAGCGGCTTCGCGCCGGTCGAATCGTTCGACACCAGGGCGTTCACCACCCATCTGGGGGCGGAGGTGCGGGGGTTCGACCCCTCCCCCTGGGTGCGGCGCCAAGAGGCCGCGGCGCTCGGCCGCGCCTCCCAGCTCGCCATCGCCGCCGCCCGCATGGCCCTGGAGGACGCGGGGCTCGATCCGGACGCGGTAGAGTCCGAGCGGGCCGGGGTGGCCATGGGCACCACCTCCGGCGAGCCGCGGGAGGTCGAGCGCTTCGACGACCGTTTCCTGGCCGGCGAGCTGGAGAAGGTGGGAGCTGAATTCATCTCGCTGTACCCCTGTCACATGATCGCCGCCCACGTGGCGCGGGAGCTCAGGTTTGCCGGGCCCAACACGATGATCCCCACCGCCTGCGCGGCCGGCAACTACGCCATCGCCAACGCGGTCGACATGCTGCGCGCCGGCCGCGCGGACGTCATGCTGGCGGGGGGCGCCGACGCCTTCTCGCGCATCACCTACACCGGCTTCCACCGCCTGGGGGCGATCGCGCCCGAGCGCTGCCAGCCATTCGACAAGAACCGCAAGGGGATGATCCCCGGCGAGGGGGCGGCCGTGCTGGTGCTCGAGCCGCTGGAGCGGGCGGTGGCGCGCGGCGCGCGGATCTACGCCGAGCTGGCCGGCTACGGCCTCTCCTGCGATGCCCACCACATGACCGCCGCCCACCCCGAGGGAGCGGGGGCGGCGCGGGCCATGGAGCGGGCGCTCGCCGACGCCGGGGCCACGCCGGAGGAGGTCAGCTACATCAGCGCCCACGGCACCGGCACGCCGACCAACGACCGCCTGGAGATTCTGGCGGTGAAGCGGGTCTTCGGCGAGGCGGCGCGGCGCACGCCGATGAGCTCGATCAAGTCGATGATCGGCCACACCATGGGGGCGGCCTCGGCCATCGAGGCGGCGGTCTGCGCCCTGGCGGTGGCCGAGGACCGCATACCGCCCACCATGAATCTGGAGGAGCCGGAGGAGGAGCTGGACTTCGTGCCCAACGCGGCGCGCGAGCTCCCCGTGCGGCTGGCGATGAACAACGCCTATGCCTTCGGGGGCAACAACGCCTCCGTGCTCCTGCGCAAGGCGGAAGTTTGAGCGTCATGGGCCGGCGCGTCGTCATCACCGGAGCCGGGGCCCTCTCCGCCGTCGCGGACTCGCCCGCCAAGCTGCACGCGGAGCTGTGCGCGGGGGTGAGCGGCCTCAAACCCGTCGAGCTCTTCTCCACGGAGGGGATCGGCTGCCATCAGGCCGGCGAGATCCGCCCCTTCGAGCCCCGCGACTATCTGGGGGAGCGCAACCTGCGGCCGATCGACCGCACCTCGCGGCTGATGCTGGTGGCTGCGGGCCAGGCCCTGGAAGGGGGCGGCTGGACGGCGGAGGTTTTGGCGGAGCGGGAGGCCGGGCTGGTGCTCGGCACCACCTTCTGCAGCGTCCGCACGATCGCGGAGTTCGACCGCCGGGGGCTGCAGCTCGGGCCCTCCTACGCGAGCCCGCTCGACTTCGCCAACAGCGTGATCAACGCCGCGGCGGGGCAGGCGGCCATCTGGTTCGGCCTGCGCGGCCTGAATTCCACGATCTCGGCCGGCGCGGCGTCGGGGCTGGCGGCCATCGGCTACGCCGTGGGGCACATCCGCGGCGGCCGGGCCGCGGCGCTGCTCGCCGGGGGGGCCGAGGAGCTCTGCTTCGAGTCCTTCCTGGGCCACTACCGGGCGGGCCGCTTGTGCGGCTCGCGCGGTGGGGATGGGGAGGTCCCCGTCCCCTTCCACGCCCGGCGCAACGGCTTCGCCCTGGCCGAGGGGGCGGCCCTGGTGCTGCTGGAGGATCCGGACGCGGCGGCCGGGCGGGGCGCCCCCGTGCTCGCCGAGGTGCTGGGCCACGGCGGGACCTTCGACCCTCTGGGGACGGAGGAGGGGGGGGCCGGCGCCGTGGCCCGGGCCGTCCGCCTCGCCCTGGAGGACGCGGAGGTGGAGCCGGGGGATCTCGACTGCCTGAGCGCCTCGGCGAGCGGCAGCGTCGAGATCGACCGCCGTGAGGCGCTCGGCGTGGCCGCGGCGCTGGGGGAGCGCGCGGCGGACCTGCCGGTGACGGCGGTCAAGTCGATGCTCGGCGAGGCGATGGGGGCCGCGGGCGGCTTGCAGGTGGTGGCCCTGCTCGGCACCTTCGCGGACGGCATGCTCCCCGGCATCCCGGGGCTGGACGAGGTGGAGGCGGGGCTGCCATTGGGCGGCCTCGCGGCCGGCGCGCGCCCGATGCGGATCGAGCGGGTGCGGCGGGCGCTGGTCACGGCCCTCTCCGCCGACGGCCATGCCGCCGCCCTGGTGCTGGGAGCCCCCGGAGGGAGCGGTTGAGCAGCGATCCGGCCCCCTTCCGTCCGGGCGGCGCCACCGACCTCGTCCCCCGCCTCGAGGAGCAGGGGTACGCGGCCGGCGCCGTGGCCGAGCGGCGCCGCTGGGTGGAGGAGCGGACAGGGGCGCGGCTCGCGCACGTGGGGGCCAGCTCTCTGCCCACCGAATCGCTGCGCGGAAACGTCGAGAATCCGGTGGGCTCTGTCCAGGTGCCGCTCGGCGTGGCCGGTCCGCTGCGGGTGGCGGGGGAGCATGCCGAGGGGCTCTTCTACGTCCCCCTCGCCACCACCGAGGGGGCCCTGGTGCGCTCCTACGAGCGGGGGATGGTGGCGCTCACCCGGGCGGGCGGGGCGGTCACCCGCCTGCTGGCGGACGAGAACCGGGTCTCCCCGGTGTTCGTCTTCGACGGCGTGGCCGAGGCCGCGGACTTCGCCCGCGCCCTGCCGGGGTGGTTCGAGGAGCTGAAAGCCGAGGCCGAATCCACCACCCGCCACGGCCGGCTGCTGCGCGTCGAGCCCCGGCCTTTGGGGCGGGAGGTGGCCGTCCACTTCGTCTATTCGACGGGCGACGCCCACGGCATGAACATGATCGTCAAGGCGACCGACCGCGCCTGCCGCCGGCTGGTGGAGAGGGGACAAGCCGGCCGCTACTACGTGTTCAGCGGCGCCGAGTCCGAGAAGCGGGCGAGCGGCTCGCTCTTCGGCGGCGGCAAGGGGAAGCGGGTGACGGCGGGAGCGCGCCTCCCGGCGCGGCTGGTGCGGGCCTATCTCCACACCACCCCCCAGGGACTGGCGGACGTCTGGCAGCGCACCGTGCTCGGCCATCTCCAGGCCGCCACCCTGGGCTACAACGGCCACTTCGCCAACGGCCTCACCGCCCTGTTCATCGCCACCGGGCAGGACGTGGCCAACGTCGCCAACTCGGCGGTGGGAGTCACCTCGCTCGAGGTGCTGCCGGACGGGGACCTCTACGCCAGCGTCACCCTGCCGTCCCTGACCGTGGCCACGGTCGGCGGCGGCACCGGTCTGGGCACCGCGCGGGAGTGCCTGGAGATGCTGGGTTGCGCGGGCGCGGGGCACGCCCCGAGGCTGGCCGAGATCGCCGCCGCCACCGTGCTGGCCGGCGAGCTCTCCATGGGCGGGGCCATCGCCAGCGGCGAATTCGTGGACGCGCATGAGGAGTACGGCCGCAACCGGCCGGACCCGGACCCTCAGGGGGAAGGGGGATGACTTGAAGCGCCTCTTCCGCGGCCTGCGGAGGCCGCCCGATCCGGTCTACGACGCCGTGGTGATCGGCTCGGGCGTCGGCGGCCTGATCGCGGCCAACCTGCTGGCGCGGGAGGGGTTGAAGATCCTGCTGGTGGAGCAGCACTACATGGTGGGGGGGTACTGCAGCACCTTCCGCGGCGGCGGCTACACCTTCGACGCCGCCACCCACTTCTATCCGCTGCTGGGCAATCCCGAGACCCTCACCGGCCGGCTGCTGGGCGAGCTCGGAGTCACCACCGGCTGGGTCAAGATGGACCCGGTCGACACCTTCCATCTGCCGGACGGGACCCGCTTCGAGGTGCCCGCCGACTTCGACGCCTACCTGGCGAAGCTCAAGGCCGGGTTCCCCGAGGAGGCCGGCGCGCTCGACGGCTTCTTCGTGGCCGTGCGCGAGGTCTACCTGCTCGGCCTGCTCCACTATTTCCGCGGCCGCGCCGAGACGGAGCGGCTCGCCCTCTACCGCGGCCTGACCCTGGGCGAGGCGCTCGACCGCTGGTTCCGCGATCCCCGGCTCAAGCTGCTGCTCACCGCCGACTGTCCGCACTGGGGCTCGCCGCCGGGCCGCATCTCGTTCGTCTTCGACTCCATGTTGCGGCTCTCCTACTTCCTGGGCAACTACTACCCGCAGGGGGGCTCGCAGGCGTTCGCCGACGAGCTGGCCCTGCGCTTCGAGGAGCGGGGAGGGCACATCCTCACCAGCACGCCCGCGCGGCGGATCGTGATCGAGGAAGGAGTCGCCCGCGGCGTGGAGGTGGAGACGCTGCGCGGCCCCCTCGCCGGGCTGCGGGCCACGGTGCGGGCCGGCGTGGTGATCTCCAATGCCGACCTGACCCAGACCCTGGAGGAGCTGGTGGGGGAGCGCCACCTGCCCCCCGGCACCCTCGGCGAGCTGCGGAGCCTGCGCGCCACCTTCCCCTGTTGGCTCACCCATCTGGGGCTGCGCGGCGTGCCGCGGGAGGTCCTGGAGGAGGCGCAGGGGTATTACTGGGACTCCTGGGACATGGACCGCGTGGGCCGCGGCTCCCTCCGCTTCAAGCTGTTCGCGCCGACCCTCTACGAGCCGGACATGGCGCCGGACGGCGAGCAGATCCTGATCGTCCAGAAGGTGCTGGAGATGGACTACGGCGCCGTCGGGGACTGGACGGCCCACAAGCGGGAGATGGAGGATTTCATCTTCGGCCACCTGGAGCGGGTGATCCCGGGGATCGGCGAGCGCGTCGCGGTCCGCTCCAGCGCCTCGGCCCGTACCTCCTGGCGGTTCACCTGGAACCGGAGCGGCGCCATGCTGGGCTGGGAGATGTCTCCCGATCAGTTGGGGGACGGCCGCCCGGACCTGGAGACCGCCGTCCCCGGCCTCTACTGCGTCGGCCACTGGACGCGGCCCGGCGGCGGTATCACGCCGGTGATCGTCTCCGCACAGCAGGTGGCGCGCCGGGTGCTGCTGGGAGCGCCCGTCCCGGCTTGGGAAACGGTACTGACGAGAAAGGAAGGATGACATCTTGAAAGTCTGGCTGACCGGACCCGACGACAGCATCACCGCGGCGGTGGCCGGACGGTTGGAAGGGTGCGCGGTCTCGCACGCAGTGGAGGAGCCTCCGCAGGGGCCACAGGGGATCGACGTGGCGGTCTATCTCCCGCGCCGGCGCGAGGGCCGGCCGGACCTCGCGGAGGCCGAGGCGTTCTTCCGTGCCGCGGCGGGCGTCCCGCGGCTCGTCGTGGTGTCGAGCGCCGCGGCCCACGCGCCCCATCACCACAACCTGGGCTATGTCGAGGAGACCTACCGCTCGCAGGCCTCCAATCCCATCGCCGAGGCCTGGCGCGAATTCGAGGAGCGGCTCCCCTCCGGAGTCGAGACGATCGTCCTGCGTCCCGCTCCCGTGGCGGCGCGCGACGGAGGCGACCTCTTCTCCGATCTTCTTTCCAGACGCGCCGCCGTGGTGCCGCTCGGGTACGATCCGGCCCTGCAACTCCTCGCTCCCGAGGATCTCGCCGCGGCGGTGGCCCTGGCGGTCGAGCGGGGGGCGGGCAAGCCCGGCGTCTACCATGTGGCGCCGCGCGGAGCCGTCTCCGTGCGGGGCGCCCTGCGCCTGGCGGGCGTGCGGCCCCTCCTCCTGGGCTTGACCGGCGACCGGTCCGGCTACCTGCGGCACAACTGGACGGTCTCCGGCCGCAAGATCGCGCGCGAGCTCGGCTTCGAGCCGCGCCGGTCGAGCGCCGAGGCCGTTCAGGCCGCTTATGGCGGCGGGGGAGAGGCGCCGGAATTCGACGACTTCGGGCTCGACACGGGGTACATCGCCGCTTACGAGCGCACCCTCTTCCGTTTCCTCCACGACCTCTACTGGCGGATCGAGTATCAGGGGCTGGAGAACGTACCGCGGGAGGGGGGGGCGGTGCTCACCGGGGTCCACCGGGGGTTCATGCCCTGGGACGGCGTCATGGCCCTGGTGGGGATACACCGCGCCACCGGCCGCATCCCGCGCTTCCTGATCCACCCCTGCCTGATCAAGCCGCCGTTCCTGGCCAACTACATGACCAAGCTCGGCGGCATCGTGGCCTGCCAGGACAACGCCGACTGGGTGCTGGGGCGCGGTGATCTTCTGGGCATGTTCCCCGAGGGGATCCACGGCGCCTTCACCCCTTATAAGACCGCCTACAGGCTGGGCAAGTTCGGCCGCGACGAGTACGTGAAGATGGCCCTGCGCAACGGCGTCCCCCTGGTACCTTTCGTCACCGTGGGGAGCGCCGAGATCTATCCGATCCTGGGCCGGCTGGACTGGAAATGGGTCAAGCGCGCCACCGAGTGGCTCTACCTGCCGCTGGCTCCCAACTTCCCCTTCCCCGGCCTGCCGCTCCCCTCGAAGTGGCACACCCGCTTCCTGGAGCCGGTCCACGTCGAGCGCCAGTACGGCCCCGAGGCGGCGGACGATCCCGCGGTCGTGCGCGCCATCAGCCGCGAGGTGCGCGCGCGCATGCAGGCGGCGATCGACGAGATGCTGGCGCGCCGGAAGTCGATCTTCCGGGGCTCGATCTTCGAGGAGAGCCCGGCGGCCGGAGAGGCGCGCGAGGGGACTCGCTAGTACGCCGACATGCCGTTGGGGGAGAACAGCGGGCCCGGTGACTTCCCCTCCGCCGTGGCCTTGAGGCGGAACATGAGCTCGCCCCAGGTGGTGTTGCAGGCGATGAAGTAGTCCGTCACGGCCTTCCAGTCGCCATGTGTGAAGCGGACAAGGGTCTTGTCCCCGCTGGCCTGTAAGGTGAAGGTGAGGTGGGTCCCCTCCCACTCCTCGCCCGTCTCGCACCGCCAGCGCGCTGCCTGGTCCGCCTTGAGCTCCTCCGCCCGCAGGCGATAGATCGTTGATCGGTTGAAGAACCCGAGCTGCGCGACCTCAGGATCATCTTGGAGCTTGACCACATCCGCGGCCCACCATTTGCTGAAGCCTTCCCCGGTTGAGACGAGGGGATAGACGGTTGCCACGGGCGCTTCCACAGGGATCGAGTGCTGTATATCGGCCATTCTGCCCTCCTTCGCAGCCAACCCGGAAAAGGAATGGCTGCCCAGTTCCTTAATCAAGGAATCTTATAACGGGACGTGGGGGCCGGATAGGGCGGGAGCCCGCCCGCGGAAGAAGTTAGATCCTTTTTGGCTCGTCTTGTCTTTTCAATAGTTTGACTTGGGACTTAGAATCTCTTCCAGGCTCTGATCGTGTGGGCTCGTTGCGCCTCACGGTTACCGATCATGACCGCTCTCGCGAACGCACGCCGACTGATCCGCATCCTGTGGCTCCTCGCGGCCTATGCCGCCGGCATGCTCCTGGGGCCGCGTCTCCGGTGGATGCGCCGGCTCCGGCCGCGACCGGAGATGGCGGGACCGGAGCGGCTGCGGCGGCTGTTCGAGGCGCTCGGCGGCACTTTCGTCAAGTTCGGCCAGATGCTGGCCTTGCAGCCGGACATCCTGTCGCCCGAGTACTGCAACGCCCTGTTCGACCTTCTCGACCGGGTGGAGCCCTTCCCCTACGCCGAGGCGCGGCGGATCGTCACCGAAGAGCTGGGACGGCCCCCCGAGGAGATCTTCGATTCCTTCGACCTCCGGCCGCTGGCCACCGCCTCGGTGGGGCAGGTGCACGTCGCCTACCTGCGGGGGCAGAAGGTGGCGGTCAAGGTGCAGCGCCCCAGGGTCGAGGTCGAGTTCGCCGGCGACCTGCGGCTGATGACGGCCACCATGGCGGCGATCCGCTGGCTGCGGGTCAAGCCCCTCTATTGGTTGTTGGAGCCGATGACCGAGTTCGTGGGCTGGACGCGCGAGGAGATCGACTACCGCAACGAGGCCCGCTACTCGGAGCGCCTGCGCCGCCTCGGCGAGGGCAATCCCATCCAGCACGTGCCGAAGGTCTACACCGAATACACGACCCGCCGCACCCTGGTGGTGGAGTTCCTCGAGGGGGTGACCCTGCTCGACTATCTGCGGGCCCGCGAGCGGGGGGACGAGGTGATGCGGCAGCGGCTGAGGACCATGGGGTTCGACGGCCGGCGGCTCGCCGCCAACGTGATCGACAACTTCCTGGGCGACGCCTTCCGCCACGGCCTCTACCACGCCGACCTCCACCCGGCGAACCTGATGATCCTGCCCGGCAACGTGGTGGGCTACATCGACTTCGGTATCACCGGGGTGTTGAGCCCCTACTCGCGGCGGCACCTGATGATCATGACCATGGCGCTGGCGCAGGGGGACATGGAGACGCTCTCCGCTCAGTTCCTGAAGCTCTCGGTCTACGGCCCCGGCTCGGACATCGCGGGCTTCCGCCGCGGGCTCGAGGAGCTCTCCCGCGGCTGGTACGAGCACGACGGCCGGCACAAGCGCCTGCGGGTCAACTTCACCCGAGTGATGACCGACATGCTCCAGCTCTCGCGACGCACGGACGTCATGCCCGAGCGCGACATCGTCAAATACATCCGTTCGGCCATCGCCATCGACGGCGTCAACCTCCGGTTCGAGCCGGACTTCCACGTCGGCCGCCACCTGGAGGAGGAGTGCGGGCGCTTCCTCCAGTGGCAGGCGGTGCGCGGCGCCCTCTCCCAGGACACCGTCCTCGCCTGGTCGGGGCTGGGGGTGCGCCTGGTGACCGAGACCCCGGCGCAGACCGGGCTGCTCCTCGACCGGCTGACGAACGGCGAGATGACCGTGCGCGCCCAGGTCCGTGGCGGCGGCCACCCCGAGGGGGGGACGCGCTCGCGGGCCCTCAACCTGTCGGTTGCGGTGCTCACGCTGTCGGCCCTCATGGTGCTCACCGGCCAGCCGGTGACGATCGGTTGGAACCTGTTCACGGTGGAAACGGCCCTCATCCTGGTGGGATTGGGGATGCTGTTGCCGGCTTTGCGGCGCCTGGCCTGACGGCGCCCCGGAAAGGAAGACCCGGATGCGAGAGATCGCCAAGTCCCTCACCAGCTTCTCCTGGGCGGTGTCGCTGCTCGGCGCCCAGCAGCTCGTCAATCTGGTCCAGCGTCCGACTCCCGGCTCCGGCGCGCCCTCGTCCACCGGTCTCGACGACGTGACGCGGGAGACCGGCAGGCAGCTCGACGGCTACCTCCGCGACGTCTTCGAGGCCGGCGACCAGGTGCAGCGCAGCGCCATCGACCTGGCCTACGGCGTCTTCACTCTGGAGGCGCTAAGCCCCAACCGGCTCGCCGCCCTCTCCGCGGACGTGGTCCGGCAGTCGACCTCGGCGCTCTCGCGCCTGCTGCCGGGCGGCGGCAGGCTTGCTCAACCTTCTCCTTCCGCCAATTCTTCCGCCAACCCGGGAGCGCGCGGCTGCCAGCCGTGCGGCTGGGGCCCGATGCCCCCGGCCCGATGAGCCCGTTCTGAGTTGAGGCGATGGTGAGACCGGCTCGGCGGCGGACCAGCGACGGACGGCGACGCGAGGAGGTGGAGCGCCGCCTGGCGGCTCTCGGCATCGCGCGGCGTTTCCCGCGGGCGGTGAGCGGCGGCGAGGCGCCGGTCCTCCGCCTGCGCGCCGTCCTGCCCGAGCTGGGGCCCGTCTTCTGCGCCTTCGCCCGCTATCTCTCCTCGCGCGTCGATCTGCTGCCGGAGGTGGGCTGCCAGGTGCTGGCCACCGTGCCCGACGGCCGGGTCCCGCTGCCGCCGGAGGAGGTCCTCGCCCTGCTCCAAGCCGAGCTGAAGATTTCTCCGGACGAGGCCTACGCCGTTTTCGAGCCGGTGCCGCTCACCGCCAACCTGGTCTGGCAGGAGCACCGGGCGCTGCTGGCGGGCGGCGGTGAGCCGGTGAGGGTCCGCGTCGCCTGCCCCGGGCTGGAGGCGGAGCTGGAGCGCGATCTCGCTCTCCTGCCGCTGCTCGCGCCCGCGTTCGATCCGGAGGCTGCCGTCTGGATCGGCGCGGCCGTGGACGACTTCGCGCTGGCGGTGGCGGTCGAGGCCGACCTCGGCCGCCAAGCCGCCGCCTTCGAGGCCCTGGCGCAGGATGGGGCCGCCTCCGGGCTTGCATTCACGGCGCCGCGGGCGGTGGCGCCCCTGACATCGCGCCGGCTGCTCACCCGCCAGGAGCTGCCGGGCACGGACTGGGAGGAGCTGGTCCCAGCCCCGGCCGGCGGCGAGCGACCCGGAGATCCGGCGGTGCGCGTGTGCCAAGCCTGGCTGCGGCAGACCTTCTTCGGCCAGCTCTTTCCCGTCGACGTGCCGGCCGGCCTGTGCCTGCTGCCCGGCCAGCGGATCGCCTGGACGGGCGGCGCCTTCGCGTCCCTGCCGGCCGCCGCCAAAGAGAGCCTCTGGGAGTATCTGGTCGCGGCTGCCGCGCACGATCCCGAACGGGCCTGCGCCGCCCTGGTGCGCGAGATGGAGGGCGGGCCCGCGGGTGGAGTGGAGCCGCTCTATCAGCGGGTGCGGCAGCTCGTGCCGTTCCGCGACGGCGGGTGGACGGCGACGGACGACCTCGCGGGCTACCTCTTCCTCCACTGGCGCTGCGCCGCCGAGCTGGGATACCGGCCGCGGCCTCACACGATTGCCTTCTACCGTGGCCTGGCGGGCCTCACGGCCGTGGCCCGGCGGCTGGCCCCAGAGCGCGATGCGTTGCGCGAGGGGCTCGAAGGGGCGCGGCTCGCCGCCGGCCTCGGCGAGGTGACGCGGCTGTTCGAAGCCGGACAGATGCGCGAGCTGGCGGGCAGCTACGCGGGCGCGATGCTGGCTCTGCCGCAGCGGCTCAACGAGCTGCTGACTCAGGTGGCCGAGGGGCGGACGCCCATCAGGCTCGAGCTGGTCGAGCCGCCAGCCGAGCGCCGCCGGAGCTCTTCCTCGGCGGCCCTAGCGGTGCTGCTGGCGATGGCGGCCGTGATCCTGCTCGCCCATCACCTGGGAACGGCGGGTACCTTCGGTCCCTGGACCGAACGCGTCGCCGCCGTGCTGCTGGGCCTGCTCGGCGCCTTCCTCTTCCGCAGCCTGGGGCGCGGAGCATGAGCGGACCGGGGCGTTCGTGGGGGGAGGAGATGGTGCAGCTCGGCGTGCAGATGATGGTGCTGCCGTTTCGCCTGTTCGGCGTGGGGCTGCAGGTGATGACGCAGGCGATGGAAGGCGTGCAGCAGGTTGCAGGGCAGGGAGAGGTGGGGAAGCTGCCGGGCGTGGTCCCCGATCCCGGCGGGTTCGTGGAGCTTGCAGGCAAGGTCCGGCCGACCGCGGCTGGGATCGATCGAACGCAGGAAACTTTCGCCGGCGGCGCCGCCAGCGGCGGAGCGGCCGCAGAGTGTTCAGAAACCCACGTCAAGGAGGATAAAAACATGAGTGGCTGCTGTGACCAGGACCTGAGTGGTTGTGATTTGAAAATCGTGCAGTACTCCATCGTGTCGGTAGACCCCTACATCGACTACGACGAAGACCGCATCGTCCTCCGCAACCATCCCGTATTGACCATCGCGACACAGGACGACATGACGGACGCCGACTTCACCGCGTATGCCATCGCCCTAGCCCAGAGGAGGTACCCAGGGGAGCTGGACAGGTTTAGAGCTCAGTACCTACGGGTCTGCTTCAAGGTGATCTGCCGGTTCACCATGCCTTGCGCGGACTATGAAAAGGATCAGGCCGAGGCGCTGCGGGCGATCAACCGCACGCTCAGGAGGGAGAAGAGCCTGCCCCCCGAGTCTCGCGACGATAGGCAACTCGCGAGGCGGGAAGAGCGAGCGGAGGCCTCGGAGGAGGCGAGAGAAGAGCCCCCTCCGCCCAGGACGCCTCGACCGCCGAAGGCATGAAAGCCGTTTCATTTCCGCAGGGTAAGGGTGGGCGGGCAAGTGTTGGTGGCCTACCCTGCGTAGATGCTTTGAACGGTGGGCCATCGCGCGGAAGAACCCCGTGGATCGCCCGCGCGGATGTGTTCGCTGCGGTTTGGAGGCTACCTCGGGGAGGTAACAAGGACCACCCCAGGGTAGGTATCGCAGTTTCACGGAGAGCACGGGAAGCTGAACCCAGCAGACGACTGATGATGCAGCCGAGCGCCGTCACCCGCTCCGATCCCTGTGCCGCCCCCGGCGGCTCGCCGGGATTGCTGTCGTTTTTCACCTCGCTGCCCGGGGTGTCCACGGCGATCCACGCTCTCACCACGCTCAATATCGGCCCGGTAACTCAGTTGCTGGATGCCGCCGGGTATCTGCCGCTGCTCCTCTCGGCGGAGGGCCGCCGGGTGGGGGACACTTTCGAGGTGCGGAGCGAGCCGCGCCGCTTCGAGATCGCCGCCGAGGCCTGCGGCCCGGGACGGCTCACCGGGCGCAACCGGGTTGGGGGACCGGCCGCCGTGCTCCGGTTCCGGTGGCGTCCCGTCCCTGAAGACTACGTGGGCGAGCCCGACAGCCGCCAGGCGCTGCCTCCGCTGCCGCTGCTCCCCAGCGCCTCCCAGCGCATCGAGGTCTTCGACTGGGAGCTCCGCTTCCACGGAGGCGCGGCCGGCTACCGCGCCTATGGCATGGGCCGCACGCTCCCGGGCGGGGGACTGGCCTTCGCGCTCGACGTGCTAGAAGGATTCGGCGAGCTCGCCGGCCTCGCCGGCACCGTGGTGGCGAGCGGCGCGGTCACGCCGGACGGGGCCCTGGAGCTCGCCATCGTCACCCGAGTCATGGACCCGGCGGGAGGCCCGCTCACCACGGTGCCGTCGTCGCCTCTCCCTCCAGGGGCCGGAGCCGGGCCCGGGGTGACGTACGTGGCTTTCCTCGGGCAGGTCGATCCCAGCCACCCGGTGACCCTGCGCCTGTCGCTCACCGAGGGGATCCTGGGGTCCAACGTCTACGAGCAACTGAGGGTGGCGACGCTCGATTTCGATACCGGCGCCGGTGGCCGGCTGCGGGGCGGGGCCCGCGCCGGTGCCGTGGTGGGCTCGGTCAGCGCCCGGCTTTCGTTCGATCCGCTCTCCCTGTGCGCCCTGTCGCCGATCCAGACCCGCTGCGGCGTCTTCGAATTCCACGATCCGGCCAGCCGGAGCCTCGGCACGCTCTACAGCGACATGATCGAGGGACGCTCCTTCCGTACCGGTCTCCAGGGCATGCTGCTGCCGGTGTTCCGCTTCGGCGGCTTCGGTCCCATCGCGGGGGGGACCGGCGAATTCGCGGGCGCGCGGGGGATCATGACCATGAACTCGGTCATCAGCGTCCAGCCCCGCACTCTCGCCAACCTCTACGTCCTGCGCCTCGAAGATCCCGATGGCCGCTACCGGGCCGCGCTCGGAGGGGTGGCATGACGGCGGCCGCCCTCACCTGGGAGGAGCGCAACCTCCTCGACAACGTCGACCGCTGCCTGGCCGACGGGATCGCCATCCGGGACTGGTGGCAATGGGCCGAGGCCACGGGGAACATCACCGACCGTTTCGAACTGAACCAGGTGCCCAACCGGCCCGACAAGGGCTACAGCTTCTTCGCCACCGCCCTTCTGCCCTCCGGTCCGCTGCCGGTGATGGGCGACGTTCCCAATGTCTTCTATGACCAGCCCAAAGGGCACTGGGACCTGCGGCACTGGACCGCTAACGTGCGTGAGTTCGCGTTGCGCTACTTCACGCGCATCAGCTCCTTCGAGCTTCCAGAGGCGGTGGTCCCGGAGGGCACACCCAGCCCGCCCCCACCCTTCGACCTGCTGAGCTGGTGCCCGCGCAGCTTCGTCACCCGAGAGGGCTTCGGCTACCAGCAGCTCTACTACAAGCTGCGCACCACCGGCGAGATCGGCCGCTTCCCCGAGGCGGAGAGCTTCGCCATCGTCGACCAACGGGAGCTGGCCACGAAGTACGCATGGGTGGTGGCCAACGTCGACATCTTCAACTTCGTCCTCTCGTTCCCTCCCAACCCCGGCCTGCCGCGGCTCGGCTTCCCCATGAAGCAGTCGCAATACATCATTTTCAGCGACGCCTTCGTGGTGGACGAGACCGACCCTGCTCCCGGCCTGCGCGGACGCTTCCAGTTCGGCTACGCCATGCTGAAGCCGCGCCACGATGACAGCGTCCTGGTGTACGGGCCGGGGCAGTTTGACGCTGGCTTCCAGCTCTTCACCTTCACCGTCCAAGACGACGGCACGATTCGGGTGAACATGCCGTTCGTGGTCAACCGGCCGACGCAGATCCTCAGCATCTCTCTCGATCCTCTGGATTGGGGCTTCCGGGCGGCCGAGATCCTCACCCTGGGGCGGGCTTCCCGCTGGCTCGAGCCGCTGCACACCCTGGTGGACGACCTGCCCTGGCGGCCCGGCGGCTTCGACCCGGTGTTCACCGGCATCGATCTGCTGAACCTCTTCACCCTGGGGCAGGCCAGCCGCCAGCTCTGCATCTCGAAGGATCAGCTCGAGAAGTTCTTCCTGGTCTTCCACTTCGACCAGTACTACACGATGATCACCGGCTCGCTGCTGACCTGGCGCCAGATTCCGGACTGGCAGAATCCGGCCACCATCCCGCTGTGGGTCAAGACGGGGAGGAGCTCGTGACGGCGGGCGCGCGCACCGGCGTGGTGCTTTCCGGCGGTGGAGCCGACGGCGCCTACGAGGTGGGCGTGCTCAAGGCGCTGCTCCACGGGGCCTCGCCGTCGACCGGCTACCGGCCCATCGATCCCGAGGTCTACACCGGCACCTCGGTGGGGGCCTATAACGCCGTGATCATGGCTTCGCGGCCCGGGAAACCGGCCACAGCCGTAGCCGAGGAGCTCGAGGCGATCTGGCTCGACCGCATCGCGAATTCTTTCCGCACCTGCGGCAACGGCGTCTTCCGGGTGCGCGGCGCGCCGTTCCAGGGCTTCGATCCGGGATGCCTGCTGCACCCGGTCCGCTCGCTGGTCGAGCTCGGCAAGGACGCCGCCGTGCTGACCGCATTCGGCATGGTCAAGGGAGCGCAATTCGCTACCTCGGACGCGCCGCTCAAGTCGCGGCTGCTGTCGCTCGTCGACCTCGACGCCTTCGTCTCCGAGTCGCCCCTTCGGCAGCTCGTCGCCGAGACGGTCGATCTCGACAGCCTCCGCCGCTCCGGCAAGCGGCTGACCATCGCCACCTCCGACTGGGAGCACGGTGTACTCCGGCTGCTGTCGAAGCAGGACATCACCGATGTCGTAGGCGCCGACGGCATTCTGGCCTCGACCGCCCTGCCCGGCATCTTCCGCCCGGTGACGATCGACGGCGTGCCCTACGTCGACGGCGGCGTGCTGCTCAACACCCCCCTCAAGCCGGCGATCCGGGACGGCGCGGACACCCTGCACATCGTCTTCCTCGATCCGCTGGTCAGGAACATCACGCTGACAGTGCTGCCGAGCAGCCTGGACACCTTCTACCGCCTGTTCGCCATCATCTGGGCGGCCAACGTGCGCCGGGACCTCCTTCAGGCCGAGATGGTCAACCGGCTGATCGAGCTGTTGGATCGGGAGGATCTGAGCGCGGTCGCGTCGCCGGAGATGAAGCGCCTGCTGCGCGCCGGCCCCGGCATCTTCCGCCATCTGATCGAAGGCGGCCAACCGTACCGCAAGCTCACCATCCACATCTACCGGCCGGCGACCGACCTCGGCAGCGGCGAGGGGGTGCTCGACTTCCAGCGCTTCCGGCTGGCGGACTTGGTGGCCATGGGCTACCGCGATGCCGTCCATCACGACTGCGAGGCCGCGGGGTGCGTGCGGCCCGGACGCACCTCGGCGCAACGCCTGCGGGAGGCGGTGTGAGCCTGCCGGACGGCCGCCGGGTCGCCGTGGTGCTGTCGGGCGGCGGCGCCAACGGCGCCTATGAGGTGGGGGTGCTCAAGGCGCTGATGAACGGCATGTCGCCGGTGAACGGCTACCAGCGGCTGGTGCCGGACATCATCACCGGCACCTCCATCGGCGCCTTCAATGCCGCCTTCCTGGTCTCCCAATGGGACCAGTACGGCCCGGCGGCGGTCGCCAACCTGGAGCAGCTCTGGCTCGAGCGAATGGCGGGCGGCGTGCGCTCGAATGGCGTCTTCCGGCTGCGCGGCAACCCCCTGGAATTGGTCGATCCCTCTTCGTACGTGCCGAATCCCTTGCAGACTTTTCAGCGGTTCGCCGTCGACGGCGGTGTGCTGGCCTGGGACGGGCTGCAGAGGGCGGTGGAGCTGGCCACGTCGCGCCGGCGAGGCCCGCTCGAACGGCGGCTGCTGGAGTCTTTCGACCTCAGCGTCTTCCTCGACATGGAGCCGTTCGAGGAGACGCTGCGGATGGTCGACTACCGCGCCGTCCAGCGCTCCGCGCTCTGGCTCAAGGTGGCGGCCACCAATTGGGCCACAGGTCAGTTGCGCGTCTTCTGGAACCGCGACATGACCGAGACGTTCGGTCCCTTCGCGTTGCGCGCCTCCGCCGCCGTGCCGGGGGTCTTTCCGCCCGTCGAGTACGGCGCGCAGCCCTTCGTCGACGGCTCCATCCTGATGAACACGCCGCTCAGCCCGGCCATCCACGCCGGGGCGCAGGTCCTGCACGTCATCTATCTCGACCCCGACGTGAGCAACATTCCGCTGTCGCGGCGGCCCCAGACCTATAGCTCGATCTACCGCATCTTTCAGATCGCCTGGGCGACCGCCTACAACGACGACATCGGCGACGCCGCCCGCATCAACCGCAGTCTGGCCGCCCTGGAGCGGTGGCGGGCCCAGCGGCCTCTCGACCCGGAGACCGAGGGGCTCCTGCTCGATCTCGCCCAACTGCGGACCGAGAACGGCCGCGCCCCGTTCCGCCCGCTGACCATCCATCGCTTCCATCCCCGCGACCCTCTGGCGGGGGATATGAGCTTCTTGAACTTCGACCGCGACCGGATCGAGATGTTGATCGAACGAGGATTCCAGGACGCGGTCTACCACGACCCCGGAGATTCGGGGGACGTCTTCCCGGAAGGGGAGGGGATCCCGGCCCAGGCGGAGGGCAGGAGCCGTGGGGTTTCCTGATCGTCAAGCAAGGAGGCACGATGCGTGACTTCACAAAGAACCTGTTCAGCCTCTCGTGGGCCATGTCGCTGTTCGGTGCCCGGCAGGTCGGCAATCTGCTGAATCCGCGGCAGGCCGCGAGCGGGCAACCCGGCGCCGCCCAGGAACTCGACTCCGTGACCAGCGCGGTGGTCGACCAACTCGGCCGCGGCCTGCGGCAGACCTTCGAGGTAGGCGACCGGCTGCAAGGGGAGATCATCGACGCGATGTTCCGCTTCCTCCCCGACCTCGGCGGCGGCCGGCCGGCCGCCGGCCAGGGCGGTCCGGCCTGGAACAGCGGCGGCTCGCCGTCCTGGCCCGGCACCGGAGGCACCGGGGGCGGGCTCATTCCGCCGCGTCCCGGGGCGCCGGCGGCTCCGGGCCTCGGCCGGCCGGCGATCTTCAACGCCCACACCACGGCGGACGAGCAGGTCCTGATCACCTACACCCGCGGCCAGGGGCGGTTCAGCGACGACAAGCAGTACATCGCCCTGCACAACCAGATCTACAACCTCGACGGCACCGAGAACGGCCTCCACCAGGGGGTCTGGCAGGCGCTGTTCAGCAGCCCCGGCCAGCTCCTGGCGCGGCCGGCTCCACCCACCGGACCGATGAACGAGCCGGTGGGGCCGGTGCCGAGCTGGCCGGTCTCGGCCAACACCATCGCCAAGTGGACCCACGCCGACGGCAGCTCGATCAGCTCCGTGGGGCCGGCGGCCAGCCATCTCATCCCGCTCTCCGACGGCTCGTTCCTCTTCCTGGTCATCACCGGCCAGATCATCACCGAGGGGACGGGCCGCTTCGCCGGCGCACGCGGGCTCACCCAGTCGCTCGGCGCCACCTACGTGATGGCGGGCACCAACCTGTTCTCGCCGCAGGGGCCGTCCACCTTCCCGGCGCTGACCCTGGACACCTTCAAGCTCGTCACGCTCAAGGGCGGCAACGGCAACGGCGGCTCTCCCAACCGTTCCGGGAGGACCTTCTCCTCCCCTAATCCCGCGGCCGCCGGCCAGTCCAACGCCGAGCCGGCGGCCTGCGCCGTGACCCCCGACCCCGCCGAGTCGAAATTCGTCGAGGTGCACGGCTCCCGCATGCACTATATTGACACCGGCAGCGGCGAGCCGATCCTCTTCCTGCACGGCGACCCGGTGTGGTCCTACATCTGGAGCCAGGTGCTCCCGCAGGTCTCGCCGGGCGCCCGCTGCATCGTGCCCGACCTCATCGGCATGGGGCTGTCCGCCAAGCCCGACATCGCCTACACGTTCTTCGACCACGTGCGCTATGTCGAGGGCTTCATCGCGAAGCTGAGGCTGCGGAATTACACCATGGTGCTCCACGACTGGGGGTGCATCATCGGCTTCTACATCGCCATGCGCCAGGAGCGAAACCTCCGCGGCCTGGCGTTCTTCGAGGCGATGCTCGCGCCCTACCCGAGCTGGGACGCCTTCCCGCAACCGCTCGTCCCCCAGTTCAAGGCTTTCCGCGATCCCAAGACCGGCCCGAAGCTCATCATCCAGGACAACGTGTTCATCGAGCAGGTGCTGCCGGCGAGCACCACCGTCCCCTTCACCGAGCGGCAGATGAATTGCTACCGCATGCCGTTCCTCGATCCGCCGAGCCGGCGGGTGATCCTGCAGTTCGTCAACCAGCTCCCCGTCGCCGGCCAGCCCGCCGACGTGGCGCGGGCGACCGGCCGCTACGCCGAATGGCTGAAGCGGACGCGCCTGCCCAAGCTCTTCCCGTGGACCGATCCGGGCCTCATCACCAGGGCGCAGGACGTCGAATGGGCGCGCCGCAACTTCAAGAACATTCAGACCCCGTTCCTCGGCAAGGGGCTGCACTTCCATCAGCAGGAGCACCCCGTCGAGCTGGGCAACGAGATCGCGCGGTGGCACCAGGAGATCACCTCCGGGTCCCGCGCCTGCTCTTGCGGCAAGTGACAGGAGAACGATCATGATCCAAACCGGTTACGTCGTGGAAAACCTCGCGAATTTCACTCCCGCCCAGGCCGCTCCGCACGAGGAGGTGCTGATGCGTTACTGCAACGGCCGGGGGCGGTTCAGCCAGGACAAGAAGTTCATCAACCTGCAGATGGAGATGTTCGACCCTTACGGCCAGCGCGACGGCCACATGGAGGGGGTCTGGCAGGCCCTGTTCACCGATCCCCAGCAGCTCTTCGCCGTGCCGCCGCAGCCGCAGCGGCCGTTCGACGTGCCGGTGGGGCCTATCCCCGCCCTGCAGCCGGCGGCCAACACCAAGGGGACGTGGACGTTCGGCGACGGCTCCGCGATCACCGCGGTCGGCCCGGCGATGACCACATTGACACAGTTGGACGACGGATCGTTCCTGTTCATGGTGGCGACCATGCAGTGGGTCACCAACGGCACCGGGAGGTACGCGGGGGCCTATGGCCTCAAGTCCTCCCTGGGCTCCACCCACATCCCCGCGGGCGCCAACCTCTTCGGGCCCGATTTTTTCGAGTTCGCCGCCACCACGATCGACACCTTCCGGGTGATGCCCGGGGGATTCATCGCGGCGCCGGTGAACCCATAGGCTAGGAGCGACCTTGAGAGGACGAGTCATCAGGAGGCAGGAGAGGGGCCCGGCCGACCCTCGCGGGGCCGCCGCCGGGCTGGCGAAGCTGGCCGCGATCCGGTCGGAGCGGAAGCTGCTGCCGGCGACGCTCTACCGCCGGTCGAGCTATACCGTGACCCCGGCGGGGGTCGACGCGGTCCGGCAGGCCGTCGGCGAGTATTCCGATTACGTGGCCGACCGCGAGCCCGGGACCGTCCTGTACCTGGTAGTCGAGCCCGCGGGGAGCCGCGGAGAGTTCGTCCATCTGGCGGCGTTCCGGGACGGCGCCGCCCTGAGCGCCTCGCAGAGCTCCGCCGCGTACCAGAAATTCGTCGAGGCCCTCCGTCCCGTGCTCGTGGGCGGGGTCCGCGTCGAGGCCATCGAGGGCCCGCCGGTGGCCGACGCGGGCTCGCGGCTGATCTCGCGCTCGGACGTCTCGGTGCAGGTCAAGCTGACGGTCCGGAAACGGAGCGATCTCGAGGAATTCAAGAAGCTGACGGTCGAGTTCACCCACCGCCAGGAGGACGGCCTCCTGTGCTCCGACGCGTTCTTCGCGCCGAACAACGACCTGGTCTTCTACATCTACGAGCGATGGTCCTCCCAGGCGGCGCTCGACGCGGCGATGGGAAGCGAGCTGCAGATGGCTCTGCTGGCGCTGGCGAATCTTGAGGAGTCGACGCCGTTCAGCCTGACATAAAGGCGCGGCGGCGAGGAGAGAGATCATGGCCAATGCTTTCGACTATATCGTGGTGGGTGCGGGATCGGCCGGCTGCGTCGTGGTCAGCCGTCTCACCGAGGACCCGGGGACGCAGGTCCTCCTCCTCGAAGCGGGCGTCTCGGACAAAGATCCGTCGCTCCAGCGCGCGCTGCGGATCCCCAAGTACTTCCAGTTCATGCAGAAGTCGGTCGCCGACTGGGACTACAACACAGAGCCGGTACCGGGGATGGCCAACCGCAGCATCTACTGCCCGCGCGGCCGCATCCTCGGCGGCACCAGCACCTTCATCGCCGGCCTCGTGGTGCGGGGGAACCGGCGGAACTTCGCCGAGTGGGCGGAGCTGGCGGGGGACGACAGTTGGCGCTACGAGAGCCTCCTGCCCTACTTCAAACGCCTCGAGCGCAACACGCGTCCGGACATCGGCGAGATGCACGGCACCGACGGCGAGATGACGGTGAGCGACATCAAGCTCCACCCCGCGACCCGGGCCTTCTTCAGCGCCGCGAAGGACCTCGGCTACGACCGCATCGACGATTTCAACGACTGGGAGCAGGAGGGGGGGACGAGCCCCTACCAGATGTACGAGCAGCGGGGGATCCGGGTCAACTCGGCCAACTCCTACCTGCGCGACGAGGTGCGGCGGCGGCCCAACCTGACGATCGAGATCCAGGCCGAGGCCTGCCGCATCCTCTTCGACGGCAACCGGGCGGCCGGCGTCGAGTACGACCGCGCCGGCGTGGGGGGGCTCACCGCCTCGGCCCGGCGGGAGGTGATCGTCTGCGGCGGCGCCATCAATTCGCCCAAGCTGCTGATGCTCTCCGGCGTCGGCCCGGCCGCCCAGCTCCAGCGGCTCGGCATTCCGGTGGTCTGCGATCTGCCGGGGGTCGGCCAGAATTTCCAGAACCATCCCATCGCCGGCGTGATCTATTCCTACAAGCGGGGGACCCAGCCGCCGGGCTCGGACGCCGCGGGAATCGAGGGGGGCCTGTTCGTGCGCATCCGCGACGACCTGGTGGCTCCGGATCTCCAGATGGTGTTCAACTCCGGCGTGGTGGGCCCGCCGCAGACCGTGCCCGACTGGACGAAATTCGCGCTGGTGGGGGCGCTGGTCAAGCCCGAGAGCCGCGGCCATCTGGAGCTGCGCGCCGAGGACCCGGCGGGCAAGCCCCGCATCTTCCCCAACTACCTGTCCGAGCCCGGGGAGATGGCGTTGATGGTGGAGGCGATCCGGATGGCGCGCCGTGTCATCGCCGCCCCCGCCTTCGACGGCCTGCGCGGCGAGGAGCTCTTCCCAGGGCCCAAGGTGCAGAGCGACACCGAGATCGCGGCGTACGTGGGCCAGACGGCGGGCACGCTGTTCCATCCGGCGGGCACTTGCAAGATGGGCGCGAGCCCCCGCGACGGCGCCGTGGTGGATTCCCAGCTCCGGGTCTTCGGCCTCCAGGGGCTCCGCGTGGTCGACGCCTCGATCATGCCGGTCATCACCACCGGCAACACCCACACCCCCACCACCATGATCGGTGAGAAGGCGTCCGAGATGATCCGTAATGCCGCCAAGGGGGCGGGAACAGCCGCCGGCGCCGGAGTGTTCTACCGACGCTCGCGCTACACGGTGCGCGACAGGGCCGTGGCGCAGGTCAGGAGCGCCGCGCGCGAGTACATCGACTACGTCCGCATGAACGAGACGGGCACGCAGCGGTACGCGATCGTGGAGTCGCGGGACCGGTCCGGCGAATTCGTCCACATCGCCGAGTTCATCGATCGCCAGGCCTTCGAGGCCTCGCAGAGCTCCTCGGCATACCAGAAGCTCGTCGCAGTCCTCCGGCCGAGCCTCCAGGGCGACGTGGAGTCTGAGACCGTCGAGGGTTCGCTGGTCGCGGCCGACGGCATCGCCCAGCGCTCCGAGAGCGACTTCATCGTCAGAGTCTGGGTCACCGTCAAGGACCGCCGCCATCTCCGCCGCTTCCGCGAGCTGATCCAGGAGCTGTACGACCTGCGCTGGCAGCGCAAGGGCCTGCTCGAATGGGAGGTCTACTGCGATCCTCAGAACGACCTTTGCTACCTCTTCAGCGAACGCTGGGTCTCGGAGGAGGCGCAGCAGATCCACACGGCGAACTATCAGGAGCTCATGTCGCTGATCCGTTCCGACGTGCTGCAACCGTTCCACTCCTGCTGAGGGGAAGAAAGCCATGGCCACCCAACAGGATCTCGCCGTCACCGGCCGCCTGGACACCACAGGCGGCGTGCTCGACTCCGGAGAGGTCCGCGTCGACGCCCAGGGCCGGCTGCTGATCCGCAACCGGGTGGTGTGGGGCTCCTTCCTCCTCACGGTAGGCGGCGTGCCGATTGCCGGCCGGAGCGTGATGAGCGCCAGCGGCCAGCTCGACGCCGACGACAACGGAGCGCTGTTCGGTACCGTCGCTCTGTTGGCCGAGACCGGCGACGGGCCGGTCCTGCTGTGGGAAGGACACTGGGCCGGGATGTGCGCGCGTGGGGCGATCTCCTCGGGGCTCCTGGTGGGGTGGGGAAGAAATCGTTTCTCCGGTCAAAGCCTCCGCTTGAGCCTGACGGAGGCCGGCACGACCGGCGGCCGGCAGATCGGGCTCACGGGCGCGACCGGCGAAGGGTCGGAGCACGGCATTTCGGGGCTCGTGAGCTCCGGCGTGGTCGTCGCGCCGGGAGAGACGCACACCGACGCCCAGAACAACCTGCGGATGCGGAATCAACGGGTCGCCGGCACTCTGCTGCTCAACCTGGATGGCATGGAGATCCATGGCAGGCAGATCCTGGAGGTCAACGCCAACCTGAACGGGGAGGAGACCGGGCCGGTGTACGGCTCCTTCACGTGGACCCAGGGCGCCGCCGGGGAGGAGATCACCATCTTCGAGGGGCACTGGGCGGGCCACCTGGAACGCAGAGTCGGCGTGGGCACGATGGTCGCCTGTGGCAGGGGACCCTTCCTGGGATACAAGCTGTATGCCCACCGGCAGGAGATCCCGGCCGACGTGACTCCGGACTCTCACGTGGCCGTGCTGGACGGCTACGCGATCCTGGAGGACGCGGTGGGCGTCACCGGCATCTCGAATTCTCTCGGCGGCATTCTCGAGCCGGGCCGGACCTACACCGACGAGCGGGGGCGGACGAACATCCGCGACATGGTCGTGATCGGAGATCTGGACCTACGGGTCGGGGCTACGAGGCTCACCGGCAAGCAGATCTTCAGGGTGAATGCGGTGGTCGATCCCAAGAACAACGGCATCGACTATGGCTCGTTCCTGCTCAATAGCGACGGCGGCGAAGCCCTCTGGCAGGGGCATTGGGCCGGCCGGTCCGTCGAGCGGGTGGGCAGGAGCAGCGAGATGCTCGGGCTCGGGCGCGGCCCGTTCGCCGGTCAGAGGATCTACCTGAAGATGGTGGAGATCGCCGGCTTCGCGGGCAATCCGGACCCCAGCATCTACATCCTGGTCGGGGAGGCGAACGCAGCCGTGGGGATCGGAGTCACCGGCTTTGCCAGGGTGGATGGGGGCCTGGCTCATCTGGGGGGCCCCGCTCGCGACGCCGTGGGACGGTGGCTCGTGCAGCGGCGCGTGGTGGAAGGGGAGTCGTGGCTTCTGCTGGGGGATACAGAGGTCGAGGGCCGGCAGGTCCTGGAGTTGGACGGTGCCTTGGATGACCGGCAGACCGGACCTCTGCGCGGCAGGTTCAGGCTCACCGAGGCGCCGGACGCCATACTCGGGGAAGGAGAGTGGTCGGGGCGGCTCAAGAAGTCGATGGCGGCCGCCGTGATGACGGGTACGGGCCGGAACCAGCTCTCCGGCCGCAGGATCGTGCTGAGCGCGCGGGAGCCGGAAGACCCACCGGAGATCCTCTGGGGGACGCCCGAAGGTTCTTTGCGCGGCATCCGTCCACAAGCGGCTGGTGATGTCGAGGATCTCTGTGTGCTCCTGCTGAGCGGCCACCTCGACCGGCGCGACGAGGTGACGACCGAGTCCGTCGCGGGTCAACCGGTCGGCGGTGCAAGCAGTCATTCCGCCTCGCCCACCGACATGGTGATCCTGGTGCGGTTCACGGTGAAGAGCCGCCGCCACGTCAAACGGTTCCGCGAAATCTGCTCCGAGGATCTCCAAAATTTCCAGATGAAAAGCGAGCCTGCGGGGCTGCTCGCCTTCACCGTCTATCAGGACCCGAAGGACGAGCGCCGCTTCTACTACAGCCAGCGCTGGAGGTCGGCCGAAGCGCAGCGCCTGGCGACCCAGACCTATGTGAATTTCAAGGAAACCAATGAGATCACCCTGCCCGAGGTCATGGTCCTCCATCCGGGACAATGATCTTGGTGACGAGAGGTCATGATCAGAAAGGAGCTCTCCATGCCGCACCCGCAGATGAGTAGGTCCCGACGTCTGGGCTTCGCTTGTTTCATGGGAGCGATCAGCCTGCTGGCGCCTGGTGCGGCCGTCGCGTCGGACCACTGGGACAGCTCCAGCGCCCGTGCCGATCAGGCCGCCGACATTACGGACGTCTATGTCTTTCCCATGGCGGGGAACAAGCTCACCCTGATCATGAGCGTCCATCCTTATGCGAGCGCTCCCTCGACGGTCGACTTCTTCACCGGCAAGGGGAAAAAATCGCCGCCCGCGGATGCGTTCGCGGGGTTGGGAGACAACAAGGCCAAAGAGCCCGGCACCCAGTTCTCAGACGCCGTCACCTATGCCTTCCGGATCAGGCCCGTCGAGCTCAAGGGCAGCGGTCAGGATCTCCAGTTTATGACTGACGAGCATCAGGAGGTGCGGATATCGTGCACCTTTGACGACGCCATCCTGCAGACGATGACCTGCGCGGTCCAGGATCCCCAGGGCGCTCGCGACGATCTCAAGACGCAAGTCAAAGTCGACGATGAGAGCGGCGGCACCAACCCGTCCATCAAGGCTTTTGCCGGTTGCCGTGCCGACCCTTCGTTCATCGCCGGCAAGGAAGTCAGAGAGCCCCATCCGAGGAATTCGCCGAAGCATCTCGACAAAGCCAAGCTCGTGAATCCGGTGGCCTATTCGAACGTCCTCAGCATCGTATTGAACCTGGACGTCGACGCGGTGCTCAAGAGAGCGCCCCATGGACCCCTCCTGGCGGCGGTCGCGCAGACGACGCGTGGGAGCTCTCAGGTCGACCGGATGGGTAGAGTCTTCATCAACAGCTTCGTGATCGGCCAGATGGGCAACGTCCTGGCGGCGCCTCCTGAATTGGATAAGATCAAGAATGATTGGAACCAGGACGACGCCTTCAACCTCAAACATGCCGATGAATACAAGCATGCGCTGCAGGATGGCCTGGCGTTCATCGACAACATGGAAGTGAGCAAGGACAAGAAGAGCGTCCTCGATTGGCCGTCTCCTCACCCCTTGCTGAACATATTTCTGAACGACTTTCTGGTGTTTGATCTCGGATATCCGACGACACCGTCCGACAAGCGGCACACGTTGATGGAGATCGAGCTCGCCGCTTTCAACGGCAAGAGCCATCACACCTGTGGCGGCCGCAAGCCGAACGACGACATCGTGGACCCCTGGTTCACGCTTTTGATCAACGGGCCGAAGCGGCCAACGCCGCTCCGCGGCGACGGGATCGATCACGCGGTCCGTCCGGCGAGCGACAAGTTCCCATACCTGGCGCGGCCGTTCAACGGTGAAAACCGGAGGACGAGCCACAAGGCGTCGTCATGACCGGACGGATACCAGCGCTCTTGGGGTTCTGCGCTCTGCTCGCAACCCTCAGGGCGGGCGCGGTGGAGACGGCCGCGTTGCGCGGCGCGCCGCTGGGGCCGCGGGAGCTCCCCACGACGTCGGCCAGAATCTACCTGGGCAATGTCGAACGGCAGATCCGCGCCCTGGAGGCCGGGGTCCGGCGAGAGCCGGCGAATCTCGACGCCCGGCGCGAGCTGGCCGCCCTCCAGCACATGCACGGCGTGTTCCGCGAGGACCTCGATGAGATCCAGAGCGGCATCGAGCAGATCGGCGAGTGCATCCGGCGGAGCTCGGGCTCAGGGCCTTTCTGGCTCCTGCGCGCCAGTCAGGAACTCTCGCTCCACAGGTTCCGTGAAGCTCAGGCCGACCTCGAGCGCGCCCGGGTCCTGGGCGCCGGCTCCAATGCGGCCGCGGCGGTCGAGCAGGAGCTCGACTGGAATCAGGGACGTTTCGAGAAGGCGATCGCCTCGATCCGCGCCGCCGCGCGAGCCCGCCCCACAGTGGATACGATGGCCCGGTTGGCGCGTCTGGAGCATGACCTGGGAAATTATGAGGCGGCAGACCGTGCCTTCGAGCAGGCCGAGGATCTGATCGTGGATCCCAACCCGATCCCGGTGGCCTGGCTGAGCCTGCAGCGCGGCCGTCACAAGCTCGATCTCGGCGAGTACGACCAGGCGGTCGTCTTTTTCTCGGAGGCCCTGGCGCGCGTGCCCAGCTATCCGGCCGCGCGGGAAGCTCTGGGAGAGGCTTTTCACCTGCTGGGCCGGGACGAGGAGGCGGCGGCCCAGTACAGGCAGATCCTGGAGCAGGACCCGCGGAGCGATGTGGCGGCCGACCTGGCGCTGCTCTACCGCGCGATGGGCAGGCCGAGCGAAGCCGCGGCCTTGGCGCTGCGGGCGCGGCAGAGGTATGAGGAGCTCCTGATCCGCTATCCCGAAGCCATGTACTGGCACGCCGCGGCGTTCTTCCTCGCGCAGGAAGAGCCCGGGCGCGCGCTGCAGTTGTTGTCGCTCAATCTCACTCTGCGGCCGGACAGCCCGGCCTGGACCGCGCACGCCCGCGCGCTCTTCGCCCTGGGCCGGATGGATGATGCCAGACGATCGATCGATCGCGCGCTCGCCATGCCTGTCGTCTCGGCGGACCTCTACTGGACCGCGTCGCTCATCTACGCCGCGGCGGGAGACAAGCCGCAGAGCGAGCTGCTGGCACGGCGAGCTCGCGAGCACGATCCGGACATTGCGCGACGCTCGCAGATCGTTCCCAGGACGGACGCTTCCGGAGTACGCTGACCACGATGAGATCCCATCCCAAGCCTGGCCGCAGCAAGATGCCGCTGGTGGCGCTCGTCCTGGAGATGCTGCGGACGACGTTCCCTGACTTCGCGCTCGAGGGAGAGCCGTGGGTGCGTGCGGCGGAGGACGGAGCGGCGGCGGCCGCTCCGGGCGGCGGAAGCGAACGAGGCCACCCGGAGCCCCAGGTCCGGCGGCATGAGCGGCGGCAGACATCCCGGAAGTCCCGGCCGCGTCAGGCCCGAGGCGCGCCGCAGCGGGCGCTCGATCCGGTGCTGGAGCGTTGCTATGCCAGCCTCGGCGTCTCCCCGGGTGCGAGGATCGAGGTGGTGCGTTCCGCCTGGAGACGGTTGGTCAGGCAATATCATCCCGACCTCTATGCCGAGCAGCCCGACCAGCAGCAGCGGAACGATGAAAAGGTCAAGGAGCTCAACCTTGCTTATGAGGAGCTCAAGAGGCGGCTGAGGTGACCGGCGGCCCGAGGTGAATGAACGAGACGGATTTGAGCGACAAGGAGACACGATCATGCGTGAATTGACCCGATCCGTGGCGAGCTTTTCCTGGGCCATGTCTGTGTTCGGAGTCGGACAGATGGCCAACCTGGTCTCTCCCCGCCGGGCAGCGAACGCCTTGGGCGCCGTGGCCCGCTCTGCGGAAGGAGCGCTCGGGCCGGGGCTGCGCTCCGTCTTCCAGACTGGAGACCGGCTGCAGAGAGCGGCCGTCGACCTGTCGTTCAGCATGGTCGGCCTAGGCCCTGCGTCGAGGTGCGGATGCGCCGCCCCGGAGACGGGCACCGCAACGTCCGGCGGCTCCGGTCTCCTGAGCCAAGTGGGAGGGATGGCGTTCGATCTCATTCAAGCGGGGGTCAGCACAGTCTACTGGGCGAGCGGCATCGCCTGGCAACAGCAGCAGGGGCTGAGCGGGTGGGGACCGATGCCGTCGCAAGAGGACGATTCCCGGCCGTAAGCCGGTTTCCTGGAGCCACCGAGGAGACGACCATGGCCAGTCCAAGAGCCGCAGGGACGCCGCCGGCGGCGGCCAGCACGCCGGTTTTCCCGCCGGGTCCGGGAACCGGCCAGACCGGAGAGGTGAGCCGCCTGCTCAAGGCGGCCGCCTATTTCCCGATCTTCAACGTGCACAATCCGGCGGTCCAGAACGACACGGTGCCGCTGCTCCCCATCCCCATCTCGGCGTTGCAGCAGTCGCTCTTCACCGCGGTCAACGTCAACGAGCAGCTCCACCGCTTCGAGGTGTCGACGCGGGTGGGGCCGCAAGGGTTGAGCGCGTCCAATCGGATCAGCCAGGACGGCGTCGCGAACGTCAGCATCCGCTGGACGCCGATCCCGGAAGGCTATGCCCCGAGCCCGGGTGTCTCCCCTCCACCCACGATCCTGAATCCCTTCCAGCCGCAGCGTTTCACCATGCTGAACGGCCAGCTCAGCTTCCACGACCGGCAGGTGAGCGGCCTCCAGGCCTTCGGCTCCGGGCGCACCTTTCCGGTCCCGGGCTCGCCGGGCTCGCTCAACATCGGAGCGGTGATCGACGTCCTGGGGGGCTCCGGCTCCCTCTACGGCCTGTCGGACGAATCGCTCCCCGGGGCGACGATGGTGATCAACGGCTTCATCAAGCCGCCCCAGGACCTGGCTCTCAACCTGATCGTGCGGGTGATGGACCCGGACGGCCGGCTCGCGGCCAGCGCTCCCATCCCGCCGCTGGCCTGTCCGCAGCCGACGCCCGCGGGCTCCGGCCTGTTCATGTTCTTCCTCGGCGAGGTCGATCCGCGCCGGCCGATGCAACTCCTCTTCGGGTCCGACGGCGCGCCGATCGGTGCCCAGATCGTCGAGACCCTGCGCCTGGTCGACATCGGCTTCGACCTGGAGACCTCCGCGGGGCTCCAGAGCCGCACGCAGGAGGGACCGGTCGTCGGCACGGCGTCGGCCATCCTCTATTGCAACTTCCAGGACCAGCTCACGGTCGTCCCCGCGCAGACCACGGGAAGCGTCCTCAGCTTCCACGACCTTCAGGGCCGGAGCCTCGGCTCGGTGTGCGCGAACATGATCGAGGGGCGCGCCTTCCGCACCTACCTGCCGGGAGTCCCGTATCCGGTCTTCCGGATGGGTGGTTTCGGCCCCCTCCTCCGGGGGACCGGCGCCTTCGCGGGCGTCAGCGGCATGATGACCATGAACGGCGTGGTCAGCGCGTTTCCCCCCGCCGTCTCCAATCTGTACATCCTCCGGATCGAGGATTCCGACGGCCGGCTCCGGGACGGCCTTTCCTGGGCTCAGTGAGGAACCGGTGACGGAGGGGATGCGGAGCGGGTGGCGCCGCAGGCGCGCCGTCGTCCTGGCGCTGCTCGCCGCCGCAGCGGCCTGGACGATCTGGTTCAGCCAGACCTACAAGGGCATGGCGAGCGGCATGCTCAACCAGATGCGCTACGGCACGATGCAGGAGAACCGCAACCTCGGGTTCTGCATCTCCTACTGGCTGAAATTCATGCAGCAACTGTCCTACGATCCCAAGAGCCGCATGTGGACCTTCGACGGGGTGCGGGAGGCGGAGCTGGACGATCTCCAGCGCGGCCAGCTCGCCTTCCACCGTGGCCGGTTCGCCGACGCCGTGGCCCTCCTCGACCGCGCGGTCCGGAAGCAGGGGGAGTCCGAGGAGCGGCTCTTCTGGCTGGGCATGGCCCTTATGCGCGAGGCCGAGGCCGAGAACTGCCTGGCCGGTTTGCGGGCGCCGGACGAGCCCGCCGGCCTCTCCGGCCACGCCGCCCACGAGCACGGCCTCTTCTGCACCCTGCCGCTGACCCGCTACCACCAGAAACAGGACCTCTCGCGCCGCGCCGCCGAGGTCTGGACGCGCCTCCTCGACCGCTACGCCCCGGACGACGACCTCTACCGCTGGCTGTTGAATTTCTCGCTGATGACCGTCCACGAGCTCCCGGCCGAGCGGTACCGCATCAATACTCCGTTCATCGATGCTTTCTACGGCGGGCGCGCCAAGGCCATGCGCGCGAAGTACCCCTGGCTCCATCTCACCGACCGGGCGCGCGAGCTGGGGATCGAGAACTTCGGCGCCGGCCGCGGGCTGGCGGTCGAGGACTTCGACCACGACGGCGACCTCGACGTCGTGACCACGGGGAAGGACTTCAGCGTCCATTACTACAGGAACGACGGCGGCCACTTCACCGACATCACCGCGGAATCCGGGCTGGCCGGCCTGATGCAGCCGTTCACCATCAGCCAGGCGGACTACGACAACGACGGCTGGATCGACCTGCTCGTGGCCCTCCCCTACGATCACCCCGTCCTGCTGCGCAACCGGGGGAACGGCACCTTTGAGGACGCCACCGCCGCCTCGGGGCTGCTGGCGGACCTGCCCGAAGGGGGCCTCGCCGCGAGTTGGGTGATGACCTGGGCCGACGTCGACAACGACGGCGATCTCGACCTGTTCGTCTCGAACTGGGCGTTCCGCATGCCCCTGCTCAAGGGGATCATGGCGAAGCCCCGGATGGACTCGACGCTGTTCGTCAACGACGGCCGCGGCCACTTCCACGGCGCCAACGCCGAATTCGGGCTCCAGGACCTGCTGCACGACAAGTACTTCATCGGCAGCTCCTTCGGCGACTACGACGGCGACGGCTTCCCCGACCTGTTCCTTGGCAGCCCCCTGCGCGGCACCAGCGTCCTGCTGCACAACGAGGGGGGGCGCCGGTTCGTCCCCTCCAACGCCTTCACCCGCACCGAGCCGGCCTTCACCTCCGCCTTCCTCGACGTCGACCACGACGGCCGGCTGGACATCTTCCAGGGCGGCTTCGGCGACGCCCACACCTCCGTCACCCAGGCCGTCTTCGGCAAGCACAAGAGGGATTACGCCACCAATCACAGCACCATCCTGCTCCAGGGGGCGGACGGCCGCTTCACCGCCCACGACGAATTCTTCGGAGGGGGCGACATGCCCATGGGCACCATGGGCACCGGCTTCGGCGACCTCAACAACGACGGCTGTTACGACTTCTACCTCGGCACGGGGAACCCCGAGCCCTGGTTCGTCCTGCCCAACCTGATGTACGTGGGATTGATGGAGGGGGAGCGGTGCACCGGCCGGATGGACAACGTCTCGATGCTCGAAGGGCTCGGCAACGTGCAGAAGGGGCACGGGGTGGTCTTCTTCGACTTCGACGGCGACGGCCGGCAGGACATCTTCTCGGCCCTCGGCGGCATGTGGCCGTCCGACCGCTGGGTGAGCCAGCTCTTCGTCAACGAGAGCGACGTGCGCAACGAGTGGATCAAGATCCGCCTGCGGGGCCGCCGGACGAACTACTATGGAATCGGGGCGCGGATCGAGGTCAGGGCCCGCACGGCTTCCGGACGCCCCATCGTCCGCTTCGCCACGATCAGCCAGGGCACCGGTTTCGGCAGCGCGCCGCTGCTGGCGCACATCGGGCTCGCCGACGCCGTGACGGTCGACGGCGTGGAGGTCTTCTGGCCCGCCTCCGGCTGCCGCCACACCTACGCAGCACAGCCCAATCGTGAGAACCTGCTCGATGAAGCCGAGTGCCAGAAAGAAAGAGCCCTACGATGAAACGCGGCGGGGGGCATCCGCGCCTAATGCAGGTGCAATCCTGCGCCGTGGGGGTGGGGAAGAAGGAGGTTGTCATGGATGAGAAGAACCAGCGTGAAGTCGACGTCCTGATCATCGGTGCCGGGCTGGCGGGCCTGACGCTCGCCCGCCATCTGCTGCTGGAGAAGCCGGAGATCCGCATCCTGATGCTGGACCGCCTGGCGGAGATCCCGTCG
>JBJMHA010000096.1:0-28376 GCA_045807625.1 Thermoanaerobaculia bacterium | reverse complement strand
CTCGACCGGGACGATGTCGAGGCTACCAATTGGCCCGCCGAGCAGGCGATTCGGCCCGCCGTCGTCAACCGCAAATCGTGTGGCGGCAACCGCACGTCCGACGGCGCCAAGGCCCAGTCCATCTTGACCAGCCTTCTGCGGACAGGTCAGCAACGCGGCCTCAACTCACTGGCTCTTTTCAGCACGATTCTTCGCAGCCCCAGACCGCCTTCCTACCATGACCTGATGACGGCTTCAGAACGGTAAACAGATACAGGCGAGTAAGGCAATTTCAGGCATGGGCGTTTTAGGGTGCATCATACCTGCGTCATTTCTCAGCGCAGACTCGACCGGGCCTATTCGCCAGGCGCTCAGCAAATGTCTCAAGCCCAGAATGATTGCTAGACTCGGGAGTCATATGCTCTTCCCTGGCGCCATGGTGGAAACCGCTTTCTATGTGGCAACCGCAGATGCCAGCAATTCCGAGCCTCCACTGGCATTCTGGGCCGACTATCGCAGCCGATCTGCTTCGGCAGGATTAAGAGAGCTCCGCAGGGCGCGCTACTACTCCAGCCGGCTTGATTTTCCCATCGTACATGAAGGCTATAGCATATATCACAACGAAGATCTTGGAAATGGAGAGGGCGATTGGTCCCCTAGACCATATCACTCTTGGCAACTTCTCCTAAGCCTCTCGCACCATCCTAAGGTAAAAGATTTATTTACCGTCCGCCAAGGCGCACGAACAGGGCACAACAGGGCATTCATTTTGAGCAAGGATGAGTGGAAAGCCCTTCCCAAAAGGGAAAGAGGATACTTCCGCCCGGCCGTTCTCAACGAGTCTCTGCGCGACGGAGTCTTATGTGATGCCGCATACATATTTTTTCCTTATGACCAAAAGCAACTTAGCACCGAGAGCTCACTGCGGCAAGAATTACCCACCTATTACAACGGTCACCTAAAGTCCTATCGGAATGAGCTTAAAGAGCGTCAGCGGGTAGACGTAAAAGAGTGGTGGCTTTTGTCACTCCGCAGAACTTGGCAAACGGAGCCCATACCCAAACTTGTATCCACGTATTTTGGCGGCAGCGGCTCTTTCGCTTGGGATGATAATGGTCAATTTGCTGTAGTCCAGGGCCATGCATGGCTACCGAAAGAAAATGCTTTTTCTTTGGAGTTTAGCCGCACGTTGGCGCTGCCTTATTTGGTTATTCTGAACAGCAGCATATTTTTGGAGCTGTTGGCGGCAACCTCAAATCATGTCGGGGGCGGTCAATGGAATCTATCAGCTCGCTTCGTAGAAGATATTCCCTTACCACGACTTGACAGATCTGACACTAGCGAATCTCTGCTAGAAGATCTCGCGCGTGAGGGAGAACTAATCTTCACCAAAGGCATCGAACCCAATGATGCCCAGAGAAGGGAGCGTATCAGGGAACTAGCCGCCAGCGCCTATGGCATATCCGGATAGAAACGCTGATGAAGAAGCCGCGCCAACGGAGAGCACACAAGCAGGCAGTCGAAGAGCTCAGCAGCATCGTCGTGGAAGAGCCTGAAGATTTTTTGAAGCGGTGCGGGCCAGTTCTCGCAGAATCTTTAAAGAGTGTAGGAAGGTCGAACTTCGATAAACGCGACTATGCCCGCGGCGAGCGCGAGTATGTATTGGTCTCAGCGCTACAATCTCGCGGCTTGGCCAGAGAGTATTACCCAGTAGTGCCACTTGCAAATACCTTGCGCTTTAGCTTCTGGATAGCTGTTGCATTCCGTTTTTCTCCATATCTGAGCCAATACCGACTGATACACGTAAGCCTTATAATATTTGAAGGAATTGCAGCAGACGCAAACAAGAAGCCTTTGGTTCGAGCCGAATGGGATGCATCAAGCGGCCAAACCGATCATGCTCAACCCCATTGGCATGTTTATCCCACAACCACGGGTCCTGAAGGATCTTTTGAGGCTCGGCTTGAAGGAGGTAGAAAGTTTGTGCCCGGCCAAGAAGACGATCCAAGCTCCGAACTCATGAGCGGATGGGAAGGCACTGGCTTCCATTACGCAATGGCAGCGCATTGGGACCTTATCAAAGGCTCTCACCGAAACTCTTTAACCGAGGATGGCTTATTGCGATGGTTGCCTAGTTGCATTTCTTATACTAAAAACCAACTAATGTATTTGGATCCCGCAAAGTAGAGTCGGTGGAGAGGTATTCAGAGTCACATGCTTGACAGATAGCCCTTCCGATCTGCACGTGACCTGTCAATATGGCTGGAGAGACTCGGACGACATCACCGCCCTCCGGACCTAGACCATAGGCATCTACCCGACCTCGTGTCCTACAGCAATGCCGGAGTCGATCTCACCGTGCAGATTGTCGTCGGTGACCCGCGCGAGCAACTCGTCCAAAGCAGAAGCGTGGCTGGGAGTGATGACCAGCGCCCTATCAACGACGGCGATGTTGGCCTCCAACTGCTCCAGGCCCGGCTCCACCGCGAAGGATATTGGGATTCGCACTGCCAAGCTGTTTCCTCCTCGCCGCATTGTTGTCCTCATGACGATCTCGGTTCTACACTGAGTATACATCGAGAGTACCAGACCGGTCATGACTGCCTGCGCCCCTTCGGGGCTGATCGGACGAGGAGCCCTCTCCCCGGCGCCCAGATGGAGGCCGGAAGGGATTGCCGGGAGGACGGTCTACCAGGTTGCTTCCGTGCAAATCCGGCTGTAGGTGCAGTCCCGGTCGTCGCTGGAGACGATACCGACGTTCTGGGCGAGGCCGCCGGCGACCTTCCCCAGCTCACCCCCCGCGAGAATCCGGACGGTTTCCCGGGCGAGCGTGAGCTTCTTCGTGTCATGCTTCTTCATGGGATCTCCTTTGCGCGGTGGGTTTGCGACGGTCCATCCGTCGCCTCGGCCCGGGCCCCGGCCTCGCGGCCTGGAGCCCGGCTCAACCTTCTGGTGCGCGGCCGGCTCTGCACGGGGACAATCCAGGCTCCGCGTTGGACCCTGCCCTACCGCCTTGAGATCTCCGCGGATCGCGACACGGGACCCGCGGTTCGCCATGCCGCCCCCGCGAATTTCCATGCCGTCCCCGCGAGCTGCCTGGCCGTCCCCTCGAATCGCCATGCAATCCCCTCGAATCGCCACACCGCCACCTCCAGTATCCATGGAATCCCGGCGTGTCGCTTGTGCCGCACCTCCGATCGGGTTGGATCCCTCTCGGGGACGCTCAGGCAACTCGCGGGGACGGCATGGAAATTCGCGGGGATCGCATGGCGAACGCCGAAGGGTCGATCCGGGGAGCGCTCCCTTGGGACGCAATGGAGGTCCAGAGCATCCCAAGCCTCGGTACTTGCCTGGCGGCAGCGGACCGTCGTGTGGCGGAAACCGGGGGTTCGATCAGGACCCGGTTCCCTCCTTCGCCCCCACGAGCTTGCGGTAGCGCGTGGGCTGGGTTCCCGTGCCGTGACTGTGGACGTCGAGGTAGGCCACGTCTTTCAGCTTTTGCAGCGCGCGGTGCAGGGAGCCGCGGTCCGGCTCGTAGCCGATCGCCTGGCAGACGTCGGAGTGGATGAAGACGTCCGGGAGCTTGTACCAGTGGTCGGTGATGTCATCCCTCAGCTCGCCGGCCCGCATACGCCGGCGCGGAGGAGGCGCGGGCTCGGCGGTGGAGGGAGGGGCGGCCGGAGGCGGAGGAGCGGAAAGAGAGTCCGGAGCGCCCTCGCCGGACATCATCCGCCAGACCATGTCCAGGGCCCGGAGCTGGGCCTGATAGGCGGCGTCCACCATCTCCACCAGGGAGCGGTGCTGCTCCGCGAGCCGCCGCTTCTGCGTTTCGTAGTCGTCGCGTGTCATCATGGCTTTGCGACGCGGATTGCAACACAAAGCCGCCTGCGTCGCAAGTCAAAGGAAGGTGTCCTCACCAGACGTTCATGGGCTGGGCGGAGGTGTCGCCGGGGCGCTCCTCGTTCTCGATGGAACGGAGGAGCTCGGCGGCGCTCTCCTTGCACTCCAGGCTCTCGCCGCCGCCGGCGAGGAGGACCACGCTGCCGTCCTGCGGCCGCCCCGGAACGCGGTCGAGGATGGCGGCGATCTGGGCGGTATGGATGTTTGCGTTCCGGTCGTCGAGGGTCGTCGCGAGGATCCAGGCCATGCGGGAAGCCTAGCACGGGGGGTGCCGGCTAGTCCCGGAAGATCTCCGCCAGGGAAATCTCAAGGCCGGGGAGCAGCGGCGTCGTCAGCACGTCCTCCTTGGAGAGGAGGGCCCGCTGGCGGAGGAGCCCTTGGGCGGTCCGCTCACAGACGTCCGCCTCCTTCCGCTCTGGATCGAGCATCCAGTATTCGAGCACCCCCCAACGCTCGTAGGCCCGCCGCTTGGCGCCCCGGTCGATGCGGCGGCTGGAGCCGGAGTGGATCTCGATGACCAGATCGGGCGCCCCCTGGACGTTCTTCTCCCCGACGATCGAGGACCTTTCATTGGAGATGAAGAGGAGATCGGGCTGAACGATGTCGTGGGGAGAGAGAATGATGTCCGTGGGAGCGACCAGGAAGCTTCCGAGACGGTGGGTCTCCACGAAACCGCCGATGCGGATCGTCAGGCGGACGACGAGCCTCTGATGCCGCACGAACGGCGCGGCGCTCACGTAGTGCTCTCCGTCGATGATCTCATGGCGCTTCCCGTCGTCCGGAATGCGGACGTAATCCTCGTAGGTCAGCTTCTTCGCGGGAAGGTCGTGGAGAGCCATGGCATCCATCTCCTGTCGCGGACCATCGTAACACGCCCGCTCCGAGAGGGCTCCCACGCGTCGTCCCGTTAACGGAATGTCGTGGCGGCGGAAGATATCACCGGCAGGCGTGTCCGTTCACGGGCCGGCGGGGTTTTTGCTAAACAGGATAGAGTCCCCGCACGGGAGGGAGGCCATGGCAGACGACGAGGAAGAGGCTGGCGCGGCGACTTTTGAGAGCCTGGGGATCTCGGAGCCCATCCTGAGGACGCTCACCGAGATCGGCTACGAGGCGCCGACGCCGATCCAGGAGAAGACGATCCCGCCGATGCTCGCCGGGCGCGACCTGATCGGCCAGGCGCAGACGGGGACGGGCAAGACGGCGGCGTTCGCCATTCCCATCCTGGAGAAGCTCGATCCGGCCACGCCCGAGGTCCAGGCGCTGGTGCTCGCGCCCACCCGGGAGCTGGCGATCCAGGTGGCGGAGGCGATCCATACCTATTCCAAGTACCGGGGGCGTGTGAGCGTGCTGCCGGTCTACGGCGGCCAGCCGATCCAGCTCCAGCTCAAGCGGCTCGACCGCGGCGTCCACGTGGTCGTGGGCACCCCGGGGCGGATCATGGACCACCTGCGGCGGGGCTCCCTCCGCCTCGACGCCGTCCGCCTGGTCATCCTCGACGAGGCGGACGAGATGCTCCGCATGGGCTTCATCGAGGACGTCGAGTGGATCCTCTCGCAAGCGCCCGAGGGGCGGCAGACGGCCCTCTTCTCGGCCACCCTCCCGCGCGAGATCCGGCGCATCGCCGAGCGCCACCTCAAGGACCCGGTCGCGATCGAGATCGAGCACAAGACGCTCACCGTCCCCACCATCGAGCAGCGTTATCTGATCGTCACGCCGCAGCAGAAGCTGGACGCCCTCGCCCGCATCCTGGAGACCGAGACGGCCGACGCGGTGCTGATCTTCACCCGCACCAAGAACGGCGCCGCCGAGCTCACCGAGCGGCTGGAGGGGCGCGGCTACGCCGCCGAGGCGATGCACGGCGACATGAACCAGGCGCAGCGCGAGAGCGTGATCCGCCGCCTGCGCGGCGGGCAGGTGGAGATCGTGGTGGCGACCGATGTCGCCGCCCGCGGGCTGGACGTCGAGCGGATCAGCCACGTCGTCAACTACGACATCCCGAACGACGTCGAGGCCTACGTCCACCGCATCGGCCGCACCGGCCGGGCCGGCCGCTCCGGCGTCGCCGTGCTCTTCGTCTCCCCGCGCGAGCGGCGGATGATGCAGGACATCGAGCGCTTCACCGGCCAGCGGATCATGCCGATGAAGATGCCCACCCAGGCCGACGTGGCGGCGCGGCGGATCGCCCTGTTCAAGGACAGCATCCGGCGCTCGGTGGCCGAGGGGGACCTCGACCTTTACCTCTCGCTGGTGGAGGAGCTGGTCGAGGAGGGGCTGGACCTCGCCGAGGTCGCCGCCGGCGCCGCCCGCCTCGCCCGCGGGGACAAGCCGCTGGAGGTCGAGGTGGAGCCCGAGGCGGCCAGCATCCCCCAGGCCGAGGACGGCATGGTGCGCCTGTTCATCGCCGCCGGCAGTTGGGCCGGCGTGCGGCCCGGGGACATCGTGGGCGCCATCGCCAACGAGGCCGGGGTGCCCGGCAAGTCGATCGGCTCGATCGACATCTACGACCGCTTCACCTTCGTGGAGATCCCGGCGCAGTTCCTGAACCAGGTGCTGGAGCGGATGGCCAGCGCCACCATCCGCGGCCGGCCGGTGCAGATCCGCATCGCGACGCCGGAGGGGGGTGGGAAGCCCCGCGAGCGGGGGAGGGGTCCGGACCGCGACCGCCGGCCGCCCCGGGACCCGCGGGACCGGCCGCGCGGGACGTTCCGGGACCGGCGGCGGTAAGAGTCAGAGATCCCGCGCCGCCGGCAGAATCCCGAACCCATCCGCCGCCGCCACGCCGGCGAGGATCGCCTCGGCCACCGCCCTCTCCGCGAGCACTCCGATCTGATTGACGTGGGCCTTGCGTTCCCCTGAGGAGAGGACCACCATGAGGTCGCCGTCGTAGAGGGAGAGGGCCGGGGAGAGGGCGCGGTAGAAGCCTCCGAACGCCATGTTGCAGACCTTGAGGGCGTTGGCCTTGGTGAGGACGGCGTCGGTCATCACCACCGCCAGGGTGGTGTTGCCGTCCCAGGGGCCGGCGGCGTCGGGGGGCAGGTTGGCCAGGAGGCTCTCGGCGTGGGCGAGCTCCCGCGAGCCCGGGGCAACCCGGCAGCCGGCGAGGAGGGTGCCGTCGAGCCGGCGGACGTCGCCGAAGGCGTTCACCGCCACGGCGGCGGCCACCGTGGGCCCCTCGGGCACCGTGAGGCTGGCGAAGCCGAAGCCCCCCTTCATGCCGTTGACCGGGCCCTGATTCGCCTTGCCCACCGTGGCCCCGGTGCCCGCGCCGGCGCTCCCCATCTCGACCGGGCCCTGCGCCGCCGCGACGATCGCCGCCTCCACCACCTCGCGGGAGGGGGCGACCGGCTTGCCCCACGAGAGGTCGAAGAGGATCGCCGTGGGGACGATCGGCACCGGAACAATGCCGGTCTGGAATCCGTATCCATGGCGGGCGAGCCACTCGACCACCGGATCGGCGGCCGAGAGGCCGGCGCCGCTGCCGCCCGCGAGCACCACCGCGTGGGCCTTGCTCGACACGTGCTGGCCGGAGACCAGGGAGTCGAACTGTCGCGTGCCGGTGGCCGACCCCCGCACCTCCGCCGCCGCGAGCACCCCGTCCGGACAGAGGATCACGGTGACGCCGGTCAAAGCCTCGCGGTCCGTGCCGTGGCCGAGGGTGAAGCCGGGAAGGGTGAGGGAGTGGGTGGGAGCGGGGAATGGGGGTGCCATGGCGGGAGATTGTAGGACGCGAGCGATATGATCCCCCTCATGCCCTGGTACGAAGACTGGTTCGGCGAGGAGTACCTGGAGCTGTACTCCCACCGGGACGAGTCCGAGGCCGAGGAGCACGTGGAGCTCATCGCGCGGCATCTGGGCGGGACGCGGCCGCGGGCGGTGCTGGACCTCGCCTGCGGCGCCGGGCGCCACACGGCGGCGTTGCGCCGCCGGGGGCTCCGGGCCCTAGGGCTCGACCTGTCGCTGACCCTGCTCGCCCGCATGCGGGCCCGCGGGTTGCCCCGGGTGGCCGGGGACATGCGTCTGCTGCCGTTCAAGGACGGCAGCTTCGACTGGGTGCTTAATTTCTTCACCTCGTTCGGCTACTTCGAGCGGGAGCGGGAAAACTTCCTGGTACTGGAGGAGATCGTCCGCGTCCTCCCCACCGGCGGCCGCTTCCTGATCGACCTGATGAATCCCGGGACGGCGATCGCGCATCTCAAGCCCCGGGACACCGAGCCGCTGGAGGACGGCGTGGCCGAGGTCGAGCGCTGGTACGACCCGGCGAGCCAGCGGATCAACAAGCGCATCACGGTGCGCTCCGGAGCCGAGCCCCCCCGCGCGTTCCTCGAGAGCGTGCGGCTCTATCAGCCGGAGGAGGTGACCATCGGCCTGCGCTGGGCGGGCCTGGAGGTCGACGCCCTCTTCGGCAACTTTCAGGGAGACCCTTACGCGCGTGACAGCGAACGCCTCATCCTCACCGGTCATAAGCCGGCCTGATTCCAAGGCCCTTCTGGAGGTCGACCTCGCCGCGGCCCATCTGCTGGGGCCGCTCCCCTCGGCCTGGCTCGCCGGCCGCGACCTCGACCTGCTGGAGCCGCTGCGCTTTCTGGGGCCCGGCGGCCTGCCGCACCTGCCGCCGCCGCCGAAGACGGCCGGCAACCGGCGCGAGCTCGGCGAGGCTCTCGCCCTGGCCAACCGCGGCTACGGCCATCCGGAGGCCGACCGGCTGGCGGCCCGCCTGGCCGACCCGGCCGTCCGCGTGGTGGTCTCGGGCCAGCAGCCCGGCCTCCTCGGCGGCCCTCTCTACACCCTGGCCAAGATGGTCGCCGTCTCCCGCTGGGCCGCGGCGCTGGAGGCGGCGGGGGAGCCGGCGGTCGCCGTCTTCTGGGTGGCGACGGAGGACCACGACTGGGCCGAGGTCTCCTCGACCACGGTCCTGGGATCCGAGGGTCCCAGGAGCTTCGACCTCGGGCCCGATCCCGAGCCGCTGACCCCCGTGGGCGTGCGGGCGCTAGGGCCGGGGGTCGAGGAGGTCCTGCGGGGGATCGGCGAGGCCGTCCCCGGCGAGCGCTACGCTGAGTGGCTGCAGACCCTCTCCCGGTGGTACCGGCCGAGCTCCCGCTTCGGCGAGGCCTTCTGCCGGCTGGCGCCCTATCTGCTCAAGGAGCGGTGTCCCCTGGTGCTCGACGCCATGCTCCCCGCCCTCAAGTCGGCGGAGCGCCCCTGGCTGCGGCGGCTGGTCGAGCGCCGGGACCGGCTGGAGGAGGAGCTCGAGCGCCGCGACGCCCTGATCGAATCGCGAGGCTACCCCCTCCAGGTGAGCCCGCAGCGGGGGGCGAGCCCGCTCTTCCTCTTCCGCCACGGCGGCCGGCGGCGGATCGAGTGGCGGGGCGAGGACGGCTTCGCCCTCCGGGGGCGCGAGGACGGCGGCGGCACGGTGGCGGAGCTGCTGGAGACGATCGCGGAGAACCCCGGCGTGGTCTCCCCCGGCGTGCTGGCCCGGCCGGCGATCCAGGACGCCGTGCTCGGCACCACCCTTCAGGTGGTGGGCCCGGGCGAGCTCGCCTACATGGCCCAGGCCGCGGTCACCCACGCGGTGCTGGAGGTCGAGCCCACGGTGGTGGCCCTGCGCCCGCAGACCCTGGTGCTGGAGACCAAGCAGATCCAGCGGCTGGAGGAGCTGGGGCTCCCCCTCGCCACCCTGCTGGGGGACCGGGGGGCGCTCGACCGCTGGCTGGCCGAGCGGGACGGCGGCGACCTCGTGGGCCCGGCGCGGCGGCGGGTGGAGGAGGCGCTCGCCGAGCTGCGCGGGCCGGCCGTGGCCGCCGATCCCGGGCTGGAGCGGCCGTTCGAGAAGACGCGCGAGCAGATCCTCCACGCCCTCGACGTCTTCGGCGAGAAGGCGGTCGCCGCCGCCGCGCGCAAGAACGAGGTGGTGAGCCGCCGCGTGCAGCAGCTCCGCGACGCCGCCGTGCCCGGGGGCAAGCTCCAGGAGCGGACCGTCTCTTCCGCGCACTACCCGGGCAAATACGGCCCGGACCTCGCCGAGAGCTACTGGGAGCAGATGGAGCTCGACGCCGCGCATCTCCAGGTGATCGTTCCCGGAGACAGATCATGAAGCTCGACGTGCTCGCGATCGGCGCCCATCCGGACGACGTGGAGCTGGGGTGCGGCGGCACGCTCGCCGTGCTGGCCCGCCAGGGACGGAGGGTGGGCATCCTGCACCTGACCCGCGGCGAGATGGGGACGCGGGGGACCGCCGGGGAGCGCATCGCCGAGGCGGAGGCCGCGGCCAAGGCCCTGGGCGCCGTGGAGATGGATTTCCTCGACTGCGGCGACGGCGGCCTGCGCACCGGCCCGGCCGAGGAGGACGCCCTGATCGCCAAGCTCCGGCTCTGGCGACCGGACCTGGTGCTGGGCCCGACCCCCGCCGACCGCCATCCGGACCACGGGCGGGCCCACCGGCTGGTGGAGGCGGCCTGCTTCTACGCCGGGCTCAGGAACCGCGTGCCCGAGGCGGGGGCGCCGTTCCGGCCGGCCGCCGTCTTTTCCTACATGCAGCACGACCACTTCACCCCCAGCTTCCTGGTGGACGTCACCGCCGGCTGGGAGGCCAAGATCGAGTCGATGCGCGCCTACCGCAGCCAGCTCCACGGCGGCGGCGGCGCGGTGGAGGGGCCGGTGACCAAGGTCTCGACGCCCGAGTTCTGGTACGCGGTCGAGGGGCGGGCCCGCCACTTCGGCGAGATCATCAGCGCCGCCTACGCCGAGCCCTTCTGGAGCCGCGCCCCGCTGGCGGTGGCGGACCCGATGTCGATCCTGCCCGGAGGAGTGCGATGAGAGTGGGCATCAGTTGCTATCCGACCTACGGCGGCTCGGGGATCGTGGCCACCGAGCTCGCCATGGCCCTGGCCGAGCGGGGGGACGAGGTCCACGTGATCTCCTACGCCCTCCCCTCGCGCCTGTCGTTCATCAATCCGCGGATCTTCTTCCACGAGGTGGTGACCCCCACCTATCCGCTGTTCGACAACTACCCCCCGTTCTCGCTGGCCCTCTCGACCAAGATGGTGGAGGTGGCCCGCCACGCCCCGCTCGACGTGCTGCACGTCCACTATGCCATCCCGAACGCCGTCTCGGCCGTGATGGCCCGGCAGATCGTGGCCCCCCAGCCGCTGCCGGTGGTGACCACTCTCCATGGCACCGACGTGACCCTCGTCGGCAACGACCCCAACTACCTCGAGACCACCCGCTGGGGGATCCTGCAGAGCGACGCGGTGACGGCGGTCTCCGAGTCGCTCCGCCGCACCACGGTCGAGCAGCTCGGCGTCCACAATCAGATCGAGGTGGTGCCCAACTTCATCGATCCGGCCCGCTACGAGGCGGCCAAGGCAGGTCCCGGGGCCCGCCGCTGGGCCAAGCCGGGGGAGCGCATCCTGGTCCACATCTCGAACTTCCGGCCGGTCAAGCGGGTGCTCGACGTCATCAGCACCTTCCAAAGGGTGCAGGAGAAGGTGCCCAGCCGGCTGATCCTGGTGGGGGACGGCCCCGAGCGCGGCAAGGTCGAGCAGTACTGCCGGGAGCACCACATCTGCGGCGCCATCACCTTCATCGGCAGCTTCCCCCTGGTCGAGGAGGTGCTGGTAGGGGCCGACCTCTTCCTGCTGCCGTCGGAGAGCGAGTCGTTCGGCCTCTCGGCGCTGGAGGCCATGGGCTGCGAGGTGCCGGTGATCGCGAGCAACACCGGCGGCCTGCCCGAGGTGGTGGTCGACGGCGAGACCGGCTTCCTCTGCCAGGTGGGGGACGTGGAGGGGATGGCCAGGGCGGCGCTGAAGCTCCTCACCGACGACGACCTCCACCGGCGATTCGGCCAGGCGGGCCGCCGCCGGGCGGTCGAGCAGTTCGGCCAGGACACGGTCGTCCAGCGCTACCGGTCGATCTACCAGCGGCTGACCCAGCTCCCCTGACCTCTCCGATGGCCGCCTACGCCGCTCCGGCGGGCGAATCCCGCGCCGAGATCCGCGAGAAGGGGTCGGTCTTCCTGGCGGTGATCGGTCCGGCGGCGGACGAGGGGACGGCGAAGGCGCTGCTGGCCGGCCTGGAGAGGGAATTCCCCGCTGCCACCCATCACTGCTGGGCCTGGCGGCTGGGCTCGCCCCCCCGCGAGCGGAGCGCGGACGCCGGAGAGCCGGCCGGCACCGCCGGGGTGCCCGTCCTCCAAGTGCTGCGCGGCGCCGGGCTCTCGGACGTGATGGCGGTGGTGGTGCGCTGGTTCGGCGGCACCAGGCTGGGCAAGGGGGGGCTCGCCCGCGCCTATGCCGCGGCGGCCCGCGAGGCCCTCCAGGGATTGCCGGTCCTCCAGAAGGTGCCCACGGCGCGGGTGGCCGTCGAGGTCCCCTACGAGAAGGTCGGCGCGGTCAAGCGCCTGCTGCGCCCGCCCGAGATCGAGCTGGAAGCCGAGGAGTATGGAGCGGCGGCGCGGCTCGTCCTCGCCGTCCACGAAGAGCGGGAAGAGGCGCTGCGGGAGTCGTTGGCGGAGCTGGGGATCGTGCCCAGTGAAAAATAAGTATTCCTGGAGATCTTGCCGCCCCGTAACGTTCTTGTCGGGGGGACCGCCCTTGTATAGACTGGCATCAAAAAGGTCGGGATTGCCGTCCCTTGAAAGGAGAGCGCCGCGATGAGTGAACCGAACGTTCCGCCCCCGCCGTCCTACACGCCTCCGCCCCCGCCCGGTGGGACCCTGCCCCCGCCGCCGGGAGGGGCGGTCAGCCCGAACCGGACCATCATGCTGGTTCTCGCCTATCTCGGGCCCCTGGCGCTGATCCCCTACATCGTGGAAAAGAACGATCCCGAGGTGCAGTGGCACGCCAAGCACGGCCTGGTGCTCACCGGCCTGTGGTTCGCCATTTGTATCCTCCTCTGGTTTCTCGTCCATATCCCGTTCCTGGGCTGGGCCCTCGCGTGTGTCTCCTGCTTCGTGCCGCTCGTGATTCTGGCTTTCCACGTCTACCTGATCGTCCAGGCGGTGAATGGGAAGCGCGTGCTGATTCCGGGCATCAGCGAGCTCGCGGACCGCTTCTGACCCTTTACTGAGGGAGGAGGGCCCCCTCTCCTCCCTCGCGGTTTCCATTCCCGAAGGGAGACACCGGCGATGAGTGAGCCCTATGATCCTTCGGTTCCACCCGTCCCTCCGCCGCCGGCGTACGCGCCGCCGCCCCCTCCAGGCACACCTCCGGGAGCGCCGGGCGTCCGGATCAGCGAATGGCTCAACCACGCCTGGGCGCTGATCCAGCCCTACTGGCTGGAGTACGTGCTGGCTGTCCTGGTGGCTCACCTCGTCATCCTGGGCGCGGCGCTCCTCTGCCTCGTCCCGGTCCTGCTGGTCACCGGCCCGATGATGGGAGGCATCCTGGTCTATCTCGCCAAGCGGATCTTGGGGCTGCCGGCGCAGATTTCGGACATCTTCAAGGGGTTCCGCCGGTTCGCGGACACGACCATCCTCGGCATCGCCCTGCTCCTGCCGCCCCTCCTGTTCGCCGGGCTCATCTTCGTCCCCATGATCCTGACGGCGGTGGGCGCGGGCAACGAGGGGCCGGTGGGAGAGGCGATGGCCCATGCGACCAGTTGCCTCGGCTGCCTGACCATGCCGCTGGCCCTCCTGTTCGGGGTGGTCTACCCGATCCTGACCGGGACCTTTCTCGTGTTCGCCCTGCCGCTGGTGATGTTCCGGGGGATGGGCGCGATGGATGCCATCCGGCGGAGCATCGAGATCGTCCGGCCCCAGGCCGCCAATTTCCTGATCTTCGCGCTGGCCAACCTGGTGTTGCTGATGGCGGCCAACTTCGTCGGCTCCGCGCTGTTCTGCGTGGGCGCCCTGATCCTCTCGCCGCTCGCGGCCTCGCTGGTGGGTACCATGCATCTCCTGGCCTACCGCGAGTACGTCGGGCTCGCCCCCGAGGATCTCGCGCCGTATGCGGACTAGCAGGGCCTGGCTGCTGGTTGGGTTGATCGGGGCGGCCGGGCTCGCCGTCCTCCACGTCTGGCACCCCGCGGACGGTCCGGCCACGGCGTTCTGCCTGAGCCGCCGCCTGTTCCACCTCCCCTGCCCTACCTGCGGCATGACCCGCGCCTTCGCCCTCCTCGCCAAGGGGAGCTGGGGCGCCGCCGTCGCCCTGCACCCCCTGGCGCCGGTCCTCGCCCTGGAGATGATCCTCGGCTGGCTCGCCTGGGGAGCAGCCCTCGCTGTTCAACGCCCGCTGCGGCTGCCGGTGCGGATCGAGACCCTGGCGCTGGCGCACCTGGGGGTGTTCCTCGCCCTCTGGGTGGGGCGGGCGGCTACGGGGACGTTGCCGTGGTGACACAGGGTAAATCGAGCGTCACTTCAGGCCGGCCGCGAGGGCGACCAGGGAGGGGGCCGCGCCAGCGCGGATGCTGAGCTCCGTCAGCTCTCGGATCGAAGCGATCGTCTCGATCCGCCGCCGAATTTCCTGGGGCAGAGAGCCAAACCGCCGCTCGAGATCCTGCACGAGAACTCCGCGAGCTTGCTCGAGAGCATCCTCCTGCCCCTTCTCGATCCCCTTCTCGATCCCCTTCTCGATCCCCTTCTGGAGCCCTTCTTCGAGCCCCTCCTGTTTCCATTGCTCGGTCCATTCCATGACGCGATCAGCGAGCATCGATTTGATCTCCTCAAGATTGGCGAGCTCGGGAATCTCGATCCCCGGCAGCCGGGCCCGGAGCAGGTTGTGCCGGATAAAGCGGGCGATCGATCGCCTCAGCTCCGCATGCTCCGGCCCCTGCAACCACTCCAACAGCGCCGTCATCACATCCTGGAGAGCGTCTGGACCTTGGCTCCTCTCCAGCCGGAATATACCCGCCGCCACGTTGCGCAACGACTCGAGCTCGGAGCCGGCCATCCGCAGCTCGTCCAGCAGGCAATACCGCAACTGCGGCCGATAGCGCTCCAGACCGCCCGGCACCTCTTCGATCAGCTCGGAGACCTCCCGGGCGGCGCTCCACGGCGCTTTCCCATTATAGAGAACCAGCGGCAAAACCGGCGGCAGCTTGCCCGAGCGGGGGATCTCCTGGCGCTTGATGAGCTCCTGGTAGAGAAGCCCCAGGTAGACCATCATGCGGAGGGCCATATGGGGATCGACCGTGGATTGGAGCTCGATGAGCAGGTAGACATAGAGCAGGCGGTCGCCTCTCCAGCGGACCTGCCAGATGACGTCGCTCTCGCGACTGCTCAGCTCGGGGGTGACGAAGCTCCCGGGGACCATCCTCAAGGTCTTGAGGTCGATCTCCCTCACCCAGTCCTCGTGGATGAAGTCGCGCAGCAGGTCGGCGACCATCTCGGGATGAGAGAAAAGAAGCTTGTATCCGCCATCGTGCTCCGCCACCGCACCCCCTTTGGCATGTCCGCAAAGAACGCGGGCATTGTTCCAGAGAAAACAGCGGCCATCAAGAAGGGCGTCTCAAACTCCGGCGAAGTCGGTTTAAGCTCTCCCCATGGATCCCCGCCGCCGCCGGCGCCTCAAGATCTGGCTTCCCATCCTCGCCGTCCTGCTCCTGCTGGGGCTCGACATGGCGCGGCCTCCGCGCGACCAGATCTCCGCCCGGTTCCTCCTCGGCGGCATCCACCTCTATCAGGCCACGCTCTCGCCGCAGATGGGGGCGATCGGGATCCGCTGCCGGTTCCAGCCCACCTGCAGCCACTACGGCGAGGGGGCGATCCGCAAGTACGGGGCGTGGACGGGGACCTGGAAGACCCTCTGGCGGATCGCCCGCTGCGGCCCATGGACGCCGGCCGGTACCGTCGATCCACCTTGAAGCCGCCTTGAGGCGCGGCGCCGTTTTGGCGTACTCTCGGCGGGTTTCGAGGGAGGCCCGATGGACCCGGACAAGATCGACTACCCCGCCATCCTCCAGGACGCCCTGCGCGGCGCCGTGCGCCGGGTGCTGGAGCAGGTGGCGGAGCACGGAGTGCCCGGGGATCATCAGCTCTACGTGGGGTTCCGCACCGACTTCCCCGGCGTCCAGGTGCCGCGCTTCCTGCGCGACCAATATCCCGAGGAGGTGACGATCGTCCTCCAGCACCAGTTCTGGGGGCTGGAGGTCACCCCCGAGGACTTCTCGGTCCTGCTCGCCTTCGGCGGCTCGCGCCAGCAGATCGTCGTCCCCTTCGCGGCCCTCACCGCCTTCGCCGACCCGTCCGCCGACTTCGGCCTCCGCTTCAACGCCAGGCTCGCCGAAGAGGCCGAGCCCGAGCCGGCGCCCGAGCCTGAAAAGAGCGCCCCGGAGGAGGATCTGCCGGGCGGCGTGATCCGCTTCGACCCCTCCCGGCGGCGCTGAGCCGTCCTCAACGTCCTGCGCGGGCGGCACCGGCGTCCTCCCCGGAGATCGCCGCGGCGCGGCGTAAACTTTGTAAGCTCTTGATGCCCAAGATTTTGTGCTTATGGCATCCCCCTTGCTCCTTCCTGTCGCGGAGACTTGAAACGCGAGGATCCAGCGATGCGAAAGATCAACACGAATTCCCTCCTGCCGGCGCTCCTCTGTGGGGCCGCGCTGCTCGCCTTCGGATGCGACCGGGGTGAGGAGAGCCACGCCGGACAGGTTGAAAGACCGGCCCCCGCTTCCACCCAGATCGTCCAGACGCCGGCTCCGGCGCCGGCCCCGCGGCAGCCTCAGATCGACGAGGTCCAGACGCCGCGGACGGTGCAGGTGCAGCCGGCGGCGCCTTCCCCCTTGACCGGGAAGCCCGGCCTCGACGCCCGCGAGCGGCGGCTTCACCCGCCGAAGGCTCAGCCCGCCGCCGAGACCCGCCCGGCCCCGCGCCCGGTGGTGAGGGAGACCGCACCCGCGCCCGCCTCAGTCCCCGAGCCGGTGGCCGTGGAGCCGGCTCCTGCCCCCGAGCCCGCCCCGGTCCCCGAGCCCGTTCGTGAGGAGCCGAGGACGGTGGCGGTGACTGTCCCGGCCGGCACCCGCCTGGAGGTGGAGCTCACCCGTACCCTGGCCAGCAACACCAGCTCCCCGGGCGACGCCTTCCGCGCCCGGGTCAGCGAGGACGTGATGCAGGACGGCGTCGTCGCCATCCCCCGGGGGTCGGAGATCCTGGGCGAGGTGACCGAGGCGGTGCCGCTCAAGAGGGTCGGCGGCCAGGCGCGGCTCGCCCTCAAGCTCACCGACCTGGTGCTCCCCTCGGGCAAGACGGTGCCCGTCGAGGCCTCCTTCATCCAGGAAGGGCGCAACGAGACCCGCCGGGACGCCGCCACGATCGGCGGCGCGGCGGCGGGCGGCGCCATCCTGGGGCGCGTCCTCGGCAAGGGGGACCGCACCCGCGGGGGCATCGTCGGGGCCATCCTCGGCGCCGCCGCCGGCACGGCCATCGCCTCGAAGACTCCGGGCGAGGAGGTGGTCATCCCTGAAGGCTCGGTGGTGCCCCTGCGGCTGGACGACGCGGTACAGGTGCGAGTGAGAGCGCCGCGGTAGAATGGGGAGGGGGAATCTCCCCCTCCCTAGCCGCCGTTCTCTCCTCCATGACCATCGACAGTATTCCCTCGTCCCGCCGGCCGGCCCGCCAGGGGCTCTTCGGCGGGCCGGTATCCTCGAAGCAGCCGCGGGCGGCCGAGAAGCCCGAGGACGAGTCCAAGAAGAAGACCCCTCTCAAGCCCCGTGTGGTGCTCGACGACGCGCTCGACCTCGTGCGGGCCCGCAAGGGGCGCCTCGCGCTCGGGCTCGGCCTGATGGCGATCAACCGGCTCGCGGGGCTGGTGCTCCCCGCCACCACCAAGTACCTGCTCGACGACGTGATCGGCAAGGGGAACCGCCAGCTCCTCTGGCAGCTCGTGCTGGCGGCGGGGATCGCGACCCTCATCCAGGCGGTCACCTCCTTCTCGCTGTCGCAGGTGCTCGGCAAAGCCGCCCAGCGCTCGATCACCGAGATGCGCCGGGAGGTGCAGCGGCACGTCAGCCGCCTCACTGTGGGCTACTTCGAGCAGACCAAGGCCGGGGCCCTCCTCTCCCGCGTGATGAACGACGCCGAGGGGATCCGCAACCTCGTGGGCTCCGGCCTGGTCGAGGTGGTGGGAGGGGTGATCACCGGCGTCTTCGCGCTCGGCATCCTCTTCTATCTCAATACCCGGCTCACCCTGATCGCGCTCGGCGTGCTCTCCCTCTTCACCTTCGTCATGAAGTATGCCTTCAAGACCCTGCGCCCGCTTTTCCGCGAGCGGTCCAAGATCAACGCCGAGATCTCCGGCCGGCTCACCGAGTCGTTCTCCGGGGTGCGGGTGGTCAAGGCCTACCAGGCGGAACGGCGGGAGGCCCTGGTGTTCACCAAGGGGGCGCACCGCCTCTTCCGCAACGTGGCCCAGACGCTGACCGGCTTCTCGGCCATCGGCGCCGCCTCGACCCTCCTCCTCGGCGTGATCGGCGTCTCGATGATGGCGATCGGGGCCAACGACGTCCTCAACGGCCGGATGACGGTGGGCGGCTTCTTCTCCTTCACCATGTTTCTCGGCATGCTGGTGGGCCCGGTGATGCAGATCGTCAACATCGGCAGCCAGATCACCGAGGCCTTCGCCGGCCTCGAGCGGATCCGCGAGATCCGCAACGAGGTCACCGAGGACACCGGGGAGGCCGAGCGCCGGCCCCTGCCTACTGTCGACGGCCGGATCGAGTTCCGCGACGTCTGGTTCGAGTACAACCCGGGGCAGCCGGAGCTCAAGGGGATCTCCTTCACCGCCCTGCCCGGCACCTCGACCGCGCTGGTGGGCCCCTCCGGCTCGGGGAAGAGCACGCTGATCGGCCTGGTGGCGGCCTTCCACCATCCGACCTCCGGCCAGATCCAGGTCGACGGCCAGGACCTCTCGGAGCTGCGGCTGGGGGACTACCGCTCCCACCTGGGGGTGGTCTTCCAGGACAACTTCCTGTTCGACGGCACGGTGCTGGAGAACATCGCCTACGCCCGCCCCCACGCCTCCGACGAGGAGGTGGTTCGGGCGGCAAAGATCGCCCGCTGCGACGACTTCGTGAGCCGCCTCCCCCAGGGGTACGACACGATCGTGGGCGAGCGGGGGGTGAAGCTCTCGGGGGGCGAGCGCCAGCGGGTGGCGATCGCGCGGGCGATCCTGGCCGATCCCCGCATCCTGATCCTCGACGAGGCCACCTCCTCGCTGGACAGCGAGAGCGAGGCGGCGATCCAGGAGGGGCTGGCGGAGCTGATGAAGGGGCGGACCACCTTCGTGATCGCCCACCGCCTGTCGACCATCCGCAAGGCCGACACCATCCTGGTGCTCGAAGGGGGGCAGATCATCGAGCGTGGCCGGCACGAGGAGCTGCTGGCCCTGGGAGGCCGCTACCACGCGCTCTACACCCGCCAGTACAACCTCGAATCCAACCTGTTCCGCAACCCGGGAGAGGCGGTCGAGGAGGAGGAAGAGAAGAAGCCGGCGGGGACCGCCGACGCGGCGGTGGGGCGGATGCCGCTGATGCCGGTGTAGGGTCGGTTTTCCGCCCTGGAAGGGCGGGTATTGAACAGCCTGGGGTTTCAACCCATAGGCGGGGAGCCGCGATCTCGCCACCCCCGCCCCCACCTGGGGTTGAAACCCCAGGCTGGTGAATATCCGCCCCTTCAGGGCGGTCAAGGCAGAGCTAGCTCTTCGTCCGCCCCTCCGCCTTCCGGTGCTTGTTCACCGTGCGGGCGGCGATCTCCTTGGCCCGTCCGGTGGACTTCCCTTCCTTCTTCTCGCTGGCCTTGACGTGCTCGTATTGGCGTTCGTCCTTGCTGCTCCAGGCTTTTGGCATGATGTTCTCCTTGGTGTTCCCTGGATTCCGCCGCGATCCGTCCGCGGCCTAACCTCAAGAAAAAGCAAGGATCACGCCAATTTGATCGAGACGGGGGTCACCGCAGGATGCGCTCGAACCCCTGCTTGCGCTTGAGCTGCATCGGCTGGTCCCGGCTGCCGAGGTCCGTCTCGTGGCCCGAGAGGTCGGTGGCCACGACGTAGAAGTCCACCGTGCCGTTCTGGTGGAAGCTCGGCTGGATCTCCGCCGTGTAGTAGCCGGCGCGGACTTGGGCTTTGTCCAGCGGGACCTCGCGGTACTTCCCCCCCTCGGGCCGGGCCAGCAGCTTGACATCCTTCACCTGATAGTCGTCGCTGGCGCGGAAGCTCAGGTTCACCACCGTGCCGCGGGCGTAGTCGAGCACGAAGCCGTCGCGCAGCACGAGCTTCGGCGGGTCCTTGTCGAGCCGGGCGAGGAGGTCCTCCAGCCGGGCGCGGGCCGCCGCGAACTGCGGGGCCAGGTGCGGCGTGGGCTCGACGCCGTTGATCATCTGCAGGCCGTCCCACGGCTTGCGGTGGCGCTCGACGTTGGGGATGGCGGCGAGGATCTCCCCCTGGCTGGCTTCGTCCTGCTTGAATTTCTCGTAGGCGGCGAGCCGCTCCTTGAGGCCAGGCCGGTCGGGCCAGGTGCGCTGGACCGGCTCCAGCCGGGCGACCGCGCCGGCGTACTGGCCATCGCGGACCAGCTTCTCGGCCTGCTCCTCGACCGCCTTGGCGGCCTGGCCGCGCAGGTCCTCCGGATCGCTCGGCTTGGGGAGGAGGGCGGCCAGGGTGGCGAAGCGCTCCAGGGTCTGGAGGGGATCGCCCTGGGCCGCGGCGGCCCGGACCTGGGCGTAGGCGGCGACGGCGCTCTTCGCCCGCTCGTAGTCCTGCCGCACCTCGGGCGCCAGCCCCGCCTCCTGCCCGGCGCCGGCCTCGACGGCGCTCTCCAAGATCTCCATGTCCCCGGACTTGAGGCCGCTCGCGAGGTCGGTGGGCATCCGCTCGAACGCCGCCCGCGCCAGGTTCTCCTCGATGGCGCCCAGCGACCGGCACCCCTCGGAGCTCAGCAGCCCCTGCTCCCCCCAGGGGATCGCCCGCAGCACCCGGCGGGCCCGGATGTCGTCGCCGTTGGCGAGATAGATCTTCGCCTCCTCCAGGCGGTCGGCCGGCGGCTTGGATAACGGCTGCCGCAGGGCGACCAGGGGGGCCGCCTCCGCCGGGGCCTGCTGCTGGTGCCGGCGGTAGAGCCAGAAGCCGGCCAGCAGGCCGAGCACCACCACCCCCGCGATGGCCGCCAGCACGGCCGGCTTGCGCAGGAAGGAGGTGGACGCCGGGGCCGCGATCCGCGCCGGGGCGGGCGCCGGAGCCTTCTTCTGGAAGGGCACCACCTTGGCGCCCGCTTGCGCGGGAGGGACCGGCGTACGGGGAGGAGGTGCCGGCACGTTGAGCAGGGCGTTCAGCACCTCGTCGTCCACCGCCGAAAGGACGTCCCCCTCCTCCTCCGAGGGCCCCTCGGCCGATGGAAGCGGGTCGGGCTCGGTGAACTGGGGCGCCGCCGCCGGCTGGGCCGTGCCGGAGGGGGCCCAGGCGTCCGGGATCACCACCGGCGGCAGGGGCGAAAACGCCTGCGCCACGATCGCGGGCATGGCGACCGGGGACGGGAGGGGATCCATCGCGACCAGGAACGGCGGCGGCTCGGGAGCGGTGGGGACCGGGAACGGCGTGACATTGGCCGGGGGGACGAAGGCGGGCTGGGGGGCGGGCGCCGCCGGGGCGCCGATGGCCAGCCGCAGCGCCTCCCGGAAATCCCGGATCGACGGGCGCTGCTCGGGCCGCTGCCGGAGCGACCGCTCCAACGCCTGCCGCAGGGCCTCGTCGTTCTCGAGCTCGAAGCTCACCGCCAGCGGGAGCTGCACCACCGGCGCGTCGCCGAAGCCGACCGTCGCCCCCAGGGCATGGCAGGCGGTGAGGGCCAGCGAGTAGAGGTCGGCCCGCGAGTCGGCCTCGCCGCCGGCCACCACCTCGGGAGCCCGGAAGCGGGCGTTGTCGCCGCCCGCCGTGGCGGCCTCGGCCCCCCGGGGGCGAAAGACGGCGGAGCCCAGCCCCAGGAGCTTCACCTGCTCGCCCGCGGGGGTGGCGGCCACGAAGAGGTTGTCCGGCGAGACGTTGAGGTGGGCGTACCCCTTGGACGCGAGGGCCTCGATCCCGTCGAGCGCCTGGCCGATCCAGGCGAGGCTCTGGGCGGGGGACATGCCGCTGAAGGCGTCGAGCGCGCGGCCGTCCAGCAGGTCCAGGCCCAGGAAGGCGGCGCCGTCCGTGGTGAATCCGGAGTCGAAGACGGCCGGCAGGGCGGGATGCCCCAATTCGACCAGCGCCGCTGCCAGCCTCTCGAATGCCGGGGCCTCGGAGACGAGCCGCGCGGGAGAGGTCACGGTGATCTGCTTCACGGCGACCGTGTGGCCCGACCTGGCGTCGGAGGCCCGGAGCACGGTCCCGAAGCGGGTCGACTTCAGGATCTTCTCGAGCTGATAACGATCGGTGAGCTCACGGAACTGCATCGCCCTCGTCCCTCCCCCTGGAACGGCGTGCTACGGCCTGCCTTTTGGATCTCGTTGCCTGCTGATGCTATTATAGATGGGCCTCAATAAAAAGCGACCCGGAATCATGACGTACCGATTGAAAGCCCTCGTTCTGCTCCTGCTGCTCCTGCCGGCGGCGCGCGCCGCCACGGCGGCGAGCCCCGCGTCCTTCGGCATCAACATCCACGCGCCCCAGGGCTCTGAGCTCACCTCCCAGCTCGACCGGGTCAAGGCCTCCGGCCTCGGCTGGGTGCGCATCGACTTCATCTGGGCCGCCGTCGAGCCCCGCAAGGGCAGGTACGACTGGCACGTCTACGATGCCATCGCCGCCGCCGCCAAGGCCCGGGGGATCCAGGTCTTCGCGACCCTCGCCTACACCCCGGCCTGGGCAACCGACGGGCCCGAGATCACCGGTGTGCCGCGCAACCCCGACGACTGGCGGCGCTTCTGCTTCCGGGCGGCCAAGCGCTACCGCGGCAAGATCACCTACTGGGGGCTGTGGAACGAGCCCAACCTGAAGCAGTTCTGGTCCGGAAGCCGCGACCAGTATATCGACATCATCCTCAAGGTCGGCGCCGACGCCGTCCACACCGGCAACCCGGCGGCCCAGGTGGGGGGGCCCGAGCTGGCGCACCTGACCTCGAACGGCGCCGTCTGGTACGACTGGCTGCGCCAGTCGCTCCTGGCGGCGGGGGACCGGCTCGACTTCATCACCCACCACCTCTACGACAACGACGGCAACCGCGACGTCACCTCGAAGCTGAACGACACCACCCTCTTCGGCGACCACCCGTCGCGCTGGGACATCCTCCCCCCTTCGGTGCGGGAGGTCCTGGCGAGCACCGGCTGGTCTGGCAAGCCCGTCTGGCTGACCGAGACCGGCTGGGAGTCGTCGCGGGTGGGGGAATCCCGCCAGGCGGGCTACTACTCCGGCATCCTCAACGACTGGCTCACCGGCCGGAGCGGCCAGGACTGGATCTCCAAGGTCTTCTTCTACGAGCTCAAGGACGGCCCGGACGGCAGCTACACCTGGGGCATCCTGCGGGCGGACGGCTCGGCGAAGCCGGCGTACGGGGCATACCAGGGATTCATCGCCACGCATTAGGCGCCGCCCACCCGAACCCTCATCACCCCGGCCCTCGGTCTGATCTGTCGGATTGCTTCATCATCCGACCGATCCGTCGGATCCGTCCGATCGGCCGGATGAGAAAAACCGCCTTCCCGGTTCCCCTCTCCCGGTGAGGGTTCGGGGTGGGCGGGAAGCCCCACTTGTGATACCTTCCCCCGGATCTTCCCGGCTTCCCGGCCGGCGCCGCTGTAGGTGTCGGAGCCGTGGCGGGCTGCCGGAAGGCCTGGAACGCCCCAACCGTTAGCGCGAGGTACCTCTTCGGCCGGCCGACCGCCGGGTCCCGGTACGCGCGCTGTGAATTGTCGGCTTTGCCAAAAAAGACAGGAGCTTGGAGGAACTATGCCTGAACACGAACCCCTTGCCCGGACCGGGCCGCGCCGGAAGCTGACGGTCCTCGGGCTGATGGCGTTCATCATCGCCATCCTGACCGCCATGCCCGCCTCCGCCAGCGAGGCCGAGCTCGTGCTGCCCGACCTGGGGAGCGTCTCGTTCCTCGGCGGCATCAATGGGCACAACCTGCTGCTGGGCGGCCTGGTCGTCTGCGTCCTCGGCATGCTCTTCGGGCTCTGGATGTACACACAGCTCAAGAACATGCCGGTCCACCGCTCGATGCGCGACATCTCCGAGCTGATCTTCGAGACCTGCAAGACCTACCTCGCCACCCAGGGCAAGTTCATCCTCCTGCTCGAGGTCTTCATCGGCGCGGTGATGGTCTTCTACTTCGGCTGGCTGCGGCACTTCGACGCCGCCAAGGTGATCACGATCCTGATCTTCAGCCTTATCGGCATCGCCGGCAGCTATGGCGTGGCCTGGTTCGGCATCCGGGTCAACACCTTCGCCAACTCGCGCTCCGCCTTCGCCAGCCTCCGCGGCAAGCCGTTCCCGACCTATGCCATCCCGCTCAAGGCCGGCATCTCGATCGGCACCCTGCTGATCAGCGTCGAGCTGGTGATCATGCTCTGCATCCTGCTCTTCGTGCCCAGCAGCTATGCCGGCCCCTGCTTCATCGGCTTCGCCATCGGCGAGTCGCTGGGCGCCGCGGCGCTGCGCATCGCGGGCGGCATCTTCACCAAGATCGCCGACATCGGCTCCGACCTGATGAAGATCGTCTTCAACATCAAGGAAGACGACGTCCGCAACCCCGGCGTGATCGCCGACTGCGTGGGCGACAACGCAGGCGACTCGGTCGGCCCCACGGCGGACGGCTTCGAGACCTACGGCGTCACCGGCGTGGCGCTCATCACCTTCATTCTGTTGGCGGTGACCAATCCGAGGGTGCAGGTCCAGCTCCTGGTCTGGATCTTCGTCATGCGCATCCTGATGATCGGCACCAGCGTCGTCTCCTATACCGTCAACGAGGCGATCGCCAAGGGGCGCTACGGCGACGCCGAGACGATGAATTTCGAGGCGCCGCTGACCTCGCTGGTCTGGCTCACCTCGGTGCTCTCGATCCTCGTCACCTACGCCATCTCCTACCTGATGATCCCGGACCTCGGCGGCGACGGCACGATGTGGTGGAAGCTGTCGACGATCATCTCCTGCGGCACGCTGGCCGGCGCGGTGATCCCGGAGCTCGTCAAGGTCTTCACCTCGACCGAGTCCGGCCATGTCAAGGAGGTGGTGACCGCCTCCCGCGAGGGCGGCGCGTCGCTCAACATCCTCGCCGGGCTGATCGCCGGCGACTACAGCGCCTACTGGCTGGGCCTCACCATCGTCGCCCTGATGGGCACCGCCTACGGCGTCAGCACGACGATGGCGGCCGGCCTGATGGTGGCCCCCGCCGTGTTCGCCTTCGGCCTCGTGGCCTTCGGCTTCCTCGGCATGGGGCCGGTGACGATCGCCGTCGACTCCTACGGCCCGGTGACCGACAACGCGCAGTCGGTGTTCGAGCTGTCGACCATCGAGACCCTGCCCAACATCAGCGCCGACATTCAGAAGGAGTTCGGCTTCGCGCCCGACTTCGACCGCGCCAAGCACCACCTGGAGGCCAACGACGGCGCCGGCAACACCTTCAAGGCCACCGCCAAGCCGGTGCTCATCGGCACCGCCGTGGTGGGCGCCACGACCCTGATCTTCTCGATCATCGTCGTGCTCACCAACCGGATGACCACGGGGATCGAGAACCTCTCGCTCCTCAATCCGCCGTTCCTGCTCGGCCTGATCACCGGCGGCGCCATCATCTACTGGTTCAGCGGCGCCTCCTGCCAGGCGGTGTCCACCGGCGCCTACCGCGCCGTCGAGTTCATCAAGAAGAACATCCGGCTCGACGCCGGGGCCGAGAAGGCCTCCACCGAGGACAGCAAGCGGGTGGTCGAGATCTGCACCACCTACGCCCAGAAGGGGATGTTCAACATCTTCCTGACGGTGTTCTTCAGCACCCTCGCCTTCGCCTGCCTCGATCCGTACTTCTTCATCGGCTACCTGGTCTCGATCGCCATCTTCGGCCTCTACCAGGCCATCTTCATGGCCAACGCCGGCGGCGCCTGGGACAACGCCAAAAAGATCGTCGAGGTCGAGCTCAAGGAGAAGGGCACCGCGCTCCACGCCGCCACGGTGGTGGGCGACACGGTCGGCGATCCGTTCAAGGACACCTCGTCGGTGGCGATGAACCCGGTCATCAAGTTCACCACCCTCTTCGGCCTCCTGGCCGTGGAGCTGGCGATCGAGATGGCGACCGCCACCCGGCTCGTGATGTCGGGCATCTTCTTCCTGATCTCGGTGATCTTCGTCTGGCGCTCGTTCTACGCCATGCGGATCCCGGTCGAGGCGGAGAGCCGGGTCTCGGCGACCAAGGCTGTCCGGGCCTGATCGCGGAGCGGACGGTTGTGAGGGGCGCTGCCTCAAAGGCGGCGCCCTTTTTCTTTTGGGCTCAGCTTTCCGCCGGCAGCCCCACCAGCTCCATCAGCTTCAGCGCGTTGACCGTCGTCGCCACCCCCGGCCGCATCTTGTAGTCGAAGGTCATCGGCGGATCGCCGCCGGGGTGGACCGTCTCGCGGAAGTGGACCGGGACGACGGGCTCTTGCAGCTCCGGGACCTCGGCGAGCTGCAGGTCGTGCGTGGAGACCGCGCCGATCGTGCCGCGCCGCAGCAGATGGAGCACCACCCGCCGCACCGCCACCTGCCGCTCGAAGCTGTTCGTCCCCCGCAAGACCTCGTCCAGCAGATAGAGGAGGACCCGCCCCTCGCCGTGGGCGCGGTCGGCCGCCGCCACGACCTTCTGGATGCGCTGGAGCTCGGCCATGAAGAAGGAGACGCCGTCCGCCAGCGAGTCCTCGACCAGGATGCTGGTCGCCAGGGTGACCGGCGGCATGCGGAGCGCCGCGGCGCAGACCGGCCCCCCCGCCTGGGCCAGCACCGCGTTGACCCCGATCGCACGGAGGAGCGTGCTCTTGCCCGACATGTTGGAGCCGGTGACCAGGAGGAAGGTGCCGGCCGGGCCCACCTGGACGTCGTTCACCACCCGCTTGCCGTCCGCGATCAGGGGGTGCCCCAGCCCCTCGGCGGCGAGGCGGTCCGCCCCCTCCTCCACTTTCGGGAAGCACCACTCCGGCTGCTCGAACTTGAGGGTGGCCAAGGCGGCCAGAGCCTCGAAGCGGCCGAGCCCCACCAGCCACCGCCGCGCCTGAGGGCCGGCGTCCCGCTGCCACTTTTCCAGCAGGAGCAGGGCATGGAAGTCCCACACCAAAAGTGACTGGAGAATCATATGAAGATAGGAGGAGTGGCGGACGTCCGCGAGGCCGACCCTGGAGTGGAGGAGCGCCATCCAGGCATGGGCGGGGCGGTCCCGGTGGATGAGCTCGCCTATCGACCCAGAGCGCGCCGCCATGATCTCCAGGGCTTCGGCGTAGCGCTGGAAGTCCCCCTCGCGAGCCTCCACCTCGTCGAAGCGCGCAAAGGTCCGTTTGGCGAGCAGATAGCCGAGCGAGAGGTTGACCGTCGCCAGGAGGAGGAACGGGGCCATGGGCAGGGGGGTCAGCCAGCCCACGAGCAGGGCGGCGGGAGTGAGGACCGCGAGGAGGCGGAACAGCCAGATCAGCCCGGGGCGCCGGAGGAGCCACGGCTCCCCCTCGGCCCAGCGGAGGAAGGGCTCGACGTCGGCGGGGGCCTGGTCCATGGGCCGGACGCTCACCTGGAGCCGCTGGCGCAGATCGATCTCGGGGGCCAGCTCCGCGGCCGTTTCCTGGCGCCGGGCGATCTCGTCGGGAGGCGCGGGATGGAGCAGCCAGTCGGCGAGCGCCGTCTTGCCCGGCGGGGAATGGACCGTGCCGAGGAGCTGGGCCACCGAGGCGCGGCCGAAGAGGTTGAGGTCGCGAGCCATGGGCCGCTCGGCGTCGTCCGGCTCGGGGAGGGAAGGGACGGGCAGGCGCATCCAGTCGCGGGCGAGCCGTAGCAGCCCCTCCTCGTTGATCCGCCGCAGCTCCCCCTCCCGCCGCTGCCGCTGGAGAACCCGGTCGTGGTACGGCAGCACCCAGACGAACGCGGCCAGCCAGAAGACCGCCCCGGCCCACCACGGCCATCCGGAATGCCCCCGCTGCGCCAGGATCACCGCCAGACAGACGACGAACGCCAGGAAGAGGGCGGCGCGGAGAAGCGAGAACCGGAAGGAGATCCTGGCCAGGCGCTGCTCCTCGGCGGCGAAGGCGTCGCGGCGGTGGGTGTAGGTATCAGCGGGGATGGTGGGAAGGGTGGGCATCGGGGCAACAATATCGCTTTGCCCGCTGGGGCGTCCTGCCCTTCGAGGCCTCACCCCCTGGCCCCATATGCGTTAACCTAAAAACCACCCCTTGAGAAGGGCTTCCAGTCTTTCCAGTTGAGGTTGCCGTTTCTGACGGTGAGACTCTGCCAAGTTCAATTGCCCCGAGGAAGTAGCTTGCAGCAGAACGGAGAGGGCTGGCAGAGGACAGAGCGCCTGACGCAGTGCCCCAAGGACCAGGCGTGTCCAGCGCCAGAGGTGAGGTCTCTCACTTGACGGGGGCAGAATCTTGGACTCGGTAT
>JBJMHA010000095.1:0-144510 GCA_045807625.1 Thermoanaerobaculia bacterium | reverse complement strand
GGGTACCCGCCCAGGGCATGCACACAAGGGGGTCCGCCCAGGAACCTGGGAGAACCCTGTAATCTCCGTCGTCCAATCCCGGCTGGGCTCCGGGTGACCCATCGTCCAGGCCCACAGGCGAGGGCGTCCGTAGCCTGTGGGAGCAAAGAATCGGGCGCACCCACGGTACCGCCAAGCGAAGGCAACGAAGTGCGGCGGGATGGACTCAGGGGAGTCGTAGCACCTCAGTAGTACCGAGGAAGCGGGGGAACCACGCCGAGGGACCCCGCGGAGGGAAGAGGGGTGTCGGATCACGGAGCCGTTGGAGGGCAAGAGGCCAAGGTCCCTGAACCTTGCTCTCCTCTCCACGAAACTTCAACGGATAGCGCACCGGCTTAGCGAACCCGTGATCTGAGGAACCGTATGCGGTAGTTCCGCACGTACGGGTCTGTGGGGGGCCTGGGTGGGCAACCACCCAGGCCTACCCGGCGGCGGTGGCGGCCTGCGAGCGCCGTGCTGAAACGGGCTGGGAACGTCTCTACAGTCAGAAATCCTGTCCTTGCAGTCCTTATCTGTCGTCCTTTATGTCCTTGCCTTTCAGGACGTCCGGCTCACATACCGCTCCCACTCGCACAGCCGCAAATCGAGCTGCCTCCCCAGCGCCTCCAGCGAGGGGAGATCGGTGGGCTCGTCGGGCATCAGCGGCAGGTCCACCAGCGGCTGCTCGCGGGAGAGGAGCTTCGCCAGCTCGACCAGTCCGCGGCGGTCGCGCTCCCCCGCCCAGGTGAGCAGCTCCCAGCCGCCCGGATGGCAGGGGTCGTGCGACGACGGGACTGCTCCCTCGACCAGGAAGCGCGGGTGGACGCGGTTGACCACGATCGGACCGAGGTTGTAGCCGGCCTCCTCCAGGTGGCGGGCGAAGAAGAGGGTGTCCGGGATGCGCTCCTCGCCGGGGCCGGTGACCAGCACGAAGAGGGTCTGCTTCGAGCGCAGCAGCTCTTCCACCTCCAGGGCGCGCTGGCGGAACCCCTCGAAGAGCGGACCAAAGGCCTGGAAGAACTCGGCCATGTCGCGCAGCAGGTCCATGCCTACCACTTCATCGAGGAAGCGCTCGGCGCGGCGCCCCAGGATGCCCCAGCGCGAGGCGGCCTTGAGGCGCCCCTCCTCGTCGAACCAGGGCTTGAGCGCCACGCGCAGGGCGCCGCTGTCGAGGAAGCCAAGGATCCGCTTCGGAGCTTCCAGGAAGTCGAGCGCCTGCCGGGTGGGCGGCGTGTCGAGCACCACCTGGCCGTAGCGGCCGTCGCCGGCCACCTCGAACAGGCGCTCCACCGCCATGTATTCGAGGATCCCGCCGAGAGTGCCCGAGAGGTGCTGGTAGAAGCGGTTTTCGAGCACGCGGCGGCGGGACTCCTCGTCCGGCGCGTAGCGCTCGATCAGCCGGTCGAAGGTGAGCTTGGCGTCGAGCAGGCTGGCGTGGAGCTTGCCCGGCGCGTCGAGCGCCACCGGCACCTCGCGCAGCCGCGCCTCCTCCCCCACCCCCAGGGTCTGCTTGAGGCGCAGGGAGGGGTCGAAGGTCATCACCAGCGTGTCGCGCCCCTCGCGGGCGGAGAGCACGCCCAGCGAGGCGGCGAGGGTCGTCTTGCCGACGCCGCCGGCGCCGACGACGATGATCAAAGGATTGCGGCCCGAAATCAGATCCATCCTCTCCCCTTTCACCTGTGGGCCGATTCGGCGAAGCAGCGTCCCAGAGTGCCGAGCAGCGCCAGCCCGCGGTCGAGCGGGAGCTGGGGCAGCTCGATCCGCGGCCCCGGCCAGGATTCTTTGAGCCGGGCGAGCTCCCGGTCGTTGAGCTTGCGGCGGCAGCGCCAGAGGGAGATCAGCTCGTTCTCCGGCGCCGGCCCCACGGATGGAGGCGGCTCGGGCGGCGCCGGCGGATACAGCCCGTTGACCACCAGCAGCTCGGGCTCGCGCCGCACGCGGTCGCGCAGGGCCGTCCGCAGCTCCAGCGCCTCCTCGACCGGCATCTCCTCCGCCTGCGTTACCACCACGATGCCGCAGCGCTCGGGATCGGCGATCAGCGTGGCCAGGTCTCCGGCCATGCGGGCGAACGGGCCGTTGGTGATCACGTCGGTCACCAGCGCCGGAGCCGCGAGCAGGGTCACGCCGTGGCCGGTGGCGGGAGCGTCGAGGATCACCGTCTCGATCTCCGGGGTGCCCGGCCCTCCGATGCCGTGAAGCAGGCGGTAGGCGTGGCCAAGGATGGCGAGCTCCTTGAGCCCGGGAGCGCCGGTGGCGAACTGCTGGTAGACCGGGCTGTCGAGCACCCGCCGGGCAATCAGCTCCAGCTTGAGCTGGTCGCGCACCACCTGGTCGAGCACCTGACGGGGCTTGAGGTTCTGCACCCAGAGGCGCGGCTGCGCCTCCAGGATGTCGCCGCCGGAGGGCGGGGTGCCCATCATCTGGTGCAGGTTCTCCCGCGGATCGACCTCGACGATCAGCGTCCGCCGCCCCGCCGCGGCGAGGGCGCGGCCGATCATGGCCGAGACCACGGTCTTGCCGACGCCCCCCTTGCCGGTGACCACCACGAGCTGGCGCCGCGCGAGCTGTTCGATCGGATTCATCAGCCGGTCCCCTCCATGCCCCGGACGTTGCAAGACCTTTGCCGCAGGGCGGCATGACTATATCGAATCCGGGCGGCGCGCGGCGCACCTCCTACCCGTTCGGGCGTTGCCTTCCCCCCCTTCCCCGCGATACAACCGGGGCGTCATGGCATTCCCTGAAACCCGGCTCCGCCGTTTCCGCCGTACCCCTGACCTCCGCCGACTCGTGCGGGAGACCCGGCTCTCTCCGGACAATCTGGTGCTCCCCCTCTTCGTCTGTCCCGGCGAGGGGGTGGCGAAACCCATCTCCTCGATGCCCGGCGTCTTCCAGCACTCGGTCGACCGGATCGTCGAGACCTGCCGCGAGGCTTTCGCCGAGGGGGTCCGCTCCGTGCTGCTCTTCGGCCTCCCCGAGTACAAGGACGCCGAGGGGAGCGCCGCCTGGTCGCCGGACGGCATCGTCCAGCGGGCCCTGCGCGCCCTCGCCGCCGAGGTGCCGGGGCTGGTGAAGATCGTCGACGTCTGCTTCTGCGAGTACACGGACCACGGCCACTGCGGCGTGCTCGACGGCCATGAGGTGGACAACGACGCCACGCTGGCGAACCTCGCCAAGCAGTCGGTCTCCCTCGCCGAGGCCGGGGCGGAGGTGATCGCCCCCTCGGACATGATGGACGGCCGGGTTGGCGCCATCCGCCGGGCGCTCGACGGGGCGGGCTTCGCCGCCACCCCGATCCTTTCCTACGCGGTGAAGTTCGCCAGCGGCTTCTACGGCCCGTTCCGCGAGGCGGCCGAATCGGCGCCCAAGTTCGGCGACCGCCGGGCCTATCAGATGGACCCGGCGAACGGCCGCGAGGCGATGCGCGAGGCCGAGCTCGACGTCGAGGAGGGAGCGGACATGCTGATGGTCAAGCCCGCCCTCGCCTATCTGGACATCCTGGCGGGCCTGCGCCAACGCTTCGACCTGCCCCTCGCCGCCTATCACGTGAGCGGCGAGTACGCCATGCTCAAGGCGGCGGCCGAGCGCGGTTGGATCGACTACGATCGCGTGATGATGGAATCGCTCCTCGCCATCCGCCGCGCCGGGGCGAGCCTCATTATCACCTACGCCGCCCGCGAGGCGGCGCGGCTGCTGGCCGCGGGGTGGGTGGAATGAGCGGCTTGATGGAGCGCGCCGAGAAGATCCTCCCCGGCGGGGTGAGCTCCCCCGTGCGCGCCTTCCGGGGGGTCGGCGGCACGCCGGTCTTCGTGCGCGCCGCGCAGGGGGCGTACCTCGAAGGCGAGGACGGCCGGCGCTACGTCGACTACATCGGCGGCTATGGGCCCCACATCCTGGGGCACCGCCATCCGGCGATCGTGGCGGCGATCGAGGAGGCGCTCGGCCGCGGCACGGCGTTCGGGGCGCCGACCCTCGCGGAGGTGGAGATCGCGGAGACGATCGCCTCGGCCCTCCCCGCGGTCGAGATGGTCCGCCTGGTCAACTCGGGCACCGAGGCCACGATGTCGGCCCTGCGGCTCGCCCGCGCCGCCACCGGCCGCGACAGATTCGTCAAATTCGAGGGGTGCTATCACGGCCACGCCGACCCCTTCCTGATCGCCGCCGGCTCGGGGGCGGCCACCATCGGGGTCCCCTCCTCACCGGGCGTTCCGGCCGCCGTGGTGGCGGATACCCTGCTCGCCCCCTACAACGATCTCCAGGCCGTGGAGCGGCTGTTCCAGCGGGAGGGGGACGCCATTGCCGCGGTGTTCGTGGAGCCCATCGCCGGCAACATGAATCTCGTGCCGCCGGTGCCGGGCTTCCTGGAAGGGCTCCGCGCCCTCTGCGACCGCCACGGCGCCATCCTGGTCTTCGACGAGGTGATGACCGGCTTCCGGGTGGCCTGGGGGGGCGCCCAGAACATCCTCGGCGTGCGGCCGGACCTGACCACGCTCGGCAAGGTGATCGGCGGCGGACTGCCCCTCGCCGCCTACGCCGGCCGGCGCGACCTCATGCGGCGCATCGCCCCCGCCGGCCCCGTCTACCAGGCCGGCACCCTCTCGGGAAACCCGCTGGCGGTCGCCGCCGGCCGGGCCGCCCTGCAGGAGCTCGGCAAGGGCGGTCCCTACGAGGTGCTGGAGCGGACCGGCGCGCGTCTCCAGGGGGGAATCCTGGAGGCGGGGCGGCGGCACGGCATCCCCGTCCGGGTGGAGCGCCAGGGGTCGATGCTCGGCCTCTACTTCACGGACGGGCCGGTCCACCGCCTGGAGGACGTCAGCGCCACGGACCGCCAGCGCTTCGCGCGCATCTTCCACAAGCTGCTCGACCGCGGCGTCCACCTCCCCCCCTCGCCGTACGAGGCGATGTTCCTCTCGACGGCCCACGGCGACGCCGAGATCGCGGCGACCCTGGAAGCCTTCGACGCCGCCTTCGCGGAGGAGGCGGCGGGGTGACCCATCCCGATGTCCTGGTCCTCGGCGGCGGCATCATCGGCCTCGCCACCGCCCGCGAGCTGGCCCTGCGGGGGCTGCGGGTGGAGGTGGTCGAGCGGCTGCCGGCGGGGGCCGAGGCGTCGCTGGCCGCCGCCGGCATGCTCTCGCCGTTCAGCGAGGCGATCTCCCCGGGCTCCTTCCTCGACATCTGCCGCGCCTCCCGCGACCTCTGGGGCCCCTGGGTGGCGACCCTGGAGGAGGAGACCGGGCTCACGGTGGACTACGACACCAGCGGCTCCCTGCTGGTGGCGCTCTCTGAGGAGGACGAGGCCGAGCTCGAACGGGCCCTCCAGAGCGCGCGCGACTTCGGAGAGGTGGCCGACGAGATCGAGATCCCGGCCCTGCGCCACTGGGTGCCGGACATCACACCCGGCGTGCGCCGCGCCGTCCACCTCACCGGCGAGCACCGGGTGGACAACGTCCAGCTCTGCGCCGTGCTGGCGCTGGCCGCCCAGAAGCTCGGCGTGATCCTCCACTACGACAGCGAGGTCGAGCGCGTCGAGCGCCGGGCCTCTGAGGGGACGGTGCTGATCCATGGCCGGCACTGGCGCAAGGAGGCCCGGCTGCTGGTGCTCGCGGCCGGCGCCTGGAGCGGCCTGATCCCGGATCTCCCATCCCTCCCGGTGCGCCCGGTGCGCGGCCAGATGCTGCTGCTGGGCGGCGTAGACTGGCCGTGGCGCGGCAGCGTGCGCCAGGGGCACCTCTATGGTGTACGCCGTGGCGCCACCGGGCTGCTGGTGGGAGCGACGGTCGAGGAGGCGGGGTTCGACAAGCACAACACGGTCGAGGGGGTCGAGGATCTCCTCGCCTTCGCCCGCCGGCTCCTCCCCGGTATCGGCAAGAATCGGCTGGAGACCCTCTGGGCCGGTTTGCGGCCGGGCACTCCGGACGGCCTGCCGATCGTGGGGAGGATTCCGGGCTGGCCCGTGCTGGCCGCCACCGGCCACTTCCGCAACGGCATCCTGCTCGCCCCCTGGACGGCCCGGGAGGTGGCGCGGCTCGCCTTCGCGGAAGGGGACGGGGAGACCCTGGAGCTCTCGCCGCAGCGCTTCCTCAGCACCTGAGGATATAATCCCCGCCACGGAGGGGCGAAATCGCCTACAATCTGGCCGCCAAAGGAGAGGCTTGGAATGACCCACATCATCACCGAACCCTGCATCGGAGTGAAGGATACGGCCTGCGTCGACGTCTGCCCCGTCGACTGCATCTACGGCAAGAACGAGGACTGGGAGATGCTCTACATCCACCCCGAGGAGTGCATCGACTGCGGCCTCTGCGTCGATGCCTGTCCGGTCGAGGCGATCTACCCCCTGGAGGAGGTCCCCGACAAGTGGAAGGCGTTCATCGCCAAGAACTACGAGCACTTCGGCATGACCCCTCCCTGAACGGGCTCTCCGCTTTCCAGGCCTCGAGGAAAAAGGCGCGGCTGCGGCCGCGCTTTTTTGTTGGGCCCTCATCACCCCGGCCCTCTTCTCCCGTCCCCTCCCCCCTCCCTCGCCGGGAGAAGAGGGAGAAAACCAAATCAGGCTCGAACGGTCCTTCTCCCCTCTCCCAGTGAGGGAGGGCGGGAGGGGATGGGAGAGGGGCCGGGGGTGAGGGTTCGGGGAGGGGGAACACAAACCTGACAAAGCCCTCCTAAAACTTTCCTCCCCCCTTCCTCGGCCGAGGAATGGAAAAATCCGTCCACCTGTTCTATGATTTGAGTGCCGACCACTCAAACCTGTTTGTGGATCGGCCGTCGAAGTCGGAGGGAGACGATCTCTTGGAATACAAGGACTACTACGCGACTCTGGGCGTCAAGAAGGAAGCGTCCCAGGACGACATCCAGAAGGCGTACCGGAAGCTGGCGCGCAAGTTCCACCCGGACGTCAACAAGGACCCGCAGGCCGAGGTCAAGTTCAAGGAGATCGGCGAGGCCTATGAGGTCCTGAAGGACCCGGACAAGCGGAAGAGGTACGACCATCTCGGCTCCAACTGGAACCGGATGGGCGGCGGCCAGGGCGGCCCCCCTCCGGGCTGGGAAGGGGTCCACTTCGACTTCGGCCAAGGGGGCGGCGGCTTCGACTTCGGCGATTTCCAGAGCGCCGGCGGCGGTGGCGCCGCGGGGTTCAGCGACTTCTTCGAGATGCTCTTCGGCGGCGGCGCGGGGGGCCGGGGGCGGCGGCGCGGAGGTACCGCGGGCTTCGGAGGACAGGGCCCCGACTTCGGCGGCGTCCCCCAGGCGGGGGGCGACTCGGAGGCGACGATCACCCTGTCGGTCGAGGAGGCGGTCCGGGGAGGCTCCCGGGAGATCGCCATCTCCGATCCGAGCACGGGGCAGCGCAAGACGCTGACGATCAAGATCCCCGAGGGGGTGCGCTCGGGGCAGAAGATCCGCCTGTCCGGACAGGGCTCGGCGGGGCTCGGCGGCGGGCCGGCGGGCGATCTGTTCCTGAAGATCGAGATCGCGCCCGATCCGCGCTACCGGGTGGAGGGGTCGGACATCCTGACCACCGTCCCGGTCCGTCCGCCGGTGGCCGCGCTGGGCGGCGAGGCGGACGTCGAGACTCCCACCGGCACGCTGCGGGTGAAGATCCCGGCGGGCTCCTCCTCCGGCCGCAAGATCCGCCTGCGGGGGCGCGGGCTCTCGCAGTCCGGCGGCGGCAAGGGGGACCTGCTGGCGGAGATCCGCATCGTGATCCCGGAAAACCTCACCGACCGCGAGCGCGACCTCTACCGCCAGCTCGCGGAGGTGGAGGCCGAGAGGACGCGCGAGGTGGAGGCTTAGGAAGGCTTTGCCGCCGGTCCTGTAGGGGCGGCCCTGCGTGGCCGCCCTGGGCTCGGAAACAGCAGGGCGGCCACACAGGGCCGCCCCTACGGAATCCAAAACCGGAGGCCTGAGGAAATATTATGGATATCAACAAATTGACCCAAAAATCCCAGGAGGCGCTGCAGAGCGCCCAGACCAAGGCCCTGCGCTATGGCAACCAGGAGGTCGACGGAGAGCATCTTCTCCTCGCCCTTCTGGAGCAGCCCGAGGGCCTCGTTCCCCGTCTGCTCGCCCGCATGGAGGCACCCACCGAGGCGCTCAAGGCCGAGGTCGAGCGCGAGCTGTCGCGCCGCCCCAAGGTCTCCGGACCGGGCGCCGAGGCGGGCAAGATCTATCTCACCCAGCGGCTGCAGCAGATCCTGATCCGGGCCGAGGACGAGGCGAAGCGGCTCAAGGACGAGTACGTCTCCGTCGAGCACCTGCTCCTCGCCATGATCGAGGAGGGCTCCTCCTCGCCGCTCGGGCGTCTGCTGGCGCAATTCGGCATCACCCGCGACCGGGTCCTCGGCGCCCTCACGGCGGTGCGGGGCAACCAGCGGGTGACCAGCGCTAGCCCCGAGGTGGCCTACGAGGCGCTGGAGAAATACGGCGTCGACCTGGTGGCCATGGCGCGGCGCAACAAGCTCGACCCGGTGATCGGCCGCGACGCCGAGATCCGGCGCGTCATCCGCATCCTGTCGCGGAGGACCAAGAACAACCCGGTGCTGATCGGCGAGCCGGGCGTGGGCAAGACGGCCATCGTCGAGGGCCTCGCGCAGCGCATCGTGCGCGGCGACGTCCCCGAGTGGCTGAAGGACCGCGCCATCTTCTCGCTCGACATGGGCTCGCTGCTCGCCGGCGCCAAGTACCGCGGCGAGTTCGAGGAGCGGCTGAAGGCGGTGCTCAACGAGGTCAAGCAGAGCGAGGGGCGCATCCTGCTCTTCATCGACGAGCTGCACACCATCGTCGGCGCCGGCAAGACCGAGGGGTCTCCCGACGCGGGGAACCTCCTCAAGCCCATGCTGGCCCGCGGCGAGCTGCACTGCATCGGCGCCACCACGCTCGACGAGTACCGCAAGAACATCGAGAAGGACGCGGCCCTGGAGCGGCGCTTCCAGCCGGTGATGGTCGAGCCGCCGAGCGTCGAGGACACGGTCTCGATCCTCCGCGGCCTGCGCGAGCGCTTCGAGGTGCATCATGGCGTCCGTTTCCAGGACAACGCCCTGGTGGCCGCGGCGACGCTCTCGAACCGCTACATCACCGACCGCTTCCTGCCCGACAAGGCGATCGACCTGATCGACGAGGCGGCGGCCATGCTGCGCACCGAGATCGATTCGATGCCGCAGGAGCTCGACGAGGTCACCCGCCGGGTGATGCAACTCGAGGTCGAGGAGGCGGCGCTCAAGAAGGAGAAGGACAAGGCGAGCCAGGACCGGCTGGAGGATCTCCGCCGCGAGCTGGCGGACCTCAAGGCCCAGGCCGACGCCATGCGCGCCCAGTGGGAAGCCGAGAAGCACTCGATCGACGAGGTGCGGACCTTGCGCGAGCAGATCGAGAAGGTGCGCCAGGAGATCGAGGCGGCCGAGCGGCAGTACGACCTCAACAAGAGCGCCGAGCTCCGCTACGGCAAGCTGCCGCAGCTCGAGGGGCAGCTCAAGGAGAAGGAGCGCATGCTCGCCGAGCAGCAGAACACCGGCGGCAAGCTCCTGCGCGAGGAGGTGACCGAGGACGAGATCGCTGAGATCGTCTCGCGCTGGACCGGCATCCCGGTGACCCGCCTGGTCGAGGGGGAGCGCGAGAAGCTGCTGCGCATGGAGGATCTCCTCCACGCGCGGGTGGTCGGCCAGGACGAGGCGGTGAAGCTGGTGGCCGACGCCGTGATCCGCGCCCGGGCGGGGATCAAGGACCCGCGGCGCCCGATCGGCTCCTTCATCTTCCTGGGGCCGACCGGCGTGGGCAAGACCGAGCTCGCCAAGACCCTGGCTCAGACGCTCTTCGACAGCGAAGAGAACATGATCCGGATCGACATGAGCGAGTACATGGAGCGGCACACCGTCTCGCGGCTGATCGGCGCCCCGCCGGGCTACGTCGGCTACGAGGAGGGGGGCCAGCTCACGGAGGCGGTGCGGCGCAAGCCTTACTCCGTGATCCTGTTCGACGAGATCGAGAAGGCGCACAACGACGTCTTCAATGTGCTCCTGCAGATCCTCGACGACGGGCGGGTGACCGACTCGCACGGCCACACGGTGGACTTCAAGAACACCGTGATCATCATGACCTCGAACATCGGCTCGCCCCACCTGCTGGAGGGAGTGATGCCCAACGGCGAGATCACCGAGGGCGCCCGCCAGGCGGTGATGCGGGAGCTGCGGACGCACTTCCGGCCCGAGTTCCTCAACCGGGTGGACGACATCGTGCTCTTCAAGCCGCTGCGGCTGGAGGAGATCGAGAAGATCGTCGACCTCCAGACGGAGGACCTGCGGCGGCGCCTGACCGACCGTGGCGTCCGGCTGGAGCTGACAGAGGCGGCCCGGGAGCACGTGGCGCGGCAAGGGTATGACCCGGTCTACGGCGCCCGGCCGCTCAAGCGGTACCTCCAGCACGAGCTCGAGTCCCGCATCGCCCGCGCCCTGGTGGCCGGCGAGGTCACCGACGGCTCGCTGGTGCGGGTGGACGCCCGGGAAGGCCACCTGGCCGTGGAGATCGAGAGCCCCAAGGAGGCGGAGGTGGCGGTCGAGGCCTGATCCCTACCCCACTTCCCTGAAACTGGAAAGCCCGGCCGTGAGGCCGGGCTTTTTTCATTTCTTATCTGGCAAAGTCCATTGATCCCAGGGGTCCGGCTCCGCATCCGGAACCTTGGCGAGCACGGCTTCGAAAACTTCCCGATTTCCCTCCCGGGCCGCGGCTTCGGCGGCGGCGGTCTCGGATTCCAAATATCCCGAATCTGCGTCCAGGTAGGGAAGATGACGCTCGTTCAGCAGATCGAGGAATTGGGCCTTCGACAAACCCAGGAACTCGGCAGCCTTGCCGGAAGAGATCTTGCCCTCTTGAAATAGCTCAAGGAGCACCCACTCTCTGGCTTGCCTCCCCAGCTCGGACTCAGGAACATCGAGAGCCGCAAGCAGTTTTTCGGGAAGCTCGATCTCAACCTTCAGCACGGCCATGTGCCCATTCTACTACTCCCCAAGCAGCTCCCGGCTTCCTTCCCTGGCCAATCTTCCACCTCATCGGCTGTCATGATGCCGCGGAGGGAATCACGACCTGACTCGTCACCCTGCCGGTCTCCGAGAGCACCTTCTTGAGTGAATGCACACACCGAAAGGAGCGAACCCCATGCGCAAGAAGATCCTGTTCCTCACTCTCGCTCTCGGCCTGACCGCCGCCGCCGGCCTGTTCTCCCCCACCTCCGCCGAGGCCGCCTGCCCGCGGGTCTGCTGCCCCTCCGGAGGGTGCTTCTACTGCTGCGGTCTGCCGTGTGACTGCGCGCCGTGAAGCTTCCCTGGGGCACCCTTCTTGTATAAGGTCGATGTCCGACCGGAAAGGAGAGGCTTCAATGCGCAAGATTCTGAAGCTCACACTCGCTCTCGCAGCCCTGGCCGGCGCCGGAATGGGGATATCCTCACCTAAACGCGCCGAGGCCGCCTGTTTCAGGTACTGCTGCCCCGACGCGCCGACCCACTGCACCACCTGCTGCAGCCCCCGCTGCGACCTCAACTGCCCGTAAGCCCTTCCCTCCTCGACAGTTGAACAGCCCGGCTCCGGCCGGGCTGTTCCAGCTCTGGATGAATTCGGAGCTTCCTTAAGCAGATCAGATTCCCTTGGAACAGATCCTGCACTCTTGAAATCTCAAGGAGGTGGATGACTCACCTCCTTGAATCAGAGTATCAGGAGGTCCAGCGATGCAACTCTCGAAATCTCCATCAGCGGCTCTCCGCGTTCTCGGTCTGTCTCTTCTTTTCTCCTCCACGGTTACGTCCTCCGTCCATGCCCTCGGCGGCAGCTTCGCCGACAATCTCACTTCCTACGACACCACCCGGTGGACCAAGGCCGACGGCTGGACCAACGGCGGGGTGTTCAACTGTGGATGGCGCGCCGACCACGCGACCTTCAGTGGCGGCCTGATGACCCTTCATCTCGACAACGCCACCTGCCCCACCGGCTGCTCCGGCAAGCCCTATGCCTCCGACGAGTACCGCACCAACGACGTCTACGGCTACGGCACCTATACGGTGCACATGCGGGCGGCCAAGGCCTCGGGGATCGTCTCGTCCTTCTTCATCTACAACGGCACCCCCTGGGACGAGATCGACATCGAGTTTCTGGGCAAGGACACGACGAAGATGCAGACCAACTACTTCACCAACGGGGTGGGTGGTCACGAGACCCTGATCAACCTGGGGTTCGACGCCTCGGCGGCGCTCCACACCTACTCCATCGTCTGGCAGTCGGGCTCGATCAAGTGGTATGTGGACGGCGTGCTGGTGCTCACGGAGAACGGCTCGCGCGGCGCCCTGCCCACGAATCCCGGAAAAATCATGATGAACCTCTGGCCCGGCACCGGCGTGGACAGTTGGCTCGGCCCCTTTACCTACACCGGCCCGATCACCGCGCAATACGACTCGGTGCAGTACGCGCCGTAAACGAAAAGAGGCGGCCTCGGCCGCCCCTTTCGATTTTACCGGATCGCCGCCCCCGCCAGGCCGAACAGCTTGCGGAGGTTCTCGTCGGTCCAGCGGATGCCGCCGCCGATAAAGAGGGAGTGGTGCTCCAGGATGTCGTCGTAGCCGCCCAGGAGGTAGAGGTTGGGCGCGAACTGGTAGCGGCCCTGGAGGCGCAGGTGGGCGCGCTGGTCGTTCGGACGGTTGAAGTCGAACGCCTCGAAGGAGAGTTGGAGCCGACGGTCGAGGACCGGCAGCGGATATTCGATCTGGGCGCCGCCCGTCCCCTCGATAAGGCCGGCGTAGAGCCGCAGGTCCTGGGGTCCCTTGTAGCCGAGGAGGCCGGTCACCCCGTAGGTCTGCTCCTCGGTCTGCGTGTTGATGGTGGTGGTCTGCGTCAGGCCGCTGGGGCTGGTGACCGTGATCGTCTGCGTCTTCTCCCGGTGCCGGCCGAACGGGCTGCTGGTGATCCCCACGCGATAGAGGTGCTTGTTGTCCTGGGGATCGATGTCCATCTGGAAGGCGCTCAGGGACTGCTGCGAGTCCTGCGACTTGGCCAGGTAGTACCCGTGCAGGTCGAGACCGATCTGGAACTTGTTCAGGCCCCCGAGGCTCTCGCTCAGGTTCTGCACGCCTCCCTGGATGCTGTCGAGGGTCGAGATGACGTCGTTGTAGGCCTTGTCGTCGTTGACCAGCTTGCCGATCGTCCCCTTGCCGCTGGCGATGGTGCCCGAGATCTTGTTGAGGTTGTCGGCCGAGGTCTGGAGCTTTTCGGTGAGCTCGCGGATATTCCCCAGGCTGTCCGAGACGTTGCCGCGGTTCTCCTTGACCAGCATCGAGATCTGGTCGAGGGCTGCCTGAGTCTGCGAGGCCAGCCGCGGCAGCTCGCGGGCCAGGACGGCGGTCAGGCTGTCGATGTTCCGCACGCTGGAGGCGACGTTGGCGCGGTTCTCGGCCACCAGGGCGCGGATCTCCGCGCTGGTGAGCTGGATATCGGTCAGCAGGCGGTTGATGCCCCCGGCGACGTCGCTGCCGGAGAGCTGGCTGGTGACCTTCTGGATCGACGCGCCGATGTCGTTGATCTTCGCCATCGCGTCGTCCAGGCTCGGCGGCGTGGCGCCGACGAGCACGGCGTCGTCGGGCAGCGGCGGAGCGTTCGGCGGGCCGGGGACGAGCTCGATGTATTTTTCGCCCAGCAGCCCGAGGTTGGCGATGCGCGCCGTGGTGCCGACGGTGAGTGGGACCGGCCGCTCCATCCGGATGTTGACGCGGGCCCGGGTCCCCAGGAGCCCGAGACCATCCACGTGGCCCACTCGCACGCCCGCGATGCGCACCGAGGCCTTGTCGTCGAGGCCGGCGACGGACTGGAAGACGGCGTGCAGGCGCTGTCCCTTCTTGGCGAACGGGTTCAGATCCTCGATCTTCCAGATCAGGATTCCCAGAACGACGAGGCACAGGGTCGCGAAGACCCCGACTTTGACCAGTGATTTCATATCTCTCCCAAGCCCCGGCGCCCGTCTAGGAGCGGTTCGGGACTCCGCTCTCTCCTGCTTTCGAGCCCAGGTCGTCCCGCGAATCCCGGGGACCCCGCGCCGGAGCCTCCTCGGAGAGCGGCCCCTCGGCCCGGCCGTGGATGAACTGCTGGACTCTGGGGTCCTCAAGCCGCTTGAACTCCTCGGGCGGCGCCTCGGCGATGATCTTACCCCGATTGAGCATGGCGATCCGGTCACCGATCCGGAACGCGCTCTCCATGTCGTGTGTGATGGTGATGGTGGTGGTCTTCAGCCGGTCCGAGAGGTCGAGGATCACCTCGTCGATCAGCGCCGTGGTGACCGGGTCGAGCCCGGTCGTCGGCTCGTCGAAGAGGAGGATCTCCGGCTGATGGGCCACCGCCCGCGCGAAGCCCACCCGGCGGCGCATGCCGCCCGAGAGCTGCGAGGGGAGCTTCTCGCTCACCCCTTCGAGCCGCACCATCTCCAGGCACTCCTCCACCCGGTCGTCGATCTCGCCGCGGGACATTTTCGTCAGCCGCTGCAAGGGGAAGGCCACGTTCTGCCAGATCGTCATCGAGTCGAACAGGGCCCCTTCCTGGAAGGCCATGCCGAACTTGCGCCGGAACTCGGTGATCTCGCGGTTGCCCAGCGTCTCGACCGCCGTGCCGTCCACCTCGACGGTGCCGGAGTCGGGGCGCAGCAGGCCGATGATGTTCTTGAGCAGCACGCTCTTGCCGGTGCCCGAGCCGCCGATGATGACCAGCGATTCCGCCGGGGCCACGTCGACGCTCACCCCGTCGAGCACCCCCTTGGGGCCGAACGACTTGTGGAGGTCGTGGATGCGGATCTTGACGGTGCCGGTTTTCGTGGACGGTTCCATCAGAAGAGCAACCGGGTGAGGAAGAAGTCGGAGATCAGGATGGCGATGCTCGCCACCACCACGGCGGCGGTGGTGGAACGGCCCACCCCTTCGGCGCCGCCGGTCGTGTAGAACCCCTGCTGGCAGCCGATGACGGCCAGCAGGAAGCCGAAGACGGCAGCCTTGGCCAGGCCCGAGAGCAGGTCGTTCAGTTGCATGAACTGAAACGTCCGGCTGACGTAGGAGACCGGGTTCGCCTTGAACAGCACGACGGCGACGACATAGCCGCCGAGGATGCCGATGCCGTTGCCCAGGGCCACCAGCAGCGGCAGCATGATCGTGGAGGCCCAGACCCGCGGCACCACCAGGTAGTGGACCGGGTCGGTGGCCATCACCTCCAAGGCGTCGATCTGCTCGGTGACGCGCATGGTGCCGAGCTCGGCGCCCATGGCCGAGCCGGCGCGGCCGGCGACGATGAGCCCCGAGAGCACCGAGGAGAGCTCGCGCACCATCGACAGGGCCACCAGCGAGCCGACGAAGCTCTCGGCGTTGAAGCGCTGCAGTACGGTGAAGGTCTGGAGGGCGAGCACCATGCCGGTGAACAGGGTGGTGAGCAGCACCACCGGCGTGGAATTGACCCCCACCTTCACCATCTGCCGGAACAGCTCCCGCCAATCGTAAGGGGGGCGCGGGGTCCAGGCGAAGACGCGCCCCACCATCTGGATGAAGCGCCCCATCTCCTCGAAGAACCCCTCGACGGGGCCCGGCATCTTCACGTGTCCTCCCGCGAAAAACGCGACATCAGCTCCTCCACTCTCCCCTCGCGCACGTAGCGGCGCGGCAGCCTGAGCCCCAGATGACAGAGGATCTCCCAGGAGATCGTGCCGGCGTGAGCCGCGAGCTCCCCCGCCGTGATCTCCTCGTCTCCCTGGCGGCCGAGCAGCGCCACCTCGTCCCCCAGCCCGGCCCCCGCCTCCGTCACGTCGAGGAGGGTCATGTCCATCGTAACCGAACCGGCCACCGGAACACGACGCCCCCGCACCAGAGCCTCGGCCTTGCCGGTCAGCCGCCAAGCGTAGCCGTCCGCGTATCCCACGGGGACCACGGCGACGCGGCTGCGCCGGCGGGTGACCGTGCGCCCGCCATACGAGAGGGCCGTGCCGGCCGGCACCTCGCGGAGCTGGACGATCCGCGCGCGGACGGACATCACCGGCATGAGATCGGTACGCTCCAGAGCCGGCAATGGATGATCCGGCCGCTCCACGGGATCGAGCCCGTACATCGCGATCCCGACCCGCACCAGGGCGTAGCGGCTCTCCGGGCGGTGGAGGGCGGCGGCGCTGTTCGCCATGTGGACCAGGAGGCCCTGGCGCTCTTCCGGGGTCAGCAGGCCGAGCACCGACGTGAAGCGCTCCGCCTGCGCCGGATTGCGGGGGCTCTCCAGGTCGTCCGCGTCGCCGAAGTGCGAGAGGAGGCCGGTGAGACGCAGCCCGCGGCTGCCGCGCAGGATCTCCAAGGCCCGGGGTACCTCGTCCATCGCGACGCCCAGGCGGCTCATGCCGGTGTCGACCTTGAGGTGCACCGGCTGGGGCTCGCGCTGCCCCGCCGTCCATTCGTTCCAGCGGTTGAGCTCGGCGAGGGAGGAGAGAGCCGGGGTGAGCCCATAGCGGGCGTAGAGGGCGATCTTCTCGGGCCGCGCCGTGCCCAGCACTAGGATGGGGACCTCGACGCCGGCGCGCCGGATCTCGGCCCCCTCCTCCAGTAGGGCCACGCCGAGCCAGTCGACCCCCGCGGCTTCAAGAGCGCGGGAGACCCCCACGGCGCCATGGCCGTAGGCGTCCGCCTTCACCACCGCCATGACCTTGGCCTCCGAGCCTCCCAGGCGCTGGCGGATCTTGCCGAGGTTGTGCTCCAGGGCGCCGAGATCGACGTCCACCCAGGCGGGGCGCAGGGCGACCTGGAGGTCCTCCACCCCCGGCGCGCTCTCGCCGGCCGGCGGGATCTCAGAAGGGAGCGGCCGAGGATTCGATGCCATGCCGGTCGAGGTTCCGGAAGCTGGTGGTCTCGCCCAGGAAGACGAGGTCGACGGTGCCGGTCTCGCCGTTGCGGTGCTTGGCGATGATCAGCTCCGCCAATCCCTTGTTCTCCTCGGTCTGGTTGTAGACCTCGTCGCGGTAGATAAACGCAACCATATCTGCATCCTGCTCGATCGATCCGCTTTCGCGCAAATCAGCAAGTTGTGGCCGATGATCGCTTCCGCGCCGTTCGGGCTGGCGGGAGAGCTGAGAGAGGGCGATGACGGGGATCTCCAGCTCCTTGGCGAGCTGCTTCATGCCGCGGCTGATGGCGGCGATCTCCAGGTTGCGGTTCTCGTAGCGGCCGCCGGCCTGCATGAGTTGGAGATAGTCGAGCACCACCAGGGACAGGCCGCGCTCCGCCTTCAGCCGCCGGGATTTCGAGGCGACCTCCAGCAGGGTCGGGTTCGGCGAGTCGTCGATGTAGAGCGGCGCGTCGCCGATCGTGCGCACGGTCTGGATGATGCGCGTCCACTCCTTCTGGGAGACGCGGTTCGAGCGCAGGCGGGAGAAGGAGATGTCCGCCTCCGAGCAGAGGATGCGCAGCGCCAGCTCCTGCTGGCTCATCTCCAGCGAGAAGACCCCCACCGTCTTGCGCTCGCGCACGGACACGTGCTGGGCGACGTTGAGGGCGAAGCTGGTCTTCCCCATGCCGGGACGGCCGGCGATGATGATCAGATTCCCCCGGTTGAGCCCCTGGCTGATGCGGTCGAAGTCGGTGAAGCCGCTCGGCACCCCGGTGAGCATGCTCCCCGGACGTTCCTCGAGCTCCTCCAGGGTGGTGTGGAGGACGTGCGAGAGCTGGGCGAAGCCGCGCTGGATCGCCTCCTCGCCGAGGCCGAGGATCGCCTGCTCCGCCCGCCCGAGCGCCTCCGCGGCCACCAGCCCGCCGTCCAGGCAGTTGCGGATGATCTCGCCGGCCGTCTGGATCAGCCGCCGGCGGACCGAGCGCTCCTTGACGATCTCGACGTAGGTGTCGATCCGCCCGAGGTCGGGGAGGTCCAAGTCGAGCCCGGTCAGATAGGCGAGGCCGCCGACCCTCTCGAGCTGCCCGCGCTGCTCCAGACGGGCCTGGAGGGTGCGCAGGTCGGCCTCCACCTGCTCCTCCCGCAGGTCGAGCATCGCCTGATAGAGGAGCTGGTGGCGCTCCGAGTAGAAGTCCTCCGCCCGCAGCCGGCCCGAGATCGTCGGCAGCACCGAGGGGTCGAGCATCACGGCGCCGAGGACGGCGCGCTCCGACTCCTCGCTGTGCGGGAGCGCCTTCTGCTGCTGGGGGAGGACGTCGATCATGGGATTGGGAGCCCGAGGACTTCATCATTCTCCCGCGAGAGGAGATGAGGTGCAAGGCTTCCGGATTCCGGAGAAATGGAGTATGGGGAACCGCGGGAAGAAACCGGCGGCGGCCGGAGGGGCCGCCGCCGGCATGTGAGGCTATTCGAGGGATTGAACCGGCACTGGCTGCGGGCAGTGCTGCCCCTCATCCTCAATGTGGCAGCCAGAAGCCGTATCGTAGTACTTCGCGGGTTTGGCCACGCCCACCGCGAAGCTCGAGCGGCCTGGCAGGAAGGTGTCGGGCGTCCCGTCGCCGTCCGTGTCCACCTTGACGAAGCCGTTAAGCGCGGGACCGGTATTGTGGTCCATGGCCCACACGGCGTTCGTGGCGGGCGGGAAACGGAGAGCCTTGCGCAGCTCGAGGGCTTCCGTGGAGGCCCGGCCGACCGGCTCGAAGGTCATCTTGATGTTGACCGAGATCGGGGCGAAGAAGCGGCCCCCCTTCTCGTTGTCCCGCACGATACGCATCGTGGTGACCGGCTGCTCGCCGTCAAGCCTCACGTAGGCGTTGAACAGGCCGCAGGCGGTCTGGACCGGCGCCACGCTCGCGAACTGCATGGCCCGGACCTGGATACGTGTCGTGGCCACGCCGCGCTTGTTGAAGGGAGCGTTGTCGAGACGTTGCACGATGGTGTCGGTCGCGCCCAGGGCGCCAGGCTGGCCGGTGGCGATGGGGACGCCCCGGAAGACGATCCGGCCGTTGAAGGGCTCTGACTTATGGCAGAAGAACCCGGCCGGGATCCCCTCCTTGGAAAAATCGGCGAACGTGGTGCCATCCCCCGGAGTCCTCCAGAGATCGATCCCATTGGTGACGCTGCGATCAACGGCGAGCGCAGGCACCGCGAGCAGGACGGCGAACGCAAGAATCAACAAAACGGAAAGCTTTTTCATTAGCTTCTCCTCTTTTTGCAAAAATTGGTTTGGAGCGAAAGGTATGTTGCTCCCTCTCAGCTCCGGAGGAGGAGCGCGCGCTCCCGGGGAAGGGAGGCTCAAGAGTGAAGATGAAGGGCTCACAGCCTTGAGAGGATTACAGAACCTCTACCAAGCTGGGTGTCGCGAGCGCGTTTTCCCGAGCCCTTCGCGGTCAGATGGAGAGCGTTGAATCAGAGGCCGGAGAGGAAGCGCGCCATCGCCTCCCAGACCTCCCGGCGTCCCAGGAGGTCGTTGTGCGCGGCGCCGTGGACCGGCACCCAGTCCGTGGGCCCTGCCAGCACGGCGGCGATCTCCTCCCCCTGAGCCACCGGGATCAGGTCGTCCCGCTCGCCGTGGACGACCAGCGCGGGGACTTGGATGCGGCGCGCCGCGGACCGCGAATCGTAGTGCTCGCGGAGCATCGCCTTGACGGCGAATTCGGGAAAGATCCCCACCGCGACCTCGGCGAGGGTGGTCCAGGGGGAGAGCGCGATGAGGCCGCGGACCGCCTCCGGATGCCGGTCCACCGTGGCGATGGCCAGCGCCGCGCCGAGCGACCAGCCGCAGACGACCAGCGGGCGCTCCGGATGATGCTCTCGCGCCCAGGCGGCCGCGGCTTCGCCGGTGGCGGTCAGCCCTTCCTCGGAAGGGATTCCGGTGCTGCGTCCATAGCCGGGGAAATCCGCCGCGAGGACGGCCACGCCGAGCCGGCCGAATTCTTCGAACAGCCCGGACCAGCGCAGCGTCTCCAGGTTCTCCCCATTGCCGTGGAAGAACGTGACGAGCGGCGCCGTGGCCGGCAGCGTGGGAGCGATGAGCGCCCAGGCCTGCACCCGACCGCCGTCCGGGAGATCGAGCCAGACCTCCTCCAGGGGGGCCGGCGGCGGCGAGGAGACCGGCACCGGCGGCGCGGGATAGAGCATCTGGCGGGCGAAGGAGTCGAGCATGGGGCGGATGATAGCGCTCAGAGCTCCCCGCTCGCCCGCCGCGGCGGCGGCGATCGCCACCGACCGGATCGCGCCGGCGACGCCGGGATTCATGAGAGGACCTGGAATCCGTCTTATCTCAGCAGGCAAGTCTGCCTGATTTCAGGGGCGGCGGTTGACTTGCGTGCCAATGCATGCATATAAAGATGCGCGAAAGGAGAGAGTCATGAAAAAGCCGACCTTCATATCCCTGGTCCTCCTCAGCGCCTTCTTCATGAGCAGCCATGCCGCCGTCGCTAGCTGTACGGCTACGGTCAACTGTGGCAATGGCTGTTTCGCCAGCGTCGAGGAGTGCCCTCCGCCCTACCAGCCCTACTCCTTCTCCTGCTCGGCGCCTTCCCAGACTTTCCAGTGCTCGGGAACCACCACCTGCACGAGCACCTCGACCTACGTCGAGTGCGATGGAAATCGCCAGACCTGTTCGCCGCAGCAGTGCTTCCAGGGCTCGACCTACGCGGACTGCGGCTCGAAGCACCTTACTTGCTCCCAGTGTCAATCGCACCAGATCTCTTGCATGCTCTAGAGTGAACGGCTGAGGTCCGGGGGCTCGGAGCCGGGAGCGATCCGAGCCCCGCCTGTTCCCGGTTTGCTCCATGTCCGATCCCTCCCATAGCATCTCCATCCCACGGTTCCGGGTGGTGGCCTCCTTTCGACGGGGCCGGCGGCCGGCGGAGGATGGGAGGAGGAGATCATGGCGACCGGTTTCACCGACGTCCACCGGCTGACCCCCGAAGCGAAGCACCGGCTCTACCAGGTCCACTCCCCCGAGGCCCTCGCCGCCGTCGAGCGCGTCCTCGCCGCGCCCGGACCGGCGCCCGTCCTCCTCCTCGCCGGCGAGCCGGGGTGCGGCCGGACCGGCCTCCTGGAAGCCGCGGCCGGCGGCGCGGCTCGGCAGGGGCGGCCCATCACCGTGCTCCCGCTCGACCTCGACGGCTATGAGGAGGGGTTCGATCTCAACCGCTTCGCGGACGTCCAGATCGCGAGCCGCTGGGAGCTCTCCGACGGCGAACGGGAAGTCCTGCGCGAGCGCATGCTGCCGCTCCTGCAGTTCATCCCGGTTTCCCTGGCGGGCGCCGCGCTGGTCTCGCTGCTCCTGCGGACCGACGATCCGGTGGCGGTCTGGAAGGAGCTCCCCGCCGTTACCGCCGGGGGGGCCGAAGACGACGCCCGGCCGGCGCTCTCGGGGCTGCTCTCGCGCCTGAGCCGCGAGGGGCATCTGGTCGTGCACGCCGTCGAGAGCGCCCAGCTCACCGATCCCCTGCGGCGCTGGCTGTTCGACGAGACGCGGCGCAATCCACGCCTCCTCCTGGCCCTCTCCTGCGCGCCAGTAGATCCCGACGACCGGGTGGCGCCGCGGGCCGAGAGCCTCCGCCTGGACCTCCAGCCGCTGCCCGCCGGGGATCTCCTAGGCTCCGTCCATGACCTCCTCCAGGAGATCGATCTGGAAGCGGCGGACCGGTTGCAGCGGTTCCTCGACCTCGCCGCCTTCTGCGGCCCGAACGTCCCCGCCGAGGCGCTATTCCTCCATCTGGAGCTGACGCCGGAGCAGCGGGAGGATCTCCTCGATCTCATCGACGAGGAGCTGGTGGACGCCGAGGAGACCCGGCTCTTCGTCGACCACCAGTACGCCCACACCTCGTTCCCCGGGCTGCTGACCTACTCGTTCCTGAGCCCTCGCCTCCGCCACGCCCTCCTCGAGCCGCTGCTGCCGGAGAAGTGCGCGCGGATGGCCGGCGAGCTGCTCGAATTCTTCAACCAGTCCGTGCCCACGCACACCCGGGGGATGACCCTGCTCCGCTTCAGCCTCGCCGGCTACCTCGAAGACGATCAGGCGCGCCAGTTCTTCCTGCGGGAGCTGCGCGTCTGGATCGGTCCGGGGGAGGTCGGGGACCTCAAGGCCGAATTCATCACCGGGATCGCCGACGGACGGACGAGCGCCCGCGACCTCCTCGGCGCGTCCCGCCAGACGGAGGGGCTCTGGCCCCCCTTCCGGCGCCTCGCCTTCGTCGAAGCCGCGCGCACCCGCGCCCAGGACCTCACGGCCGAGGAGCGGCTGGAGCTCCACAACCAACTGGCGGAGATCCTGCGGGAGCTCCAGCGGGCCCCCGAGGCGGTCGCCGAGGCCCGCACCGGCCTGGAGGAGTCGCGCACGGTGTACGGTCCCGATCATCCGGCCACCGCCCGCGCCCTGAACCTGCTGGGGATCCTCCTCAACGAGACGGGCGAGCTCGCGGAGGCCCGGGACCTCCTGGAGGAGGCGCTCGCCATCCAGAGCCGCGGGGAGGAGGACGCCAACCTCGGCTCGATCCTGGCCAATCTGGGCATGGCCTACCGCGGTCTCGGCCGGCGGGAGGAGGCGCGCGAGCGGCTGGAGCGGGCGCTCGCCCTCCACCGCAAGGCCTTCGGAGACGGCCACCCCGCCGTGGCGGCCGACCTGGGCAATCTCGCCACCCTGGAGCGGGAGCTGGGGGACCCGGCGCGGGCCCTCGACTACCTGCGCCCCACCGTGGAGATCGCCCGCCATCTCTACGGTGACGACCACCCCGAGACCGCCCGCGCGCTCACCAATGTCGCCGGCCTCCTGCGGGAGGTGGGCGACGGCGCCTCCGCCCGCCTCCACGTCGACGCCGCGCTCCAGATCAACCGCGCGGCGCTCGGAGAGGGGCACCCCCAGGTGATCGCCGATCTCAACAACCTGGCCGTGCTGGAGCGGGAGACCGGGGAGATCGCGTCGGCCCGGGAGCATTTCCAGGAGGCCCTGGCGATCTCACAGCAGGTGCTCGGGGAGGATCACCCGCTGACGGCGCAGCTCCGGAGGTCGGCTTCCGAGGGATGAACACCCCGGCGCACGCGGTCCTCAACCTCTGGATCCTGGGCCGCAGGGAACGGCCCGGGACCGCGTTGCCGATCGTGATCGGCTCTGTCCTGCCGGACGTGCCGATCTTCGCCTTCTATGCCTGGGCCAGGCTCGTCGCAAGGCTTCCCGAGCCGGAGATCTGGTCGCGCGCCTATTTCGGCTGGACAGGGGCCTGGACGGTCGATCTGCTCCATTCGGCGCCCGTGGTTTTCGCGGCGCTCCTTCTCGCCTGGCGCCTCGGCCTCCCCCGCCTGACCGCCTGCTTCGCGGGCATGGCGCTGCACATTCCGGAAGACTTCTTCTTCCACAGCGAGGACGCCCACCGCCACTTCTTCCCCTTTTCCGATTGGCGCTTCCACAGCCCCGTCTCCTACTGGGACCCACACCACTACGGCAGGATCGTGGCGCCGCTGGAGATGATCGCCGTCCTCGTGGGCTGCCTCGTCCTCTTCCGCCGTTACGAATCCCGAGCGGCCCGCTGGGTGATCGTGGCGGTGATGGCGATGTATGGGCTGTTTCTGGGGTACGCGATCTGGGCGTGGGGGTAGGCAACATCTCAAGCAGCCGGGCCGGTCTTAGAGGTTGCGGGTGGTGGTGACACCGCCTTCCGATACACATGCATCCCCGCCGCGAGATCCTCAACCGCGATCCCCAACGACTTGAATAACGTGATCTCTTCGCCGGACCGCCGGCCGGGGATCATCCCTTCGAGCACCTCGCCGATCTCGCCGCGGATGTGACCATCTGTCACCGCCCCCTCCTCACGGGCGAGGAGGAAATCGCCCGCCTCGGCGAGCAGCGACTCCCGGCGGTCGGTGAACAGGAGCGAGCGCGCCACCGCCGCCGCGTCCAGCTCCCGGGCCTTCGGCGTGCAGGCGCCCACGGCGTTGATGTGGGCGCCCGGCGCGATCGAGCTCCCGAAGAGGACCGCCTTCGTGGCGGCGGTCACCGCGCAGATCAGGTCCGCCCCCTCGGCCGCCTCGCGGGCCGTGGGCATCGCCTCCACGGAGAGGCCGGTCCGCGCGCTCTCCTGCTCGGCGAAACGGCGGGCGCTCTCCGGCCGGCGGCTCCAGACCCGCACCCGTCGCAACGGCCGCACGGCGCGCATGGCGTCCAGATGGGTCCGCGCCTGCACGCCGGAGCCGAGGATGGCCAGGTCCCCGGCGTCCCGCCGCGCCAGCGCCCGGGTGGCGACCGCGCTCGCCGCCGCCGTCCGGATGGCGGTCACCGACGCGGCGTCCAGGACCGCCAGGGGCCTCCCCCGCTCCTGCTCGAACAGCATCACCACCCCCTGATGCGACTCCAGGCCGTGCAGATGGTTCTCCGGCACCACCGTCAGCACCTTGGCCCCGGCGACGGTACCGCCGAGCAACCCTGGCATCACCGCCAGCAGGCCGTGGCGGTCCGGCATCCAGTACACCGAGCGCAGCGGCTGCACCGCCTGGCCCCGGGCCAGAATCCGGAGAGCCTCGTCGATTACCTCGATGCATTCCGATATGGGGAGGAGGGCTTCGACATCCTCGCGGTCCAGGAAGAGGAGGGACATGGTGGTGAGAATATCGCGATATCCTCGCCCCCATGACCTTCGTCTCCGATCTCGCCCCCCAGCCCCTCTGGAAACACTTCGACGCCCTCCTCCAGATTCCGCGCCCCTCGAAGCACGAGGAGCGGGCCCGCCAATACGTCATCGAGCGGGCGGAAGCCAAGGGATTCCGCTGGCGTCAGGACGCCACCGGCAATGTGGTGGTCGAGAAGCCCGCCTCGCCGGGAAAGGCGGGGGCACCCATCGTGGTCCTCCAGGGACACCTCGACATAGTGACCGAGAAGAGCTCGGGGACCGTCCACGACTTCGACCGCGATCCGATCATCCCCCGCCGGGAGGGCGACTGGGTGAAGGCGACCGGCACCACCCTGGGCGCGGACAACGGCATCGGCGCCGCCGCCATCCTGGCGATTATGGAGGCGGAACCGGAGGCGGACGACCTCGTCCACGGGCCGCTGGAGCTCCTCTTCACCGTCGACGAGGAGACCGGCCTCACGGGGGTCCTGGCGCTCGACGCCGAGGCGATCGCGCTGCGCGGGCGGCTGCTCCTCAACCTGGACTCCGAGGAAGAGGGGGCGGTGACCATCGGCTGCGCCGGCGGCTCGGCCAGCCGTCTCACCCTGCCGCTCGAAACCGCTCCGGCGCCGGGCGGCACCGCGGCGCTCGACGTGAAGCTCTCCGGCCTCAAGGGGGGCCATTCGGGGATGGAGATCCACCTTCAGCGCGGCAACGCCGTGAAGCTGCTCGCCCGCGTCCTCCTGGCGGCGCTCCAGCAGGCCCCTTTCCACCTGTCCACGTTCCAGGGGGGCAACAAACACAACGCCCTCCCCCGCGAGGCCACGGCCCGCGTCGTGCTCCCCACGGAAGCTCAGGGACCCTTCACCGCCATGGTCGAGGCCGAGACCGCCGCCATCCAGGACGAGATCCGCGCCGTCGATCCGGACCTGCGCGTCGAGATCGCCGAAGCCGCGTCCCCCGAGCGGGTCTGGACGGCCGCGGAGACCCGCAAGGCGCTCGACCTCCTGAACGCCCTCCCCCACGGCGTGCTGGCCATGAGCAACGACATCCCGGGCCTGGTCGAGACCAGCCTCAATCTCGCGATGGCCGCGGGCACCGAGAGCGACCTCACGATCCTCTTCAGCATCCGCAGCTCCGTGGCCTCCGCCATGCGGACCACGAAGCGGGGCCTCCGCGCCATCGCCGAGCTCGCCGGCGCCGAGGTCCAGGAGGTCGAGGGTTACCCCAGTTGGAAGCCCAACCTCGACTCCCCGCTCCTCGCCACCTTCCGCAAGCTCCACCAGGAGAAGCTCGGCACCGACCCCGAGCTGAAAGCCGTCCACGCCGGACTCGAATGCGGCGTCCTGGGAGAGAAGTTCCCCGGCATGGACATGATCTCCTTCGGCCCCGTCATCCAGGGAGCGCATTCGCCGGATGAGCGGGTGGAGGTGGGGTCGGTGGGGCGGTTTTGGGAGCTTCTGCGGGAGGTGCTGGGGGCGCTGGCAGCTAAAGCTTAGCTACGCCAAGCAATGGACAAGTGGATACAGGGGGGGTATCTGGCAGCCTTACCCCCTGTCGATCTCATAGGCAGTTACGGAACCCGGGGCCCGCACGGGCCAGCGCAGATGGAATTTCCCGAGTACTGCCATGTACCGTTCACGCAAACCTGCTCGTCCTTGGCCTTTCCGCCTTGGTCGCAGCAGGAGTAGCCATCCCAAACATAGCGGGTGGTCCCTTCGGAACAATCGCACGGCCCGGGGCAGTAGGTCGTGACGCCATCACACGAGATGTACCCCTGCGTGCTCGGGCAACTGCGGTCCACTGAGTAGCAGGTGAAACCCGTGCAGGAGAGAGTGTAAGAGCCGCAGCTCACCCAACAGTAGGCCTTCTCCGTCGCGATCCGGTGACGGTTCGCGACGAAGGTCGGTTGGGCCCGGGGTAAGGGGCAGGAGCTGGCGACCGGTGAGGGGGAAAAGATCGCTGCCAGGCTGACGGGAGGGGCGCTCGGAGCTTGGGCGAAACCCGCAACGGCGACCAGGGTGAGGACGAATGTGGCGGTCCAAATCTTCATGGAAGCTCCTCTGCGGGCTCAACGCCCGCGCAGTCAGAAGCGGATTCGAGGAGTAAAGGGCGGCGGGAGAGGACACTGTAGCGATCCTCCCCCGCCGCCCAGGCTCAGCGGGTCAGATCAGTTACGGAATGCGCGGACCGCAGGGGCCACCGCACGCGACGGCGCCCGTGTAGTCCCAGTAGGTGCCGTCAGCAGAGCACTGCTGCTGCTCCTTGTACTTCCCACCGAGATCGCAGCAGGTGGACCCATCCCAGACATAGCGGGTCGTTCCGGGAGTGCAGATCTGGGGAGAGCCGCACGCAGTCGGGCAGTAGGTCGTGGCGCCATCGCAGGTGACATAGCCCTGGGTGGTAGGGCAGTTGACGTTCTGCGCGAAGCACGCGCCTGCCGAGGAGGCCGTGCAGGTCACGGTGCCTGAAGAGCAGTTCGCGGTGCAGGTGGCCTTCTCCGTCACGCCGCCACGGCGGTGATTCGAGAGGAACAGGGGCTGGTTCTGGGACGCGGTGAGGGCCGGAGCCGTGGTGGGAGCCATGATGTCCGCCAGGGTGACCCGGTGCTGGCTCGGAGCCTGGGCGAAACCGGCGACGGCGACGAGTGCGAGACAACAGGCGAGAACCAACGTCTTCTTCATAGATCCTCCTTCAAACAGTGACTGTCCCTGGGTCAAGAGCCTGGGCTCCGGCACAGAGCGGGGCCTATCCCGGCTCGGCGGACCGGGCTCCACAGCTCTCCCCACCTGGTATGCGCCATTACCTTCCAAAACACGTCACATGGATGGATTCGAAGTTTTGTCGATGCGCTCACCCTACCTGCACAACGATCTTCCCCCGCACCCCACCCCGCTCGCTCAGGTCGTGGGCCTCACGGATCCGGCTCAAGGGGAAGACCTCGTGGATCTCCGGCCGGAGCCTCCCCTGCTCCACCAGCCGGGCGAGGAAGGCCAGGTCCTCGGCCTTCGGAGCGATCGTGATCCACCGGGCCCGCTTCTTCTGGCCGAAGAGGCCCGCCAGACCGGTGAAGACCGCGTTGAGGAAGGAGCGCGGGCCGACCTCGGTGGTCACGTAGATGCCGCCGCCCCGGGAGAGCGAGGGCTCGCAGTCCTGGTAGGTCCGGGTTCCGGCCACGTCGAAGATCACGTCCCAGGCGTCGTCGCGGCCGGCGAAGTCCTCCTCCTCGTAGTCGATCGCCTCGTGGGCCCTCAGGGAGCGGACGAAGCCCAGGTTGGCGCGGCTGGCGGTACCGGTCACCTGGGCTCCCACGGTGTGGGCGATCTGGACGGCGAGGTGCCCCACACCGCCGGAGGCGCCATTGACCACCACCGTCTCCCCCGCCACCAGCTCCCCCTTGTCGCGCAGAGCCTGGAGGGCGGTCAGGCCGGCGACCGGCAGCGCCGCGGTCTCTTCGAAGGAGAGCGATTGGGGCAGGGCCGCCAGGGAGGACTCCCGCGCCAGCGCCATCTCGGCGTAGGCGCCTCCAGGGGAGCGCGGATCGACGAGGCCGAAGACGGCGTCCCCCACCTGGAAGCGGGTCACCTCGGGACCGATCGCGTCGACCTCGCCGGCCACGTCATAGCCGAGGACGAGGGGGAATTTCGCCGGCATGACGAACCGGAGCCCGCCGCGGCGCATCTTCCAATCGATGGGATTGACGCTCGCCGCGCGCACCCGCAGGCGGATCTGCCCCGGCCCGGGCTCTCCCGGCTCCGGCACCTCCCGGACCTGGAGCCGGTCGCTCCCTCCATATGCGTCGATTACCGCGGCTTTCACAGTCATTCTCCGTGATGAGGGCCCATCTTCAGCCGTACACTATCTGAAGATGCGCCTCCTCACTCCCACCCTTCGGGGAGCGCTCGCCGGGCTCCTCCTCCTCGCGGCCGCTCTTGCTTCCGTCAGCGCCGCCCGTGCCGTGGACGCCCGCGACGTGCTCGGGGTGGCCCACGCCGCGGGCCGCTACAACTTCACGGACGGGGACTTCCTGAACGAGGGGGCCGACCGCATCCTGGAGCTCGGCAGCCGGGTGATCAAGGTCTTCCTCGTCCCGGACCGCATCCAGGAGATCTATCCCTTCAACTCCGACTGGTACCCCACGCCGGCGGACGTGGTCGAGCTGGCCCAGAAGCCCTACGTGCGGGAGCTGTTCGCCAAGCCGTTCTCGACCATCCTCCTCGACATCACGCCGGTGACCGTGGGGCCGCAGTTCCTCGACGGCCTGACGCCCGAGGAGGCCGCCGCCGAGCGCGACCAGATGTACCGGCTGGCGAAGTACCTCCTCATCACCTACGCCAATTCGGGCAAGACCTTCATCCTCCAGAACTGGGAGGGGGACCACCTCCTCCGCCAGGGTCTCGCCGAGGGGGCCGATCCCGATCCGGTGCGCATCCAGGGGATGATCGACTGGTGGAACGCCCGCCAGGACGGCGTCGAGAAGGCGCGCCGGGAGGTGGGCGCGCGCGGCGTCCAAGTGCTCCACGCGGCCGAGGTGAACCTCCTCACCGCCGCCATGGCCGGCAAGGTGACGGCGGCCAACAACGTCGTCCCCTACACCCGTTGCGACCTCTACTCCTACTCCAGTTGGGACATCGGCTTCTCGCCGGAGGAGCTCACGCGGGCGCTCGACTATCTGGAGCTCAAGGCGCCGGACAACAAGCTCTTCGGCCGCTACAACCTCTATCTGGGCGAGTACGGCATGGCCAAGGACGACGGGGCCCCCGAGGGGCAGCGGTTCGAGCGCATCCGGCAGCTCATGGAGACGGCGCTCGGCTGGGGGGTGCGCTACGCGGTCTACTGGGAGGTCTACTGCAACGAGGCGCTCCAGACCTACACCGGCCGGCCGGGCAACCGGGACCTCCGGGGGTTCTGGCTGATCCGCCCGGACGGCGAGAAGGCGCCCATGTGGAGCTCGCTGGAGCTCCAGCTCCCGGCGGCGCTGCGCCGGGTCTCCCTGAGCAGCTTCGCCAACCAGTACTTCTCGGTCGACAGCGAGGGGGACGGCGCGGTCAGCGCCGGGCGCTGGGTACGCGGCGGCTTCTGGGAGACCTTCACGCTCAAGGACTGGAACGGCGGCGCGCTGGCGGACGGCGACGAGGTGAGCCTCCAGGCCCACGGCGGGCTCTATCTGAGCATCGAGCCCGGCGCCGGAGGGCAGCTCTACGCCAACGCCTCCACCGCCGGCCCGTCCGAGCGCTTCGTGGTCCACAAGATCGGCGGCGCCGGCCCCATCGTCTCGGGGGATTCGATCGCCCTGCAGGTCCCCTCCGGCCGCTACCTCAGCGCCGAGGTGAGGGGGCGCGGCGCCATCCGCGCCCTGCGGTACATTCCGGGGCCGGCGGAGGTGTTCCGGTACCTGGCCGCCCCCTGACAAACGTCACCCCCACCTCCTGACAATCCGTCCTGGAGCCGCCCCGCCTTTCCGGGAGAGACTAAGGCTGCCAAGGAGGAATCATCATCATGATCCGATGCAAGCATCTCCTGCTCTCCGGCCTGATCCTGGCCGGAAGCTTCGTTCCCGGGGCCTCGGCCCAGACCGTTCCGGTCGCCATCACCAACGTTCGCATCTTCGACGGCACCCGGGTGATCCCGAAAGGGACCGTCGTCTTCCAGGGGGACAGGATCGCCGCCGTGGGCGAGCACGTCCTCCCTCCCCGTGGCGCCGAGGTGATCGACGGCACGGGCCAGACGCTCCTGCCCGGCTTCATCGACAGCCATACCCACACCTGGGGGGAGGCGCTGGAGCGCGCGCTGGTCTTCGGCGTCACCACCGAGCTCGACATGTTCACCGCCCCGTCATTTGCCAAGCAGATGCGCGAGGAGCAGGCGAAGCCCGGTGGCGCTCCGGGCCGGGCCGACCTGCTCAGCGCGGGCTACCTCGCCACCGCTCCCGGCGGCCACGGCACCGAGTACGGCATGACCGTGCCGACCCTCACCAGGCCGGAGGAGGCTCAAGGCTGGGTGGACGCCCGCGTGGCCGAGGGGTCGGACTACATCAAGATCATCCTGGAGGACGGCTCCCCCTACGGCCGCAAGATCCCGACGCTCGACCGGCCGACCCTGGAGGCGGTGGTCCGGGCGGCGCACAAGCGGGGGAAGCTGGCGGTGGTCCACGTCAGCACCGAGGACGCCGCCAAGGAGGCGATCGAGGCGGGGGCGGACGGCCTCGTGCACATCTTCGCCGACCGGGCGCCGGAGCCGGGTTTCGCGGACCTGGTCCGCAAGCACAAGGCGTTCGTGACCCCCACGCTGACCGTGGTCGAGAGCACCACCGGGACCGCCAGCGGCAAGGCGCTGCCGGACGATCCGCGCCTCGCGCCCTACTTGCGGGAGGACGAGGTGGACAACCTCCGCCGGGGGTTCCCGTCGCACAAGCTCGATTATCAGAACGCCCTGGCAACGGTCCGCCAGCTCGCCAAGGCGGGGGTGCCGATCCTCGCCGGGACCGACGCGCCGAACCCCGGCACCACGCACGGCGCGAGCATCCACCGCGAGCTCGAGCTGCTCGTCTCGGCGGGGCTCACCCCCGTCCAGGCGCTGGCGGCGGCCACCTCCACCCCGGCGCGGATCTTCGGCCTCCAGGACCGTGGGCGCATCGCCCCCGGGCTGCGGGCCGACCTGGTGCTGGTAAAGGGCGACCCGACGGCGGACATCACCGCCACCCGCGACATCGAGCGGATCTGGAAGCTCGGCCGCGAGAAGGGGCGCGTCCGCGCCGCCAAGCGCATCACCCCGGCGATCAAGCCGGCGGAGGTCCCCGCGTCGGGTGAGATCAGCAACTTCGAGGACGGCACCTTCGGCGTGACCTTCGGCAACGCCTGGAACGACTCGACCGACCAGCTCGCCGGCGGCAAGTCGACCGTCAGGAAGGAGGTCGTGGAGGGCGGCGCCAACGGCAGCGGGAAGTCGCTCGCGATCACCGGCGAGGTCCGGCAGGGGTTCGCCTACCCTTGGGCGGGCGTGATGTTCCTCCCCGGCTCGGCGCCGATGGCCCCCACCGACCTGTCGAAGCTCGGCGGCATCTCCTTCGAGGCCAAGGGGGAGAAGGGGGCCAGCTATCAATTCATGGTCTTCGCCGCCCACCTGGGCCGCATGCCGGTGCAGAAGCCCTTCACCGCCGGACCGGAGTGGAAGCGCGTCCGCTTCTCCTTCGCCGACCTCGGCGTGGACGGCACGGACCTCCTGGGCTTCTTCGTGGGCGGCGGCCCCGCCCTGGGACCATTCCGGCTGCAGATCGACGACGTGAGGCTGGAGCCGAAATAGGCCCTCATCAACTCGGCCGTGAGAGACTTGGGGCGATGGAACCCAACCTGGACGACCTGTTCCGCCCCAAGCGCTTCACCCTCCAACAGGTGATCGTCATCCTTGGCCTCTGCGTCTTCGCGGTCTGGATGCTCTGGCCCTCCTCCCGGCCGCACCGGCCCCCCAGGCCCGCGCCGCCGCCAGCCAAGCCGGCCAAGGCGGCCGCCCCTCCCCCGCTCTACGCGACCGTCGTCCCGGAGGAGGATTCCGGCTGGTGCTGCGTCGCCGGCAAGGTCTCGGCGGCTACCCGGGCGGCCTGCAAGGGCACCTTCTTCGCCAAGGAAGGGGAGGCCCATAAGGTCTGCGGAAAATGACTGTAGGGGCGGCCCTCTGTGGCCGCCCTGCCCTACAGCGCCGTCCGGATCGCCCAGAGGTCGGGGAACAGGGGCTTGAAGAGGGTGTCCTTGAGGTACTCGACGCCGGCCGAGCCGCCGGTGCCGGTCTTCATGCCGATCGTGCGCTGCACCATCTTGACGTGGCGGTAGCGCCACTCCTGCAGCCCCTCGTCGAGGTCCACCAGCCGCTCGCAGACGTCCCGGGTCTCAGGGTCGTTCCGGTAGATCCGCACCAGGACCTCCTGCACCCGCGCGTCCTCCGCGGGGGGCTCGGCGGCGTCCCGCTCCAGCACGTCCCGCGGGATCTCGTAGCCGTTGAGCGAGAGGAAATGCAGGAAGGAGCTGTAGAGGCTCGGCTCGTGAAGGCGCCGCTCGACCCGCTCGCGCTCCGGGCTCCCCTCGGGGATGTGTGACGTCATCCCCGGCCGGCGGGCCCCGAGGGCGGCCTCCAGCTCCCGGAACTGGAGCGACTGGAAGCCGCTCGCGCTGTCGAGCCGGAAGCGGAACGACTGGAAGGAGACGGGGGTCATCGTCTCCAGCACGTCCACCTGGGCCACCAGGGTCTTGAAGATGGTGAGGATGCGCTTGAGGGTCGCCAGCGCCAGCGGGCGGTCGTTGGCGTCGAACGACCGGTGCAGCAGGTCGATCTCGTGGAGGACCTGCTTGAACCAGAGCTCGTAGACCTGGTGGATGACGATGAACAGCATCTCGTCGTGCTCCTCGCCTCCTAGCGCCTCCCCGGAGGCGGGGGTCTGGAGGTCGAGGAGCTCGTCGAGGCGGAGATAGCTGGTGTAGGTGTAGGGCATGGGCTACTCCCCCCGCCCCGCCCCTTCCGGGGCCCGGCCGAGGTCGCCCGGCATGTCGGCTACGGCCCAGGCCACGGCGGTCCAGGCGGCGACGTTCTGGTCGAGATCCTTGGGATCGATCTTGTCCAGGGTGTCGTTCGCGGTGTGGTGGTCGTCGAAGTAGGCGGTGGCGTCCTGGGAGAGGGAGATCACCGGCACGCGCGCCGGCGCCATGGGCCCGAGGTCCGAGCCGCCGCCGGCCGTGTTGTCCCCCTGCTCCACCCCCAGAAGCTTCGCCAGATCGGCGACCACGGGGAGCCTCGCGGGGTCGACCTTCGAGGAGATCCGCCAGACCCGGCCCGAACCGAGGTCGGACTCGCCGGCCATTACATGGCGGGCGAGCTCGTCCTTGTGCGCCGCGGCGTAGGAGCGGGCCCCCGAGGTGCCGAATTCCTCGTTGGCGAAGAGGACGACGCGGATGGTGCGGCGCGGCTTGCGCGGCAGCTCGGAGATCCGGCGGGCGGTCTCCATCATGATCGCGCAGCCGGCCGCGTCGTCGATCGCGCCGGTGCCGAGGTCCCAGGAGTCGAGATGGGCACCGAGGACGACGACCTCCGGCTTCTCACGCCCGGGGATCTCGCCGACCACGCTCGCCGTCTCCACGTCCGGCTCGGCATGGGCCCCCAGCTTGAGGCGGAAGGTGACCGGCTTGCCCGCGGCGACCTCGGCGGCGAGGAGGTCGGCGTCAGGGTTCGAGAGCGCCGCCGCGGGGATCTTCGCGACCCCCTCCTGATAGCGGGTGCCGCCGGTGTGCGGGGTGCGGTTGTGGTCGGTGCCGATCGAGCGGATGAGCACCGCCACGGCTCCCAGCTTCGCCGCGGCCGAGGGGCCGCCGCCGCGCACGGGGACGGCGTCCCGGTATCCCGAGGCGTCCTTCTCCCGCCGCATGGGGACGTTGTAGAAGACGATCTTCCCCTTCACCTGGGCCGGATCAAGCTTGCCCACCGCGTCGAGCGAGGGGACCTCGATCACCTGGGCCTCGATTCCGGAGGCGGCGGTTCCTACGCTGCCGCCGAGGGCCGCGAGGTGGACCGGCTGCGGGTAGGGGGCCAGGATCTCCCCCGACTCCTCGCCGCGCACCCAGTGGGGGACGGTCGTCTTCTCGGCGTGGACGTTCTGGAATCCGAGCTCCCTCATCTTGCGCAGCCCCCACTCGACGGCGGCGTCGTAGGCCTTGGAGCCGGCGGGGCGCGGCCCCACCTCCACCGTCAGCGAGCGGGCGATGTCGTAGGCGCGGGTGCCGGCGAGCGCCTGCTCGCGCAGCCGCGAGGCCGTGGCCTTCACCTCTTCAGGGAGCCCTTGCGCCCACGCGGCGCCGGCTGGAAACAGGGACGAAATGAAAACGGCGGCCCCGAGGGACCGCCGGACGGCGAGAGAGACGCGCATGAAGGGGGATTCTCCTCTCAGGCCGCGGCGGTCAGCCGCTTGGTCTGCCGGAGGGTCCGCTTCCACTCCTGCATGGCCTCCTCGAGGGCGCGGTAGGTCAGGCCGATCCGGGTCTCGTGCGGCATCTCCTCCTCGCCGGCCGGCTGCGCCTTGGGGCGGCGCCGCTGGAGCGAGATCAGCTCATGGAGGGCCGTCTGGAGAGAGGCGTAGGCCTCGTGGAGACGCGCCTCCTGATGCTCGCGGAAGTCGTGCACCACCTGCTGGAGGCGCTCCTTGGCGCGCTCGAACTGCACCTCGATCTTGGCCTTGAGCACCGCCGCGTCCGGAGCGCGCCGCAGGTCGCGGGCGAGGCCGACGCGCGAGAGGGTCCAGATCATCCACTTGGCGGGGTCGAACTGCCAGACCTTGACGCCGTTGCGGTAGTCGAAGGGGAAGCTGTGGTGGTAGTTGTGGTACCCCTCGCCGAAGGCCAGCACCGCCATGACCGCGCTGTCGCGGGCGCTATGCTCGGTGCTGTAGGGGCGGCGGCCCACCATGTGGCAGAGGCTGTTGATGAAGAAGGTGCCGTGATGGCTGACCACGACGCGCAGCACGCCGCCGATCAGCAGGCAGCCGAGAACGTGGCCGGTGAGCAGCCCCACCATGAGCGGGATGCCGAGGGCGACGCCGAGGCCGATCCACACGTAGTACTTCTCCTGCCAGCGCACCAGCGGGTCCTCGGCGAGATCGCGCACCACCGTCTGGGGGATCTCCTCGTTCTCGAAGAAGATCCACCCCATGTGGGCCCACCAGAACCCCTTGGTGATGTTGTAGGGGTCGCGCTCCTCGTCGACGTGGGCGTGGTGGACGCGGTGGTCGGCGGACCAGTTGAGGACCGAGTTCTCCAGGGCGCCGGCGCCGAAGACCAGGAAGAAGAGGCGCACCGGCCAGGCGGCCTGATAGGTCTTGTGGGCGAAGAGACGGTGGTAGCCGGCGGTGACCGAGACGCCGACGAAGAGCCAGAGGACCAGGAAGGTCACCGCCTCCGGCCAGCCAAGCCCGTACTTGACCAGATACCAGGGGGTGCCGACCAGGGCGATCAGCAGGGTTCCAAGAAGAAAGACGAGGTTGAGCCAGTTGATCGGGGGTCGCGGGGCGGTCTCTTCGTTCACCATTCTCTCTCTCCATCCACAGAAATAGCCCGGGTGGGCCTTGATCCAGAAGGTCCACGGACGCCTCCAGATACGCCGGGGAGTCGCTGAAGGATAGCAGTGTCCGGGGATTCTGTCGCCCCCATGACACGGTGGGCATATTCTCGAACAACCGGGAGGGGCGGCAAATTGCCCAGATACGACTTTTTTACACCGCCGCGCCCAGGGACTGGTGGACGAACCCCTCGATCTGGGCCGCCGGACGGGCGCCCATCGTGCGGGCCACCTCGCGTCCTCCGTGGAAGACGGCCATCGTGGGGATCGACTGGATGCGGTGCTCCGCCCCCACCCGCGGGTCGACGTCGGTGTTGACCTTGACCACGAGCAGTTGGCCGGCGTTGCGCGCCGCCACCTTCTGCATCTCGGGGGCCACCGCGCGGCAGGGGCCGCACCAGGGGGCCCAGAAGTCGATCAGCACGGGCAGGCCGGACTCCCGCAGCAGGGCGGACAGCTCGTCCCCCTGGTCGACCTCCAGCGGCTCGGCCGACGGCGGCAGCGCCGCGCCGCAGGAGCCGCAGCGGGCCTCCTGCCCCAGCCGGGAGTAGAGCACCCGGTTCTTCTTGCCGCAGGACGGACAACTCCGGATCAGACCCTCAGGCATGCGAAAACCCTCCTTCCAAGGGGAACAACAGAGGGGCCGGAGGGGGAGATTCCGGGCTGGGATTTCAATCCCGGGCGGCGGCTGCTAGGCTCCGCCATCATGCGCCTTTTCATGGAGCTCGACCGGGAAAACGACGGCCGCTGGATCGCCGAGGTGACCGATCTGCCGGGAGTCATGGTCTACGGCTCGACTCGCGGGGAAGCTCTGGATCTAGCCAAGTCCTTGGCCAAGCGTGTACTGGCGGACAGGAGGAGCTCATGAAGCAACACCGGGTCAAGCCGGGCGCCAAGATCGATCTCTCCAGGATCGATCCAGGATCGACCCCGGGGTTCAAGGGGAAGCGGAAAGAGGCGGACGAGCGTCTGCTCGAGCTCAACGACCGGCTGGAGGTCCTGCAGGAGTCGCTCTGGGCCGAGCACCGGCACAAGGTGCTCGTGGTGCTCCAGGGGATGGACACCAGCGGCAAGGACGGCACGATCCGCCACGTCTTCGAGGGGGTCAACCCGCTCGGCGTGCGGGTGGCGGCCTTCAGGGCGCCGACCCCGGAGGAGCTCGACCACGACTTCCTCTGGCGGGTGCACCCCAAGGTGCCCGGCCGGGGGGAGATGGTGATCTTCAACCGCAGCCACTACGAGGACGTGCTGGTGGCGCGGGTGAAGAAGCTCGTCCCCCCCGAGGTCTGGCGCGAGCGCTACGACCAGATCAACGACTTCGAGCGCCTGCTGGCCGAGACGGATTCCGTCGTCCTCAAGTTTTTCCTCCATATCAGCAAGGACGAGCAGAAGGAGCGCCTACAGGCCCGCCTCGACGACCCCCAGAAGCGGTGGAAGTTCCGCAAGGGGGATCTGCTGGACCGCGCCCGCTGGGACGAGTACATGGAGGCCTACGAGGACGCCCTCGCCCGCACCAGCCAGAAGCACGCTCCCTGGTACATCGTCCCCTCCGACAAGAAGTGGTACCGCAACCTCGTGGTGGCCGAGATCCTGGTCAAGGCGCTCGAGGACCTGAAGATCAGGATCCCCGAGCCGGAGGAGGATCTCAAAGGGGTGGTGGTCGAGTAGGAGACGGTATCCGGCGGCAAGATTTCTTCAACACCGGCGAGATCGCCGCGGTCTTCCTCCACGAGTGGGGACACGGCCTGGACCAGAACACCGGCGGCGCGGCGCCGGACAAGGGGACGGGCGAGGCGGTGGGCGACACCTTCGCCTTCCTGGAGACCCGGGACGCCTGCATCGGCCGCAACTTCAAGCCCGGCGTCACCTGCCACAACTGCAACACCGACTGCACGGGCGTGCGCGACTTGGCCTCCTTCGCCGTCGGCGGCAGCCACACCGTGGCCCGGCCGGGCACTGTGGCCACCCCCACCGGCCTCGACTGCGGGCGCATCCGCTGCCCCTACAGCGTCTTCATCTCCCCCTATCAGGGTCCCATGGGCTACGAGGGGCACTGCGAGAGCTACATCGCCAGCACCGCCAACTGGGACCTCACCCAGTACCTCGTCGCCCGCTGGGGTGACACCGCCGGCTGGGCCAGGATGGAGATCCTCTGGTACAAGAGCCTCGTCCCCAGCAAGAGCGCCTATCAGGTGGTCTCGGGAGGGAAGTGCAACCCGAAGGCGAAGGTCAACGGCTGCGGCTCCTCCAATTGGTACACCATCTTCCTGGCGGCGGACGACGACGACGGCGACCTCTCGAACGGCACGCCCAACGGCTGCCGGATCTGGGACGCCTTCAAAGCCCACGGCATCGCCTGCGGGGCGCGGCCGGCGTGCACGCAGTAGGGCAACTTGATCCGGGCCGGGTGCAGTCATCCCGGCCCTAGGGCAGGTCCTCAGGAAACCTCTAAAGACCGGATGAGAACGCTGCCGTCCTCGATCACCTCTATATTGAGCGCATGGCCATCGAGAAGGCTCATGCCGAGCAGCGGAAAGACGTCGGCAGCGTCGACTGGAATGCGCCTCAAGCGGCCGTTCCAGACCACGGTCACCTCATAGAGATCGAATTCAATGATGCTGCCATCCCCCAGGATGGCTCGACTGCTTCGCAGGAATGGGAGGTCCATCTGCCTGACGAGATCCCGTGGAAGAGTAAGGAAGCCGTTATAACCAGTATCAATCACAGCTTCGATGGCGTGCTCTTCGCCTTGAGCGCCATGCAGGAGGAGAGAAATCAGTGCTTCGCGATGGGCATTGACTCGGCCGTTGATCATGCCGTCGGTCCGGTCGTTTGGAAGCGTGGTCCAAAACGGCGGGCATAACGGGAGCCGATCTGCCTCATCCAAACCTGCGCGTCCGGATGCCGGGCGAGGAGACGGTCCGAGGCCGCGATCTCGTCCCGGTCGATCTCGTAATCGCCGGTCTCGATGTCGATGAGCGCATACTTCCCTTCATCCGCGAGCTTGAGGCGCGGCAGCACCTCGCGCTCATAGATCTCGTCGCCTCGCCGGGCGATCTCCTCTCGACTGTGTCGACGCTGCCGTGAAGTCTGGCCCACAGAACTCTCCTCCTCGCGCAAGTATTATACCTGCCTGAGCGGCTGCCGTCCTGCCCGTGGAAAAGGGTCACTCCCCCTTGCGGATCTTCTCGGCACCCGGAAAGGCCAGGGCCCCCTTCTCGGTGTACCACGTCATCACCACGGGCTCGAGGCGTCCGGCTTTCACCGCGGGGTCTTCTCCGGCGAGCCGCTTCGCTTCCTCCAGGCTCCCGACGCGAAAGATCTCGATGCCGCGCATACGAGGGTCCGGCTGGTCATCCAGAGGTCCGGCAACCAGGAGCTTGCCGGCTTGGGCGAGCTCACGCAGATGGGCGAGGTGAGCCTGCTGGATCTCCTCCAGCTTGGCCTCGGGATACTCGCGCGGGTGCTCGGGCCGTTGCAGGATGACCAACTGATAGGGCTCCAGGTTGGGAGGCGGCGCGGCCGGCTTCGGCGCGGGAGACGGAGCGCTGTGTGCCTGCGCGAGCAGGGCGGCGGCGAGGACCAGGGGGAGTAGCATGGCTCAGAGACCTCTCTTTCGAAGGGGCTGGAACCTGATTATATCGCCTGCTCTATCCAAGCAGCGAATCGTTGCTCCAGTCCGGCGTCGGCTACCGTGGGAATATTACGGGTGAACACCATCGACATCATGTGGCCGTCGGCTCGCACGTTGGCGGCCAGTTGGAGGCCGGCTGTCTTGAGCAGCGGCTCAATTGTCGAGACAACGTCCTTCTGCTTGTTCGCGTGTTTGGTGCTATAGGTTGACAGTTGGAGAACAATCGGCGCTCCTTCTTCCAGCGCAAGGACTGACACGCCAACGTGTTCAATGTCGATCGGATACATGTTTCCGAGGACGGCGGGTGGTCCGTGTCGATCGAACATATATGGATCAAAGGAGATCAGGTAGACTGAGGTATCTGAGGGAAGACCTTGGTTAAGACGACTCCGCCAATCACCCCGATGAAGCTCTACAACTGTTTTTGTGGGCAAGGTACGCTGCCACTCAGCAATATCGTTCGCGGCCAACTTATTGGCCTCGCACATTACCAGATGCAGTGACCGCGGCCAGAGGTGCTGGACGAATACCGCCGAAGATGGGTACTGAATCCGACCTTGAGATAGCTCATGCCACGCCTGTTCATACGCGGAGCGTTGACCAGGCAAGTTGGCAGCGACGATGTCGAACTCTGGTCCGGTCTGCCCGGGGTTGGCGGATCGGACCGCAAACGGGGACATGGCATGCGCGTCGAAGAAGCAGAGCCTCTCAAGGGGCTGAGCTTCCTTCCGAAGCAGCCCGATCAGCTCCACTAAAACCCAGTGCTGAAGAAGATTTCCTCGGTTTCCCTTGTAGGTTGGCACTCGCGCTCCAGTCCGGGTCCGTAGAGCTCTGCCTTAACCACTTTACCGCACGGACAGCGGAGCCGTCCGGCCGGTCGTCCATATCCCTTGACCCACCAGAGAGTGTTGTGTAAGCATACACACAATGCGCAGCGCCGACGTCATCAAGCGACTCGAATCCGAGGGCTGGGAGTGCGTTGGTGGCAAAGGCGACCACCGGAAGTACAAGCATCCGGACAAGCCCGGCCACGTCACCGTTCCACACCCACGGAAGGACCTCCCGGTAGGCACGCTGCGCAACATCTTCCGGCAGGCAGGTTGGGATTGGAGGTAAACGATGTTGTACCCGGTCTATGTGCACAAAGACTCCGAGAGCGCGTATGGGGTGACCTTCCCGGATTTCCCGGGATGCTTCTCGGCCGCTGACGATCTGAAAGCGCTGCCGCGCCTGGCGCAAGAGGCGGTCGAGGTGCATTTCGAGGGCGAGGATATGGAGATCCCCTCCCCTACAGTCATTGAGGAGCTCGCGGCTGATCCAGCATACGAGGGAGGATTCTGGCTCCTCCTCGACATCGACCTCACGAAGGTCAATACCAAGAGCGTGCGCCTCAACATCTCTCTGCCGGCGAACCTGGTGGGTGAGATCGACCGCTACGCAGCCGAGCATCACATGAGTCGTAGCGGTTTCCTGGCCAAGGCGGCGCAGCAGGCGATGGCCGACCGCACGTAACGCACTCCGCGAGGGACTCCATGACAGCCGCCAGCCTGCTCCTCCCCGAGAGAAGCAGGCTGGATACATCGCGCCGCGACCCGCACATCGCGCCGCGAGGCACCCCCCTTGCACACTCCTCTGTTCAACACGGTCCGGCGGCGGATCGGAGCGGTTCCCTCCTCGGACGCCGGGCCTCGCATCCTGCCGGCTATGGATTCCTACTTGCACGAAAGGAGCGCGCGATGGCGAAGACCGGGGCGGATATTCTCATCGAGAACCTGATCGACTGGGGGGTGGATACGATCTTCGGCATCCCCGGCGACGGCATCAACGGCATCATGGAGGCGCTGCGCAAGCGCCAGGAGCTGGTGCGCTTCATCCAGGTGCGCCACGAGGAGGCCGCCGCCTTCATGGCCTGCGGCTATGCCAAGTACACGGGCAAGCTCGGCGTCTGCCTGGCCACCTCCGGCCCCGGCGGCATCCACCTGCTCAACGGCCTCTACGACGCCAAGATGGACGGCCAGCCGGTGCTCGCCATCACCGGACATCACTATCACGATCTGATCGACACCTTCGCTCAGCAGGATCTCGATCTCGACAAGGTCTTCCAGGACGTCGCCGTCTACAACACGCGGGTGATGGGTCCGACGCACGTCGAGAACGTCACCAACCTCGCCTGCCGCGCAGCGATCGGCTACCGGTCGGTCTCGCACATCAACTTCCCCACCGACCTCCAGGACCAGGAGGGGGGCGAGCGGACGCCGCGCAACCGTCCCCATCATGAGTCGAGCGTCCAAGGCCGCCGCGCCGCCCTCCCCTCGGGCGAGGACCTCCGGCGGGCGGCCGAGATCCTCAATCAGGGGAAGAAGATCGCCATCCTCGCCGGCCGCGGCGCGCTGCACGCGACCGACGAGCTCGAGCAGATCGCGGAGCTGCTAGGGGCGCCGATCATCAAGGCCCTGCTCGGCAAGGCCGCGGTGCCGGACGACAGCCCCTACACCACCGGCGGTATCGGCCTCCTCGGCACCAAGCCCTCGCAGGAGGCGATGGAGGATTGCGACACCTTCCTGATCGTCGGCAGCTCCTTCCCCTACATCGAGCTCCTCCCCAAGCCGGGGCAGGCCCGCGGGGTGCAGATCGATCTCGATCCGCTGCGGATCGGCCTCCGCTATCCGGTCGAGGCGGGATTGATCGGGGACAGCAAGGCCACCCTGCGCGAGCTGATGCCGCTGCTCCGGCGCAACGAGAATCGCGATTTTCTCGGCAAGGCGCAAGACGCGATGAAGGACTGGTGGAAATTGATGGAGGAGCAGGCCTCGCGCCAGGACAAGCCGATGAAGCCGCAGGTGGTCGCCTGGGAGCTCGGCAAGCGGCTGCGGAGCGACGCCATCGTCTCCTGCGACTCGGGGACGATCGCCTCCTGGTATGCCCGCCACATCCCGGTCCGGCGCGGCCAGATGCATTCGCTCTCGGGCACCCTCGCCAGCATGGCCAACGGCCTTCCGTACACCATCGCGGCCCAGATCGCCCATCCCAAGCGGCAGTGCGTGGGCTTCGTGGGGGACGGCGGCTTCACCATGCTGATGGGCGAGATCGCCACCGCCGTCAAATACGAGCTGCCGGTCAAGATCGTGATCGTCAAGAACAACTCGCTCGGCCAGATCAAGTGGGAGCAGATGGTCTTCCTGGGGAACCCCGAATACGCCTGCGATCTCCAGCCGATCGACTTCGCGGCCTTCGCCCGCTCCTGCGGCGCTGAAGGGTACACGATCGACGATCCGGCCGTCTGCGGCGACGCGCTCGACGAGGCGCTCTCCCGTCCCGGCCCGGTGGTGATCGAGGCGGTCGTCGATCCGAACGAGCCGCCGATGCCGCCCAAAACCACCGCCCGGCAGGCCGCCCACCTCGCCGAGGCCCTCGCCAAGGGGACACCCCACGGCGGCAAGATCGCGTTGACCCTCGCGTCGGACAAGGTGAAGGAGATGGTGTGATGAGCTTGCGCCTGCATCGCGATCGAAACCCGGAGATCGTCGTCGTCACCGGCGCCTCCGCCGGCGTGGGCCGCGCCACCGTGCGCGCCTTCGCCGAGCGGGGGGCCCACGTCGGTCTGATCGCCCGCAACCGCGAGGCTCTGGAGAACGCCCGCCAGGAGGTCGAGGCGATGGGCGGCCGGGCCCTGGTGCTGCCCACCGACGTGGCGGACCACGAGGCCGTGGAGGTCGCCGCCGCGCGCGTCGAAGCCGAGTTGGGGCCGATCGACGTCTGGGTGAACAACGCCATGTGCTCGGTCTTCTCGCCGGTCAAGGAGATGAAGCCCGAGGAGTACCAGCGGGTCACCGACGTCACCTATCTCGGCTACGTCTGGGGGACGCTCGCGGCGCTGCGCCGCATGCTGCCGCGCGACCGGGGGTCGATCGTGCAGGTGGGCTCGGCGCTCGCCTACCGGGGGATCCCCCTGCAATCGGCCTACTGCGCGGCCAAGCACGCCATCCAGGGGTTCTGCGACTCGCTGCGGGCCGAGCTCCTGCACGACGGCAGCCACGTCCACCTCTGCATGGTGCAGATGCCGGCGCTCAACACGCCGCAGTTCAGTTGGGTGAAGAGCCGTCTTCCCCGCAAGCCGCAGCCGGTGCCGCCGATCTTCCAGCCCGAGGTGGCGGCGCGCGCCATCGTCTGGGCGGCCCACCACCGGCGGCGGGAGATCTACGTCGGCTGGCCCACGGTCAAGGCGGTGGTCGGCAACAAGGTGGCGGCCGGCTACGCCGACCACTACCTGGCCCGCAACGGCTACGACTCCCAGCAATACGACGGCTTCGCGGACCCCCACCGGCCGGACAACCTCTGGGAGCCGGTGCCGGGGGACCACGGCGCCCACGGCCAGTTCGACGACCGCGCGACCTACCACAGCGCGCAGCTCTGGTCCAACCTCCACCGGGGCGTGCTGGCGGCGCTGGGCGCGGTCGGTATCGCCGGAGTCCTCTGGGCCGCGCGGCGTGGAGGGGAGGCTTGAGCGCTCCCGCTCTCGGCGACGGCGATCTCGACCCGTTCCGGCCGGCGCACACGCTGTGGCACCAGGGCTACACCCTGCTCGTCGCCCGCCCGGACGGCACTGTGACGGGCGAGGGACTGGAAGGGCTCTACGACTTCGATACGCGGATCCTCTCCCGCTACCGGCTCCTCGTGGATCGCCGTGAGCCCAGGTACGTCTCCTCCTGCACGCTGGAGAGCGATCACGGGCGCGTCTGGCTCTACGTCCCTCTTCCCGGCGGGAAGCCGGAAGGCCCGCGTCTGCCTCAGGACGCGCTCGAAGTCTCCTTGAGCCGTTGGCTCGGGCGTGGCATGGCCGAGCGGCTGGAGGTGCGCAACCAGAGCATGGCCCCGGTCGAGACGGATCTGGTGCTCGAGCTCGACGCGGATTTCGCGGACGTCAAGGAGGTCGGCGGGGAGCGCCAGCAGCAGGGCACGGTCGAGGTCCGTTGGGACGAAGCCCAATGCGCCGCCACGTTCGACTACCAGGTCCGCCATGGGGAACGCGAGCTGCGGCGCGGCCTGCGCGTCCGCGTCGTCGAGGCGGGCTCGGCGCCCGCCTGGGATGAACGGCGGCTGCGGTTCGCGCTGAAACTGTCGCCGGGGGGAAGCTGGAGAGCGACCCTCCATTACGAATCCCGGGTCGACGCCGCGTGGCGCCGGCCTTCGGAGGTCGCGAAGGAGGCCAATGAGGCGAAGGCAGGCTCGCGGGCACGGATCCGCGCGTGCTGGCACCGGCTGCGGCCTCGCCTGGAGACCTCACATCCGGTGATGGGGCCCGCGTTCGAGCGCGCGGCCGAGGATCTCTTCGCGTTACGCAACTGGGATCTGGGACCGGAGACTCCGGACGCCTGGGTCCCGAACGCGGGCGTTCCCACGTACACAGGTTTTTTCGGGCGGGACAGCTTGACCGCCGCCTGGCAGGGGGCCCTGCTGGGCCCCGGGATGTTGCGCGGCGCCCTCGCCCAGCTCGCGGCTACCCAGGCCCGGGAGGACTCGGCCTGGCGGGACGAAGAGCCGGGAAAGATGGTCCACGAGATGCGCCGCGGCCCCCTCGCGGAGCTGGAGATCGATCCGCACCGGGCCTACTTCGGCACCCAGACCGCACCCGCCATGTTCGTGACCGCTCTCTCGGAGCTCTGGCATTGGACGGGGAACGACGACGACCTCCGCGCGTATCGCGACGCCGCCCTGCGGGCTTTGGAGTGGGCCCGGACCTACGGAGACCCGGACGGCGACGGTTTCCTGGAATCGGTGCGGCGGTCGCCCAAGGGCCTCAAGAACCAGGCCTGGAAGGACTCCGACGAGGCGATCCGCTATCCCGATGGGAGCCTGGTCGCGAGCCCCCTCTGCACGGTCGAGGAGCAGGCCTTCCACTGTATCGCCTTGCAGCGCATGGCCGAGATCCTGGTGGCGCTGGGTGAGGAGGAGCGCGCGGCGGAGCTCCTGGCCCGGGCCGGAGCGCTCAAGCGGCGCTGGCACGAGGCCTTCTGGATGGAGGCTGAGGGCTTCTACGCGATGGCGCTCGACCGCGACAAGCGGCAGGTCCGGTCGATCGGATCGAATCCCGGCCACGCCCTCGCGGCGGGCCTGGTGCCGCCCGAGCACGCCCGGCGAGTGGCGGATCGCCTGCTCGCTCCCGATCTCTTCTCGGGCTGGGGAGTCCGCACCCTGTCCAAGCGGCACCCCTCCTACAACCCCTTCGCCTATCACCTGGGTGCCGTCTGGCCGGTGGAGAACGCCACCTTCCTCCTTGGCTGCAAGCGCTACGGCCTGGACGAGCACGCCGAGCGTCTGGCCACCGGGCTGCTCGACGCCGCGGGGCGCTTCCATCAGCTCCGGCTGCCCGAGGCGCTGGGAGGGCACGGCCGCGACGAGACCCCGGTACCGACGATCTACCCCCGGTCCAACAGCCCTCAGGCCTGGAGCGCCAGCGCGGTCGTCCTGCTCGTGCAGGCGATGCTGGGTCTCTATCCGTTCGCTCCCGCGCGGACGCTGGCCCTGGTCCGGCCCCGCCTGCCATCGTGGCTCGAAACGGTCACCCTGCGGCGGGTCCGGGTGGGCGACGCCACCGTCTCGATCCGCTTCGAGCGCGCGAGCGACGGCACGACCGGGCACGAAGTGATTGAGCGCGAGGGCCGGCTCCTCGTGGTCGAGGTACCGCCGCCCGACGACGTGGAGACCGGCCGCCAGAGCTGGGCGGACCGGCTGGCCCTCTGGGGCCTCGAACACGCACCGGGCCGGCTCGCGAGAGCGGCCCGGATCGCCCTTGGGGAGGCAGGTGGTAGGATCGAAACCCCATGAATATTCTCCAGAGAAACAACGTCAAGGTAATGGGCCCCGAGGACCGCCAGGCCATCGTCTTCGCCCACGGCTTCGGGTGCGACCAGAACATGTGGCGCTTCGTGGCCCCCGCCTTCGCGGACGACTACCGGATCGTCCTCTTCGACCACGTCGGCGCGGGCGGGTCGGACCTCTCGGCCTATCACCGGAGCCGGTACGACTCCCTCCAGGGCTACGCGCGGGACGTTCTCGAGATCTGCCGTGAGCTGGAGCTCAAGGACGCCGTCTTCGTGGGGCACTCGGTGAGCGCGATGATCGGGGTGCTCGCGGCCGTCGAGGAGCCGGGCCTCTTCGAGAGCCTGGTCCTGGTCGGACCCTCCCCCCGCTACATCAACGACGGGGATTACACCGGCGGGTTCGGCCAGGAGGACATCGACGGCCTCATTGAGTCCCTCGACAGCAACTACCTGGGCTGGTCGAGCGCGATGGCGCCCGTGATCATGGGCAATCCCGGCCGTCCGGAGTTGGGCGCGGAGCTGACCAACAGCTTCTGCCGCACCAGCCCCGAGATCGCCAGGCACTTCGCGCACGTCACCTTCCTCTCCGACAACCGCGCCGACCTGCCGAAGGTGACGGTCCGCGCGCTCGTCCTCCAGTGCTCGGAGGACGTGATCGCCCCGCAGCACGTGGGCGAGTACGTGCACCGCCAGATCCCCGGCAGCGAGCTGGTGCTGATGAAGGCCACCGGCCACTGCCCCAACCTGAGCGCTCCCGAAGAGACCATCGCCGCCATCCAGGCGTTCCTGGGAGCCGCTTGAATTGCCGGATTCACAGGAACCGACCGATCCGCCGCCGACGGTGGAGATCGAGGAGAGCGCCGAGGATCTCTACGAGAACGCCCCCTGCGGTTACGTCTCCGCGCTCCCGGGCGGGCTGCTCGTCAAGGTCAACAAGACCTTCCTGAATTGGACGGGCTACCGGCGCGAGGACCTGATCGGCCGCCGGCGCTTTCAGGATCTGCTCACCGCCGGCGGCAGGATCTTCCACGAGACGCACTTCGCCCCGCTCCTGCGCATGCAGGGGGAGGTGCGCGAGATCGCGCTCGAAATCTCCCGCGCGGACGGGCGCCGCCTGCCGGTTCTCGTCCACTCGGTGCTCCGGAAGGACGGCTCGGGAACGCCGCTGCTGACCCGCACCACGGTCTTCAACGCCACCGACCGCAGCGAGTACGAGCGCGAGCTGCGGCGCGAGCGGCAGAAGGCCGAGCGCGCGGACCGGGCCAAGGCGGATTTCATCTCCATGATCAGCCATGAGATCCGCACGCCGCTCAACGCCATCATGGGGGTCGCGCACCTGCTCGGCGCCTCGGAGCTCTCCCCGAAGCAGGAGAAGTACGTCCGCATCCTCCGCTCCTCGTCGGAGAACCTGCTCCACCTGGTCAACGAGGTCCTCGACTTCAGCAAGATCGAGTCGGGCAACGTTTCGCTGGAGGAGAGGAGGCTCGACCTGCGGCAGTTGGTCCACCAGGTGGTCGACAGCCTCCACATAAAGGCCGAGGAGAAGGGCCTGGCCCTGGAGACGCGGGTCGACGAGCGTCTGCCGGCCGCCCTCCTGGGAGATCCTGTCAAGATCGGACAGGTGCTCACGAACCTGCTGGGGAACGCCCTCAAGTTCACGGCGCGGGGCTCGGTCGCGGTCGAGCTCCAGGTCCTCGAGCTGGAAGCGGAGGCGGTCTCGTTCGAGCTCGGGGTCGCCGACACCGGCATCGGCATCGCCCCGGAACGGCTGGCGCACATCTTCGAGGACTACACGCAGGCGAGCTACGACATCGGCATGAAGTACGGCGGCACCGGCCTGGGTCTCTCGATCAGCAAGCGGCTGGTGGAGATGCACGGCAGCCGCCTGGAGGTCGAGAGCGAGCTCGGGCGGGGGGACGAGGTTCTCCTTCCGCCTGCGGCTGAAGACGGCCGAGCCCGCCGTGGCCGAGGTCCTGGTGGACGAATCCGATGCCCAGACGTTGAAGGGCCTGCGGGTCCTGGTGGCGGACGACAACGAGGTGAATGTGTTCGTCCTCGCCGGGATGCTGCGGAAGTGGAGCGTCGCGTTCGACGTGGTGACCAACGGCCGGCAGGCGGTCGAGAGCGTCCAGACCGGCGGCTACGATCTCGTCCTGATGGACCTGCGGATGCCGGAGCTGGACGGCTACGCCGCGACGCGGGCGATCCGCGCCCTTCCAGACGCGAGGCTCGCGCGGCTGCCGGTCTTCGCCATCTCGGCCTCGACCCGCATGGGGCACCAGCACGAGCTCGACGCCGCCGGGTTCACCGAGTTCGTGGGCAAACCGATCAATCCGGACGTGCTGTTCGGGAAGCTGGCGCGGTACGTGGCCTAAGGCCGTTCTCCGAAAAACGCCAATCCTGTCTCGTGCCCGATCGCCGGCACGACGAGCGCGCGGTCCAGATAGCGGTTGAAGCGTTCACAGGAGGGCTCGGCGATAAAGAGGCAGCCGTGGCAGGCGGCGCCTTCGAGAAACCTTTCGGAATGATCGCCGCGCGGCGAGTGCGCGGCGCAGACGGGGTCGTTCGAGCAGAGGACTCCGAGGTCCCAGGCCGCCCGGAGGTGAGCCCGCAGCTTCCTCCCCTGCTCCACCAGGCCGCCCAGCGTCCCTTCCGTGCCCGTGCTCCCGGTATACAGGAGGATGCCCGCCATCGGGACCGGAGCGCCGGCCGGCGCGCAATAGATCCGCTCGCGGATGGCGCTGGCCGAGTATCCCGCCTCCAGCGAGACCGCCGAGATCAGCAGGTGGGCCAGCGAGTGCAGCAGATAGAACCGGGCCCCCGGGAAGTCCGGCGCCTTCTGGCCTTGAAGCGTGGGCGCCCAGACCCCATATCCATCCCTGAGCTCCTCCTCCCGGCGGCGGACCGCCTCCCTCTGCTCCCAGTCGCGCACCGCCCCCTCGTCGAGCAGCAGGAAGAATCCCTCCCCCTTGACTTCGCTCGCCGGGAGCCAGTCCGTCGCCAGGCCCAGCGCCGCGGACTGCACGCCGAGATCGAATTCCCCTTGCAGGTTCGGCGTCACTGGCTCGATGCGGGTGAACCCCACCTCCACCCGCACCTCGCGGAGCTTGCGCACCAGCACCACCCCGGCGACCTGGGACGGCAGCCCGCCCTCCGGGTCCACCGCCCGGCGGGCGAAGAAGGGCTCGTCGCGCGGCGGCAGGTCCCCCGGCTGCTCCGGGCCCTGAGAGACGAGCTTCCGGAATTCCGCCGTACGCAGCGGCTCGGTCACGGTGGGCACCTTGCTCCGGAGCGCCTCGACCGCCGCCAGCACCTCTTCATCGCTGTAGCCGGCCAGCATCTCCCGCACGGCGTCAATGGTGCGGAAGGCGGGGAGCGTCGCCGCGTTGGCCGCTTTCAGGATGTCCCATTGGCTCTTCACCTTCGCGGCCAGCTCGCGGCCGGGCTCCGGGATCGAGATGGCGCTCACCACCTGGGAGAAATAGGCGTTGCTCGCGCTGCGCACCAGCAGCCGCAGCCCCTCCTCGCAACCCTCGACTCCCCCCGCGCCGAGCCACGGGCGCTCCCCTTCGCACCCCGGCATCGCGCCGGGCGCCATGGCCGCCGAGAGCCGCTCCCGCGCCCCACAGGCCCGGCACTCCACCACGATCTCGAAGAAGTCTCCCGTCGCTCCCTCGACCAGTTGCAGGCTCGGATTGGCGCACCTCGTCCCGTTGCGGTGGGCGAAGTAGACCCAGGGGAAATCCTGCACGTGCCCCCGCTTGCAGGCGGCCACGAAACGGACCGGCACGCACTTCTCCTTGCGGAACCGGCTGCACTCGTGGAGATAGCGGTCGCCTTTGAGCTCCAGGCCGTCCGACCGCACCAGCGCCCGGCAGGCCGGGTTCTGACAGACGAACCAGCGGGGGAATTCCAGGACCTGGATGCCGGAGCGGCGCGTCGGGTCCTTGTCGTCCCCCACCGGCGGCTGCCGGAAGGGGTTGTCCACGCTCAACCGGCGGCCCGCGTCCTGAAAGCGCTGGGCCAGCGACTCGCGCAGGCGCTCTTCCTGGAGCACCGCCGGAGCGCTCGAATAATCCCAGAAGTCGAGCCCGCCCACGATAACCGCCTGATCGACCAGATCGATCATCGCTCCCGGGCCGAACGTGGTCACCACTTGGCTCCGGCGGATCGCCCCCTCGGGCTGATCGAGGATCGCGCCCCGGCTGTAAACCTTTCCTTTCGCCATTACAGCCTCCTCCCCAGCTCGCGGCGCTGAAGCCAGAGATGGGTCACCGGCTCGACGTCCCGCATCGAGGTGGGCGCCGTGAAGCGCTCCTCATCCGCGGTCGCCGTGGTGGAATTATCCAACGCCGTGCGCAGGAGCTGCTTCTGGGCGCGGTCGGATTCAAAGGGCGAATACGACCGGGCGAACGCGCCCGCCCGCGCCGCCGCGATCAGCCGCTCCCAGGCGTCCAGCACCTCTCTCCCCCGCGCCTCCAGGCTCGCCGCGAGCGCGACCCGCCGCGTCCCGTCCAACCCGGACTGCCCGGCCGCCCGCTCGGTGAGCCGGCGCACGGCGGCCTCTCCGGCGGCGCGATGGTCCGGCAGCAGCATGGCGGCCCGCGGTGGCGTCATTTGCGGATCGCCGTGCCGCGTCATCGCCACCAGCGAGCCCGCGAGCCCGCGGTCCAGCGCGGGACCCGAGAACGGCGTCAGGCTCGACGCCTCCACGAACCGGTAGAAGCTCTCGTGGAAGGCCGCGAAGCGCTCGTAGTGCGAGCGGTCGCGCGGCTTGTGGACGTTGAAGCAGGTCACCACTAGCCCTGGACGGTCCTTCCGCCGGCCCACCCGGCTCGACGCCTGGATGTACTCGGAGGTCGCCTTCGGCTGGCCCGCCACCACCATCAGGCCGAGGCGCTCGATGTCCACCCCCACGGAGATCATGCTGCTGGCGAGCAGCACGTCCACGTGGTCCGGCGATCGGAAAGGTTTCTTCAGGAGCGACCGCGTGGCCGCGATCCTCGCCGTGCTCTCGCGGCTCGTCAGCTCCGCGGGCTCGTGGATCTCCCGCTTCCTGAACCAGGGGTTCGGCCCCGGCCAGTCCACGGGCTTGCGGTCCTCCGCCTGGATACACCGCCCCCGCACCTCATCCTCCACCAGCCGCCGCATCGCCCCCAGCTCGCGCAGGCTGTTGAAGTAACCGGCCAGGGTCATGTAGGCGTCCGCCGGCGGATCGTCCGAACGGTCCTCGTCATAGATCCGCTGAGCGGCGGCCAGCAGCGCCACGTGGGCACGGAGGAGGATGGCCTTCATGGCGCGCCCCGAGGCCGCCACTCCCACGTAGAGCCGACCCGGGCTCTCCCGGTCCACCTCGGCGAACCAGGTCTCCGAATCGTCCACGCCCGCGGGCGGGAACACCGTGACCGACTCGCGGCCGAACAGCGCCCGGATCTGCTCCTTCGCCCGCCGCACCGTCGCCGTCGAGGCCAGGATCTTGGGCAGGACCGGCCGGCCGTCGCCGTCCCGGCTGGTGGAGAGCGCCTCGATGGCCGTCTCGTAGAGCCCCACCATGGTGCCCAGCGGACCCGAGATCAGGTGCAGCTCGTCCTGCACGATCAGCTCCGGGGGCTTCAGCCCGTCCGGCAGGTGCATGGCGTTCTTGGCTGCATGGAATGGCCCATCCGCCGGGCCCGCGAAGCGCCTTCCCTCCCGCGTGTGGACATTGCCGAAGAGCATGCCGGCCTCGCCGCGCCAGGGGAGCATCGCGAACTTGTCCACCGTGGCCACCAGGAACCCCGGCAGCTCGCGGTAGATCTGCTCGTCCACGAACAAGACCGGCAGGCCATCCGGCTGCCGGCCCGACGAGAATTCGCACCCCCGGTGATTGAGACAGGAGACCACCACCTCGCGGGGGCTCGACTTTGGAAACACCGTCAGGCTGTCCGGCCCCAGCTCCGTGCCGCACCAAGGGCAGTGGGTCAATGGAAAGGGGGAGGGCCCCTGGCGGCTCTTGTAGCGCTTGATCTGGAGATCGACCTCCTCCAGCCGGTTGGCCGTTGCGCTCTTGCCCACCCACAGGCCGACCGTGAAGCGGATCTCCCCAAGTTTTTCCGGCTCGATCCGTCGCAGGCTCTCCAGGGCGCAGACCAGCGTCGCCGCCCGGGCGAGTTGGTCCAGCGTGAGCAGACGCAGGGTGTAGCGCAGGAGCACCGCCACGCCCAGACCGGCGTCCGGCCGGCTCCGGCCCCGTAGCCGCCGCAGGACGAGCGTGAACGCGATCACCCCCAGGTAGGCCTCGGTCTTGCCGCCGCCCGTGGGGAAGAAGATTAGCTCCACCGTCTCCCGGTCCTCGTGGCGCTCGTCCACGACCCCGGCGAGGTTGAGCAGGATGAAGGCGAGCTGGAACAGCCGCCACTGGGGGCGCTCGCCCTCCTCGTATTTCCGAGAGCAGTACGCCGCCATCGCCATGGCCCGGTTCGCGACGCGGAACGCCTCCAGCGCCTCCGGATCGCTCTCCAGAAGGGCCACGCCAGCAGCGATCCGGCCGCGGGCCTTCTCGGCGAGATCCATCAGGTCGTCGCGGGTCTTGCGGCGGCCGGCGGCGTCGAGCTCGATCCCCCGCTGGTCCTCGATCCACCCGCCATAGGATTCGACCAGCGGCGCGAGCGCCCGGCGGGCCGCCGCGCCGTCCGGCAGCGACGCCAGATCCTCCATCGCCGTCATCACCGCCTCATCCCGCCGCTCCTCCACCCGGTGGACCTGGGCGCGCGGAATCCAGGTCGTCCGCACGATCCGCACCGGCTCGGGCTGGGGCGGCACCGCCACCGAGACGCCGTGCCCCACCGCGTATTCACAACGATGGCGGAACTGGAGGTCGGCCACCCGGTCGTCCCAATCGTCCGAGGCCTCCCCCTTGCGGTTGGGCCGGGCCACGAGCCCCTCTCCGAAGCCCACCCCGATCTCCAGGCGGACCTGAAAGATCATGGCCTCGTCCGGCCGGGACTGCGGCTTCAGCCGCCGGCGGTTGACCACGAACAGGGAGAGCGCCCGCGTGCCCGGCGGCACTGGCATCCGGTCCGGAGCCCCGGTCACCGTCTCCAGCCGGCCCATCAGCCAGACACCGTCCGTCCCCGGGAGCTCGATCCCCTTCCTCACCTCCGCGGGATCGAGACGCACCTCCACCGTGACCGGCGGACCCGGCACCCGCCGCCAGACCTCCAAAGGCCGCTTCCTCTTAAAGCCCTCCGCCTCCTCCTCGGCCTCGGGCACCTCTTCCGGAACGTAGTCCGCGAAGGAGACGGTGGCCCTCACCACGTCGCTCTTCCCCCCGGCCGGCAGGAGCACGGTCATGCCGATGGAAGCCGGAAGCCGGTTCTTCTGCTTCGGCTCCGGCTCGGCCCCGGGCTCGGCGTCCTCCCCCGTGTCGTCCGGCCCCGACGCGAATTCCTCGTCCGGCGTGGGGTCGAGCCGCGTGTCCACGCTCTCCGCCGGAGCCTTCCGCTCGGGCTCCGCCTCCCGCCCCTCCTCCGGGGCCAGGAAGCCGGTCAGGTACCAGCGGGACGGCGGCAGGCTCAGAACCTCCACGAACGTCTCCGCCTGATCGGGTTGAAACGGCCCGACCAGGTCCGCCTCCAAGGCTTGAACGAGGTGGCTGCGAGCCGCGAGGGCTGAAGGATTGCTCAAACCGGGGGTCTCCTTTTCTGCGGGAGGTGGAGTCTACCCGAGAGGGAAGCTGAAAGGCTACAAGCAGGCGTCCCAGGCCTCCACACATTCCCGTTGTCCAACCTTGGGAAATCTCGCGGAGGAGCCGTCTATCCAGGAGACCAGATGTCCGGCACTACGGCGTCTTGTTCGGCGGTGACGTTACGCCGATCCACCTATTCGGAGGTGACCAGATGAGCGCGAAGAAAAAGACCCAGAAAACAATGACTCAGAAAAAGCAGGCAGCCATCGCAGTCTCGTTTGCAGCGGCAGGGCCGACGTCACAGCTCGTCGTCCGGCGGGGCGGCAACGCGAGGACGCGCGAGGTCTTCGTCAACGGGCAGCTTCGCTTGGAATGGAATGGCAAAGACTCCATACCCATCCCTCTCTCCCCCGGGACCTACACACTCCACTGTGTCGTGATGGGCAACGAAGGCCAAACCTTCGCTTTTTCGGTCATCCAGCCTATACCACCACTGCCTCTCGGCGCCGGCGTCTTGACAGCCCTGGGAGGAGAGGTCTTCGACCGGCAGGTGACAATTCCATGAGAATCAGAAAACCATTCCTGCTCACTGCGCTTCTCCTCTGCCTGCTTTCGGCAGGTCCTCGTGCCGCCGGCGCCCAATCTGTGGCAGAGGTCCAGCAAGACCAGGCACGGCAGGCCCAGGCAACTCGGGAAATGGCCCAGGCCGATGCCACGACCACCGCTCCGCATCCTGATACCCAACCCACGGCAACTCTCGAGACCGGTGAAGACGGCACCTTCGTGACCGGCCAGATTGGGATCTCCACCAATCTACCCCGGACGAACGCCCAGCTTGTGCTCAAGCTTCGTGCCCCGTTCGATCCCAACGGAAGCAAGAAAGACGTTGGATTCCTGAACCTCGATGGGCTCACCGGAGGTACGACCGCAGCTCTGGCATTTACGCTCCAGGGGCAGCTTCCTATCGTCTTCGGCAGTGAGAGCACACTCACCGCTCTTTGCCAAGAAGCCAATGTCGAGGTGCGGAAAAAATTTCTAGCCGACGATCCAGATATAAGCAGCGTTCAATCCTGCACCGACGATCAGATCATCAACGACGCCTTGCTCCACAACGAAGTGGCAAAGAAGAAGGCTGAAGCCCTCTTCGCACTATGCCAGGATGTGAACAAGAAGAAGGGAGTAGGCCTCTTGGCTCCCCCCGGCGTCACCAATTTCGAAAGCTTCCCTGGATACACCGCGACCTGCTCCGAGGACGAGCTCGGGAAAGCCCGCAGCCAGGCGGTTGAGCAAGGATTGCGCGACAAAGCCAAAGCCAAAGTCATCGAAGACGTCATCGCACAGACTCCTCCTTCTCAGCCGGTGAAGATTCCCGAAGGGCAAGACCTCGAGAAGGCTATCGATGTGGCTCTGCCACCTCTGGTTCGCGATGCATGTACCGAATTCAACAAAAACCGCAGCCGCAACCGGTTGTTCGATCCCGCGCGCAAACCCGATCCTGCGCCATCACCCCTCTGGTTCGGCCCCTGCACTATCGAGAACCTGGGAAAGGCCGCCGTCCGCGACGATCTCGAAGCCAAGCAGCAGGAAGCCATGAAGGCGGCGTGTCAGAAACGGCTTGCCATCGCAAGCGGGACTCCTTTCATCACCAGCACCACCCCGCTAAATAATTGCTTCCTGACCACACTTCTCGACTTCGCAGCGACGAGCACGAAGCCGAGCTACTGGCAGCGCAGGGCTCTTCGGGCAATCCCTATCACCCTATGGTATGTTACCCTTGAAGGTACCCGTGTCGACCAGACCTTTAAATTTCTCGACATGAACGACACCTTCAAATCGAAGAGCGTGGGATCGGACAGCACAAGCTTGAACCTCAAGGCCAGCATCTTCACTCGCGGCTGGCTCTTTACTCTCGGAGGAAATCACCAGAAGCGTCTTACCGCTTCGCCGACAAGTCAGATCTGTCTGCCGATCAGTGGGACCAGCGCGCTCAGTTGCAACCAGGCCGCTCTCGCCGGCCCGAAGGAAACCACATCGAATCTGGTCCGTGCCGAAGTGAAGACTCTCGCGGGATCTTTGGGTGGGGTTACCCTGCGCAGCATCTACGATACCAACCAACACGATTGGGAGCATCACCTTATTGTCCACTTCCTGCGAAATCCCAAACAGGGGCTCAATGGAGGGCTCGATCTCCAGTACAATACCGACCCGGTCGCGGCCGGAGTGTCCACCCACAAGGACGATCACTTCACGGCTCGGCTCTTCGCTGGAATCAAGTTTGGATTGCCTTTCCTTACTGGTAATCCACCGACGTCGCCGCCTTGAGCTGCCACAGAGTCTCCGACAAAACCGGCCCAACGGGCCGGGAGAACAAAGCCCAGGGCTGAGGCCGCAGGCCGATGCCCTGGGAATGGGAAGACACAACAACCAAAGCGGCCTGAAAGGCCGCGAGAGCTCCGCCGCCGTCGGCTCTATCCGGTCAGAGGTTCTCGCGACCTTTCAGGCCGCCAATGAAGGGGTGCCTTTCTTCCCAGGGCATTGGCCTTCGGCCTCAACCCTGGGCTGGGATCTCCCGTTGGCCGGTGGATAGATTGACGAAGAGTTGGCTCAGCTCTTCTCGTCCGTGCCAATGAGGCTCATCTGGGCCTCTTGCGCCTTATCCTTCTTTTTCCCTCGCTTGCCCTTGGAGCTCCCATTCTCCCGCTGTGCCAGTGAAAGCGCCTCCCTCCGCTCCTCCTCCGCCCTCTGAACGTTTAGCAACGAGAGTTGGTCGAAGATCTCGTCTTCAAAGGCTTCAAGAACTATGCGCTCGGCTTCAGTGCTTGGAGTTACGTATGGAGGTACATTTATGCCAGTCCACCCATACACGTTCAGTACGGCACGATCCATCTCTATATGGAACCTTCGGAGCTCTTCAATACGCTGATCTCGACACGTTGGATCTTTCAGCAGATTGTAGAGGTCCGTGAGCCCTTGTCGAGTCTCTCTCATGTAATTGACACGCGACTCATAGAGTTGCTTCCCTATTTCATCAAGGTTCGATAAAAAAACACGAGGACCTTGGCTTGGAAACGGGAACGTTTCAAAACAGTCCGAAGGGCTGTAGTTCAAATCGTTTTTCATGGTCGACGAAAGCGTTCGCACCCAAGGGTAGTGTACGCGGGACTGCAGCAGGGCAAACCATGCGTAATCCTCTAACGGAAAAACGCAAAGCTTATGAGAAAAGACCTTGCCGCAGGATTGGAAAGAAAAAATGAGGTGCTTACTGACGATGGATGTAACCAAGCAACGCTCCAATTTCGAGAGAGCTGTGTACAAGGCCGGAGCCACCTCTCCAAAATGCCACCAGTACTTCCGCCGGACATCCCGCTTATTCGCATCACGCTCCGGCTTAACCTTTCTCCGGACGATATCGATCAGATCAGGCCACTGCTCGGCTTCTTCTAACGCCATCTGGCCAAAGTTAATAACGTACCGCTCAAAGCTCTGCGTAGGACTCGTATTGACCTCTTCTCCACCGATATACGGGAAGATCCTCTCAGCATTACGAGGATCTCGCGCCACAAGAGCGTCCCGCTCTTCGGGAGTAAGAACGAATCCCATTCCGAGAACGATGCTTCCCTGGAAGCTAAGATTGGAGTTAGCGGCCAGCTTCTCGGGGTCAGGTCGCTCTGGCCTGGACCGCAACCTGGAGTTGATGATGGCCACCTCTACCCCGTTCAGACAGCATACGCCTATATTTTTTATGGCCCTTCCCTTTGCGAGATGGACGACTGCCACGATAACGTTCGCCGTACCTGGCCAACGAAGTCTACGAATTGCTTCATAGATAACGAGTCCGCTACCCACGAGCTTCTGGAGCCCGGTGCTGCGGGTGTCACCTTGGGCAATGGTTTTCGTGGCAATGAGACCCACTGTGCCATGAGTACCCAAAAAGTCGGTGGTGCGGAGAAAGAAATGGGCGCTGTAGTCAGAGTTTCCGTGAGCCTCCTTGTGAATCGCCTGGAGCCAGGTTAAATAAGCCGGCCCTCCAAAGGCGGTTATCTCGTTCTTCCCCGCGAACGGTGGATTCCCGACGAACGCATCCATCCACGCGGCCTTGTTGGGCATCCCCTCCTCCAGAGGGTCCGGCCGCTCGGCGTAGAACACTTCCGGAAACTCCAACATCCAATGAAACGTGGGGACCCGCTCCCGGATCTCCTGCTGCATCTCCAGGAGTTCCTCGGAGGGCGGCAGGTCGCTTTCGAGCCAGGCCTGGACCAAGGTCCAGCGACGGTTGAGTTCCTGTTTGCGCTCCTTGTTCTTGGTCGAGGAGAAGAAGGCTCCGATCACGAGGTCACCGATCAGGCGCGCCTTGCCTGTAGCGTCCTCGGCGTCCTCCAGGAGCTTCTCTTTCCTTCTCGGTGCTTCGGGATCGGAGTCGTCTTCGGCGAGCGCCTGGATCTCCTGGCGGAGCGCTATGGCTTCATTCAGCGCCTCCTCCAGGGCCTTGGTGGCGAGATCGAGCTGTTTTTCGGGGTCCCAATGGAAGCCGCGGATCTGGTCGAAGCTCAAGCCCACCAGGGAGTCTCCGTGGCGCAGGGCGTGATCCAGGAAGGTGAAGGGGAGATTCTTCGAGAGGGTCTCCAGCCAGAGCGAGACTTTGGCGAGGTTGACGGCGAAGCGGTTCTTGTCCACGCCATAGAGGCACTTCTGGGCGACCAGGCGCTTGGCGTGATTGATGACGTCCTCATGGGCCGCAGCGATCAGCTCCATGCGGCCTTCGCGGGTCCAGGCGGCGACGAGCTGGTCGGCCAGGAAGCGGCAGGCTTCCACGAGGAAGGCACCGGAACCCATGGCGGGATCGCAGATCCGCAGGCTCAGGATGAGCTCGGACGGCGGCTCCGGTCCCATGGTGGCGAGGAGCGGCTCCAGGGTCTTGCGGACGATGGGCTCGGTGAGGCTGCGCGGCGTGTAGTGGCTGCTGGTCCGCCGGCGCTCGGCGCCCGGCTGGAGGACGAGCCGGCCGGGGCGGGCTCGCTCCTTCTTCTTGACGCCATGGCCGTCGAGGATCTTCAGGGCTTCCTCTTCCGAGGCCGCGGACGCGAGCGCGCCTGCCAGCTTCTTGGCCTCCTTCTTGGGCAAGATCGCGGTCTCCTGAAGCCATTTGGCGCGGCGTCCGGAGGGCTGGTCGAGCGCTTCCCGCGCCGTCACCCAGACGCGCTTGGGGCGCAGGCAGACGGCGGGAGCGTAGATGCGCTGGACGTGGTAACCCATCACGGCCTCGTAGACGCTGCCGATCTGCTCGACGTCGAGGGCGGCGTAGGAGAGGCGCTGGCCTTGGAAGACGATGAGCTTCTCCAGGACACGGTAGATGGTGGCGTCGTCGATCGAGGGGACACGGACGGCGGCGCGGTCCTCGGCCAGGCGGACGGGGGCGCTGCCGCCCCGGCTCCAGCCTTCGAGGAAGGGGAATTCGTCCGGCTTGAAGAGCTGTCCCCGGCGGGCGGGCAGGTGGAGGTCGCCGTGCCGGGCGCCGAAGTAGATCGCGCGGAAGAGGGCGACGAGGCGGTCCCAGGCGCCGAAGCGGAGGGACATGGAATCCGGAAAGGCGCCGTGGTCCTCCTGGAGCTGGTCGAAGAGGCCGTAGACGGAGAGGCTCTCGGCATAGAAGGGGTGCTCGACGGGGAGCATCCCCTTGCTCTCGGCGTAGAGGAGGAAGACCAGGCGCAGCAAGACAGTGAGGAGCCCGCCGTAGAGGTGGTCGCCTTCCTGGCGGAGGGCGTCTTCGAGCCCGTCGCCGCCGTCGCGCTCGGCGGCGGCCTCGAAGCCGTGCAGGAGGGTCTCGATGGCCTGGAGGACCTGCTCGGCCAGCTCCTTGGTGACGTTCGCCTGCCGCTTGCGGCTCTCGGCGAGGAGCGCGGGGAGGCGCTGGCCCTCGGCGGCGCCGAACAGCCGCTGGGAGGAGAGCAGCATGACGAAGGCGTCCAGCAGCGCCCGGCCGCCGACGCTGGCCATGTCGTCGATCTTGAAGGTGATCGAGCCCACGGATTCGCCGTGGGGCGCGTAGACGAGGCGCACGGCGCGGCGGTTGGTGAGCAGGCCGATGGGCACGCGGGTATGGCGCAGGAGGCGCTCGAATTTCTGGGCCGGCGGGTAGTCCCAGAGGCCGGTCTTCGTCTCGGGCTTGTCGAGAGGGAGGCCGTCCGGAAGGTCCCAGAGGAGCAGGAGATAGCGCGAGCCCGCGCGGCTGGCGGGAGTGCTGGCATCGGCCGGCCCGCCCGCGCTCTCGGGCTCCTCCACCGGGCCAAGCTTGCGTAGAGCGAGGGTGGGACGGATCGTCTGCCGCCCCTCGGGGACGTAGAGGGCGAGGTCTTCGGGAAGGGCCTCGCCGAAATCGAAATCCTCGGGGCGCAGGTCGAGCAGCCCGGCAAGGAAGGCGCCCAGGTCGCGGATATGGCGGGGTCCGTCCCCTTCCTGGCGGCCGTCCACGCGCGGGCAGAGATCCAGCAGCGTCCGCTGGACCTCCAGGGGCAGCGTCCGCATGCACTGAGCGTCCACGAGCACGGGGATGGAGACGACCAGCCCCTCGGTGGGCTGGGCCATGCCGAGCCAGGTCTCGTGCCAGTCGGTCTCGAAGCCGCTCACCCGCGCGTCTCCGGCCAGAGATAGACGAGCCCCACGGGGACCAGCCGGCGGAGGACGATCTGGTAGAGATCGCGGATCTGCGCGGGCTCGGTCTCGATCTCGCGGTCGATGGCGGAGAGGCGTCCTTCCATGAATTTCTTGTCCTGCTCGAATTGATCGCGCTGTTCGTCCTCCGCCTTGCCGAAGTCGAGGGTGAGCTGCTGCCTCTCTTCGAGCGTGCGGCGGATGGCGGAGCGCTGGTCCTGGAGGATGCGGCGGAGGTCGGCGGATTCCTTCTCGCCGCGGGCGGCGAGCTTGCGTTCGGCGTCGTGGACGAGGTGGTCGGCCTCGTCCTGGATGTGGGGCCAGAGGGCGGCAAAGTCACCGGGGGCGGCGAGGCGGAAGCGCTCGCGCACGGCGGGGGGGATGCCGGACAGGGGATCGCCGCCCGCCGTGGGGGACGATTCGCGCAGCAGCCGTTCCAGGGTGGCGACGGCTTCGCGGTCCGCGGCGTCGGCGAACGGCTCCAGGTGGCCCGGGCCGCCGCTGTCGAGCCAGCGGGCGGCCACGGCCACGAGCTGGTCGTGGAGGCGGGCGGCGCCGGGGCCGAAGAGGGAGAGCCGGCCGAAGGCGAGCACCCGGGGGAGGGCGTCGTGCGGGTTGCGCAGCACGGTGACCCGGGAGAGGTCGTGGGCGCCGTACCCCTGGGCCAGGAAGCGGGAGAGCACGCGCTGCACGAATGGGTGCTGGAGATGAAGGTGGACGCGCTCGGAGGTCATCCGTTTCAGGGGCTTGAAGATGACGGGCTGGGGCTTCTTGCGCCGCCATTCCCAGAGGGGCTCGTTCCGGCCCCGGGGCGGGCGCAGGGGGTCGAGCGTCTCCTGCCAGGCCTCGGGCAGCTCGGGGAGCTGGTAGACGGGCACCTCGGGCTCGTGCGGGTCGGGATCGGCGGGGGTGAGCCGGCCCGCGCCGGCCAGCTCCAGGCCGGCGTCCACCAGCTCGCGCAGGAGGTCGGGATCGAGGTCGAGGACCTTGCGGGAGCTGTTGAGGATGCGGTCGGCCTCCTCGATCTCCCGCTGGAGCTTGCCGCGGTCGGCGCGCTCGGCTTCGAGCTCGGCCTCGGCGGTCTGGCGCCGGCCGCCGAGCTCCTCGGCTTGGTCGAGGGCCTCGGCGGTCTCCGGCGAGATCCCGGCGTCCATCGCCTTGGAGAGGCTCTCCATCACCACGGCCGAGAGGGAGCCGAGCTCGCGACGGATGCGGTCCACCTTGAGCACGAGCAGGCGGAGGACGTGGTCCTCCGGGCGCTGCGGATAGGCGAAGTAGTGGCAGCGCACCACCGGCTCGCTCTGGAGGGTGCGGTCGATGCGGCCGTTGCGCTGCTCCATGCGGGCGGGGTTCCAGGGGATATCGAAGTGGAACAGGTCGGCGCAGGCGCCCTGGAGGTTCACCCCTTCGCGGGCGGCGTCGGTGGCGAGGAGGATGCGGACGGGGTGATCCTCGGGCGGGCTGTTCCAGGCGCGCTGGATCTCCTCGCGGCGGGCGTCGGTGAGGCCGCCGTGGAATTCCAGGATGCGCTGATCGTCGTCCGCGGTGCCGGCGAAGGCGGCGCGGAGCAGTTGGGCCAGGTAGCGCTTGGTATCCGCGTATTCGGTGAAGACGATCACGCGGCGGCCGGTCCAGCGGCGCTCCTCCTTCGAGCCCACGGCGCCGCCGAGGCGGACGGCCGGGCACTGGTGGCGGCGGATCCAGTCGAGGAGGGCGAGGACCTTGGCGTCCGCCGCGAACCGGGAGCGGCCGGCGAGGCTGAGCATCTCGTCGAGGATCTGGCGAGCCCGGCCCTGTGGGGTCTGGAGATGGCGGGAGCCAGAGGTCACCTCGGCCGCGGCTTCGGAGTCCGCCTCCTCCTCGGCGCCGTATTCGTCCTCCTCATCCGCGGAGAGGCCGGAGAGGAGGGGTTGGTCGTCCTCCGGATCGGCATCGTAGGCGCCCTGCCCCACCGCCCGGGCGTGGAGCTCCAGGGTGCGGTGGAAGGCCTCGACGCTGCTCAGCAGCCGCTTCTGGAGATTGATGAAGACCAGCCGTCCCTTTTTGCCCTGCCGGGGCTGCATGAGCGCGGTGTATTCGGCCAGCAACTCGGCGAGCCGGAGCTCGACGGGCTCGGCGGCGCCAAGGGGAATGGCCGGCCCGCGCTCGGCGTCGGCATCAGCGCCTTCGACGTGCTGGCCCTGCCAGGCGCCGTCCTCGTGGCGGAGATCGATCCGCACCACCCGGCGCTCAGGGTAGTCGCCGATCTTGAGGGCCCGCAGGTCGGACTTGAGGCGGCGCACCATCACGGGATCGAGCTGCCGGGGCTCGATAGCTACGCCGCGGGTGAAGCGCTGCGGGTCGAGAATCTCGAGCAGGGCCGAGAAGCTGTTTGAGTGGCCGTTGTGCGGGGTCGCCGAGAGGAAGAGGCGGTTCTCGAAACGGCGGGCCACCTCACGCACCATGCGGGTGACGCCGGAGTCGATGGCGTACTTGCTGGCCGTGGAGGGGGCCGCGGTGTGGGCCTCGTCGAGGATCAGCAGGCTCTTGGCGAGGCGGCGGCCGGAGGAGTCGCCGAGGCGGACGAGGAGCGGATCGCGATGCTCGGGACGGCGCAGGGTATGGTAGGAGATGATGAACCGGTTGTGGGTCGCCCAGGGATTGACGGCGAAGCCGCGCTCCTGGCGCCGGCGGGCGACGAAAGCGCGGTTGTAGATCTCGAAGCGGAGGCCGAAGCGGCGCTCCATCTCGTCGCGCCATTGGAGGCAGAGCACGGCGGGACAGACGATGAGGACGAAATCCACCCGCTGGCGCAGCGTCAGCTCCTGGAGCACCAGCCCGGCCTCAATGGTCTTTCCGAGGCCGACGTCGTCGGCGATGAAAAGGTTGGCGCGGGGGAGCTCCAGCGACTTCTTGAGCGGCGTGAGCTGGTGATCGATCAGCTTGATGCCGGCGCGGAAAGGGGCCTGGAAGAGACGGGCGTCGGTGGCGGTGACGGCGCTCCAGCGCAGGGCGTTGAGGTAAGCCGCGAACCGGCGCGGCGGATCGAGCCGCTCGACCACGCGGGGGCCCTGCGACTCCGAGAGCACGGCGGCGCCGAGCTCCAGCTCCCAGAGGACCTCCAGACGGCGGCCCTGGGCGTCGTCATCCAGGCAGACGAGGGCGACGCGGGTGTGCTCGCCCTCCTCCGTTGGCGCGAGCACCTCCTCCACCAGATATTGCCGGTGGCGCACCCGCACGATGTCGTTCTTCTCCGGCAGATAGCGCGGGGCGTCCCTCCGGGCGAAGGCGCTCGCGGGCGGCGGCTCGTCGAGCCCGTGGGCTTGGAGCAGGCGGCCCATGAGGGCCGGGCGGGCGCGGCCGGAGTCGTCGAGCCCGTGAGCCCGGCAGATCTCTTTGAGCTCGTCGCGGCCGAGGGAGCGGAGGAGCTCCGGAAAGCTCACCTGCTTGGAATCGAGGAGCCTCTCCAACTGAGACTCTTTAGTCGCGGACGAAGGAACGGATACGCCGAAGTCGCGGCCGATCGCGACGAGACGGGCTTTGGTGAGAGCGTCGAGGACACTGCGGAGGGACGGCTGAATCTGGGACACGGGGCGTATCTTACCGGCCCGAGGGAGGTCAGAGAAACACCGGGGGACCCTCCGGCCCCCCGGTGACCTACCTCAGCACCGTGAGCGGCTGCCCTACTTCGCACCGCCCTCCGGCTTACTTCCCGCTTGGCCTTGCGCCGAGCCTTGCACCGTCGGCGGCTCCGGTGTGGGCTTGTTCGCTCCACGGCGGATGTTCTGCGGGCGGGGCTTGAAGCCGTACTTCACCAGCGTGTCGCTCTGGAAGCCGTACTTCCCCTTCAAGGTGGCGCCCAGACGATTTCGGATCTTCTCGCCTTCCCGGGTGGCTGTCTGGACCTGTTTCACCAGATCCCTCACCTGAGACCGCAGATCCTCCTGCTTGCTCTCGAGAGCTCTCACGTCCCCGAGCTTCTGCTCGAGCGCCGTCACGTCCGTCTCGATGTACGGCATGTCCGGAACGCCCGGCTTCGCGTTCGTGATGAGCACCTGCCAACGACTGTGCTTCTCCGCATACGACTGACCTTTCGCTGCCATGACCGTCTCCCTATTAAGAATTGAGCGGCCCCTAACAGCACTGGATACTCCTTCATAGAGCTCCCGTGCTCCTGGATTCCGCTATCGTCGTCTTGATGACGTCGATAGTGCCTAATGGTAGTCATAGAAATCTTGGGGTCAATCCACCAGAACTGGGAACTTTTTTTCGGCAATGCATGGATTGTCGCACCTCCGGCACTGCAATCGATACAAAAATCTCCCTTGTCAGGCCCGGAAGCAGGATTTCGGGCCGAAAATCTCAGAATTCCGAAGAAGAATCTTGTGGTTCCGGTGGAGAATCGGGTGCTTCTGTGGGGGAAACCAGTGCTTCCCGCCTGGAATCTCGTGCTTCTGACAGAGAAGCTGGAGGCTCTGGAGAAGAATCTCGTGCTTCTGGCGGCGAATCTTGAGCTTCCGGAACGGAATCTCAGGCTTCCGCGCGCGATCTCGGTCCTACGCCGCCGGGTGCGCCGGCTTGCCCGGTGGAATGGGGGCGTCGGGGCTGTTCATGACCTGGATGTCGTCCCCCACCACGTCCTCGACGTAGAGCATCTTGATCGCCACCATGACGGCGGCGAGGACGGGGACGGCGACCAGCATCCCCAGGAAGCCGAAGACGATCGCCATCAGGGAGAGGCCGACGAGGGTGACCACCGGCGGCAGGTCGACCCCGCGCTTCATCAGCAGCGGCTGCAGGATGTGCCCTTCCAGGAACTGCACGGCCCAGTAGACCAGGGCCACCAGGAGGGCCTTCTGCGGCGAGTCGAGGAACGCCATCGCGATGCCGGGGACGGCGCTGAGGATCGGCCCCAGCATCGGGATGAACTCGAGCAGCCCCGCGATCAGGCCCAGCGCGAGCGCCGCCTTGACGCCGAGCAGGCTCAGGCCGATCGCGGTGGCCACCCCGATCGAGGCCATCATGATGAGCTGCGTCACCAGCCAGCGGCGCAGGGTGAAGCCGATGGCCCCGAGGACTTCGTCCGCGCGGGGGCGCGCCGCGTGGGGGAAGAGGTGCAGCAGCCCCTGGTGGTAGAGGTCCGGCTCGGCGCCGACGTAGATCGCGGTGAAGAGGATCAGCAGCAGGCCTCCCACCACGGCGATGGTCGAGGAGAGGAAGGAGAAGAGATAGCGGCCCACGGCGCCGAGCTGGCCTTGCAGGCTCCCGGGCAGGCCGCGCGGAGAGCCGGACGGCCGCGGGGATTCCGTGGGCGGCTGGGCGGGAGCCGCCGGTGTGGGAGGTGGCATGATCTGCCCGATGACTCCGTCCCGGTGGCTGTCGACCCACCCCTCCAGCCGGTCGATCGCCTGGGGGAGCAGCGTCTGGAGCTCGCCCGACTGCGCCCGCAGGGTCGGCGCCGCCCAGGCTCCCAGGCCGGCGATCACGCCCAGGAAGGCGATCACGATGAGCACCGCCCCCACCCCCCGGGGGATCCGGAAGCGCTCCAGGAGGTCCGCCCCGCGCGCCACGGCGAGCCCGAAGAGAATCCCCAGGAAGGTGATGAAGATCAGGTCGTGCGCCACCCAGAGGAGGCGCAGGAGGAGATAGAGCCCCATCACCAGCGCCGCCGCCCGGAGCACGTCCAGGCTCCGCCATCCGGGCTGGCGGGGCGTCCTGCTCGCGACACGGGTTTCCATGCCCGGGACCTCAAGCAAGGAGGGTGCCGGTCGTCTCTACTCCTCGGCCTCCGTCTCGGGAATCTTCACCAGCGCGTCCGCGGCGGAGCGCTGCTCGGCGATCTTCTTGCTCGGCCCCTCGCCCCGCCCCCAGAGCTGGCCGGCCAGCCAGCATTCGACGACGAAGGTCTTGTTGTGGTCCGGACCGGTGGAGTCGGTCAGCCGGTAGTCGGGGAGGTCCCAGCCGAGCGCCTGGGCCACTTCTTGAAGCTGGGTCTTGGCGTCGGTCACCACCTGCCGGACGCGCTCGTCGAAGGCGTTCTCCAGCATGGGGAGGATCGCCTTCCGGGCCGCCTCCAGCCCGCCATCGAGGTAGAGGGCGCCGAACACCGCCTCCATGGAGTCGGCGAGCAGGGAGGGCTTGGTGCGTCCTCCCGAGCGGTCCTCCCCCACCCCGATGCGCAGAGAGGGTCCCAGGTCCATCTCCAGGGCGTGCTTGGCCAGGGTGTCGCGGCTGACGAGCTGCGCTTTGTGCTTGGACAGCTCCCCCTCCGGGAGCTCGGGATGGTTGGCGTAGAGCCACTCGACGGTGACCATCCCGAGGACGGCATCGCCCAAGAGCTCCAGCCGCTCGTAGTGCTCGGGGATCCCCTGCTCGTTGGCCCAGGAGCGGTGGGTCAGCGAGAGCTGGAAGAGGTCGAGCCGCTTGAACCGATGGCCCAGGCGCTTCTCGAGAGGGGTGGTGTCGCGGCGGCCGAATGGCATGACGGGGGGAAGGATAGCAGCGGGAGCGACTCGATGCCGCAAGGTACGGGCTCTGCCTCGCCGTGAGCCGGCCTCCGCAGAGCCGGCTCACGGCAGAGTCGAGGTGGAGGTGCGATCAGTCGAGAGCCCAGCTCACCGTGCAGGCGAGCTGACCAGAGCCACGTTGGACTTGGACGCGGATGCTGGAGCTGAAGCGGATATTCATCGGAATCCAGCCGGTCCAGACATTGCCGCTGCTGTCGGCCTGGTAGTCGTAGGCGTAGACGGTGATGGTCTGGGCGGTTCCGCCGTTGACGGTAAAGACCACGGACCCCCAACCTCCTGATGCCGTCGTAGCGTCAAAGTGACAGGAGACACCCTTGATGTTGCCTGCAACTGAGGTTTGGTTGATGGCATCCGCCGAGGACACACTCCAGTTCACATACGCCGAGTCGAGCTTCGGCTTGGTGTTCCCCTCGTCAACCGCGACAGCGGCGGAGGCGGCCAGGACGGTGAGCAGGGCGGACAGGGCGAGAGACTTGCCGATCATCATCGTTTCTCCGGGACTTCGGCGCTTCATTGCACCATAAAGAAGTGGCCGAAACCTCGGATTCATTTCAGATGGGGGACACGGAACCTACCGCCGCCCGAACCGCCGCTCCAGATCCGAGTCGGTCATCTGGAGCACGATCGGGCGGCCGTGGGGGCAGGCGTAGGGCTGCTCGGCGGTGAAGAGCTCGGCGACCAGGGCCTCCATCTCGGGCGCGGAGAGCGGATGGTGCATCTTGACCGCCGCCTTGCAGGCCATGCTGGCGGCGAGGCTCTCCAGGATCTCCCGGGATAGATCGTCCGCCCCCGCGGTGCCGTCCCCGGAATCGGCGGCCAGGCTGCGCAGCAGTCTCTCGGCGTCGCCTATGGAGAGGACCGCCGGGACCGAGGTGAGCGCCAGGGTGCCTCCGGAGAGGGCCGCGATCGCGAAGCCGTGCTCTTCGAGACCGGCGGCGAGCTCGTGGATCCGCAGCCTCTCGGCCGGGGAGAGGTCGAGAAGGACCGGCGAGAGGAGGTGCTGCACCGGTGGGCGCTCGGCGGCCATGGCCCGGCGCAGGCGCTCGAAGAGAATGCGCTCGTGCGCCACGTGCTGGTCAATCAGATAGAGGCCGTCCGGCCCCTCCAGCATGATCAGCGTCCCCTTGTACTGGCCGAGCAGGCGGAAGGGGCGGGCCTCGCCGCTACGCCCGGAGAGCGGCACGATCGCTCTTTCGATGGGGACGTAGGACGGCGTGGCAAGCCGGGTGGGGATGACGGGGAGCTCTACGACGGCGGGCATCCCTGGAGATTCGCGAGGGGAATCCCAGGACGAAGCGCGTTTCTCTCCCAGCCCCTGCCAGGCGAAGGGGACGTAGGGCTCGGCGGCGGGGGGCCGGAGCGGGGCGGCCTCCTCGCCGCGGGCGCGCTCCAGGGCGCGGCGGAGGGCGCCGTAGACGCGGTCGAGCAGAGCGTGATCGCGGAAGCGGACCTCCGCCTTCTGCGGGTGGACGTTGACGTCGACCTCCTCCGGCGCGATGTCGAGGAAGAGGAAGAGGGCCGGGAAGTCCTCGCTCCGCCACTCGTCGCGCACGGCGCGGTAGAAGTTGGCGAGCACGGCGCGGTCGCGGATCAGGCGGCGGTTCACGTAGATGAAGTGCCGCCGGCCGCGCGCGGTCGCGGGGGTCCCCACGAAGCCGCGGATCGCCTCCTCCCCTCCCCCGATTTCCCCACTGCTCGCGGGGATCTCGGCCAGCTCGCGGGCCAGCTCGGGGCCGAAGATCTGGCCGATGCGCTCGCGCGAGCCCGCCGCCGTGCCCGGAGCCGGCAGGGCGTCCAACAGCTCCCGCCCCTCGTGGAAGACCTGGAAACGGACGTCCGGCCGCGCCAGGGCGTACCCCTGCACCACGTCGACGCAGCGGCGCAGCTCGGTCTGCGGGGCCTTGAGGAACTTCCGCCGGGCGGGCACGTTGAAGAAGAGGGAGCGGACCTCGATCGTGGTGCCGCGCGGCCGGGCGAACGGCTCGGCCACCCGCACCCGTCCCCCTTCGATCACCACCCGGTGCCCCTCTCCCGGTTGCTCGGCGGTGGTCATCTCGACCCGCGCCACGGACGCGATCGAGGCGAGCGCCTCCCCCCGGAAGCCGAGGGTGGCGACGCGCTCGAGGTCGTCGAAGCTGGCGATCTTGCTGGTGGCGTGGCGGTCGAAGGCGAGGAGGGCATCGTCGCGTCCCATGCCGGAGCCGTCGTCGCCGATGGCGATGCGCGCCTTGCCGCCCCCTTCGAGCTGGATCTCGATCAGCCCGGCGCCCGCGTCGAGCGCGTTCTCGACCAGCTCCTTGACCACGGAGGCGGGACGCTCCACCACCTCGCCGGCGGCGATCTGGCTGACCAGGGGGTCGGGGAGGAGGTGGATGCGGGACATGGAGGAGAGATAAGTCGCTTCAGGACGAGTCTACACTGGTCCCCAGCACATCCTTGCAGGCCGGAGCGGTCTGCCCTCCGAAGCCTCACCCTCGGTCCCTCTCCACTTCGTGGAGAGGGAGGGCCCAGAGATCGAAGTTTGTCTGATTCGGCAAGACGGGCTCAGGAAGGTTCCCCCTCTCCACGCCAGTGGAGAGGGGGCCAGGGGTGAGGCCTCGAAGGGCAAGACGCCCAAAGGCCACCATCGGGGAAACGCCGTACTTTGCCCTCTACGGCTGGCGCTTGGCGGGCTCCAGGCGCTCTTCGGCCAGGCGCTCCTCCCGCTCATCCAGCCGCACCTTGGTCTCCGAGGCCACCTTCTCCCGCTCGACGTCGGTCCCCGGGATGTCCCAGGTGAAAGAGTCCGTGGAGGCGTACTCTCCGTTGCGGCCGTAGTCATAGGAGCCCTTATCGCCCGAGGCGACGGGCTCCTCGCCAGCGTGGGAGCCTTCGATGTGGATCGCCTGCTCCTCGGGGCTCAGCTCCTGCCCTTGGGTCTCCTCGGGGTCTTCCGCGCCGTACTCGTAGCTCTTGTCGTCCTTGCGGTCGTGCTGGCCGTGGTAGATGTCCTCGCTGTATCCGTAGCTCCGTTCGGAGTCGTCCATCGCGGTACCTCCTTCCGAGGCCTTGTGCAAAGAGCGGGCCGGCTCCGGTCACCCCTGGGCGGGAGCCGCCGCGATCGCGGTGATCGGGGCGGGGCGTCCGGTGGCGGCCTGGGGAACGGGCTTCGGCGTCTTCAGCGCCTCCTCGGCCTTCGCCTTGCGGGCGAGGGTCGACCGCGCCGCGGCCAGCCGGGCGATCGGCACCCGGTAGGGGGAGCAGGAGACGTAGTCGAGGCCGGTCCGCTCGAAGAAGTCGATCGACTGCGGGTCGCCGCCGTGCTCGCCGCAGACGCCGAGATGGAGGTCCGGCCGCGTCTCGCGCCCGCGCTCGCAGGCCAGGCGGACGAGCTGCCCCACCCCCTCCTCGTCGATCTGCTGGAAGGGGTCGAACGGCAGCACCTTGGACTTGATGTACTGCGGCAGGAAGCGGCCGGCGTCGTCGCGCGAGTAGCCGTAGGTCATCTGCGTCAGGTCGTTGGTGCCGAAGGAGAAGAAGTCGGCGTGCCTGGCGATCTCGCCGGCCACCAGGGCGGCGCGCGGCACCTCGATCATGGTGCCGACGAGGATCTCCAGCCGTACCCCCTCCTCCTGGAGGACGCGGTCGACGGTGGCCGCGATCATCTCCCGCAGGCGGACGATCTCGGCCTCGGTGCCGACCAGGGGGACCATGATCTCCGGACGCACCGGCTCCCCCGCCATGGCGCGGACGGCGGCGGCGCGGACGATCGCCTCGACCTGCATCTCGTAGATCTCCGGGGCGGTGATCCCCAGGCGGCAGCCGCGCAGGCCCAGCATGGGGTTGGCCTCGGCCAGCGCCTCGGCCCGGGCCTTGACGGCGGCGGGATCGATCCCCATCTGCTCGGCCAGCACGCGCAGGGCCTTCTCCTCGTGCGGCAGGAACTCGTGGAGCGGCGGATCGAGCAGCCGGATGGTGACCGGCAGGCCGCCGAGGGCCGCGAAGATCCCCTCGAAGTCCTGCTGCTGCATGGGGAGGAGCCTAGCGAGCGCGGCGGCGCGGGTCTCCGCATTCTCCGCCAGGATCATCTGCCGCACCCAGGGGATGCGCTCGTCGGCGAAGAACATGTGCTCGGTGCGGCAGAGGCCGATCCCCTGGGCGCCCAGGGCGGCGGCCACCCGGGCGTCGTGCGGGGTGTCGGCGTTGGCGCGGATGCGCAGCCGGCGCTCGGCGTCGGCCCAGTCGAGGAGCCGGGAGAAGCCGCGGGCCGCGGGCGAGGGCTCGCCGCCGTCGAGCAGCACGCGCAGGATCTCGGAGGTGCGGGTGGCGATGGCTCCGGCGATCACCTCGCCGGTGGTGCCGTCGATCGACATCTCGTCCCCCTCGCGCAGGGTGCGGTCGCCGGCCTTCACGGTCCCCGCCTCCTCGTCGACGTCGAGGTCCCCGGCGCCCACCACGCAGGGCTTGCCGAGGCCGCGGGCGACCACGGCGGCGTGCGAGGTCATGCCGCCGCGGGAGGTCAGGATGCCGGCCGAGGCGTGCATGCCGACGATGTCCTCGGGAGAGGTCTCGGCCCGCACCAGCAGCACGGGGCCGGCGGCGGCCATCTCGGCCGCCCGCTCGGCGGTGAGGGCGATCCGTCCGGAGGCGGCGCCCGGACCGGCGGGGAGACCGTGGGCGAGCAGCGCGCCCCCGGCGATCGCCTGCTTCTTCTGGTCGGCGTCGAATTCCGGCGCCAGGAGCTGCGCGAGCTGCTCGGGCTGGACGCGGTCGATCGCCTCGCGCTGGTCGAGCACCCCCTCCTCCACCATCTCGACGGCGACGCGCACGGCCGCGGGGCCTGTGCGCTTGCCGGCCCGGGTCTGCAGCATGTAGAGCTTGCCGTGCTGGATGGTGAATTCGACGTCTTGCATGTCGCGGTAGTGGCGCTCCAGCTTGTCGCAGATCTCCTGGAGCTGGCGATTCGCCTCGGGGAAGTCGGCCCCCAGCCCCGACTGCTCCCCCTTTGGGCCGTCGCTCCCGACGATCGGCTTCGGCGTGCGGATGCCGGCCACCACGTCCTCCCCCTGGGCGTTGGTCAGGTATTCGCCGTAGACCTTCTTCTCGCCGGTAGCCGGGTTGCGGGTGAAGGCGACGCCGGTGGCGCAGTCGTTGCCCCGGTTGCCGAAGACCATGCATTGCACGTTGACGGCGGTGCCGAGGGCGTCAGAGATCTTCTCGATCTTCCGGTACTCGCGGGCGCGGGGGTTGTTCCAGCTCGCGAAGACGGCGCCGATGGCCCCCCAGAGCTGCTCGCGCGGCTCCTGGGGGAACGGCTTGCCGCAGCGCCGCTCGATCAGCTCCTTGAAGCCGTCCGCCACCTTGCGCAGCGACTCCGCAGTCAGCTCGGCGTCGTTGGCGGCGCCCTGGCTTCGGCGGGCGTTACCGAGGATCTTTTCGAATTCCGCATGCGGCACCTCCATCACCACGTCGCCGTACATGGTGAGCAGGCGGCGGTAGGCGTCGAGCACGAAGCGGGCGTCCTCGCCGCGGCCGGTCCAGGCGGCCACGACCTCCTCGGAGAGGCCGAGGTTGAGGATGGTGTCCATCATCCCCGGCATCGACCGCGGCGCGCCGGAGCGCACCGAGACCAGCAGCGGATTCCCGGGATCGCCGAAGCGCTGGCCGGCCTGCTCCTCCAGCCGCGCCAGTTGCTCCGCGACCTCGCTCTCCAGGCTCTCGGGGTAGGAGCTGTCGTGCTCCTGGTAAAACGTGCAGACCTCGGTCGTGATCGTGAAGCCTGGAGGAACGGGGATGCCGAGCCGGCTCATCTCCGCGAGACCGGCGCCCTTTCCCCCGAGAAGATTTTTCTGGGTTCCGTCCCCTTCCGCCGAGCCACCACCGAACGCGTAGACGTATTTGGCAGGCATCTCGTCTCCTCCAGTCGCGCGGCCCAGGCCGATCCAGGATCGCGCCGGGATCAGTGTAGACAGAATTGCCCCGCTTGAGGCTACCCAAAATAGCGGGATTTTTGCCAGCCTGGGAGGGGAGGGGCCCTCTGGCCTACGCCTTCTGACCCGCCGGACCGCGTCAATCATCATTATCGTCTTCCTTATCCCCCTCCCCCACCCCCCGCACCTGCTGGTGAGCGTGCCGTTGTACCCGTTCTTCATCCGCTCGATGCAGGCGGCCGCGCAGCGTAAGCGGGCGTCCTCTGCTACCTGACAGGGCGGCGGCCTGCCGCCGCTCGGCCCGCACGCGCCTTGCATATGCAAGCATCCTATAGAAGCCTGGTACCAGGGCCGCGGCCGAATTGACGGCGCGGGGCCCGTTACCGGGAGGAGGCAACCGATGGCTCGGAAACACGAAACCCTATGCAGCGTGTTGGGATTGGGAATGCTGTTGACCGCCTCCCTGGTCCTCGGAGAAGAGCCGCGGAGCGGCGGCGTAGCGGCGAGGACGGACGCGCAGGCGCGGGCGCTCGCCGATTCGATCCCGCGCCGGGAGCTGGAGTTGGCGCTGCGGCAGCGCCAGGACGTCCTCGCCGAGGTGAAACAGCGCATGGGCACGATGGGCGTGAAAGCCTCGGCCGAGGCGCTGACGGATCTCCTCCTCCAGGCCGCGCATCTGGAGATCGGCGAAGACAAGTGCAGCCTCGGCCTCCTCAATGCCGGAGATTGCCGCGCCATGAAAGCGGAGAGCGCCGACGTGGAGCGGCGCTTCCGTCAGGCCACCGGATTCTCCGTGCGGGAGTTTCGCAGCGGCCGGCGCGAGACGTCCCCACCCGCCGCCAGGCTCGGGCGGCAATTGCTCTCGAAGAGCCAGACCTGCACCTGCGCCTTGTCGGTCTACAGCGGGTACCGGTGGATGGATCCCTGGTGGGGGCTCGAGTGCAACAACCACGCGAGCCACGGCGTCTGCAGCAACAACGTCGACTCGGCGCACTCGGCCGGTATCGGCGCGATGACCGGCGACGTCGATCTCTATTTCGGCGGCGGCGCCTACCATCAGCACCAGTCGTGCCCGGACGACCATGTAACCTGCTTCCACGGCCCGAGCACCAGTAATCCCGGCGAATGGGGCAACGTCTGCAGTTGCGACACCTGGCATTCGCAGTCCTACGACCCTTACGGCCCCTGGTACGGCGGGTCCCTCTCGGACAGCCAATGGGTGCATCAGCTCTCGACTCCCTACGTCACCGTGGCCGGCTCCTGCAACGGCAACTACGTCTCGGTGAAGGAGTACATCCAGGAGCACGATCCCATATGCTGCGACGATCCGATGGGAGACGTGTGGTTCAGTTTTCAAGTCGCCGACGGTTCCGGCAACGTCTCGGATACCGAGCAGCTCACCAACTGCAACGGCGGCTCGCAGAGCGGCGTCTACCCGTACTGCGGCACCTTCGGCGCGACGATCTGGTTGGCCTACATCTGCTCGACCGCCGGCCAGCCGGACCCGCCCTGCGATCCCGACGGCACCCGTGCGCAGTCCTGCTACGACAGCGGCGGCAGTTGGGACCCCAACTCCTGCTACTGCCAGTATCCCTGCTACCACGACGGCAACTGCGCCGAGTGGGACGACGTCAACTGCGTCTGCCTGCGGAACTGATCACTTTCTGACGAGGCATAGGGATGGAGCGCTCCTCCAACGGGGAGCGCTCCGCGTCTGAGGGAACGCGCGCCGACGGCGAAGGCGAACGCTACTCTAGTTCCGGCCTACCCAACAATGGGGGCTTAAACAACCTACTTCAGAGACGACCTTGCCGAATCTGAAAAATGTCGCTCTCTGGGCCCTCCCTCTCCACGGAGTGGAGAGGGATCGAGGGTGAGGCTTCGGAGGGCAGGACGCTCCGAGGGCAAGATGTCAATCATCGTCATCCTCCTTATCCCCCTCCCCCACCCCCCGCACGAACGCCGCGTGAACCGGCGGCGGCATGGGCGAATCGGCTCCCCGGACCGAATTCCAGAGGATCTCGTTGAGCTCGAGCTCGGGGGCGAGGTCGGCCTCGCCGAGCTCCATCGCCTGGGAGGCGGCGGCGCCCCAGGCCAGCGGGCCGTTCGTCTCGTCAATGGAGACCCGCGCCTCGCGGTGGGTGAATGGCGTGAGGTCCGGCGCCGCCTGGAAGGCGCGGTACATCGGGGCCGCCGCGGCGTCGTACTGGCTCATCGGGGGGAGGCCCAGGATGAGCTCCATGGTCCGCAGCATTCCCGCGGTGGTGTAGAGGGTGCTGTCGACCGCCTTCCGCCGCGCCCAGGGGCTGGCCACCAGGGCGACCGAGCGGTGGGCGTCCACGTGGTCGGGGCCGTTCTGGGCGTCGTCCTCGACGATGAAGATGGCCGACTCCTTCCAGAAGCGGCTCTTTGAGATCGCCTCGACCACCCGGCCCAGGGCGAGGTCGTTCTCGGCGATCATCGCCCGCGGTGTCGGCGCGCCGACACGGGTGCCCTGGGTGTGGTCTGCCGGCAGGCGAATGATGGAGAGCCGCGGCAGGCCGCCGTTCGCCTCGTACTGGTGAAATTCCTTCAGCCAGACCTCCACTCTCCGGCTGTCCGGAATGGACATGTCGAACCCCGCGAAGTCGGGATTCACCTTCCCGGCAAGCCCGGGGACGCTGGCCACGGATTTGTCCGGGTTCTCCTTGTCCTTCTCGACGAACTCGCCGTAGCTCCGGACGCTGACGCTCGCCCGGTTGCAGGAGTCCCAGAGATAGCCGTCGCGGGGGGCCGAGACGTTCCCATAGGCGTTGCGGAGCGGCCCCCCGCCCTCGCTCAGGTAATCGCCGCCGCGATCCCCGTAGTACATCGGCCAGACCTTCTGCACGAAGTCGGTGGCGTAGGCCCCGGTCGAATAGGCGTGCCCGCTGTAGCTCACCTCGGCGTTGACATAGAAGTTGTCGAAGAGCACGAAGTCGCGGGCGAGCGCGTGGGCGTTGGGCGTCACCTCCTCGCCGAACAGGCAGAGGTTGGCATCGCCGTTCCCCTCCTTCACGTCCCCCAGGATCTGATCGTAGGTGCGGTTCTCCCGGATGACGTAGAAGACGTACTTGATCGGCGAGGCCCCGCGGACGCGGGCCGGGATCGGCGATCCCTTGGGCGCGCCGGCCGGGGCGAGGCGGCCCGAAGCGGTGTAGGGGGTCACCTTGTAGACCGTCCGGGTGTAGGCGGCCAGCGCCTTCTCGTCCGGCACCGGCAGGACGGAGAGCGACCCGTGGAGGATCTCGCCGACGTACTGGCCCGGCGCGGCGGGAGATCCCGGCTGGGGTCCCCGCGGGTTGGCCTGCGAGGTGAGCCCCTTGCCGCTGAGGATGAAGATCCGCCGGCCGTCGTTGCTGAAGCGGGCAGCGGTGGGGTACCAGCCGCTGGGGATGAAGCCCCGCACGGCGGCGGCGCCGGGACGGGAGACGTCCACCACGGCGACCGTGTTGTTGTCCGCGTCGGCCACCAGCAGCGTGCGGCCGTCCGGCGAGAGTCCCAGGCCGTTGGGGGTGCTGCCCGGCGGCGCGGCCGGATCGAGGGCGATCGAGACGCGCTCCTTCGCCGTCCGCGTGGCCAGATCGGCCACCCAGACCTCGTTGGTGTTGGCGCAGGCCACGAAGAGACGGCCGCCGTCCTTCGACAAGGCCATGGCGTTGGGATGCTCCCCCACCGCGATCTCTCCCTGAAGGGCGAGCGTGGCGGCGTCGAAGAGGAGGATCTTGGCGCCCCCCCAGAGGGAGATGAGCAAGGTCTTGCCGTCCGGCGTCAGCAGGGCCGTATACCCCTCGGCGGGGAGCTCGACCTTCTTGACCACCTGCCCTGTCCCGAGGTCTACCTCCGAGAGGAGCTGCCCCAGGGCGTGCACGGCGAAGAGGCGCGAGCCGTCCGGAGCGATTGCGAGCCCGCCCACGAAGCTGGCGTCGGTCGGCTTCTCCAGCTTGATCGATCTCCCGGCCTCGAGCCCCTTTGCCGTGAGCCGGAATTCCTCGACCGTATTGGCGCCGCCGCCGGAGAGGTAGAGGCGTCTGCCGTCCGGGTGCCAGAGAGCTCCCAGCCAGGTGTTCGCCACCTCGACCTTCTGCCGGACGTCGAGGGTCTTCAGGTCAACCAGACTGAGGGTCGGCTTCGAATACCCGTCGTTGCTGATGACCAGCGTGCGGCCGTCCGGGGACTCGGCCATGGCGAGGGGGAGATCCCCCACGGTGATGTGGCGGCCGGCCGGGGCGATCCGCCAGCCGTTCGGCAGCAGGGTGACGCCGCCGGCCTCCTGGCCGGGGCGCGAGGTCTTCGGCTTCTGGGAGGCGGCTGCGGGCAGGGCCGCCGCGAGGAGCAGGAGAAGAAATACGGCCGGTCGTCTGGACATGGGGGGTATCCTATGCCGGAGTTGCTCCCTCAAGACGTCCCTTCAGCTCCGCCGGAAGCCGATCGATCGCCGCCCGCACGGCCTTCACCGCGGCGGGGCTGTGATGCAGCGCCTCCCAGGCGATCGGCAGATCCCCGGGACGATCCTGGAGAAGGACCTCGATCAGCGCGGCGGCCTGCCGCAGATCCTTCGCGGCCTTGGTCTGCTCGGACACCGGCCGCCGTTGCGAGATCAGGAGCTTGTGGAAGGCGAACCGCGCGGGGTCCGGCACGTTGACCAGGATGCCGTCCAGCCCGACGATCGCAGCCTGCGCGGGGCTCTCGATCAGGTAATCCAGAAACCGGAGCGGATGGGCGGCGACCCCGAGCGCCGGCAGGAAGACCGGCTCTTCGGAGTCGCGGCCGAGGAGCGGCGTCAGGAAGTCCACCCGCAGATCCCGGCCCCGGATCTTGAACGAGGTGCTCATAGACCCATTTAGAGGCTCCGTCTCTACGGAGACGTCGATCCCGATGTCGATGTCCTGGGTCCGCAAGGCCTGCTGCTCGAAGCGGACACCGAGCATGTTGCCGTAGGCGCTGAACGCCTGGGTACCGACGAGGACTCCTCCCATGCGGAACACTCCCGCCTGGGCGATCAGCGAGAGGACCCGGACCGCCGTCGCGCTCTCGGCCACCGCTCCTCCCGCGAGGAGCATGCTGCAGAGCCGGGCCCGCTGGCCCGCGTCGGCGGCGAGCCGTTCGCGGGCCTCCCGGGCGCTCTCGATCCAGGCCAGCAGGGATGGAGATTCGCGGCCGAGGTACTGCTGCCTCTTCCGGCCCCCCTCCATTCGCTGGAGATACCAGTAGGTCTTCCCCTTGATGCTCTTGGAGACGAACGAGCCCTGGGGAGCTTCCAGGGCCGCCGCCTCCGCCTCGGCCTGGATCACCTGGTCGAGAAGCTCGGCGTAGAGGGTTTGCACCGACTCGGGGAGCCGCTGAAAGGCCACGGGCACGATCTCCGGAAAGTTATACGCAGGCTCCGCGACCGTGCGTATAACTGGAATCTTACGCCAAAGGACGAGAATACAAACCGCCCCGTTCGGGTTACCCTGTGCGCCCATGCTGCAAGCCGTCCTGCTCACCGCCGCCCTGCTCGCTCAAGTCTCACCGCCAGCCCTGCACTCCAAGACCGCCGGCAATACCGACAAGGTGAAAGGGGTGCCGCTCATCGAAGTGCCGGCCGCCGCCCAGGTGCCGGGGCGGGACGAGTTCGCCGTCCTGCTCAGCGGCGATGGCGGCTGGGCGGAAACCGACAGAGGGCTCGCCGCGTCGCTGTCCCAGGGGGGGATTCCCGTCGTGGGGTGGAACGCGCTCCGCTACTTCCTCCGGCGCAAGAAGCCCGACCAGGTGGGCCGGGACCTCGAAAAGGTCCTGCGGGTCTACCTCCCGCTCTGGCACAAGGAGAAGGTGATCCTGATCGGCTACTCGTTCGGGGCGGACGTCATGCCCTTCCTGGTCACCCGGCTGCCGCCCGACCTGGCGGAGAAGGTCTCGCTGATCGTGCTGATGGGCCCCACCGGCACCGCCGACTTCCACTTCCACCCCTCGGAGTGGCTCCGCAAGCCCTCGGACGACAGCCTGCCGATGCTGCCGGAGCTCGAGAAGCTCCGCGGCCGGGAGATCCTCTGCGCCTACGGCCGGAAGGAGAAGGACAGCTTCTGTCTCCACCTCAACGGCCTCGCCCATCTGCTGATCCGGCCGGGGGGGCACATCGTCGGCAAGGACTACGGTCCGGTCGCCGAGTGGATTCTCAATCGCCCGAACGGGGCTTCGCCCGGGAGCGGGGTTGGTGCACAATGAGCCCCCTATGAAACAGACGTTCGCAGCCGGCCTTCTCCTCCTCGCCTTCGCTCTCCCCGCCGCCGCCACCGAAGAGACGTTCGATCTCGAGCCCTTCGGCAAGGTGACGGTCTACCATCAGACCCCGCGCCCGTCCCACGTCGCCCTGTTCATCTCGGGGGACGGCGGCTGGAACCTGGGCGTCGTCGATATGGCCCGCGAGCTCATGGGCATGGATGCCCTGGTCGCCGGGGTCGACATCCGCCACTACATGAAGATGTCGACCGCCAACCCCGACAAGTGCTGGGACCCGGGGACCGACTTCGCCGAGCTCGGCCGGGCGGTCGAGAAGCGGTTCGGCTACACCTCCCACGTCCCGCCCGTGATCGTGGGGTACTCCTCGGGAGCAACGATCGTCTACGCCGCCATGGTTCAGGCGCCCCCCCACACCTTCCGCGGGGGCCTGAGCCTCGGCTTCTGCCCGGACCTGATCGTCAACCACCCCATCTGCAAGGGGAACGGCCTCGCCTGGACGCGCGACCCGCACGGCAAGGGGGTCGACTTCTCCCCCTCCAACCTCCTGGAGGACCGCTGGCTCGCCTTCCAGGGGGACATCGACCAGATCTGCACGCCCGAGGACACGCGGACATACCTCAAGGACGTTCGCAACGGCGAGCTCGTCTGGCTCCACAAGGTGGGTCACGGCTTCTCGGTGCCCAAGAACTGGATGCCGCAATTCAAGGACGGCTTCGCCCGCGTGACTGGCCAAACAAAAGTGGGCCAATCCAAGGCCAGTCCGTCCCGGTAGAGAGCGATGCTGACCGCCGAGGAGAAGTACCGGCTCCTCCTCCAGGTCTCCGAGGCCGCCAACTCGCAGATCGAGATCGCCGCCGTTCTCGAAGCGGTGGTCGAGGGTCTGGAGCCCGCGATGCACGTCAAGGCCCTGGCGGTGACGACGATCGAGGACGACACCCTCGTCCCCCATGCGGTCTACATCCGCGGCGTCGAGCGGCGCCAGGGGGACTCCTTCGCCGACATCCTGGCCCGCTGGATGCTCCTCTCCGGCGGCGAGGTGCTGCCGAAGCCCCGCAGCCTGCCGCTGGCCGGCACGGGGACCGAATACGTCGGCCGCACCGGCCGGGCCTGGATCTGCGAGGACCTGGCGCAGGGGGTCCGCTTCCCCGAGGACGCGCGCCTGCTCGCGGCCGGCGTCCGCTCCTACGTGCGCGTGCCGCTCAAGGTGCGCGACCGGCTGATCGGCTCGCTCGCCTTCTCCCGCGGCGAGCCCGGCCCCTTCCCGCCGCACGAGGTCGACGTCTTCGAGGCGCTCGCCCGGCCGATCGCCGCCGCCGTGGCCAACGCCCAGGCCTTCGAGGAGATCGCGCGGCTCAACGGCCGGCTCCAGGCCGAGAACCTGGCCCTGCGCCAGGAGATCGACGAGCGCTCGATGTTCGAGGAGATCATCGGCTCCTCGCCGGCCCTGCGCGAGACCCTGGCCCTGGTGGACAAGGTGGCGGGGACCGGCACCACGGTGCTGATCACCGGCGAGACCGGCACCGGCAAGGAGCTGGTGGCGCGGGCGATCCACCGGCGGTCGAAGCGGTCGCACCGGGCGCTGGTGGCGGTGAACTGCGCGGCTCTCCCCGCCTCGCTGATCGCCTCCGAGCTGTTCGGCCACGAGAAGGGGGCGTTCACGGGCGCCCTGCAGCGCCGCGTCGGCCGCTTCGAGCTGGCGGCGGGGGGGTCGATCTTCCTCGACGAGGTGGGCGAGCTGCCGTCCGAGGTCCAGGCCTCGCTGCTGCGGGTGCTCCAGGAGGGGACCTTCGAGCGGGTGGGCGGCAGCCAGCCGATCACCACCGACGCGCGGGTGATCGCCGCCACCAACCGCGACCTGGGGGACGCCGCGGCCGGGGGGACGTTCCGCAGCGACCTCTTCTACCGGCTGAACGTCTTCCCCATCGCCATGCCGCCGTTGCGGCAGCGGCGGGAGGACATCCCGATCCTGGTCGAGTACTTCGCCGCCCGCTACGCCGCCCGTTTCGGCAAGCGCTTCCAGAGCATCGAGAAGAGCTCGATGGACCGCATCCTCGCCTACGCCTGGCCGGGCAACGTGCGCGAGCTCCAGAACGTCATCGAGCGCGCCGCCATCCTCTCGGAGGGGGAGGTCCTGCGCGTGGACGAGCCGCTGCTGGGGAGCGTGGGCGTCCCCGCCTCCCCCACCGCCGGCACGCCCCTGCCCGACAGTCTGCGCGACGCCGAGCGGCGGCAGATCGAGGAGGCCCTCTCCCAGACTGGAGGCCGCGTCTCCGGCGCCAAGGGAGCCGCCGTGATCCTGGGGCTCCCCTCCACCACTCTCGAATCGCGTATCAAGCGGCTGGGGATCGACAAGTACCGGTTCCGGTGAGTACCATTAAAATCGCACAGCGGCCTTGCGATTTTCAAGGTAGGAGAGCCGGGCCGTGCAGATTGAAGGTTGGACTTTCAATCTGCACGATCCTCACTTCCCATCCACATCTCCCAACACCGGGACATCCCCCTCAACCCCGAAGCTCTCCTCCAGCGTGCTTGTCGGCCTGCCGCCGGCCCCAGGCGGCGGCCGGGAGTAGGAGAGCGGGAAGAACCAGAGCGAATCTTGAGCGCGTCATGGCGGAGCTTCTTTCCCTGACATGCGCCAGCTTGCGGGAAAATGCTGCATGCCGCCGAAAGAATGTTTTCCGCAGTGGACAGTCGAGTCCTCTCGGGGTGACAAACCCGAAACATATGCATCTGCGTATAAAGGGCTCGCAGGGTTCATTTCATCCGTTTCACGGCTACATGGGGGCATACGGCGCCTCCTTGCCCTCTCCTGGTACAGGGTTTGCGGATGCCAGGGGAAAATGAGCTTCGTCATGCGAACCTAAACGTAAGGAGGCGAACGATTGAGCTTCTTCACGCGACACGTAGTGGCTGGAGTCGTTTCTCTCATGTGCCTCGCGGGCCTCATCGCCCCCTCCCCGATCTCCGCGGACACCCGTAACGATCGCTGGATCGCGCTCTTCCCGGCCGACGCGGAGCCGGCGCTCCGGGAGGCTTCCGTTCCCATCTGGAGTCGCGAGGAGGGTGTGGTCGTCGCCGGGCCTTCCGAGGCCCAGCTCGACGTGCTGCGCGCCCAGGGGATAGAGCCGGCCTTCAGCGCCCGCGATCAGGGCGAGGGCATCTACGTCCTCAGCCACGACCGCTCCTTCACCCCGCCCGCCTTCCCCGACGTGCCCCGCTTCCGGATCGGTGACCGGGCGATGCTCTATCTCATCCCCGCGGGACTGGAGATGGACCTGCCAGGGCTCAAGCTGCACGCGATGTTCCACGGCGTGCCTCGGGCCGCGCTCCCGCCGGTCCGCGTCCATCCCGCCGACAAGGCGGCGCGGCCGGCGCCGGGGGCGCCCAGCCGGCTGGTGCGGCAGATCGTCGGCGCCACCCGCCAGGAAGAGTGGTTCCAGGACGTCCGCGACCTGTCCGGCGACAGCGACGTGACCATCCCCGGCTACTGCGACGGCTGCCGCATCCGCACCCGGGCCTCCAACTACATGTTTCCGCCCAACAATACCGGCAATCCGCCCGGCAATCCCTTCGCCACCGAGTACCTGGAGGACAAGGGCGCCGGCTGGGGCTACACCGGGCCGAACGCGGTGCGCGAGGGCTACACCTCGGCGGATTCGGGGTGCATCGCGCGGCAGGGCTCGCAGACCTGGCAGAACCTCGTCTTCACCCTGCCGGCCCAGGTCGACTACGCGCAGACTCAGCAGATCATCTTCATCGTCCACTACGACTCCATCGCGGAGAGCCCCGCCAACGACGCCAACGACTCGCCGGGCGCGGACGACGCGATCTCGGGGGGCGCGGCGCTCCTGGAGGCGATGCGGGTCTTCAAGGACTACGCCTGGCGGTATCCGGTCAAGTTCCTCTTCGTCAGCGGCGAGGAGGTCGGGCTGTGCGGCTCCACGGCCTATACCCGCACGCACCCGTTGGAGCCGATGTGGCGGGTGCTCAACATGGATCAGACCGCCTACGACGGCGACAAGAACGGCCTGATGAACCTGTACAACCTGAACAGCACGGCCTGCCCCCAGTGCGTGGCCTTCGGCGACGCCTTCCTCCAGGCCAATTCCACCTACGGCAACATCATCGATCCCGCCAAGATCGTGCGCAATTTTTCCTTTATGTGCGCGACGGATCACTGCCCGTTCTGGCAGGTCGGGGTGACCGCGATCGATCTCAACGAGGACCTCACCAACGGCGACGTCTGCCCGTGCTTCGATCAGCGCCAGCGCTCGGATTGCCGGGACACCGTCACCCAGACCTACCCCGTCGACAGCACGGCGCTGATGTTCGACCAGGACTATTCATGGCCGACCGAGAAGGCGGCCATCGCTCTCATCGCCCAGACCGCCGAGCCGCTCTACGCCTGCCCGGCCAAAGGGGCGAAGCTCCGCGCCACGGCGGCCAGGAAGCAGGTGCAGCTCCAATGGCCCGCCGTGCGATCGGTGACCCACTATGTGGTGGAGAGGGCGGACGGCGGTTGCGGCGGCACCTTCGCCGGCATCGCGTCGACCACCCGGGGCTCCTATCAGGACAAGGGCGTGACCGCCGGCTCCACCTATGGCTATCGCGTCCGCACCTGCCCCTTCCAGGTGAGCAACTGCGTGGAGAAGAGAGTCGGTCCCTGATAGAGGGCTGCAGCCCACAGCTCGTGGTGACCCTAGCGCGAAGCCCCAAAAGGCCGTACGCCTTCGCCGGGCACCTGTCAGGAGTGGCCGTGCCGACGCAGCCAGTACTCGCGGAACGATCGCAGTCGCGGTAGAGACTCGAAATCCTTCGCGCGGCCGCTCGCTTCCTTGCTGGCTATGATGTCGTCGGGGTGGCAGACGTAGAAGCCTTCGACTTCGACGCGCCGCCGCCAAGCGTCTGCGAAACGCTCGATGCCGTCGGGCGCGAAGACCAGGTCGAGGTCGAAAGGTCCGTTCTTGAGCTGTACGAAATCCTTGCCACGTTCGATTTGTGCCGCCTGCTCGTCATCGAGGTCGAAATCCAGCTCACGCAAGGCGGCGACGATGGCCCGGCCGTTGTCGGGACTCTTCTCTACGAAGAGGTCGGCGTCCTGAGTGGTATCCGGGAAGCCGAGCAGAATCGCGCCGGACTTGCCGATGAAGAGATAGCGCACGCCATGGCGGGCGAAAGCGTCGCGGATCTCCTCGGCCTGCCGGTATTCAAACGTGCCCATATCCCAGCCAGTCCGGCAGGTTCTCCTCGCACCAGCGGCGGTAGTCGGCGGTCGTGTCGAAGGCGCGAAATGGCTCGTCGTCCAGGACCGGCTTATAGGTGTGGATGAAGGCGTAGCGAAAGCGGACCGCAAGCGGTCGGCGGGCAGCAGCCTCGAACTCGGCCAGCCACTCCGCCGGAATGTCGTCGACTCGTGGTGTGGCGGCCTTCGGCTGAGACGTCTCAGAGCCCATGGTCGACGATTATAGGGCAGCGGAGTCCCTGCCCGCGAGCTCCGAAATCTCATAAATCTACGAGATCTCGTAACGATCCGTCCTCGTAAATCTCTCTAAGTTGTTGATTCTTCGAACCCGGCCCTCTGGCACGGGTCGTGTACTACTCCCCGTCGGGAGCCGAGATGATGTTCCGAATCGAAACCCGAACCGACGAGCCTTCAACAGTCACCTACGCCCTGGCCGGGCGGGCGACGCAGGAGCACCTGCCGGAGCTGACGCAGCTCCTGGCGGCCGAGCGCGCCCGCGGACGCCAGGTTACGCTCGACCTCGAGGGGCTCGTCCTCGCCGACCGGGAGCTCGTGAGATTCCTGGCCCGCGGGGAGGGGTCCAAGGTAGAGCTGGTCAATTGTCCCGCGTACATCCTCTCGTGGATCCGGTGCGAGGGGTGCGAGGAGGAGAGGAAACCTTCATGAAGAGATACCATCTGGGGATACCGGTGGGGATACCGGCGGCGCTGCTCGCGCTCGCCGCGGCGGTGGCGCTCCCGGCCCGCGGCCAGGAGACGGCTCCGGCCGGCGCGGCGGGGACGATCCGCCTCTCCCTGACGGACGCGATCGGCCGGGCGCTCGACGCCGGCACCGCCGTCCGCATCGCCACCACGAGCACCCGCGAGGCCGAGGCCCGGGCGCAGGAGGCCCGCTCGGCCCTGCAGCCCCAGCTCAGCGCCGGCGGCCAGCTCGCCAACGAAACGATCAACCTGGCCACCTTCGGCTTCACCGTCCCCGGGCAGCCGAACGTCACCCCGCCATTCAACGTGGTCGACGCCCACATCACGCTCGCCATGAACGTCATCGACTTCGCCGCCCGGCGGCGGTACGAGGCGGCGCGGGCCGGAATCAAGGTCACCCAGGAGGACCAGCGCCGGCTGGAGAACGAGGTGGCCGCCGCGGTCTCCTCGCTCTACGTCTCCTATGGGCGCGGCTCGGCGCGGATCGATGAGATCCGCGCCAACGTCGACCTGTTCACGCGCTTGCGGCAGCTCGCGCTCGACCAGAAGAACGCCGGCGTCGGCACCCGCCTCGACACCACGCGGGCCGACGTCCAGCTCTCCCGACAGCAGCAGGCGCTGCTGGTGGCGACCAACCAGCGCGACCTCGCCCGGCTCGCCCTGCTGCGGGCCATCGGCGCGGATTTCGACGCCGGCCTGGAGCTGACGGACGACTGGACGCGGGCGGTCTCCACGCCCCCCGCCCTGCCGGCGGCGCTCGACGCGGCGCGCCGGCAGCGCCCCGAGCTCAGCCTCCTGAACGAGCGGCTGCGCCTGGCCAACCTCAACATCGAGGCGGCCCGGGCCGAGCGGCTGCCGACCGTCGGCGCCCAGGCCCAGGGGACCGAAAGCGGCAACCGGCTGCGCGACATCGAGTGGAGCCGCACGGTGGCGGCGGTAGTCAACGTGCCGCTGTTCACCGGCCGGCGGATCGAGGCTCACGTCGCCGAGGCGACGGCGCAGCGCGACCAGCTCCTGATCCAGCAGAACGACACCCAGCGGCAGGTCGAGCAGGAGGTGCGCCAGGCGCTCCTCGTCTACGAGAGCTCCCGCAGCCGGGTCGAGCTGGCGGGCCAGAGCCTCAAGCTCGCCCAGGACGAGCTCGAGCTGGCGAGCGACCGGTTCAAGGCCGGGGTGGCCTCCTCGATCGAGGTGGACAACGCCCAGACGGCTCTCGCCACGGCGCGCGACACGCGCATCGACGCGCTGGCCGACGAGTCCCAGGCGCGCTTCGAGCTGGCGCGGGCGACCGGCGAGATCCGCAATCTGATTCCGGGATCCAATTCCAATTCTCAGCAGAGCACCCAGAAGTAGGACGGAGGGTAACGATATGAGCAGTCCATTGAGAGTCGAGAAGAGCGAGCCGGTGGCGGAGCCCGTGACCGCGCCGGCGCCGAAGCGGAGGGGAGCCCGAAAGATCGTGATCCTCTCCTTTCTGGGCGTCCTGGTCCTGGTGGGAGCCGTCTGGGGCTTCCGGACCATCGTCTTCTACCAGCATCACGCCACCACCGACGACGCGCAGCTCGACGGCAACATCAACCCCGTCCTCTCCCGCGTCTCCGGCTACGTGCAGGAGGTGCTGGTGAGCGACAACCAGCCGGTCAAGCCGGGGGATGTCCTGGTGCGGATCGATCCCGCCGACCTCCAGGCCAAGGTGGACCAGGAGCAGGCGTCGCTCCTCAACGCCCAGGCCGCCGTGTCGGTGGCCGAGGCCGCCGTGGCCTCCGCCCGCTCCACCGCAACCGGCGCGCGGGCCAAGGTCTCCAGCAACCAGGCGGACGTGACCGCGGCCCGCAGCCGGGCCCAGCAGGCGGCGGCCGACGTCGCCCGCTACAAGCAGCTCCTGTCCAAGGAGGAGATCTCGCAGCAGCAGTATGACGCGGCCGTCACCGCCGCCGAGGCGGCGCGGGCCAACACGGACGCCGCCCGCGCCACCACCGAGTCGTCGCGGGCGACCGCCCAGGCCTCGTCGTCGCAGATCGAGGCCGCCACGCGGCAGGTCGCCGCGGCGCAGGCCCAGGTGGCCCAGCACCAGGCGGCCCTCGAGGCGGCCCGGCTCCAGCTCTCCTACGCGGTGATCAAGGCGCCGGTGGCGGGCTTCGTCTCCAAGAAGAACGTCGAGATGGGCCAGTTCGTCCAGGCCGGCCAGCCGCTGCTCGCCATCGTGCAGCAAGGAAATAACCCGAACGACGTCTGGGTGAGCGCCAACTTCAAGGAGACCCAGCTCGCCAAGATGCGCCCGGGCCAGACCGCCGAGATCGAGGTGGACGCCTATCCCGGCGTGACCTTCCACGGCCGGGTCGAGTCGCTGGCCGCCGCCACCGGCGCCCGCTTCTCGCTGCTGCCGCCCGACAACGCGACCGGCAACTTCACCAAGGTCGTCCAGCGCGTGCCGGTGAAGATCGAGCTCACCGACGCGCCGGACCCGAAGCGGCCGCTGCGGGTGGGCATGAACGTCAACGTGACCGTGAACCTGGACTGAGAGGGAGTCGCAAGCTCATGTCCGAACGTGGCGCCAACAAGTGGCTGATCACGGTCACGGTCATCCTGGCCTCGGTGATCGAGCTGATCGACACCTCGATCGTCAACGTCGCCCTCCCCCAGATGATGGGGAATCTGGGGGCGACGCTCGACCAGATCGCCTGGGTGGTGACCGGATACGTGGTCGCCAACGTCATCGTGATCCCGATGACCGGCTGGTTCGCGGCGGTGTTCGGCCGCCGCAACTACTTCGTCGGATCGCTCATCCTGTTCACCGTGGCCTCGTTCTTCTGCGGCCACGCCACCGGCCTCTGGGAGCTGGTCATCTTCCGCTTCATCCAGGGAGCGGGGGGCGGCGCCATGCTCTCCACCTCGCAGGCGATCCTCGTCGAGACCTTCCCGCCCGAGGAGCTGGGGCTCGCCAACGGCCTCTTCGGCCTCGGTGTGGTCGTCGGCCCCACCGTCGGTCCGACCCTCGGCGGCTGGATCACCGACAGCTACTCCTGGCGATGGATCTTCTACGTCAACCTGCCGATCGGCATCGTGGCCGTCCTGATGGCCCTCGCCTTCCTCCCCGATCCCAAGGAGACGCGCAAGATCACCAAGATCGACTGGTGGGGGATCGCCCTGTTGATCCTCGGGGTTGGCTCGCTCCAGGTCGTGCTCGAACGCGGGGAGGCCGAGGACTGGTTCTCCACCGGCTACATCACGGTCCTGACCGGGATGGCGATCGTGGCGATCGCCCTGTTCATCTGGCGAGAGCTGGCGTCCTCCAATCCGGTGGTCGACCTGCACGTCCTCAGGGACCGGTCGCTCGCCGTGGGCACTTTCTTCACCTTCGTCCTCGGGTTCGGCCTCTATGCCTCGTTGTTCATCTTTCCCGTGTTCGCGCAAAATTTACTGGGGTTCACGGCCATGCAGACCGGGCTGATCCTCCTACCGGGGTCGCTGGCCACGGCCTTCATGATGCCGTTCGTCGGCAAGATGCTGCAGAAGGGGGTGCCGCCGCAGCTCATGAACGCCCTCGGGTTCATTTGCTTCTTCGGTTTTACCCTTATGCTCAGCCATTCGACGCTGGCATCGGAACGGCAGGACTTCTTCTGGCCGTTGGTCCTACGCGGTGTGGGCCTGGGGCTCCTCTTCGTGCCGCTGACTACGATGGCGCTCTCGAACCTGCGGGGGAAAGACATCCCTCAAGGTTCCGGGCTCACCAACATGATGCGCCAGCTCGGCGGCTCGTTCGGCATCGCCCTGGTGACGACATTCATCGAGCACCGCTCGTGGACGCACCGGGTAAACCTGCTCTCCCACCTGTCGATGTACGACCCGGCCGTGCGGGAGCGCCTGTCGGCGATCACCGGCGGGCTGATGTCAAAGGGGTCGGATCTCTACCAGGCCCAGCAGCAGGCTTATGGGGCACTGGAGGGGGCGGTGATCCAGCAGACCTACCTGCTTACCTACATGGACGCTTTTCGCGCCGTCGGCGTCTTCTTCCTCCTCTGCATACCGCTTCTGCTCCTCTTCAAGCGCCGCGCCGGGCGGCCCGCGGCTCCGATCTCAATGCACTGAGCGAGAGGGCCCTGCGTCCGGGGGCTCTCTCGTCGAAAGTGGTGCTTTATGAAGAAGTTGCTGGACATCTCGTGATCTGTGTAACCTTGGTGCTGCTGCTGCCGGCGGCCAGGAAGGAAACCACCCGGCTGCTCACCTAAACGGAACCTCCTGAACCTCGGGGTTCTCACTGGGACGATCAAGTGCAGCAACTCCGTGGCGTGTCACCCGTCCCCCTACTCATCTAGCCCTGGTGTCCTGGCCGGGCGCATCTCGACGCCGTACAGGCTCATAGGCATGCCCTTCCGGGTAAGCGCATCAGATGCCAAGCTCCTCTCCTGTCCCCTAACCCCTTAGATTACAGCCATTTGGCTCTGGAGATATTGAAGATTCGAGGTACACAAGAAAAGTAGTATAATGTAGCCATGGTGGGAACTCCCCTCGTCCCCGAGCCTGACAATCGGGTCCTTGATCTCTCCCAGGGTTCTTTGGTATTCATCAATGCCTGTTTTGCCCTGGCACTTGGTGGCCTGTTCTACGTGACAACTAAGTCTCTTGATGAGTATAAAGTCGGAGAGCTTTCATGGTCGCAGTTTGCCGCCTCCTTGGAGTGGCTGCTTCTGGCAACGTATCTGGTATTCGTAGTATGGCGGAAATACAGCACTTATGTAATCCCGTTGCAGCAAGCCCGCAATGAATTGGAGCCGCACCAGGAACAAGTTGCGACTTTTTTGGTAACGGTCTGGCTAACATTAATCAGTATCTTCTGCCTTGTTCTTCTGCGATGGAGACTGGTTCTTCTCGGAATACTCATCTTGCTAACTTTGAATAAAGTCCGCCAGATGCGAGGAGTCCTAGCAGAGAAGCTACCGACGAGCAAGCTAGCGGTCGTCGCGATAGATCACCAAGTTGGCTTGTTGAATCTAAATTTATTCTTTCTGTTTCTTGTTCTCTTGCTTCTTTTTTCCTGGGAGCAATATTTGTCCGTCGGGTGGTTCGCATCGCTAGAGGTATTTTTCTCGTACCTTTTGAATAAATTAGTGGGGTCAGTGTATTCGGGCTTCTACCCTGGTTACAACGAGGAAAAATCCGAGCGCGAGTACCTAAAGGCGGTTCTCGAAACATGGAACGTTAAAACGTGAGAAGATACCTACAGTTCTCGATCATATGGGCCGAGCAGTCCACTCGCTTAAGGGCTTGGCTCCGCCTCTTCCGTACGTCCAACTCCGTGGTCTTGGCTTTACTCTATATAGCTGCTGCACGTTTCTTCGGATCTACTGGGGGGCGCACGCTCGTGTTGCGGGCCGTCTCGTGGCTGTGCGTCGCTGCCTTCTCATACTCACTGAATGACCTCCTTGATGTCGAGATTGACCGCCGAAACAGACCGGACCGGCCACTGCCTAACGGTGCAATTTCTAATCGAGCCGCAATGGCTGCGACAGCTTTGGTGGGATCCGTCGCATCGGCATTGAGTCTGTTCTCTTGGGGGTCTCCGCTGAACTGGGCAGTCGCGGGGCTGGCCGGCGCTACAGCTTACTCTTTCTTTATCCGACCGCGATATGCCACTCTCGCGAACGCTCTCGCTGCCGGACTTGTGACGCTGGTCCCTATCTCAGCTCAATTGCATGCCTTGGATGCCTCAGGGCTTGCTCTTTACGGGACGATTTTCACCGTCATCTTCGCTAGAGAGCTCCAGAAGGACATCCTCGACGCTCCTGGAGATGCTATCGCTCGAACTGTAGGACTGCTTGTGGGACCGCACCGTCGGGGCGGGCGTGTACTCTACGCCGTGCTGCTCCTCGCAAGCTTAGTTTTGTTGGCCATTGTCGCCGCGACAGGTGAGAGACGCGTCCCTTTCTTGATCACCGCCGTACCCATGGCATTACTCATCACAGCCTTATCTCTCTTTGCCACCGGCATTGGTGGGGCGCGCGTGCAGGTGACCCTCACGAAAGTTGTCGCGTACCTATTCGTCCCGCTTCTATTCGTCGGAAGCCCCTAATGAAAGGCCAGCTTGAGGACCCGCTTTTGGGAAGTCCGGGATGCGCTCACCTCCTCATAGACCCGGATAAGTGGGACTCGGAAGGCTTAGTGGAGCTGACATCATCGTTGCCCTCTGCGGTCCGGAGTCTTATTGTGGGTGGTACGTACATTCACGGGGAACGGTTCCAGCAGACCATGGAGGCGTGTGCGGCTACTGGGCTCCCGGTCGGGAACTTTCTGTCCTCCGGACCGTTGGACGCTATCCTAAGTCCTTTAGCCAGTTTCGTGATCGTTCCTGTTGTTCTCGGTGCGACGTCGAGCCGGTTCCTTGTGGATCACCTCATAATGGCAGCGCCGACTATCCGTCGTTGGGGTATGCGCGTCTACAGCCTAGCCTTTCTGATGCTCGACGGCGGGGCCCCGACATCTGCACAATTCTTCACGCAGGTCCTCCCAATACCTCGCGGCAAACCCGAGATAGTTGGGAGCCTTGCGCTCGTCGGACGTTTTCTCGGTGTCGCAGGGGTGTATCTCGAGGCTGGGAGTGGCGCGCGGGCTCCAGTCCGGCCGGAGGAAATCGCTGCTGCTAGAGCTACCTCAGACCTCCCGGTGGTGGTCGGAGGTGGCATCCACTCCGGTGCTCAGTATCGCGAGCTTGTTGATGCGGGCGCTACCGCCGTTATTATTGGAACAGCTGCGGAACAGAGGAGGACAATTCAATGGTTGGAGACCAGCTAGAAGGAACCGTGGCAGGTAAAGCAAGTATGATCCGGGCTGCGGTCTGGGCCTGGATTGCATACGACTTCATCAATTCCCTCCTCATCATCAACGGCAGCTTATATTTCTCCCGTTGGATCACAATGGACCAGAAGGTGAATTCCTTCTGGTACGGATTTACGTACTCCGTTTCGACACTCTTATTATTTATTGCTACCCCTATTGTGGGGGCTGCAATTGATCGACGCCAGAACGGACAACGCGTTCTTTTTTATTCTTCGGTTGCGATGGGTACCGTAGCGTTGTGCCTTACGGGCATGGGACATAAGAATGAGGCGATCTTCCGCATCATAGGCACGCTTATTGCGTTCGGCTTGATCAACTTTTTCTACCAATTGAGCTTAGTGCCATACAACTGGCTGCTTCCGCAACTGGAAGGTGTTGAGGCAGGCGAACCTGTACGTCGCTATACGGCAATCGGGGAAGGAGCAGGGAGTCTCGGTTCTGTAGCAGGCGCACTTATAGGAGTTGCGATCCTTACCAGATTGGGCAATAATCCTTCCCGCCCTATTGACCTCATCGCGATAATGGCTGGGGTTTTCCTGCTACTCTTCGGCTTTGACTATTTCTTCCTGCGGCGCGGTCTGACGATTGCCGTAGCTGCACAGAGCAGAGAACCTGGCGCCTTCTGGGCCGTTCTCCTGACCTACTTCCGGGACAACATCGAGATGCTTCGGTCCTCGAAGAAGCTTCGGCGCTTCCTATTAGCGTTCCTTATCTATGCGGACGCCTTACTCACGGTTCAACTCTACCTGCCGATCTATTTGCGAGAGCGTCTCGGGCTATCCGACACAGCTACTTCTATTGCTTTTGCTGTCGCACTCGTAGCTGCGGGAATTGGCGCCTTTATCTTCGCAAAGGTCGGCACCGTCGGCGCGCTTCCCCGCGTTATCGTGTTCTCTCTAGCGGGTTGGATCGCCGTTTTTATCGCTCTCGGCTTCGCGCCGCGCGGCGCGGTGTTCTGGACGGTAATGGTCGTGTCCGGACTACTGTTCGGTGTGCTCTGGAGCGCGTCCCGTGCCTACCTGTACCAAGTAGCAGCACGTGAGACGTTCGGAAAGGGCTTCGGCCTTTTCTCGATCTTCGAGCGGTGTGCGTCCGTAATCGGACCGCTCGTCTGGGGTGTCATCATGCTGGTTCCGGCAAGCCTCAACAGCAGATACTTTTTTGCATTCACCGCCATGGGCGTTCTTGTCTTGACGAGCATCCTCCTCATAATCTTCTGGGGTCGAGATCCCCAGTCGCAAGACGCTCCTCCACATTGAGCCTCTCGTACGAGCCTCCGAGATCTCGTTCTTGTAGCGCATCAGAGAGGCTGCGGAGTGGACGAACGTAATTGATAAGTGAGTTGGGGCACCTGCGATCGGCCAAAAGGTTCCAGTAGACAAGGCGACTCCCGGGATTAGAAGAGTGCAGTAAGTCGCGATATGCGGCCTCGTACTCTTGGGCACTCATGTACTCGAAGATATCCGAAAGATTAAACCCATCGAACGGTCCAAGGCTAGATGTCTGCTCCGCCCGTCCATGGTGGAGACGGATACGGTTGAGACGCTCCTTGATTAGGAGGTAACTCGTCGTTCGTAGGTAGAGTGGTAGCACATCGTGAGTGTAATTACCACGGATCACGTAAGTAATATAGGGATTGGAATGGACCGGAAGGATGGTCAGGGCGCGACGCGCACGCATAAGCAGTCGGGCACCAATCTCCCCCTGTTCGTGAGCGAAGAAAGAGGGGTCGCGTCCAAGGTGACTCATGACAAATCTGCTGAAGAAGAGCCGACAAAGCAAACGCCAGCGCCAATTGTTCCAACTGCTTTCGTAGAACAATTCGCGGCTTGAGGCATCGCGCTCCTCGCGGAGCCTCTGGATGGTCTTGGAAGAGTGGATCAGCGGAAGCACGAACCTATGAAAGTGGCGCAGGTAACGCTCGAAGCGGCCCGCATGGATCACACCCGCTTCAATAGCTGGCCGCCGCCCGTCCCAATAACGCCTAGCCCATGGTGAAAGGATCAGGCGGAGTTCGCGGTAGGTTGACCATCGCGACACTGCATCGAACACTCCAAAGAAGCCCAATAGGGAGGTTCGATCAAGTTCCTGAAACGCCACGACCTTCAACTCCATGCATGCGAGTTGAGCGGCGTTCACGTCAACTGCGACAATCTCGGACGGGTCGAGCAAGAGGAGCGCTAGCACATTGTCGCCGGCGGACGCAACCGACAGCAGCCGCCCCCCAGTTGAGACAGGGGCTAGTGCCTCACAAAGAACTTCGGCATCTTCCCAGACACAGGAGTAACCCAAAATTTGACCAGGTTCTGCCATGTCGGCAGCTCCTCCTGAGCGCACGTACATACCCATTCCAAGCGTAAGCATATGACAGATTCACAAGGACAGGTCAGAAACAACCATTCTACTTCTATTGGCTCACTATCCCGCTCCGACGGGGCCGCGCAGGTGCAGCAGTAGCTCGGTGGCATAGTGCCCCCGCCCGTCCCCCACCCACATCTCGTCCGGACCTGGGAGCATCTCGCTGACGTGCAGCGTGGTCTCCCCTCCCAGTGCCCGGCGGAGCAGGTCCACGAACAGCGGCGAGTCGAGATCGGCGTAGAAGGGCTTGGGATCGGCCGCCGTGTGTACGAAAACATATCTCGGAATGCCGCGCCTCCTGCGCCAGCGGGCCACCTCCGCGAAGAAGGCGGCTCCTTCCTCGGGCAACGGGCCCGGCTCGCGGGTCCAGCGGCGGCGGAAAAGGACGAGCCGGTCGCTCACGAAACGCGGCCAGCGCTCGATCCCGGAGACGTCGAAGCCTGGGAACCAGGAGAGCGGCTGGAGACCCTGGCGGCCGATCTCGACCAGGAAGGAGATGAACCCCTCCGGGCTCACCCCGCTGCTGATCACGGGTACCACCTCCACTCCGCGCGGCTCCCACCGCAGCACGAATCTCCCCTCTCCTGAATCCCAGCGCACGGTCAGCTCGCGCAGGTGGATCACCTCGGCGCCCGGGCTCACCTTCTCCCCCGGCAACTCGATCTCGTGGCGGAAGAGGCTCGGCCGCAGGCCCGCGTTGGCGCTCCGGCCGAAGTGGTTGTAGGTGACCTCGGCCAGGATCGCCCCCTCGCGCGCCAGCGGCTGCCAGCTCCGCAGCACCTCGCGGGCCACGGAATTGTCGGCGCCCGGCCCGCCGAGGAGATGTGAGAAACGGGCGAGGGCGATCCCGGCACCGAAGAGGCCGTTGAGGACCATCCGATAGTGGCCGGCCGCGATCTCCCCGGGATTCCTGGCGGCGATCTGGAAGAGGGCCCCCGCCGACCAGAGCGGCTCCGGAGGGAGGCCGTCCAGGAGCATCTCCCAGTCCTCCGCCGTGACCTCGACCTCCTCGTTCCCCGTTCGGGCCCGCGCCGCGAAGAAATCCCGCGTCCGCGCGAACACCGACTCGGCCTCGGAGGCCCCGGGCGGCGCCGGCGGGAAGGAGTCGGGACGCGCCTGATCCTCGGGCTCGAAGAGGCCGTGGTAGAGGTCGAGGAGGGGAACGTCCGTATCCGCCGGACAGCGCGAGAGGAAACGCCTCCCCCAGGCATGGCGGAAGGCCAGCTCCGGATAGAGACCGGCGAACAGCCTCACGCAACGTCGCAGTTGGACCTCCAGGTCGGTCCGCACGCGCTCGGGCAGATGGATCTCCACCCCCGAGGCCGCGTCGACGCGGAACAGCTCGTCCCCCTTGAGCGGATGGATGCGCGGCAGGGGCGCCATCCGCTCCTCGATGCGGTCCATGGCCGCGATGCGCTCGTCCGGCGACAATCCGGGGAGGGCCTCGACCTCGCGCTCCACCGCCTCGATCTCCGGCAGCCAGGACGCGTCGAGGCCGGCGGCCCGCATCGCGCCAGCCACGAAGGCGAGCGGGCGGCGTTCGTTGTACGGCGGCTCGATCTCGGCGATCAGGACCCCCTTGTCGACCAGTTGCTCGTAAAAAGGGGTGAGCTCGTCGACGCCGATCCCATAGCGCCCGGCCACCACGGCGAGGAGATCGGGGACCGTGAGCGTCCCGCGGCCGGCCTCCTCGAAAAATAGGTCGAGGATGGGCTGCGCCGGGGTCCGCGAGTGAGCCTCCAGATCGCTCTCCCGGCGCGGCGAGGTGGGGCGCCAGAACCACCAGGCGCCATCGTCCTTCCGGCGCAGGGTGGGATTGGGACGCGGCACGATCGCCGGCCAGGCGGCGCGGTCTGCCCCCACGCAGGCGGCCACCTTGCGCGCCTCGGCGACCGAGAGCAGCACGTCGAGCTTCACCGGCACGTTGACCCCGGAAACTTGGAGCCCCTCGCCACCAATCCAGGCCAGGGCGGTCGAGCAGAAGACCGCGCTCGGGCTGGTCTTGGTGGCGAAACGGCCGGCGTAGGCGGTGAGCTTGGCTCCGGCGTGCCGCTCGTCGTGCCGCCAGCGTCCCGGGTCGATCGTCTCCAGGCCGCGGAGCCGTCCGAGCAGCGAGCGGCTGACCAGCCGCATCCCCTCGCGGAACGTGGGAGAGCCGGCGATCTCCAGCAGGGCCCGCCGCGCCCGCCGGAGGTCCTCCGCATAGGCGCGCTCGTATGCTTCCAGCAGCTTCGCGTGCTCGGCGCGGCGGTCCAGGTGGCCGGCGATGGCCGCGGAGAGCTCTGGAGGCAGGCAGGCCGCCGCGATCTGCTCCGGGGAGACCCGCCGCCGGTTGTGGAGCGCCCGCCGCACCGCGATCACGGCCAGACGCCGGCGCGCCGCCGCGGGATCGTCCCCCGGCGGCTCCCCCGCGACCCCGTAGAGCAGGTCGGTGAGTCGCCCGACCTCCCCCGCGAGGCGATCTTCGAGGTCCAGGGCCGGAGCGAGGCGCGCCAGGGCCCCGGGAGCGGCCAGCGGCTCCAGGGTCTCGACGGGGAAGGCCGCGATGCGCAGGAGAGCGAGAGCGGGCTCAGGCGCCGGCGGGCTCAGGCGGTCCCCCTCCGTCTTCGAGCAGCCGGTGCATGAAGTAGCGCAGCAGGGCTTCCGGTGTGGGATCGATCCCCAGCCGGTTGCAGTGCATGTGGGCGTAGGACCAGGCGAGATAGATCAGATCCTGCGGGATGCGCCCGGCGGCGTGACCGGCGAGGATCTCCTCGACCACGGGACGGCTCGCCTCGATGCAGCGCTCGGCGATCCGCGCCGGCTCCTCACCACCCCAGAGCAGCTCAGGATGATGGTCCTGCTCGCCGGTGAAGAGGTCCTGGAGCCCGGCCTTCAGGCCCTGATAGTGCTGTTCGATCGTCTCCAGCTCGGCCTCCTTCCACATCTGCATCTCGCGCGTCCATCGATGGCCGTAGGAGTAGAACGCCAGGCGCTGGGCGCGGTCGAAATGGAGGAGGTCGAGGAGCCGCTCGGTCATCAGCAGCGACCATTCGCGCCGGGTTTTGGCGAGCAGCCCCTGCCGCTCGGCCTCCATCAGGTCGAGGCAGGCGAGCGAGTCGTGGAGGAAGAGCTTCTCGGCGAGCGCCATCCCCTCCGGGCCGCCGTAACGCTCGATCTCCCGGTCGTACTCGGCGAATTCGGCGTCCTCAATCACGCCCGCGCCATGGAGCGTCTTGAGATCGCGCTCCACCCGCTCGCGCACCGGCCCGGAGATCCAGCCCGGCCGGCCGAGGACGCGGAAGCGCACCTGCCAGCTCGGCACGTTGTAGCGGGCGAAGAAGAGCGAGTCGAGCTCGGGAGCCTGCCGCAGGTCGCGCGCGATCGGCGTCACGAAGTCGGCGAGGATCCGCTCGTGCTGCTCGCGCGGGGCGTAGAGCAGCGCGAAGAGACAGAGCTGGTCGTCCAAAGTGGAAGAACCTCCGATCGGGTAAGCCGGACTGGGCCGGCGTCCCGGGCTTACTGCCCGTCGCGCCGGCCCGGTGGACGTCAACCGGGAGAGCTCCCTAGCTGGTCGTCGTGGCCGTGAACAGGCTACCGGCCGTCGAGGCCGAGACCGGACAGGTGCAGAGACGGCTGGTGGTCGACGTGCCGCAACCCGGGTGGCAGCTCTGCTCGATCACCTCAACCTCCAGAGCCAGCGCCTGCGGCTTGTTTACCTTCTCGGTCATGACTTCTCCTTTCCGGAGGCACATGCCGCTCCATTCAGGCAAGTGCCGTGGCACGTCCACTGGGACGCGCCTATTGATAGTTTTGCATATTTAGGGCCGCCGTGTCTTCCTCCGTCTGTAGACCGCTCCCCCAGACTTCCTATACGCTCTCCCCAACGACATGGAAACGTTCCCATCCACCGACCGGCGCCGCGCGCGGGCGCCAGAGTTGCATTCCTAGGAAGACATGGCCTTTCTCTGCCGACACAAGCTCCCGGGTAGCCATCAATTCTGCGGTCACGACCATCCCGCCGACGCCCCCTGCGGCGCCTTCGAATACCTCCGCGTGGAGCGGCCGGAGGACCTCCCGCCCGCCGATCCGCGGATCGTCGACGTCGCCGTGCTCGACATGAACCACGGCTGGCCGAACCTCGGCCACGACTGCCTGGTCCACGCCCTGCTCGACACCGCCTGCGGCCTCCTCCCCATCGCCGAGGAGACCGGCGTGCGGGTGCGCGCGCTCTCCTTCGACGTGCGCCGCTCGCTGCAGGTACCCGAGCCTCCGGGCGGCCGCTTCGCCCTCTACGTCGGCACCGGCGGCCCGGGGCACATCGACCCCTACGCCAACGACGGCGTCTCGCCGGAGAGCCAGGGGATCGCCGAGGACCCCTCCTGGCAGGCGCCCCTCTTCCGGCTCTTCGACTCGATCGTCGACGACCCCGAGGCGGCGCTGCTCGCCGTCTGCCACACCTTCGGCGTGATGTGCCACTGGTCGGGGATCGCCGAGCCGGTCCTGCGCGGCCCCGAGAAGGGGGGCAAGAGCACCGGCGTGCTGGAGAACGTGCTTGACCCCGAGGCCGGCCATCACCCCTGGTTCCACCGCTTCGGCGAGGAGCTCGGCGGCGGCCGGCTGCGGGTGATGGACAACCGCCTCTTCGACCTGATCCCGCAAGGCGCCCACCTCCCGGCCGGCGCCCTGCCCATCGGCTGGGAGACGCTCGGCGTCGGCGGCCCGCCGGGGGACGCCGTCACCATGGTCGAATTCGCGCGCGACGGCGGCGGCCTGATGCCGCGCGTCTTCGGCGTCAACCATCATCCGGAGATCATCGTCAACCGCGCGGGCCAGATCGCCATCCTGGAGCAGAAGGTCGAACGCGGGGAGGTGACCGCGCAGTGGGCGGCGGAGCGCCGGGAGATCCTCTTCCGCAACGATCTGGACGAGGGCTCCGAAGAGCTCCTCGAGCTCACCTCCGAATACACGTTGCTCCGGCCGCTGCGCTTCCACCTCCAGCGCCAGGTGCGGCGGCGCGCCGAGTCGCTCGGCTTCACGGTCGACCTGGACGAGGAGCGGACCGCCCTCGACGGCTCCCCCGTTCCGGAGCTGCCTTCCAGGCTTCCCATCCTGGAGGTCCGTTGAAGTAAGCTCTACCGTCCCATGATCCCGCAGCCGCCGTATCCCATCGATCTCTCGCCCGAGGCCGAGATCGCCGAGCTCCGGCGCCTCCAGTCTCATCTGATCGAGGTCTGGAGCGCCCTCACCATGGAGGACGAGGCGCCCCACACCTCGGTGGTCGTCCCCTCGATGACTCTCGACCAGAGCGAGCTCAAGAAGCTCGCCGGCGCCAGCTTCTACGAGGAAAGACTGCTCTTCCTGCTGATCCGCCTGCGCAACCCGCGGGCCCGCGTGGTCTACGTCACCTCGCAGCCGGTGCACCCGATGATCCTGGACTACTACTTCCAGCTCCTCGCGGGCATCCCGGCGAGCCACGCCCGCTCGCGCCTGACGCTGCTCTGCGCCTACGACGCCTCGCCGCGCTCGCTCACCGAGAAGATCCTCGAGCGCCCGCGGCTGATCGAGCGCATCCGCGAGGGGATCCAGGACCCGTCGCGCGCCTACCTCACCGTCTTCAACTCGACGCCGCTGGAGCGCAAGCTCGCCGTCCTGCTCGGCATCCCCCTCAACGGCGCCGATCCCGACCTCGCCCACCTCGGCACCAAGTCGGGCAGCCGCAAGGTCTTCCGCCAGGCCGGCGTCCCCTTGCCCGAGGGGTTCGAGGACCTCGGCTCGCAGCGCGACATCGAGGAGGCGCTGATCGATCTGGCGGCGAAGCGGCCGGGGCTGCGGCGCGCCGTGGTCAAGCTCAACGACAGCTTCTCGGGGGAGGGGAACGCCCTCTTCCGCTATCCGGAGATCCTGACCCGGGAGCGCGTCCGGGAGGCGCTGCGCCGCATCGAGTACTCGGTGCCGGACGAGACGTTCGAGGCCTATTGCGAGAAGTTCACCCGCATGGGCGGCATCGTCGAGGAATTCATCGAGGGGACCGAGAAGCTCTCGCCCAGCGCCCAGCTCCGCATCAGCCCGCGCGGCGAGGTGCTGCCGATCTCCACCCACGACCAGATCCTCGGCGGCCCCGGCGACCAGGTCTTCCTCGGCTGCAGCTTTCCGGCCCGCGAGGAGTACCGGCTGCGCATCTCGGAAGCGGCGATCCGGATCGGCGAGACCCTCGCCACCTACGGGGTGGTGAGCCGCTTCGCCATCGACTTCCTGGTCTGGCGCGACGCGCCGGGCGCCGAGTGGAATATGGCCGCCCTGGAGATCAACCTGCGGATGGGGGGGACCACCCACCCCTTCCTGGCGCTCCAGTTCCTCACCGGCGGCAAGCTGGACCGCAGCACCGGCCTCTTCTACTCCCCCACCGGCCTCGCCAAGTACTACCGGGCGACCGACAACCTGCGCTCGGACTCCTACCGCGGCCTGCTCCCCGAGGACGTGATCGACATCCTCACCGAGAACCGCCTCCACTACAGCCACGCCACCGACTCCGGCGTCCTCTTCCACCTGATCGGCGCCGTCTCCGAGTTCGGTAAGCTCGGCCTCACCGCCATCGGCAACAGCCGTGAGGAGGCCGACGCGCTGTATTACAAGACCCTGGAGGTGCTGGACCGGGAGACGGCGTATGGGCGGGGGGCGGGGTAAAAGCCCAGAGGCGTTATCGGTCTCATCGGTCGGACCCGACGGATCGGTCGGATCTGACGGATCGGTCGGATGCCCTCTCCCGGCCGGGGGCCGCCGCCCGCCCCCGGGTACTTTTTCCGCCCTCGGGGTGTCTAAGCGGACAGGAGGCCCCAACCCCGGGGCCGTCCCCATCCGATTCCGGGGAGGAAAAACCCCATGTCCCGCACCGCTTTCACGCTGCTCGGCCTGCCGGTCCTCGCAGTCGTCCTTCTTGCCGCGGTGAGCTCCACGCGCCCTGGCGAGAGCCGGACCGCCGCCGCGCCGTTCCAATCCACTTCGTTCCGCTTCGCCAAGGCTCCGGCCGGGCCCCCCGAGCCGGATTCGGCGGCTCCCATCTCCCTCACCGCCTCGGACGGCGCCGGGCTCGCCCTGGTCGCCCTGGAGGCCGACGGCGTGCTGGAGCCGCCGCTCGCCTTCACCGAGCTCCACCTGACCTTCGAGAACCCCCGCGACCAGCGGATCGAGGGGCGCTTCCGCATCGCCCTGCCGCCCGGCGCCGCCCTCAGCCGCTTCGCCATGAAGAACGACGGCGGCTGGCAGGAGGGGGAGGTGGTGGAGCGCCAGCGCGCCCGCGTGGCCTATGAGGACTTCCTCCACCGCCGACAGGACCCGGCGCTGCTGGAGCAGGAGGCGGGCAACGAGTTCTCCGCCCGCGTCTTCCCCATTCCGGCCCGCGGCCGCAAGGAGCTGATCGTCTCCTACTCGCACGCCCTGCCGCGCGCGGATGAGCCCTACGTCCTCCCCCTCCACGGACTCTCCGAGATCGGCCGGCTCGACCTCCGCGTCTTCCTCGGCGGCCGGCCCGCCGCCGGCGCGCCGTCGAGCAACCTCGGCGGCGAGGTGAGCGAGCGCCGCGTGGTCGAGCTCCACAAGGAGAATTGGACCCCCGACCGCGACTTCGAGATCGGCCAGGACCGCGTTGCCGGCCACGCCGGCCTCCGCAACGGCAACCTCGTGGTAACGCGCGTCACCGCTCCCGTCGAGGCCGTCCCCCAGGAGATCTCCGGCCTCTACGTGCTGATCGATTCGAGCGCCTCGCGCGCCCTGGGCTACGCCACCCAGATCCGCCGGCTGAACGAGCTGATCGCGGGGCTCCGCGACGGCGCCGGAGGCGGAACGCCGGTCGGGGTCGCCGCCTTCGACCAGGAGGTCGTGCCCATCTTCCAGGGCCCGGCGTCCGGGTTCGGCGAGAGGGAGATTCAGGCTCTCACCGACCGCCGGCCCCTGGGCGCCTCCGATCTCCACCAGGCGCTCACCTGGCTCGGCAAGCGGCTGGCGCGGAGCGGCGCCAGAGGTGGGGAAAAATACCCGCGGGTCCTGCTGATCACGGACGGCGTCGCCACCGCCAGCGAGACCGGCACGGGCGAGCTCAAGGCGGCCGTCCACGCCCTCGGTGCCCGCGGCGTCGAGCGCCTGGACGTGCTGGCGGTCGGCGGCCTGCGCGACGAGGCGGTGCTGCGCGAGCTGACCACCGGCAACCTGAAGCACGACGGCCAGCGGATCGACGGCGCCGCCCCCCTCGCCGAGATCTCCCGCCGGCTGACCCTCGCCTGCCGCTCCGGCATCAAGGTGAAGGTCGACGGCGCGGCCTGGATCTGGCCCGAGACCCTGGACGGCGTGCAGCCCGGCGACGAGGCCCTGGTCTACGCCGACCTGCCCGCGGACCAGCCCCTGCGCCTCACCCTGAACGGCCGCGCGGCGAAGCTCGGCGGCGAGCTCGCCTCCGCTGAGCGCCCGCTGCTCCAGCGCGCCTGGGCGCAGGCCCGCATCGAGCGCCTCCTCCACCTGCGCGACACCGCTCCGGCCGGCGACGAGGACCTCCGCCGCGCCCTCACCCTCCAGATCACCGAGGTGAGCGTGAAGAACCGGGTGCTCAGCCCCTACACCGCCCTGCTGGTGCTGGAGACCGAATACGACTACGCCCGCTTCGGCCTCGACCGCCGCGCCCTGGCCGACATCCTCACCGTGGGCCCCGGCGGGCTGGACGTGCTGGCCCGGAAGGGAGCCGACCTCCCCCGGGTGGCCGAGCCGGTGGAGCGCCGCAAGGTGGAGGATGAGGTGGTCTGGAACGTCGGCGGCAACGAATCCGGAGCGGCTCCGGAGGCCTTCAACGAAACCATTGAGGTCGAAGAGGGCGTCGAGGGCGGCGTCGGGGGGAGCGTCCAGGGCGGCGTCGCCGGCGGAGTCGTCGGCGGGGTCGTGGGTGGAACCCCCGGCGGCGTGCCGAGCGCACCGGCGCCGGTCGAGGTGCCGGCGCTCAGCCAGAGCTCGGTGATTCCGCCGCCCCCTCCCCCACCTCCGCCGCCCGCCGCCAGGGGCGGGAGCCCCCGGCTGGAGCGCGACGAGGAGAAGGAGCTGCAGGCCGCGCCCTACACCGGCCGCTTCGCCGAGGTGAAGGAGCTCCTGGCCGCCAGCCGCTTCTCCCAGGCCCGCCAGCTCGCCGAGACCTGGAGCGCCGAGGCCCCGGGCGACGTCCTCGCCCTGCTGGCCCTGGGCGAGGCCTGGGAGGCGGCCGGCGAACGGACCGCCGCGGCCCGCGCCTACGGCTCGCTGATCGACCTCTTCCCCGGCCGCGCCGACCTGCGGCGGCTGGCCGGCGAGCGCCTCGAGCAGTTGGGCCAGGAGGGGCTGGGGCTGGCGATCGACACCTACCGCAAGGCGGTTCTGGACCGGCCGGACCACCCCTCGGGCCACCGCCTCCTCGCCTGGGCCCTGCTGCGCGCCGGCCGCTTCGGCGAGGCCTTCGCGGCGCTGGAAGCGGGGATCGAACAGCACTATCCGGGCGGCCGGTTCGCCGGGGTCGACCGCGTCCTGCGGGAGGACCTGGGGCTGGTCGCGGCGGCCTGGCTGCGCGCCGAGCCGTCCAAGCGGGCCGAGGTGCTCGACAAGCTCCGTGACCATCAGGCCCATCTCGACAAGGAGCCTTCCGTGCGCTTCGTGCTCACCTGGGAGACCGACGCCAACGACGTCGACCTCCACGTCTGGGACCGCAAGGGGGCCCACGCCTTCTACGGGCAGAAGACCCTCCCCTCCGGCGGCGAGCTCTACGCCGACGTCACCACCGGCTACGGCCCCGAGTGCTTCACCATCCGGGAGCCGGAGGACCGCGGCGCGGCGCCCTACCGGCTGGCGGCCCACTACTACAGCCGCGGCCCCATGGGCTACGGCATGGGCACCGTGCAGATCGTCCGCCACGACGGCCGGGGCGGCCTCGCGGTCGAGCCGCGGCCCTTCGTGGTGATGACGGACCACGCCATGGTCGACCTCGGGAAGACCGGGGGCGGGAAGGGGGCTGAGGCCTCACAGACCTTGTAGGGGCGGCCCTGCGTGGCCGCCCTGGGCGGGGGAAATCCCCGGCCAGGCCCACCCCCACCCAGGGCGGCCACATAGGGCCGCCCCTACAGACCTAAGGGCAACTGAACGCGCCCACGTCCGAGAACGTCTGCGACAAATGCCCGACCGTGTTCGAGTAGGTCCTGGTCGCCCCGGTCGCGGTGTCCCGGACGTGGACGGTCCAGCCCTGATCGGTCAGGCCGCTCAGGAAGACCCAGAGCTTGCCGTTGAGGCCGCAGGCGTTCAGCGTCTTGACGCCGAGCTCGAAGTTGGTGGGATTGAAGAACCACCAGAACACCGACTCGTCGTTCTCGGTCCGCTCGGCGCCGAAGCTCATCACCTGGCCGGCCCCGCTGGCGCTCGCGGTCTGCCAGTCCACCTTGACCTCGAACCGGCCCGACTGCAGGCAGGCGGTGCTGGCGTCCCGCACGCACGCTCCGGACGGCGCCGACTGCAGAGACCAGCCGAGGTCGCGCAGGAGCTGGGTGGTGAGGAGGTCCGACGGATTGGCGGTGGCGAAAGGCTCCAGGATCTCGTCCGCCACCAGGGCGGAGTCCCAGTGGGAGACCGAGGAGCCCTGCCGCACCGGCGAGGGGGCGTACATCTGCACGTGCCCGGACGGATGGCGGCCGGCCGAGAGCACCGCGCTCGCCGCCACCACGGCGGGCCCCGTCCAGTGGAGCCCCCCGGAATTCACCGCCGAGGCCAGTCGCTCGCCGTTGCTCATCTGCGGCCACGTCTTGCCGGTGCCGTGGTCCTCCAGGAACAGCATGAAGTCGTCGTCGAGCCCCTGCGCCCGCGCGCCGGTGGCGAGATTCACGACGGTCAGGAAGCCCAGGCCGTGGGCGATCTCGTGGACCACCGTCTGGTAGAAAGACTGGGTGTTGGCAGGCGCCGTCCCCCCGATCCCGTACCACCAGTTGAAGCCGGTCAGGCAGCCCGGGTCGGTGCCCAGGCGGGAGTTGAACTGCGTCACGATCTCCGGCGACGACGGGTCCTGGTCCGCGCCGGCGAAGGCGTTGGCCAGGGCGCTCGGATACCAGGTGCCGGCCCGCGGCGCGTTGGAGAAATTGGCGAGGAAGTCCGCCGCGCCGGCCGAGCCCAGGATGCCCGAATTCGCCGAGCAGGTGAGCGGGTCCATCCGCGCGGAGACCGTGATCGGGACCGGCGAGGACAGCCGGTTGCTCCAGTACGCCGCGGCGGCCATGAAGACGTTGAGGCGCTGCTGCCCCAGCGTCGTGCCGGCGTTGCCGAGGACCGGCGCCATAGGCGTGGGATCGTTGAACCCCTCCCCCGCTCCGTCGCCGTTGACGATGGTGATGTTGACCGCGCCGGCGGGCCCGGCCAGCAGGAGCAGCCCCAGGAGCAATCCGGAGATGTTCTTCAGGCCTTTCACGGCTTCTCCTCCCGCTTCGGCTCCGCCTTCCGGATGACGGCCGTCTGCTCGACCACGAAGCCCAAGGGGGACTTGAGCCGCAACGTCCCGTTCGCCATCTTCTCCACGGTCTCCTCGCGCTTGACCATCACTTCGTCGACGGCGAGCTCGTCGAGCTGCGCCTGCGTGGGCTGGACGGCGGTCTTGGTCTCCGGATCAATGAAGACGGCCTGGCCGGCCGGCGGCGCGGCGGGCTCGAGGAGGCGCGCCGCGTAGTCCTGGCAGGAGCCGGTGGCGGCTGAGCAGACACGGACGACGTTCCCCGGGGCCACGCCTGTAGAGGCGGGGCCGGCCGGAGGTACGAAGGAGAGCAGGAGGGACAGGACCAGCGGATTCATGCGGTGCTCCTTTACAGCTGCGCTCCGGCGGGACCGAACGGCTCCAGCGCCGAATTGAGACTTACGTATGAATCGAAGGGTAGCACGCCTGCCGGTTTCCATCTCCACCGGGATCAGCGGCCGGAGAGCAGGAGCAGCCGGTCCCAGGCCGGCTCGACGGGGGTGGCGGCGGCGAGCAGCGCCAGGCCGATGCCGGCGGCACCGCCCAGGAAGCCGGAATCGGCGATCCATCCGAAGCCGCCGTCCGGCGTCCGGCCCTTGCAGAGATAGCCGCCGATCCCCTCGCCGGGGCGCTGCCGGACCAGCGTGCGCTCCAGCCAGCGGCGCGCCGCGGCGAGGCAGGCGGGATCGCCGGTCGCCCGGTAGAGCCGGTGAAAGAGGTGGGAGAGCCCGGCCGTGCCGTGGCAGAGCGCGAGATCGAAAGTCTCAGCCCCTCCGTCGGCGTGGCGCTCCGCCGCGGCGTTGGCGAGACGGCGGGCCTCCCGCTCCCAGTCCACCCGGCCAAGGGCGCGGCCCGCGGCGAGCAGGGCCGCCGACAGCCCGGCGTCCCCGGCGCACCAGGCGAGATCCGCCGCCTCCCCTTCCCGGGAGGAGCCGAGGGCGCCCTCCACCGCCGCCGCCAGCAGCGACGCCGCCGCCGGGCCGGCCGCCCCCTCCCCGAGCATCCGGGCCAGCAGGGCGATCACCCCCGCCGCGCCGTGGGCCATCCCGAAATCCGCGCCGGCCGGGCCGCGCCAGACCACCCCGCGATCCCCCGGCACGGCGCGCTCGGCCAGCCGCTCGACCAGGAGCGGGAGCATCGCCGCCGCCGCAGGGCGGGGCAGCCGTTCGAGGGCATACACCCCCCAGCCCACGAGCCCGCCCACCAGATCGAACCCGCCCCGCCAGGGGGCGCGCCGCAGGAGAGAGAGGAGCCCGGCGTCGATCTCCTCGTTGAGGTCCTCGCCCGCCTCCTCGTCCTCCCCTGCCCCGAGGTGCTCGGCGGTCCAGGCCACCCCCGCGAAGCCGTTGAACAGGCTGGCGTCCGGAGCCTGCTCCGCCAGCTCCTCGACCGCCGCCTCCAGATGGCGCGCGGCGAGCTCGCCGTCCTCCGCGCGGCCGAGCGCCCGCTCCCGGTAGGCGAAGAAGAGGGCCAGCCCGGCCCGGCCCTGGCTCAGCCCCGGTCCGGAGGCCGGATCTGCCGCGAGATCGCGGGCGATGGCGCCGGCCGCGGCGAGGGCCCGCGCGGCGGCCTCCCCCTCGACCAGCGGCGCCCAGGTCTCGTTCATGTCCCTGAGACGAGCAGCACGCGGTCCCAGTCCGGCGCCACCGCGCTGATCCCGGCGAGCAGGGCCAGGGCGATGCCGGAGGAGCCGGTGAGGAAGCCGGGGTCCTCGTTCCAGACCAGTTGATCGGGATCGTCCGGAGGCGGCGTATAGGAGAGGAAGCCGCCGATCCCCCGGCCGGGCTCCCGGTAGCCGAGCGCGCGGCCCAGCCAGGCGCGGGCCGCCTCCCGGAGCTCGGGATCGCCTGTCGCCTGATGGAGGCGGTTGAGCAGATGCCCGAGACCGGCGGCGCCATGGCAGAGGCCGGCGTCCTCCACGCCGCAGCTCTCGACCGGCCGCCGGGCGACCGTGCGGGCGAGGTCGAGCGCCTCGCGTTCCCAGTCGGCCCTCCCCGCCGCCCGGCCGGCGGCGAGCAGCGCCAGGGCGATCCCCCCGTCGCCATAGCACCAGGCGGTGCGGGCCGGCCGGATCTTGACCTCGGGCCCCACCGCGTACGGGAACACCGAGCGCTCGCTTGGCGGGAGCTTCTGCGCCAGCAGCCACGACACGGCCCCCTCCAGCAGCGGCCGCGCGCGTTCCACCGCCACCCCCGCGGCGCAGGTCCGCGCCAGCACCGCCACCACGCCCGGCAGGCCGTGCGCCATGCCGAGGTTCTCGTACCCCTGGGGATACCAGGGGCGGTTCGGCTCGGGGACCAGGCGGAGGGGGGTGAACCAGGCCAGCCCTCCTCCCGGCCGGGGCTCCGACATCTCGGCCAGCCGCTCGACCACCTGCTCCAGACAGGCCACGGCGGACGGTCGCGGCAGCCGCTCAAGGGCGTAGACGCCGAAGCCCACCAGCCCGCCGGTGAGGTCGTAGTGAAACGGCCAGGGGGTCTGGCGCAGATAGGCGAGGAGGGCCGCGTCGATCTCCTCGTTCAGATCTTCATCGTCCTCCTCGGACGGACCGCCCTGGAGGTGCTCGAGGACCCAGGAGACGCCGGTGAAGCCGCCGTACAGGCTGGGCTCCCGCAGGCCGGCGGCCACCCCCTCGCCCGCCCGCTCGATCCGCCGCACCGCGACGTCCCCATAGCCGGTGCCGGGGCGGGCGCGGTCCAGATATTCGAAGAGGAGCGCGGCGCCCGCCTCCCCCGCGGCCAGGCCGGGGGTCGCGTGCCGGCCCGCCAGCGGCCCCTCGCCGATCGCCCCGGCGACGGCCGCGACCGCCTCGGCGGCCCGCTCCGCCGCCTCCCCTTCGAGGATGGGAGACCACGCCGTCTGGGGATTCGCATCCTGCGTCATGGGACGGAAGTCTACTTCATCGCTTTTCCGGGCTCAGGGCGGAGCTCCGACTCGATGGGCACGAAGAAGCCCTTTTCAGGACAGGCGAGGAGCCAGTCCACAAGACCCTGATTCCTCGGAGGGGAAAGGCGCACGAGCCGGTACTCCCCCCTGTCGATGCGCTCGATCTCGAACACCTGGCCGGGCTCAATGCCGTCCTGTTGGCGGATCTCAACGGGAAGGACGATCTGGCCTTTGGTGGAAACAGTGGTCTTCATGGGAAGTAAGTTATCGTCTTGCTCCCTCCCCCGGCAAAAAGGGCCAGAGGAACGGCTCCACCCCCTGGCGATTTGTCCCTTCGGGCAGGTTTTCCCCTCGTCAGCTCCGCGGGAGCGGCAGGAAGTAGCCCGGCGGCGCCGGGCCACACACATCTCTCCCCGGCAGTGAAATCTTGCCCCGTCAGGGGCAACGGCATGTAGCCTGGGGCGTGAGCCCCAGGTAGCCGGTCGCCCACACATCCCCGAGAGCCCCGGAGGGGCGACGGCAGTCTTCCTCGAAGCGACGATTTGCCGTCGCCCCTCCGGGGCTGGCTTCAGACCACCCCTCGGCCTGATTGGTCTTGGTCGATCGCACTGTAACAAGAGGAAGCTCCGTCCTCCCGATGGAGGGATGAGCGCGGAAGCCTCCCAGAAAGGACGGTTATGCCTCGTACCGGGCCTCGTGCGCTGCTCCTCGTCGTCCTCATGCTCACATCCTTCGCACTACCCGCCTCGGCGGCTCCACGCCTTAGCCAAGCAAAAGGCCAAGAGCCCGGCAACCTGTTAAAGGAGGTCTGGCACGCCGTGGTCAGGCTCGTTCCGCCTCTCGGCAAGCTCGGGCCAGGAATGGACCCGCTGGGCAACCAGGGAAACACTCCTCCTCCTACCGCACCCAATAGCGGCGGCGACCTCGGCTCCGGGATGGATCCCCTGGGCTAGGTTCTCCGCGAGCAGAATCGTCGATCTCGTCTGGGGTGCCATGAGGCACCTCCTTTTTGCGTACACGCGTGCACTCAGTTCCTATCTTCCGGCATATAATCACCAGCCTTGCACTGGGGAGGGAAAATCTTGTCTGATATCCATGTCACGCGTGAGCTTCTGCGCGCCGTCGCGAGCGGCGAGCTCCCGCCACGGGTCCTTACCGAGATCGGCTGGAGGCATCTACTGAAGCTCTGCCCATACTGCAGCGAAGAGGTCGCCGCGTTTCAGCGGGAGCGGGCCGCGCCCGCGAGCTATGACGCCGCGTTCCGAGTGCTTCCCATCGTTCTCGAGAAGCAAGCCGCGGATCTCGAAGCGAAGACCGAAGCGGCGCGAAAGGATCTCCGCGAGCTCCTCCGACTCACTCCTGAAGAGCGTCTCGGGCGCATCCACCGGGCAAGCAACCGCTTCCGGGGTGTGACTCTCGCGCGATTGCTCCTCGACGAGACCAAGAGGTACATGCCGGCCGAGCCACAGACCGTCCATGAGTTGGCTGAAGCGGCGGAAGCGGTCCTCCTGCGCACGCCCGACTCACCCGGCCTCTACGACCTCTTCGCTCGGGCCGTGGCCTACCGGGCGAACGCGAAACGCGCGCAGGGCGATCTCCTCGCGGCAGGCGATACTCTGCGCCACGCACGAGGCCTGATGCACAATAAAGGAGCCACTGACCCGCAGGTCTACGCGGAAGTGGACTGGATCGAAGGAGCCCTCCTCAAAGACCAGCGCCAGCTCAAAGAGGCCGAAGAGCTCCTCGTCCGGGCGGTGAACCTCTATGGCCTGACTGGCACGAGAGAGGAGGCGGCGCAACCGCTCATCACTCTGGGCCTCCTCTACTACGATCGCGGAGATACCCAGAGAGCCATCGAGGTGACAAAAGCCGCGACGGAGACGATGGGCCCGAAAGCCAACCCTCGCTTCTACCTCTGCGCCCGGCACAATCTGACGCTTTTCCTCGCGGAGTCAGGAGACTATCGATCCGCCGCGGAAGCGCTCCGGGAAGATCAAAAGCTCTACCGCAAGTTCCCGGACCTCTGGACAAATCTTCGTCAAACCTGGCTCAAGGGCAAGATCGGCCTCGGCTTGGGCGTCTTGGAAGAAGCCGAGAATCAGCTCGTCGAAGCGAGGAACGGATTCATTGCTCAGGGCATCGGCTACGACACCGCAATGGTTTCGCTCGATCTCGCCCTCCTCTACCTGCAACAAGGAAGGACGGCGGAGCTCAAGCAACTCGCGGACGAGATACACCAGGTCTTCGCCGCTGGAGATGTCCACCGTGAAGCCATGACGGCGCTCCTCCTCTTCGAGGATGCGGTCCGGCAGGACAAGCTCACCTCGAAGGCCGTTGAGGATCTGGCCAGCTATCTCAAGCGCGCCCGGAACAATCCGGGGCTGCGATTCCGGGTGCCGTTGCCCTCTTAAGTAGATCGGCGCCAGGCCAGGCTGCCACTAGAACTTGTTCAATTCACGAATGTGAGGCTGGGCCGTTTCCAGTAGGTATCGTGCATAAACGAAGTTCCCGTGATCGCATTGCCAAGATGCCTGGCGTATTGCCTCGTCCATTGCCTTCGCCCAGCGTCCGGCGGGCTCCGGAGGAACGGTAACGGCCTTCGTTACGTAGGCAGCATAGGCAGTCCGCAAATCAGAGCACGCCTGCCGACGCACTTGTTGATCACTGCTCAGGAGGCCAGAGTCGATCAGCTTTAGGTTTCTGATCAGGAGAGGTAGCGCCGCCCGGTTCCGCGGCACCCATGCGCTCAGCTCGGTTGCGTCCCGCTTTGCTTTTTCAGCAAAGCTCGCCTGCTGTTGTTTCTGGCGCTCTTCCTGTTCCCGGATCCCCGCAGCCTTCTGCTGAGCTTCAGTTGCCTCCACCTGCGCTTGAGCGGCAGCAGCTTGCTCCTGACGCTCCCGTTCTGCCCGGTCGGCCATCTCCTTCTCCTGCTGTTTCCGCGTGATCTCCTGCTGCTCGCGAGCCACCTTGGCCCTCTCCTTCTCCGCAAGCGCTTGCTGCCGCTCTTTCTCTCGTTGTACCAACATCTCCTGTTCTGCTCCGGATCTATAAGCTCCCCAACCTATTCCGGCTAGCACCGCAACGAGGAGCGCCACTCCTCCACCGATAATCCAACGACGAGACGCAAGCCACCAAGCGGCGATGTCAGCCCGTTCAAGGAAACGGTAACTCTTTACAGGGAACGGAGTAAAATCACGGCCACAGTGTTTACACACGGAAAACCCTCCCTGTACCACACCGCCGCAGTGGGGGCATGCTGGGCCGGAAGGATATAAAAGCATCGCAGCGAGCCAACCCAGAGGCCCGAGAAAAAGACCAAGCAACGCGCCTTCCCCAGCACGCTCCCGCTTGGCGCCAATCAGAGCACCGATGCACGCACAGAGAAGAGCGATCAGGATGTACTCGATGCGGTCCATTCCTTGACCTCCGAGCCGCCCAAGTCCAGGAGGCTGAGTGTTTCGGGCTCCTCCAAAGATAGCCAAAGCGAAGGTAAGATACCCCTTCTACCCAGCCGTCAAGATTCGGATAGCCGTGATATTACCACCCGTTCCTTCGTGCGGTCCCTGTTAATAGCCCGATCCCTCTCCAGGCAAAAAGAGACCAGAGGGCCCACCGGCCCTTCCCGGGAGTTTGGCCTTGAGGAGGCCCACTCGACCAACTTGACCCGCGGACGCGATCCGGAGTACCTTGGTCAAGGTTGGTCAACACGAGGGATTCCACCGATGTCAGAGATCATCTACAACCTGTACGAGGCCAAAACCTCCCTTTCCCGGCTCGTCGACCGCGCCGCGAGCGGCGAGGAGATCATCTTGTCGAAAGCCGGCAAGCCCATGGCCAAGCTCGTGCCGTACCACCGGTCTCCTGAGCCGCGCCAGCCTGGCGGGTGGGAGGGGCGGGTGCGCATCTCGGAAGACTTCGATGCTCCACTGCCGCCGGAAATCGAGGACGCGTTCGAGGGACGCGGGTGACTCCGGCGAGCCGGCTCCTTCTCGATACCCACGTCTTTCTCTGGTGGCGCGGCGAGCCCTCCCGGCTGAGCCCGGATGCGCGGAGCAGCATCTCCACGGCGGATATCGTGTTCGTGAGCGCCGCCTCGGCCTGGGAGGCAGCAATCAAAGCTTCCCTGGGCCGCCTTGAGCTTCCAGATACAGTTGAAGCGGGCGTTCTCGCCAGCGGCTTCGAAAAGCTCCTCATCACGTTGTCCCACGCCGAGCACGCCGCCAACCTTCCCCCACATCACCGGGACCCGTTCGACCGCATGCTGGTGGCTCAGGCGCGAGCCGAAGGCCTGACCCTCGTCACCCACGACCGGCTTCTGGAGCCCTACGACGTCGAGATCCTCTGGACCTGAGAGGCTCCCCAGGCAAAAAGAGGCCAGAGGGGACGGCCCGGCCACGCCGTCCCCCTGGCAAAGGTACTTCGCTTGTCAAAGAACACTGCTGCCCGCCTCGCGAGTCATCCCCGAGGTAGATGAGGCGGTCCTGCTCGTGCGTGCTTACCTGACGGCCTTGTGCGTCAGGCGGTGGTCGGGGTCGGCGTGGGCGGCGTCGGCGGAGACTTCACCGCCTCAGGCGCCCGGGCCTTCGGACGAGCCGGCGCGAGGCCGAACTCGACCAGCTTCTCCGACTTGTCGCCGTAGCGCTGCTTGACCCCGCTGCGCAGGAAGGTCGCCAGCTTGCGGCCTTCCACCAGCACCGCCTGCAGACGCTTCGTCGCCTCCTGCTTCGTGGCCTCCATCGCGGCCTGGTTGGCCGAGGCCTCCCGCGCGGTATCCAGCTTCGCCTTGAGCTGGACGCGGTAGGTCTCGAGCTGCGGGAAGTCCTGCGCGTTGGCCTCCATCGAGGCCAACAGGCGCTCCCAGCCATTCAACGTCACTCCGTACTGCGGTTCCCTAGCCATGGTCCTTCTCCTCTTGGGCCAAAGTGGGCCCTTTAATCCGCCGCCGGAATGGCGGACGGAAATCTCACGGTCCGACGATCCCCAGAAGCCCGGCTGTTCCCGTTCAGCACCCTTCGATGAGCTTCCGGAGGAAGGGGTGTTGCAATGTGCATAGTTTGCCGTATACAGTTCGCCTTGTCAAGCCCCCGACGGAAGATTTTTTTCCGGCGGCGCCTCTCGCGAGGGAGCTCCGGCCTGATGGAGATGGGGTAAGGCGCGGCTCTATCAGGTCTTTAAGACCGATTCACTGGATTCTTTGCGACATTGGCTCCAGAGAAGAGCCTGGGGAATCCCGGAGAGATCCTGGTCCCCGGCCTTCGCGAGGCGTTCCCCCGAGCTCGGGCCTCGCGATTTGCGATGTACATGATGCAATCCCTCGCGGGGGCGTTGTTCCCCCTCGCGGGGGGAGCGTTCCCCCCGGCTCGGACCTCGCGAGCGGCTCTGGGAGCCGCGCCCGGTCCGGGGAACGGCCCGCCGCGGGTCGCTCGGCAGGGGCGAAGGCGGGAGAACGGCTCACGGCGGGATCCTCGCGCCTCTCGGCGCGGAGCTCGCGCTGCTCCTCTTCGCCCTTGGACGGCTCGAAAGGCGGGGCAAGGGGCGCGAGGAGCGGGGAGCGCGGCGCGAAGAGGTCTTGGAAGGGTGCGAAGTCCCCTCCGGATGGGAGGGGGACGGGGGAACGAGGCTCGCCGGCGCCCGCGCGCGGCGTCTCGCCCCCGGGCTCTTTGACAATCGATGGTCCAAGCGGGGGAGCGGACGGGGAACGCTCCTCTGCTCCTACCTTTTTTCGCGGCGGCCACGCTTCAGGTCCTCCGGCGCCGGGACCGGTGTGCGCCGCCGCCGACAAGCAGGACGGCGAGGGCGGGGTGAGGCCTACAGCCGCTTCACCGCCGCCCGCCGCTGGAGCTGCATCACGTTCACGTCCGGGTCGACCACGATCCGCTGGGGCTCGAAGGGGCAGCGGATGTGGACCACCTGGGACTGCCCCGCTCCCAGGAGGAGGGTCGTGCGGACTTCGCGGTACTCGGGCGCGATCTGCCCCTTCTCGTCGAAGCGGTCCCCGTGGGCGGCGGCCACCTCGACGGGGAAGCGGCCGGTGCCGGAATTCGTGATCTTGGCGGTGACCTCCCAGGCTCCCCCACCCAGCGGCCGCTTGCTTTGATCGTCGATCTGGTACTCCGGGATGACCGTCTTGCGGAACATCTGATCGACCACGTCGTCGAATCCGGCCTTGTCCGGCGCGTAGGGGCGCAGCACGTTCACGAAGTCGTTGGTCACCGGATGGTCGGGGTTGTTGTGATAGGTGCGGAAGAACTGCTGGACGCCGGCCAGGAAGGGGTCCTTCCCCATCTTCCGGTAGAGCGTCCAGAGGGCCCAGCCGCCGCGGTTGTAGACGACCGTGACGTCACCCGGACGCCCCTCGCGCTCCACGATCTCGGCGAGCGGCAGCTCGTCGCTCGGCTGGCGGCGCTCGCCGTAGTCGGCCTCGATCTGCACCGCGAAGGTCTGCCGGGCCTGCGGGCCCCGCATCTGCTCCAGGAGCATCAGGGTGGCGAAGTTCGCCGCGCCCTCGGCCAGCACGATCCCGCCCGGCCCCTCGCCCGGCGACATGATGTGCCCCCACCACTGGTGGGCCGACTCGTGGGCCGCGATGGCGAACGGCACGTCGTTGCCCGGCCGCGGATTGGCCAGGAAGCCGGTCCCCTCGGAGAAGAAGATGTTGGTGGCGTTCCCCCGGGCGTAGCCGGCGTAGGCCGGGAACTCGTTGAGCCGCAGCTCGCGCCAGGGGTAGGGCATGTACCACTGGGCATAGTACCGGCGCGCGCCGTTCAGGGCGTCGAGCAGGGTGTCCACGTTGTAGGGGTGCCCCGGATAGTAGAAGACGGCGGTGCCGGGCCCGCGCTTCACCGCCCAATGCCGGCCGGCGGCGATGTTGAAGACCCGCAGCGGATAATCGCTCTCCCAGACCCGGACGCGCCGGTCGTCCCGCACCGTCTCGGAGGTCATCACGCCGGTCGAATTGACAATGTAATCGGCCGGCGAGGTGATGCGGATCCGCTGCGTGAAGGCCGAGCGGTCGAGGTCGGAATCGGTGATCCCGTCGTTGAAATGCGGCGGGTAGATCCGCGGCTCCGCGTGGTTCTTGTCCTCCTCCACGCCGATGTGGGGGTCGAAGCCGATCTTGGGCACGAAGTCGGGGTTGCGGCCGGTGAGCACGGCTCCTGAGGGGAGGAGGAACTCGCCCGGGGAATTCTCTCCGAGGACGACGTCGCCGCCGTTCCTGGAGATGCCGGGCAGGATCGTCCCCCGGTAGCGGAAGCCGAGCCGGACCGACTCGCCACGGGCCAGCGGCTTGTCGAGGCGGAAGACGTAGAGATGCGAGCGGTCCTCGGGCCGGTAGGACCGGCCGTTCAGGGTCCAGGAGAGCCCCGTCCAGGCGCCGGTGCCGGAGACGGGGAACCAGTAGAGCGGCTGGTCCTTCTGGTTCTGGAGATCGTAGAAGCCTTCCGCCCGGAAGCTGCGCGCGTCGGGGTCGAGGTCCAGGTTCATCTCCACATGCGTGACGTAGGGCAGCAGCGAATCGCCGGTCCAGGTCCGGAGGTTCTTCTCCCAGTACTCCTTGCGCGCCTTCTTCACCGTGGCGCCCTGAAAGCCGCTGTTCACCTCGGCCCAGAGGGCGAAGCCGAGCACCAGAGGGGGCAGGGCCAGCGCGCCGGCGGTGAGCAGGGTCCGCCGGCGGCCGGCGGGCGGGAGCAGGGGGTGCAGGCGGTCGCGGTCCCGCCGCAGCAGGAAACGGCTGGCAAACCAGCCGAACAGGGCCGCAAGGGAGAGGAAGAAGAGCCGGTTGAGCACCACCGCCACGCGGTCGATCTCGAACCGCCCGAGATCGGTCCAGGCCACGGCGGTGCCGCTGGCGGACTGCCCGATCAGGGGCCAGTTGCCGACCCAGGTCATGTGGTTCCGCAGGAAGAAGAAGGCGGTGAGCATGCCGGCCGCGAGCCCCAGGCCGTAGGTGGCGAAACGGCTCTTGGTCAGCGCCAGCACCGCCGCGATGAAGGCCATCCAGACGATCATCGTGGGGGTGAGCAGCAGCCCCCAGATGATCAGGAAGGGCCCGATCTCCATCGGCACCTTCCCCTGCCCCGACATCATCAGGGCCACCACCCCGAAGGCGCCGAGCAGGGCCACCCCCAGCACCGCCAGGTTCGCCGCGATCTTGCCGGTCACGATGGCGCCGGTCGGCACCGGCGTGGCGTAGAAGAGGGGGGCGGTCCCCGAGATGCGCTCGCGCTCCAGCGACTCGACCGTATAGAACAGGAAGAGCAGCCCCAGGGCGAAGACCAGGAAGGACATCCCCTGCACCGCCGCCGTCCCCGGCGTGAGGAGCATGGGCGAGTCGAATTCGGCGCCGCGGGTGTCCCGGTAGGAGATGTAGAGGGCGAGCAGGATGAACGGGATGAAGATGTAGAGCCCCGGCTGGGCGGCGAGCTCCTGGAGCTCGAAGCGGGTCACGGACCAGGCGTTGCGCAGGAACCCCGCCGGCCGCGAGCCCATCCCCAGGACGGACAGGACCCGGTGCGGCGCCGCCCCCGCGAAAGCGGCCTCGGGACGCCGGACGCGGGCCGGCCGGCGCAGCCGTCCCGCGAGGTGGCGGCGGGAGAGGTCGACCAGGAGCAGCCCGAAGAGGACGAAGCCCAGCCGGCTCAGCAGGAAGGGGGTGTCATAGGCGACCGGCCGGGTGTTGTAGAAGAGGAGCCCGCGGTCGACCAGCAGCCAGCTCTCCTTGAGCCAGCGGAAGCCGGACGGATCGAGGTAGCGCAGGACGTTCGAGGCCCCTTCGCTGATGCGGGGCGGATAGGTCCCCCACAGGTAGCTGTTGCAGAGCAGGAAGATGATCACCGGGAAGAGGAAGACCAGGATCGGCCGGCCGGTCCAGCGTCCGAGGGCGAGCGTCACCCCCGCGGTGAAGACCACCACCGGCAGCAGGAAGACCAGGGCCGGCCGGAGATAGGCCAGGAGGTGGAAGGGGCCGTAGATCTCGGGGTTTCCGGGGTCCGGCGCGAAATGGGTGAGCAGCCCCGTGCTCACCGGCAGCACCGCCAGGGCCGCGAGGCTGGCGAGCAGGGAGGCGAGGAATTTCCCCCAGACGTATTCGGCCGGGCGCAGCGGCGTCGAATGCAGCAGGTCCCCCACCTTGTGCTCGTCGTCGCGGATCAGGGACATGCCGGCGACCACGGCGACGAAGAACGCGATCTCCAGAAAGCCGATCAGGGCGTAGACGTAGGCGGTCTGGAACTCGGAGTCGGCCCAGGCCTTGGGGCCGCCGAGGGAGGTGTCGATCGAGTGGAAGATCCAGGAGCCCCGCGACATCCAGTACCCGTTGAGGAGCATGAGCAGCGCGAAGATCACGAACAGCGGCCGGCTGAGGCTCTCCTTGAGATCGAGCCCGGCGACCAGGGCGAGCCGGCGGACGCTGAAGCCCTGTTCGCGGGCGCGGGCCTGGGCCTGGGATGTGGACAGCGAGTGTTCCATGCGATGGGCCTCCCCTAAAACTACTACGGTAATAGGGGACGGGGAGTTTCAGAATCCTGCGTTTCTGAGCGTCCTGCCCTTCGAATCCTCACCCCCTGGCCCCCTCTCCACTTCGTGGAGAGGGGGAACGATGAACGAACCGATTGCCGTAGGGTGCGCTGTGCGCACCTTCAAAGGCGTTCAAGGTGCGCACAGCGCACCCTACAAGCGCCCCCCCTCTCCACGAAGTGGAGAGGGACCGAGGGTGAGGCTTCGGAGGGCAGGGCACCCCAGCGGGCAAGAGGTTTATGGGTGGGGCTTTTCACCGCACCCGTATCACCACCAGCGTCACGTCGTCCTTCACCGGCTCCCCCGCCGTCCAGGCCTCGGCGGCGCGGTTGAGGCCGGCGATGATCTCCTCGGGAGCCTGGGCTCCCAGGTCCTCGAAGAGGGCGCGGACTTTGGGGTAGCCCAGCGGGTCCCCCTCGCGGTTCGCCAGCTCGGGGAGGCCGTCGGTCATCAGCAGGAGGGCGTCGCCGGAGGCCAGGTCCAGGCGGCGCTCCTCGTAGTCGAGGGCGAAGCCGCCGAGGGGCATCCCCTGGAGGGAGACCTCCTCGGCCTTGCCCCGCGCCGCGCGGTAGACGAGCACCGGCGGCATGCCGGCCGAGGAGAGGGTGAGGGCGCCGCCGCGCAGGCGGGCCACGGCGAGCCCCATGGCCATGCGCCCCAGCTCCATGCGGCGGACCGCCCGGGCGGCCTCGTCGAGCAGCTCCCGCGGCCCCCGCTGGCCGGCGAAGGCCGAGAACAGGCTCTTGACGGCGGTGACCATCGTCCCGGCCCGGGCGCCGTGGCCGGTGGCGTCGCCGATGGCGGCGGTGAGCGCGCCGTCCGCGCCGAGGTGGAAATCGTAGTAGTCGCCCCCCACCTCGGTGGCGGTGCGCATGGAGACGGCGATCTCGAACCGGGGGTGCTCCGGCAGGGTCTTGGGAAGCAGGGAGAGCTGGAAGCGGCGCGCCTCCTCCAACTCGGTGCTCTTGCGGTCGTACTCGGTCTGGAGCAGGGCCTGCTCGATCTCCCGCTGCTGGCGCAGCCGCTCCTGCTCGAGCAGCCGGTCCTGGTGGGCTCGCAGCTCCGCCGCCATCTGGTTGAAGGTCGCGGCGAGCTTGCCGACCTCGTTGCGCGAGCGCACGGGCACGCGCGTTTCGAGGTCCCCCTGGGCGATCCGCCCGGCCCCCTCGGTGACCAGCTTGAGGTCGCGGGTGACGCGGCCCGAGAGCGGCAGGATGCCGAGTAGGGCGAGACCGATCATCCCCAGGCCGTAGCCGAAGTTGCGCGCCGCCGTCTTGCGCACCTCGGCGAGCGGCATCTTGCGGGCGATGCCGAAGGCGACGCCGCTCTCCGGGTCGCGGGTGGTCGCCAGCACCCAGTCGCCGTAGGCCCAGCGCATCGAGGGCTTGCGGACGCCGACCACCAGCGGCAGCTTGCGGATCGTCTCCTTGTCCGCGGCGCTGACGGTGTGGAGGTTGCCCTGGGCGTCGAGGGCGAAGGGGATCTCCCCCTCCCCCGCCCGGCTGTGGGCCAGCACCCGGCGCAGCACCTCGTCCCCCTGCACCTGGGCCCGGATCGTGCCCACCCTGGCGCCGCGGTCGTCCCACACCGGCGCCTCGAAGTCGCGGCCGAGGACGGCGCGGTCCCGCCGGGCCTGCTCGGCGGCGGCCTGCCGCCGTCGTTCCTCCGGCCGCTCGGCCTGCTCGAGCTCCCGGCGCTGTTCGGCGCCGGCGGCGAGCGCCTCCTTGCCGGCCTCCTGGATCGCCGCCAGGGCTTCGGGGTCGACGCCGGGCGTCCGCTCCAGCTCCTTGTGCACCTCCTTGAGGATCCCCGGGACGTCGATCACCACCGCGACCGGGGAGTAGGGAGGAGTGGGAGGGACGGACGCGTGGGGGACCCCCGGAGCCGCCGGGGTGGGAGGAGGAAGGCCGGCGGGGTGATTCGGGGCCGGGATGAACTCCAGGGACCTCACGAGCGGCGCCGCGTCTCCGAAGCCCATGACCATCTTGCCCAGGAGGGGATCGGCCTTCCCGGACCGTTTCGACTCCGCCGCGCGCATCAGGGTCTCCACGGAGAGCCCTCCCATCCGTTGGACCCCCTGCCCGAGATCGCTCCGGATCGACGCCATGCGGCCGTCCATCTCCCTGGACAGCTCCCGCGCCTCCTGCTCCGTCGCCTGGCGGACGGCGCGCAGGGACGTGTAGTAGGAGTAGAGGACGATCCCCGTCAGCGGGACGACGGCGAGCAGGAGGAAGGCGAGGACGAGCTGGGTGCGCAGCTTCATCGGGAGTTGTACGGATGGGCGGGGCGGAGGTTCACTCCAGGTGAAAGAACGCCCCCAGCAGCCGCAGGACCTCCTCGAAGTTGGCGCGGCGGAATTCGCGGCGGTACCCCTCTTCGGTGATTTCGCTGATCCGCTTCCTCTCCTCGGGCGGTAGGGAGCCGAAGGCGCGGCCGGCGAGGGCCTCGTCGAAGGCGCGCTGGGCCACGGCGCTCCGGCCGGACCACCAGGTCTGGAGACGGTCGTCCTCGTCATAGAAGGCGTAGACCGGGATGCGCTGGTTCTCCAGCCGCCAGAGGAAATGATTCATCAGCTCGAGATTCGCGTCGCGGGGGAAGATCCGCAGCTCCCAGCCGGGGATCTTCTCGGCGACGCGCACCCAGGTGGGAAGCGTGTGGTAGACGTCCGGACACCAGTCCTCGCCGATGGCGAGCACCTTGAGCGGCGGCAGCTTGCGCAGGAATTCCAGGTCCTCGTCGGTGTAGGCGGGGTCCCGGTGGACCTCGTCGAAGGTCTTGCCGTTGCGGCGGACCGTCCGCCGGTAGGATGCGTAGGGGAGGCCGCGGCTCCAGACTTCAGGCGGAAGCGGATTCATAGCCGCCAGGATATACCCGAAATCGCGGCGAGGGGGGTTGTGGTAGATTCACCTCCAGCTTCTGTTCTCCCTGCCCAAGGAGGTCGCGATGAGCGCTTTGCGTCGTTGCCTGTTGCCGGCCGTTCTTTTCCTCGGAGTCGCCGCGATGGCCGCGGCCCAGACCACCGGCGGCATCGTCGGCCGGGTGACGGATGAAGGGGGCGGGGTCCTGCCCGGGGTCACCGTCGAGGCCAGGAGCCCGGCGCTCCAGGGGTCGCGCACGGCGGTGACGGACAGCACCGGCACCTACCGGCTCACCCTGCTCCCCCCGGGCGGCTACGCGGTCTCCTTCACCCTCGAAGGGTTCGCCGCCGAGTCGCGCCAGGGGGTGGGCGTCGGCCTCGACAAGGACACCACCCTGAACATCACCCTGCGGGCCTCTCTCTCGCAGGAGATCACGGTGACCGGCGAGCAGCCGGTGGTGGACACCACCACCACCGCCGTGGGCGCGAACCTCGACACGCGCGCCATCGAGACCCTCCCCACCGGCCGCAACTACACCTCGGTGGTGCAGATCACGCCGGGGGTCTCCTCGGACGCCAACCCCGAGAACACCCAGCAGTCCTCGATCGCCGTCTACGGCTCGACCGGGGCGGAGAACGTCTACTACATCGACGGGGTCAACACGACCGGCGCCGAGTACGGCTTCCAGGGCAAGGAGCTCAACTTCGAGTTCATCCAGGCGGTGGACGTCAAGACCGGCGGCTACCAGGCCGAGTACGGGCGCTCGACCGGCGGCGTGGTCAACGTGATCACCAAGTCGGGCGGCAACGAATTCCACGGCGACGTCTTCGGCTACTACGACAACGACTCCCTGCAGAGCGACGCCAAGCCGGTGGTCTCGACCGGCGGCACCGCGGCCGGCTACACCCGCGAGGACTACGGGATCGACGTCGGCGGCTTCCTGGTGCGCGACAAGCTCTGGTTCTTCGGCGCCTACGACCGGGTGGACAACACCGACCAGACGACCCTCCCCGCGGGCCCGCTGGCCGGCCAGACGGTCGATTCGAAAAGTAAGCGCGACCTCGGCGCGGCCAAGCTCACCTGGAAGCTCTCGGAGAGCCAGTCGGTGGTCGGCAGCTTTTTCCAGGACCCGCGGGACGACACCGGGGCGATCAACGACGCCCAGCACACGCTGAACGGCGACCCCCTCACCTATCAGGGGCTGCGCAGCTTCGGCGGCAAGGATTACTCGCTGCGCTATCAGGGGATCCTCGCCACCTCCTGGCTGCTCACCGGCCAGGTGGCCCAGCACCGGGAGAAGAACTCGATCGGTCCGGCGAGCGGCGCCGGCGACGTGGTGCAATTCCGCGACGTCGACGCGAACTTCTTCCAGACCGGCGGCTTCGGGCTCCTGCAGTCGAAGGACTTCAAACGCGAATTCGGCGGCGGATCACTGACCCGCTATCTCGCCAACCACGAGATCAAGGGGGGCCTGGAGTACGAGCGCGAGCAGGCGGACGTCGTGCGCCGCTTCTCGGGCGGCCAGCAGATCGACGTCTATTCGAACGGCGGCCGGCCGGTTTACAGCCACTCCTACTGGACGACGCCCCTGGCGACGGTCGCCAACGCGCCGGTCTCGCAGCTCACCGCCGCCCCCGAGCACAAGAACACGACGGCGTATCTCCAGGACCGCTGGACCGTGAGCTCCAATCTCAGCTTCGACCTCGGGGTCCGGTGGGACCGCCAGGAGATCATCGACGCCTCGGGGGTGAAGCAGATCGATCTCAAGAAGGACTTCGCGCCGCGCCTCGGCTTCGTCTGGGACCCGTCGTCCAACGGCCGCTCGAAGCTGTTCGGCTCCTTCGGGCGCTATTACGAGCAGATCCCGATGGATCTCGTGATCCGCTCCTTCTCGTTCGAGCGCCAGGCGCGCATCTTCAACTACAGCCCCACGAGCACCACCCCCGACCCCGGCGCGGAGGCCGACCTCGACCAGAGCTCGGCCATCTTCGGCGGCTTCACCGAGCCGTCGGACCCGGACCTGCGCAACCAGCAGCTCAACGAGCTCCTCGTCGGCTATGAGCGCGAGGTGCTCCCGGACCTGGCGGTCGGGGTCAAGGGGGTCTACCGGTATTACAGCGAGGTGATCGAGGACTTCCTCTGCCAGGACGACGGCACCTACTGCATCGGCAATCCCGGCCGCGGGATCATGCGGCAGATCTTCACTCTCGACTATTCGCAGACCTTCCCGGCGCCGCGGCCGAAGCGGACCTTCAAGGGGATCGAGCTCGACGCCACCAAGCGCTTCTCGAATCACTGGCAGGGGCTGGCCTCGTATCTCTACTCCAAGCTGGAGGGGAACTTCGACGGCCTCTACGCGCCGTTCACCAACGTCGGTCCCGACCCGAACATCTCGGCGGCCTACGACTACTACGACTTCTTCACCAACGGCAGCAACCTCGACCGCATCACCAACACGGGGCCGCTGTCGAACGACCGCCGGCACCAGCTCAAGGTCTCGGGGCTGTACGAGACCCCCTGGAAGCTCAACATCGGCCTCTCCGCCTACTGGCGCTCGGGCACGCCGCTGACCCGCTACGGCTACTCGGACATCTACGGCCGGTATGAATTCTTCCTGACGAAACGCGGCGCCGAGGGGCGGACGCCCGACAACTACGAGGCCGACCTCCACCTCGGCTATCCGCTGAGGGTGGGTCCGGCGAGGATCAACCTCCTGTTCGACGTCTTCAACCTGCTCGACGCCCAGCAGCCCATCGTCCTCGACGAGCGCTGGGACTTCCAGGAGTCGGACAACGCCTCGCCCGTACCCACGAATCCGGACTACAAGAAGCCGGTGCTGCGGACGCCGCCGCGGTCGTTCCGGCTGGGGGTGCGGGTGAGCCTCTAGAAAGCCCGCCGACCGGCCAGCCGCGCCACCGTGCTGATCAGCTCGGAGGGGTCGACCGGCTTGGCGAGGTGGGTCTGGTAGCCCGCCTCCAGGGCGCGCAGGCGGTCCTCGGCGCGGGCGTAGGCGGTGAGGGCGGCGGCGGGGACGTTGCCTCCCCGGCCGGGCTCGCGCGCCCGCAGGGTGTGGATGAGGTCGTAGCCGTCCTGGACCGGCATGCCGATGTCCGAGAGCAGGACGTCCGGCACCGCGCGGTCGAACGAGGCGAGGGCCTCGGGCGCGGAAGCGAAGGCGGCCACCTCGGCGCCGCACTGCTGGAGGGCCATCACCAGCAGCTCGCGGGTGTCGGCCTCGTCCTCCACCACCACCACGCGCACGCCGGCAAGGAGGTCGGGCTTGCTGAAGAGCCCCTGGGTCACGGCGGTGCTGTCGAGCGGGTCCTCGGTGAGCTCGGCCCGCAGCGGCAGCCGCACCGTGAAGGTGGCCCCCTTCCCCTCCCCCTCGCTGTCGACCTCGGCCGTGCCGCCGTGCAGCTCGATCAGGTGGCGCACGATCGACAGCCCCAGCCCCAGCCCGCCGTGCGTGCGGGTGATCGACCCCTCGGCCTGGCGGAAGCGGTCGAAGACGTAGGGGAGGAAGTCGGGACGGATGCCGATCCCCGTGTCGCTCACCCGGATGACGGCGTTCGCGTCCGCCTCGCGCAACTGCACCTCGACCCGGCCGCCCCGGGCCGTGAACTTGATCGAGTTGGAGAGCAGGTTCCAGATCACCTGCTGGAGGCGGTCGGCGTCGCCGAGGACCGGGCTGGCCAGCGGAGCGATCGAGATGTCGAGCAGGATCCCCTTGGCGTCGGCGGCCGGGCGGACGCTGTCGAGCGCCGCGTCGATGATGCGGCGCAGGTCGACCGGCTTGAAGTCGAGGCGGAGCTTGCCGGTGATGATCCGCGAGACGTCGAGCAGGTCGGCGATGAGCTGCGCCTGCACGCGGGCGTTGCGCTCGATCGTCTCCAGCGCCCGGGTGGCGGCGGCCGGGTCGAGCTTGCCGGAGCGCAAGACCTGCACCCAGCCGAGGATGGCGTTGAGCGGCGTCCGCAGCTCGTGGGAGAGGGTGGCCAGGAACTCGTCCTTGGTGCGGTTGGCCTCCTCCGCCTGCCGGCGCGCCGCCTGCTCGAGCACGAGGAGGCGGGCGCGCTCCTGCTCCGCCCACTCGCGCACCCGGATCTCCCGCTTGAGCTCCTGGTTGGCCACCGAGAGCTCGGCCGTGCGCTGCTCGACCAGCTCCTCGAGCTCGTCGTACATCCGGCGCAGGGCGTCGTTGGCGCGCCCGAGCTCGGCCGTGCGCTCCTCGACCTTGCGGCGGAGGGCCACCTTCTCGATGGAGCTCTGCACCGAATGCTGGAGCCGGTCGCGGGTGACGCTCCCCTTCAGCAGATAGTCCTGGGCGCCGCTCTTCATCGCCTCCACGGCCACCGCCTCGTTCCCCTGCCCGGTGAGCACGATCACCGGCACCAGCGTCTCCGCCAGCAGGCGGGCGAGGAATTCCAGACCGTCGAGGTCCGGCAGCCGGTAGTCGAGCAGCAGGCAGTCGGGGCTCTCGTCCAGCGCCATCCGCAGCCCCTCCTCCCCGGTCTCGGCCTGCAGAAACTCGTAGGCGTGCTCGGGGTCCTGGGCGAGCAGCCGCCGGTAGAGCTCCCGGTCCTCGGTGCTGTCGTCGACGATGAGCAGGCGGATCGGCACGGCGTCGCTCATCCGGTCAGGGCGTCCTGGGCAGGATCACGACCTCGAACCAGTAGTCGTTGAGCCGCTCGATCGCCTGCATGAAACCGTCGAGGTCGACCGGCTTCTGGATATAGCTGCTGGCACCCGCCTGATAGCAGGCCGCGACGTCGCGCTCGTCGCTCGACGTGGTCAGGACGATCACCGGGATCTGCTTCAGTTGCGGATCGGCCTTGATCTCGGCCAGCACCTCGCGGCCGTCGGTGCCGGGCAGGTTGAGGTCGAGCAGGATGACGCCCGGCCGCGGGGCGTCGGCGAAGCTCCCCCGGCGGAAGAGGAAGTCGAGCGCCTCGTCGCCGTCGGCGCAGCGGAGGATCGGGTTCTTGAGCCCCGACTTCCGAAAGGCGCGCTCGGTGGTCTCGAAGTCCTCGGGGCTGTCTTCCACGAGGAGGATCGGCTGGCTGGGGCTGTCAGGCACGCACGTCTCCTTCCTGCAAGGTGAAATAGAAGGTCGTCCCCTTGCCGGCGGACGACTCGACCCAGATTCTGCCATGGTGGCGCTCGACGATCTTCTTGACGATCGTGAGGCCCGCGCCGGTGCCGCCGCCGAACTTGTCGCGGCCGTGCAGGCGCTTGAAGATACGGAACACCGCGTCGTGGTGTTTCTCCGGGATGCCGATGCCGTTGTCGCGCACGTAGAAGACCGGCGGCCCGCCCGGATTCTCCCGCCAGCCGACCTCGATGTGCTTCTCCGGCTTGTCGTTGTACTTCATGGCGTTGACGATGAGGTTGTAGAAGATCTCGCCGACGCGGACGCGGTCGGCGCGCACGGCGGGCAGCGGCCGGGGGACGCGCACCTCGACCTTCTCCTCCTGGAGCGAGATGGCGAGCGAGTCGAGGATCTCGGCCACGATCTCGTTGAGGTCGACCCGGTCGATGGCGAGGTCGACGCGGCCGAGGCGGGAGAACTGGAGGAGCGAGTCGATCAGCGTCTCCATGCGGCGGGTCAGCCGCATCAGGGTCTCCAGCTTGGAGCGCCCCTCGTCGTCGAGCTTGGCGGTGTAGTCCTCCAGCAGGAAGCTCGAGAAGTTGTGGATGCCCCGCAGCGGCTCCTTGAGGTCGTGGGAGGCGATGTAGGCGAAGTCGTCGAGCTCCTTGTTGCTCTGGTTGAGCTCCTCGTTGCGCTGCTGGAGCTCCCGGGTGCGCTCCCGCACCCGCTCCTCCAGCACGTCCTTGGCCTGCTGGAGATCGGAGTCCCGGCGCTGGATCTGGTCGAGCATGTCGTTGAAGGCGTCGACCAGCTCGCCGAGCTCGTCGGCGGTCCGCTTGGTGGCGCGCAGCGAGTAGTCCCGGCGCTCGGAGACCGCCCGCGCCGTGCTCGCGAGATTGAGGATGGGCCGCGAGATGAGCCGCTGGAGCCCCGAGGAGAGCATCAGGGCCACGATCCCGGAGGCCAGGAAGACGGCCAGCACCGTGATCGCCTGCGCCCAGACGCGCGCCGTCAGCTCGTCGAGGTTGCTGCGCAGGTAGATGGTGCCGATCCTGTCCCCCTTGAGGTTGACGGGCCGGAAGGCGATGAGGTTGCCGTCTCCCCAATAGCTGCCGTCCTCTCGCGGGTGCCGCGGCAACGCCGTGCCGCTCCCCTCCCGCACCCAGTGTGCGAAGAGGTTGCCCTTGCCATCATAGAGCGCGGCGGCGGTGATGGAGGGGCGGAGATTGAGACCGGCCAGGAGCTCTCCCGCCGTCTTCGGGTCGTTGAACGTCAGGGCGGCGTTGTTGGCTTGGCCCACGACGTCGGCGAGGGTCGTGAGGTCGCGTTCCATCTCCCCCTGAAACCGCGAGAAGTTGAAGTAGATGATCGCAATGCCGGCCAGCAGCAGAGCGCCGCCGGTGGTCAGTATGGCGATCAGCATCAGCTTCTGGCGGATGGGGGCGCGCTGGAGCCGTCGCAGCATGGATCAGGGCCCCGGCCTCGCGCCGGGATTGGGCACGATCTTCTTGGCGAGCTGAAGCAGCTTCGAGCTGATCTTGATCCTCGCCTGGTCGGCGGATTTCATGTTGATCTCGAAACGGACCTTCGATCCTTCGAGGACGAAATTGATGATCACCCCATCGTCGGCGAACCCCTGGGTGTCCCCCACCGTGAGCACGGGAGCGTCCTTGACGGCGGAGAGGATCTGCCGGACGCGCTCCTTCTCTGAACGGCTGATGAAGAGGATCTGGCAGCCGGCGGGTTTCGCCAGGGACTCGGTGCGCGTCACGATCAGCTTGTGCTCCCCCACCTGCTCGTCCGTGACCGCCTGCAGGCTCTTCCCGAAGGGGTCCTCGCCGAGCACGCAGATCTTCAGGCTGCTCGTGTCCGGGAACGCGTCGGGGGGCCACTCCACGAACTTGGCGAAGTTATAGAGGAACGCCGCCTTGACGTCGTACTCCGACACCGGCGGCGCCGCCGCGGCGGCCGGCACGGCGAGGAGGACGGCGAGCGGCGCGAGCGCCAGCCAACGTCTCAGAAGCGCCATGTCACCTTCCCGTAGGCGCCGCGCTGGACCTCCTCGCGGAGCGGCGCGGCGGCCCCGAATTCAGGGTGGCGGGCGTGGAGCAGGTTCTGGCCGGTGAGCGAGAGCTCCAGGCGGTCCGAGGCCTGCCAGCCGAGCCGCAGGTCGAGCTCGGTGTAGGCCGGCACCACGGGCGAGGGGAGCCGGCTGACGTAGCGCAGCGTGCCGTCGAGCTCGAAGCGGCGCGGCAGGTCCATCAGCGAGCGCAGCACGGCGCGGTTGCGCGGATCGTCCCCTTCCGAATGGCCCCCGGTCGGATCGAAGCTGCCCGCGTCGAAGCTCAGGGTCTTGTCGAACCAGGCGTACCCCGCGTGCAGGCGCCACCAGGGGGCCGCCTGCCAGCTCACGCGCCCCTCCAACCCCCAGGTCTCCGCGTTCAGCTTGTTGGCGAAGTGATAGGGGAACACGGCCGGCGGCGCCGCGGGCTCGTAGCTGCGGAGGTGATCGTAGACGTTGTAGAAGGCCGCGAGGTCGAGCAGCAGCCCCGTCCGCGGCTGCACGCGGTAGCCGAGCTCGTAGGCGAGCAGCGACTCGGCCTGGAAATCGGACGAGCCCGCCAGGATGGGGCTCCCGGCGATGTAGAAGACGATGTCCTCGTCGAAGCGGGTGGGCGTGCGGACGGCGCGCGAGATCGCCGCCCAGAGGGTGCGGCGGTCGTCGGGCACCCAGGCGAGGCGCGCGCTCGGCTGCACCTCGAAGCCGGTCCAGCGGTTGTGCTCCAGCTTCGAGCCCACGGTCAGCCGCAGGTGGCGCTGGAGCGCGATCTCGTCCTGGGCGAAGGCGCTGAACAGGCTCTCGGTCACGCTGTCCGGCAGGAAGGCCACCCCCGGGCTGTTGCCCACCTGGTCGTGGGTGACCCGGTAGCCGGCTCCCCAGACGAGATCCTGCCGGGGGCCGATCGGCTGCCGGTGCTGGTAGTCGACGTCCAGCGTGTGGCGGTGCTCCTCGAACCACCGCGGGATCTGGCGGTGGGTGTAGTCGTAATAGACCTGGAGATCCGAGCCCTGGTTCGCGGCGTAGGCATGGGTCCAGCGGCCGAGGAGGTTGGCGCCGTCGAGATCGGTGTCGTCCCGTACCACCACCGTCTGCCCGGCAAGCCCGTGATAGGCGTCCCCCTGCAGGGTGAGCCCGCCGTGGCCGGCGTCCTCGCGGTCGAGGCGGAAGCCGGCCTGCCCCCGCCGCAGCGGATCGCGGGCGCCGCCGCCGCCCGCCAGGGCGAGCGAATCGCGGTAGGAGTACTTGCCGTAGGCGCGGTAGGCGGTCCCCTTCCCCGCCTGGCCGCCCTGGCGGAAGCTGGCGAACCCCCGCTCCTCGCTCCCGCCGCCGGCGGTGGCGAGCCGCCCCTGGGTGTCGCGGGCGCTCTTGGTGAGGATGTTGATCACGCCGTTGACCGCGTTGGCCCCCCAGAGGGTGGCGCCCGGGCCGCGGATGATCTCGATGCGGTCGACGTCCTCCAGCATCACGTCCTGCACGTCCCAGAAGACTCCGGAGAAGAGCGGCGTATAGATGCTGCGGCCGTCGATCAGCACCAGCAGCTTGTTGGCGGTGGTAGTGTTGAAGCCCCGGGAGCTGATCGCCCAGGTGTTGCCGTTCGACTGCGCCACCTCCAGGCCGGCGGCGATGCGCAGGGCGTCGGGGAGGTTGTTGGCGCCGGAGCGGCGGACGTCCTCGCCGGGGATGACGGTGATCGCCGCCGCGGCGCCGGAGACCGGCTCGCTGCGCCGGGAGACCGAGGTGACGTCGATCTCCATGAGCTGCTCGATGCTGAGGCTCTTCAATTCGGAGGACTGGGCCGGCGGCCCCCCTTCGGCCCCATACGCGGGGACGACCGCCGGAGCCGCCGCGGCCAGGGCGACGCACAGGGCGGCCACCGCTTCCTGGTGGAGTCTGCTCACCGCTGGCTCCCTTTCATCCGCAAGGAAGAATCCTCCGTCTCAATTTCGTCAAGGAGCCTTCGCCAGCATCCGCTTCAGCTCGTCGAGGTCGGCCGGCTTGGTGAGGTGGGCGTCGAAGCCGGCTTCGAGGGCGCGCCGCCGGTCCTCCTCCTGGCCGTAGCCGGTGAGGGCGATGAGGAAGGCGGACCGGAGCTCCGGGTCGGCGCGGAAGGCGCGGGCCACGCCGTGGCCGTCGAGGCCGCCGGGGAGGCCGATGTCGCAGAGGACGACGTCCGGCCGGAAGCTCCGCGCCTTCTCCACCCCCGTGGCGCCGTCGAAGGCCACCTCCGCCTCATGTCCGTCGAGCTGAAGCAACAGGGCGAGGCTCTCGGCGGCGTCGACGTTGTCCTCGATCACCAGACAGCGACGGTGCCGTTCCGGCGCCGCGGCGGCAGGATCTTCGGCCATGGCTTCCTCCTCCGTTCCGGCCGCCACCGGCAGCCGCATCACGATCTCCGTCCCCCCGCCCGGCCCGGGGCTCTCGGCCTCCACCGAGCCGCCGTGCAGCTCGACCAGGGCCTTGACCAGGGCGAGGCCGAGGCCGAGCCCGCCCCGGCCGCGGTCCGGGCCGCGCTCGGCCTGGCTGAACGGCTCGAAGGCGCGGGCGAGCAGCTCCGGCTCCATGCCGATGCCGGTGTCGCGCACCGCCACGGCCGCGGTACCTCCCGCCGGCTCCCGTCGCGCGGCCACGGTGATCCGCCCTCCCGGCTCGGTAAACTTGCCGGCGTTGTTCAGCACGTTGCTCACCGCCTGGGAGAGCCGCGTCGGATCGCCGTCGACCCAGAGCGGCCCGCCGGGCAGGTCGAGCTCGATCGCGAGGCCGGCGGCTTCCAGGTCCTGCCGCTGGTCCTCGACGGTGGCGCGCACCGTCTCGACGAGGTCGAGCCGCTCGCGCCGGAGCAGGATCTTCCCCCGTGAGACCCGGGCGATGTCCAGCAGGTCGTCCACCAGCCGGGTGAGATGGAGCACCTGCCGCTCGATGGTGAGCAGCGACCTGTCGGCCTGGTCTCCGCTCAGCCGGGGAGAGCGCAGGATGTGCAGGCAGGTGCGGATGGGGGCGAGCGGATTGCGCAGCTCGTGGCCGAGCATGGCCAGGAATTCGTCCTTGCGGCGGTCGATCTCCAGGAGCTGTTCGGCCTGGCGCCGTAGCGCCTCGTCCGCCCGCTTGCGCCCGGAGATGTCGCGGTCGATCCCGGAGGCTCCGACCACCCGGCCAGCGTCGTCGCGGACCGGCGAGAAGGTCGGGGAGATGTCGATCCGCCGGCCGTCCTTGCATACGCGGGCGGTCTCGAACGGCTCGACCTTGATCCCCTGCCGGATCTGCTCGAACACCGCCGCCATCAACGGCCGCTGGTCCGGGGGGACGATCAGGTCCAGCGAGCGGCCGACCGCCTCGCGGGCCGAGTAGCCGTACATCCGCTCCGCGCCGGCGTTCCAGCTCGTGATCACCCCCTCGAGGGTCTTGCCGATGATGCCGTCCTGCGACGAGTCGACGATGGCGGCCAGCCGCTCGCGCTCCTCCTCCGCCCGCTTGAGCTGCGTGATGTCGAGGAAGGTGAGGACTACGCCGTCGATCACGTCCTCGACCGTCCGGTACGGGAGGATCCGCTGCAGGTACCAGGCGTCCCCCTCCTCGCTCCGCACCTGCCGCTCGCGGGGGCTCAGCGTGCGCAGCACCTCGCGGATGTCCTTCACCAGGTCGCCGCCCGGGAAGCGGGGAGTGATATCGGTGATCGGCCGGCCGACATCTCTCTCGATCAGCCGGAACACCTCCACGGCGGCGGGGGTGAGCTTCTTGATCCGCAGCTCACGGTCGACGAAGACGGTGGCGATCTGGGTGCTCTGGAAGAGGTTCTGGAGATCGCCGTTGGCGCGGTCGAGCTCCTCCAGCTTTTTCTTCAGCTCGGCGTTGACCGTCTCCAGCTCCTCGTTGACCGACTGCAGCTCCTCCTTCGAGGTCTGGAGCTCCTCGTTGGCCGACTGCATCTCCTCGTTCATGGAGAGGAGCTCCTCGTTGGAGGAGACCAGCTCTTCGTTGGAGCTCTCCAGCTCTTCCAGGGTCGCCTGGAGGTGGTCCTTGGTGGACCGCAGCTCGGCCTCCAGCCGGCGGACCATGGGGTCGTCGGCCACGATCGCCCCCAGCTCGATCTCCGGTGGGGAGTCCCCCGCCGGAGCCACTACGTCCTGGAAGACGATCATGAACAGGCCGGGGTCCTCCCCCAGCTCGGGCATCGGCCGCACGATCACGTTGACCCGCAGCGTCTGGCCGTCCAGCTCGAAGGGGACGTTCTCGTGGATCGCCGTCACCCGCGAATTGACCGCCTTGTGGAGGGCCGTGCGCACGTCGAGCCGCAGCCCCTTGCGCGCCATGTCGAGGACGTTGACCGTGGGGGTCCCCGAGGGCGCCTCCAGGTAGCGCCCGGTGCGCGGCGAGAAGTAGACGATGTCCCCCCCCTCGTGGACCACCACGCAGGCCGGCGCGTAGCTCTCCAGCAGGATCGCCTCGAAGGTGCGCGCCACCTCAAGTTGGCGGGGGACGGCCCGCCGCTGGAGGTCCTCGGTGGCGCGGAGCCCCAAGCGCCCCCGCTCGCTCAGGGGGAAGCTGAAGGGGGGACGGGTGACCGTGTCGCGCGACTGGAAGACGCGGTGCTTCTTGTCGAGCGTGCGGAAGAGCTCGGGCTGCCCGGCCACCATCTCGGAGGGCCCCAGGAAGAGGAACCCCCCGGGCCGGAGGGCGTAGTGGAAGAGCGCGACGATCTTCTTCTGTAGCTCGCTCTCCAGGTAGATCAGGACGTTCCGGCAGGAGACCAGGTCGAGCCGCGAGAACGGCGGATCGGCGATCAGGTTGTGGAGCGAGAACAGGCACAGGTCCCGGATCTCGCGCGCCACCTGGTACATGTTGCCGTGGCGGACGAAGAAGCGGTCGAGCCGCTCCGGAGAGATCTGGGCCGCCACCGCCTCCGGGTAGATCGCCTGCCGGGCCGCCTCCAGCGCCTGGGAGTCGATGTCGGTGGCGAACAGCTGCACCTGGGGGGGCTTGTCGAGCTTCGCCGCGTGCTCGCGCAGCAGGATGGCGAGCGAGTAGGCCTCCTCCCCCGTGGCGCACCCGGCCACCCAGACGCGCACGAAGCCGTCCTCATCCTTGCCCTCGAACAGGCGGGGGATGACCTTGTCGGCCAGAAGGGAGAAGGCCTCGGGATCGCGGAAGAAGTGGGTCACGCTGATCAGCAGGTCACGAAAGAGCTGCTCAACTTCCTGGTTGTCGTGGCTCAGCGACTCCACGTAAGCATATATCGAAGCAGCGCGCGACTCACTCATCCGGCGGCGTACCCGGCGTACCAGAGTGCTCTGCTTGTAGCGCCGGAAATCGTGTCCGGTCTCGCGGCGCAGGATCGCGCAGATCTTGCCGAGATGGCCCGTGATCTCCTCGCGGAGCTGCTCGGGGCTCCCCCCCTCGCGCAGCCGCTTCTGGTGCTCGATCAGCCGGGCCGGCATGCGCTCGACGGCGGCGATAAGGTCGACCGCGCCGGTGAGGATGGCGCTGCGGGGCATGCTGTCGTAGCGGGCCGTCTCGGGAGCCTGCACCAGGGTCAGGCCGCCCCGCTCCTTGACCGTCTTGAGCCCTAGGACGCCGTCCGTCCCCGTGCCGGAGAGGACGATGGCGACCGCCTCGTCCTCCTGGTCCTCGGCGAGCGAGCGGAAGAAACGGTCGATGGGCGAGCGCCGGCCGCGGGTCCGCGCCGACTTCGAGAGATAGAGCACGCAGTCGTCGATCGTCAGCGTGCCGTGCGGCGGCATGACGTAGATGTGGTTGGCGTGGATCACCGTCTCGTCCTCGACGGTCCGCACCGGCATCGGAGTCAGCGGGGCGAGCAGCTCGGGGATGAGGGTCTCGTGGCGGGGGGAGAGGTGCTGGATGAGGACGAAGGCGAAGCCGGTGTCGGCCGGCATGGGGCGGAACAGCTCCTGGATGGCGTCGAGGCCGCCGGCGGAGGCGCCGATCGCCACCACCGGGCAGGGGTGGGAATTCGGGCCCGGCGCCGCGCACGTCTCCACCGACGCGCCGGCCTGGTCCCGCTCCTCGCCCTGCAGATCCTTCAGGTCCGTCATTCCCGTCCTCTCTGTCCGCGGGTCGCCGTGGTTGAAACGACCCATTTAATCCAAGAAACGTGCCATTCGTCGGATCAACGGATCAGGCGGGAATCGGAAGGAGGGCTCCTGGTGCCGGAGGCGGGACTCGAACCCGCACGCCTTGCGGCGGGAGATTTTAAGTCTCCTGCGTCTGCCGTTTCGCCACTCCGGCGGCGGGGAAAATTCTACAGTGTGAGCGGCGACTTTACGCGACCCCCGGCCGGGCCTTGACGTTTGGGCGGCCCGTGATATACTTCCTTTTCACGAAGCCCCAGGGGGTCACCCCCTGGGGCTTTTGCTTTTGGGAGACTTTTATGGAAATCGATATGACGGACGACGAATTCGTCCTCAGCTTCGAGGGGTGCACCCTGCCCAATTCCGCGTTCCACCACCGGGACCACGTCCGCCTGGCCTGGATCTACCTGCGGCACTACCCCGCCCTGGCGGCCCTCACCCGCTTCACCGAGGGGCTTCAGCGCTTCGCCGCCTTCAACGGGCATACCGGCCTCTATCATGAGACGATCACCTGGGCCTACCTCTTCCTGATCCACGAGCGCATGGTGGATGCCCCCGAGAACGAAGCCTTCGAGGCGTTCGCGGCGCGCAACCCGGACCTCTTCGCCTGGAAGCCCTCGATCCTCGACCGCTACTACGATCCGGAGACGCTGCGCTCCGAACGGGCGCGGCGGGTGTTCGTGCTGCCGGGCGGCATACAATAGAGGCAAATGCCCCCGAGAGAGGAGGGTGCGATGCTCAAGGAATTCAAGGAATTCGCGGTCCGCGGCAACGTCCTCGACCTGGCGATCGGCGTCATCCTCGGCGCGGCCTTCGGCAAGATCGTCACCTCGCTGGTGGACGACATCATCATGCCGCCGATCGGCCTGCTGCTCGGCAAGGTCGACTTCACCAACCTGTTCGTCGACCTCTCCGGGAAGCACTACCCGAGCGTGGCCGCGGCCAAGGCGGCGGGGGCGCCGACGGTCAACTATGGGATCTTCCTCAACACGGTGCTGAGCTTCCTGATCGTGACCTTCGTGGTCTTCCTCATCGTGCGCAAAGTCAACAAGCTGCGGCGGGGGGAGGAGAAGCCGGCGGCGGAGCCGGTCGTGAAGGAGTGCCCGTACTGCCTGTCGTCGATCCCCATCAAGGCCACCCGTTGCCCGCACTGCACCTCGGAGCTCAGGGCGGCTTGAGGGGGACAAGGGCCTGATCGACGTCGCGGTGATCGGGGCGGGGGTCGCGGGGCTCGCGGCCGCGGGTGAGCTTCGCCGCCAGGGGCTCCGGGTGGCCGTCTACGAGGCCCGGGAGCGCATCGGCGGCCGCATCCTCACCCACCGGGACACGCGCATCCCCATGCCGCTGGAGCTCGGGGCCGAGTTCATCCACGGCGAGGCGCCGCTCACGGAGCGCCTGCTGCGGCAGGCCCGCCTTTCCGAGTACGACATCGCCGGGGACACCTGGCGCGCCGAGCGCGGCCACCTCCGGCGCGCCGAAGGCTACTGGGACGAGGTCGGCCGCGTCTTCGACTCCATCGGCGCGAGGAAGCAGGACCTCTCCTTCGACGATTTCCTGGCGCGGCACCCCGGAGGGCGCCCGCTGGCGCGGGCCCGCGCCGCCGCGCGCCTCTTCGTCCAGGGGTTTCACGCCGCCGATCCCGCGGAGCTCAGCGTCCTCTCGATGGCCCCCGGGAATGGGGAAGAGCCGACCGAGGAGGCCCTGCGGGTGGGCCGGGTGGCCGAGGGGTACGACCGCCTCGCGGAATGGCTGGCGCGCGATCTGGGAGACGGTCTCCACCTCGGCGCTCCGGTCCGGGAGATCGCCTGGGAGCGCGGCAAGGCCGGGCTGACGCTGGGAGACGGCTCCCAGGTCCGGGCCCGGGCCGCCGTGGTCACCGTCCCGCTGGGGGTCCTCCAGGCGCCGCCGGACGAGCCGGGGGGGATCCGCTTCGATCCCGATCCGCCCAGGCTGCGCCGGACGCTGGACCTCCTGGCGATGGGTCCGGTCATCCGCCTGGTCCTCGGCTTCCGCGAGCTCCCCTGGCCGGAGGAGAGCGACCTCAGCCGCCTGCGGATCCTCCAGACCGGAGACCCCACCTTCGCCGTCTGGTGGACGGCCTACCCCCTCCGCGTGCCGGTCCTGGTCGCCTGGAGTGGCGGCCCTCCGGCGGCGGTGATCGCTCAGAAGAGGCCGGCGGAGATCGAGGGCGCCACCCTGCGCGTCCTGGCCGAGCACCTGGGGGTGTCGCGCCGGCGGATCGCCTCCCGCCTCGAAGGGATCTGGAGCCATGACTGGGACCGCGACCCCTTCTCCCGCGGCGCCTACAGCTACGCCAGGGTGGGCGGGAGCGAGGCCGCGAAGTCCCTGGCGCGGCCGGTCGAGCAGACCCTCTTCTTCGCCGGCGAGGCCGCGGACGAGGAGGGGCGGACCGGGACGGTGGAGGGAGCCATCGGGACGGGGCTGCGGGCGGCGAAGCAGGTGAAGCGGGCCCTGGGGTGAAACCGCCCCCATCGGCTATACTGCCCGCCCTGGGGCCGTTAGCTCATCTGGTAGAGCACGAGACTTTTAATCTTGGGGTGCAGGGTTCGAGTCCCTGACGGCCCACCAAATAGAACCATGGATTTACGTCCTGTTCAGGGACTTTCCGGCTACGGGCACGGCAGGACCGACGCCACCACGGTCCTCGTCCTCTCTCCCATGAATTCGGGCGGCGGCGGGTTCCCGTCCACGGAGAGGCTCAGGCAGCCGGTGCGGTAGTCCGCCCAGCCCCAGATCGACGGGCTCAGCGCGTTGGACATCCCGCAGGGGTAGTGCGCCACGTGTCCGCCGGGATAGCGGTCCACCACCAGTTGGGAGTGGAGCCTGGGTGGCTCAGGCATCACTGATGGGAACCCCAGGCCGTGGTCGGCGGCGGACCGCACCAGCGCCGCGCCCGCCCGGTCCAGATTGCATGGATCGAGCACCCAGAAATTCCTGGGGAGCCTCCAGGGCACGCCGGAGGCGCTCCCGGCCTTGATGAGCTGATAGATCACATTGCTCACCTGGTCGGTCATGGGGTCCCTGGGGTAGGGCTTTCCGGGCTGCGCGTCCGGGGCGCTCGGCGGACAGGGGTCCGGGAAGCGCGTGGGAGACCCCAGCCAGCGGGCGCCCGGCAGCAGCACCTTCCACTTCTGGGGGCCGCCCAGGATCTCTCCGAGCGCGCTTAAGCTCTGGTGCCACTGGATCCACCCGAGAATCCGCTGCTCGAGGCCGCTGTCCTTGAGCCAGGGCACCTTGCCGTTGGCGATCGCCCAGCTGGTGATCCGCAGGCTCGCGATGGCCCGCCACCAGATGGGGCCATGGCTCGCCGTCAGCGCCTCGTCGGCCGTGCCCACGCACTGGTGGCCGGAGCTCCTCATCTGGGCGTTGAAGAAGAGCTCCGCGGCTTTGTAGACCGCCGGAGCCTTCGCGCGATCGGGGTTGACGAAGAAGTAGTAGGCGATCTGGTTGGCGATTCGCTCGGCCTTCTGGTTGGGCGTTCCCCCCGTGCCGTCGACCACCTCCGGATAAGGGAGCCGGCAGTTGAACGGCGTCAGGTCCTTGCAATCGAAGGTGCTCCAGACGGGGACGCATTTCAGGTCGGGCAGCGGGTACTGGAGATGGAAGTAGACGGTGTTCCGTCCCAGCAGGAAGTTGAGCTGAGCCATCCGGATCTCCCCTTTCAGCCGGCGATCTGGCGGATGGCCACTCGCAGGGTTTCGAGGTCGACGGGCTTGGTGAGGTGGCGGGCGAAGCCGGCCTCGCGGCTGCGGCGGACGTCCTCCTCCATCCCATAGCCCGAGAGGGCGATCCCCTTCCAGCCGTAGAGCCGGATGAGCTCGCGCATCAGCTCCTGGCCGGAGCCGTCGGGGAGCCCCAGGTCGCTCACCACGAGGTCGATCTCCCGGCCCTGGGTGGCCTCGGCGGCGGCCAGGGCCGCGGCCACGGAGCCGGCCACCGTGACCTCGTGCCCCATCAGGTCCAGCAGGTCGGCCATCGCCCGGGCCGTATCCTCATGGTCCTCGACCAGGAGGATGCGCAACTCCCGGTCGGGCTTCACGGAGACCGCGGAGGGACGGGAGGGCCAGACGCCCGTCTCGTCCAGCTCCTCCTGGACGCCGCCGAGCGGCAGGTGGACGGTGAACACGGCGCCACGCCCCCTCCCCTCGCTCACCGCCGTCAGCCGGCCGCCGTGGAGGTCGATGATGGCGCGGCTGACGGCGAGGCCCAGCCCCAGGCCGCCGAACTTGCGGGTGATCCGCCGGTCGGTCTGCTCGAAGGCCTCGAAGATGCGCGGCAGCACGTCCGTCTCGATGCCGATGCCGGTGTCGCGCACCTCGACGGCCAGCTCGCGCGCGCGCGGCTGGACGGCCGAGCGCAAGCGGATGACCCCGCCGGGCGGAGTGAACTTGACGGCGTTGCTCAGCAGGTTCCAGAAGACCTGGGTGAGCCGCGGCGCATCGGCCCAGAGGCGGTGCTCCTCCCCGGCGAGGTCCACCTCCAGGCACAGACCCTTTCCCTCGAGCTCCCGCTCGATCGTGGCGAGGGCGTGCTCGAGGACCTGCCGGAGGTCGATCTCGCGGCGGTGGAGCTCGAGCTTGCCGCTGGCGATGCGGGTGAGGTCGAGCAGGTCGTCGATCAGCCGCGCCTCCAGCTCGACGTTGCGCCGGATGCGGGCGAGGTCTTCCGCGTGGCTCCCGAGCCCGCGGTCGGCCTCCAGGCGCGAGAGCACGGCGAGGACGGGGGTGAGCGGCGTCCGCAGCTCGTGGCTGAGGGTGGCCAGGAAGCGGTCCTTGGCCTCGTTGGCCGCCTGTGCCTCGCGGTGGGCCCGGGCGAGCTCCTCCTGCACCCGCTGCCGGTCGCTGATGTCGATCGTGCTGCCGACCACGCGCACCGGCCTCCCCTCGGCGTCGCGGACGATCAGCCCCTTGTCCCAGGCGTGGATCCAGTGGCCGTCGCGGTGCAGCGCCCGGTACTCGGAGCTGAAGGAGGCTCTGCCGCTCTCGATGGCGCCCCAGATCTCCCGGTGGACGCGCTCGACGTCCTCGGGATGGATCCTCGCCTTCCACCAGTCGAGCTGGCCGGCCGCCTCGTCCGGCCAGTAGCCCAGCAGGGGGAGGAGCCCCTGGGAGCGCTGGACGGCGCCGGTGGCGAGCGACCAGTCATAGATCATGCCGTTGACCGCCTCGGTGGCGAGGCGGAAGCGCTCCTCGCTCTCGCGCAGCGCCTCCTCGGCCCGCTTCATGTCGGTGATGTCGGCCGCGACACCCCCCACCAGCAGCCGGCCGCTCTCGTCGCGCACCGGGAACTTGAAGACCAGGAAGTGGCCGAGGGTGCCGTCCGGCCGGGGGGCATCCTCGATCGTCTCCAGGGTGCCGCCAGTCTCGACCACGGCGCGGATGTTGTCGTAGAAATTCTGGGCGAAGGCGCGGGGATACAGATCGAACGGGGAGCGGCCGATCGCGTCCTCCGGCCGGACGCCGAAGATGCGGGTGTAGGGCTCGCTGAGGAAGAGGACGCGCCCCTCCTCGTCGGTCATCCAGGAGGCGACGGGGCTGTTGCGCAGGAAGGCCTGGAAGCGCTCCTCGCTGCGGTCGAGGGCCTCGGCGGCCATCTGGGCCTCGGCCAGAAGGTCGCGCTCCCGCAGCAGGGCCTCGCGGCGGGCGTGCGCCGCGCGCAGGGCCGCGGCCACGCGCGCCGCCAGCGCCCGCGGGGAGAACGGCTCCACCAGGACGTCGCTGGCGCCGTCCTCCAAGGCGTCCAGGCAGCGCTCCTCGCTCTTGCCGACGAGCAGGACGGGGAGATCGCGGGCCTGGCGGTCGCGGCGGAGCTCCCGCAGGAGGCCGAGCCCCCCCTCCTCCACCCGGGCGACCACCACGCCGGGTTGGCGCGCCAGGACGGCGGCCAGAGCGCCGTTCGCGGGGATCTCCTCGATCTCGCAGATCTCGGCGAGAGACTCAGCCGAGGCGCCGGGCCCGGTTCCTATCCAGAGAAGCCGGTCCCGGAGCTCGGGTTCGGGTAGGCGAAGCGGCAATGCGGACAACGGCGAGCCCCTGCTAGCTGCAATGCAGCGATAACAATATCAAATTGCGCGCCGGCGGGGCTCGCCGGTGCCCGCCTCAGTGCAGCGGGCAGCCCAGGTTGTTGTCGCCGTCGAGCGCCGACGCCAGAGACAGCATGGTGTCCCGGTTGTTGCTCGCCAGGGCGGGATTGACCTGCGAGATCACCTGCGCCTGGGTCAGCGGGTAGTCCACCCCCGAGCTCGCCGCGTTGAGCAGGGCCGCCACGGCGGCGCGCAGCAGGATCGTCGCCGCGCCGAGCGTGCCGGACCCGCCGCCACCCTGGAGCGACTGCAGCAGGGTCTTGCCGGCCAGCGACGGGAAGGCGCTCGCCGCGCTGAAGATGCTGGCCGTGCTCTGGCCCGGCGAGTAGCCGGTCCCGGCCCAGGAGCCGGTGTGGTTCTTCCAGTAACCCGGGGTGCACCCCTGGGTGCCGGTATCCGTTGTCGGCGGCGGGGCCGGCAGCGGCACGCGCAGGACCCCGAACTCCCAGAGCAGCGAGTCCGGGTTCTGGTCGACCGGCGCGGAGACGAGCTGGAGGGTGGTGGAGCTGACTCCCGCCGGGATGTTGATGGTGAGCAATGGGCTGTCCCAGGCCGTCCCCGCCGCGCTCACCAGGGTGCTCAGCAGGCTCGGGTTGTTGCTGATGTCGATCTCGTCCGGCCGCCCCGCCTCGGAGTCGCCCACGGAGACCAGGAGCTGCGCCTGCCGGACGGCGGTGTCGGAGCCGTGGGAGAAGGTGACCGGCGTCGTCACCTGGGTCGGGCCGGGGGTTGGATCGGCACCGTAGGCGAAATCGAGGCCGTCAAAGACGATCAGCCGGTAGCTGTTGGTGTCCGCGGGGTTGGTGTAGATCACCAGCAGGGTAGCGCCGTTGAGGCGGAAGAGGTTGCTCGCCCCGTCACCGTCCGCGATGGCGAACGACTGCGACCCCGTCCCCCGCGCCTTGACGATGTTGGTGACGTCGGCCAGGTAGCCGATGTTGTTGATGGGACCGCCCGCGGAGACCGGCTGCCCCTCGGTGCCGATGATCGTGCCCGTGATCAGGTTGCCGTCGAAGCTGAGCACCTGGTCCTTGTAGGGCTGGCTCGGGATGACGCACGCGCCGCCGCTCTGCGGGCAGGGGCGGTCACGGCCGGCCCAGTAGAGCAGCGCCGCCTGCACCGGGCCGCCGATGTTGACCGTCACGGTCCCCGGCCTTGACTGCAACCCCGTGCCGCCGGATACCATCGACAGCCCCTGCCCCTGGACGTCGAGCGCCACCTGCAGGGTGGTCGCCGCCGCCGGCATCGCCAGCAGCGCCAGCATCAGGACCGAGACTCCTCCCAACCTCCCCAGAAAAGCTGATCTCATTCTGCACCCCCTGTCGTTCACAGTTGATCGATCCTCGCGTCGAAGGAGGGCGCCGGACCGGAAAAATTGCAGCGGTCCGGAAACAAAGGGAGCCCAAGGCATTGAAAAACCCCGATCGAGCGCATCTTTGACTCTCTCAGGGCTCTTCGGCGGCCGGGCGGTCTCCCCGGGGAGATCCCTGGCTTTGCGGCCCCGCCTCCCGGCGGGTGTGCCTTTTCGGAGCCTCAATGGCCAGAAGCTACTCCTGCATCACGAACAGAATCTTGTGCAGAATGCGAGCCACAAAAAGATTGCTATTTCCGACTTGTTGAATCCGGACGGGCTCCTCCCGCGGCGGGCTGTCGGGTATGATCGGCGGGTACGGCTTCGCGAAAAGGAGACCCGCGGCATGCGCTCTTCCCGCTTCTCACGGATCCGGCTGGCGTCGGCGCTGGCCTTCCTGCTGACCCTCCCCGCCGCCGCGCCGGCCCAGGTGGCGGCGGACAACGCCTACCAGAAGCCGCCGCAGGCCCTGGTCGACATCATCGACGCGCCGCCCACGCCGGGGGTCGCGATCGACCCGCACCGGCAGTGGCTGCTGGTCCTGGACCGGCCCAGCCTGCCGCCGGTCGCCGAGCTGGCCGAGCGGGAGCTGCGGCTGGGCGGGCTGCGCATCCGGCCGCGCACCCACGCTCCCAGCCGCGCCGGCTACATCACCGGGCTGCGGCTGGTGCGCCTCTCCGACCTCTCCGAACGGCCGGTCTCCGGCCTGCCGGAGGGCTCCCGCCTCGGCGACCTCGAATGGTCTCCCGACGGCTCGCGCTTCGCCTTCACCAACCTCCGGCAGGACGGCGGCGAGCTCTGGGTGGCCGACATCGCCACGGGGGCGGCCCGCCGGCTGGCCGGCGGCCTCAACCTGACCGCCTCCATCGGCCCCCAATGGCTGACCGACTCGAAGACCCTGGTCTGCGCCCTGGTGGACCCGGACCTCGGCCCCGAGCCGCCGGCCTCGGACGTCCCCACCGGCCCGGTGATCCGCGAGAGCTCCGGCCGGGCGGCGCCCGCCCGCACCTTCCAGGACCTCCTCAAGAGCCCCTCCGACGAGGCGCTCTTCGAGCACTACCTCACCTCGCGGGTCGCCCGGGTCACCCTCGACGGCCAGGTGACGTCCCTCGGCCCGGCCGGCCTAGTCTTCGGCCTCTCCCCCTCGCCGGACGGCCGCTATCTGCTCGTGCAGTCGGTCCACCGGCCCTTCTCCTACCTCGTGCCCGCCGACCGCTTCCCGCGGCGGATCGAGGTCTGGGACCTCGACGGCAAAGTGGTCCGCCAAGTCGCCGACCTGCCGCTCCAGGAGGAGATCCCGATCTCCTTCGACAGCGTGGCCACCGGCCCGCGCGAGGTCACCTGGCGCGAGGACGCCCCGGCGACGCTGTTCTGGGTGGAGGCCCTCGACGGCGGCGACGCCGGGCGTCCGGCGGCCGAGCGCGACCGCGCCCTCCTGCTCCCCGCCCCCTTCCAGGGGGACCCCACACCGCTCGCCACCCTGGGGTATCGCTTCGCCGGGGCCCGCTGGGGGAATGACGGCCTCGCCCTGATCGACGAATTCTGGTTCAAGACGCGCCGGACGCGCACCTGGATCGTCCAGCCGGGCCACCCCCAGACGGCGCCGGTGGCCCTCTTCGACCGCTCATCCGAGGACCGCTACGGCGATCCCGGAGACCCGCTCTCCACCTTCGACACCCGCGGCCGGCTCGTGCTGCGCACGGCGGATGGCGGCAAGACCCTCTTCCTGACCGGCGCCGGCGCCTCCCCCGAGGGGAACCGGCCGTTCCTCGAAACCCTCGATCTCACGACCCGCAAGACGCGGCGGCTCTTCCGTTCCGAGGCCCCCTGGTACGAGCAACCGGTCGACCTCCTGGACGCCGCCGGGCGCCAGCTCCTGGTGCGCCGGGAGACGGTGGACCAGCCGCCGAACTACTGGGCCCGCGACCTCGCCACGGCCAAGCTGCGCCAGCTCACCCGCTTTCCCCATCCGACGCCGCAGCTCGCCGGCATCCACAAGGAGCTGATCCGCTACCAGCGCGCCGACGGCGTGCAGCTCACCGCGACCCTCTACACGCCGGCCGGCTGGAAGCCGGCGGACGGCCCCCTGCCGATGGTGATGTGGGCCTACCCCCAGGAGTTCAAGAGCGCCGACGCCGCGGGTCAGGTCACCGACTCCCCCTACCGCTTCGCGCGGGCCGGGGCGGGCTCGCCGCTGGTCTGGCTGATCCAGGGGTACGCGGTGCTGGACAACCCCAGCATGCCGATCGTGGGCGAGGGGAGCAAGGAGCCGAACGACTCCTACGTGCAACAGCTCGTGGCCTCGGCCCAGGCGGCGGTCGACGAGGTGGTGCGGCGCGGGGTGGCGGACCGGCGGCGGATCGCCATCGGCGGCCACTCCTACGGGGCCTTCATGACCGCCAACCTGCTGGCCCACTCGGACCTCTTCGCGGCGGGGATCGCCGAGAGCGGCGCCTACAACCGGACGTTGACCCCGTTCGGCTTCCAGGCCGAGGAGCGGGACCTCTGGCACGCGCCGGAGACCTACATGCAGATGTCCCCCTTCATGTTCGCGGACAAGGTCAAGCGCCCGCTTCTCCTGATCCACGGCCAGGCGGACAACAACTCCGGCACCGACCCCATCCAGAGCGAGCGCTTCTTCAACGCCCTCAAAGGCAACGGCGCTCCCGCCCGGCTGGTCTTCCTGCCGCTGGAGGCCCACGGCTACCGCGGCCGGGAGTCGGTGCTGGACGCGCTGGCGGAGAGCCACGACTGGCTGGAGAAGTATGTGAAGAACCGGCCGGCGGAGGGGGGCGGCTCCAAGGCGGCGACGCGGCCGTAGGGGGGGCCCTCAAAGGAATAAAGGACATAAAGGACTGCAAGGACAAAAAGAGCCG
>JBJMHA010000094.1:0-140534 GCA_045807625.1 Thermoanaerobaculia bacterium | reverse complement strand
CTTCTCCAACTGTCCGATCCGACGCTCCTGCTCCGCAATCCGGCCTCGGAGCTCAGAGTTCTCTTGAAGGAGTTCCTCGTAAGTCGGCATGTCTGAAAAAGATTAGACCATGCCTCCAGGGAAAGAACAAGTCTCTTCCAGACGTGCCGTCAAGGCGGAGAGTATGCTTCAGCACCCCGAAAAGGCGGTAAACAGATACCCAGGGGGATGCTCCTCCCCGACCTTCTCCTGTAGACTTCCCGTGCTCTCCTTCTATGTAGGCTTACTGATCTCTGCTAAAATAGAACATGCGTCTCCGAACAAGCCGAGTTCGGAATCGATTAGATTCATCCGACACTCTACATAGCCAAACCGTAAAGAAAACGTAAAGATCTATATGCAAATAAATTTTGGCAGGATGGGAGACTTCCTGGGCTTACTCTTCGAGACCGAAGAATTCGCAAACCAAGCTAACAATTTATTAATTGACGCAAGAGATGCCAGCGCGGCGTCAGCATATTTTATAAATGAACTCTCAGTTGCCTTGCAGCGCGAGCCCGACCTACAGGACGTCGATGATGTCGCAAGATTTTTGGTCAATTTCTGCGCAGATTTTCATGACCGCCAACCGCCCGAGAGATTTTGCCAAGGCGCCTCTCCTAAATCAAAAAATGGTAGCAAATCGCGAATAATGCGCCTTCTCGACATGCAACATTACGAATTTGGCCCTTTTCAGGGAAGGGGATGGGCAGAAAAAGACCTACGTGAGATCCGTCAAAAAATCAGCGACAACCCCGACGAGTTGAGCGGTACCCTGACGGGGCTTCTGCGCGGCTCCTGCCAACACTTCTTCTGGGTCACTGAAACTGAATGTGTTGAAAAAATGCTCGCAACCAGACCCGAAGAGACACGACTGCCAGGACAAGTAATACGCGACACCATGGGATTCATGAATGATATTGGAGACGTTGAGTACATAGAGCTTCAAATATCTGATGACTTCTTCGGATCGCTCGAACCTATGCGGCCAACCATAGTGGAGGGGGGGTTCAATCTAGTTTATTGCTCGTGGCCTCATGCAACTTACAGCACTGGATTCACCTGGGACATTTTTCGATCCACCCTTGGAGTTCCCGAGTTCGTCTCGCCTGCTCGGCACCTGAGGCCGGGGAAAACCCGCCTAAGATATCTCGCCAGGGTTGTCTTTGACACACCTCCGTATCCCGATTGGAGCGCGTTATCCGTCCGAGCCCAGGAAGAAACAGAAGATCTCAGGAAAACGCTGACAAATAAAGGGATGAATAACGCATGAGAAAACAGCGTATTATGCTTGACGAGGCCTTAGTGATCTCATGGCAAGGTTCTACCTTGCGTCCTGCTTCTCTACCTGCTATTCCGGAAATCGAATTCATGCCATCAGGTCTAGGCATTACGCTAAGGATCAAGGCGGCCCTCACAGTTAGTGAGGTAAATCAGATATTGGAAATTTTTCCCCTTAGCGAGCGCAGCGGCAGATGGAGAGCCTTCTGGCAGCGACAGTATCAGTGCTGGTTGAAGCTCCCTCCACAGGGTCTCTCCGCTTGGCTTACACAAGCATTGCTGCACCGCGAAATGTATCCTTTGCTATACATAGTACCACCGCTTACGCCAAGCGTGGAGTGCATGACTCTCCTAGAACGAATACCTCCCGAGTCGGCGCAGTTGCGGGACACGGCGGTCACGATCTCCCTCGAAAGAGCTATAGATTCCAGAGACTGGAAGTTAATCAACAACCTACTTCCCATGATTGGGCGACTCCGGATCGAGTCATGCCTGACAGCGCTGGTTGATCTCATCAACAATCTTCCAGTCATTCAGTCACAACAGGTTGACGGAGAAAATATATATAGAAATATATTTCGCTGCCTTGCATCTTTTGAAAAAACGGAGCTCATCCCTTTGTTCAAAAAATCGTTGGCCGTCAAATTGGTTGCAGATGTTTGCTTTACAGCCCTCTTGAGCAGCGATAACAATCTTGACATGTCCGATCTTAACGATATAGTTAACCATTTTGCAACCAATCCTGATTATGTAGCCGAATTGCTTCGGCGATTCCTTGCGGAGACAAATGGCCCACTGGCCGAGATACAGGCGCTCCGCGCACTTCGCAGAATATCGCAAGATTCCTCCGATGTCTTGGCAGAGCGCTTAGATCCACTTATAGATAAAGGCTTGGAGCGCTCATCTCATTCAAGCCGCATGCCTACACGAAACGAAATAAAGGCAGCCTCTTCTTGGGGGATGCGCGACTTAGAGGAAAGCTTGGTGTCGATATGAGCCGCCTACAACTCGCCCGCAGGGCTCGAGCAATCTTGACAGTCGTGGATTCAGATCTTCGCGAGATATGGGCTTCGCAGCCAAATATCAATCATACCTCATCAGCCCCTGTCATTGCAGTGGACTGGTCTGAAATTTTTGCGTTTGCCTCAAAGGTATTACCCAGTCAAGCGAGCGTACCAGTTGGATATCGGAGAGATACGTCATCCCTTCACTATTCAGGCCTCTATTATCTTTTTTACAAATTGCCTTGCGTTTTGATTTTGCTCCCGCCTTATTCGTGGGAGATGCGCAACTACCTTGACAATCTCCGAGAAGGGACCCAGACTTACCGATTTCGAGAGAAGAGCCAGAGCCTGGCTGCGCGGTATTCTGAGCTTCTGGGTGAATTACGCAAAGCTGGAAAAGAAGATAGATCACTTTACCAGTTAAGCGAAGCTTCTGACGAGGAATTGATAGACTTTAAGCCTAGCGATCGACTCCTGCGCCTGCTGAGGACGGTTTTTGAAAAATATCTACCGTCCGTCTTCTTAAATATTCAAGAAGAAACCCTCGAGTTCCTTGAAACTTTGCGATCGCTCGTCCTCGGTAGTGCTGCCAATCCAAGACGTATCAAAACTTTGCAAGATTTTGATCCTGATTTGGTTAGGAAATGCGACCCTGCTCTTGATAATTGGGATTACTGGCGCCGCCACATGGTAAGCGAGCGACCAGACGCTAAGCGCCAGAATGAGATTGATTCTGTTGCGCTTTCCTACCTTGAACAATTACATCCACATCTTTTCTCTTCCAGGCGTCGGCTTTTATTCGCTACTAGAAGCGCATCAATGTTCCAAGTCATGGGATATCATCCGGGGAATTTCCCCGCCACGGAGTATGGTTACCTGGATGAAGGTAGAGGTTCCTTTTCTTCCGCAAGATCTTGGGAGTATTTTGCAGAGATCGGTTATTATCTGGCGGCCAATCAAAGCCAAGACCATAGGGTTCATCTGGCGCAAAGGAGAGCCAACATCGAATTCTTGGTCGAATGTCTAAAGGGTGAGCCTACCTCACCAGAGCTTCAAGACCAGCTGTTCCGCGAATATGAAGAAGCCGGCCTTAAATGGGGAAATGTAAGGGTTGCTTTCGGGCTGCAGGGTTTGAATAAACAATCTCACTGGAAAAGATTACATAACCCCGACGAAAAGCTTTTGGTGAGTATAGTCAGAGCTCTCCTTTCGACCCAACAGCCGAAACAGTTTTTAGAGCAACGACAATATGTGGCTGGCGAAATACTGAGGAAGATCGATGACATTCTCACGCGTTTCCCTATGGGATATGCTGAGGGTAGCAGCTCAAAAGTTGGTATACAGCGAGAAAGGACTCCCTCTGTCATTGTGGCGACAGTTACAAATTTTCTCGATCTTTGCGAGCTTCTTGTACCGTTTTTGGGAGAACGCCACGGACATGAAGTGAACGATTTATTTAACCTACTTCTCACCCAATCTCCCCAGCTGCCAGAGCGTGCCGTCCAACTTCTTGAGTCGGCATCCGATAACTCTGCGGAAAGCCATAACGACCAGCACTTATGGCTTTCCGCCCTAGGGTTCTATTTCTTGGGAGATTTTCGCGAAGCAAAAAAATTCTTCGAGAGCTGGCTCAAGCTCCAAGGGTCACACAGTGTTCCACCCTTGCGCTTATTTACGTGCGCGATGCTTGCCGATGCGTGCGTCGCCCGAGGAAAATACCGCGAAGGAATCGGCGCTCTGGAGGGCATTACACAAAACCACCTTCAAATAGTGGATGGCACTCTTCGAACGGTGTGGCACATCTTGCGTGGCGGAGTTGTTATTGAATGGGTAGAACGTTTGGGCGAAATTCATGAAGACTTCCCTTTCGAAAATTACAACAGTTTGGCCGAACGAGTCTTCGAAGAGTTCTTGGAAGAATTCGACCGGCTTTTGATCCCGGACAGCAACCTCCGAGAGAAGGCACTCTCTACTCTTCTATATGGTATCGCGCGATGTATCAAGTTACCCCAGGATGATGACAAGCAAGCGTGGATCAGCAGCCAAGGTGACTCCTTGAGGATTCTCGCAGAGGAGCTTTTGGAGCTATGCGCCGAGAGCAATGATGCCGCCTCACTCGATGCCCTCGGCTATGCCCTGGTAAAATTTTCAATCCTGGGGAAGGACTCTTCCTTGATGGAGCCATCGATCGATCTTCTTGGCCGAGCAAACCAATCGGCGCGGAAATCCGACAATAGACAGCTTGTGTCCCTAATCGCTAAACATGAAAAATTTGCACAGTCGATTTTAGATAGTCAAGTCGATCAACTAGAGGAATAAGGCGATGACAAACAAAGGTCCTGGCCCAAACCCCGTCAGCCTATTTGCAAGCTTATCCCATATAGTGAGCGTTACTTTTAATGAATACTTCATGTACGGCCCCCTCGTAAAATTTTGGGCAGAGACTAAAGGAAGCCTTCCGAAAGAGCGAAAAGACAAGCTTAGTATAAATATTACAAATTCTGGCCAGCTATTAGTCAGATGGCAAGGCAACCGACAGACCAGTCGACGTCTGATACTAGTCGCTCATGTCGACCAAGAGGGATTTCTCCTTCAACGCTTCTCCCCACATGACAAAGAGTGCCAGGCGATACCCAGTAACGATGAGACCACTTTTGAAAACGAAAAGATCGGCGAACGCGTCACAATAATTGCCCGACATGGTGAATATGAGGGAAAGATAAAGCATATTGACAGAGAAACAACTCCGGCGCGTATTACATTCAGCGTTGACACTCGAGTTGGGCCCGAACGCCCAGACTTCAGAGAATGCGACAAGTTTTCGGCGATAGCTGTTTACAGATTGCCTGGCTTTAATATCGACGACGATGGCATAATTGAAGCTCCCTGTGTAGACAATCGCGCAGGAGTAAGTGTAGTCACTAGTGTCCTCGAAGGCCTGTGCGCAGCGGACTGGGAAGTTAATGTAGACGTATTATATACAACTTGTGAGGAAGCCGGCTTTTGCGGGACGGTTCGGCATATTCTGGCACATCCAGAATTGATCGCCAATGATGATCTGACTTGGATTGTTGTCGATAGTAGCAACAAAAATAAATGTCTAGTGGAGAATTTGCCGCATGACCTGCGGCATCCCTTTGATCTTGGGAGAATGAGAGAAGAGGAGGTGGTGATAGATCTTCCTTGCGCAGTTATTCGCACCGGTGATAAACACCATTGTTTCAGCAGGCAGGTGGCTCAAATGCTACATGCAGCATCTCTAAACGCTTCCCGAAAGATTGGGTTGGCCACTCTCTACCCTGGCCAGTGCAAATTGCAGGAAGAATTTACCTTCTGCAATCCTGATGCAATGAAATTTATTCGACAAGATGCGGCATCTGTCGCGGGAGCCCGGATGATCGGCGGCTGGTGTGACGCAAGCCCTATTTTTTTATCGCCTAAAATTATTGAGTCTGCCGATTCGCTCTCGTTAGCTGGTTCTCCACGGATCGGCTCTCTCGCCATACCTCTCAGTAATCATCGGAATACTTTTGAAGGTAGGGTGCTTCCAGAAAGGTGCCACGCTGCCGCCCTCGTTATGAGTATGGTAATACTAGCAGAAGCAGCTAAAGTGGATTGGCGCTTCCCATACCTTGATCGGAAGGGACGAAAGAATCTCGATGACTATCCTGATCTGTGCGAATCGGAAGCTCGAGATGTCGCACAACTCAAGGTCTGGCTTGCCGCGAGTAAGGACTATTTCTCGGCAACGGATTCATGGCTTGCCGAAGCAAGAGACTTGCTCAGGCCTCACGCGGGTATTGCGCGATGAGATAGTATCGTGAGGTTGTCTCTCAGAAGAGCTGCGCCCTTTTGGAGATTTATTTTTGAGCCTGCTTCTTGCTTTGCGTGCGAAAGAAATCGGTCAGCTTGGAATAGGCCGAAGATGAGAGTTCTTCGTGCTCCAAGGATTTATTGGAAGATACAAGGTTTAAGGTCGACGTGATGATTTCTAATTCCACCATTCCTATGCTATACTAAGTGCACTTCTGTCATGCTCCGCTCCCCCACCCGACACCGCTTCCGCTACGAGCTCCCCGCCCACCCGCGCCACCGGAAGATCCGGACCGTCCCGGTGGGAGACCGGCATTGCGGGTGGATCGAGATCCTCCCTCCCCTCCCTCCAGCGCGGCGGGTGATGTCGCACGAGAAGGTCGATTGCGCGGTGATCGGGGCGGGGTTCACGGGCTTGGCTTGCGCGCGGCGGCTGGCGGAGCGGCGGCCGGGGTGGCGGATCGCGGTGGTCGACGCCTATCGCGCGGGGGATGGGGCCTCGGGGCGGAGCTCGGGGTTCGTGGTGGATCGCGCCCACTTCGTTGCGCGTTTGGAGCCGGCGACGAGCCGGCGGTATCGCGACCTTTGCCGGTTCGGCATCGGGGAGCTCCGCGGGGCGGTCCAGCGGCATGGGATCGAGTGCGACTGGGACGAGACGGGGTGGATCCATGGCGCCGCCGGGGCAGAAGGGGCGGCGGCTTTGCCCAATCTGCGGGCTTGGCTGGAGAGCCTGGGCGAGCCGTATGAGTGGCTCGATGCTGACGGGTTGGCGCGAGTCACCGGCACGACGCACTACCGGGCGGGCATCCGGCTGCCCGGGAGCGTGTTGGTGCAAGCGGCGGCCCTGGCGCGGGGGCTCGCGGCGGCCCTGCCTTCCAACGTCGAGCTGTTCGAGGAGTCGCCGGTGCGGGCGATCGACCGCGGCGACCGCTTCCGGTTGGAGACGGACGAGGGGGCCATCGAGGCGGACCGGCTGTTCCTCGCCGCCAACGGTTGCACCCCGGCGCTCGGGTTCCTGCGCCGGCGGGTCTTCCCCCTCTTCACCTTCGGCAGCCTCACCCGGCCTCTCACCCCCTCAGAGCAAGAGGCTCTGGGCGGCGAGCGGGAGTGGGGGCTGCTCGCCGAGGACCCGATGGGCTCGACGGTGCGGCGGACCCGCGATCAGCGCATCCTGATCCGCAACAGCGCCCACTACACCCACCGCCTCGCCGTGGACGACGCCCGCCGTCTGGAGGCGCGGGCGCTGCACCGGGTGGCCTTCCTGGCCCGTTTCCCGATGCTGCGTCAGGTGGAATTCGAGTACACCTGGGGCGGAATCCTCGGCGCCTCCCCGAACCGCGGGCACAGCTTCGGCGAGCTCGACGAGGGGCTGTTCGCGGCGGCCGGCTACTCCGGCGCCGGGATCGCCATGGGCACCACGGCGGGAATCCTGCTGGCCGATCTGGCGCTGGGCGAGGGATCGGAACGGCTGGAGGCGATGCTCGGCCTGCCGGAGCCCACCCGCCTGCCGCCCCAGCCGTTCCTGGGGATCGGCGTTCGCTGGCAGGTGGGCCGGATGAACGCTTCGGCGGCCGAGACGATGTAAAACCCCTCATCACCCCGGCCCTCTTCTCCCATCCCTCCACCCACCCTTCCGGGGAGAAGAGGGAGAAAAGCAAAACCCCTCCATCCTGAGCCCCTCTCTCCCTGGCCGGGGTGGGTGAGGGCTGGGAGAGAGGGGTTGGGGAATGAGGGTTTACGCGGTCTCGGGGCGGAACCGCTTCTCCATGATGTCCTTGCCGCGATGGATGAAGCAGGTCTCGATCTTCTTCGGCTGGAACCAGGCCTGCACGAACTCCTGCACGTCCTCGTTCTTGAAAGGCTTGCAGGAGTAGACGTCGATGCTGATGAACCGGTTGTGGGCCGAGGTGTGGATCTGGATGCCGCTCTCGATGATCGGCACCCAGCCGCTGTAGCCCGGCTTGCCGGGGAAGGCGGTCTCGCAGGTCTTGAAGATGTAGGGCTGGGTCTGCTTCGTCATCTTGAGATGGATGCAGATCTTGTCGAGGAACTCGTAGCCCCGGTCCAGGTCGCAGCAGGTCTCCTCGTCACAGCCGAAGCAGTCGAGGACAAGCTGGAAGCCCCAGGAGGTCTGCTCGCCTTTGTCGCAACAGGTTTCGGTCTGGGTCATGGTCTCCATGGTCTTCGTCTCCGTCTCCAAAGTAGTCCTCAATCAGTCCTAAGAATCGGCCGCGCCGTCAGGCCGCCGGCTGCTTTCTCGCTTGCAACGACTCGCGGACGCTCGGGAAGTAGGGCGTCCCCAGATTCCCGATCTTCTGTCCCGACGGCACCCAGGTGGGGCGCTCCTCCCAATGCATAGGCTCCGTGAAGCCCAGATCGTTCCACAGGCGGGCGGCGAATTCGGGGCAGAGGGGCGCCGAGAGCACCGCCAGCGTCTTGGCCGCCAGCAGGTCGAGCACCGCGGCGGTGCGCCGCTCCTCGCCCCGGGCCGGCACCCGGCTCCACTTCTCCTCGGCCTTGCCGAAGCGGTGCGCCTCGCGCACCAGCTCGCAGAGCACCCGCGCCACCCGCTGCGGCGAGAAGGTGGCCGCCTCGTAGGCCGTCGCCGCCTCGGCGCTCAGCTCCTCGAGACGGTTGAAGAAGCGGCGCTGCTCCGCGGTCCAGTCGCCGGTCGAGGGGGCCTTGCCGTCGCAATTCTTGCGGATCTTCTCGCCCACCTCGGCGAGCCAGGACTGCCAGGCGCCCAGCTCGCGGTCGCAGGTCTCCTCGAAGTCGTCGAGGGTGAAGTTGGTCCCCTCGGTCTCCGGGCAGGTCCAGGCGAGATAGAAGCGCATCACGTCGGCCGGCACGTCGGCCAGCAGCTCGCGCCCCCAGACGGCGTGGCGGCGGCTGGTCGAGAACTTGAGGCCGTCCAGGCGGTAGAACTCGTTCATGATGAACGCCGCCGGCAGCTTCAGGGAGCGGTCGTAGGCGATCCACATCGCGGGCAGGAAGACGGCGTAGTAGAAGCCGTTGTCGAAGCCGAAGCAGTGCACGAATTCGGCGTCGTCCGACTTCCAGTAGTCCTCCCAGCTCCCCTTCGGCCCGGCGAGGTGCTGGGCGTAGGAGAAGTAGCGGGGGGCCATCTCGCACCAGACGAAGATGCGCTGGTCGTCGAAGCCGTCGACCGGCACCGGGATCCCCCAGTCGGCGACGTGCGTCACCGCCATGTCGGGCGCCCCGGCGTCCAGCACCTGCTCGCAGAGGGAGCGCAGGCTGGGGTTCATCTTCACCTTGAGGTGAAACTCGCGCAGCTCTTTCTCCCAGCGGCTGACCGGGAAGAAGAGCCGGGTGAAGGAGCGCCGCGCGGGCGGGTTGCCGCACTGGGTGCAGACGGCGTCGAGCAGGTCGACGCAGTCGTTCGGCCGGCCGCAGTCCTCGCACAGGTTGCCGCCGGAGGCCGAGCCGCAGTGCGGGCAGCGGCCGCGGATGTAGGCCTCGTAGAGGTAGCGCTGGCAGATCTCGCACCAGGGCGAGAGGGTCTCCCTGGCCACCAGGTGGCCGTCGTCGTGGAGCTTCTTGAAGAATTCCTGGGTCATCCGCACGTGGTAGGGCGAGGTGTACGGACGGACGAATTCCGCCAGCTCGATCTCCGCCGCGTCGAGCGTCGCCTTGATGTCGGCGGCCATCCGGTCGGCCCCCTCCTGGGCGCTCAACCCCATTCGGACGGCGTTGGTCTTGGTATAGCTCTGGCTGTCGTCGGTGCCGAAGATGAAGTCCGCATCCACCCCGCGCAGGCGCAGGTAGCGGGCGTGGACGTCGCCGGCCGTGTAGGGGCCGGAGAGGTGCCCCACGTGCAGGTCGCCGTTGGGGGTCGGCGGGGCGGCGCTCACCATCGTGCGCTTGGGGCGCGCGGCCGGCGCCGAGGCCCGCTGGTCCGCCCACAGCTTCAGGTCTTCCCACCAGACGGTGAGGAAGAGGAGGTCCTCGCTGTCCGAGGTGTTGATCAGCGTGTGGTGGTCGAACGGGTCGTGGAAGGAGACGTCGCCGGCCTGGACCTCGAACGATTCGTCGCCGACCCGCATCACGCCGCGGCCACGGACGAAGAAGAAGGTCTCCCCCTCCTGGTGGGCGTGGTGCTTGGTGCTGCCGCCCGGAGGGACGACCGCCCAGGCCGCGCCGAACGGCGGCTCGACCACGTCCTTCCAGGGATAGAGCATCTGGACCTGGATCCCATAAGCCTCGAACAGCTTCTCGGGGTCCAGCCGCTGGATATGCATGCGTCGATTCTCCTCCGGTGAAACCTCGCGTCAGATCGTGTAGCTCTTCGTGTAGCTCTCGACGGCCGCGCGCGCGGAGAGCAGGTGGCGCACGATGTCTCCGGCCCGCATGGGCAGCAGCGACAGCACGGTCTCGCTGGCGCCGTGGGTCTCCTCGGCGAAGCCCTGGAGGAAGACCCCGGCGGCGAGCTTGGGATCGGCCGCCAGACGGTAGTGGCGCTCGACCTTGTAGCCGTCCTTGCCGTCGCGCGCGAGGTACGGCGCGAGGTCGTGGAGCAGCGGGTGCTGCTTGCGCCAGGTGTAGCCGGTGCAGACGATCAGCCCGTCGGCCTCCATCGTGACCTCGCGGTCGTGCAGGAGGTCCTTGAAGCGGGCGATCACGGCGCCGCCGGTCTCCAGCAGGCTCTCGAGGTGCATGTAGGAGCAGATGCGGGCGCGCGTCTCGCCCAGCACCTTCTGCTGGTACATCGCCTTGTAGATCCGCCGGATCAGCGCCAGGTCGACCACCGCGTAGTTGACGTCCTTGCAGTCGTCCTGCACCAGGCGGCGCTTCTCCTCCGGCAGGCCGTAGAGGAAGTCGACCATCTCCGGGAAGAAGATCTCGTTGGTGAAGTCGCTGTCGTCCACCGGCTTGTAGGCGAAGCGGCGGATGGCGGCGGTGACGTCGGCGTTCCGGTAGTTGCACATCACGTGGTAGAAGAGCTCGGCGGCGCTCTGGCCGGAGCCCACCACCACGAAGCGGTAGGGGGCCTCGCGGTCCGGGAAGTCGCGCTTCAGGCGGATCATCGACTCGTGGGAGTGGAAGGCCCGGCCGCCGGGCTGCAGCTCGATGCCGTCGGGCAGCCGCGGCACGCCGCCGGTGGCGAGCACGACGTTGCGCGCCAGCAGCTCCTCGAGCTCGCCCGAGGCGACATCGCGGGTGACGATGCGCAGCAGCCTCACCTCGCCGTCCCGCTCGATGGGCAGGATGGTGAGGACCTCCTTGCCGAAACGCACGCGCTCCTTCAGCTCCCCGGCCACCCAGGTCAGGTAGTCGTTGAACTCGATGCGCGTGGGGAACAGGTCGCGCAGGTTGAGGAACTCGAACAGCCGCCCCTTCACCTTCAGGTAGTTCAGGAAGGTGAAGCGGCTCTGGGGATTGCGGATGGTCGCCAGGTCCTTGAGCACCGAGATCTGGATCTGCGAATCCTCGATCAGCATGCCCGGATGCCAGACCGGCTTCGGCTTGCTCTCGAGGAACAGGCGCCGCAGGCTCTGGCCGTCCGGCGCGTCCGCCATCTCCTCCAGCGCCACGCCCAGGGCCAGGTTGGCGGGACCGAAACCGATCCCGATCACGTCGTAGATGTCTTCCTGCCGCGTTCTCTCTTCGCTCATCATCATAAGATCGCCCCGCAACCGGTCCGGAGAAGAGGAGAAGGATTGAAGGCTACGGGTACACCGACCTTCAGAATCAAGACGGATACGCCTCCACGAATCTATGGTGCTCCACCCTTCCGGAAGGGGGACAAGACGGGAGGCAAACTCTTCTGATTCTTGAGTTTGCGCGAAACTTGGGGAGGATGGTCTGTTACGACGGATCTATATACGGAGGCGGGCGGAATTTGGATTCAAATCAGATACGCCCCGTGATCCAGCAGCCGCCGAGGACGCGGGTCCCCTGGTAGAAGACGGCGGCCTGCCCGGGGGTGACGCCGCGCTGGCGCTCGGCGAAATCGACCTCGGCGCGCCCGTCCCCCAGGGGCCGGATCCGGGCGGGCACGCCGGGGTGGCGGGAGCGGATCCTCACCGTGGCCTCGACCTCCCCGGACGGATCGGGGCCGATCCAGTGGAGCCGCTCGCCGCGGAGTCCCGGGGCCATCAGCTCCTCCTCCCCGCCCACCACCACGCGGTTGCGCTCCGGCTCGATCCGGAGCACGTAGAGCGGGCTGGGGGCGGCGAGCCCGAGCCCCCGGCGCTGCCCCACGGTGTAGCGGTAGTAGGGCTGGCCCGCCCCCAGCTCCTCCCCCTGGGCGTCCACCAGCACGGCCGGCTCGGGTGCCACCGCGCCAGCGAAGCGGGCGGCGGCCTCGGCCTCCACGAATTCGCGGATGCCTCCCGAGACGAAGCAGACCTCCATGCTCTCCCCCTTCCCGGCCACCACCAGCCCCGCCTCGCGGGCGATCTCCCGCACCTGCGCCTTGGTCAGCTCGCCCAGCGGGAAGAGGGAGGCGGCGAGCTGCCCGGCCGTCAGCTCGAAGAGGTAGTAGCTCTGGTCCTTGCCCGCGTCGGCCGCGGTGTGGAGCTCCGGGCCGTCCGGCCCCTCGAGGATGCGGGCGTAGTGGCCGGTCGCCACCCGCTCCGCTCCGAGCCGCCGCGCCCGCTCCAGCAGGAGGTCGAACTTGATCCAGGTGTTGCAGCGCACGCAGGGGCTGGGCGTGCGGCCGGCGAGGTAGTCGTCCACGAAGGGGTCGACCACCTTGTCACGGAACTCCCGGTCCAGCCTCAAGGTGTAATGGGGGATGCCCGCCTGCTGCGCCACCCGCTTGGCGTCGCCGAGGTCGAGGGCGCCGCAGCAGCGGCCGTGCGCCTCCACCCCCGAGTGGTCCCAGAGGAGCATGGAGAGGCCCACCACCGGCCGCCCTTCGCGGGCCAGCTTCCAGGCGGTGACCGAGGAGTCCAGGCCGCCGCTCATGGCGACCGCGATCAAGCTATCGCTCATGCGACCGCCCGCCGCAGCTCCGCCACCTCGCGGGCCAGGGCGTCGAGGAAGGTGTCCACCTCCTCCACCGTGTTGCCGATGCCGAAGCTCACCCGCAGGGAGGAGAGGGCCTCCTGGCGCGAGATCCCGGCGGCGAGCAGGGTCTTGCTCGGCTCGACGCTCCCCGAGGAGCAGGCCGAGCCGGTGGAGACCGCGAAGCCCGCGAGGTCGAGCCGGATCAGCAGCGACTCTCCTTCAATAAAAGCGCCCTCGACATCCGCGAACGCCACGTGCGAGGTGTTGGGGAGCCGGGGGGACTCCTGGCAGTGGACGATCGCGCCGGGGACTTGGGCCCGCAGCGCCGCCTCGAAGCGGTCGCGCAGGGCGGCGAGATGGGCGCCGCGCTGGGGCATCTCCTCCCGGGCCGCCGCCGCGGCGGCGCCGAGGCCCACGATGGCCGGCACGTTCTCGGTCCCCGCCCGGCGCCGCCGCTCCTGGCTGCCGCCGACCAGATGGCCGGAGATCTCCTGGCGTGTCCACAGGGCGGCCGCGCCCAGGGGGCCGTAAAACTTGTGGGCCCCCAGGACGAGGTAGTCGGCGCCGAGCGCGGGGGCGTCCACCGGGATCTTCCCCACCGCCTGCACGGCGTCGCAGAGCACCGGGATCTCCCGCTCGCGGCAGGCATCGGCCACCGCCGTCACCGGCTGCAGGGTGCCCAGCTCGTTGTTGGCGAGCATGAGGGCGACCAGCCGCGTGTCCGGACGCAGGGCGCGGACGACCTCCTCCGCGGGCACCACGCCGTCACCGCGAGGGGACACCCGTGTCACCTCCAGGCCCTCTTCGGCCAGCCGCGCCGCCGCCTCGCGGACCGACGGATGCTCGATCGCCGAGATCACCAGGTGCCCCCGCCGGCCCGCCTTCCTTGCAATATGGAAGAGGACGGCGTTGTTGGCCTCGGTGCCCGAGGCGGTGAAGACCACCTCCAGCGGCCGGGCGCCGAGGAGCGCCGCCACCTGCTCGCGCGCCCCCTCGACCGCCTCGCGGGCGGCCTGCCCGAAGCGGTGAACCGAGGAGGGGTTGCCGTGTGACCCACCGCCGAGCCAGGGGAGCATGGCCTCGCGGGCCCTGGGGTGGAGGGGGGTGGTGGCGTTGTGGTCGAGGTAGATCATGGCCCGGAGATTGTAACCGAGCGGTGTGGGGTGCCCCTTCCCAGCGGACCGATCGGTCGGATCCGACGGATCGGTCCGATCTCAAGGTCTTGACGGAAGGAGTATCCTGTTTCCCCCCTCTCCCGCGGGAGTGGGGGCCCACCCGGGCACGGGTGTTGAATGAAATCGCAGTTTGCCTCGATGGACCGGTTCTCTTTGGCAGGTGACTGAATGCGCGCAAGGCGACCGCTGACGCTCCTTCTCCTCCTCACCCTCCTGACCCCCCTTGCGGCGACCGCGGCCGGCGGCAAGCCGACGCGGGCGGAGCGCAAGGCGGCGAAGGAGGCGATCAAGAACCTCCCCCAGAAATACCGCGACTGGCTCGAGACGGTGGACCTGCTGATCTCCGATCAGGAGCTCCAGACCTTCCTGGCGCTCGAGAAGGACTACCAGCGCGACGCCTTCATCAAGCAGTTCTGGGAGGCGCGGAACCCCTACAAGACGATCCGCAACACCTTCCAGGAGCGCTGGGAGCAGAAGGCCGCGGAGGCGCGGAACCTCTTCGGCAGCCTCCAGGACGACCGCTCCCGCATGCTGCTCCTGAACGGCCCGCCGGCCAGCCGGCTGGAGTCGCGCTGCTCGAGCATCCTCTGGCCGGTGGAGATCTGGTACTACACGACCAGCGAGCGCATTCATGATGAGTTCGTGCTGGTGTTCTACCGCCACTGGGGGGCCGGGCCGTTCCGCCTCTGGAACCCCATCGAGGGGTTGGGCTCGCTCTTCTCGGGCGGCGCCGGGGACGGCGGCGGCGCTGGCGGCGGCGGCCTCCAGTCGATCGCCAGCGGCTGCCGCGACGGCGACAAGATCGCCGGCGCCATCGGCTACGTGGCCAACCAGGGGATGGAGTACAACCTGCTGGAGGCGCGCCTGACGGAGAAGCCGAGCCAGCAGAAGGGGGAGTGGGTCGCCTCGTTCAACGCCTACTCGACTGACCTGGCGCCGGGGACGGTCCTGCTGCCGGCCAAGCTCTCCTTCGACTTCCCCGGCCGCTACCAGAACCGCACCGTGATGCAGGGGCTGGTGAGCGTGCCGGCCACCGGCGCCGGCCAGTCGTCGCTCGGCGGCGCCCACACCTACGACCTGCTGCTCAACGGCGAGCTGTTGCAGAACGGCGAGCTGTTCGACAGCTTCCGCTACAAGTTCGACTTCCCGGCCAGCGAGGGCACCGCCACCGGGGCGAGCCTGCCGCTCGTCTTCCAGCGCTTCCTGCGGCCGGGCGACTACCTGCTGATCGTCAAGGTGGAGGACATCAACTCCGGCAAGGCCTACCGGGAGGAGCGCACGGTCTCGGTGCCGGCCAGCGACCGCATCGCTCCGGTCGTGCAGCAGAGCGACCCCGACTCGGCCAGCTCCCGCATCCTCCAGGAGGCCAACGCGGCGCTGCTGACCGGGGACACCACGCTCAAGCTGGTCAGGCCGTTCGGCGAGCTCCAGACCGGCATGCAGCGCTTCGACACCCTCTCCACCGGCGACTTCGACAAGGTGACCTTCTCGCTCGACGGCAAGGCGGTGCTCACCAAGCGGAAGCCCCCCTACAGCGTCGAGCTCGACCTCGGCGCCCTCCCCCGCCCGCGCAAGCTCGCCGCCGTGGCCTACGACAAGACGGGCAACCAGATGGCGAGCGACGAGATGCTGATCAACTCGGCCGCCAACCGCTTCCAGGTGCGGCTGACCGAGCCGCAGCGGGGGAAGCGCTACGAGAACAGCCTGCTCGCCCGCGCCGACGTCTCGGTGCCGGACGGCCAGACCGTCGAGCGGGTCGAGTTTTATTTCAACGAGACCCTGGTCGCGACCGCCTACCAGCCGCCCTACCAGCAGCCGATCCTCCTCCCCAAGGGGAACGAGATCTCCTACGTACGCGCGGTCGCCTACCTGGCCGATGGCAACTCGACGGAGAACGTGGTCTTCGTCAACGCGCCGGAGAACATGGCGGAGGTCGAGATCAACTACGTCGAGCTCTACGCCACCGTGCTCGACCGCCAGGGCCGGCCGGTCCAGGGGCTCACGCAGAAGGACTTCGCGGTGACCGAGGACGGAGCCAAGCAGGAGGTCAACCGCTTCGAGCGGGTGACCGACCTGCCGATCCACGCGGCGGTGACGATCGACGTCTCGGCCTCGATGGAGAAGAGCCTGGACAAGGCGCGCACGGCGGCCCTGGAATTCTTCCAGAAGATCCTCCAGCCCAAGGACCGGGCGGCGGTGGTGACCTTCAACGACCACCCGAACCTGACGGTGAAGTTCACCAACGAGGTCCCCACCCTGGCCAGCGGCCTCGCGGGCCTCAAGGCCGAGCGCGGCACGGCGCTCTACGACAGCATCATCTTCACTCTCTACTACTTCACCGGGGTCAAGGGGCAGCGGGCCATGCTGCTGCTCACCGACGGCAAGGACGAGGGGAGCCGCTTCACCTTCGAGGACGCCCTGGAGTATGCCCGCCGGGCCGGCGTGACCATCTACGCCATCGGGCTCGGCGACGACGCGGATAAGCGCAAGCTGGAGAAGCTCTCCTCGGAGACCGGCGGCCGGGCCTTCTTCCTCAAGAGCGTCGACGAGCTCCCAGGCATCTACGCGACGGTCGAGGAAGAGCTGCGCTCGCAGTACCTGATCGCCTACCAGTCGGGCAACACGAGCGGCGGCAACACCTTCCGCTCGGTCGACCTGAAGGTGAGCAAGCCGGGGATGGAGGTCAAGACGATCCGCGGGTACTACCCGTAGGAGGCCAGGGGTGAGGGCCCGGGCGGGGGAAAGCGATGAATCGAGGCTCAGTATCCTTGTTCCTGCTGCTGTCCCTGCTCGGCCTGGCCGCCTTGCCGGCCCTCGCCTCGCCGCCCACCAAGGCGCAGAAGGCCGCGATCGCCAGGCTCCCCGAGGCATACCAGAAGTTCCTGGCGGAGGTGGAGATCCTCCTCACCGACGAGGAGCGGACGGCCTTCCTCGCCCTGACCAAGGATTACCAGCGCGACGCCTTCGTCCAGCAGTTCTGGACGGTGCGCGACGACGTGAGGCGGACCGCCAAAAACGAATTCCGCGAGCGCTGGGAGGCCAATCTCCAGCAGGCGAAATTCCTCTTCGGCGATACCCGGGACGGCCGGACCCGGTCCCTCCTCCTCAACGGCCCGCCCGCCGAGCGGCTGGAGTCCAACTGCTCGCTGATCCTCGTCCCCCTCGAGGTCTGGCTCTACGAGCCGAGCAAGAAATTCCGCGAGCCGTACGTCCTCGTGCTCTACCGCAAGTGGGGAGCGGGACCGTTCCAGCTCTGGGATCCCAACGACGGCTTCGACATCCTTTTCGCGCAATCGATCGCCAGCACGCGCGAAGCGGGCCACTCCCTGGAGGAGATCGCCAGCCCCGGCTCGAACGGCTGCGGCGACGACGAGCACGCGCGGAAGATCCGCGACGGCATCGCCTGGGTGCTGGCGAACGCGCGCGACTGGATCTACATCCAGCCGCGGATCGACGAGCCCCCCAAGCCCCCCGGCGGCGAGTGGGTCTCCGCCTTCAATTCCTACTCGACCGACGTGCCGGCCGGCACCCCGCCGCTGGCGGCCAAGCTCGACCTCGCCTTCCCCGGCCGCTGGCAGAACCGGACCGTGATGCAGGGGGTGGTGACCGTGCCCCCCGGCGCCGCCGGCCAGGCGCGGCTCGGCGAGGCCCGCTCCTACAACCTGCTCCTCAACGGCGAGATCCTCTCGAACGGCGAGCTGTTCGACAGCTTCCGCTACAAATTCGACCTCCCGGCGGGGGAGGCGACCGAATCGATCCCCCTCGCCTTCGAGCGCCCCCTGCGGCCCGGGGACTACACCCTGGTCCTCAAGCTGGAGGACGTCAATTCCGGCAAGGCCTACCGCGAGGAGCGCCCCCTCGCCGTGCCGGCCATGGAGACCCTCGCCCCCACGCCCGCCGTCGCACGGACCCCCGAGGAACAGGAGAGCGCGCGCATCCTCGCCGAGGCCAACGCCGCCCTGCGCTCGGGGGAGACCACGATCAAGCTGATCCCCCCGGCCGGCGAGCTCCAGAGCGGCATGCGGCGCTTCGACACCCTGACCACCGGGCCGGGGATCGACAAGGTGACCTTCTCGCTCGACGGCAAGCCGGTGCTGACCAAGAAGGCCCCGCCGTTCAGCGTCGAGATCGACCTCGGCACCTCCCCGCGCACCCGTACCCTCGCCGTGGCCGCCTTCGACGCCCACGGGAGCGCTCTTGCCACGGACGAGCTCCTGGTCAACGCTGCGCCGGGCAACCGCTTCCGGGTCCATCTGGTGGAGCCGCAGAAGGGGAAGCGCTATGAGAGCAGCCTGCTCGCCCGCGCCGAGGTGGAGGCCCCCGAGGACGAGACGGTCGAGCGGGTGGAGCTCTACCTCAACGAGACGCGGATCGCGACGCTCTACCAGCCCCCCTACATCCACCCGGTGGTGCTGCCGAAGGGAGAGAGCCTCGCCTACGTGCGCGCCGTCGCCTACCTCACGGACGGCGGCTCGGCCGAGCACCTGGTCTTCGTCAACGCCCCCGAGGAGATGGCGCAGGTCAACGTCGATTACGTCGAGCTCTACACCTCCGTGCTCGACCGCCAGGGGCGGCCGGTGGCGGCGGACCTCAAGGCCCGCGACTTCAGCGTCAGCGAGGACGGCGTCCACCAGCAGATCGCCCGCTGCGAGCGGGTGACCGACCTGCCGATCCACGCCGCCGTGGCGATCGACGTCTCGGCGTCGATGGAGCCCAACCTGGACGCGGCCAAGGGGGCCGCCCTCCAGTTCCTGGAGCGGATGGTGCGTCCCAAAGACCGCGCCGAGGTGATCACCTTCAACGACCACCCGGCCCTGGCGGTCAAATTCAGCCGCGACGTCAAGGCGCTGGCGGGGGGGCTGGCCGGCCTCAAGGCCGAGCGCGGCACGGCGCTCTACGACAGCCTGATCTTCTCCTTTTACACCTTCAACGGCCTGAAGGGCCGGCGGGCCCTGCTCCTGCTCTCCGACGGCAAGGACGAGGGGAGCCGCTTCAGCTTCGAGGAGGCGCTCGACTTCGCCCGCCGCGCCGGGGTCACCGTCTACGCGATCGGACTGGGGGATGGGGTGGACAGGAAGAAGCTGGCGAAGATCTCCGAGGAGACCGGCGGCCGCGCCTTCTTCCCGCGCCAGGCGGGCGAGCTGGCCGGCATCTACGCCGGGATCGAGGAGGAGCTGCGCTCGCAGGTCCTGATCACCTACCAGTCCACCAGCAACCGCACCGACCCCGGGTTCCGCGTGGTGGACCTCAAGGTCGTCCGGCCGGGGTTGGAGGCGAAGACGATCCGGGGGTACTACCCGTGAAAAACCCCTCATCACCCCGGCCCTCTTCTCCCGTCCCCTCCCCCCTCCCTCACCGGGAGAAGAGGGAGAAAAGCCAGAATCTAGATCGAGCAGTCCTTCTCCCCTCTCCCGGTGAGGGAGGGGGGGAGGGGACGGGAGAGGGGCCGGGGGTGAGGGTTCGGGTTAGGATCGCGCTGATGCCGCACCCACTCCGTCTCATCTTGCTCGTCCTCCTCGCCCTCACCCTGTCCGCCCCCGCCCTCGCCGCTCCTCCGGAGCCGCCGGTCCCTTCCGACCTGGCGCCCCGCTACCAGGCCTGGCTGGAGGAGGTGGCGCCGCTGATCAGCGCCAAGGAGAAGACGGCGTTCCTGGGGCTCCAAAAGGACTATCAGCGCGACGCCTTCATCCGGCGGTTCTGGGACGTGCGCGATCCCTTCCCCCAGACGCCGGTCAACGAGCTGAGGGCGCGCTGGGACCAGCGGGCCGAGGCCGCCCGGCAGCGCTATGGCAATCTCAAGGACGACCGCGCCCGGGTCATGCTCTTCAACGGCGAGCCCAAGGAGGTCCTCCAGACCCATTGCGACGTGCTGCTCCCCCTGGAGCTGTGGACCTTCACCGGGGTGGCGCCCCTCCGCGGCACCTTCACCGTGGCCTTCGTCTCCAAGGGGGGATCGCCCAAGGGGCCCTTCCGGTTCTGGTCCCCTCGCGACGGGCTGGACATGCTGTTCTCGCTCGGCGCGGCGCAGCGGGCGCCGGTCCCCCAGAACCCGCAGCGGGCCCTCGCCGCCATCGCCGAGCTCTGCCCGCGGGGGGACGACGTCGCCTCCCGCCTCGCCGAGGCCCTCGACTGGCCCCAGGCGGAGGAGGCCGCGCACCTGATCCCCCACCCCGGCGAGGAGTGGCTCTCGACCTTCGCCTCCTACTCCACCGACGTGCCGGAGGGCGCGGCGGCCTTTCCGGCGAAGCTCGCCCTCTCCTTTCCCGGCCGCTACGGCAGCCGCACGGTGGTGCAGGGGGTGGTCGCCGTGCCGCGCGACGCCGTGCGCCCCGAGAAGCTGGCGGGCGCTCCCCAGGCCTACTACAGCTTCCTGGTGGACGGCGAGGTGCTGCTCAAGGACGAGCTGTTCGAGCACTTCCGCTACCGGTTCACCGTGCCGGAGAGCGAGGCGACCACGACGGAGATCCCCGTCGTCTTCCAGCGCAACCTGCGGCCGGGGAGCTACTCGCTGATCCTCAAGATCGAGGACACGGCCGGCAAGCGCTACTTCCGCGAGCAGCGGGAGCTCGAGGTCCCCGCGGTCGACGCGGCCCCGGTGGCGGTCGCCGCCGCTCCGGCTCCCGAAGCCCCCGCGTCCCCAGCGCAAGCCCCGGCCGCGCAGGGGGCGCTCGCTGAGGCCAACGCCGCCCTGGGCACCGGCGACCAGACGATCCGCATCCTGGCGCCGCCCCCGGGGCTGGTCACCGGCAAGCTGCGGGTCGAGGCGATGACGACCGGCCCCGGCATCGCCCGCGTCTCCTTCGAGCTCGACGGCCATCCCGTGCTCGCCAAGAGCCGCCCTCCATACAGCGTCGAGCTGAACCTGGGGGTCCAGCCGCGCATCCACCGCCTGCGGGCGGTCGCCATGGACGAGCGGGGGCGCCGGCTGGCCGAGGACGAGCTGCCGCTGAACGTCGGCCCCCACCGCTTCGCCGTGCGGCTGATCGAGCCCCAGGCGGGCAAGTCCTACCAGTCGAGCCTGCGCGCCGAGGCCCAGGTGCAGGTGCCGGAGGGGGAGCATCTCGACCACGTCGAGCTCTACCTGAACGACGACAAGGTGGCGACCCTCTACCAGCCCCCCTACACCCAGCCGATCCTCCTCCCCAAGAGCAAGGAGATCACCTACGTGCGCGCCGTGGCCTATCTCGAAGGCGGCACCTCGACCGAGGACCTGGTGCTGGTCAACGCGCCGGGGTTCAACCAGAAGCTGGACGTCCAGCTCATCGAGCTCTACACCTCGGTGGTGGACGGCAAGGGGCGGCCGGTGGACGGGCTCGGCAAGGACGACTTCACCGTGCTGGAGGACGGCGCGCCGCAGCAGGTCCGCCGCTTCGAGCGGGTCACCGACGTCCCCATCTACGCCGGCATCCTGCTCGACACCTCGGCCTCGATGTCCGAGGGGGGCCGGCTCGACCAGGCGGTGCAGGGGGCCCTCGGCTTCTTCGAGAAGGTGATCACCCCCAAGGACCGGGCGGCGGTGATCACCTTCGCCGACCAGCCCACCCTCGCGGTGCGCTTCACCAACCAGACCTCCGTGCTGGCGGGGGGGCTGGCCGGGCTGACCGCCACCGGCAACACGGCCCTCTACGACAGCGTGATCTACGCGCTCTACTACTTCGGCGGGGTGAAGGGGAAACGGGCGATCATCCTGCTCTCCGACGGCAAGGACGAGGGGAGCCGCTACACCTTCAGCGATGCCCTCGAATACGCCCGCCGGAGCGGGGTGGCCATCTATACGGTGGGGATCGACCTCTCGGCCCAGAACCAGGACGTCCGCCTGAAGCTCTCCCGCCTCGCCGACGAGACCGGCGGCCGCTTCTTCTTCATCGAGCGGGCCAAGGAGCTGGAGGGGATCTACGACGCCATCCAGAAGGAGCTGCGCTCGCAGTACCTCCTCGCCTACCAGTCCTCCAAGGAGGGGAACGACGACAAGTTCCGCACCGTGGAGGTGAAGATGGCGAAACCGGGGATGGAGGCGAAGACGGTCAAGGGGTACTACCCCTGAGCGGCGGCCTCCCTTCCCTCGTCCTCGCCTCCGGCTCCCCCCGCCGCCGCGAGCTGCTGGGGGGGCTCGGCGTCCGCTTCACCGTCCGCTCGGCGGACCTCGACGAGACGCCGCTCCCGGGAGAGGACCCGGAGACGACCGTCCTGCGGCTGGCGCGGGAGAAGGCGGCGGCCCTGGCCCATCCCGGCGAGCTGGTGCTGGCGGCGGACACCGACGTGGTGCTCGACGGCGAGCTCCTGGGCAAGCCCCGAGACCCGGAGGACGCCCGCCGCATGCTCGCCCGCATCGCCGGCCGCGAGCACACCGTGCTCTCCGGCGTGGCCCTGGAGGAGCCCGGCACCGGCCGCCGGGCCTCCGCGATGGCCGTCTCCCGGGTCCGCATGGCCGCCATGACCCCCGAGCGGATCGCGTGGTACGTTGCCACCGGCGAGCCGCTCGACAAGGCGGGCTCCTACGCCGTCCAGGGGATCGGCGCTCTGCTCGTGGAGGAGATCTTCGGGAGCTACACCAACGTGGTGGGGCTGCCCCTGCCTCTCACCTGGCGGCTGTTCCAGGAGCTGGGGTATGAGCTGATGGACTTCAGATAGCCCACCGCGCCTTTGCCCTCGGAGCGTCCTGCCCTCCGAGGCCTCACCCCCTGGCCCCCTCTCCACTGCGTGGAGAGGGGGAACGTAGCGGAGCCGACCTGCCGAATCCGGAAGATTTTCGCTCTCTGGGCCCTCCCTCTCCACGAAGTGGAGAGGGACCGAGGGTGAGGCTTCGAAGGGCAGGACGCCGCGAGGGCATGGGCGCTCCGTGGCCCTCCTACTCCCCGAACTTGATCGGGTCTCCCAGCGCGTTGAGGGAGAAGTTGGCCATGATCTGGTGGCCGTTGAAGTCGAGCACCCGCATGTCCTCGACGCCGTCGAGATCGCGGGCGACGTTGTCGAAGGAGTCGCCGTAGCGGTCGCGGGCGGCGGCGAGGTCGACCTCATAGGCGATGAACCTGTCGATCCCCTTGTAGCGCAGCTTGCTGACCATCCGCTCGTCGGTCAGCTTGGGATAGGTCGAGAGCAGCAGGAGCGGCCCGCTGCCCGCGAACACGATGTAGGCACGGATCGGCCGGGAGCTCATGAGTGTCCCCTTTTTTCCTTCTCACGCCACGAAATAGGCACTGGCGCGAATCTGCAAGCGAGCCCGCGGCTCGAAGCCGCTGCCGACCACGGCGTAGGCGCTGGTGCTGCCCAGGATGGGGAGCACGATCCAGCCGTCGAAGCTCTCGCCGCCGGCGTAGGGCGGCACGACGGGCTCGATCTCGGCGATCTTCGTCCAGTGGTCCTCGTCCGGGTCGAACGACGCCCGCAGCTCGACGTAGGCGCGGTCGAGGTCGATGGTGCGCTGGCCCGAGGGGTGCCAGATCGAGAAGACGAAGCGCACCTCGTCGTAGGCGCTGGTGCCGAGGAACGCCTTGCCGGCGACCAGCAGGGGGAAGGTGAACGAGCCGGCCGTGTCGGTGGCGAAGATCTCGGGGGTGGGGTCGAACACCACCTGCCGCGGAGGGGTGGGGGTGGAATTCATCTCATCTCCTCAGGAATGGGCGCCACGGGCCAGCGTGATGGCGCGCTCGATGCGCTCGCGGGCTTGCGGCTCACTGGAGCCGACGCCGAGCAGGGGGGCGGCGAGGCCGAAGGCGACCGCGCCCGCCTGGCGATAGGCGGGGATCTCCTCGACGCCGAAGCCGCCGGCGGCCAGCATGGGGACGTCCCCGAGCGGCCCGCGGATGACGGAGAGGTAGGCCGGGCCGCCCACCGGGGGGAGCGGATAGACCTTGACGAGGTCCGCGCCCACCTCGACGGCGGTGACGATCTCGGTCGGCGTAAGGGCGCCCAGGACCAGGAAGAGCCCGGCCTGCCGGGCCTCCCGGGCCACCTCGGCGCTGACGTTGGGGGTGACCAGGAATTCGGCGCCGGCCGCGACGGCCTCGCGGGCGCGGGCGGCGGTGGTCACCGTGCCCATGCCGAACCAGGGCGGCCCCTCGGAGGAGCGGCCCGCGAGCAGCTCGCGGACCAGCCCCGAGGCGCCGGGGACGGTGAAGGTGATCTCAACCAGCTCGGCGCCCGAGGCGGCGAGCGACCGGGCCTGAGCCGCCGCCTCGTCCCGCGAGGCGGTGCGCACCACGCCGATGATCGGCGCGCGGCGCAGGCTCAGAGCCACGGAGTCTCGAATCTGGAGGGTGGTAGCCATGGCGCGGGGAGTCTATCATCCATCTTTCCACGCGGAATCCAGCTTCCGGGTGGGAATCGTGCCCCTTCCGAGGTATCATTGCCAGACGCGTAAGCGGGGGGGATGTTTTACAGCGGAAAGAACGGCAAATGGCAGTGTCTGACCAAACGGTAAGAAGAGAGTCGCTGGACGAGCTCCTGCGGCGGCTTCGCCCGCGGCTGAAGCAGGTACTTGGCCGCTACCGCATCCCTGCGCACGATGCCGAGGACCTGGTCCAGGAGGCCCTGATCTCGACGATCCAGAAGTGGGACGTCATTCAGGACCCCGAGGCCTGGCTGCTCGTCACCCTCCGCAACCGCTGCGTCGTCTACTGGCGCAAGCGGCGCAACAACCTCTACAACTCGGTCGACACGGCGATCCTCGAGCTCCTCTCCGAGCCCGTGGCGGCGCCGCAGGAACGGTCCGAGCTGTTGTGGGACCTCAACAACCTGCTGGAGGAGCTGCCGCCGCGCTGCCGCAAGCTCCTGCGCCTGCGCTACGGCCTCGGCTTCGATTCGACCGAGGTGGCCGAGCGCATGGGCTACCACCCGTCGAGCGTCCGCAAAGTCGCCCGCCGCTGCATGGCCGCCCTCACCTATCAGATGGTGACCCGCGGCTTCTCGAAGGTCAGCCTGCCGCAGAGCGACGACGACGAGTCGGACGCGTAGGTCAGGGCGGCCACACAGGGCCGCCCCTACGTCTCTCTCTTCCCTAGCGCACCCTCGATCCGGCGGCAGATGCCCCGGAGGATGCGCACGTCCCGGCTGTCCGGCGCGGCGCGGGCGGCGAGGCGGCGCAGGTCGCGCAGCACCCCCTGGTAGGAATCGTCGCGGGCGAAGCCGACCCTCTGGAGCACCTGGGCGGCGTGCTCCAGCAGGCCGTCGATCTCGGCGGCGCTCGCCGGCGGCTCGGCAGGCGCCACCGGGGTGGCGGCCTCCTCTCCGCGGGCCACGAACAGCTCGTAGGAGAGGATCAGCACCGCCTGGGCCAGGTTGAGCGTCGGCTGCACCGGCGAGCAGGGGATGGTCACCACGGCGCTCGACAGCGCCAGCTCCTCGTTGGTGAGCCCGCCCACCTCGGGGCCGAAGACCAGGGCGGTGGGGACGTCCGGCCCGCCCTGGGCGAGCCAGCCGGGGAGCTCCCGCGGCGAGAGGAGGGGGATGCCCAGCCGGCGGTCGCGGGTGGAGGTGGTGCCGATCACCCGCCGGAAGGGGGCGAGGGCCTGGTGGAGATCGGAGACGCGCTCGATCTGATCCAGAATGTGCTTGGCGCCGACCGCGAAGGCGGTGCCGACCTTGCCGATCTCCGCCGCCGGCTCGACCAGGATCAGCCGCTCCAGCCCCATGTTGGCCATCGCCCGGGCGGCGGAGCCGACGTTCCCCTCCTCGCGGGGGCGGACGAGGACGACGGCGGGGGCCAAGCGCTTACCGGAACCCGCGGCGCAGCTCGCGCTTGAAGGTGCTGAAGGCCTCCTCGCCGTGGAGGGCGAGGACGACCCGCTCCAGCTTCGTCCCCCCCTGGAGGAAGCGGTGGATCTCGGTGAGCATGATCCGCGCCGCGCGGTCCAGGGGGAAGCCGAAGTTGCCGGTGGAGATCGCCGGCAGCGCGATCGACTTCAGCCCCCGGCGGTCGGCGAGCGCCAGGGCGGCGCGCACGGCGGCGGCGAGCTTCTTGTCCTCGTCCCCCTCCCCCATTTGCGGCCCCACGGCGTGGATCACCCGCTTGGCCTTGAGGCTCCCGGCGCCGGTCATCACCGCCGTGCCCACCGGGGTGCCGCCGATCCGGTCGCACTCGACCTGGATCGAGGGCCCCCCCTTCTTGCGGATCGCCCCGGCGACCCCGGTGCCCAGCTGGAGGTGCTCGTTGGCGGCGTTGACGATGGCGTCGACCTCCAGCTCGGTGATGTCCCCCTCGACCAGCTCGAGCTGGGTGTGGTCCAGTGTCACGGTCACCCGGTTCTCGGTCATCTCTGCCATCAGACCCTCCCCAAGATCATATCAGCCCCTTCCATATCAATAGTGTAGACTCCTCGCCGCCATGTGGAGCGAGCTCAAAGTAGGGCTGGCGGCCGACCTCGCCAGGGTGATCCAGGAGCGCTTCGGCGCCACGCACGAGCCGGTGCTGGAGGTGCCGCCGCGCCGGGAGCTGGGGGACCTCTCCTCCCCCGCCGCCATGCAGCTCGCCCGGGTGCTCAAGCGCAACCCGCGGGCGATCGCCGAGGAGCTGGCCGCCGCCCTGCCGCGGCGGCCACAAGTGCGCGACGTCCAGATCCAGGGCGCCGGCTTCCTGAACTTTTTTCTCGACCGGCGCGCCTTCGCCGCCGCCCTCCTGGACGCCTCGCTGCTCGACGGTGGCGTGCGCGGCGGCAAGGTGGTCATCGAGCACACCAACATCAATCCCAACAAGGCGGCCCACATCGGCCACCTGCGCAACGCCGTGCTGGGCGACGTGCTCGGCCGCTCGCTGAAGAGCCTTGGGTTTCCGGTCGAGATCCAGAACTACATCGACGACACCGGCGTCCAGCTCGCGGACGTGGTGGTCGGCTTCCTCGACCTGCGGGGGCTCTCCGCCGCCGACGTGGCCGCCATCCCCGAGCCGTTCGACTTCTATTGCTGGGACCTCTACAGCGAGGTCGGCCGCTGGTTTGCCGAGGACACCGAACGCCAACGGCTCCGCCGCGAGGCGCTCCACGAAATGGAGATCGGCCAGGGGCCCCGCGCCGAGATGGGGCGGATGGTGGCGCGGCGGGTCGTCTCCCGCCACCTCGCCACCATGCGTCGGATCGACGTCTCCTACGACCTGCTCACCCGCGAGAGCGACATCCTGGGGCTCCAGTTCTTCGAGCAGGCCTTCGGCCGGCTGAAGGAGAGCGGCGCCGTCCACCTCGAAAAAGAGGGGAAGAACGCCGGCTGCTGGGTGATGCCGCTGTCGCAGTCCGAGGAGTTCTCAGGGCTTGAGGACCCCGACAAGGTGATCGTGCGCTCGGACGGCACGGTGACCTACGTCGGCAAGGACATCGCCTACCAGCTCTGGAAATTCGGCCTGCTGGGGCGCGACTTCGGCTACCGCTTCTGGCAGGAGGAGGGGGTCTGGGAGACCACCCAGGACGGCGTCGAGGGGCATCCTCTCTTCGGCAACGCCTGGCGGGTGTTCAACGTCATCGACGTCCGCCAGAGCTACCTCCAGAAGATCGTCCGCGCCGGGCTCCAGTCGCTCGGCCACCCCTCGGAGGCGGAGCGCTCGACCCATTTCGCCTATGAGATGGTCGCCCTGTCGCCGGCCACCGCCCGCCAGCTCGGCTTCCTGGATGAGGCCGAGGGGGAGAAGACCCTGGAGATGTCCGGCCGCAAGGGGATCGGCGTCAAGGCGGACGACCTGATTGACCAGCTCGAGCTCAAGGCGCGCGAGGAGATCGCCAAGCGCAACCGGGACCTCGGGGAAGCCGAGCTCGACGGGCTCGCCCACGAGATCGCCATCGCCGCCCTGCGCTTCTTCATGGTCAAGGCGACCAACAACCGGGTGATCGCCTTCGACTTCGACGAGGCCCTCAATTTCGAGGGGGAGACCGGCCCCTACCTCCAGTACTCGCTGGTGCGGGCGAAGAACATCCGCCGCCGCCTCCAGCAGGAGGGGATCGCCGCCGACGTCTTCCCCGAGGAGGTCGCCGCCCTCCCGGAGGAGGTATGGAGCGAGGACCTCTGGGACCTGATCCTGGAGGTCGCGCAGACGGGGGAGACGGTCGAGAAGGCCGCCGAGAGCCTGGAGCTGTCGCTGATCGCCCGCCACGCGCTGGACATCGCGCAAAAATTCAACGCCCTGTACCACCGCCATCCGATCCTCCAGGAGAAGGACCCGCAGGTGCGGGCCGGCCGCCTGGCCACGGTGCAGATCTTCCGCCGCGGCCTGGAGAGCCTGGGCGAGCTCCTGGGGATCCCCGTCCCGGAGAAAATGTGACATGGACCCCTACAACCGGCCGCAACCGAAACAGACGTCCCCCTGGGTGTACATCGGCCTCGGATGTGGTGTCGCCGTGCTGCTCGCCCTGGCCGGCATCGTGGGCTTCACCTTCCTGGTCTACCGCCAGGGCAAGGAGATGGCGGAGGGCTTCAAGGACCCGAAGGTCCGCGAGGCGAAGAACCGCCAGGTGCTCCCCTACGAGAGCCTGCCGGCCGGCTACTACGCGGGCGGCGCGATGTCGATCCCCTTCCTGATGGACTTCGCCGTCTTCACCGACCAGGAGCCGGCCGCGGGGCAGGGGCCGGACCAGGGGAATTACCACGAGCGCAGCTTCATCTTCATGAACATGCGCCACCTGCGGGACAACCGGGAGAAGATGGAGCGCTACCTCCGCGGCGAGGCCCCCCCTCCCGAGGACTCCCCCTGGGCCAAGTCGAACGTCAACTTTCACCCCGAAGAGGTCATCCGGCGCGGCGAGGTCAAGGTGGGGGGGCAGAACGTCCTCTACCAGGCGAGCCGCGGCGAGATCAACCACAAGGGGCAGAAGGAGAACGGGGTGGTCACCATGATCCTCCCCAAGTGCCCCGACAACCGCCTCCGCTTCGGCATCTGGATCGGCCCCGCCCCCGCGGGCTCCGAGGGGAAGCCGGTCGCCGAGACCGACTACGCCGGCAGCCCCGCCGACCCGGCGGCGGTGCAGGACTTCCTAGGACATTTCCGGCTGTGTGGGGGGAAGGGGTAGGACTTCTTCGAGCGCCGGATGCCGCCGTTCGAGGCTTCCCGGATCGCCGAAACCGGCCGGAAACGGCGAGGCTATATAGGATGCCGCGCCGGATATATAGCCATCTCCACGGTTTCCTTGGATGACACTCTGAAAGCGCTCCCGGACGGCTGAATTTCTTCGACAGCCTTCCGGGAGCGTTGAAAGTCCGTCAGGATCGGCAAGATCCCCGCCGGGATCGCTTCCCACGCGCCCGGGAAGCGAAAAAATCCGCCCGGGATCGCTGGATGCGAGCCCGGACATATAAAAATTTGTCGAGGCTATATAGTCAGCGCCGCTTCTCGTCCCAGCGTCGGTGCATCCAGAGCCACATCTCTGGATCTTGCCGGATGTCCTCCTCGGCGACCTCCAGATAGCGGCGAGTGAGCGCGGCTACGGCCTCATCGCCGCTCTCTCCCTCAGGAGGGAGGATCGGCGGCCGGACCACCACGCGGTAGCGTCCGCCGGGCTCGGGATAGACGGCGAGGGGGACCACCGGCGTGCCGGTGCGCAGGGAGAGCCGGGCCAGGATGGGGCTGGTGAGCGCCGGGCGGCCGAAGAAGGGGACCGCGATCCCCTCCCGCTCCTGCACCCGCTGGTCGATCAGGATCCCCAGCCGGCCGCGCTCGCGGATCACCTCGATCATCCGGCGGGCGGCGCCCCGCTTGGGGATCACGGTGTTGCCGAAGCGCTCGCGCATGGCCAGGAGCTCGCGGTCGAGCCAGGGGTTGTCCGCCGGGCGGACCACGAAGCTCATCGGACCCCGGGTGAGGCCGATGAGGGGGGGCGAGAGCTCCCAGAAGCCGAGGTGGGCGGTGAGCAGGAAGAGCCCCTTGCCCAGGCTCTCGGCCTCGTCCATGTGCTCCCACCCCTCCAGCGTATAGAGATGGCAGAGCTCCCGGGCCCCGAAGCGGGTGGCGGAGACGGCGTCGCAGAGCGCGGCCCCGAAATGGCGGAAGCACTCCCGGACCAGCCGCCGCCGCTCGGGCTGGTCGATCTCCGGCAGTGCCAGGGCCATGTTGCGGAGGGCGATCTCCCGGTGTCGGCGGTCGAGCGCGTGGGCGAGGGCGCCGATCCCGCGACCGAACCGGCGCGCTCCCCGGTGGGGCAGGGCGCGTAAAAATCCCTTCAGGATCAGATAGAACCCGTATTCGATGCGGTGGCGGATGGGGCGGTTCTTCATCCCCTCAATCTCCCGATCTCCCCATCCAACCACTGCCAGAACGCCGGCTCGGGCTCAGCGCGGATGGGGAGCTCGGCCAGGGGCAGGTCGAGCTGGCCGTGGAGCTTCACCCGGTCCTTGGAGGTGACGAGCACCGCCTCGGCGCCGCTCGCCCGCCATTCGCCGGCGATCCGGGCGAGGCTCGCCGGTGGGTAGCGGTGATGGTCGGGGAAGCGGAGCTCCCCCGCGATCTCGAAGCCGAGGCTTCGGACCGTGGCGGCGAACGCCTCTGGCCTCGCGATGGCGGTGACCAGGAAGACCCGGGCGCCGGGTCGAAGATCACCGCCGCCGGTCTGTCTCGGGGTCCCCGGGACGGTCCGGCTGGCGAAGCCGGGGCCGGTGAAGCCGTAAGGGCGGAGCGCCTCGGCGAGCGTCTCCCCCTGGCGTTCGATCTCCGGGACCCCGGTCAGGATGGCGGCGTGGGCGCGGGCCATGGCGGCGAGCGGCTCCCGCAGACGGCCGGAGGGGAGGAGCCGGCCACCGCCGAAGGGGTCCCCGGCGGGGAAGGCCACCAGGTCGAGGTCGCGGTGGAGGCGCAGGTGCGAGAAGCCGTCGTCGAGGAGGAAAAGGCTCGGCGGCGGCTCGAGACGGCGCAGGGCCTGGAGGCCGTCCCGGTGACGGTCGGGGCCGACCACCACCGCCACCCCGGGAAGCTCCCCCGCGAGCAGCACCGGCTCGTCCCCGGCCGCCAGGGGTCCCAGGATCGGCCCTTCCCCCGTGCTCACCACCCGCACTCCCCGCCCCTGGCTGGCGTAGCCGCGCGAGAGGATGCAGACGGCCGTCCCGCGGTCCCGCAGGTGGGCGGCGATGGCGGCGACCAGCGGCGTCTTGCCGGAGCCACCCCAATGAAGATTGCCCACGCTCACCACCGGCCGCGGCAGCCGCCGGGCCCGGGTGCGGTACCACTGCCGCCGCAGACGGTGGGCGCCGCCGTAGAGGAGCTGCCAGGGGGAGGAGGGTGGCGCTGGAGCCTTCACTTCTCTCCTTTCCCCCTCTCCCGGTGAGGGAGGGGGGAGGGGACGGGAGAGGGGGTCAGGGTTCACGCCCGCCTCCCGCAACATCTCCATCGTCCTCCCCAGCGCTCCCCGGTTCTCCTCGACCAGTCGCAGGGCCCGCTCCCCCGTGGCGCGGCCGGATTCCGGGCTCTCCAGCCATTCCCGCCAGACGGCGCCCAGCTCCGCGGCGTCCCCCACCCGGCGCCAGGCGCCGGCGCGGTCGAAGGCCTCGGCCATCTCCCGGAAGTTGTGCATCGAGGGGCCCACGGCCAGAGGCACGCCGAAGCGGGCCGCCTCCAGGGGGTTGTGGCCACCGCTAGAGACCAGGGTACCGCCGATGAAGGCGGCGGCGGCCAGGCGGTAGAGGCCGGCGAGCTCCCCCAGGCTGTCGAGGAGCACCACGGATACCCGGGCCGTCGCCGGCAGGGCGGTCCGCCGGACGGCGCTCTCCTCCCGGGACTGGAGGAGAGCGTCCACCTCGTTCCAGCGCTCGGGGTGACGGGGGGCCAGGACGAGGAGCGCCCGCTCCCCGCCGCCGGCCGCCCGGAAGGCGTCGAGCACCCTCTCCTCCTCCTTGGGCATGGTGGACCCGGCGAGGAGGATCGGCCGGCCGGCGGCCAGCGCGGCCAGGGCCTCCTCCAATTCGGGCTTGCGCGCCGGCTCGGGGGACTCGTATTTGAGGTTGCCGGTGACCGCCACCCGGCCGGGGTCGATCCCCAGGGCCACCAAGCGGTCGCGGTCCTCGCCGCTCTGGACGCCGAAGCGGCCGACGCCGTCGAACAGGGGGCCGAGGAGGGGGCGCAGGCGGCGCATCCGGCGGAAGCTCCGGTCCCCGACCCGGCCGTTGACCACGGCGATGGGGAGGCCGCGGCGGCGGGCCTCGCGGAGCACCAGAGGCCAGTAGTCCCCCTCGACCAGCACCAGGGCGCGCGGCTCGTGGCGGCGGAAGAAGCGGCGGACGGCGAAGCCGAGGTCGAAGGGCAGGTAGGCCACCCCGGCGCGGCCGGCGAAGGCCTTGCGCGCCTGCTCCTGTCCCGTGGGGGTGACGGTGGTCACCAGCAGGGGGACCTCTGGCGGCAGGTCCCGCGCCAGGGCGGCGGCGACGCCGACCTCCCCCACCGAGACGGCGTGGATCCAGAGCGCCCCTTTCGCCGGCGCCGGCGTTGTCCCCGGCCTCGGCGCCCGTCCCAGCCGGCCGGAGAGGGTGGGGAGGTAATGGCTCCCCCGCCGGGCCAGCAGGAAGGGGCCGGCGGCGAGCAGGGCGGCACCCGCCGCGAGCTGGTAGAATGCCCAGAGGACCGAACGCATCTCGCGCGGCAGTATAATGGCTTGTTCGGACAGGGCCGCCCCCGCGCCATAGACGCCCGGAGACCCTGCCCCGTATAACCGACAGATATGCTCAGACTCGTCCATTCCAGCCGCCAAGCCCCCGTGCCCCAGCACGCGCCCTGGGCCGAGGCCTCCGACCGCGAGCTCCTGATGGGGGTGCGCGAGGGGGAAGAGCCGGCGCTCAACGAGCTGATCGGGCGCAAGACCAAGCCCCTGCTCCAGCTCTGCCAGCGCATCCTCGGCGACGCCGAGGAGGCCCGCGACGTCGTGCAGGTGACCTTCTTCAAGGTCTGGGAGAGCCGTAGGAAGTTCGACGACCGCTGGAGCCCCAACACCTGGATCTACCGCATCGCGAGCAACCTGGCGATCGACCACCTGCGGTCGCGCCGGAGCCGCGAGCGCAGCCAGGAGCCGGTGCGCCAACACCTGCGGCAGGTGGCGGACACCCGCGCCATCCGCGACCTCTCCCGCCTCCAGCAGTCCGAGGTGGCGGCGATCTTCCGCGATCTCTCGACCGGCCTCTCCGAGAAGCAGCGCATGGTCTTCCTGCTGCGCGAGATCGAGGGGCTCTCCTCGCCCGAGGTGGCCGAGATCCTCGACTGCCGGGAGTCGACCGTCCGCAACCACCTGTTCAACGCCCGCAAGTACCTCCGCAAGGCGCTGCTGCAGCGCTACCCCGAGTACGCCGGGAGCTGGGCCGTCCTGGAGGAGGCGCAATGAGCTGCCCCGACTGGCAGGACCTGGCGGCGGCGCGCGAGGTGGCGGAAGGCGAGCCGGCCGGCTGGACGGAGGCGATGGCCCATTTCGACGCCTGCCCCCGCTGCCGGCGCGAGGCCGTGGCCGCCGACCCCCTGCTGGTCTTCCGGCGGCTGCCCGCCCTGGAGATGCCGGAGGGGGACGAGCGCGCGGAGGCCGAGTCGGTGCGCCAGGCGGTCGCCGCCATGCGCACGGCCAAGCGTCTGGAATCGCGGCAGCGCTTCGCCGGCTGGCGCCGGTGGGCCGCCGCGGCGGTGCTCGCCATCGCCTCGCTCTCGGTGAGCTGGGACAAGGCCCCCCGTCCGGAGCCCGGGCCGGTGGCCCTGAAGGCGGCCGAGCCGGCGCCCGCCGCGCAGCGGCTGGCCGTCCCGGCGGCGCTGGAGGCGCTGGACGGCTCGAACGCCCGCATATACCAGATGAACGGCCAGGACCTCACAGGGTTCATGATCGTGGATAACAAGGTTGATGTCTAATCGGTGCCTGGATGCTTCGCCTCTCTTCTTTCGCCGGCTTCCGCGGCGGCCCCGCCGCCCGCGTCTCCGCGTCTCGCGGTAGAATCCCGGGACTTTCCGTGTCGCCCGCGCGCCGCTCCCTGGTGGGCCTCCTGTGGGCTCTGGCCCTCGCCGTCCCGGTCCTGCCGGCGGCGCCGCAGAGCGCGCCGGGGCCCCGGGACGTGGTCACGCGGGCGTACACGTTCAAGTACCAGCGGGCGAGCGAGGCGGTGGTGATGGTCTATCCTCTGCTCTCGCCGAAGGGGACGGTGGAGCTCCAGCCGAGCGGCAACACCCTGGTGATCCGCGACACGGTGACGGCGGTGCAGAAGATCATGCCGGCGCTGCGGTCCTACGACCATCCGTCGCGCTCGCTGCGGCTGGAGATCTACGTGGTGAAGGCCAGCCGGGCCACGGTCTCCCCCCAGGTGCAGCGCTCGGACCTGCCGGAGGATCTGACCAAGCGGCTGCGCGGGCTGTTCGCCTACGACAACTTCGAGAAGCAGGCGCAGGCCCAGCTCGCCGGCGCCGAGGGGCAGTGGGTGATCTACGAGCTGGGGCCGGACTACAAGGTGAGCTTCCGTTTCGGCAGCATGACGGAAGACCACCAGGTGAAGCTCTCCAGCTTCCGCATCGCCCGCCGCGAGGAGGGCAAGGCGGAGGCGGTGCTGCTGCACGCCAACCTGATGCTGCCGATCGACCACACCACGAGCCTGGGCATCGCCAGCAGCGAGTCCAGCCCCGAGGCGCTGATGGTCGTGCTGACCCTGCGGGAGGGAGAAGCCCCCCGCAAGTAGAGACGGAGACGAAGGGGTAACGGAACGATGCAGTTCATCTGTCGAGTGGGGACGCCGGACGGCCGGGTGCTCGAGGAGGTCTTCTCGGCGAGCGACGAGACGGCCCTGCGCAGCGACCTCGGCAAGCGGGGGTACCACCTGTTCGAGGTGAAGCGCCGCGGCATGGCGCCGCAGCTCGGCGTGCCCACGCTGTTGCGCGGGGGGCGCCGGGGGCGCATCCCGGTGAACGAGTTCATGGTGTTCAACCAGGAGCTGGCGGCGCTGCTCAAGGCGGGCCTGCCGCTGCTCCAGGCGCTGGAGCTGATGCTCGAGCGGATGAAGCAGGGCACCTTCCGGTCGGTGCTGACCGAGGTGCGCGACAAGGTGAAGAGCGGCACCGACCTCTCGGACGCCTTCGCCGAGCACGGCGACCTCTTCCCGCGCCTCTACCCCTCCTCGCTCAAGGCGGGCGAGAAGAGCGGCGAGCTGGAGCTGGTCATCCGGCGCTTCGTGCGCTACATGAAGTTGGTGCTGGACGCCCGCCGGCGGGTCTACTCGGCGCTGACCTACCCGGCCGTGCTGGTCTGCCTCTCGGGCGTGATGATCGCGGTGATGACGATCTACGTGGTCCCCCGCTTCATGGGCTTCTTCAGCGAGCTGGACGCCGAGCTCCCCCTAATCACCCGCATCGTGCTCGGGGTCTCGAACTTCATGAGCGCCAACTGGGTGTTCATGCTGCTCGTTCTCGTGGGCGGCGTCTTCGCGCTGCGCTCCTGGGGGCGCACCGAGCCGGGGCGGCTGGCGCTCGACCACTTGAAGCTGCGGGCGCCGTTCCTGGGGCCGGTGCTGCACCGGTTCGCGCTGTCGGAATTCTCCCGGTCGCTCGCGACGTTGCTCTCGGGCGGCATCCCGCTGGTGCCGTCGTTCGAGATCGGCATCGCCTCGGTGGGCAACGCCTACGTGCGCGGCAAGATCGCGCCGACGATCCAGATGGTGCGGGAGGGCAAGCCCTTCTACTCGGCGCTGGAGACGAGCGGGATCTTCACCGACATGTCGATCGACATGATCAAGGTCGGCGAGGCGACCGGCTCGCTGGACGAGATGCTGAACAGCGTCGCGGACTTTCTGGACGAGCAGATCGAGACCCGGATGCAGCGGCTGCTGTCGCTGGTCGAGCCGATGATGCTGGTGTTCATGGGCCTCATCATCGCGATCCTGCTGATCTCGATCTACCTTCCGATGTACTCGATGCTCGGTTCGTCGAAGTTGTAGCACTCTGCTGGTGTGGGTTCCCCGTTCGTGCCCGCAGGCGCGGGGGAGCCGGTTTGAAGTGGATGGATTAAGGAGCTCTGGTGATGGCAGTGATCAACGGCAGCAGGGCGGCGGTCAAGGAGCCCGAGGCGGAGACCCTCGAGCAGGCCCGGGAGCGCCTCGCCCAGGAGCGGCGGGACGCCGAGGCGTTCGCCGCCCGCTATGGCCTGGAGTTCGTCGACATGACGCACTTCCGGATCGACAACGACCTCTTCCGGCGCGTGCCGTTCGAGCTGATGCTGCGCTACGGCTTCATCCCCGAGGCGCAGCTCGACGGCCGGCTGTCGGTGGTGATGGCCGATCCGTCGAACGTAGTCAAGATCGACGAGATGGAGCTGCTGCTCGGCCAGCCGGTCGAGGTCAAGGTGGGAGTCCCCTCGCTGATCAACGAGATCCTCCAGAAGTCGGAGAGCGCCCAGCGCGTGCTCGACGAGGCCTCCGAGGACTTCCGCATCCAGCTCGTGCAGGAGGACGAGGACGGCGAGGAGGTGCTGTCGATCGACCGCATCACCGCCGACACCTCGCCGATCATCAAGCTGGTCGACTCGACGATGTTCAACGCCATCCAGCGCCGGGCCTCGGACATCCACATCGAGACCCGCGAGAACGAGGTGATCATCAAGTACCGCATCGACGGCGTGCTCTACCAGGCGATGGAGCCGATCGACAAGCGGCACCACCAGACGATCATCAGCCGCATCAAGGTGATGTCGGAGCTCGACATCGCCGAGAAGCGGGTCCCCCAGGACGGCCGCTTCAAGCTCCGCCTGGTCGGCCGCACGATCGACTTCCGCGTCTCGATCATGCCCTCGGTGCACGGCGAGGACTGCGTCATCCGCATCCTCGACAAGGAGTCGATGAACAAGGAGTTCAAGAACCTGCGCCTCGACATCCTCGGCTTCGACGAGGAGACGATGCGCAAGCTCCGCAAGTTCATCCGCGAGCCCTACGGCATGGTGCTGGTCACCGGCCCCACCGGCTCCGGCAAGACGACCACGCTCTACGCCTGCCTCTCCGAGATCCAGTCCTCCGAGGACAAGATCATCACCATCGAGGACCCGGTCGAGTACCAGCTGCGGGGGGTCACCCAGATCCCGGTCAACGAGAAGAAGGGGGTCACCTTCGCCCGCGGCCTGCGCTCGATCCTGCGCCACGACCCGGACAAGGTGATGGTGGGCGAGATCCGCGACCCGGAGACGGCGCAGATCGCCATCCAGTCGGCCCTCACCGGCCACCTGGTGTTCACCACCGTCCACGCCAACAACGTGGTGGACGTGCTCGGCCGCTTCCTCAACATGAACGTCGACCTCTACAACTTCGTGTCGGCGCTCAACTGCGTGCTGGCGCAGCGCCTGGTGCGCAAGATCTGCGAGCACTGCCGGCAGCCGGTCAAGGTGTCCAACCAGAGCCTGGAGGAGAGCGGGCTCGACCCGGCGATGTATTCGGACTTCACCTTCTACGAGGGGCGGGGCTGCATCGAGTGCAACGGCACGGGCTTCCACGGCCGCGTCGCCGTCTCCGAGCTGCTCGACCTCTCGGATCACATCCGGGAGCTGATCCTGGACCGCCGGCCCGCCTCGGAGATCAAGCGGGCGGCCAAGGAAGAAGGAATGACCTTCCTGCGCGAGTCGGCGCTGGAGATGGTCTTCCGGGGAGTGACGACGCTGCGTGAGATCAACAAAGTTACCTTCGTGGATTGAGCGGGTGCTCGGGCTCGACCCGATCCCGGCGCCGCCGCACGTCTTCTCGCTGGACGGCGAGCAGCTGCGCTATGGGCAGCTCGCGCGCGACCGCCACGGCTTCCGCCTGCGCGCCTACCGCGAGACCGCGCTGCCGCGCGACCCCTTCCAGCACGGCCCCCTGGGCGGGCCGCCGCGCGATCCGGCCGCCTTCCGCGAGCTGGTGGCGGGGATGGTGAAGGCCATCCCCGGCGGCGTGCGCGACGCCTCGCTGGTGCTGCCCGACACCTGGCTGCGGGTCACCTTCACCGAGAGCGGCGACCTGCCGAAGGAGACCGCGGCGCTCGACGAGGTGCTGCGCTGGAAGCTGCGGCGCCTGGTCCCCTTCCGGGTGGACGAGCTGCGGGTCGACGCCACGGAGGTCTCCCCCATCCCCGGCCAGGAGGAGCCGCGCCGGCTGCTGCTCGGCTTCGCCGTCGAGCAGCTCCTGGCGCAGATCGAGGAGGCCTTCGCCGCCGCCGGCGTGCGCATCGGCAAGATCTCGAACGCCAGCCTCTCCCTGCTCTCCGCCGTGGAGACCCCGGCCACCGACGGCGCCTTCTCGGCGCTCGTGCTGGTGGGGGACGAGGGGTACACCCTGATCTTCTCGCGGGGGGGCGAGCCGGTGCTCCACCGCTACAAGGGGTTCACCGGCAACCTGCCGGAGTCCGCGCGGGCGGGCTTCGTGGGCCGCGACCTCAAGCTCACCCGCAACTTCCTCGACGAGCACTTCCCCGGCGCCACGCTGGGCTCGGTGCTGCTGCTCTCCTCGCCGGAGGCCGAGCCGGCCTGGCTCGACCGGCTGGAGGAGGGGCTCGGCCGTCCCGCCGCCCCGGTCGACGGCCGGCACCTGCCGCCGCTGCGCGCCGAGGAGCCGGGAGTGCCGCCATGGCGGAGCCTCGCTCCCATGCTCGGCGCCGCCCGCCAGGAGGTCGCGTGAATCCGCTCGAGCCGCAGGAAGGCGCCCTCGAAACCCCGGACGCCCCCGCCCGCCCACCCCTCGCGCCGGTGACGCTTGCCGCCCCGCCCGAGCGCGTCGAGCCGCTCAACCTCGCCCGCCGGCCCTTCCTCAACAGCCGGCCGGTGGTGCGGGTGGCGCTGCTGCTCTGGCTGCTGGGCCTGGCGCTCCTGCTGGTCGACCTCTGGCAGTTTCTGGGCTACCGTGGGCGCTCGGCCGACAAGCGGGAGCAGATCGCCCGCAGCGAGGCCGAGATCGAGCGCCAGCGCGCGTACCTGGCGCGGCTCCAGAAGACGCTCGACGGCTTCAACCTGGAGGCGCAGAACCAGAAGGTCGAGTTCCTCAACAAGCAGATCGCGGAGCGCACCTTCGCCTGGAGCCAGCTCCTCGACCGCATCGCCGAGCGGCTGCCGAACGACGTGCGGCTGAACCGGCTCGCCCCGCTGACCGGCGACAAGGCCGAGCGCCAGCGCACGGGATCCACTGCGGCACGGCGCACGGTCAAGACGAGCGATCTGGTGCCGCTGCTGATCACCGGCGAGTCGCGCAGCGACGAAGCGCTCTCCTCGTTCGTAGACAATCTGTTCAAGCCCCCGTTCACGGATGCCAATCCCACCCGTGAAGAGAGGGAGGAAGACGGGAAGACGTTGAAGTTCGAGATCTCCGTTCAATACCGCCCGGGCCCGCCGCCGGCCGCCGCCACCGCCCCGGGCGGTGGGCCGGCGCCGCGGATCGAGGAGCTGCCGATGCCCGGCACGCCGTCCCCGGCCACGCCGGGAGCGCCCACGGCGGCCAAGCCTCCGGCGCCCCGGACGACTCTGCGCGCCCAGCCGCCGGCGGGAGGGCGGCCATGAAGGCGCCGGGCGAGATCTGGCGCCAGCGCCTGTGGATCTGGGTGCCGGCCCTGCTCTTCTTCCTCGTCAACGCCGGCGCCTTCGCCGTCTACAAGCTCGGCTACGCCGGCCGCATCGAGTCGCTGGACGACCGGCTGAAGGAGCTGGCGCAGCAGCACAAGGAGCTCACGGACAAGAGCCAGCAGGCGGCGACGATGATCGCGCGGGTGCGCACCAACGAGGCCCAGGTCGAGCAGCTCTACACCGACCGGCTGTCGACCCGCAGCCAGCGGCTGACCAGCATCACCTCCGAGGTCAAGAAGCTCGCCGCCCAAGCCGGCCTGCGCCCCCGGGCGATCTCCTACCCCGAGCAGGAGATCGAGGAGTACAACCTGATCAAGCGCTCGTTCGTCTTCTCGGTCGAGGGGACCTACGCCGAGCTGCGCAAGCTCGTCTCCCTGCTCGAGACCTCGCACTCCTTCCTCAGCATCGACGAGGTCACGGTGGTCAACAACGCCGAGGGACAGGAGCTGCGGATCGACCTCACGCTCTCCACCCTGTTCGCCCGCGACGCCGAGATGGAGCCGGCGCCGGCGGCCCGGGGGGCCGCCGCGGCGAGCCCCAGCCCCGGAGGAGCCGCCCCATGAGCGGCAACCCGCGGCAACGCTACCTCCTCTACGCGCTGGGGTTCGTGGCGCTGATCGCCCTCTGGCACTACCTGGGCCCCGTGCTGGGCTTCGGGGGGGACGACAACGCGGCCACCCCCGCCACCGCCCAGCGGCCGGCGGTCGACGCCGAGGGGGACCCGGTACGGCCGGGCCGCCGGGTGGCCACCACCCATCAGGGCGCCAAGCCGGGCGACCGGGTGGCGGTGCTGCGCATGGAGGACCTCAACCGCATCCCCAGAGAATCGACTCCGGGCCGGGACCCCTGGCGCTTCGTCGATCCGCCGCCCCCGCCGCCGCCCCCGCCGCACGTGCCGACCCAGGAGGAGCTGGAGGCGCAGCGGCGGGCCGAGGAGGAGGCGCGCCGGCGGGCCGAGGAGGCCGCGCGCCTGGCGGCGATCGAGGCGGCGAAGCCCCATCCGCCGGAGTTCAACCTGCAGTACCTGGGCCGCTTCGGCCCGCCGGACCGGCAGATCGCCGTGTTCACCAACGGCAAGCAGATCTTCAACAAGCAGGAAGGTGAAGTGATCGACAACAAGTTCATCGTGGCCCACATCGGCTACGAATCCGTGGATATCGGTTTCGTGGGCTTCCCGACCGTACCCGCGAAGCGTGTCGGCGTGACCCCTCGCCGCCAAGGTCAAGTTGGAGGAAACCCTGGATGATGCGTGACCTCAGCGTTCGGTTGTCGGTCCCCCTGCTCGTGCTGGGGGTCCTCGCCGGCTGCACCAGCCACTCCAACTACCGGCAGGGAGAGATCGCCTCCCAGCTTGGGCATTGGGATGAGGCCGTGCTCGCCTACATGAAGGCGGTGGACGCCGATCCGGGCAACATCCGGTACCAGGCCTCCCTGCTGCGCGCCAAGATCAAGGCCTCGCAGCAGCACTTCGAGAAGGGGAAGGAGTTCGAGAAGGCGGGGGTGACCGAGCGCGCCCTGGTCGAGTACCAGCAGGCGGTGCAGCTCGATCCGACCAACCAGTACGCCCAGGCCCAGCTCGAGCACGCGCACCGGCAGTACCTCGCCGAGCGGCAGGGGCACGGCGCCGAGACGATCGAGCAGATGAAGCAGAAGGCGCGCGGCGCCCGCCCGCAGCCGCCGGTGCTCAATCCGCGCTCGGACAAGCCGATCTCGCTGGAGTTCCCGCAGCCGGTGTCGCTGTTCTCGATCTACCGCGCCCTCGGCCAGGCGTTCGGGATCAACGTGCTGTTCGATCCCAACCTGCGCGACCAGGAGATCTCGATCGACCTCAAGGACGTCACCGCCCAGGCGGCGCTCGAGACCCTGATGCGCGCCGCCGGCCACTTCTACAAGGTGATGGACGAGCACTCGATCATCATCGCCCAGGACACGCCGCAGAACCGCCGCACCTACGAGGACCTCGTCATCCAGACCTTCTTCCTCTCGAACGCCGAGGTCAAGGACATGCTGACGATCCTGCGCAGCTTGATCGACGCGCGGAAGATCGCCACCAACGAGCAGCTCAACGCCATCATCCTGCGCGACACCGCCGACAAGGTGAAGGTCGCCGAGCGGATCATCGAGGCCAACGACAAGTCGAAGGCCGAGGTGGTGGTGGACGTCGAGCTGCTGCAGATCAACAGCCAGAAGCTGCGCGACCTCGGGGTGGCCCTGTCGAGCTACTCGATCGGCCAGCAGCTCAGCGTCCCCTCGGGCACCACGACCGGCACGGGCGGCACCGGAGGGACCGGCGGGACGGCCACGACCCCCTCGGGCATCCGGCTCTCCGACCTGCAGTTCATCAACCAGGCCAACTGGTTCCTGACGCTGCCGAACTTCGTCTACAACTTCGTCAAGCAGAACACCGACGCCCAGCTCCTGGCCAAGCCGCAGCTCCGCATCAGCGAGGGGGAGAAGGCGAACCTGGTGATCGGCGACCGCGTGCCGATCCCGCTGACCACCTTCAACACGCAGAACGCCGGCAACTCCGGGGGCATCATCCCCATCACCTCCTTCCAGTACACGGACGTGGGCATCAAGATCGAGCTCGAGCCGCGCGTCCACCACAACCAGGAGGTGACGCTGAAGATGAAGATCGAGGTCTCGAACCTCAACGGCAACGTGGCGGGGTCCAACGGCGAGTCGCAGCCGATCATCGGCACCCGCATGATCGACTCGGTGATCCGCCTCAAGGACGGCGAGACCAACTTCCTCGCCGGCCTGCTGCGCACCGACGAGAGCACCACCGACCGCGGCATCCCCGGGCTCTCGGAGATCCCGCTCCTCGGGCGGCTGTTCTCCAACAAGCGCCAGGAGGGGGCGCGCACCGACGTCATCCTGACGATGACCCCCCACATCGTGCGCAACGCCGAGATCACGCAGGAGGACCTGCTGCCGATCTGGGTAGGCACCGAGCAGAACATCACCTTCCGCGGCGGCAGCCCGCGCGTCGAGTCCGACGTCGAGGGGCCGTTCGACGGCGGCGAGGGGACGCCGGAGGAGATCCAGGACGCCATCCGCCGCCGCCTCCAGCGGCTCCCCCGCGGCCTGCGTCCGGGCGAGAACGGCGAGCCCGCCGTGGAGGCGCCGGGCGCCCCCGGCCAGCCGCCGCCGCAGCAGCAACCGCCGGGCGGGGTGAACCTGGTGCCGACGGCGCCGCCGTCCAACATCTTCCAGCCGCAGCCGCCCACGCCCGCGCCGCCGCCGCCGCCGGAGGAGCAGCCGCCGGCCGGCGGCGGGCTGGTCTCCCAGGGCCCCGCCTCCGGCACCGCCTCGCTGGCGGTGCGCGCGGCCTCCCTCACGGGAGCTGAGAAGGGCGCTGCGGTCACCGCCGCGGCCAGCACGGCCGCCGCGGTGCGCCTCTGGCTGGCCCCCGGCAAGCTCAGCGTCAGCCCGGGGGACACCTTCGAGGTGCGCATCCAGGCGGACGCCGGCCAGCCGGTCTCCCACTTCCCGCTGACGCTGTCGTTCGACCCCAAGGTGCTCGCGGTCGAGAAGGTCGAGGCCGGCGACTTCCTGGGCGGCGCCGCGGAGGCGCGGGTGATGTCCGACGCCAACCGCCCCGGCAACCTGGTGATCGGCGCCAGCCGGCTGGGCAAGGTGCCGGGCGTCAAGGGGACGGGGACGGTCGCCCGCGTCACCTTCCGGGCCCTGGCGGCCGGCTCCAGCGAGCTCGGCTTCGACGGCAAGGCGCTCGACGCGTCGCTGCGGCCGGTGGCCGTGCGCACCCGTCCGGCGCTGGTCGAGGTCAGCGGGGCCAACCCGCGTCCGGACCCCTCTCCCGCCCCGAAGCGGGAAGCATCCGCCGGCGGCAGGCGTTGACGGGTAGAGGAGGCTGAAGGAGACGATGCGCCCCACTCCCATCATCCGCCGCCGCGAGGCGGGATTCACCCTAGCCGAGCTGGTCATGGTGGCCGCCGTGCTGACGATCCTGGCCACGGCGACGCTGCCGGTCGCCAAGTTCACGGCCAAGCGGTCGAAGGAGGCGGACCTCAAGCTCGCCCTGCGCGAGATGCGCTCGGCGCTCGACGAGTACAAGCGCTACAGCGACGCGGGCCTGATCCCGGTGGACGTCGGCACCCAGGGGTACCCCAAGAAGCTGGACGTGCTGGTCGAGGGGGTGCAGCTCGTGGGCCAGGTGGACAAGAAGCTGAAGCTCCTGCGCCGCATCCCGATCGATCCGATGACCGGCAAGGACGAGTGGGGCTTCCGCAGCTACCAGGACGCATGGGACGCCACCTCCTGGGGTGGCGAGAACATCTACGACGTCTACTCGCTCTCGAAGGGCACCGGCCTGAACGGCGTCCCGTACAGGAAGTGGTGAGGAAATGAGGCTCCCCATGCGCAGCAAGAACCCCCGGAACCGGCAGAGCGGCTTCACGCTGCTCGAGCTGATCATCGTGATCGCCATCATCGGCATCCTCGCCACGATCGCCATGCCCGCGCTCAAGAACGTGCCGATCCACGCCAAGGAATCGGTGCTGAAGAACAACCTGCGCACGATGCGCGACATGATCGACCAGTACTACGGCGACAAGGGGAAGTACCCCACCAGCCTGGAGGCCCTGGTCGAGGAGAAGTACGTGCGGGCGCTGCCGATCGATCCGATGACCAAGCGGTCCGACACCTGGATCCCCGTCTACGAGGAGATCGACCCCGACCATCCGCCGGCGGAGACCGAGACCGATCCCGCGAAGCCGGGGATCGTCGACGTCCACTCCGGCATGCCGGGAAATTCCCTGGACGGCACCCCTTACAAGGAATGGTGATGACCTCCCCCTGCGGCTCCCTCTCCCATCACCCCGCCCGGAAACGGTCCGAGGCGGGGTACAACATGGTGATGCTGATCGTCGCCCTCACCGTGCTCAACATCATGGTGGCGGCCATGCTGCCGCTGATGAGCACGGAGATCCAGCGCGAGAAGGAAGAGGAGCTGGTCTTCCGGGGGTTCCAGTACGCCGAGGCGATCCGCATCTTCAAGATCCGCTTCCAGCGCTATCCCAACAAGCTGCAGGAGCTGATCGAGATCCAGCCCCGCTGCATCCGCCAGCTCTGGAAGGACCCCATGACCAAGGACGGTAAGTGGGGGCTGATCTTCCAGAACCAGGGCGCGCCGCTGCAGCCGCAGAATCCGGAGGGGCAGCAACCCCGGCCCGTGAATCCGCAGAATCCGGAAGGCCAGCCCGACGACGGCCGGGGCGAGGGCGGGCTGAACACGCCCAAGGAGGGGGACGAGGTCGCCGTCGGTCCGATCGTCGGCGTCTACAGCAAGAGCCCCAAGGCCTCCCACCTGGTCTTCTACGGCCACGAGCGCTACGATGAGTGGCGGTTCACCGTCGATCTCCTGCCCAACGGCGCCGTCCAGCGCGGGTCGATCCAGGGCGCGCCGGGGATCGGCAATCCGGGCCAGACGCTCGTCCCCAACTTCTCCACCCGCTGGCTCGGCCGCCCCATGTACCTGGTCGACCAGCAGTTCCAGCCCCAGAACGGCACCCTGCCGGACGGCTCCACGCCCGGCGGCGGCTCCAACAGCAAGCCGGTCACCGGCCGCCAGGGCGGCGGCTCCCGGAAGCCCTCCGGCCGGCCATGAGAGTGCGCATCCGCCGCCTCCCGGCAGCGCGCGACCTCCCCCTGCCCTCCCATGCCTCACCCGGCAGCGCCGGGTTCGATCTCCGCGCCGCCGTCGACGGCGAGGTGGTGCTGCGCCCCGGCGAGCGGCTGCTGGTCCCCACCGGAATCGTGCTGGAGATCCCCCCCGGCTGGGAGGGGCAGGTCCGCCCGCGCAGCGGCCTCGCCCTGCGCCACGGCATCTCCCTGGTCAACGCCCCCGGCACCATCGACAGCGACTACCGTGGCGAGGTGGGGGTGATCCTGATCAACCTCGGCGAGGCGCCGTACAGCCTGCGGCGGGGGGACCGCGTCGCGCAGCTCGTGATCTCCCGCGCCGAGCCGGTCGAGTGGGAGGAGGCGGACACCCTGGAGGACAGCGGCCGGGGGGACGGCGGCTTCGGCTCGACGGGATTGGCCTAGGAGACGCGGCATGACCCGCGGCCGCCGCCTCGCCTGGGCCGTCCTCCTGGGCTCCCTCGTCCTCTCCTGCCGCGCCGCCGCTCCGGCGCCCGCCGCACCGCCCCGGCGCGTCCTCCTGCTGAGCCTCGACGGCGCCGGCGCCGCCACTCTGCGCCGGCTCTACCGCGAGGGGAAGCTCACCGCCGGAGGCTTCGCCCGCTTCTTCCGGGAGGGGCAGGTGGCCGACCGTCTGATCCCGGTCGATCCCACCCTCACCTCCCCCAACCACGTCAGCCTGGCGACCGGGTACCCCGCCGGGCGGACGGGGATCGTCAGCAACGTCTTCCATCCGGCGGGAGCGCCATTCCCCGAGACCGTGAGCGGCTTCGCGGCGCCCATCGCCACGGAGACCCTCTGGGAGGCGGCGCGGCGGCAGGGGAAGCGGGTGGGGATCAACAGTTGGCCCGGGGCAGACGGCAACGGCCCGCGCCGCCGGGGGGACTGGGGAATGACCTACACCAACACCCCGGACCTCCCGGCCGCCCTGGTGGCGGCCGGGAGCAGTGGATGGGAGGAGGCCGCGAAAGCCCGGGAGATCGCGGCCGAGAGGCTCGCGCCGCTCCCTCCCGGCCGCTGGACCGATCTCCCCTGCCGGATCGACCTCCCAGGAGCGGCCTCCCGGACCGCCACCTGCCCGGTGAAGCCGCTGGGGCCGGGCCGGATCTACTTCGGCGCCGTCTATCCGCTCCCCGCCTACCCGGGAGCCTTCGCCTCCGCGCTCGCCGGCGCCGGGCTCTTCTGGCCCGGCCCGCCGGACGACGACCGCCTGCTCGACGCCTGGGACGGCCGGCCGGGCCTAGACCTCGACACCTGGCTCGAGCAGTCCGAGCGCTTCGCCCGCTTCTTCGGCGACGCCCTCCTCCTGGCGGCCCGGCGTCCCGACTGGGACCTGCTGATGGGCTACATGCCGGTGATCGACGAGGCGGAGCACCAGCTCCAGCTCGTCGCCCCCCGCCAGCCGGGCTTCACCCCGGAGCGGCGGGACGAGCTCGCGGCGGCGCGCGCGCGGGTCTGGCAGGAGGTCGACCGCCAGCTCGCGCGGCTGCTCGCGGCGATCGACCTCAGGACCACGGTGGTCGCCGTGGTGAGCGACCATGGCATGGCGCCCGTCCACACCCTCCTCCGCCCCAACGTCCTCCTCCGGGAGCGGGGGTTGCTCGGCAGCGCCTGGGCGGTGGGCGACGGCGGCCTGGTCCATGTCTACCTGAAGCCCGGCCGGGCGGACCTCCTCCCCACCTTGCGCGGGCTGTTCACCGCCTGGAAGGTGGGGGACGAGGCGCCCGTCGAGCGCGCGTTCACCCGCCGGGAGGCGGCGGAGATCCAGCTCGACCACCCCGACAGCGGCGACCTGATCCTCTTCCTCCGCGAGGGCTACATGGCCGATCAGGACTCCGCCACGGGGGAGGCCGCGTCGCCCACCGGCGTCTACGGCATGCACGGCTATCTCAGCAGCCATCCGGAGATGCACGGCATCTACATGGCGCTCGGGCCCGGCATCCTCTCCGGCGGCGCCGGGACGGTGCGCAACCTCGAGATCGCCGGCCGGGTCGCGGGCTGGCTGGGGATCGAGAAGCCGCGGCCCCAGGTTTCTCCTGGCACACTTATTGCCCTATCTCCTTCCCGCAAAGGAGGATAGGCACCATGGCCCAAGCCACCAAGGAAAGGGTTGTATATCACGTGGTCCCGAACTCGTCGGCCGAGCGGTGGGTGGTCTCGCAGGAGCGCGCCGAGTTCCGCCGGGAGTTCGACACCAAGGAGGAGGCCGTCCAGTTCGCCAAGGAACGGGCCCGCAAGGAGGAGCTCGGCCAGGTGAAGGTCCACAAGAAGGACGGCAATATGGAGTACGAGTCGACCTACGGCGACGACCCGCGCCGGTCGCCGAGCTGATACGCCACCGCGAATATCCGTAGGGGCGGCCCTGTGTGGCCGCCCTGGGTGGGGGCTTGTCCGGCGGGGAATCCCCCGCCCAGGGCGGCCACACAGGGCCGCCCCTACGAACATCCCTTCTCCTGCGGGTTACCGCCCCGCTGCCGCCGTGCCCGGCCCCAGCAGCGCCGTGGCCCGGTCGATCTCCTTCGCGAAGCCCTCGATGGCGCCGGACACCACGCTCATCTGCTGCTCCGCCTCCTTCCACTGCCGCTGCTCGATCGCCTCGCGCACGGCGGGGAGGGTCTTCACCCCGTAGCCGGTGTAGAAACCGGGGGCGTAGATCTGGTGCACGTACCAGGGGCGGCGCGGCAGGCCCCGCGGATTCGTCAGGGCCCGCTCGGCCTTCATCAGGACGTCGTCCAGCCGCGCCTGCACCTCGGGAGCCGGCTCCTTGCCGCCGGCCGTGGCGGCGGCGATCGCCTTCGAGTAGGCGGCGGTGCTCGCCTTGAGCGCCGCGACCGCGTTCTCCAACGGCGAGAAATTCAGGTAGGGCACCGCGTCCAGCCGCTTCGGGGCGACCCACTTCTGGGTGGGGTCGTCAACCGCCTCGTAGACCTTGTCGTCGAGCCGCTGGTTGCGCTCCTCGGCAGCCTTGCGCAGGTCCCCCGCGAGCTTCTGGACCTCGTCGGCATAGCGGCCGACGGCGGAGGCGAAGCGGTCGGGGTCGAAGGGGAGGACGTCGGCGTCCGCGAGGCGCAGGACGATCCGTCCGCCGGTCTTGGCCAGCGCCACGCCATATTGGAAGGTGGGATCGCCGAAGCGGGTGTAGTGGGCGAAGGAGTCGTAGATCGAGTGGTACTGGCCGTACTCCTCCTCGCCGCCGTAACCGATATTGAGCGCCGCGATCCCCAGATGCTGGAGGAAGGGGGTGAAGTCCGAGCCGGAGCCCAGGGGGTCGAGCCGCAGGACCTTCGACTTGACCTCCTGCTGGCGGTCGGGGCCGCCGTAGATCTGGACGGCGGCGGCGGCGCGGTCGAGCACGCTGATCCCCTTCTCGGGGTCGGGCACGTCGCGCAGCACCTGGTTGATGAAGGTCTCGAGCTGGTGGGAGCCGCCGGCGCCGAAGAAGCCGCGCGAGTTGCTGTCCGAATTGATGTAGACGGCCGCGTGCTGGCGCAGCTCCTCGGCGTGGGTCTCGGCCCACTCGGTCGAGCCGAGCAGGCCCGGCTCCTCGCCGTCCCAGGCGGCGTAGAGGATCGTGCGCCTCGGCTTCCAGCCCCCCTTCACCAGCTCGCCGATGGCGCGGGCCTCCGCCAGCTCAGCCACCATGCCGCTGACCGGGTCGGACGCGCCGTTCACCCAGGCGTCGTGGTGGTTGCCGCGGATCACCCACTCGTCCGGCCGCTCGGACCCGGGGATCCGGGCGATGACGTCATAGATCGGAGCGAGATTCCAGTTGAACGCCACCTTGAGGTGCACCCGCGCCGGGCCGGGGCCGAGGTGATAGGGGGCCGCCAGCGACCCGCGCCACTCCTCGGGAGCCATCGCGCCGGCCATCGCCTTGAGCAGCGGCAGGGCGTCGCCATAGGAGATCGGCAGCACGGGGATCTTGGTCAGCGTCTGGACCTCCTTGAGGTCGAGGCGCTTGGCGTTCTCGGTGGCGCCAACTCCAGGGGTCAGCGGATCGCCCGAGTAGGTGGGCATGTCGGCCACCGAGCCGCGCTGGACGCTGCGGTCCGAGCGCCACCCCCCCTTGGGGTAGACGTCCCCCTGGAGGTAGCCGTCGCCGGAGGGGTCGGAGTAGATTATGCAGCCGATGGCGCCGTGCTCGGCGGCCACCTTGGGCTTGATGCCGCGCCAGGAGCCGCCGTAGCGGGCGATGACGATCTTCCCCTTGACGTCGATCCCCCGGCGATCGAGCTCCTCGTAGTCCTTGGGCACACCATAGTTGACGTAGACGAGCTCGCCGGTGACGTCGCCGTCGACCGAGTAGGCATTGTAGGTGGGGAGCTGCTCGGTCGTCTGGCCGGAGGTCGCGTCCTCCGGGAGCGGCGGCTCGGAGAGCGTGGCGGTGAAGCGGGAGGGGGCCACCATCTCCAGCAGGCGGGTCTTCGGCGTGGGGAAGAGCACCTTGAACTGCTCGATCTGGGTCTGGAACCCCCACGACCGGAAGAGCCCCGCCATGAATTCGGCGTTGTCCTTGTCGTAGGGAGACCCGACGTGATGGGGGCGCGCCGAGAGGCGCCGCATCCACTCGCGAATGCTCGCCGCGTCGAGATTGGAATCGAAGCGCGTCTCGAGCGTCCGCTGCTGGCTGGCGTGATCATTGCTGAAGCCGAGCAGCGGTCCCGAAGAGGATGGAGTCGTGTCGGCGGGGGTCTTGGCCGCCAGGGCCAGGACGAGAGCCGGGATCAGGAGCATGATGCGTCTCGTCGGCATAGAGTCCTCCGGCACGCCGACAGCTTCGGCGCGCCTCCGGTCCGTGAAATCGTCGGGGCATTCTAGCCCGCGGGTGCCGAGAGAGATACGAGTGTCTTGGAGGAAGGTTTGTCGCTGCGCGATTCATTGACCAGGCTCTCCCCCGAGAGCCTGTTGTGGGTGATGGGCCTGTTCTGCGGGTTCATGGGCGCGTTCCTGCTCGTCGCTCCCCACCATTTCCAGACCGCGCCCTACGAGGCCCTGCTCCCCTATACCCTCGCCTGGGGGACCCTCGCGCTGGCCTCGGGGGTGGGGCTGCTGGCGGTCGCCGTGCTCCGCCCCCGGCGGTGGCTGGAATGCGGAGCCCTCGGTCTCGGCGGGCTGACCCTGCTCACGCTGGCCGCGAGCTTCGTGCGGGTGAATGCGACCACGGGAACGGTGGTCTACGGCACCCTCGGCCTGGGAACGCTCCTGGCCTGCCGGCTCCCCCGCGACCGGCCGCGGGACGCCGTCCGGGGAGGCGACCTCCTCGCCCTTTTCATGTCGCTGGCCGGAACCCTCGCGGGGGCCTTCATCCTCGCGCTCCCGAGCCTCTTCCACAAACCGTTCTACGGCTCCTACGCAAAGTACCTCCCCCTCTTCGGGGTGGCGTTCCTGCTCACCAGCCCGCCGGCCGCCGTCGCCCAGATCGCGCCGGCCTGGCGAAAGAGGTGGCCGTTCCATCTTCCCGCCGGGCTGGTCTTCATGTCGTTCGGGCTCCTGGTCTCGGTGCCTGGGCGGTTCTGGACGGGGATGGCCCTCTACATCGGCGGCGGCGCGGTGCTCGCCGGCCTCCCCTGGGTGCGGCGGCGGCTGGCGGCGCTCGACACCGCCTCCCTGCGGGTCCGCCTCGCCCTGACGCTGGCCGTCTCGACCTCGCTGGCTCTCGTCCTCGCGACGGCCGTGGTGACCGCCCAGGAGGAGAGGCTCGCCCGCGAGCAGGTGCGGACCCTCCAGGAGGTCGAGGCGCGGTCGGTGGCGCAGAACATCTCGGATTACATCGACATGAACGGAGCCCGGACCGCCACGCTGGCCGCCTTCGCCGGCCGGTCCCCCAGGACGGCCGAGAAGCAGGGGGAGCTCCTCGCCGCCTCCCGGTCGGTCTATCCGGACCTGCGGGCCTTGCGGACCCTCTCCACCGACCTGCGCGTGCTGGCCGGCGCCGGCGAGGCCGGCCTTCCCCTGGAGGCGGTGCGCAAGGTCGCCCAGGCCGTGAATCGGACACGCCGCACCCAGCTCTCCCTGACCTCGACCCGCGAGCACTCGTTCCTCCTGATGGGCTCCCCCGTCCACAACCTCTCGGACGACGTCGCGGGAACGCTGGTGGCGGCCTTCAGCTCCGAGGCCCTGATCCACCGGATGACCAGGCAGGGGGCCCACATCTCCCTCGCGGACGGCTACGGCCACCTCATCGCCGCGGTCAGCGAGAATCCCGCCGGCGAGGCCCTCCCCGCCCTTCCCCCCGGATGGGACCAGCAGGTCCGCAAGGGGAACCAGGTGGCGAGGACGGAGAGCGTGGCCGGCTTCGCCGTCGTCCCCCGGCTGGGCTGGATCGTGGCGGTCGAGCGCCCCCTGACCTCCGCCCTGGCCGGGGTGCGCCGGGGGCGCGACCTCGCCTTCGGCCTGCTCCTGCTGGTGATCCCCCTGACGGTGATCGCCGGCATCTTCGTCTCCCGCCGGATCGCCCGGCCGCTCGGCGATCTGTCGAGCGCGGTGGACGCGATGACGGCCGGCGACCTCGCGGCCCCGATCCCGGCCGGCAGCGACATCTCCGAGGTCGCCCGCCTCTCCGCCGCCTTCCAGGAGATGCGGGAGCGCCTGGCCGAGCGCACCGCCGAGAGCGAGAGGCTGGCCGCCGAGCTGCGCGCCCGGGCCGACGCGCTCGCCGAGGCCGACCGCCGCAAGGACGAGTTCCTCGCCATGCTCGCCCACGAGCTGCGCAACCCCCTCGGCGCGATCGCCAACGCCTCCTACCTTCTGGAGCAGCTCGCGCCCCCCGAGCCGCAGGCCCGGCCGGTCGCCATCATCCGGCGCCAGATCCAGCACCTCGTGCGCATGGTGGACGATCTGCTCGACGTCTCGCGGATCACCCGCGGCAAGATCGAGCTGCGGCGGCAGAGCGTCGACCTCGCCGAGATCCTCCGGCACGCGACCGACGCCTCCCTGCCGCTGGCCGAGGCCCAGGAGCAGACCCTGCGGGTCGAGCTCCCCCTCGGGCCGCTGCCGCTCGATGGCGACGCCACCCGGCTGGAGCAGGTGTTCACCAACCTCCTGCGCAACGCCGTGAAGTTCACCGGCCGCCAGGGCCACGTCGAGATCTCGGCCCGGCGGCGGGACGGGGAGGCGGTGGTCCTCGTGAGCGACGACGGGGCCGGCATCTCCGCCGACCTCCTGCCGCGGATCTTCGACCTCTTCGTCCAGGGGGAGCAGGGGCTCGACCGCTCCGGGGCCGGCCTCGGGATCGGCCTCACCCTGGTGCGGAGCCTGGTCGAGATGCACGGCGGACGCGTCGAGGCCCGCAGCGATGGGCCGGGACAGGGGAGCGAATTCGAGGTGCGGCTGCCCCTCACTCCCGCTGGGCGTGGACGATGAACCGCTTGGGGGCCGACCCCACATAGTAGAAGGGGTAGCAGGTGACCAGCGTCAGCTCCGGGAGGCCCGTGTCCGCCAGCACCTGCGTGTCCTCGGGAGTGACGATCTCGGTCGACTCCACGCGGTATTGGTACGAGCCGTCCAGCGTCTTGAGCCGGATGATGTCATTTTTACGTATGTCTTTGAGACCACGGAAAAAACTGTCCCGGTGCGCGGCCAGCCCCACGTTGCCGCCGGTCCCGGGCGGCGCGGTCTCGGGGATGTGCCCGACGCCGCGGCGGAGGGTCTTGGTGCCGACCCCTTCCAGCACGATCGTGGAGATTCCGAGGCGGGGGATCTCGATGCGCCCCACGAGCTCTCCATCCGCGAGAGGCTTCCGGGGCGGCTCCCGGGGAACGGCCGACCGCGGCTGGAAGCTGCCCAGCGAATCGGTCTGGGAGGCCGACGACTGGGCGGCCGGCGGCGCCTCCTGGGTCTGGCTCAGGGATTCGTCCAGGATCTGATTCTCACGGTACTGGTAGTAGGCGGAATCGATCCAGGCGTACGCCCAGGAGCCCAGGCAGACAATGGCGACGATCAGGAGGGCGCGCTCGACCCAGCGCAGGACGGGCTTCTTCGATGGGATCGCGAGGCTCTTCATAGGTCTTGAAAGCGAAATCACCTGGCGCCGGGGCGCCAGGTGATCAGAACGTCCGGCGGTAGGAGGTTCTTCCCTCAGGCATTCCGCTTCGAGTAGAAGCGGACCGCGAAAGCCGCGATCAGAGCCAGAAGGCCCGCCAGAGCCACCGTCGGCAGATCGCTCGCCGTCTTCGGCAGAGTGCTGGACGAGGTGGTCGTCGTGTCAGTGGTCGTGGTAGAGCTGTTGTAGGTGCCGGCCGTGGTGTCCGGGTGGGTCATCGTGCCGGTGGTGGTGTCCGTCGGCGTGGTCGTGGTGGTCGTGGTAGTCGTGGTTTCCGGCGGCGTAACCGGGGCGGGCGGCGTGGCCGTCGTCGTCCCCATGTTGTCCGGGGTCGGGGTCGTGCCAGTGACGCCGGTCGAGGTGCCGGTCTGGCTGTTCACGTCATTGGTGCCGGTCGTGCTCTCATTGGTCGTACCCTCGACCGTCCCGTGCTCCTGATAGGTCCCGTGCTGATTCGGGGCGCCCTGCTGCATGTTCGAGCCGGGGTTCTGCAGGTTGTTGTTCGTCTGGCCCGGCTTCGTCTCCTGGGACGGGCCCGGGGCCGGCGTGTTCAGCGTGCTCTGCGCGAACAGGGCCGGGGCCGCCGTGATGGCCAGCGCCGCCGCGAAAGTCAGGATTTGACGCTTCATATCGAGCTCCTCTCCTAGGGATAGTTTTCGCCAGGAGGCCACCCGATGGGCGCCCTCCCACTCAAACGGTGTGCGGGGGAGCTTCGGCCTTCGAAGATTTTCAGCGCGCTGTGCCGAGGTCCCTCACCCGCTCACCGCCTCTTCACAGCCCAAGAATGGTTGCAACCATGGTGCCAGGTTGGCAGCCCGTCCCCCTCGAACCCTCACCCCTGGCCCCTCTCCCGACCCCTCCCACCCTCCCTCACCGGGAGAGGGGAACGCAGTGGAAGCGGTGGTGTTTCTGGCAGGCGTTATCGGTCTGATCCGACCGATCCGACCGATCGGTCGGATGCCTCATTTTTAAACCGGCCTCACGCCGAATGCGTGAGCCTCTTGTACCGGATCCTATGCGGCTGGTCCGCCTCGGCGCCAAGACGGCGCTTCTTGTCCGCCTCGTAGGCCTCGTAGTTCCCCTCGAACCAGACCACCTGCGACTCCCCCTCGAAGGCGAGGATGTGGGTGGCGATGCGGTCGAGGAACCAGCGGTCGTGGCTGATGATCACCGCGCAGCCGGCGAAGGCGAGGAGCGCCTCCTCCAGGGCCCGCAGGGTGTCGACGTCGAGGTCGTTGGTCGGCTCGTCGAGCAGCAGGAGGTTTCCCCCGGCCTTGAGCGTGCGGGCGAGATGCACCCGGTTGCGCTCGCCGCCGGAGAGGTCCTTCACCCGCTTCTGCTGGTCCGACCCCTTGAAGTTGAAGGCCGCCGCGTACGAGCGGGCCGGGATCTCGCGGCTTCCCAGCGTCACCACGTCGCGGCCGTCCGAGATCGCCTCCCAGACCAGCTTCTCGCCGTCCAGGCTCTCGCGGCTCTGGTCCACGTAGGCGATCTTCACCGTGTCGCCGATGCGGACCGTCCCCTCGTCCGGCTTCTCCTGGCCGACGATCATGCGGAACAGCGTCGTCTTGCCGGCGCCGTTCGGACCGATGACGCCGACGATGCCGCCGGGCGGCAGGGCGAAGTCGAGGTCCTCGATCAGGAGATTGTCGCCGTATCCCTTGCGCAGCCCCTTGGTCTCCACCACCAGGTCGCCGAGACGGGGTCCGGCCGGGATGTGGATCTCGTTGGGATCGTTCCGCTTCTCGTACTCCCGGTCCTCGGCGAGCAGCTTCTCGTAGGCGGTGAGACGGGCCTTGCCCTTGGCCTGGCGGGCGCGCGGGGACATCCGCACCCATTCGAGCTCGCGCTGCAACGTGCGCTGCCGCGCCGACTCGCTCTTCTCCTCCTGGGCCAGCCGCTCCTGCTTCTGCTCCAGCCAGGAGGAGTAATTGCCCTTCCACGGGATCCCCTGACCGCGGTCGAGCTCCAGGATCCAGCCGGCGACGTTGTCCAGGAAGTAGCGGTCGTGGGTGACGGCGACCACCGTGCCCGGGTAGCCGGCCAGGAAGTGCTCCAGCCAGGCGACCGACTCGGTGTCGAGGTGGTTGGTGGGCTCGTCGAGCAGCAGGAGGTCCGGCCGCTGGAGGAGCAGGCGGCAGAGGGCCACCCGGCGGCGCTCGCCGCCCGAGAGCTTGTCGACGTCGGCGTCCGGCGGCGGCAGCCGCAGGGCGTCCATGGCGATCTCGAGAGTGCGGTCGAGCTCCCAGGCGTTGGCGGCCTCGATGGCGTCCTGCACCCGCGCCTGCTCGGCCATCAGCTTGTCCATCTCGCCGTCCGACATCTCCTCGCCGAACCTGGCGTTGATCTCGTCGAACTTGTGGAGCAGGGCCCGGGTCTCGGCCACCCCCTCCTCGACGTTGCCGAGGACGTCCTTGCCGGGATCGAGCCGCGGCTCCTGGGAGAGATAGCCGACCTTGGCCCCTTTGGCGGCCCAGGCCTCGCCGGCGAACTCCTTGACCTCGCCGGCCATGATCCTCAACAGCGTGCTCTTGCCGGCGCCGTTCAGCCCCAGCACGCCGATCTTGGCGCCCGGGAAGAACGACAGCCAGATATCCTTCAGGACCTCGCGGTTGGGCGGATAGACCTTCCGCAGATCCTTCATCACGTAGATGTATTGCTCGGCCATGGGGCTCCTATGTGACTCCCTGAAAGCGGTGCTCCTGGATTCGGGATAGAAAAGACGACAGGACGCTACCCGCCGGCATTGTACCCCAGAGGAGCTCTCCGGCGCCGCCTTGCCATCCCCCCACCCTCTCGGACAAGATCCCGGCGTGAAGAAGCCCGTATCCCAGGAGCTGGAGCGCAAGCTGAACCCGGAGCAGATCGCGGCCGTCACCCACGGCGAGGGGCCGCAGCTCGTCCTCGCCGGCGCGGGGTCCGGCAAGACCCGGGTCATCACCCACCGCATCTACTGGCTCATCGAGGAGATGGGCGTCGATCCCGGCACCATCGCCGCCATGACCTTCACCAACAAAGCGGCCGGCGAGATGCGCGAGCGGGTCGAGGAGCTGCTCGGTATGCATCCGCTCCCCACCTCGGTCGGGACCTTCCACCGCTACGGCCTGATGATGATGCGCCGCTACGGCGAGCGGGTGGGGCTGCGGCGGGACTTCCACATCCTCGACGCCAGCGACCAGATCGGGCTCATCAAGGAGGCCCTCACCGCCGAGGGGCTCTCCGAGACCGCCTTCTCCCCCCGCTCCGTGCTCGCCAACATCAGCGCCGCCAAGAACCGGCTCATCGATCCGGCGGCCTATGAGTCGCGAGCCCAGAACTTCTTCGAGAAGAAGGTCGCCGTCCTCTACCGGCGCTACCAGGGGCTGCTCAACGCCGCCTCGGGCGTCGATTTCGACGACCTGATCGCGCTGCCGGTCAAGCTCCTCTCCACGGACGAGGAGATCAAGGCGCGCACCCGCCGCTGGACCCGCTTCCTGCTCGTCGACGAATACCAGGACACCAACCACGCCCAGCTCCGCCTCATCCAGGAGCTCATCGGCGCGGACGGCAACCTCACCGCCGTGGGCGACGAGGACCAGGGGATCTACCGCTGGCGCGGCGCCGACCTCAACAACATCCTGGAGTTCGAGAAGACCTTCCCCAACGCGGTGGTCCGCAAGCTGGAGCAGAACTACCGCTCCACCCAGACCATCCTCGACGTCTCCGGCGCCCTGATCGCCAACAACATCAACCGCCGGGGCAAGCGCCTGTGGACCGAGGAGGGGACCGGCGCCAAGGTCGAGCTCTACCGGGCGAGCGACGAGGGGGACGAAGCCACCTGGATCCTCCGCACTCTCCAGCGCCTGCGGGCCAACTACAAGTTGGGGGACATGGCGATCCTGGTCCGCACCAACGCCCAGACCCGCGCCATCGAGGACGAGCTGCTGTCGCGGGAGGTCCCCTATTCCCTGGTCGGCGGCGTGCGCTTCTACGACCGCGCCGAGATCAAGGATCTGGTCGCCTACCTGCGCGTGCTGCGCAACCCGCGCGACAACTTCTCGCTGATGCGGATCGTCAACCAGCCGCCGCGGGGGATCGGCAAGTCCACCCTGGAGTTGCTGCGCGACCGCGCCGTGCAGCTCGGAGAGCCGCTCTGGGACGTCCTCTACCTGGACAACCTCGGGAACCTGCCGGCCCGCAGCGCCACGGCCCTGCGCAAGTTCCGCGACCTGATCGTGGGGCTCCAGCAGTCGGCCGCCGACCTGCCCCTCCCCGCCCTGCTCGACCGCCTGCTGGAGGCGACCGCCTACACCGACCTCTACAAGCAGGAGGATCCGGAGGACCAGGCGCGGCTGGAGAACATCCAGGAGTTCCTCTCCGCGGCCCAGGAATTCACCGAGTCGAACAGCTACAACGCCGGCGACCAGGACCTGCTGACGGCCTTCCTCGATCACGTCGCCCTGGTGACCGACCTCGATGGGCTGCAGACCGAGAAAGGGGTCTCGCTGATGACCCTGCACAGCGCCAAGGGACTGGAGTTCCGGGCCGTGGTGGTGGCGGGCCTGGAGGACGGACTCCTGCCGCACTTCAACTCCCAGGGAGCGCGGGACGACATCGAGGAGGAGCGCCGGCTGCTCTACGTGGGCATGACCCGCGCCCGGGAGCGCCTCTTCCTCACCTGCTGCCGCCGCCGCCGCATCGCCGGCCGTTACCAGGATCAGATGGAGTCCCCCTTCCTGGCCGAGCTGCCGGACCAGCTCCTGGACGCCTCCCAGAGCTCGGACCTCTTCCTCCCCGAGCGCTACGACCAGCGGGCGCAGGGCGTCTACTCCTTCTTCGGAGGAGGAGGCGGCCGCCCCGCCGCCGCTCCGCCCCCGCCTCCTCCTCCCCGGGCCGCCACGACGCCCCCGCCGAGCTACGGCCGTCCCGCGCTCCCGTCCCGGCCGGCCGCGCCCGCTCCAGCGCTCGCGGCCCCCCGCAGAGCCATCAAACGCGGAAGCCGCGTCCGCCACCCCACCCTGGGCCCCGGCGTGGTGCTGGACCTGGAAGGGGACGGCGACGAAGCCCGCCTCACCGTCTTCTTCGAGAAGTCAGGGAAACGGAAGCTGGTGGCGAAGTTCGCGAACCTGGAGATGTTGTAGAGGAAAACCATGCGAACCAGAATCATCGCGATCGTCCTGGCCGTCTCCTCCTTGATCTCCCTGCCCGGCCATCCGCTCCGCGCGGCGGAAACGCAGGCGCAATTCCGGTTCCAGGACAACTTCTGGGTGAACCTGCACCACTTCGTGCGGGCCGAAGCGCGCCGGCGCGCCTTCAACGCGCCGCCCGGGATGCCGGCCTCCGCCCTCTCCGAAACCGAGAAAACCGCCTGGAGCTTGGGCGTCGACGCCTACGCCGATCTCGCCAAATTGAGCCTGATCTTCGACGAGCGCCTGGTCCTCATCAACAACGCTCTGGCCTCTCAGGGAGAGACGGCGACGCTCCCCGAGGGCCTGATCGAGCCCGGTGCCCTGGCGGCTCTCAACCGGGCGGCCCCGGTCTACCGGGCGCACCTGTGGCCCGAGCACCGCCGCGCCAACGAGGAGTGGATCGCGGCCACGAGGCCCCTCGTCGAGCAGCATGCTCCGGCGCTGATCCGCGCGCTGGCGGACGCCTATCACGTCAAATGGTCCGCGGAGCCCATCCTCATGGACGTCTCCTGCGAGGGCGGGCCCGTCGGCGCCTACACGACGGGAGGTCCTCCCGGCCTGGCCGCGCACACGGTGATCGCTCCGGCCCAGCTCCGCGATTCCGCCGCGGCCTTCGAGACCGTGTTCCACGAAGCCGCGCACTCCGTCGACGATCAGATCATGAAGCTCGTCGACGCGGAGGCCGCGCGGCAGGGTGTCAAGCCACACTCCGAGCTCTGGCACGGCATCATCTTCTACACCACCGGAGAGCTGGTCAAACGCGAGCTCCACAAGGAAAAGGACGCGAGCTATCAACCCTACGCCTACCGGTTCGGCGTCTACGACCGCGGGTGGCAGACGATCCGTGCCGGGCTCGAGCGGGACTGGCAGCCCTATCTGGACGGAAAAGTGGACTTTCCCCACGCCCTCGCCAAGCTGGTGGCCGACTGCCCGGCGCCCAAAGAGGAGCCGCCCAAGAAGCCCGAGGCGGCCGGCAAGCCTGCCGGGCTATAGTTTCTTTCCGGAAAGTATGTCAGCCGTGGAAAAAACGAGCTGTACACCCTGGGCGTCAGAAGCCTCCCTCGGCGCGCCGGTCGAGACCCGCGGAATCACCGAGCGCCAGAACTTTGCCGCCGGCGTGTTCCGTGGCAACACCCTGAGCTCCCAAAGGCCGGGTAGCTGAGAGAAAACCGTGATCGCCACAGCGCGTCCAAGCCCCGCCCGGCGATGAGAGCGCAGAACGAAGAATTCCCCGAGATGAAAGTCGCAGGACGGGGACATGAAGGGGAACGGCGGCTGCCCGACGAAAGCGAACCCGATCGGAAGCCCGTTGGCCAGCGCGACGAGAGGACGGCAGAAGGGCTGCTCCAGCCAATAGGAAAGATAATCGGGCTCCCACCGGCCTCCGGAAGTGAGCTGATACCTCTCGGGGTCAAACTCGGAGAGATCGTGAACGTAGAAAGCGTAGGCGCTCCGCAGCCAGCCGAGAAGGTGACCGGCCTGACGGGCATCGGCCAGGAGGATCGTCGGAGCTTGAGTCATCGGGCTCTGCGCCAACTCAGGAGTCCGGCCTCTACGATCAGCGCTATCTGACTATATCCCTTTCCTCCCTGGGCACCCTGTCATGGAGCCCAGAGCCTCTACTCTTTTTTGCCCGGAGCTCACGAATCCGGAAACGTTGTAGTACTCTCCAGTAATTATCGACGTTCTGTTCTGGGGAGCTTTCCCATGAGCGAGCCCTCGCGATTCCGCCGCCTTCTCCTCATCCCTTGCCTGATCTCCCTGGCGACCGGCGCTCCGGCCCGGACTGGCGGCGCGGAAGGCGCCGCCGCTCCGCCCTCCAGCCTGGAGATCGCCGTCCAGCCGGACATCCCCTCCGGCTACCCGGACCGGGTGGGCCGGTTCGAGGCGCCGCTGCGGCAGGATCTGAGATCGCTTCAGATCACCCGTCTGGAGCAAGGGCGATACGCCCTCCGCTTCTCTTCCGGCACGGACGCGCCGGCCCTGCCGGAGATCGACCTCCGCCCGTTCATCCCCCGCGTCCCGCTCCTCGCCAAGGGGGACCCGGGGCTCACCCGGATCGCCCTCATCCAGCGCGAGCTCAACCGCAACCAGACCCGCTACCCCGCGCCCGGCAGGCCGGAGACGGTCTTCGTGGCCAACAACTGTCTGAAGAGCGGGCTGTGGGAGATCGGGCTCGACCGCAAGGACGACAAGGGAGCGCTCACCTATTACCACGGCTGGCTCACCTTCCCGAAAGCCGAGTACGCCAGACTCTTCGAGGCCCTGAACGGCATCCCCTACGCGTCCGTCGCCGCCGACCTCAGCGGCTACCCCAAGCTCGACGGCATCCCCGTGCCGCTCGCCAGGATGCGGTCGGTGGTGCGCGACCTCCCCGTGCCGGCGGTCGACGCCCACCTGGGGGAGCCGGTCGACCGCTTCTCGGAGCAGGAGCGCAAGGCCAAGCTGGTGCTCTCGCCGGCCGTCCGCACCTATGGCGAGTGGACGGCCGCCGACCGGCAGCCGGTGGTCACGGCGAAGTTCAGCGAGCCCGGGTTCTACGATTCCAAGGACCCCGTGCGCTTCGACCTCGCCTGGCTCGGGCGTCCGGCCGAGGCGCGCTGGCGATGGGTGCGGAGCGCCGGATTCTCCGAAGAATTCCCCGAGATCGAGCTGCGCTATGGGAACGGCTACCGGCTGATCCTGGCGGACTCTCGTCTGGCCGGATTGCCGGCCCGTGGCGCCAGGCCGGGCGACGAGGCCGACCTGCTGCACGTGACCTTCGGCATCGGGACGCCGGAGATCTACGCCAACGCCGACGAGCGGCTCCGCGAGCTCGGGTCCGAGTTGCCGGCCTACCTCTTCCTGCTCGACGCCAAGGGAGACCTCGTCGACAACCATCACGCCGGCCTCGACCGGGTCTATCTCTGGCGCGAGGCCGGCAGCCCCGACCGCCTCCACCTCTACCTGGTCAGCTACGAGAGAATCGCCCTCGTCGGGCATTTGAGCTTCGCCTGGACCGGAGCCACCGCACCCTCAGCGCCCGCCGGACGCTGACGGTCTCAACGCTCCAGGACGGGGAGGTAGGCGCGCCAGGGGCCGACCGCCTCGCGGTACTGCTTCGCCATGACGCGGGCCGTCTGCGCCACGTGCCCCAGGTCGTGCGCGACCCAGGTGGCCAGCAGTTGCCGCAGCGTGACCGGCCCGAAATCGGGATGCTCCCCCTCCAGAGCGAGCTCGGCGTCCGTCAGGCGCCAACCGGCGAGCGTGTCCAGGTTGGCGGCCCGGAGCCGCGCGAATTCGTCGAGCAGGCCGGCGAGCGATTTGCCCTCGCTCTCGCGGAATTGAGCAAAGCGGTCGTAGGGCGTGAAGCGGCGCTCTGGGCCCTGGTCGAGGATGAGCCGCGCGCGCGGGATCCAGTCGGTGCGCTCGCCATGGATCAGGTGGCCCACGATGACGTAAGGGCTCCACGTCTCCGGGCCTTCGGTCGCGCCGGTCCACGCGGGCGGCAGCCCGGAGAGCAGCGCGCGCAAGGTGTGCGGCGTGCGTTCGAGGACCGCGATGCCGGTTGGAAGGTCGAAGTCCATAAGATACCGATCCTTGTTGTCCCTGACACCCCTGCTCGGTTTGCGGCGCGGGCTCTTGGGCGCGGAGCTGCCGGTCGACAATACTATGAGCTCGGGAGGCAAATTCCTATGTCGTCTGTAATCGCCAACGTCGTCGAAATCGAAGCCGTCCACCCCCACCCCAACGCCGACCGCCTCTTCCTCGCCCGCATCAAAGGCTGGCAGGCGGTGATCCGCAAGCGCGAGGACGGCTCGCCCGAATTCGCGCCCGGCGAGCGGGTGGTCTTCATCCCGCCCGACAGCACCCTGCCGCGGGAGATGGCCGAGCGCCTCGGCGTGGTGAATTACCTCAGCGAGCGCACCAACGTCGAAGGCGGGCGCGACCTCGTCGTCCGCCAGGTGCGCCTGCGCGGCGAGCCCTCCTTCGGGCTGCTGGTGCGGCCCGACGATCCGGGCTGGCCGGTGGGGACCGACGTGCGCGAGCACTACGGGATCGGCAAGTTCCGGCCGCCGGTGAGGTTCTCGGCCGGAGACGCCGAGCCCAACCATCCGCTCTTCCAGAGGTACACCGAGATCGAAAACCTGCGCAACTTCCCCGGCGTCTTCGCGCCCGGCGAAGAGGTCGTGGTGAGCGAGAAGATCCACGGCACCAACGCCCGCATCGGCTGGGTCGAGGGCGAGCTCCTCGCCGGCTCGCACGGGCTGCAGCGCAAGCGTCCGGAGCCCGAGGAGATGTCCACCAACACCTACTGGTTCCCCGCCACCCGCGAGCCGGTGCGGAGCCTGCTCGACGAGCTCCGGCAGGGCCATCCGGTGGCGATCCTCTACGGCGAGATCTATGGCAGCCGCGTCCAGAGCCTGCACTACGGCCGGCGCGACGGCCTCGGCTTTGCCGCCTTCGACGTCCTGGTGGGCGAGCACTACCTCGACTACGACGATTTCATCGCGCTCTGTGAGCGCCACGGCGTCGAAACCGTGCCGATCCTCGAGCGCGGACCGTTCTCCCTCGAACGGATCGCCGAGCTGAGCCGCGGCAACACCACCCTGCCCGACCAGCACATCCGCGAAGGGGTGGTGGTGCGGCCGGTCCAGGAACGGTTCGATCCCCAGATCGGCCGCGTGATCCTCAAATACGTGAGCGACGACTATCTGCTCAACGACAAGCTGACGGCCACGGATGCCACAGATCTTTGACGGGCCAAGCTCCGCCGAACCTGGAGATATCGTGGGTCTCCTTACTTTTTTTCGGTTACACTACCTCTTGTAAGGAAGCTCCATGGCCAGCAGCACGTTGACCTCGAAAGGCCAGATAACGATCCCCAAAAAGGTACGGGACCGCTTGGGGCTGAGGGAAGGAGACCGTGTTGTCTTCCAATTTGACGAGCAGCTTCCCGGCCTGCTCAAACACCTCACAAGGATCGCCCGGTGACGATCGAGAAGATGAAAACGGCGGTGAAACAGGGCGCGGCGGAGAGGTTCAAGAGCGTGAAGCGATGATCGCTGTGGACACGAACATCCTCGTCCGCCTGATCACCCAGGATGATCCTCAACAGGCGGCTCTCGCGGAACGCCTCATCCAGCAGGCGACCGACGAGGGTGAGGTCTGCTTCATCAGCGATGTGGTCCTCACCTACCGGGTCCACGAGCGAAGAAATTTCGGGGTCTGGCTACTTCATCTTTCCTCCCTTCCCGGACTTGACTTTGTGGGAGGCACTCTTTCTTGGACGCGTGTCGAGGAGATATGGCCGATTGGCTTGAGGCTGCTGTCGGTCTCCCATTCCGCGCTCTTCGATTCGTCCATTTGGCCGTCATCAGAGCCCTCTTGGCTGGGTACGCCAGAGCGCCGACTCTCATGTCGCCCCAGGAACCACGCATAGACAAACCATGCCATCTTGCAACCTATTTTGGGAGTGACTCGGAAATCTCTTGTTCAAGGTTCCCGGTATGGAAGGCAGCATCGCAAATGACCAGACGTGTGCTAAGGAGACAAGACCTCCCTAGCCACCAGCCGCTTCCATGCCTGCAATAGTCACGAGGAAGGTGGCCCGGCGGAGCGGAGAGGTTGAAAGTGTAGGAGTGGTAGTCCAACCACTCCTCATTCCTACGCCAACCGACGGTGTCTCCAAACTTGCGTTCCAGATCTCCGTCGCCCTTTGGGTGCGTCCCAAGCCCTCCTAGCCTTTTCCAGGTCTCCCGTTGCACGCTAATACCAAAGCGACCATTGCTAAACTTCGACCATAGGGCGTCAACATTCCGCAGCACCGTGCAAGGGAAAGTCTCAATCTCATGATCACGCACCCAATCCCCCTCGGCTCTTCCCACTGTCCTTAAGAAAACGCCTGTAGTCTCACTATCTGCTTCCTTCCACCAACCGGCGCGCAACAACCCTTCTAGCTTCGCTAGTCCGGTTGAGTCCTGCCGATTCTCAGTTCTCTCTGGAAAGCATTGATTCGCTTCCTGCCGGTTCTCTCGAATACCCGATAGGAGCATGGGTAACGCTGGTTGAGGCAGGCCCACTAGTTGAATCGCGTTACATCCAAGCTGGTAGGAGAATTCATAGGTTTCGCCAGAACTCAGCCCTCGATAGAAGCCAACAGAGAACTCGATAGCCGCCTTGTCACTAATGCTTCCCGTCATTCCAATGACATAGTCCACACACTTTGCGATCTCGCGAGCCTGCACCTCTGAATAACACGCATTCAGCACTACACATTCGATAGGGTAACGGCAAGTAAACATTTGGAATAGATTTGCAAGGGCTTCACTGCTCACCAACCTAGGGTTGCCGTCGTCATCCTCCAACACCAAGCCGTAGATTCCACCTCCGTGCCCACTGGAATTCGGGACGTCGGTCTTAATGTCTCGAATACCATTCCCGCCTGTGCCTTGACGTGATGCGGCCGATGCAAAGGCCGCTAATTGGGTAGGATCGCGATCGATCTCCAGATTTAAGGTTCCACCTCCATGCCCACTGAAGTGAACGATTTCAGGCTTGACTTCTAGCAGGGCGCGTTGAATGTCGCGTGGCCGCGCAGCAGTAGAAGTACGAATTATCACACGGTCCGAGCGAAGCTGTTCCTTAATTTCTCTTTCCTCCGCCTGAATACGTAGTTGCGGATGGCCTAATGGCGTTGCCGAAAGCAAAAGCACAGTCTTTGCTGACACTCCGCTCTCTCCTTTTGCCGTTACCATTAGCGCTCATGCGATGGCGCCGAGAAAGTCAGCCTGCAGTTTCTTAGCTCTGAAAAGCAGGGCCTGATTACCGGTTTTTCTTGCTGCTTCGCAAAGCCAGTCATACGTTTTGCGACAATTGACTTCTCGCCGAAAGTGGATCAATCCCATGATGCCGCTAACTTCGAAGAAACTGCTCTCATCTAAAAAGCGAGAAAGATCCAGGATCTCGGCCTCGAAGCCATCCTCAAGTGCAGCGCGTTGCGCTGCGGAGAATTCACCGCCGTCATAATATATTTCTTTCTGGTGAAATATATTAACCAGGGACGCGGTTGGCTTGAAATCAAGGCACAGGTGGATTCGATGAAAATCTGCGAGGGAAGCCGCCGCATGCGCCTTAGAGCCATCCAGGAAGCATACCTGCCCGACGGCCATGTGAAATGCCCGATCTTCCTCTGTGCTAATGCATGAGCTATCGGTCGCTAATGGAACATGAATCCGAATCAACCCGCCATCGACATCTAGATAGTCTCTGTGTGGCATAATAAATCCGTTCTTTACGCACATAAAGCGAGCCCACAGCAACAAATTGCTGTCAAAGAAGTGCTCGATGATGCCCTTGATGTAAGGAACCCGGTCTGCGAGTGGAGTAAATCGCCCCGGACCAACATAAGATTTGATATACGCATCTTCCGTTGATCCGTTTTGATTGAACAATACCGCACTCCTCCAGCCTGGGTTTCCCCGACTATATTCGGAGTAGATCGGCGCCATCTTGAACGTCTCCACCTGAGCTATGTCTTGGTTCAAGAGATTCTGGTCCAGAGCCAATTCACCGATTGGACGCGTCATTTGAAAGCTCCTCTCTTTGTGCGGTCAAGTGTTAAGTTGGGCCGTTTTTTTCGCTAGAACATCGCAGATTCTGCGAATCAAATCCTGCAGATTTTCTTGTACGCCTTGGGCTTGAAAGAACTGTCTATTGCCTCCTCCTTTTAGCGTCGCAAGCTCCGGGGCTTGCGACAACTCACCAGCCACATCCACCTCAAGATCGGGGCTGGCAGCGACCACCACATATCTAGAGTTCTTGGTGCCAGCTACGCACCAAAGCGATTTTTCTCGTTTTCGCGCAGATTTGAGTATGACGCTGGCCACAGTTGCCTGGCTTAGATCACGAGTAAGTCCCGTTACCACCAGGATGTCGCCATTTAGTCTCGCAGCCTTGAGAAGGTCGCCGGGTAGATGTTCACCTAGTTTTTGTTCGAATTTTTGGATCTCGCTTTGGTAGTTTCTTTGTTCGTCGGCGATAGATCTTATCTTGGCAATGGCTGCGTGAGCTGGAACCTCGAGCACATCCATTATTTCATTGACATATCGGCTTCGTTGATTCATGAGGTCAAGCGCCCTGCGATCTACCGCATAATTGATTCTAGTGACTCCTTTCTTGTGATTTTCACGGCCGACTAGCGCAACGGGACCAACCTCGATTGAGTTCGAAAAATGGGTCCCGCCACAGACTGATACATCCCAGCCAGCGATGTCCACTATTCGGATTTGGTCACCCGGGATCTCCGTTGGATCCACTGTGTAGATGACATCCTTAATTTCCGAGACCTCGCTGGCCTTGCAAAAGGAGGTTGTGATTTTGACTGCCTCAACCACCGCCGTGTTGACTAATCTCTCAAGCTCCAGCAATTTTTCTGTTCCTAAGGGAGCTTCAGTTTTAAGGTATATGGATGCTGTCCCGTCACCGGCTATATGAAAGCCCGCATATTCCAAAGTCGCGAAGAGACGTCTGGCTGCGCCGTAGATTAAATGGCCGGCCGTGTGGGACCTCATGTTGATCAGTCGACGGGGCCAATCGAGCCGACATTCCACGGAATTACCGACCTCAAGTTTTTTCATGACTTCGTCCAGAGGGCTCGATACCTTGGCTTCATGTACTATGCGGGAGCGATTTTCGTCGACGTAGCGAACCCCCACTATTCGCAGATTCTCAATCTGTCCTGCATCACAAGGCTGTCCTCCGCTTTCCGGATAAAAGAAAGTCTCAGATAACTCGATGCCCACCGTAGTGTCCGTCAGCTTGTAGGCGTCAGTGATAGAAGCTGCGAACTCAAACTTGTAGGGATTGTCCCAGTAACCTTTGCGCATAACACAATCTCCTCAAGCTCATCACCGTGCTCTCTCCAAGGGGCTGGAATCAGATCCGGTGTATGCTTTTACTCCTAAGAAACTCCGACGAAGCATTTGGTTAGGAGTCATTGGTTTCGCAGTGCCAAGAACGACGAGGGAGAGGTGGGGAGGGCGACGCAAGGTGGGTTGGTAGGGTGTGGCGAGCGCTGCGCGGTGGGCAGCTCCTTCGGCGTGGCTAGCGAAGCTGAGGACGGGGTGGATCCGGGTCTGCCGGCGGTAGAGTTGGTCCGTAGCGCGCGGCACCAAGAATCGGCTGGCACCTCCTCGGCTCAGAGCCAACCCGCCGGTCCTCAGCGGAGGACTCGGAGCCACACCAAAGGGTCGGCTGACGCCTCCTCCGCCAGCCAAGGGGGCACGCCGGCGTGGTAGGCTAAACTGAGGAGAAAACCAATGGTCAAGCAGTTCAAGATCGTCGTCGAGAAGCACCCCGATGCCTATGTGGCCTATCCTCTCGGAGCCAAGGGAGTCGTCGTCGGGGAAGGGCAAACCTATGAGGAAGCCTTGGACGATGTCCGCTCCGCTATCGGCTTCCACCTGGAGTCGTTCGGAAAAGACGCGCTTGAGCCCGAAACGCCAATTCTCGCGGCATTCCTGGCTGAGACCGGCGTCATCCTCTGATGCCTCGCTGCTCAGACCCCTCACAAGGATTTTCTTCGCGCGTTTGAGAAGTCTTGAGCTCAGGCCCGGGCTCCGCCGGTGGCGGCTCGTCCGGATAGGGAAAATCCGGCGCGGACCCCGCGAGGTCGAGGAATTTCCGGCTCCACGTCCGCTTCTTGGGCTTCAGAGTCATCCGATCTCCTTCCTCCCTACCCCCGGACCACCCGCAACCCCAGATGCTTCTCAAACGGCTCATACCCGGCCGAGGAGTGGAGGAGCGCGAAGCCCTGGCCGATGCAGAAGGTGGCGATGCGGCATTCGGCGGGGTTTACGGCGAGGCCCCGGGTGCGCAGGGTGTGGTAGTTGACCGCGGTCTTCTCGGCGAGGTCGAAGCCGGAGATCTCGATCAGCCAGAATTTGGCGAGCGCCTCCTTCGCCTGCCGGCGGTGGCGCTCGTCCGGGAGGGCGAGGAGGACCTCCTGCAGCACCACGTCCGCCACCAGCAGGGGCGCGCGGCCGAGGAGGCCGTGGAGAAGGTCCGCCTCGGGGCTGGGCCGGCCCGTGAAGTAGTCGAGCCAGACGGAGGTGTCAACGAGAACCTGCACCGCGCGTCTCCCGGACCTTGGACAGGTCCCCGTCCCACACCAGCTTGCCGCGCAACGACTGCACCCCCGCCTGCTCGTGGAGGCGCGCGTAGACCCTCAGCACCTCCTCGAACAGCGCCTTCTTCGTCTTGAGGCCCGAAAGACCCCAGGCCTGCATGAACAGATCTTCGTCGATATCCAGGCTCGTGAACACGATTCCTCCTTCCGAAGCCTCTTCGCGAGGCTTCCGGCGGTCCTGGTCATATGAGCTTCGGGAGAAATTATATAGCAGAAGCAGGGTCAAGGGAGCCAGGCGCTTACGTCTATATGATTGACCGAGGTCTTCATATAAATGGGAGAGCCCATGACCCCGGCAGGCCGTCCGTTCCGGTCATGGGTTGGAGCCTTTATATAGAGGGTTGAACCGTCTATATGAGGACCTGGACCCTTCATATTAATGGCTGGGCCAATTATATGAAGGGGAGCTCTCACGACCGGGATGAGAGTGCCCTTCATATAATTGGCCGAATCTTCTATATGAGCCAGAGAACCGACCCGCGGGGCGGACGGACCCTTCATATAGATGGGAGAGCCAAGTATCGGATGGATCCTCCCGCTGCCGATCGTGGACGATGCCAGATCGTGGCGCGGAGTCTTCTTCATCTCCGAGGGCGTCCTCATCAGGGTCCGAGCGTCTCCATGATCTTCTCGCCTCAGCCGCTCCGCTTCTACTCCCACGCTCCCAGCGCCTGCCGCACCGAGACGAGCTGCCCGAGGTGGTAGGCGTTGTGATCCGCCAGCATCAGGGCCTCGCGGAGGACCGTCTGGCCGTCTCCCCAGGGGAGCTTGGCGAAGAGGTCCGTCCTGGGATCAGCCACCAGATCCTGCATGGCCTGGAGGTCCCGCTGGAAGGCCTCGACGCTCTTCTCCCAGGCGCCATCCGGCGGGGCCTCGGTCTTCGGCCAGTAGCCGGCGGGCCATTCGGGGGAGACGTGCTTCTCGTCGCGGCTGAACTCCAGGATATCCCATTGGGCGATCCGGAGGTGCTCCAGGAGCTGCCAGATCGTATGCGGGAGGCCGGGAGCCTTGGCGCCGCGCAGCTCCGGCGGCAGGTCCGCGATCGCCTTGTCCAGCTTGAGGTGGGCGTGGCCGCCGCGCAGCAGCTCGAGGAGGTGGTCGCGGAGGGGTTGGTCTTGGGGCATGGGGGGCTCCTTGTCGGTATGGCGCCGAATCCGCCGGGCGGACCCTACCCCACCAACCCATCCACCAAAGACTTCGCCCCCTGCACCGCCACCCTCTGAAGGTAGAGCTTCACCCCCACCAGGCCGCCGAGCTCCTCGCCCCCTCCGGCGCGGCCGGGGCCGCCGTGGAGGGTCTGGGGCAGGGCGGCTCCGGAGCCGGGGGCGTCGCCGGCGGAGGATTCGGAGCCGATGTAGATGCGGCCGGTCTCGCCGCCGCCGAGGGCCACGAAATCCCCGGCCCAGCCGGCGTCGTCGGTGTAGGCGGAGGTCACCAGGGTGCCGCCGCCGAGGGCCACGATCTCCGCCGCGTCGCGGGCGCTGCCGTCGTAGGGGAGGAGGGTGGCCACCGGCGCGAAGACCTCCCTTTCGTTGACCGGTCCGGCGTTGCGGGCGTCGTCGCTCCGCAGGAGGGTGGGCTGGACGAAGAAGCCCTTGCCCGCCGGGGCTCCGGCGCCGTCGGTCCGCTGGCCCGTGCCGTGGACGATCCGCGCCCCCTGCTGAAGCTCAGCCGTACCGCGGACGGTATCTTCGAGCTGCTGGGCCGTGGCGAGCGGGCCCATCCGCACGGAGGGGTCTTTCGGATCGCCGACGACAACCTCCGAGAGGTGGCCGATCAGCGCCTCCTGCACGGCGTCCACGCGGTCGCGGGGGACCAGGATGCGGCGCACGGCCGTGCACTTCTGGCCGCTCTTCTGGGTCATCTCGCGCTTCACGTCCTTGAGGAAGAGGTCGAAGGTGGCCGAGCCGTCCTGGACGTCGGGGGCGAGCACGGCCGCGTTCAGGCTGTCCGCCTCGACGTTCACCCGCGTGTTGGCGGCGAGGAGGTTGGCCCGCGAGCGGAGCCCCCGGGCGGTGTCGGCCGAGCCGGTGAAGGCGAGCACGTCCTGGGCGCCGAGGAGGTCGAGCAGGTTCCCGGTGGAGCCCACGACGAGCTGCAGCGCCCCCTCGGGGAGAAAGCCCGCCGCGACGATCAGCTCGATCGCCCGCTCGGTGACCATCGCCGTGGAGGTGGCCGGCTTGGTGATCACGGGCGTGCCGGCGAGCAGGGCACAGGCAGCCTTCTCGGCGAACCCCCAGACGGGGAAGTTGAAGGCGTTGATGTGGACCGCCACGCCGTGGCGAGGCACCAGGATGTGCCGGCCGTAGAACCCCTCGGTCTTGGCGAGCTGGACCCCCTCCCCCTCGGTGAGGAAGGTGCGGTCGCCCAGCCCCTTGCCGAGCGCGAAGTAGTAGGCGAGGGTGCCGGAGCCGCCGTCGACGTCGAAGGAGCCGTCGGCCGTGGTGGTGCCGGTGTTGAGGGTCGAGAGCGCGAGGAGCTCGTCGCGGTGGTCCCGCAGCACCTTGGACATCTCCTTGAGGAGCATGGCCCGCTGGGCGAAGGTCATCGCCCGTAGCGCCGGGCCCCCCGTCTCGCGGGCGTAGTCGAGCACGGCCTCGAAATCGATTCCGGCGCTCCCGGCCTGCGCGATCGTCTCCTCGGTCGAGGGGTTCACCAGCGGCACCAGCCCCGACTGGGCCTCATGCCAGTTGCCACGGATATAGCTCCTCAGCGTCTTCATCGCGTTCGTTCTCCTGTTGGGCCTCCGCCCTCAAGACGGCGCGGGGCAGGGGGAGATCCTATAACGGTCCTGTTCCTCCATCGCTCGGCGAAGGCGGTAGAGACGTTCCCAGTCCGTTTCAGCACAGCGCTCGCAGGCCACCGACGTCGGGACGTCTCCTCGGAGGGCAGGATCTTCCGGGAATCTCGCGTTGCCGGGGCACGGCCTCGGCCCGATCAACGCGGATAGGAGATAGGAGGCGTTGGTGGCCTCGGGAGAGAGACGTCCCGACGTTGGTGGCCTGCCAGCGTTGTGCTGAAACGGGCTGGGCACGTCTCTACGGGTACGATTCCGCGATTCCGGGCTGCCCGGTTATCCGGTGCGCAGGCCTGTCAGCTCCCCGCCTCCTCCTCGATCGCCGCCCGCTCCTCCGGATGCTCGTCGAGCCAGCGCTCGGCGAGCGTCCGGTGCTCGGGGTTGAGCGACATCAGGTAAAGGCGGGCCTGAGGGAGGTCCTCGATCTCCTGGAGGTCCCAGCGCTCGAGGACGCCGGTGAGGAAGCCCGCCGCGGCGAGCCTCGCCCGGCGGGGATCGAGCTCCTCGCCGAAGGGGAGGGAGACCTCGGCCAGCAACTCGCTCCGGCGCCCCCAGTCGTAGATCTGGAGCCGGTGGGCGTAGTCGTCCACCATCCTCTTCATCTCGGGGTTGAGCTTTTCGTACAGCATGATCCCTCCTCCGCCGCGCGCCGGACCGCCTCCAGCCCGGCGCGGGCCTCGATCAGGTGGGGGTACAGGGCGAGCGCGGCCCGGAACTGCTCCGCCGCCCCATTCCAATCCTTCTCGGCCATCAGCGCCTTGCCCAGCCCGATGTGGGCCAGGTAGTTGTCGCCCGTCACCGCCAGGGCGTGGCGGTACAGGGTGACGCTGTCCGACCAGTAGCCTATCTGTATCCGGGTGATCGCCGCGAGCGCGAGAATTACGATCGTGGCGGCCGCGGCCAGGAGGGCCCGGTGCTTTCTCCCGAGCGCGGCCACGCTCCAGACGACCGCCAGGAAGAGGCCGATCGAGGGGAGGTAGGTGTAGCGGTCCGCCATCGCCTGCCGGCCGACCTGGACGAGGCCGATCACCGGCACCAGCGTCCCCAGGAACCAGAGCCAGCCGGTGAGAAGCCAGGGCTCCCGCCGGGCCTTCCAGGCGGCGAGCGCCGTGAGCGCGATCAGGAGGAGGGCGGCCCCGGCGGCTTTCCAGACGGGGATGGCGAGCGGGACCGGATAGAAGACCGCCAGGTGCCGGGGCAGGAAGAGCTTGCCGAGGTAGGCCACGTAGGAGACGAGGGCGTTGGCGGCGCGCAGGCTCCAGGGAACGACGTCGAGAGGCGCCAGGCTCGTCTGCTGATAGCGGAGGGTGATCAGGCTCGACGCCGCCGAGAGCGCCAGCAGCGGGAGCTTCTCGATCAGCAGACGCCGCCAACCGAGCGCGAGGCGATCCAGGGGCCAGACGTCCAGCAGCAGCAGGGCGAACGGCAGGGTGACCACCATCGGCTTCGCCGTGAGCCCCAGGGTCATCAGGAGGGCCACGAGCAGATAGCGGCCGATCGACGGCTGGCGGGCGTAGCGGGCCCAGGCCCCCATCGCCAGGATCCAGAAGAGGGCGCTCAGCACGTCCTTGCGTTCGGCCACCCAGGCCACCGACTCGACGTGGGCGGGGTGGACCGCGAAGAGGGCCGCCACCGCCGCGCTCCGGCCGGCGGCGCCGGTCATGCGGCGCAGCACCTCAAAGAGGAGCAGGACGTTGCCGAGGTGCAGCAGCAGGCTGGTGGCGTGATGGCCGGCGGGGTCGAGGCCGAAGAGCTGGCTGTCCAGCATGTGGGAGAGCATCGTCAGCGGATGCCAGTTGCTGGCGACCTTGGCGGTCATGGCCCAGGCGAGCCCCGCGCGGGTGATCCCGTGGAGCACCCAAGGCTGGGCGGTGACGTAGTAGGGGTCGTCGAGGTTGACGAAGCCGTTGTGGAGCGCTGGCAGCCAGGCCGCCAGGGTGAGCAGGGCGAGCGCCGCGCGGGCGCCTACCAGACCTCGCGTTGCGCCCCCTCCTCGAGGCTCTTGCGCAGCAGGAGGGCGCGCCGCTTCTCGACGGCTTCGATCCAGAGGGGGACGAAGGCCACGAGGTCGCGCAGCACGGTGTCGATCTCGGAGAGCTGGGCGGCGATGCGACGGCCGAAGGCGGCGTGGCACCAGATGAGGTCGCGCACCCCCTGCTCTTTCTCGGGGGGCGAGGCGCCGACCGCCGCCTTGATCCCCTCGACCGCCTCGAGGGCCGCCGCGTGGAGGTCGAGCAGCAGGCGGCAGCGGTGGGGGATCTCGAAGGCGTGGCGGTCGAGGATCTCCATCTCGTAGAAGCGGACGCCGCGCAGGGCCAGCACCTCCTTGAGCTTGGGGGTGAGCCCGGTGAGGAGCACGTCGAGGAAGCCCGCCGTGGGCTCCCAGACGGCGAGCGGCGGCACGATCTCGTCCCGCCGGACCAGCGCGGCCACCGCGGTGACCTGCTGCTCGCGGCTGGCGTCCAGGCTGGCGAGGTAGTCGCGCAGGCGGACCAGGGTGGCGTGGAGCCACTCGGCCTCCTCGATGTCGCGCGGGAAGCGGCGGGAGAGGAAGTAGTCGGCGTCGTGCAGGCTCCGCGGATCGGCCGCCATCACCTCGCCGAAAGTGTCGTGCAGGAAGGAGTGGATCTGGCCGATGGAGACGCAGAGGAGCTTGCGGACCTCCATGAGCTGCCCCGGCGGCACCTCATCCGGGAAGCGGTCGAGCCCGCGCAGCACGTGGGAGCTCAGCAGTGTCAGGGCCATGCCGGCGCTCTGCCGGGCCTCCTCGATCCTGGGGATGGGGGAGGCGACCTCCAGCAGCGGCGAGAGCTGGGTGCGGATCAGCGTGGCGACCTGGCGGACCTTGCTCCAGATGTCCAGCAGGCGCTCCGGCGAGCAGTGCAGGAGGGCGTAGTTGCTCTCCAGAACCCCCTCGATCAGACGGATGCACCCCAGATAGGAGCGGATGCGGGGGTTCTGACAGTTGACCCGCTCCAGCGCCCAGTCGAGGGCCGTGACCCCTTCCGGAAGAGGGACCTGTTGATTGCCGACCAGGATCACGTGCCGGGACTTAGGGCTCATGCGACGGGCTCCGGGCGGGAGGGTACCACTGAGCGGGGGTGAGGGGAATCTATGGCCTCGGGGCGTCCTGCCCTTCGAGGCCTCAACCGGCACGTCCCTTCAGGAGCTCTTCCTGGCCCGGCTCTTTTTCGCCTCCCCCGTCCCCCCGCCCCGCACATCCTCTACATACGCCCGCAGCACCTCCGCCACGCTCCACGCCTCGGCCTCGAAGGTTTCCCGGGGCTTCAGGGCCTCGACGGCGGCGAGCGCCTTCTTGCGGCCGGCCGCGCCATGAACGCGCACCAGGGCGGTGAGATAGGGGCCGAGGAGCTCCGCCGGCAGCGTCTCCTCGATCGCCGCCAGCAGTTGCGCCGCCTTCGCCTTCGGCATCACCGGGAACGGGAGGCTGAGGGCGAAGATCTGTCCGGGGCTCGGCGAAGCCTCCGGGAGGCTCTTCTGGGCCCGCTTCACCCTCTGGGTCAACTGCTTGGCCTCCTCCGGATCGCCGAGCCGGGCCTCGAAATCGGCCAGGATCAAAAGCGCGTTGAGCCAGAGGGCGTTGACCTCGGAGCCCTCCGCGAGGAGCCCGTCCTCTCCCGTCTCGATCCCGCGGACGACCTTGCGCAGCGCCGGCAGGAGGGTCTCGCGGACGAAGGCCTCGTCGCCGGTTGCTTGGAGATACTTCCAGGCGGCCACGAAGAGCCAGAGCGAGGCGTCGACAGAGGTGTATTCCGGCTCCTCCCCCTTGGCGGGCAGCCGGTCGGGGAGCAACCCTTGGTGGAGGCTCCTGGCGAAGGCGCGGAGGATCTTCTTCGCGTCCTCGTGGCGGCCGGTGACCAGGCAGAGCCCGGGGAGGGCGATCAGGGCGTCCCGGCTCCGCTCCTCGGTCCTGGGATAGCCGGCGATCACGGCGCGCTGGCCGGCCCCCCGGCGCACCAGGAAGCCGTCCGCCGCCAGGGCCAGGGAGCGGGCGAAATCGTCCTGCACGCCCAACCTGGTATCCATCGCCTTGAGGATCTTCTCCCGCCGCTTGCGCTCCTTCTCCAGCAGGGCGAAGGCGTCGCGGCCGGCCGGGTCCTGGGTCGAGATCACGATTCCGAGGCGGTCTCCGGCCTTGAGCTCGCGGCCGAAGATGCCCGGGGTCCAGAGATCCTCCTGGAAGTCGAGCCCCCGCCGACGGTCCACCTCGTACTCGAAGCGGTACCACCACTGCGGGTTGGCGCGGAAATCCGCTCCCGGCACCTGGAGGAAGATCTCCGGAACCTGCTCGTAGGGACGGAGCCGCAGGATGCCGTTCTCGAACGGCGTCTCCTGGGAGATCCCGGGATTGGCGGAGGCCAGAGCGTCCTGGTCGCGGGCGGCCAGGAACGGGCGCAGGGACAGGATGAAGGGCCCGGGCGCCTCCACCACCTCGTAGAGCACGAGCGTGGTGCTCTCGCCGTCCACGGCGGCCACGGTCTTGCGCAGCCGCACGCCCCCGGCCTCCAGCTCGAAGACGGGGAAGAGGTCCTTGCGGAAGGCGGTCAGGTGCTCGAAGCCCCGGGGGACGATGGCGCCGGGGAACTGGTTGCAGCTCAGCTCGAAGCTCTCGCCCCCCACGTGGAGGGTCTCGTCCAGCTTCGACAGCAGGACGGTGCGCCGGGCCGGCGGCTCGGTGGCGGCCACCAGCAGGCCGTGACAGCGGCGGCTGTGCGCGCCGGCCACCGTGGTGCCGGCCCACCCGCCCAGCCCGTTCGTCTCCAGCCACTCCAGACCTATGGCGCGCGCGAAGTCCTGGGTGATTTCGCGGTCGATCTCGATCATGAAAGCTTCCTCCTTCAGGGACTTTCAGCGAACCGAAGCCGGTTCGGGGCGGGGAGTGTAGCAGGTGGGGAAAGGTGGGGCCTGTGACGCGGAAACGCGCGTAGCGTCTCAACCAGGATCAGAGGCAAGCCGGGCTGGCTCCTCTAAAATCTCCAAGATCTCCTCCGCGCAATAGAGGCGATCTCTTTTTGCATCCGTCAGCGGCCTGAGCATCGAAGAGTCGACGAGCCGTTGTATGGCTCGCTGAGCGGTCGTATAGGCGACGCCAAGGCGTTTCGTCACTCCGGAGACCGTCCAATAGGGATTCTCTCCAAGAAGACCGACGAGCTCGGCCGGAGTCGCGGAGGAGGCGCCAGCCATGGCAAGCCGCCAGTCGTCGAGAAGGGCGTTGATGCGAGCCGCCCGACTGAGAACGTCTTCCGACTGCCGGGCGACTCCGTTCAGGAAATATTCGGTCCAGGCTTCCCACTCACCACCTTCGGTGACCCCCCGTAGGCGGGCGTAATACTCCCGCCGCGTAGCCTCGAAAAAGGCGCTCAGATAGAGCAGTGGAGCGGGAAGAACCTTCCGCTCCAGCAGAAAGAGGATGACGAGCAGCCTTCCGACACGGCCGTTGCCGTCCAGGAAGGGGTGGATCGCCTCAAACTGGTAATGGAGGAGCGCCGCTTGGACCAGCGGTGGGAGGGATGTATCGTGGAAGAAACGCTCCAACTTATCAAGCGCCTCCATCATTTCATTGGGAGGTGGGGGAACATAGGTCGCATTCGCCGGCGCGCAGCCGGGAGGACCGATCCAGTTCTGGATGCTCCGGAACTCCCCTGGCGAAGCCTGGTCGCCGCGGACCCCTGCCATGATCCGGGCGTGCAATTCGCGGATGAGCCGTAACGAAAGCGGCAAGGTCCCGAGTCGCTCGACGCCATATTCCAGAGCTACGACATAGTTCGCCACCTCTCGCAGGTCCGCCGGACTGCGATCGACGTTTGCGCCCGCTTCGACGGCGAGCAATTCCCCCAGGGTAGCCTGTGTCCCCTCGATGCGGCTCGAGAGAACGGCTTCACGCCGGATGAAAGGCCGGATCAGAAGATGCGGATTGGGAAGCCGGCCACCCTCGCCAGCGAGGCGCCCGACAGCTCGGTCCGCGTCCGACAGGGTCCGGATCAAATCGGGAGTCCAGATCAGGGACGGCGGGAGAGGAGAGGGCACGAAGGCCCGAGATCCTTCGGGACCACCGACGTAATGTCCTGGAGCTCTCATTGCGGGCGGCATGGTCGGCTTATTATCGCTGAAGGCCTCTGACGAAAATAGTGAGATCCCGTCTTTTCGCGGCGAAAACAAGGGTGGTCTGCTATTAGCGTTGGCGGCCAGAATCGAAAATAAGGAGACCTACCCCGCCACCTCCAGCCCCCCCACGTTCTGATATCCCCGCGGCAGCTTGTTCCCCCGCAACGCCCGGTTGCCGGCGAACTCCTTCCAGTCGGAGGGCTTGAGGTTGAGGTAGCGCTTGCCGGAGTGGACGAGGAGGTGAGCCCCCTCGGGCATCACGGCGAGGGCGGCCAGCGACTCGGCCTCCCCCTTGGTGGAGAAGCTCAGGATCTTCACCCCCTTGCCGCGCGGAAGCAGGGGGAGGTCCTTGAGGGGGAAGATCAGCAGACGGCCGGCGTCGCTGGCGGCGGCCAGGAGCTCGGCGTCGGGATTGGTGACCCGGATCGGCGGCAGGACCTTCGCCCCCTCCGGCACGGTGATCACGGCCTTGCCCGCGCGCTGGCGGGTCTGGAGGTCCCCCAGCTTGGCGATGAAGCCGTAGCCGGCGCTGGTCGCCATCAGATAGAGATCCTCGTCGCCGCCGATCATCACCCCCACGAAGGTGGCGCCCGGCGGCGGCGTGACGTGGCTGGAGAGCGGCTCCCCCTGGCCCCGGGCCGAGGGGAGGGCGTGCGCGGCGAGCGAGTAGGTGCGCCCCGTCGAATCGAGGAAAACCGCCGACTGGTTGCTCCGCCCCTTGGCGGCCATGAAGAAGGAGTCGCCCGCCTTGTAGGAGAGTTCTTTGGGGTCGAGCTCGTGCCCCTTGCCGGCGCGGATCCACCCCTTCTCGGAGAGGACGACGGTCACCGGCTCGGTGGGGATCAGCGCCGTCTCGTCCATGGCCTTGGCGGCCCCGCGCTCGGTGATTGGCGAGCGGCGCGGATCGCCGAACTCCTCGGCGTCGGCGGTGAGCTCGTCGCGCACCTTGCGCCGGAGACGGGCCTCGGAGCTGAGGGTCTTGGCGAGCGCGTCGCGCTCCTTCACCAGATCGGCCTGCTCACCCCGGATCTCGATCTCCTCCAGCCGCGCCAGGTGGCGGAGCCGGAGGTCGAGGATCGCGTCCGCCTGCACGTCGGTCAGGTGGAAGCGCGCCATCAGGCGGGCCTTGGGGTCCTCCTCGGTGCGGATGATGCGGATCACCTCGTCGATGTTGAGGTAGGCGATCAGATATCCGTCGAGGATGTGCAGCCGGGTCAAAACCTTGTCATAGCGGAACTGCAGGCGCCGCCGGACGGTCTCGACGCGGAACTTGAGCCATTCGGTGAGCAGCTCGCGCAGGTTGAACTGACGGGGACGGCCGTCGAGGCCGATCATCGTCAGGTTCACGCGATAGGTCCGCTCGAGGTCGGTGGTGGCGAAGAGGTGGGCCATCAGCCCCTCGACGTCCACGCGGTTCGAGCGGGGGACGATCACCAGCCGGGTCGGATTCTCGTGATCGGACTCGTCCCGCAGGTCCTCCACCATCGGCAGCTTCTTGGCGGCCATCTGGGCGGCGATCTGCGCCATCACCTTGCTGCCGGAGACCTGGTAGGGGAACGCGGTGACGACGATCTCGCCGTCCTCGATGGTGAAGGCGGCGCGCAGACGGAGCGAGCCGGAGCCGCTCTCGTACATCTTCCGCAGCTCGGCGCGCGGGGTGATGATCTCCGCCTCGGTCGGGAAGTCGGGGCCGAGGATGTCCTCGTAGAGGTCGTCGTCCGGCGTCTTGGGATCGTCGAGCAGGCGGAGGCAGGCGGCCACCACCTCGCGGGCGTTGTGCGGCGGGATGTCGGTCGCCATGCCGACGGCGATCCCCGAGGCGCCGTTGAGCAGCACGTGCGGCAGCCGCGAGGGCATCAGCTTCGGCTCCTGGAGGGTGCCGTCGAAGTTGAGCCCCCACTCGACGGTCCCCTGCTCCAGCTCGGAGAGCAGCGTGTGGGCGAAGCGGGTGAGCCGCGACTCGGTGTAGCGCATGGCCGCGAACGACTTGGGATCGTCCTGGGAGCCCCAGTTCCCCTGGCCGTCGACCAGCGGATAGCGCAGGCTGAACGGCTGGGCCATGAGCACCATGGCCTCATAGCAGGCGGTGTCGCCGTGCGGGTGGTACTTGCCGAGCACGTCGCCCACGGTGCGGGCCGACTTCTTGTATTTGGCGGTGGCGGAGAGCCCGAGCTCGGACATCGCGTAGACGATCCGCCGCTGCACGGGCTTGAGGCCGTCCGCGATATTGGGCAGGGCGCGGTCGAGGATGACGTACATCGAATAGTCGAGGTACGCCTTCTCCGTGAACCGGGCGAGCGACATGTGCTCGACCTCGGCGTAGGGCATGCGGAACAGCGGCGCGTCGCCGTTGGCGGATTTTCTGCGGGACGTTCTCGGCATTGTCTAGACTTCGACCTCCGCCCGGTTCCCTTCCTTCATCAGCCAGTCCTTGCGGTCGCCGGCGCGGTTCTTGGCGAGGAGCTTGTCGATCACCTTGGCGGCGTCCTCCTCGCCGTCGTCGCTCGCGAGGGTGAGTTGGACGAGGCGGCGGGTTTCGCGAGCCATGGTGGTCTCGCGGAGCTGGAGGGGGTTCATCTCGCCCAGCCCCTTGAAGCGCTGCACGTTGGGCTTTCCCTTCTTCCCCTCGGCCTCGATGCGGTCGAGGATCCCCTTCTTCTCCCGCTCGTCGAGCGCGTAATAGACCTCCTTGCCGAGGTCGATGCGATAGAGCGGGGGCATCGCCACGTAGACCCGGCCGTCCTCGACCAGGCCGCGGAAGTGGCGGAGGAAGAGGGCGCAGAGGAGGGTCGCGATGTGGGCGCCGTCGGAGTCGGCGTCGGCGAGGATGCAGACCTTGCCGTAGCGCAGGCCGTCGCGCTTCTCCGTGCCGGGGTCAACCCCGAGGGCCACGGCGATGTCGTGCACCTCCTGCGAGCCGAGCACCTCGGTGGGGTCGACCTCCCAGGTGTTGAGGATCTTGCCGCGCAGGGGGAGGATCGCCTGGAACTCCTTGCTGCGCGCCTGTTTGGCCGAGCCGCCCGCCGAGTCCCCTTCCACCAGGAAGAGCTCGGTCAGGCCAAGGTCCTGGCTGGTGCAGTCGGCGAGCTTGCCGGGGAGGGCCGGGCCGGAGGTGACCGTCTTCCGCTTCACCTGCTTGCCCGAGCGCAGGCGCGACTGGGCGCTGTCGATCGCCAGGCGGGCGATCCGCTCGGCGTCGGCCGTGTGCTGGTTGAGCCAGAGGGCGAAGGAGTCCTTGGCGACGCCGGAGACGAACGCCGCCGCCTCGCGCGAGGAGAGCCGCTCCTTGGTCTGGCCGGTGAACTGCGGGTCCTTCATGCGCACCGAGAGCACGTGGCAGCAGCGGGACCAGACGTCCTCGGGCGCCAGCTTGACCCCGCGCGGCAGCAGGTCGCGGAATTCGCAGAACTCGCGGATGGCGTCCGTGAGGCCGGAGCGGAAGCCGTTGACGTGCGTGCCCCCCTGCGTCGTGGGGATCAGGTTGACGTAGCTCTCGCCCACCCCGTCCGACGTCTCCTCCTCCTCGCCCAGCCAGCAGACGGCCCAGTCGACCTCCTCGTCCTGGCCGCGGAAGTGGCCGATGAACGGCTCGTCCGGCACGGTCTGGCACCCCGCGAGCTCGTCCGTGAGATAATCCTTGAGGCCGTCCTCGTAGAACCAGTCCTCGTTGTCCTCAGGCACCTCCTCGTGGACGAAGCGGATGTGGAGGCCCGGGCAGAGCACCGCCTTGGCGCGCAGGACGTGCTTGATCTTCGGGATGCTGAATTTGGGGGAGTCGAAGAACTTGGGATCCGCCCAGAAGCGGACGGTGGTGCCGGTGTTGCGCTGGCCGACGGTGCCCACGACCTTGAGATTCGAGGTCTTCTGGCCGTCGGCGAAGGCCATGTGGTGCTCCTTGCCCTCGCGCTTCACCCACACCTCCAGCCTGGAGGAGAGGGCGTTGACCACCGAGACGCCGACGCCGTGGAGGCCGCCGGAGAAGCGGTAGCTCTTGTCGGAGAACTTGGCGCCCGAGTGCAGGCGGGTGAGGATCACCTCGACTCCGGGCACCTTCTCCCCCTTGTGGAGGTCGACCGGCATGCCGCGGCCGTTGTCGGACACCGAGAGCGAGCCGTCCTCGTGGAGGGTGACCACGATCTCCGTGCAGTAGCCGGCGATCGCCTCGTCGGCCGCGTTGTCGATGACCTCCTGGGCGAGGTGGTCGGGCCGGTCGGTGAAGGTGTACATGCCGGGGCGCTTGCGCACCGGCTCCAGCCCGGTCAGGACTTCGATGGAAGAAGCGTCGTAAGCCATAGATTCTTTAGACAGAAGCTCAATGCCGGTCGTTCGAGGCGGCCCATGATACAGGAGTGGGATTCGGTTCCCAGTTGACGCGACCGGTCCGGAGTGGTATGTTATGCGGTAACGCAGCGTAATTCAAGAGGCGCCGGATCTCCGGTCCGGTTCCAGGGTCCCCGTTCCGTTGTTTTCGTTTATCCACGTCGAGGATCTCAAAGGAGGAAACATCATGAAGGTACGGTCGATCGCTGTCGCGCTGTCCCTGCTCGCCCTCGCGGCGCTACCCGCCCTCGCGCAGGACAAGCCGAAGGACGCCCCCGCCATGAGCAATGCCGAGATGGAGGCCATGATGAAGGCCATGGCCCCGGGGGAGCAGCAGAAGAAGCTGGCCCGCCTGGCCGGCGACTGGACGTTCACGAACAAGGCTTGGATGGCCCCCGGCCAGCCGCCCGTGGAGTCCACCGGCACCATGCACGGAGAGGTCCTGTTCGGCGGCCGCTACGTCGAGCACACCTGGAAGGGCAATATGATGGGCATGCCCTTCGAGGGAAGGGGTACCGATGCGTACGACAACGTCGGCAAGCAGTACGTCAGCTCCTGGGTGGACAACATGGGGACCGGCATCATGTACCAGACCGGGACCTGCGACGACGCCGTCAAGATCTGCACGTACAACGGGGACGTCTGGGACCCCATGTCCGGCAAGAAGTCCTCGATGAAGTCGGTCATCACCTGGCTGGACGACAACAGCTTCAAGAACGAGATGTACGGGCCGGGTCCGGACGGCAAGGAAGCAAAGATGATGGAGATCGTGGCAAAGCGGAAATAGCCTCATCCCGCGCCGGTCTCGAAGCCCCGGGCGAGGGAGTCCGTGACGGCGAGACCCTCCAGGGTCGGGATCAAAAGGCTTCCCTCCATCCGGAGGAGGCCTTCCCGAACGAGCCGCTCGATGAGCGGCTCGTTCCGTTTCCGCAGATCGATCCCGTAGCGCTCCCGGAATTCATTCAGATCGATCCCGTCGGCCGTCCTCAAGCCCAGCATCAACGTTTCGAGAGCCAGGTCCTCGCGCGTCAGATCCTCGGAGCCCGCGACCGGGCGCTCGCCGTCCTCGATCCTCTTTTCGTAGGGCCCGAGCTTGCGCTCGTTCCACCAGCGGCGGGTACCGGAGAAGGAGTGCGCCGAGGGACCGAGGCCGAGATAGGGGACGTGATGCCAGTATTTCTGATTGTGACGCGAGCGGTGCTCCGGAGAGCGGGCGAAATTCGAGACCTCATACGCCAGATAGCCGTGATCGCGGAGGAATTCGTGCGTGAACAGGAAGATCTCCGCCTGATCCTCTTCCGGAAGCTCGCTCATCTTGCCGCGGGCGAGACGGAACCCGAACGGCGTCCCCTCATGAAACGTGAGCTGATAGCAGGAGATGTGGTCCGGCTGAAGGGCGACCGCCTGCTCCAGGGTATGCCTCCAGATCTCGAACGGCTGGCCCGGCAATCCGTAGATCAGATCGATCGAGATCGTATCGAACCCCGCGTCGCGGGCTGTCTCCACGCTCCGCCGCGCCGCCTCGGGATCGTGCCGGCGGCCCAGAAATTTCAGAGCGTCCGCGTCGAAGGATTGAATCCCGAGAGAGAGGAACCGGACGTTGAGATCCCTCCAGGCCCGGACACTCGCCGGGTTGACATCCTCGGGATTGGCCTCAAAGGAGACCCAGGCGCCATCCTGGACCGAAAGGTTTTCGCGAACCGCACCTAAGATGCGCGCGATGTCCTCCGGCGCGAGCGCCGAGGGGGTGCCGCCGCCGAAGTAGATCGTGTCGATCCCTTCGAACATCGAGCGGCCCGGACTCCACAGAGAGATCTCGGAGATCAGATGATCGGCGAATTGCCTCCGCTTCTCCGGCCCGCCGGTCAGGACCGCGAAGTCGCAGTAGGGACAGATGACGGAGCAGAAGGGGATGTGGAGGTAGAGGCCGGGGTGGGCTTCAGAGCGGCTCATGTCGAGATGGGGTCTTCTGCTTCTCCCATGAGCTTGCACCAGATCGTTCATGCTCGCTTGCCAAGTGGTCGTAGAGTCTTTCTTCCTCTGCGAGATCGGTTTCGATCTCCTCGCGGTTGGCATGGTAGTAAGTAAGCGCCGCGTAGACCTGAGCCAAGGAGAGATGACCAAAATCATCGGCGATCTGCTCGGGTGTCAATCCATGCTTGTAACGGATTACGACGCTATGTACCGAGACGCCTGTCCCGGCCAGAATAGGGCGGCCGCTTCGGATCTCAGGGTTCCGCGTGATTAGTGTGCCAATATCTCGAGCGACGACCGACATACTTTACCGCCTTGACAGGATCAGATTCGTCCTCTCCAATAACCGGGCTTACGACGTTGGTGGGCTACGGCAATAACATAAATGCGGCTCTTCTCGAGCCTATAGATGACGTCATAACGAAAGACAGAAACTTTCGCGCCACGCACCCGACCGGCAATTCGGAAGCCAGATTCTGGGTATTCACCTATCCTTTGGAGCACTCTGAAGAATTCGTCAAGGAACCGATCGCCCAAGCCAAGCGTAGCTTTGTTTAAATACTGGGCGGAGTCGATAAGCTCTTCGGTTGCATCGGGATGAAGCTCTGGAACCTTCATCGAAGGGCGGCACGCGCACGCCGAATGGCCTCTTCGGCAGAGATGGTCTTCACCTTCCCATCGAGAATCTCCTGATAACGCCGCTCCGCCTCCTCCACCCAGAGCCGCTTGTGCTCAGGGTCATCCCAATGGCTGCCGGGGATCTCCACATCTTCGTCTTGCGGCTTCGGGTCTTTGAGAGCCATGATGATTTTTCCTCTACACGCGATTCTACAACGGATTTACCGTCGGTGCCACCGGTTCCGCCCCCTCCCCATACGTCTTCATCAGCGGCTTCTCCCGCCCCAGCCGCTCCTCGGCGGCATGGACAAGATCCGCCAGGCCTTGGCGCTTGACCGCACTCACGGCGACCGCTTTAAAGCGGCGGGCGAGAGCGGCGGCTTCGTGCGGCTCCAGGAGGTCGGTCTTGTTGAGGACGAGGAGGCGCGGGATGTCCGCGAGGTGGAGTTCGGTCAGCAGGCGCTCCACCGCCTCCAGCTTCTGCTCCAGACGCGGGTCCGCGGCGTCCACCACGTGAAGGAGGAGGTCGGCGTCGGCCAGCTCTTCGAGGGTGGCTCGGAATGCGGCCACGAGGTCCGGCGGCAGGTCGGCGATGAAGCCCACCGTGTCCGTGATCACCACCTCCCCCTCGCGCGGGAAGCGCAGGCGGCGGCTGGTGGGATCGAGGGTCATGAAGAGCTTGTTCTCGGCCTCCACCTCGCTGCCCGTCATCGCGTTCAGCAGCGTGCTCTTGCCGGCGTTGGTGTAGCCGATGATCGAAAGCACCGGCACCCCCTCCTCCCGGCGGCGCCTGCGCCGCAGATCCCGCTGGCGCGACAAGGATTCCACCTGCTTCTCCAGCGCCCGGATGCGGTCACGGATGCGGCGGCGGCCGATCTCGATCACGGTCTCGCCCGGACCCCGGCCGCCGATGCCGCCGGCCAGGCGCGAGAGGCCGGCGTCTCTTTCGGTCAGGCGGGGCAACGAATATTTGAGCTGCGCCAGCTCGACTTGGAGCTTGCCGTCCCGGCTGCGCGCGCGCTGGGCGAAGACGTCGAGGATGAGCTGGGTGCGGTCGATCGCCTTGAGGCCGGTGGCGTCCTCGAAGGCGCGGCTCTGCGCCGGCTTGAGGTCGATGTCGAAGACGGCGACCGTGGCCCGCCCGCGCATGGCTTCGAGCACGATCTCCTGGAGCTTGCCCCTGCCCACCACGGTGCGCGGGTGGACCTGCGAGCGCTTCTGGCGCACGGTGCCGGCGACCGCCACCCCGGCCGAGCGCACCAGCTCCAGCATCTCCTCGAAGTGCTCGTCCTCGGGGACGATGCCGACCACCAGCGCCCGCTCCTTCTCCGTCTCGCCCGAGGCTCTGGTGACGCGGGCGAATTCGTCCTCCAGGGCCTTCATGGTGGCCTCGACGTCGAAGCGGAGCTGGTGGACGTCCGGCGCCTGGACGCGCTCGAAGGGCTCGTGGCCGTTGTGATCCTCGCCGTCCGGTCCGAGCGGGGCCAGATGGGCGAGGTCGATCCGTCCGGGCAGGCCGGTGTCGAGGACCTCGATCGCGGCCACGAGGTCGAGCCGCAGCAGGGCGAGGTCGTTCAAGTCGTCGCGGGTCAGCGGCTCCCCCTTCAGGTGGGTATGGACGAGCCGCAGGCCGCGGAAGCGGCCGACGCCGCCGCGCAGGCGGCCGATGTCGGGGAGGGTGAGGCTGTGGGCGTCCCCCACGATGACGTTGCGCACGTTGCCGTCGCGCCCGAGCAGGACTCCGACCTGCCGGTTGAGCTGCCGGGAGGTCTCGGTCAGATGCCGGGCAAGCTCGGGGGAGACCACCTGCCGCGGGTCGACGCGGCGGCGGTAGGTGCGCTCCAGGGCGCGGACCTCGGACGCCTTGATCCCTCGGATGTCGCCGTCGATCTGGGAAATGGTGGGTGTCTCCTTGAGAATCAGTTGAGGACCGGGGGCGAGTAGTACTCGTCGGTCGAGAGGGGCTCGATCCCCATTCCCATCAACGTCAGCAGGAGCTCTTCTCGTACGGCCGGATCGGCCGCCTCGAGCAGGGCCTGCTTCTCCGCCGGGCGGAAGGGGAGGGCCACGGAGAGGCCGTTCAAGAGCGAGATGCCGGGCACGCTCGCCAGGAGGTCGTAGTCGAGATCCAGGTCGTGCTCCTCGCCGAAGGCGCGCAGGGCGCGCATCATCTGGGAGGGGTTGAGGAAGACGTTGAGCTCGTCGAAGTCCCGCTGGAACTCGGAGTAGTCGGCCATCACGCGCCGGTAGCCGCGCTGGAGCGGCAGCTCCTGGCGGACGCGAAAGCGGGAGACTCCGCGCAGGACGATCAGATAGCGGCCGTCGTCCTGCGGCTCGTGCTCCTCGATGCGGCCGAGGCAGCCGATGGTGTAGATCTCGGGGCTCTCCGGCCGCTCGGCGTTCGCCACCCAGTTGTCCTGCCGGGGCTCAAACGGCTGGACCATGCCGATGAGCTGATCCCCCTCCAGCGCGTCGGCTACCATGTTGCGGTAGCGCGGCTCGAAGATGTTGAGCGGCAGGAGATTGCCCGGCAGCAGCAGCGAGCCGGTCAAGGGAAAGACAGGGATGATCTCGGGGAGCTTGGGCGTCTCGTTGGACATTGTCTATAAAAACAGGGTGCGCGAGGGGGGCATTCCTGGGGCGGTTCCCCTCTCCCGGTGAGGGAGGGGGGAGGGGTCGGGAGAGGGGCAGGGGTGAGGGCTCATTCGTTCGGCCCCGCCTTGAGCACCGCGAGGAAGGCCTCCTGGGGGATCTCGACCGAGCCCACCATCTTCATACGTTTCTTGCCCTCCTTCTGTTTCTCCAGCAGCTTCCGTTTCCGCGAGATGTCGCCGCCGTAGCACTTGGCGGTGACGTCCTTGCGGAAGGCGTTGATCGTCGCGCGGGCGATGATGTTGCCGCCGATGGCGCCCTGGATGGCGATCTTGAAGTTCTGCCGCGGGATGGTCTCGGCCAGCCGCTCGCAGTAGTGGAGGGCGCGCTGGCGGGCCTTCTCGCGGTGCACGAGCTGCGAGAGGGCGTCCACCTTGTCGCCGTTGACCAGGATGTCCACCTTCACGAGGTCGGTCTGGCGGTAGTCGGTGATGTCGTAGTCGAACGACCCATACCCTTGCGTGACCGTCTTCAGCCGGTCGTAGAAGTCGAACAGGATCTCGGCCAGCGGCAGCTCGGAGGTCACCTGCAGGCGCCCCACGGCCAGGTACTCGAAGGAGGTGCCCTCTCCCCGCCGCTCGCGGCAGAGCTCCATCACCGCCCCCAGGTAGCGCTCGGGGATCATGATCGACGCCTTGATGTAGGGCTCGCGGATGAAGTCGATGCTCCCGGGGTCGGGGAAGAGCGCCGGGTTGTCCACCGTCATCTCCTCGCCGTTGGTGAGCACCACCTCGTACTGCACCGAGGGGGCGGAGAGGAGGAGGGAGAGGTCGTGCTCGCGCTCCAGCCGCTCCTGCACGATCTCCAGGTGGAGCAGCCCGAGGAAGCCGCAGCGGAAGCCGAAGCCGAGCGCGCTCGACGAGTCCTTCTGGAAGGTCAGGGCGGCGTCGTTGAGCTTCAGCTTGTCGAGCGCCTTGGCGAGGTCCTCGTAGTCGTCGCTGGCGATCGGGTAGATCGAGGAGAAGACGACCGGCTTGGCCTCCTTGTAGCCGGGGAGCGGCTCGGCCGCTTGGCGGTCCGCCTCGGTGATGGTGTCGCCGACATTGATCTCCGACACCGCCTTGACGCCGGCGATGACGTAGCCGACGGCGCCGGCCTCGAGTTCGTCCGCTTCGACCCGCTTGAGCTGCAGCAGGCCGACCTCCTCGACCTGGTACTCCTTGGCCGTGTGCATGAGGAGGATCTTCTGGCCGCGGCGGATGCTCCCCTCCTTGACCCGGCAGATCAGCACGACCCCACGGTAGACGTCGTACTGGGCGTCGAAGATCAGGGCGCGCAGCGGCGCATCCGGCTCGCCCACGGGGGGCGGGATGCGGGTCACCACCGCCTCCAGCACGTCGTCGATGCCGATCCCCTGCTTGGCCGAGCAGAGCACGGCCTCGAAGGGGTCGAGCCCGAGGTCGGCGTCGATCTCCTCGCGCACCCGCTCCACCTCGGCCGAGGGGAGGTCGATCTTGTTGATGACTGGCACGATCTCCAGGTCGTACTCCAGCGCCAGGTAGAGGTTGGCGACGGTCTGCGCCTCGACCCCCTGGGAGGCGTCGACCAGGAGCAGCGCCCCCTCGCAGGACATCAGCGAGCGGCGCACCTCGTGGGAGAAGTCGACGTGGCCGGGGGTGTCGATGAGGTTCAGCCGGTAGGTCTTGCCGTCCCGGGCGGTGTAATTGAGGGTGATGGTGTTGCTCTTGATGGTGATGCCGCGCTCGCGCTCGATATCCATCGAGTCGAGGATCTGGTCGCGGAACTCGCGCGCCTCCACCCCCCCGCAGCGCTGGATGAGGCGGTCGGCCAGGGTCGATTTCCCGTGGTCGATGTGGGCGATGATGCAGAAATTACGGATGTCTTCCAAGACGATTTTCCTCGAACAACGTCCTCTCGACGGCTCGCCGGGGGGCCGCACGGAATCCTACATCAGGCGAGCTCGTGCTCTACTGGAACGGCGAAGTATACGCCGTTATTCCGCTCTCATGGATGGAGCAGATCCGGCAGCAGGACCTCGGGCAGGATCGCGTTCGGCGCCGAGTCCTGGGGGGCGTTGTAGGCCCCGCCCGTGAAGACCGCGACCAACTGGAGGGAGGGGATGATGTAGATCTTCTGCCCCCCGTTGCCGGTGGCGAGGAGGGCCTCCACATCCCGCCGGCCGGCGCCGGAGCCCACCTGGAAGGTCTGCCACCACCAGAGATAGCCGTATCCCCGGCTGCCAATCCGCGCCCGCTGCCGGGTGGAGCGCTCGATCCAGCCCTGGGAGACGATCTGGAGCCCCTTCCAGCGCCCCTTGTCGAGGACCATGATCCCGAATTTCAGCATGTCCCGGGGGCGGAGGTAGAGCTGTCCGAAGGTGCCCGCGTTCTCCGGCACCGGCTGATAGGGCCACCGGTAGCCCTTGAACCCGAGCGGCTCGAAGAGGCTCTTCCGGGCGAAGCTGAGGAGGTCCTCGCCGGTGGCGCGCTCGACCAGGCGCCCCGCCACGTGCGTCCCGCCGGAGCAGTACCGCGCCACCGTGCCCGGATCGGCCACCATGGGCAGGTCCAGGGTGAAACGCGCCCAGTCGGGCTTGGAGTAGATGAGCTGCTCGTTCCCCGGAGAGGAGGCGTCCCGGTCGTCGCAGGCGAGCCCGGTGCGCATCGAGAGCAGATCGCCCACGGTGATGCGGGCCTTGCGCGGATCGGGATTGGCGAGCGAGGCGACCGGCCAGGGGAGCAGCTCGGCGATGGGTTGCTGGTCGCTGCGGATCTTGCCGCGGTCGACGGCGATGCCGAGGAGCACCGAGTGGAAGCTCTTGGTGGCCGAGCGCAACGGGTGCGGGCGGTCGCGGTCGAAGCCGTAGAAGTACTCCTCGTAGACGAGCTTGCCCCGGCGCCAGAGCAGCACGCCGTGCACGTCCGGGTATTTCTCGCTCGCGATCGACTGGACGAGCCCGTCGAGCGTCCGCTCGCGGAAGCCCGCCTCGGCCGGCGTCCCGATCTCCAAGCCGTCGTCCAGTTGGGCCGGCGGCCGGCGGCGCCAGGAGGCCGCAGCCCCCTCGCGGGGCACGGTCAGGGCGACGAGCTCGGCCGGGACCGTGGCTGTCCGGCGGGGAAAATAGTCCTCCCCCTCCTTGACCCCCACCACCTCGCCGCGCTCGCCGCGGACGAACCGGACGGGCTGACCGACCCCATTGCGGAACTCGTCCCCATTCACACGGCGGAGCCCATAGAGCGCCTCGTCGAGGATGGCGACGAGCTCGCCGCGCCTGGGGACGATCGCCACGGTCGCCCCGTCCCGGTAGGCGTAGACACCGGTGAAATCGGTCAGGGAGGCCGGGGCGGCGGCTCCAGGACTCTGCAGGAGGGTGGGGGCGAGCAGGGCCAGGAATAGCACGGAGATCCACATCGGATTCCGCAACTATATCCTTTCCGTCTGTTTTTTCGTCCCAAACATTGTTTTTTGGCTTCAAACATTGTTTGGCGGCCTGGAACATTGTTTGAGACCCTGTAACAATGTTCGAGACGAAAAAACAATGTCCCACCGTCTCAAACAATGAAAAAACAGCCATGACACTGAAAAAAAGCCGGACCGTCTATTCCACGGAGTCTCCCGGCGCCCGGCGGGAGTCTCCGGCCCAACAGGAGCCCGCGGCCAGCCTGCCGCCCTCCTCGCAATCTCCACGGGTCCGGAGGGAGAAGGGGGGGCGCGGCGGCAAGACGGTGACGGTGGCGGGCCCGCTGGTGCTGGCGCGGCCGGCGGCGGAGGCGCTGCTCGCGTCCTGGAAGCGGATGTGCGGGGGCGGCGGCGCGCTGAAGGCCGGGAAGACCGCCGACGGCTCCCCGGCCTTCGAGCTCGAGGTCCAGGGCGACCACGCCGAGCGGCTGGTCGCCGAGCTCGTGAAGGCGGGCTACAAGGCGAAGCGGGCGGGGGGTTAACCCTCCCCCACCCGGTGCCCGGTCCGCTTGTAGAGATAGTCGTACCCCTCCTGGGTGAGGATGAATTCCCCGTCCTCCTGGCGGATGAGGCTCCCTTCCAGCAGGGTCTGCGTGGCGCCTTCGAAATCGACGCCGGGGCTCTCGGCCGCGGCTTCCGTGAAGGCCTGCTCGGGCAGCCGGTCACCCACCTTGGCGCCGACACGGTCCCCCTTCTGCTCGTGGAACTGGACCAGCAGGATCTCCGCTCCCTTGGACAGCAGGATCATCGGCATCGTCGTCGTCTCCTTCCTTGTCGGTGTCAGCGGGGAAAGTGCTGTCCCCCTGGGCCCAGCATGGAGCAACGGACGTGCCATGGGCTGGCAGCGCTCGTGCAAAAAGGTCCCGGGGAAGGAGGAGAGAGCGATGAGCGACACCACGGTGACCAAGATCGACTCCCGGCACTCCCCCCATGGAGCGCTCGGTCAGAAGTACCTCGCCTCGGGGGTGCACGTCTCGATGCGCCTGTGGGAGGAGGAGCCGGCTGAAGGGGAAAAGCCCGAGAGCCGGCGGGACTACGAGACGGTGGGCTACGTGATCGCGGGGCGGGCCGAGCTCCATCTCGAGGGGCAGATGGTGATCCTGGAGGAGGGGGACTCCTGGGTGGTGCCCAGGGGGGCCGCCCACACCTACAAGATCCTGGAGCCGTTCAAGGCCGTCGAGGCCACCTCGCCGCCGGCCCACGCGCACGGGCGGGACGAGCGGTAGAGGCCGCCCGCCGTCACAGCTTCAGGACCATCTTGATCATGTCGTGCTGATTGCCGTCAGGGTCCGTCCCGTAGCCCGGGATGGTGTAGCCCTGGAAGCCGATGTTCTTCAGGGTCTCGACGGCGTCGGCCTCGAAGTCCGAGATCAGCATGCAGGTGAGGTGGCGCAGGCCGTCGGCGCGGGCGGTGTCGATGAAGTTGTTGATCAGGAGCGTCCCCAGCCCCACTCCCCGGTAGGCGGGATCGATCAGCCACTTGACGCGGCCGACCATGCGCAGGGGGCTCCCCGTCCGCCGGTGGAGCGTCGCGTCCGCCACCACCTTATGGCCGTCCCAGGCCAGCAGGGGGAGCACCTTGGCGTAGTCGAGCTCGCGCCCCCAGCCCTCGACCAGGAGGCGGTTGTCGATGCGGTCCCAGGCGAAGCGGCGCACGTCCTCGGGGAGGCGCAGGAAAAACTCATACAACGGGTCGACGTCGTTCGCGGTGAACGGACGTATCAGCAGGCGGCGGCCGTCGCGGAGCACGGCTTCCTGGGGATAACGGGTCGGCATGAATCCCTCCTCCGGGAGAAAAAATCGACGACGGAGCCTAGCACAGCAGGGCGGGATCAGCATGGCACGGCCTTTGCTGTTGGCAGTTTTCGCCGGCTGGCACCGCGAGAAAGCGCAAAGCCCGGCCCAGGAGGAGATCGAAATGTTCAGGTTTGAGGATCAGACATCGGAATCCGCCCTCTGCGTCGGCATCATCGCGGCGCTGATCTGGGGGGCGGGCTTGAGCGTGTATGGTTTCCAGCAGCCACAGGGGGAGCTCTCCTGGCTCACCTGGTGGGCCCAGCTCCTCGGCGGCGTCCTCGCCTGCCTGATCGTGCCGCTCGCCTTCGTGCGCGGCCGGGAGTGGGTGGTGGCGCGGGTCCAGGCTCCGGGCGAGGGGTTGCAGCGGCGGTAGGTCAGAGAGTCAGACCGCGGGGTCGATCCCCGCTCCTCTACTACCCTTAGTACCCTTTGACCTCAGGGTCCCAACCAAATCCTTTGATCATCGTCTCCTGATCGACCTGTCGGGATAAGATCCTTAGACGCACCTCACGATCAGTAGTATCCGGGCCATATTGAGCCCGAATTCTTGCGGCTTCCTCTTCGAAGGCTATTTGGTTGAGCCACAGTACTTCCTGGATTTTTTCAAAGGGACTCATTTGGCGATAGCGCTCGAGGAGGGCCTCTTCCTCCTCAGGCGAGATGTCTGGACGGAGCCTTACCATCATCCCTCTCTTCTGCTCCTCTGCTGAACGACCCGGTGCATTCCACTAGGATAACCGGTCCGGGCCCCGGAATCCGCCGGTCCCCGATCGACGTTAGACTCCCTGCATGGCCGATCCGGTTTGGGAGGACCTCTCCCGAATCCTCCGCAGCAGCGCGCCCTACAAGACCCTCCTCCAGGGGCTTGGGGACGTCGTGCGCCTGCCCGTGCCCGCGGCGGCGTGGGTGGGCGAGCTCCTGGCCCGCGATCTCAAGCGGCCGGTGCTGGTGCTGGTGCCGCGCGAGGCCGACGCCCTGACCTGGATGGAGGCGGCGCGGCTGTTCGGCCGCGAGGAGGGGAGCGTCTACTTCCCCTCCCCCTCCCTGACCCCCTACCAGGAGACCGAAACCTCCCTGATGGTGCGGGCCCAGGAGTCGGTGGCGCTCGACTGCGTGGCCTCAGGGAAGCTGACCACCGTGGTCGCCACCCCCCGCGCCCTCTTCCGACGCCTGCCCACCCGCGAGGCCTATCTCCGCGCCGTCGTCACCGTCAAACCGAACGAGGACCACCCCATCGAGAAGCTGGTCGCCCACCTCACCCGCCACGGGTTCCGGCGCACCGACCTCGTCTACGAAGTGGGGGACTTCGCCGTGCGCGGCGGCATCGTCGACCTCTTCCCGCCGGGCGAGGAGACCCCGATCCGGCTCGACCTGTTCGGCGACACCGTGGAGTCGATCCGCTGGTTCGACCCCCAGTCGCAGCGCTCGGAGGACACCCTCGACTCGATCCGCATCCTGCCGCTCTCCCTCTTCCCCGCCGGGGCGGAGGAGGCGCGGCTCCTGGCCGACCTGCTCTCCGGCGGCCAGACGGCCGATCCGGACTGGGGCCCCGAGGCGGCGGAGCTGCTGGAGGGGCTGCGGACGCGGGGCGAGTTTCCCGGCTGGGAGAACTACCTGCCGCTGCTCGCGGAGGGGACCATCTCGCTCCCCGAGGTGCTGGGCCAGCCGCTGGTGTTCGCGGTCGATCCGCCGGCTCTGGAGGGGGAGGTGGTCCATCACGCCGAGCGGCTGGAGACCGACTTCACGGCGCGCCGGGAGCACGGCCGCCTCGCGGTCCCTCCCGAGATGCTGGAGGAGCCCGCCGAGCGGGTGCGGGAGACCTTGGAGACGGCGGCGTTGCGGCTGCGCGATCTGGTCGTGGGCGGCGGCCGGGACGGCGAGGGGAAGGGGGCCGATTTTCATGGCGCTCTGACCGATCTCTTCCACGGTCAGCTCCCCCGCTTCCCCCAGGAGGTCGCCACCGCCCGGGCCCGTGGCGAGCGGTGCATCGTGGTGGTCTCGCCGGCCCACCGCCGGCGGATCGAGGAGCTGCTCGAAGGGCGCGAGCTGCAGCTCGGCCGCGGCGGGGTCGAGCTGGTGGCGGGGGATCTCGGGCGCGGCTTCCGGCTGCCGCCGGCCGGCGTGGTGGTCTACGGCGAGCAGCAGCTCCTGGCGCAGGCGAAGCTCCAGCGCCGGCCGGCCCGCTCGCGCTTCGGGCCCTTCCTCTCCAGCCTGCGCGACCTCAAGGTGGGGGACTTCGTGGTGCACGTGGACCACGGCATCGGCCAATTCGTGGCCCTCCGCTCGGTGGGGGGGAACGGCGACGGCGCGGGGGGGCTGCCGCCGGCCCTCCGCGATCTCGCGTCCGCCGGCGCCGCCGCCGAGACCGAGGTGATGGAGATCTCCTACTCCGGCGGCAAGCGCCTGCTGTTGCCGCTCTCGCGCATCGACCAGGTGCAGAAATACAGCGGCATCGAGGGGGTCGCCCCCCGCCTCGACCAGCTCGGCGGCACCTCCTGGAACAAGACCAAGGCGCGGGTCAAGAAGGGGATGCGCGACATGGCCGGGGAGCTGCTCAAGCTCTACGCCGAGCGCCAGGTCGCCCGCGCCCCGGCGATGCCCCCCGACACCGACATGCTGCACCAGTTCGAGGCCGCCTTTCCTTACGAGGAGACGCCGGATCAGCTCGAGGCGATCGCCACCATCCGCGAGGACCTCCAGCGCGAGCGGCCCATGGACCGCCTGCTCTGCGGCGACGTCGGCTATGGCAAGACCGAGGTCGCCATGCGCGCCGCCTTCAAGGCGGTGGACGGCGGCTATCAGGTGGCGGTGCTGGCGCCGACCACCATCCTGGCCGACCAGCACCTGGAGACCTTCCGCAGGCGGTTCGCCGGTTTTCCCATCGGCATCGAGATGGTGTCGCGCTTCCGCTCGCCCGCCGAGATGCGGGAGCTCAAGAAGCGATTGAATGAAGGCAAAGTGGACATCCTCATCGGCACCCACCGGCTGCTGTCGAAGGACATCCAGCTCCCCAAGCTCGGCCTGCTGATCGTCGACGAGGAGCAGCGCTTCGGCGTCGCCCAGAAGGAGCGGCTGAAGCAGCTCAAGAAGAACGTGCACGTGCTGGCCATGTCGGCCACCCCGGTGCCGCGCACGCTCCAGCTCTCGCTCGCCAACGTGCGCGACCTCTCGGTGATCGAGACGCCCCCTCGCGACCGTATGGCGGTGGAGACGGCAATCCTCCCCTACAGCGACAACCTGGTGCGCGAGGCGATCGAGGCCGAGCTGGAGCGGGGCGGGCAGGTCTACTACGTCTACAACCGGGTGGAGTCGATCGAGGACCGGCTGGCCAAGCTGCGCGAGATCGTCCCCGGCATCCGCGTCACCGTGGGGCACGGCCAGCTCGACGAGGAGGAGCTGTCGCGGCGGATGCACGCCTTCACCCGCGGCGATTTCGACGTCCTGCTGGCGACGACGATCATCGAGAACGGCATCGACATCCCGAACGTCAATACGATGATCGTCCACCGGGCGGACCGCTTCGGCCTCGCCCAGCTCTACCAGCTTCGTGGCCGGGTCGGGCGGAGCAACCAGCTCGCCTACTGCTACTTCACGGTGGCCGAGGACCGGACGCTCTCGGAGGCTGCGCGCAAGCGGCTGGCCGCCCTGCGCGAGTTCTCGGACCTCGGGGCGGGGTTCCGCATCGCGGCGCGCGACCTGGAGATCCGCGGCGCCGGCAACCTCCTGGGGGGCGAGCAGAGCGGCCATATCGGCGCGGTGGGGATCGAGACCTATCTCAAGCTGCTGGAGGAGACGGTGCGCGAGTTGCGCGGCGAGACGGTCGAGGAGGCGCCGTCGGTGGCGCTCGACCTGCCGGTGCCGATGTCGATCCCCCCCGACTACGTGGACGACGCCAACCTGCGCATGGAGCTCTACCGCAAGATCGCCGAGGAGCCCGAGCGGGAGATGCTCGCCGAGCTCGCCGACCGCTTCGGCCCGCCCCCGTCGCCGGTCGAGACGCTGGTCGAGGTGGCCGCCCTCAAGCGGCTGGCCGAGTCGTTGCGCGTGCAGTCGATCTCGGCCAAGAGCGGCGAGCTGATCATCCGGCTGCGGCGCGACGCGCGGATCGACGTCGAGCGGCTGATCGAGATGGTCTCGACCCTCCCCGGCGCGAGCTTCAGCCCCACCGGGGTGCTGACCCTGCCGGGCGGCGGCGGCCGGCAGATGGTCACCACGGCGCGGCAGACGCTGGAGTCGTTGTCGCAATGATTTCCGGGAGGGTCTCGCGGCTCGGCTGGAGCGTGGTCCTCCTCGCCGCCGCCTGCCAGCGGGCCGCCCCGCCGCCGCCGGACGCCGCGGCGCGGGTCGGCGACTCCGAGGCGCGCTACGCCGAATTCGAGCGCTATGTCGCTCGCAACGTCGGGGAAGCCGGCGGGGTGCTCGGAAGCGACGTCCTCTCCGAGCTGTTCGATCAGTTTCTCGACGAACGCCTGCTCGTCCGGCTCGCCACCGACCGTGGGCTCGTCCATCCCACCGGCGATCCTGGCGATGCCCGCCAGGCGATCGACGCGCTGCTGGAAAGGGGGCTCAAGCAGGAGCCCGGCGAGGCGGAGATCGCCCGCTACTACCAGGAGCACCGGCAGGACTTCGCGCGGCCGGAGCGGGTGCGGCTGCGGCAGATCCTCACCGGCGACCGCAAGGCCGCCGAGGAGGCCCGGCGCGAGATCGCGGCGGGGACCCCTTTCGAGGAGGTCGCCCGGCGCCTCTCGCGCGGGCCGCAGGCCGACGGCGGCGGGTACCAGGGGGAGCTGGCGCGGGGCGACCTGCCGCCGTCGTTCGCCGATCTGATCTTCGCGCTGAAGCCGGGCGAGGTGAGCCCCGTGGTGCCGGCCGAATACGGGTTCCACCTCTTCCAGGTGACCGCGCGCGAGCCGGCCGAGGTGGTGCCGCTCGGCGCCGCGCGGGGGGAGATCCTCGGCCGGCTGCGCCAGCAGCGGGCCGACCGACTCCTGCGCTCGCTGGTCCAGGAGGCCCGAAGTCATTATGATGTGAAGGTTTATGAGCGGAATTTACCGTTCGCCTACCAAGGTTCCTACAACCATGCCCAGAAAGCTCGCTAGCCTGACCCTGATCCTCGCCTTCGCGCTCGCGCCCGCGTTGAGCTCGACGGCCCGCGCCGAGGTGCTGAACCGCGTCGTCCTGCGGATCAACGACCAGATCGCGACGCTCTACGACTACCAGCAGCACCGCGAGGAGCTCGTGCGCGACGTCCTCCACCGCGAGCAGGACGCCGGCGAGCGGCAGCGGCTGCTCGGCCAGGCCGGCGAGATGGCCTACGCCGACCTCTTCCGCGAGCTGCTGCTCCAGTCGCGCGCCGACCAGCTCGGCGTCGAGGTCACCGAGGCCCAGGTCGACGCCGCCATCGGGCAGCTCAAGCAGAGCTACAACCTGAAGACGGACGACGAGCTCAAGGCGGCGCTGGCGCAGTCCGGCATCACCGAGGCCCAGCTCCGCGCCCAGCTCCGCAAGCAGCAGCGGGTGCAGGAGGTGCGCGGCCGCGAGGTGCAGGGGCGGGTCAAGGTGGACGAGGAGGACCTCCGGCGCTACTACCGGAAGAACCTCGAGCAGTTCCGCCAGCCCGAGCAGCTTCAGCTCCGCGAGGCCGTGGTGCTCGACGACGGCGGGCTCTCCGCCGCCGACCGGCAGCGCACCGCGGCCGAGATCCGCGCCAAGGTCCAGGGGGGCGCCTCGCTCGCCGACGCCGTCGCCGACACCGCGAAGAAGGGGGCGACGAGCAACGCCATCGATCTCGGCTGGGTCTCCCCCGGCGACCTCGACAAGAACCTGGAGGCGGCGGTCTGGAAGCTTCCCAAGGGAGCGGTCAGCGAGCCCGTGCCGGCGCGCGGCGGCCTCCATCTGGTGCAGGTGCTCGACCGCCGCGAGTCGCGCGTGCCGCCGTTCTCCGAGGTGCAGGAGGCGATCCGGGCCAAGGAGCAGGAGCGGGTGTTCCGGCAGGAGACCGCCAAGTACATGGTGGAGCTGGAGAAGAAGTCGCTGATCGTGGCCAATCCGCCCACCGAGGCCGCCAACTACCGCCGCCAGCTCAACGCCACCGACCTGGGCGAGGAGGGTGGCGGCCTCAACGTCCCTTCGGGGAACCCGGCGGAGACGGCCCCGGGCGTCACGACGGGCGTGACCCCGTCGACGTCGACGAACGCCGAGCCCACCGCGCCGGGCTCCCTGCCGACTCCGAAGCCGACCGATACCGCGCCGCCGCCGGTCGCGACACCTCCGGTGACGCCGCCGCCCGCGACGAATCCACCGCCGCCGTCCACCCCGCCGCCAGCGTTCTGACCTCCTTCGAAATGCCTTTTGAACGCGCCCGCGACCGATGTCGCGGGCGTTTTCATTTGCCTTCCTGATTCTCTCTTTCGCCCCGTTTGCGCACGCTTTCCGAGCACCTCGCGCGGATCAGTGGGCGCTAGTGGAAAAAAATGGACAAAAGTGGAGCGAGCTGCTACGCTTTCATCTCAGTCAGGAAGTTTTTGTGAGGGCGGGCCATGTTCCGCGGAAGCGCTCCAACCAAGATCGACGACAAGGGACGCCTGAAGATCCCGACCGACTTCCGTCGGCTGCTGGAGGAGCGCTATGGCCTCGATCTGTTCGTGACGTCGGTCCAGGGAGATTCGGCGCTGCTCTACCCGCTGCCGGTGTGGGAGGAGATCGAGGCGCGGCTGGCGCAGATGCCGTCCACGGACCGCGCCAAGATGCGCTACCTGGAGCGGGTCAGCTATTACGGCCAGCAGGTGCGGCTCGACGTGCAGGGGCGCATCCTGATCCCGCAGATCCTGCGGGAGAGCGCCAGCATCAACGGCGACGTGGTGGTGAGCGGGCAGCTCAACCACCTGGTGGTCTGGAACCACGAACGGTTCGTGGCGCGGCTCGACGAGCAGCCGTTCACGGACGAGGACTTCCGTGCGCTCAGCGTCCAGGGGATCTGAGCGGGCCCGGCGCACCGCGCGGGGAAGCCCATGGAAGTCCGGCACGTCCCCGTCCTGCTCGCCGAGACGCTGGAGTACCTGGCGCCCGAGCGGGGCGGGGTCTTCGTCGACGGCACCCTGGGGCTGGGCGGCCACGCCGAGGCCCTTCTGCGGGCGTCCCCGGACGTCCAGCTCATTGGCATCGACCGCGACCGCGAGGCGCTGGCGCGGGCGGCGGACCGGCTCGCCGGCTTCGGCCCGCGGGTGCGCCTGGTCGAGGCCAATTTCCACCAGCTCATGGCGACGTTGGCCGGCCTCGGCGTCCGCGCGATCGCGGGCTTTCTGGCCGATCTCGGCGTGTCTTCGCTGCAGCTCGAAACGCCCGCGCGAGGCTTCAGCTTCCGCTTCGACGGGCCGCTCGACATGCGGATGGGATTGAGTGAAACGACCGCGTCGGACCTGGTCAACCAGGCCTCGGAGGGAGAGTTGGAGACGATCTTCAGGGACTATGGCGAGGAACGGCATGCGCGGAGGATCGCGCGGGCGATCGCCCGCGCGCGGACGGAGAAGCCGATCACGACCACGGGAGAGCTCAAAGCTCTGGTGGACGCCGCCAAGGGCCCGCGGGCTCTCCGCGAGGAGCGGATCGACCCGGCGACCCGGGTCTTCCAGGCGCTACGCATCGCGGTCAACCAGGAGCTGGCGGGCCTCGAGCGCTGCATCGAGGAGGCCGTGCAGCTCCTCGAGACCGGCGGCCGGCTGGTGGTGATCTCCTACCACAGCCTGGAGGACCGGATCGTCAAGACCTCGCTGCGCGACCTCGCCCACGGCGAGGTCGACCCGGTGACCGGGCGCTCGCGCTCGGAGACCCAGCTCATCGAGGTGCTGACGCGCAAGCCGGTGCGCCCCACCGAGAGCGAGGTGGACCTCAACCCCCGCTCGCGCTCCGCCAAGCTGCGGGCGGCCCGGAGGCTCTGAGCCGTTGCGGAATGCCTATGCCTTCACGCGGCCGGTGGCCAACTCCTATCTCGTGCGCGAGCGCGACCGGCGCCTCGCGCGCGAGCTGGCGCTGGTCCTGCTGGTCGTGCTCTGCCTGGGCGGGGGGCTGCTGGCGTACACCGGCATCCACCTGGAGGTGACCCGCACGGGCTACCGCATCGACAAGCTGGAGCGCGAGCTGGAGGAGCGGACGCGTGAGCAGCGGCGGCGGCGGCTGGAGGCGGCCTATCTCGCCAGCCCCACGCGGATCGAGCAGCGGGCGGTCGCCGAGCTCGGCATGCGGCCGCCGGCCCTGGAACAGGTGATCTTCTGGGAGGAGCTGCCGTGAGGCGCCGGCTCTCCATCGTCGCCGGCTTGGGGCTCGTCTGGGTGCTGCTGATCGCGGGCCGCCTCTACGACCTGCAGGTGGTCCGCTACGAGCACTACGCGAGCAAGGCCGAGCGCCAGCAGCAGCGGGTGGTCACCCTCGACCCGCCACGGGGGACGATCTACGACGCCCAGGGGCGCGAGCTCGCGGTGTCGATCCAGGTCGACTCGGTCTACGCCGTGCCGCCGGAGATCGACGACCCGGCGGCGGCGGCCGCCGCGATCGCGGGCGCCGTGCCGGACCTCGACCGCGGCAAGCTCGCCCGCCAGCTCGCGGGGGACCGCGAGTTCGTCTGGGTGGCCCGCAAGCTCGATCCGCCGGTGGCCGAGAGGGTGCACGCCCTGAAGCTCAAGGGGCTCTACTTCGTGCCCGAGAGCAAACGCTACTACCCGATGAAGGAGCTCGCCGCCCAAGTGCTCGGCTACGTGGGCACCGACAACCACGGCCTCGCCGGCCTGGAGCAGGTCTACGACCGGGAGATCACCGGCAGGCCGGGCCGGCGGACCGTGCTGCGCGACGCCCGCCAGGGGACGGTGGCCGCGCCCGGCCTCTCCTTCTCCGATCCCGAGCCGGGGCACGACCTCTACCTCACGCTCGACGCCACCGTGCAGCACATCGTCGAGCGCGAGCTGGCGCGGACGATCGAGGAGCGGCACGCCCGCCGCGGCAGCGCCATCTTCCTCGACCCGGCCACGGGGGGCGTGCTGGCCATGGCCTCCTTCCCGACGTTCGATCCCAACGACTTCGGTGGCTACTCGCCCGAGAGCTGGCGCAACCGGGCGGTAGCCGACGTCTACGAGCCGGGCTCGACCTTCAAGATCGTCACCGCCGCCGCGGCCCTGGAGGCCGGCGTGGTGCGGGAGGACGAGCGGATCGACTGCGGCATGGGCTCGATCACCCTCTACAAGGACATCCGGGTGCGCGACCACAAGCCCTACGGCCTGCTGACGTTCGCCGAGGTGATCTCGCACTCCAGCAACGTCGGCGTCATCCGGGTCGCCCAGCGAATGCACGACGACCGCTTCTACGCCACCATCCGCGGCTTCGGCTTCGGCCGCCAGACCGGCATCGATCTGCCCGGCGAGAGCGGCGGCATCCTCCACAACGTCGAGCGCTGGGGGCTGCTGGAGAAGGACTACATCGCCTTCGGGCAGGGGATCTCGGTGACTCCGCTCCAGCTCGTGAGCGCCACCGCGGCGGTGGCCAACGACGGGGTGCTGCTCAAGCCCCACGTGGTCGCCGCGGTGAGCCGGGGCGAGGTCCGGCTGCCGAAGTATCCGGCGCCGCCGGTGGCCGGCCGGCCCGTCTCCCCCGCCACGGCGCGCGAGCTCACCCGGCTGCTCGAGGGGGTGGTAACCGAGGGGACGGGCAAGCCGGCGGCGATCCCTGGTTATCGCGTGGCGGGCAAGACCGGCACGGCGCAGATCGCCGTGCGCGGCGGCTACCACGGCTACCTGCCGAGCTTCGTCGGCTTCGCGCCGACCGACCGGCCGGCCCTGGTGGGGCTGGTGGCGATCGCCGAGCCGCAGGGGAACGAGTACTACGGCGCCCAGGTGGCGGCCCCCGCCTTCGGCGCCATCACCCGGCAGGTGCTGCTCTACCGGGGGGTCCACCCGCAGCGCGAGCGGCCGTCGGTCTGGATGGGCCAGACGGTGCTGGCGGGAATGCCCGCCAAGGCCGCCCCTCCGGTCCGCCCGGCGATCGAGGCGGACGCGCTGGCCGACGGCGACGATCACGATCCGGTGGCGAATTCTTCGCCGACAGCGGCGTCGGCGGCGGAGGGAGGCCGCTTCCATGCGCCTTTCTGAGCTGGCGCGCGGCTTGGGGTTGAACGTCCCTCCCGGGAGCGACCCGGAGGTGACCGGCGTGGAGCACGACTCGCGGCAGGCGCGGCCGGGGGATCTGTTCGTGGCCCTCCCCGGGCAGCGCTTCGACGGCCGCGCCTTCGCCGCCGCCGCGGTGGCGGCGGGAGCGGTGGCGGTGCTCGGCCCGGAGCCGGGGCCAGAGCAAGGGGAAATCGCGGTGGATGTCCCCTGGCTGGTGGTCGACGATCCCCGCGCCCTGCTGGGACCGCTCGCCGCCCGCGTCTACGGCCACCCCGACCGGGAGCTGATCCTGGCTGGGGTGACCGGCACCAACGGCAAGTCGACCGTGGCGACTCTGATGGCCGCCATCCTCGACGCGGCCGGCCATCCCGCGGGGTTCATCGGCACCCTGGGCTACCGCTTCCGCGACAAGAGCTACGCCGGGGGGCACACCACGCCGGAGGCCTCGGACCTCTTCCGCATCCTGCGCGAGATGCGCGCGGACGGCGCCGCGGCCGCCGCCATGGAGGTCTCCTCCCACGCCCTGGCCATGGGGAGGGTCGGCGGCGCGCGGTTCGACGCGGCGGTGTTCACCAACCTCACCCGCGACCACCTCGACTATCACAAGGATTTCGAGGATTACTTCGCGGCCAAGCGGAAGCTGTTCGACCTCCTGAAGCCGGGGCGCCGGCCGGCCTTCAACGTGGACGACCCCTACGGCCGGCAACTGGCCGCCGAGATCCCCGACGCCTTGACCTTCGGCGAGCGGGGGGAGGTCTCGGCCCGCGAGGCAGTGCTGACCACAGTGGGGATCCGCGGCGTCCTGACTACGCCGCGCGGGGAGGTGCCGTTCACCACCCCCCTCCTCGGCCGCTACAACCTCTCGAACCTGCTGGCCGCCGCCGCCGCCGCGGAGACGCTGGAGCTCCCCCTTGAAGCGGTCGCCGCGGCCTTCGCGGCCCAGCGGCCGGTGCCCGGGCGGCTGGAGCCGGTCGACCGCGGTCAGCCGTTCGCCGTCTTCATCGACTACGCCCACACCGATGCGGCTCTCGACGCCGCCCTGCGCTCGGCGCGCGAGGTGGTGGGGGGCGGCAAGGTGGCGGTGGTGTTCGGCTGCGGCGGCGACCGCGATTCCGGCAAGCGGCCGATGATGGGCAAGGTCGCCGGCGAGCTCGCCGACCTGGTGATCGCCACCTCGGACAACCCGCGGAGCGAGGACCCGCACGCCATCCTGGCGGCGATCGAGGAGGGGCTGAAGGCGAGCGGCAACCGCGGGTACCGGCTGGTGCCCGACCGCCGCCAGGCGATCCGCGAGGCGATCGACGCCGCGCAGCCCGGCTGGGCGGTGCTGGTGGCGGGCAAGGGTCACGAGACCTATCAGATTTTGGGCGACCGGAAGCTGCCCTTCTCCGACCTCGAGGAGATCGGCAAGGCTCTGGAGGAGCGCCGGTGGCCAGGCTGACGGTCGAAGAGGCGGCGCGGGCCGTGGGCGGCCGGATCGCGGCCGGCGATCCGCGGGCCGTGATCGACGGCGCGGCGATCGATTCGCGGGCGGTCCGCGGCGGTGAGGTCTTCTTCGCCTTCGGCGGCGCGCACACGGACGGCCACCGCTTCGTCCCCGACGCGCTGGCGCGGGGGGCGGCGGCGGCGATGATTCAGGAGGACATCCAAGAAGACCTTTCCGTGTCCTCCGGCGCGCTGATCCGGGTGGACGACACCTTCCAGGCTCTCCACGACCTCGCGCGTTTCGTGCGGACCCGGACGCCGGAGCGGCTGGTGGGTATCACCGGCTCGGCGGGCAAGACCACCACCAAAGAGCTGCTGGGGGCGATCCTCGCCTCCCGTTTCCGCGCTCACTGGACGCCGGGAAACCTGAACAATCTCTACGGCTTCCCACTCTCGCTGCTCAACGTGCCGGACGGCACCCAGTGGATGGTGGCGGAGATGGGGATGTCCACCCCCGGCGAGCTCCACCAACTCTCGCTGCTGGGCCGGCCGGACGCCGCCGTCTTCACCGTGGTCCGCCCCGTGCACCTGGAGTTCTTCGGCACCCTGCAGGCCATCGCCGAGGCCAAGTCCGAGATCCTGGCGGGCCTCAGCTCCGGCGGCTTCATCGTCGCCAACGCCGACGACCCGGAGGTGACACGGATCTCACTGCGGCACGGCGCGCGGGTGGTCTGGTACGGCCTAGGCGCCGAGCACGCGGAGGTCCGAGCCCGCCACATCGTCCCCGAGCCGGGCGGCGCCGTGGGGAGCCGCTTCGAGCTCACGGCGGGTGGAAAGTCCGTCGAGGTCCGGCTCCCCCTGCACGGCCTCTACAACGTCGAGAACTGCGTGGCCGCGGCGGCCTGCGCCTGGGCCCTCGGCCTCTCCCTCGACCAGATCGCGGCGGCGGTGGCCGGCGTCAAGCCCGCCTCCATGCGCGGCGTCGTCCACCGGACCGCGGAGGGGTTCCTGCTGATCGACGACTCCTACAATTCGAACCCGGACGCCTTGGGCAAGGCCCTGGAAAGCGCCGCCGCGTTCCCGGCGGAGCGGCGGATCGCCGTGCTCGGGGACATGCTGGAGCTGGGGCCGGAGGGGCCGCGCTTCCACCGCGAGGCGGGGGAGCGGGCGGCGCGGCTCGGATTCTCCGTGGTGGGCGTCGGCGAGCTGTCGCGGGAGCTGGCTGCGGGAGCCGGCTCCGGCGCGCTCTGGCTGCCGGACGCCGGCGCGGCGGCCGAGTGGGCGGCGGGCGAGATCCGGCCAGGGGATGTGGTGCTGGTCAAGGGGTCGCGGGGTGTGAAGCTCGATCGCGTCGTCCGGCGCCTGCTCGGCGAGAGCGGGGAGGGAGCCCACTGATGCTGCCCTGGCTGCTCAACCCGCTGCGGGACCTGATCCCGGCCCTCAACGTCTTCCGCTACATCACCTTCCGGGTGGCGGCGGCGGTCGTCACGGCGCTGATCCTCTCCTGGCTGCTGGGCCCCTGGTTCATCCGCCAGCTCCGGCGCCTCTCGGTCGGCCAGAACATCCGCGACGTGGGGCCGCAGGCCCACCAGGTCAAGGCGGGGACGCCGACCATGGGCGGCCTGCTCATCCTCTTCGCCACCCTGGTGCCGACCCTGCTCTGGGCCGACCTGCGCAACGTCTACGTCTGGATCGTGATGATCGTCACCACCGCCTTCGGCGCCATCGGCTTCGCGGACGACTACCTCAAGGTCCGCAACCACCGGAACCTGGGGCTCACCGCGCGCGCCAAATTCTGGCTCCAGGTGGCCGCCGGCCTGGCCTTGGGGGTCGCCCTGCTGGTGCTGCCGGCGGAGGCGGGGTTCAATCCGACGCTGACCTTCCCGTTCATCAAGCGGCTGGTGCTCCACCTGGGCTATCTCTACATCCCCTTCGTGGCCTTCGTGCTGGTGGGGTCCTCGAACGCCGTCAACCTGACGGACGGGCTGGACGGCCTCGCCATCGGCGCCACCTCGGTGGCCGCCGCCACCTACGCGGTCTTCACCTACGTGGCCGGCAACCGGGTGATCGCGGGCTACCTCCAGATCACCTACGTGCCGGGGGTGGGCGAGGTGGCGGTCTTCTGCGGCGCCCTGGTGGGCGCGGGGATCGGCTTCCTCTGGTTCAACTCGCACCCGGCCGAGGTCTTCATGGGGGACGTCGGCTCGCTGGCGCTCGGCGCCGCCATCGGCACCGTCGCCGTGCTGGCCAAGCAGGAGATCCTGCTCGTGCTGGTGGGCGGCCTGTTCGTGCTGGAGGCGATGTCGGTGATCCTCCAGGTCGCCTCGTTCAAGCTGCGGGGCAAGCGGATCTTCCGCATGTCGCCGCTCCACCATCACTTCGAGCTCTCCGGCTGGGCGGAGCCCAAGGTCATCGTGCGCTTCTGGATCCTCTCGATCCTGTTCGCGCTGATGGCCTTGTCGACCCTGAAGCTGCGATGAACAGAAACCTTTTCTCCGGGAGGCCGCATGGCGAAGAAGCTCGCCTTTGACAAGGTGCTCTTCACCATCGTCGTGCTGCTGATGTTCTTCGGCCTGGTGATGGTGTTCTCGGCCAGCTCGGCCCTGACGCGCGACGGCGGTGTCAACCGCTTCCTGCTCAAGCAGGGGGTGTCGGCCGGCCTGGGGCTCGCGCTGATGGCCTGGCTGATGCACCTCGACTACCGCCGCCTGCGCACGCCGCGGGTGATTTACACCCTTTTGGCCGTGGCCCTGGTGCTGCTGGTGGGCGTGCTCTTCTCGCCGCAGCTCAACGCCACCCGCCGGTGGTTCTTCGTCGCCGGGGTCTCCATCCAGCCCTCGGAGCTGGCCAAGCTGGCGCTGATCCCCTTCCTCGCCTATCAGATCGAGAAGCGGGAGGAACGGGTCAACGAGCTCTCGTTCCTGGTGCCGGCCGGGTTCTTCACCGTGTTGACGGCGGCGCTGATCCTGCTCGAGCCGGACATGGGGACGGCGGTGCTCCTCTGCGCCACCTTCTTCCTGATGATCTTCCTCGCCGGCCTCTCCTGGCGCTACATCGTGGCCGCGCTGGCGCTGGTGCCGCCGGCCCTCCTCGGGCTGGTGATGATGGAGCCCTACCGGCGGGCGCGGCTGTTCACTTTTCTCGATCCGGAGCGCGATCCGCTGGGCAACGGCTTCCAGGCCCTGCAGTCGCTGATCGCGGTGGGCTCGGGGGGCGTCTTCGGGCTCGGGCCGGGCAAGAGCGTGCAGAAGCTCTTCTTCCTGCCGCACCCGGAATCGGACTTCATCTTCTCGATCGTGGCCGAGGAGCTCGGCATGATCGGCGCCCTCGCGGTGGTGGTGGCCTTCGGCATCCTGGCTTGGCGGGGGCTGCGCGCCGGCGCCAAGGCGCCGGACGCCTTCGGCCGCTATCTCGGCTGGGGGCTCACCGGAGTGCTCGTGATGCAGGCTCTGATCAACCTCAGCGTCACCATCGCCCTGCTCCCCACCAAAGGGATCCCGCTGCCGTTCATCTCCTACGGCGGCTCTTCGCTGGTGGTGACGCTGTGCATCTGCGGCGTCCTGCTCAACGTGTCGCAACACGCGTGAATGGACTTATGAGATGGCGACTTCCAGCGCTCCACACCACGTCCTCCTCGCCGGCGGCGGCACGGGCGGCCACGTCTTCCCGGCGCTCGCCGTGGGCGAGGAGCTGCAGGCGCGGGGGTGGCGCGTGAGCTTCGTGGGCATGGCCGGAGGCATGGAGGAGCGGCTGGTGGCCGGCCGCGGCCTGCCGTTCCACGGGCTCCCGGCGAAGCCGCTGGTGGGGCGCGGCCTGCTCGGCAAGGCCAGGGCTCTCGCGACTCTCGCGGGCTCGACACTGACCGCCCGCGTCCTGATCCGCCAGGTCGGAGCTGACATCGTGCTCGGCACCGGCGGCTACGTCTCGGCGCCGGCCGTTCTCGGGTCCCGGCTCGCGCGCCGGCCGGTGCTGCTGCTGGAGCCGAACGGCAAGGCCGGTGTGGCCAACCGCTGGCTCTCCCGCTGGGCCACCGGCGCCTGCGTGGGCTACCGGGAGACGATCGCCGATCTCAAGTGCCCCTCCTGGATGACCGGCGTGCCGGTGCGCGCGGCCTTCTTCCAGGTCCCGGCCGAGCTCCCGCCGGTCGATTCGCCGCGTCTGCTGGTGCTCGGCGGCAGCCAGGGGGCGAAGCAGATCAACGAGGCCATGCCCGCCGCCGCCGCGCGGCTGATCGCGCGCTTCCCCGCGATCCGCATCACCCACCAGGCCGGCGCGCGGAACCTGGACGAGGCGCGGGCCGCCTACGAGAAGGCGGGCGCCGGAGCTCCTCACGTGGAGGTCGTCCCCTTCCTGGACGACGTGGCGGGGGCCATGGCGGCCAGCCACCTGCTGGTCTCGCGCGCCGGAGCGATCACCCTGGCCGAGATCTGCGCCGCCGGCCGCGCCTCGCTGCTGGTGCCGCTGGCGATCTCCCTGGGGCATCAGGTGGACAACGCCCGGGTGCTGGTCCACGAAGGGGCCGCGGAGATGATCCCCTCGAACGAGCTCTCCGCCGATCGCCTCGCCGCGCGGTTGGAGGAGCTGCTCGCGGACGGCGCCCGCCTCGCCGCCATGGGCCGCGAGGCCCGCGCCCTGGCGCACCCCCGCGCCGTGGCCGACATCGCAGATCACATCGAAGAGATCGGAGGAGCGCGCTGATGTTCAACCGCTTCACCGACCTCTCCCGCATCCACTTCATGGGCATCGGCGGCGCCGGCATGAGCGGCATCGCCGAGATCCTCCTGGAATATGACCTGGAGGTGAGCGGCTGCGATCAATCGCTCGGCGAGGCCACCCAGAGGCTGGCGGATCTGGGAGCCCAGATCGAGCAGGGGCACTCGCCCGACCACCTGGAGGGGATCGAGCTGCTGGTGATCTCCTCCGCCGTGGCCGAGGACAACCCCGAGGTGCGCGAGGCGCGGCGGCGCGGCATCACGGTGGTGCGGCGGGCTGAGATGCTGGGCGAGCTGATGCGCCTGAAGTACGGCATCGGCGTCGCCGGCACCCACGGCAAGACCACCACCACCTCGCTCGTGGGCACCCTGCTGACCGAGGCCGGGCTCGATCCCACGGTGATCGTGGGCGGCCGGCTGCGCCTCCTGGGCACCGGCGCGCGCCTGGGCAAGAGCGACTACCTGATCGCCGAGGCCGACGAGTTCGACCGCAGCTTCCTGCGGCTCACGCCGGTGATCGCGGTGATCACCAACATCGACCGCGACCACCTCGACACCTACGGCAGCCTGGAGGCGATCGAGGAGGCCTTCGTCGAGTTCGGCAACCGGGTCCCCTTCTTCGGCCGGCTGATCGTCTGCCTGGACGATCCCAACGTGCAGAAGGTGCTGCCCCGCCTGGCCGACCGCCGCGTCATCACCTACGGGCTCACGCCGCAGGCCGACCTCTCGGCGGTCAACCTGGAGCCGCACGGTGCCGGCAGCCGCTTCGGCGTCCGCCTGCGCGGCGACCGCCTGCTGGGCCGCATCGACCTCGGCACCATCGAGCTGCCCATCCCCGGCCAGCACAACGTGCGCAATGCTTTGGCGGCGGTGGGCGTGGGGCTGTCGTTGAAGATCGACTTCGACACCATTACCCGCGCCCTCGGCGGCTTCAAGGGGGTGCACCGCCGCTTCGAGCAGGTCGGCACCTGGCACGGCGCCGCGGTGGTGGACGACTACGCCCATCATCCGACCGAAGTGGTGGCGACCCTCCAGGCGGCGCGCCAGACCTTCCCCGAGGGGAAGGTGCTCGCCGTCTTCCAGCCCCACCTCTTCAGCCGCACCCAGGATCTCGCCGAGGAGCTTGGCCGCTCCCTTCTGGGAGCGGACCTCGCGGTGGTGACCGACGTCTACCCCTCGCGCGAGAAGCCGATCCCCGGCGTCACCGGCGAGCTGGTGGTGGAGGCGGCGCTGCGCAGCGGCCACCGCAACGTCCACTACTGCCCGGCCTGGAAGGACGCGCCCGCCCTGCTGCGCGGCGAGGCCGGCCCCAAGGATGTGGTGATCACGCTCGGCGCGGGGGACGTCAACCGGCTAGCCCAGAGTCTCTCCGAAAAAGGGGCCGACGAAGGGGCCGGCGAAGGGGGCAAGGCATGACGGCGGGCACCGTCACCGTGATGCCTCCCGGCACGGGCGGGAGGGTGCTCGACTTCCGGCGCCGGGGCGCTCCCCCCCGCCGCAAGCGCAAGAGCCTGCTCGTCAAGCTGCTCAAGCCGCTCGCCGCCGCCGTGGGGCTGGTGGCGCTGCCGGCCGGGGTCGTCGCCTGGGTGCTCACCGCGCCCCTCTTCGAGCTCCGCGAGGTGGACGTGCGGCCGGTGAAGGGCGCTCCCACGGGCCGCGTCTCGCCGGACCAGGTGCGCCAGGCCCTCAGCGCCTTGCGGGGGAAGAACCTGGTGCGGCTCTCGCTCGCCGAGGCCGCCGCGCGGGTGCGGAGCAACCCCTGGATCGCCTCGGTCGAGATCGCCAAGGAACTCCCCGGCCGGCTGCGCGTGCGGATCGCCGAGCGCAAGCCGATCGCCCTGCTGCTGGCCGGCCGCGACCTCGTGTACGCCGACGCCGACGGCCGCGCCATCGCGCCGGTGGCGACCCCGGCCGAGCTCGAAGCCGCGCGCAAGGCCGGCCTGCTGGTGGTGAGCTTCACCCGCGCGCCCTATCCGAATGGAATGGCCGCCGCGCTCAAGGTGGCGGCCGAGCTCGGACGGGTCGAACCGAACTGGGCGGCCAAGCTGGCGCAGATCGAGGTGCTGGGCGAGGAGGACTTCCGGCTGCGCACCGACGCCCTCCCCTTCCCCCTGGTGGTGAAGGACGGCGAGGTCGGGCCCAAGGTGCAGCGCCTGGTCACGCTCCTCCCCGAGCTCTCCCGGCGCTATCCGAAGATCGAGGCGGTCGATCTGCGTTTCTCGCGCCGGATCGTCGTTCAACCTGGAGATTTTGCCCCGCCCGAGGGCGGGGCCGGAGCTTAGCAGTCAACTTTTTTTCGCGAGGGTCAGCTATGGCCAAAACGGAACCTTACTTCGTCGGCATCGACATCGGGTCCTCCAAGGTGGGGGTCCTCATCGGCCAGCGCGACGACAAGGGCGGCATGGAGGTCGTCGGCAAGGGGCTGGCCCCGAACCGCGGCACGCGCAAGGGGAACATCGTCAACGTCGAGGCCACGGTCGAGGCCCTCAAGGCGGCGAGCGAGGAGGCCGAGGTGATGGCGGGTGTCGAGATCTCCCGCGCCTACGTCGGCGTCGCCGGGGCGGACATCCGCAGCGTCAACTCGCGCGGCATGGTCAGCGTGGCCCGCAAGGACCGCGAGATCACCCGCCAGGACATCCAGCGCGTCCTGGAGGCGGCGCAATCGGCCGCCCTCCCCTCGGACCGCGAGATCCTGCACGCCATCCCTCAGGAGTTCATCGTCGACGAGCAGGGGGGGATCGACGATCCGCTCGGCATGCTGGGCACCCGCCTGGAGGTGATGGTCCACCTGGTGACCGGCAACATCACCCGCTCGCGCACCCTGCTGACCAGCGTCAACCGCGCCGGCATCGAGGTGGTGCAGATGGTCTTCGAGCCGCTCGCCACCGCCGAGGCCGTGCTCACGCCGGACGAGCGCGAGCTCGGCTCCCTGCTCATCGACGTCGGCTCCGGCACCACCGAATACGCCCTCTTCGCCGAGGGGGAGATCCAGTACAGCGCCGTGGCGCCGATCGGCGCCGGCCACTTCACCAACGACCTCGCGATGGTGCTGCGGACCCCGTTCGCCGAGGCCGAACGGATCAAGGTCAAGCAGGGGTGCTGCCTGCCCAGCATGGTCACCGACGAGGAAGGGATCGCCGTCCCCACCGTGGCCGGCGGGAGCTCGCGGATCGTCCCCAGGCGCGAGCTCTGCGAGATCCTGCAGCCGCGCGCCGAGGAGCTGTTCACCATGATCCGCGAGGATCTCAACCGCCACGCCTCCGACGAGGGGCTGCGCGGCGGCGTCATCCTCACCGGCGGCGGCGCCCAGCTCGACGGCCTGCTGGAGATGTCCGAGCAGATCTTCGACGCCGGCGTGCGCTACGGCATGCCGCGGGGCTTAGGCGGCCTCGTGGACGTCATCAGCAGCCCGACCTGGGCCACCGCCTCGGGGCTCCTCCTTTATGCCAAGAACGCCGAGGAGAGCCAGAGCAAAGCACAGAAGAAATCGGGGTTCAGCGTACGCGGGATGGTGGGCAGCCTGCGTGGAATGTTCTCGGATCTGCTCTAAAATCGGACCGTTCAACCCAAAGGGGGTAGACACATGATTCTCTTCGAAGACCAGGACGCTCCGGAGACCGGGAAAGAGAAGTCCCTCCGCGTCCAGGCCGCGCTGGACTCCACGCCGGCCCGCATCAAGGTCATCGGCGTCGGGGGCGGCGGGGGCAACGCCGTCAACCGCATGATCGACGCCCAACTGCGCGGCATCGAGTTCATCGCCGCCAACACCGATCTCCAGGCCCTGGCCAAGTGCCGCGCCCCGATCAAGCTGCAGATTGGCAGCCTGCTCACCAAGGGGCTGGGCGCCGGCGCCGACCCTGAGATGGGCCGCAAGGCCGCGCTAGAGGACACCGACAAGATCCTCGAAACCCTCGAGGGGGCGGACATGGTCTTCCTTACCGCGGGCCTCGGCGGCGGCACCGGCACCGGCGCGGTGCCGATCATCGCCTCGCTGGCGGCCGAGATCGGCGCGCTCACCGTGGCGGTGGTCACCAAGCCGTTCGGCTTCGAGGGGCGGCGCCGCCTCCAGTACGCCGAGCGCGGCGTCGAGGAGCTGCGCAGCGCGGTCGACACCCTGATCACGATCCCCAACGAGCGGCTGCTCAATTTCGTCGAACGCGGCACGCCGCTCTTCGAGGCCTTCCGCATCGCGGACGACGTGCTGCGGCAGGCCGTGCAGGGCATCAGCGATCTGATCACCATTCCGGGCGAGGTCAACGTCGACTTCGCGGACGTGCGCACGATCATGACCGGCATGGGCATGGCGCTGATGGGCACCGGCATCGCCAAGGGGGAGCACCGGGCGCTCGAAGCGGCGCAGCGGGCGATCTCCTCGCCGCTGCTGGAAGAGACCTCGATCCAGGGCGCCCGCGGCGTGCTGATCAACATCTCGGGCGGCCACGATCTGACGCTGCACGAGGTCGCCGAGGCGGCGCGCATCATCTCCGACTCGGTCGATCCGGACGCCAACATCATCTCCGGCATGGTGATCGATCCGAACCTGGAAGAGGCGATGAAGGTGACGGTGATCGCCACCGGCTTCGACCGCGGCCTCGACGACCGTCCGCGCATGGCGCCGCCGATCTCGGTCAGCCGTCCGGTCGCGGCCCCAGCGCCGAGCCTGGCCGCGATGCCGATCATGGAGCGGGAGAGGGAGCGGGCCCCCGAGCGCGAGGAGCCCGAGAAGTCGGCCGCCGACGTGCCGTTCTACCGCAAGGCGATCGCCCACCTCCGCGGCGACGACCCGAACGGCTTCGGCCCCAACTGGTCGAACGTGGACGACTACGACATCCCGACGGTATTGCGGAAGCAGATGGACTAGGGAGGGAGCCTCACACCGTTTCGCCGCACCCCCGGAAGGTGGGGTGAGGCTCCGTCTGGATTCGTGAGTTGACGTGAGCGTAAGCACGGCGTATCTTCGGGCTGAGGCGAGAGCGGCCATGGAAATCAGCGGTGCGTATACGACAGAACGGGCGGCGGCCCTCTCAGGTGTGCCCAAAAGCACCGCTTACTATTGGGCACGCAAAGGCCATCTCCTCCCCTCGGTATCCCAAAAGCCGCTGCTGTGGTCCTACACCGACCTGCTGGCTCTGCGCACGATCTACTGGCTGCGGCAGCCCAAATCGGCGTTTGATCGCGAAGTCCCCGCCACATCAATGCCCAAGGTCCGGCGGGCCCTGCGTCAGCTCAGGGATCTCGATCTCGACCCTTTTGCCGAGGGTAAATCGACCCTGGCCGTCACCCTTGCGGGAGAGATCGTCATCAATGCCGATGCGATGCCGCTGCAATTCGTGGAAGGGCAATATCTGGAGCGGAAGCTGATCGATATTCTGGGCCCCTTTGAGGGCCTGGAAGGCACCAAGGGCCCCGATCTTCTATGGCCCCGACCGACCGTACAGATCCTCCCTGGAAAAATTTCGGGAGCGCCCCACGTTGCCGGTACCAGAGTTCCGACTCAATCGATCTATGCCTTGGCGGACCGAGGCTTTTCAATCGACCAACTGGCGAAGATCTACCCTTTCGTCAGCCGGGACTCTTTGTCCGAGAGCATCGACCTGGAGGCGCAGCTCAAACGCAACGCCACTCTGACCCGGGCTGCCTGAGGCGTGATCCGCTTCGCTCTCGACGAAGATTTCCCGGATACGATTATCGACGCTCTCGGGCTTGGCGTCCCCGAGGCGGAGCTCGTTCCCATCCGCCACATCGACCCGAGGCTCCGGCAGATGGATGATTGGAAGCTTCTGCTGTCTCTCCACCACCTCGGCGTTTGGGACGGCTTGGTCAGCACGGACTCCCGGATGCTGAATCTGCCTCGCGAGCTCTCGGTCATTCACCAGACGAGTCTCACCGTCGCCATCGTCGAGCAGGCCGGCCACGATCCCATCCGGGCCGCGGGTCTTCTGCTGGTACACTTGCCGACGATCTGCCGCAAGAGCGTCCGGTCCGCTGGTCAGATCTGGAGGCTGAGCGCTCAGAACAAAAACCATGACGATCCGTGAAAAGAGCTGAAGCGGATCGCCGAGCATCGGAAAATGAGCGTCAACACCTTGTTTCACGAGCACAAGCTATCCAAGAACGAGCTCGGACGGAATCCTTAGAGGAGCTATCCTTCCTATGAATAAACCTTGCTGTATCCTGCCGCTCCTTTTGCTTGTCTTCCTCACCGTGCCCGCCGCCGCCCTGGACGACATCTACCTCGTCCGCCACGCCGAGAAGGTCGCCTTCTGGCCTTCCGAATTCGACGCTTTCCAGCCACTCTCCGCCGCGGGTGTTTCGCGCTCCGATGCGCTCGCGAGCCGCTTCAAGACGACGGGCATCGCCGCCGTCTACACCAGCCGCACAACCCGCGCCCTCGCGACCGCCATGCCACTGGTCGAGGCGACGCACATCCCCATCACCGCTGACGACGCCACGACCAGGCCTGACCAGATGGACGGCTTCCTCACTCGGCTGCGGGAGAAGCACGCGGCGGACCGGGCCGTCCTGATCGTAGGCCATTCGAACACCATCCCTGAGCTCCTGGTGCGTCTTGGCGCGAAGGCGGACTGTTTTCAAAAGCTGGGGATCACACGCCAGCCCGGGAGCCTGCTGATCGAAGGCTATGAAGGCGTGTGGAAAGTCGATCTGAAGAAGCAGGGGTGCGAGGCGATCACCCGCGAGTGAGCTTCAGAGCCACCGCCGTACCCGCGTCTTGTAGTCGCAGTACTGGTCCCCGAACTTGGCCTCCAGATAACGCTCCTCGCGAGCGATCACGAACCGCTGGATCGTGAAGAGGGCGACCGGCAGGAACAGGACCGGCCACAGCGAATCCACCCAGAGAGTGATCCCCAGATAGAGGGCGGCGAGCCCCACGTACATCGGATTGCGGGTGAACCGATAGGGGCCGGTCTCGACGATCGCCGTCGTCGGCTTGACCGGGAGCGGGCTCGTGCGCGCCCGGAGGAACGAGGCCATGGCGAAGCCGACGAGGCTGAGGCCGAGCAGGACGAGGAGCACGCCGAGCGGAACGGCGGCTCCGCGTGGCATGAGGCCGAAGGGGTAAGCCCGGTGAAGGAGAAGGCCGGCGGCGAGCGGGACGGCGTAGAAGAGAGGCGGCGGAATGGCGACTCCGGAATGATCGGGCGCGTTCATCGGCATCGGTTCGGCTCTCTTCCTCAATCGCGTGTGCTCCATTCGCCCCAGAGTGTGGCACATCCACGCCAGATCCTGGGGCATTCGCCCCAGAGTCTGACCCATCCGCCCTACGGTGTGAATGGACCCAACTTCGGCCTGCTCCACTCCAGCCGAAGATGGACCTGCCCACGATCCGGCGTGAATGTATGGCCTTCCGGGGCGAATGATTCGCCCCGGAAGGCGAACGTGCCAGACCTGAAGGCGGGCAGTGCAGAATCCGGCTTGAATCTACAGGGATTTGAGGCGAGGGAGACAAACTCTGGCCGGAATGCATGAGAAACGTTCGTGGACATATCGAGGGCCAGGGCAAACGTTTCGGGAGCTTGCCAGGAGACTCGGAGCAAGGACCCAAAGGACATAAGAGACGGCAAGGACACCAAGGACGAGAAAGTTTTTGTCCTTGATGTCCTTGCAGTCCTTGGTGTCCCTTGGGTCCTTGCTTTGGGATTCCTCGCCCCATCCAAGCTTCGACAGCCCTGCGGAAGCTTCAATTGGCGTATCCAAGCTTCCGACAGCCCCGCGGAACCTTCCGACAGGCCATCGGAAGCTCTGATACACCATCAGAAGCTCTGATAGGCCGTCGGAACCTTCGGACGAGGCTCAGAGGCCGCGCGAAGAAGGCGGAATGGCGATCGTCGAGTCGCCGTCCAGGCGGCTGGCGGCCATGCCGCCGACCGGCTGCACGGTGGGCCGGTACGTGCCGCCCGGCCGCTGCTCGGCTTCCAGCCGCGCCTGCCGGACCTCCTCCGCCTTCCGCTGCCCCTGCTCGACCCAGCGGCGCATGTATTCGCCGGCAAGGTCCCGGCAGCCGAGGCCGAAGGCCAGGCCCGCCGCCAGCGCCGCGGCGCCCAGCAGCAGCGTGAAGGCCGTGCGGACGATGTCCGGCGCCACCCGGAGCTGGTCGAGCGCCATGAAGAGGGCCAGCCCGACGATCACCCCCTTGGCGGCCTTGCCCAGGACCGAGAAGCCGGAGACCCCGCCCATCGAGGCCGCGATCACGTCCTTGACGAACTCGCCCAGCACCATGCCGAGGATCACGATCAGCACCGCCACGATCACCCGCGGGATGTAGGAGATCAGGGAGTAGAACATCGCCGAGACCGCGGTCAGCCCGAGGGCGTTGCTCGCCATCAGGATCGCGATCAGGGCCACCGTCCAGAAGACGAGCCGGGCCACCAGGCTCGACGGGTCCAGCTTGGTGCCGGCCCGCGCCAGGGTGCGGTTGACGCCGCCGCGGTCGAGCGCCTCGTCGAAGTGCAGCCGCTCCAGGAGGGCGTCGGTCCCCTTCTCGAGGAGCTTGGCGATGACGAGGCCGATCAGCAGGATCAGGATGGCACCGAACAGGCTCGGCAGGAAGGCGACGATGCCGGCCCACATCACTTGGGAGCGCTCCGCGAAGTCCATTCCGTGCTCCTTTCCCGGAAATTATTGATTCTCGGCGGTTGGAGCAACCGCAAGGCTCGCGGAGGGGTTACAGCAAGAAATCTGCCAGAGGGGGCGGACCTCACCCGCGCGGCACGTAGCTGTCCGGTCCGATCTGCCGGGTCTCGATGATGTCCGGGTCGTACGCCTTCCCGAGATTGAAGATCCGCGCGGCGAGCCAGCCCAGGGTCAGCGTGGGGATGGGAGCCGAGATCGGGATCAGCGCCTCGACGGTGGCGACGTTGCGCAGGGCCTGGAGGCCGTAACGGTTGAGGATCATCCAGATGATCGGCGCCGAGAAGACGTCGAGCGCCAAGTCGAGGAGGTCGAGCCCCACCACCAGCGAGAGGGGCACCGCGCGCACGGTGGTGAAGAAGTCGGCGTTCGGCGGCAGGCGGTGGCGGACGCGGCGGAGGGTGCGGAAGGCCAGGGCCAGCACCAGCCCGGCGAGGATCAGGGCGATGACGGCGACGCCGGCCAGCAGCTTCAACAGAGATCCCCAGTCCACGTTCAGATCGCTCATGGCGCACTTCCCCTGCAAGATCCATGATACTCCCCGGCCCCGATCCTGCATGAGGGTCTCCTCGCGAGGAGTGGACCGATGCAGGAGACGGAACAGAGCCCGAAGAATCCACGCCGCGCTGGCGCGGTCTGCGCCGCCTTGGCCTTTCTCCTCGCCTGCGCTCCCGCGGCGCCGCTCAAGCGGCCGGCTCCGGCACAGCCCCAGGAGGTTTGGAAGAAGCTCTCCGAGCGCGAGGTGGGGTATCTGCAAAGGCAGGTCGACCAGATCCGGCGCTGGGAGGGGCGGCCCGCCGGGGAGAGCCCGCAGCCGCGGGCGACCGGAGCGCTGGCCCTGGCGGCGCTGGCCTCCCAAGGGGGGCCCGACGCGCCCAGGCTGCGGCAGGAGGCGGCCCGCTACGTGGCCAAGGCGCTCGACAACTGCCCCCGGTGGCACACCAACCAGTGCGCCCGCTCGCAGCTTCCCCTGGAGCGGCTGGTGTTGCAGTACCCCCGGGAGCTGCCGCCCCGCCTCCTCGCCCGCCTGCGCGCGGCGGTCTCGGATTCCGCTCCCCCTCCCGGCGAGGAGCAGGTCCGCGATCCCTGGTCGTTCGCCGACACCGAGAACCAGCGGATGATCAGCATGGCGCGCAGCCTGGTGGCCCAGGTCGTGGCGGGGACCCCGGGCTCCCCCACCGCCAAAGGATGGGGAGCCTACGCCGAGGCGTTCCTCCAGGCGCACGACCGCGACGGCTGGTACGAGGCGGAGAGCCCGGGGTACCTGGCGCTCTCGATCACCGGCCTGCTCCAACTCGCCGACTTCGCCCCGCAGCCCGCCGTGCGCGACCTCGCCCGCCGGCAGCTCGACGTGCTCTTCGCCACCTGGGCCCAGGAGCAGGTGGGCGGCTACCCGGCGGGGCCCAAGGTCCGCACCTCGGGGGTCTGGTCGCTCAGCCGGCAGAGCAGCCCCTGGCAGTCCTGGGCCTGGCTGGCGGCCGGCCTCGGCGACCCCGCCGGGATCAACTTCGCCGACCGGGCCGAGTTGCCGGTCAGCCGGTACCAGATGCCTGAAGGAGTGGTCCACCTGCTGACCCAGCGGCGCCAGCACCCCCCCTACGAGATCCGGGCCCAGCGGAAGATTCTCCAATCCAAGCGCCGCCCCTACAACGCCGCGCTCTACGCCTACGCGACGCCGGACTACATCCTCGGCGCGTCGCAGTCGGTGGACGGCCTCGCCTTGCGGGTCTCGGGCGGCCAGGAGATCGTGGCGGCGCTCTACGCCGAGAGCCCGGCCTTCGCGCCGCTCTATCTCTGGAGCCGCAGCCGGACGCCGGAGAGCGACGACGCGGCCCAGCTCAACACGCTCGACCAGGCGGCCGCGAGCCGCAACGTCCTGCTGGCCCGGCTGGACACCCCGGGCGCCGGCCTCGGCCACGCGTTCCTCTCCTCTCCGTGGTCCACCCCTGAGGTGATGGGGGACGCCGTGGTGGCGCGCTGCGGCGACGCCTACGTGGCCCTGGTCACCGCGGGAGGGTGGGACCTGGGGCCGGCGATCGAGAGGTTCCCGGACTACTACGGCACCGACCCCAAGCGGCGCCGTGACCTCGCCGGCTCCTGGGTGGCGGTGCCGCGCCGCCAGCCGGCGAGCATGGCCCTGGTGGCGGGCCGCCGCGCTGAGGACGGCGACTTCGCGGACTGGAAGAAGAAAGCCGCCACGGCACGCCTCACGGTGGGTGAGGACGGCGCGATCCATTTCACGGAAGGCGACGGCAAGAGCTCCGACTTCGTCCCCGGCCGCCGGGCCACGATCGCCGGCCGGCCCGTGGAGGCCGGGGCCTATCCGCGGATGGACGCCCCCTTCCTCAGCAGCCCCTCGCCCGGAAAGTGGTCGTTCTCATTCGAAAAGGTTTCCAAGCCCGCTCGGTGACGAATCCATCAGGAGGTTGCAGCGATGAACGTCAAGCCCGGATTTGGCCTAATCAAAGAAAGCTTTCAGGAATGGCAGAAGGACGGCGCCCTCGACCTCGGGGCGGCGCTCGCCTATTACACGATCTTCTCGCTCGCTCCACTGCTGCTGGTGGCGCTCGCCGTGGCGGGGCTCCTCTGGGACCGCGGGGAGATCCAGGGGCAGCTCATCGCCGAGATCCAGGGGCTGATGGGCCCGCAGGGGGCGCAGGCGGTCCAGACGATGCTCGCCAATGCCGGCCAGCACGGCTCGGGCGTGATCGCCTCGATCCTCGGGGTGGCGACGATTCTGTTCGGCGCCACCGGGGTCTTCGTGCAGCTCCAGAACGCCCTCAACCGGGTCTGGAACGTCGAGGCCAGACCGGGGTTGGGGATCTGGAGCTTCGTCAAGACCCGGCTCATCTCGTTCGGCATGGTGCTGGGAATCGGCTTCCTGCTCCTCGTCTCGCTGATCATCTCGACGGCGGTATCGGCGGTCGGAAAGTGGGCGACCGGGCTGCTGCCGGGCTCGGAGACGCTGATGCAGGGGCTGACCTTCGTCGTCTCCTTCGCCTTCGTCACCCTGCTGTTCGCGATGATGTACAAGTTCCTGCCGGACGTCGAGATCGGCTGGCGCGACGTGTGGATCGGCGCCGTCGTCACGGCGCTCCTGTTCACGCTGGGCAAATTCCTGATCGGTCTCTACCTCGGCAAGAGCAGCATCGCCTCGACCTATGGCGCGGCCGGATCGCTGGTGGTCGTGCTGCTCTGGATCTACTACTCGTCGCAGATCCTCTTCCTGGGCGCCGAATTCACGCAGGTCTACGCGACCCATTACGGATCGCGGATCAAGCCCAGCAAGCACGCGGTGCCGGTGGTGGAGAAAAAAGAGACCGTGAGTCAGCGCGAGTGGCCGCCCAATAAAGAAAAGGGGGCGCCGGAGCGCCCCCACGGTGACGATCGCCGGAAGGCCCGCGGCGCGTAGGCCTTTAGAACCGGATCCGCACGCCGAGCTGGGCCAGGCGCTGCTCGCCTTGGCCCAGATCGCCGGCGAAGGCCGTCGGCTTGGTGCCGATCGGGTTGCCGGCGTTATCGAAGACGACGGTGTAGTTGGCGGGGTTCTTCTCGTTGAAGAGGTTGAACACCTCGCCGATCAGCTCGAGGCCGACAGGCCCGATGTTGAAGATTTTGGAGAGCCGCAGGTCGAGCTGCGAGAACGCGTGGCCCCGCCGCGAGTTGACGGAGTCACCCGGGAGCAGATCGAAGTGGAAGCCGTCGCCGTTCGGGTCGGCGGCGGTGAAGTAGGTGAACGGCGTCGCCGAGCGGTAGCGGTACATGCTGGAGACGTTGATCCCCCAGGGAGCCTGATAGACGAGGCTCAGCGTGACGCGGTGCCGGGCGTCGGTGTTGAGCGGACCGACGCAGACCCCGCACAGCGGGTTGAGCGGGTTGGCGGAGACGTCGCGGGCGCCGCGGAAGGCCGGCTCATAGCCGGCATCCGTCAGGCGGAATTCGTCGGCGCCGGCGAGCACGTTGCCCCGCGCCTTGGAGTAGGTGTAGAAGCCGAGGACCTCGAGCTTGTCGGTCGCCCGGGCGCGGAAGCTGAAGTTGACGCCATCGTAATCCGCCTTGCCGTTGCCGACCCAGAGCCGGAAGTTGCCGAACTGCGAGAAGCGCCGGTGGGCAGGCGACGTCGGAGTCTTCGTGGACGGATCGACGGGGTTGGCCCGGAAGCGGTACGGGATGTCCCGGTAGTCGATGGAGACCCCTTCGAAGTTGAGCCCGAGCCAGTCGTTGACCTGCCAGGAGTAGCCGAGCGAAGCCTGCCGGGAGTAGGGGGTCGCGATGTTCGGCGAGGCCACCTCGGTGGGAGCTCCCGCGGCGAGGCCGGGGAGCTGGTTGGGCGGCAGCGGATCGCCGGGGCGGAACAGGGTGCCGTTCGGATTGTGGATGCCCTGGCCGGTGGTGTCCGTAAAGCTGTAGATGGTGCCGAAGTTGGACTGCACCGTCAGCGCGGGGAAGAGGATGGTGGCGTTGGTGTAGGGGAAGTCGTAATAGATTCCCCAGCCGCCGCGCAGGAGCTGCTTGCCGTCCCCCCTTGTGTCGAAGGTGAAGCCGATCCGCGGGGCCCAGTTGTTCTTGTCGTTCTTGAGAACGCCACCCCGGCCCCCCTGGAACTCGCGCAGGAAGGACTCGTTGTAGGTGGTCTGCGTGGAGAGCGTCTGCCAGATCGGGTTCGAGCGCTGGTCGAGGTCGAAGCCGTCCCAGTAGTCGTAGCGTAGGCCGACGTTGACCGTCAGCCGGTCGCTCGCCAGCAGGTCGTCCTGGAGATAGACGCTGTACTGGTCGATCGGGGTGTTGTAGCCGCTGAACCCGCCGTTGATCGTGATCTGCGTGATCGCTGAATTCAGGCTGTCGCCGGCGTAGGAGAACTGGCCGGTGGTGCCGGTCGTGGAGTCGCCGCTCAGGGTCGGCTCGTGGATGTAGTTGATGCCGGTCTTGAAGTTGTTGGTGCGGCCGCCGAAGGTGCGGGTGAAGCTGAAGTCGTCCTTGTACTGGTACTTCGTCTGGTTGGTGGCCTGCGGGGTGTTGATGTTCTGGCCCCGGTGCGCGCCCGACGGGAAATACAGGTAGGGAGCGTTGGAGTCGGCCGAGATCAGGTTGTTGAACTTGGTGTACTGGAACAGGATCTCGTTCAGGCTGTCCGCGCCGATCTGCAGGCTGTGGCCGGCGAGGATCGAGCTGTACTTGTTGGTGATCGTGCCCAGCGAGTCGGGCGCCGAGAGCGAGGTCGCGCTGTACTTGTCAGAGTTCTTCTGATACCCATAGCGGACCTGCAGGTACTGCTTCGGCGACAGGTTGTCGGTGATCTTGGCGGTCAGCAGCTCGTCCTTGAAGGGGACCTGGAACGACTGTCCGTTCTCGGCCAGGACCGGGGCCACGATCGTGTACGAGGTCTTGCGGTCGGTCTTCTCGTAGGTGGCGAAGAAGTGGACCTTGTCCTTGACGATCGGGCCGCCCAGGGAGGCGCCGTACTGCTTGCGGTCGAGGGCGTTCTTGCCGCTGCCGGCGAGCTTCTCGGTCTCGGTCTCCTCGGAGAAGCTGTCCTTGCGGAAGAACCCCCAGGCGGCGCCGGAGAGGTGGTTGGTGCCCGTCTTGGTCACCACCGTCAGCACGCCGCCGGTCGAGCGGCCGTACTCGGCCTTGTACTGCTGCGTCTGGATGTTGAACTCCTGGACGCTCTCCAGGTTGAAGTTCTGCAGCGCGCCGCCGATCGTGTCGTCGGTGTTGTCGCCGCCGTCCACCAGGAAGTTGACGTTGCGGCCGATGCCGCCGTTGAGCGCCACCGTGAGCTGCCCGGGCTTGGTCGGGTCGGAGTTGTAGGCCAGGCTGGTGCCCGGCGCCAGGATCGCCAGGTTGGCGAACTGGCGGCCGTTGAGCGGCAGGTTCTCGAGCTGCTTCTGGTCGACCACGGCGCCCACGGCGGGCGTGGTCTGCACGAGCGGCGCCTCGGCGACGACGTTGATCGTCTCGGAGACCGTCGACGCGCTCAGGTCGACGTTGATCTCGCGCTGCGTCGCGACGTTGATCGTGACGTTCTCGACCGTCACCGTGGCGAAGCCGTTGAGCTCCACCTGCACGGTGTAGGAGCCGACCGGCAGCGAGGGGAGCCGGTAGGTGCCGTCGCTCTCGGTGACGGTGCTGCGGCTGAGGCCGGTCTCTTTCTGCGTGGCGGTCACGTTGGCGCCCGGCAGCGCGCCCCCTCCACTCTTGTCCTGGACCCGCCCGATCAGGGTGCCGCCCGTGGTCTGCGCCTGCGCCGCCGGCAGCAGGGCGAGGCCCCAGGCCAGTACGAGCAGGGCGGCGGCCGCGAGGCGCATCGCCGATGTTTTCGTCCTACGCATCATGACTCGTCTCCTTTGGATCTTAGATAAGCACAAATAAATCGCCTGTCGCGTGGAACACGGATCTTTCGGCAGCGCACGAGCTGTACGGACGATCACCTCCTCTCGGCAGGCGCGCCTCCCGCCATACGGCCTGCCAGCCGGGCGAGGAGCTGCTGTGCGGCACGGCGCTGCTCGGAAAACTTCGGATCTCCCGCCGTACGGTTCAGGAAATCCCGGTATGCGCTCAGGGCGGCGTCGGCGTCGCCCGCGAGATCGTGCGCGATGGCCTGATTGAGCCGGACCTCATGATAACCCGGGGCCAGGGCCAGGGCGCGCTCGAAAAAAGGAAGTGCCTCTCGCGGCCGATCGCGCTCCACCGCCAGCGTCCCCAGGCCGTTGAGCGGCTCGGCGTAGCGCGGGGCGAGGGCCGCGGAACGCTGGTAGGCGTCCGCCGCCTCGTCCAGCCGGTGCTCCTCCCGCAGGACGTTGCCGAGGTTGTTGAACGCGACGGCGTCGCGCGGATCGATCGCGGTGGCGGCGGTGAGCTCGCGCCGCGCCTGCTCCAGGTTCCCCTGCCCCAGCTCGATGATCCCGAGGGTGTTGTGGGCCTCGGGACGGCCGGCGTCGATCTCCAGGGCCTTCTGGATCGCCCGCCGGGCCTCCTCCGGCTGGCCCGCCTCCTGGAGCGCCGACGCCAGGTTGTACCAGGCCTCGGGGTCCCGCGGCGCCGCGCCGGTCGCCTGCCGGTAGAAGGGGACCGCCTTGGCGGCGTCCCCCTTCTCGCGCCAGGCCGCCCCCAGCTTGCCGCGGAAGACCGGGTTGGCGGGATCGGCGGCCACCAGCGCCGCGAGCTCGCTCACCGCGCTTTGGGCGTCGCCGCTGGTGAGCCGCTCGTTCGCCTTCTCGAAACGCTGGAAGAGATCGACCATGACCGCGGGATCGATCGCCCGCCCCTGCGCGGCCTCCCCCGACGGGCCGGCCGCCGGGGCGCTGCCCGCGACATAGCCCAGGCTCGCCAGCTTGGCGCGGGTCTCGGCGTCGGCCGCCAGGGGGCGGGCCGTGGCCACGGCGCTCGCCTCGATCGCCGCCAGGCGGGTGGCGAAGCCGCGCGCCTCGGGCGGGGACGCCGGCTTCCGCAGCAGGCTCTCCCTCTCCTTCGGATCGCGGCGCAGGTCGTAGAGCTCGGGGCGCGAGCCCGCGATGTACTTGAGGTCGCGCCGCCGCAGGGCGGAGAGCGGGGTCCAGCCGAAGATCGCCGGATAGCGGGTCTCGGCGTAGAGCTCCCCCTGGGCCGGCTCGCCGCCCGCGAGCAGCGCCTTCGAGAGGTCGCGGCCGTCGAGCGCGCCGGGGAAGGGGCGGCCCAGCAGGCCGGCGAGGGTCGGCGCGAGGTCGACCAGGCTCACCGGGGTCTCCACCACCCGCGGCTTCGCCGCCCAGGGCACGCGCAGCAATAGCGGCACGTGCAGGGTCGGCTCGTAGAGGAGCAGGCCGTGGGTCATCTCGCCGTGCTCGCCCAGGCCCTCGCCGTGGTCGGCCACCACCGCCACCACCGTGTCACGGTCGAGGCCGCGGCGGCGGAGCTCCTCCAGGATGCGCCCCACCTGCTCGTCGACGAAGGAGATCTCGCCGTCGTACGGCCGGCCGGGGTGGCGCTGGGCCCAGGCCGGCGGCGGGGTGTAGGGGGCGTGGGCGTCGTAGAGGTGGGTCCAGAGGAAGAAGGGGCGCTTGCCGTCCTTCGCCAGCCAGGCGAGCGCGCGGTCCACCACCTCGTTCCCCGGCCGCTCCGCCTCCAGGACGGGGCCGGCCTTGGGATCGCGCTCGATCTCGTCGTCATAGACCTCGAACCCCGCCTTGAGCCCGAACCGATGATCCAGCACGAAGGCGCCGAGGAAGGCGCCGGTGCGGTAGCCGGCGCCGGAGAGCAGAGTGGCGAGGGTCGCCGTTCCCGGGCGGAGGGCCCCCACCCCGTTGTTGCGCAGGCCGTGGTGCGGGGGCAACAAACCGGTGAGCAGGCTCGTATGAGAGGGGAGCGTGAGCGGCACCGTCGACGAGACGTTGGCGAAGCGGAGCCCCTCGCTCGCCAGGCGGTCCAGCGACGGCGTCACCGCCTCGCGGTCGCCGTAGCAGCCCAGGTGATCGGCGCGGACGGTGTCCAGGGTCACCAGGACGAGGCTCGGCTGGCGGGGGGCGCGCTCGCGCGAGCAGCCGGAGAGGACGAGGAGCGCGCTCCCGGCGAGGATGGCCAATTTCTCTCTAAGCACTCAAAAGACTGCCTCTATGGGGCTTCCTGGCGAAGGATAGCGGAAACCTTCGAGAGGGAAAAGGGCGGATGCGATAGGATTACGAACGGACCTCACAGCGAGGAGGCATGGCAATGACCAACGGTTACGAAGAGGCCCGGGGACAGCGCAACTGGCTGGAGCGGCTGGGCGACAAGATCCCCGGTTATCGAGGGTTCCAGGACCGCGAGCTGCGGCGCGACGTGGACCGCACCCTCCGCGAGCACCTGTCCTCGGAGCTCGGGCGGCTCAAGGGGCTCCTGCGGGACCGCTCCCGCGCCTGGGTCGACGCCGGCAAGCTCGGCGCCCTCAACGGCTTCGACCGCCTCGACCGGCAGATCGACGGCCTGTCGCAGGCGATCCGGTTCAGCGACTACGGGGCCAGCGGCCTGTTCGATCCGGTCAAGATCGGCGACGCCGAGCTCCAGCGTCTCTATGAATTCGACCTCTCGGTGCTGAACGACCTCGGGCAGATCGAGAGCGAGGCCGCCACCCTGCCGGCCCCCGGCGGGGACGACCCGGCACCGGCCCTCGACCGGCTGCTCCAGGAGGTGCGCGCGCTCGACGGCAAGTGGCGCCAGCGCGAGCAGGTGATCAGCAATGTGGTCCAGGGCGCGCAGCCCGCCGGTTCCTGAAGAGACGCTTGAAGGATAGGAGATAGCAAACATGGACGTGATCCAGTACCAGGACCCGACCGGGCAGACCATGGTGTCGCGCTGGCCGGCCAACGGCACGGCGGCGATCCGCTTCGGCAGCCAGCTCATCGTCGAGGAGAGCCAGCAGGCGGTCTTCTTCCGCGACGGCAAGGCGCTCGACACCTTCGGCCCGGGGCGCCACACGCTGCAGACCCAGAACGTCCCCGTCCTTGCCAGCGTCTTCGGCATTCCGTTCGGCGGCCAGTCGCCGTTCCAGGCGGCGGTCTTCTTCGTCTCCACCAAGACCTTCCTCGACCTCAAGTGGGGGACAAAGGAGCCGGTGATCTTCCGCGACCACGACCTCGCCATGGTGCGGCTGCGCGCCTTCGGCAAGTTCGCGGTGCGCATCGCCAACGCCCAGCTCTTCGTCAACACGGTGGTGGGCAGCCGCGGCCTCTACTCGACGCAGGGGGTGGAGGACTACTTCCGCGACGTCATCGTGGCCCGGCTGACCGACGTCCTGGGCGAGAACCTGACCTCCATCTTCGACCTGCCGAAGCTCTACGACGAGCTCGCGATGGCCCTCAAAGCGCGGGTGGCGGACGACTTCGGCAAGTACGGCATCGAGCTGGCCGACCTCTTCCTGGGGGCGATCACGCCGCCCGAGGAGGTCCAGAAGATGATCGACGAGCGCAGCGGCATGGGCGCGCTCGGCGACATGAACGCCTACATGAAGTTCAAGACCGCGCGGGCGATCGGCGACGCCGCCCAGCAGCCCGGCGGCGGTGCCGGCGGGGCCATCGGTGCCGGTCTCGGGCTCGGCATGGGGGCCGGCGTCGGCGCCATGCTCCCCGGCATGATGCGCGAGGCCATGCAGGGCGGCGCCGCTCCGGCGGCGGCCCCGGCCGCTCCGGCTCCCGCCGCCGCGGCTCCGGCGGGCAATCTCGTGGCCGATAAGCTCCGCCAGCTCAAGGAGCTGTTCGACCAGGGGCTGATCTCCCAGGAGGAGCTCAACGCCAAGCGGCAGAAGCTGCTGGACGAGATGTAGGCCTGCCGGGAGGGATTTTTCTCATCCGACCGATCGGACGGATCCGACCGATCCGTCGGATCTAGCCGGTAAAGGGAGGGCGGGAGGGGTCGGGAGAAGAGGCCCGGGGTGATGAGGGCCGGCTCGGTTACAATAGGCACCTCTTCAGTCCGGGAGGTGCCTTTTTGAATCTGCGGGAGCCGGGGTCCATCCTCGACGGCAAGTACGAGATCGTCCAGCGCCTGGGCAGCGGCGGCATGGGGGAGGTCTACCTGGTGCGCCACGTCCACCTCCAGGAGCTGCGGGTGGTCAAGATCCTGCGCCAGGACCTCGCGGCCGACCCCTCGGCCCAGAAACGCTTCATGCGCGAGGCCCGTCTCGCCACCCAGGTCAAGCACCCCAACGTCGCCATCCTCTACGACTTCTCCACCCTCCAGGACGGCAGCTTCTACATGGTCTGGGAGCACATCCAGGGGCAGGACGTCGGGGACCGCATCCGCCGCCAGGGGCCGTTTCCCGTGGCGGCCGCCGTCCGCCTCGCCATCCAGGCGCTGCAGGGGCTCGAAGCCGTCCACGCGACCGGCGTGATCCACCGCGACCTCTCTCCCGACAACCTCATGATCACCGAGGACAAGGCCGGGAACCTGCGGCTGAAGATCATCGACCTCGGCCTCGCGCGCACCCTGGAGGCGGACGCCAACTTCGAGATCACCCAGGTCGGCATGTTCATGGGCAAGCTCCAGTACTGCTCCCCCGAGCAGGCGAGCCCCGGCGGCGCCGCCCTCGACCACCGCAGCGACCTCTACTCCTTCGGCCTCGTGCTCTACGAAATGATCGCCGGCCTGCCGCCGTTCGAATCGGAGAACCAGCACGGCTTCATCTTCAAGCGGCTCTCCGAGGACCCCCTCCCCCTGCGCGGCCGCAACCGCCAAGTCGACGTGCCGGTGGAGCTCGACCGCATCGTCCGCCGCGCCCTGGAGCGCGACCGCGAGCAGCGCTTCGCCGACGCCCGCGCCTTCATCGCCGCCCTGGAGCAGGTCGAGCACTCGCTCGCCGGGGTGCAGACGAAGGAGATCCCCAAGGAGGTGCTCGCCGAAGCCCAGGGCCTCGCTCCGCCGGCTCCTCCGGCGCCGCCTCCGCCGCCGCGCCAGCGCAGCTCCAGCGAGCTCTCCAAGGCCGAGCGCATCGACCTCCTGGCGCAGATCGAGAAGGCGTCCCGGCGGGTCCAGGAGAGCTCGGGGGAGCTCACGCGCGCCGAGGCCGTCCTCAACGCGGGGCGTCTGGGCGAGGCGGAGGAGCTGATCGCGAGGATCGAGATCGCGGCCCCCCGGACGCAGGGGCTCGCCCACCTGAGGGACCGGCTGGCCGAGGCCCGCGACCGGGAGACGCGGACCCTGCGCGCCGGCGAGACCGAGCAGGTGCTCAACCAATATCTCCAGCGCAAGCAGCTCCCGCTCGCCCGGCTGGCCCTGGAGACCCTCCTCGAGCTCCGGCCCGACCACCCCAAGCGCGCCGACTACGAAGGCTGGCTCCAGCTCCTCGCCGACGAAGCCGAGAAGGCGAAACGGGCCGAGGCGGCGCTCGCCGCCGGCCGCGAGGCGCTCGCCCGCAAGGACTTCCAGGCGGCCCGGCGGGAGCTCGAGACGATCGCCCGCAACGACGCCCAGGGCAGGCGGACCGAGGCCTTCAACGACGATCTCGAACGGGCCGAGCGCGAGGCCCGGGAGAACGTGGAGATCGAGCAGCGGCGGAAGCGCTTCGAGGAGCTGATCGCCGTCCACCGGGTGGTGGAGGCGAGGGACGAGCTGGAGGCTCTCTCGAAGCTCGACGTCCCCCGCATCACCCTCGACTTCTACCGCGAGCAGCTCGCCGAGGCCCGCGCCGGCATCCAGAAGGAAGAGCAGGACGCCGTCTTCGCCCGCCGCTACCGCCAGGCGATCGAGGACCACGACTGGTTCGCCGCCCGCGAGGTCGCCCAGGAGCTCGCGAAGGCCCAGCCCTCCAGCCAGCGGGCCGCCTCCATGTTCGCCGAGGTCGAGCGGCTGGAATCGATCCACCACCGGCAGCAGGCCTTGGAGCAGGGGGTGCAGCAGGTCGAAACCTTCATCCGCCAGGGTGAGGCCGCCAAGGCCGAGCTGGCCCTCAAAATCCTCGTCCAGATGGACCCCGAGAACCGCCACCGCAAACGGCTGGAGAAGCAGGTGGGCGGGATGAAGCGATAGAGTCCACCCCATGACCGTCCATTCCCCGGAAACCGCCCTTACCGCCGCTCCCGCCGACGCGCGGGCGCGGCTTCTCCGGTACGCCTTCATGAAGCTCACCCGGGACCTCGACTCCCGGTTCGAGGCCCTGCTGCTGACCGGCCGGGTCTCCAAGTGGTACAGCGAGGTGGGGAGCGAGGCGACCACCATCCCGGCCGGGCTGGCCCTCGGAGCCGGCGACGCCCTCTGCACCTTGCACCGCGATCTCGGCGCCATCCTCGCCGTCTATCTCGATCCGGCCCGCGCCTTCCCGGGCTTCGGCTTCGGTGAGCCGGACGGCCGCCGGCCCGATCCCGATCAACTGATGCACCGCCTCGCCTGCCAACTCCTCGGCAAGGGGGAGGGGTTCTCGCAAGGGGTCGAGCGCTCGTTCCACTACGGCTATCTGGCGCCCGAGCACGGCATCCTGCACGCCGGCATGATCAGCCACCTGGGCTCGATGATCCCGGTGGCCGCCGGCTGCGCCTTCGCCTTCCGCCAGGCCGGCAGCGACCGGGTGGCGGTCAACTTCATCGGCGAGGGGGGCACCTCGACCGGCGACTTCCACGAGGGGCTCAACATGGCCGCCGTCTGGAAGCTGCCGCTGATCCTGGTGATCGAGAACAACCGCTACGCCTTCTCGACCCCGGCCCGCCTCCAGTACGCCGCCCGGCAGCTCTCCGACCGCGGCCCCGGCTACGGCGTCGCCGCCGAGACGGTGGACGGCAACGATCCGGACGCCATGGCGGCGGCCTACTCCCGCGCCGTGGCCCGCGCCCGCGCCGGCGAGGGGCCCACCCTCATCGAGGCGATGCTCGGCCGCATGCGCGGCCACGCCGAGGGGGACGACTCTCTCAAGGTGGTCCCCCCCGACGAGCTCGCCGCCTACCGCGCCGCCGATCCGGTGCCGGCCTACGCCCAGCGCCTCGAAGCGGAGGGGGTGATGGACGCCGCCACCCGCGAGCGGCTGGAGGCGCGGATCGCCGAGATGGTCGAGTCGGCCATCACGCGGGCGATCGCCGCGCCGCCGCCGGCCGACGAGATCGCCCTCCGGCCCGTCTTCGCCCCCGATCCCCCCCGCCGCGTGGCGGTCGAGGCGCCGGCCGTCATCAGCAGCCGCTCCAAGGGGGAGACCACCTACGTCGACGCCATCAACCAGGCTCTGCTGGAGGAGATGGAGCGCGACTCCTCGGTGGTGCTGATGGGGCAGGACATCGGCGTCTTCGAGGGGGCCTTCCGCACCACGCGAGGCTTGCACGCCCGCTGGCCCAACCGGGTGCTCGACACTCCCATCGCCGAGAGCGGCACGATCGGCATCGCCATCGGCGCCGCCCTCCTCGGCTACCGGCCGGTGGTCGAGATGCAGTTCGGCGACTTCATCTCCTGCGGCTTCAACCAGCTCGTGAACGTGGCGGCCAAGCTCTACTACCGCTGGCAAGTCTCCTGCCCGATCGTGGTCCGCCTCCCCACCGGCGGCGGCGTGGGGGCCGGCCCCTTCCACTCGCAGAACCCGGAGGGGTGGTTCGCGCACACGGCCGGTATCAAGGTCGTCTGCCCGGCCACCGCCGCCGACGCCATGGGGCTGCTCAAGGCGGCGATCCGCGATCCCAACCCGGTGATGCTCTTCGAGCACAAGTTCCTCTACCGCCGGATCAAGAGCGTGCTGCCGGACGGCGACGCCGTGGCCCGGCTGGGCGAGGCGCGGGTGATGAGGCCGGGCAGGCACCTGACCCTGATCGGCTACGGCGCCTCGATCTGGACCTCGATGGAGGCCGCCGAGGAGCTGGCGAAATCGGGCGTCGAGGCCGAGGTGATCGATCTCCGCACGCTGGTCCCCTATGACGAAGAGACGGTGCTCGCCTCGGTCAAGCGGACGGGCCGGGCGCTGATCGTCCACGAGGCGCAGAGGACCGCCGGCTTCGGCGCCGAGGTGGCCGCCCGCCTCGCCGACGCCGCCTTCCCCTGGCTCGACGCCCCCATCCGCCGCGTCACCTATCCCGACCGGCCGGTGCCGTACGCCAAGAACCTGGAGAAGGTGCTGCTGCCGGACAAGGGGAAGGTGGTCCAGGCGGCGCGGGAGCTGCTGGCCTTCTGAGGCGGAAGCGAGGGCCCCGGCGAACGCCGAGTCCCTCTGTCGAGGCGGGCCCCCCTACTGCACGTTGAGGGCGGTATCGTCGATGACGAACGAGGTCTGCAGCGAGGAGTCTTCCACGCCGAGGAAGTAGACCCGGATCGTCTGTCCCTTGAACGAGGTGACGTCGAAGCTCTTCTGCGAGAAGCCCGTCGCCTTGTTCAGGTTGGAGTAGGTGAAGAGCGTCGACAGCACCGTGTTGGCGGTGTTGCGGATCTGTACCTTGAGGGTGTCGAACGCCGTCGTGGTCGTGGTCTCCGCCGTGTCGATGTGCAGCCAGAAGGTGAGCGTCGCCGACGTCGCGGTCGACGGGATCGTCACGTCCTGGAAGACCGAGTCGGTGTGGGTGGTGCCGTAGCCGTCGAGCCAGGCCTTCCAAGACCCGGAGTGCGCCGCCTCGCCGGCCGAGCTGTCGATCACCCCCGCGGTGGGCGTCCAGGGCGCGGGGCTCGCGGAGCCGTTCTCAAATCCCGGATTGCCGAGGAGCTGCGACGTGGCGCCGCTGGTGACGGTCAGGGTGACCGGTGTCGTGTGAGTCGTGGTGCCATCGGTGCCGGCGACCGTGATCGTGTAGGTCCCCGGGACCGTGGAGGCGCCGACGGTGATCGTCATCGTCGAGCTGCCCGTGCCAGGGGCCGCGATCGGGTTGGGGCTGAAGCCGACGGTGACCCCGGTGGGCTGCCCGGAGGCCGACAGCGAGAGGGAGTTGTTGAAGCCGTTGAGCGCGGTCGTCGAGACCGTCACGGTTCCCGCGTTCCCCACCACGATCGATTTGGCGGTGGGCGAGGCCGAGATCGAGAAGTCGGGGGTGGCCACGGTGCCGTCGGCGACCGCCGCCGTCCAGATCTCCTCGGAAGCGCCGCTCCGGCGGTCGGTCCATGACGGGAAGAAGGTGCCCGAGATACCGGACAGCGAGTTGTAGTCGCCGTACTGGTTGCCGGAATCGGAACCGGCGGTGGTCTCGTTGGTCGAGGCGGTGGTCACCTTGAACGGCGTGCTCCAGGTCACGCCGTCGTCCGTCGAGGACTGGTAGTAGACGTTGACCGACTTGCGCGTCGAGTCGCCGACGGTGTCGTAGTACATCAGCGCGAGCTTGCCGTTGGTCTCGTCCACCACCAGCCACTGATTGAACTGATCGTTGAGGCCGGACTGGTTGTTGACCTTGACCGGCGCCGACCAGGTCGCGCCGCCGTCGGTCGAACGGGCGAAGAAGATCCGGCTCTTGCACGTCGAGGCGGCGTTGGTCCCCGGGCCGGCGCCGCTGGTGCAGCCGGTGTCGCCCGAGAGGTCGTTCCAGGCGGCGTAGACGTTGTTCTTGGTGGAGGTCCGGTAGGCGCCGCCGCTGATGTAGATCAGGGGCTGGCGGCTGGCGTCCGCGGGAATGGCGTACTGGAACGAGCCGAAGCCCGTAGCGATGCGCACCGGTGTACCGAACGAGACGCCGCCATTGGTCGACTTGACGACGTTGAGACGGCGGCTGCCGGTGTCGGGGAAGAAGCCGAAGACGTCGCCGAAGCTGTTGGTCTTGATGTCGTCGCCGATCGCCGTGCCGGTGGTCTCCGCGCCGCTGACCCGGATGGGGGTCTGCCACGAGCCGGTGGGCCCGGTGCGCCGCGCGACCTCCGCCTGAGCGCCGGGATGCCAGATGACGTAGATGGTGTCCTTGAACGGCGAGGTGGCCGAGTGGTCCACCCACATCATCTGCTTGTCGTTGTTGGTCAGGCCGCCGGAGAACGTGGCGTCGAAGGTCCAGGTCGCGCCGCCGTCCGTGGACTTATAGGACCGCATCGTCAGCACGGTGCCCGCGGAGTTGATGCCGATCGTGGTCGACCAGGCGGTCCCGTCCGAGGTCCAGTCGACCGTGGGGTCGGACATGAAGGCGTCGCCGGTCACCAGGGGGAGCAGCGTCTGGCCCCAGGAGGCGCCGCCGTTCGAGGAGAAGAACATCGCCTGGCGGCCGCTCGAGCTGATGTTGTTCGAGGCGCCGATGATCTTCTGGGGGTTCAGATAGTTGACCCGGATGTCCGACTCGCTGCGCGGCGATGTCTGGGCGCCGGAGATCCGCTGCTCGCCGGTCTCGCTGACCTTCTCCTGGGGCCCGCTGTGCTCGGGCTTGCCGGGGCGCAGGTCCTGGTGCGTCGTCATCCACTCCCAGACCTCATGCAGCACGAGCGGATAGCCGCCCGTCGGATCGGCCGGCGAGAAGCGATCGTTCGGATGACTCTTGCGATATTGGACCCGCAACCAGAGCGGGATCCGGATGTGGTCGTTGAATTCCTGCGGATTCAACATGCTGAAGTCCTGGTTGTTCAGGATCAGCCGCTCGAGCGCGGACCCGGCCTGCACGTGGTCCTTGTCAAGCTGTTCCTGGACCGTCGGCCATTGCAGCCGGCCTGCCGCCAGCGCCTGTGAAGCAGGCAACAGACCGGCGAGCATCAGTCCCGCGACAAACATAAAGATTCTTTTCTTACTGCCGCCTCGGTGCATCGCTTCTCCTCCTTTTTGTTCAGGGAAGCAGTCCCTGGCAACCAATCCGCTGTAAGTGAAAAAAAAAGACCTCAGGTGCGAAGCCGACAAGACTACAACAGTCAGAGTGCTCCGCAGCCCACAAAGCGAGCCGCGCTCCGGAGTGAGATGGCAGGTGGACCGGGACAGGAGAGCGGGAGTGGCTTTGAATGTCTCAGCCCCCTCGCTCCTGAGAAGGAGAGAGAGGGCTGGGGGAGGGAGGGTCCGCAGGGCGGGCGGCGCCTACCCCTTCTGCTTCTTGAGCTGCTTCTCGAGCTCGTCGATCCGCTTCTCCAGCGCCTTGAGCTTCTTCTCCAGCTCGACCTCGCGCGGGGAGACGATCCGGCGGACCTGGACATCCTTCTGATCGCCCCAGTCCCCGGCCTTGAATTTCTCCGCCATCCCCTTCCATTCGTCGGGATTCATCTGGAACGCGAAGGGCTTGCCGTCCCCCTCCTTGAAGAGGAAGGGCCCCATGTCGAGCTCCGGCCGCTCCTTCTCGACGATCGTGGCGGTGACGTTCTGGGCCTTGCCGTTGCGCCAGACCTCGATCGGGACCTGCTGCCCGTCGTCCAGCTTGCGGATCTTCCCGGTCACGTCCCAGCTCGACTTGACGGCGCCGCCGTCGATCCGCGTCAGGATGTCCCCCACCTTGATGCCCGCCTTCTCCGCGGGGCTCCCCGGCTCCACCCTGGCCACCATCACGCCCGTCTCTTCCGGCACGCCGAAGTGGGCGCGCAGCTCCGGCGTGAGGTCGGTCAGAGCCACACCGAGAAAGCCCCGGCGCACCATCGGGCCGTCCCCTTCATAAACCTTTTGCTTGCCGTCCTTGTCGACGACCACGATCCGCTTCTTGACGACCGGCTTGCCGGGCCCGTCGCCTTCACCCTCGGCGTGAGCCGCTCCGGCCAGGATCCCAAGCCCGAGGGCGAGTCCCCAGGCGGTAGCGCGAAAAGCCTTTCGATTCCACATCACGGATTTCTCCTTTGGTTTTCCATTCAAAACGTCTCGCCGTGGTAGGCGGCGGGCGTGGCGCCTTCGGACCCGCGGACCTTGCCAAGATCGAGAACGAGATCGACGTCCTCATTGCCGCCCAGATAGACGACGGGCGGTTGCGACAGATCCTGGACCTCCCGCTGCAGCCGCGCGTGCTCGGCGCGGATCTCCGCCAGGGCCCGCTCGGCGCGGGCGTTGGCGAGCGCATCCCGCCGCGCGTCGACCAGGATCCCCGCCGTTACAATCAGAACGACCGTCAGGGCCGTGGCCAGCGCGAGGCGCGGAAACGAGCGGCGCCGCTCCGGAGCGGCTTCCAGGCGATGCAGAACGCGAGCGGTGAAGCCCGGACGGGCCTGCTCGCGGGGCAGCTCACGCAAGAGGTCCCCTAACCGGTGGTCTTCCATGCTGTGCCTCCGTTCCAGTAGGGCTCGAGCTTCTCTTTCAACTGCTGGCGTCCGCGATGGACGCGCGACTTCACCGTGCCCTCGCGGCACCCCAGCTCCTGGGCGATGTCCACGTAGGTCCACCCCTCGATCTCGTGCAGCACGAGCGGCACCCGGTAGCGCAGGGGGAGCCTCGCCACCGCGGCCGACACCTCCCGGTGCATCTCCCGGCGTAGCAGCCCGGAGTGGGCCGCCGGCTCGGTGTGCTCCTGGCGCGGGAGAAACGGCATCAGGAGCCGCAGCCGCTTCGCCCGCCGCTCCTCCGAGCGCACCAGGTTGGTGGCGATGCGGAAGAGGAAGGCGCGGAGATACCCCTGCTCGACGTACTCGCCGGCCGAGCGGAAGAGGCGCAGGAAGGTCTCCTGCGCGAGATCCTCGGCGCGGTCGCGGTCCGCGGTCAGGCGGACGAGATAGGTCACCACGGCGTCCTTGTGGCGGTCGACCAGGTCGGCGAAGGCCTCCCGGTCCCCCTCCCGGACCCGCGCCATCAGCTCCGCGTCGCTCGGCTGCTCCAGGATCATCGGCTGGCTCATTGGGCTCTGCTCGCGTCTCCAGACAACCATAACGCGGGTGGGGGGTAAAGGTTCCCGCCCTCTGTGGCAAACTACGCCCTCCGTTCCAAGGAGACCTCCCCCATGAGCAAGACCGCCGTGCTGGAGCCCCGTTTCATCGACATCATCGCCGCGGAGGTGGGCTGCCGGCCCCAGCAGGTGCGGGCCGCCTCCGAGCTGTTCGCCGAGGGGGCCACCGTCCCCTTCGTGGCCCGCTACCGCAAGGAGGCCACGGGCGGCCTCGAGGACCTGCAGCTCGAAACCCTCTTCAAGCGCCGCGAGTACTTCCTGGAGCTCGCCGAGCGCCGCGACGCCATCCTGGAGAGCATCCGCGAGCAGGGCAAGCTCACCGACGACCTTGAGGCCGCCATCCGCGCCGCCGTCACCAAGCAGGACCTCGAAGACCTCTACCTCCCCTACAAGCCCAAGCGCCGCACCCGCGCCCAGATCGCCCGCGAGAAGGGCCTGGAGCCGCTGGCCGACCTCCTGTTCGCCCGCGCCGCCTCGCGCGACCTGCCCGAGGAGCTGGCGGCGGCGTTCGTCGATCCCGAGAAGGGAGTGGAAAACGCCGAGGCCGCCCTCGCCGGCGCCCGCGACATCCTGGCCGAGCGCCTGGCCGAGAATGCCGCCGAGCGCGCCGAGCTCCGCCGCGTGATGGCGACCGAGGGCCTGCTCCGCGTGCGCGTGCTCCCCGAGAAGGAGAAGGACCCCGAGGCCGCCACCTACCGCGACTACTTCGAGCACGACGAGCCCGGCCGGGACATTCCCTCCCACCGCCTGCTCGCCATCCTGCGCGGCGAGCGCGAAGGGTTCCTGATCTCCGATCTGCGGATCGACGACGACCGCGAGGTCGAGCGCCTGGGCCGCTCCTGGGGGGTGCCGCTCGACACCGCCTGCGGCCGCCAGGTCGCCGAGGCCACGGCGGACGGCTACAAGCGGCTGCTCCGCCCCTCGATCACCAACGAGGTCCGCTCCGAGATGCGCGAGCGCGCCGAGGCCCAGGCGATCGCCGTCTTCCGCGCCAACCTCGAAGCCCTCCTCCTCCAGGCCCCGCTCGGCCTGGTGCCGGTGATGGGGCTCGACCCCGGCCTGCGCACCGGCTGCAAGCTCGCCGTGGTGGACGGCACCGGCCGCGTGGTCGCCACCGACGTCATCCACGCCGTTCCCCCGCACGCGGACGAGGCGGGGGCGGCGCGCACGGTCGTCTCGCTGATCAAAAAGCACGGCGTCCACGCCGTGGCGGTGGGCAACGGCACGGCCAGCCGCGAGACCGAGGCCTTCGCCCGCAAGGCGGTCCAGGAGGCGGGTCTGGAGAAGGTGGTCGTGGCGATCGTCCCCGAGACCGGCGCCTCGGTCTACTCCGCCTCGGCCGTGGCCCGCGAGGAGCTGCCCAACCTCGACGTCTCCCTGCGCGGCGCGGTCTCGATCGCCCGCCGTCTCCAGGACCCGCTCGCCGAGCTGGTGAAGATCGAGCCCCGCTCCCTCGGCGTCGGCCAGTACCAGCACGACGTCGACCAGAAATCCCTGGAGCGCGAGCTCGACACCGCCGTCGAGGGGGCGGTGAACCGGGTGGGGGTCGAGCTCAACACCGCCTCGGCCCCGCTGCTGCGCCGCGTCTCCGGCCTCTCCGAGCGGATCGCCAGCGCCATCGTCCACCACCGGGACTCCAACGGCCCCTTCCGATCCCGGCAGTCGCTGCTCAAGATCCCGGGCCTGGGGCCCAAGACCTTCGAGCTGTCCGCCGGCTTCCTCCGCATTCGCGAGGGGGAGAATCCGCTCGACCGCACCGCCGTGCACCCCGAGCGCTACGAGGTCGTCAAGAAGATGGCCGAGGCGCTGAAGGAGCCGGTCGGCAGCCTGATCGGCAATCCGGACCTGGTGGGCAAGCTCGACTTCAGCCGCTTCGCCGACGCCGAGCACAACCTCGGCAAATTCACCCTGGAGGACATCCGCAACGAGCTCCTCCGCCCCGGCCGCGATCCGCGCCCCGAGTTCAGGACCCCCGAGTGGCGCCCGGACGTCACCACCGTCAAGGACCTCCAGCCCGGCATGGTGCTCGAGGGAAGAGTCTCGAACGTGGCCAACTTCGGCGCCTTCGTGGACATCGGGGTCCACCGCGACGGCCTGGTCCACGTCTCCGAGCTGACCCACCGTTGGGTGGCGGACCCCCGCGAGGCCGTCAAGGTGGGAGAGATCGTGAAGGTCAAGGTGCTCGAGATCGACTATCAGCGCGAGCGCATCAGCCTCTCGATCAAGGCCCTCCAGCAACCGTCCGCCGAGGGGCGCCACGCCACCGGGAGCGCCGGCCGCGCGGGGCGACCCGACCGCAACGCACAGGCTTCCCAGGGTGGGAACCGCCCTCCCGCGAAGCCGCAGCCCAAGCCGCAGGCGAGCCTGGAGGACCTGATGAAGAAGTTCAACCGGCCGGGAGGGCGGTAGGAACGTCCTTGCCCTCTGGGGCCGCCTGCCCTCCGAAGCCTCACCCTCGGTCCCTCTCCACTTCGTGGAGAGGGAGGGCCCAGAGATCCAGATCCTCCCATTCGGCAAGCCGCCTCAGCTACGTTCCCCCTCTCCACGAAGTGGAGAGGGGGCCAGGGGGTGAGGCTTCGGAGGGCAGGACGCCCCGAGCCCGTATATTCCCCCGGGACGGCACCAGAGTTGCACCCTTTTTTCCCGTGGTGTGTAGGCCGCGGCTCACTCTGAATCAACTCCCGGAGAAAGCAGCATGAGAAACAGGGCGCTCCAGAAACAGGACTTCCACAAGGGACGGGCCACGGCGATCGCTTCCGGCGTCGCCTGCCTCGAGCTCTCCATCGTCAACGTCTACCTCGTCGGTCCGCCCCAGGCGGGAGACCGGGCGTGGGTGCTCGTGGACACCGGGCTGCCGACCTCCGGCAAGACGATCGTCCGTGAGGCTCAGCGGCGCTTCGGACACGAGGCGCGGCCCTCCGCGATCGTCATGACCCACGGCCACATCGACCACGCCGGCTCCGTCCGTGAGCTGGCGGAGCTCTGGGACGTCCCCGTCTACGCCCACCGGCTGGAGGCGCCGTATCTCACAGGCCGGTCCGACTACCCGCCGGGCGATCCGACGGTCGGCGGCGGCGCGATGGCGCGGCTGGGTCCCCGGCTGTTCTCCCGGCGCGCGATCGACCTCGGGTCGCGGTTCCACCTCCTGCCGGAGGACGGCACCGTGCCCGGCATGCCCGGCTGGCGCTGGATCCACACCCCGGGCCACACCCCCGGCCACATTTCGCTCTTCCGGGACGAGGACCGCACCCTGATCGCGGGCGACGCCTTCGTGACCACGCACCAGGAGTCCTTCTGGGCCGTGATGACCCGCCTCCAGGAGGTCTGGCGTCCGCCGGCCTACTTCACGATCAACTGGAACGCCTCGCGGGCTTCCGTCAAGGCCCTGGCCAACCTCGCGCCCGAGGTGGCCGGAACCGGGCACGGCATTCCCATGTCCGGCGAGCGGCTCCGCGAGGGGCTGAACGACCTCGCCCACCATTTTGACGAGGTGATGCCGGACGACGGCCGCTACGTGCGCCAGCCCGCCCAGGCCGACGAGGACGGCGTCTACCGGGTCCCGCCGCCGCGGTTCGATTTCCTGCCGCCCCTCCTGATGGGCGCGGGGGTGCTGGCCGTGATCGGTACGCGGTTGTGGCGGGGACGGACGGCGTGAAGGGGTAACAGCCGGTAACAGCCTCCTTACCCCTCGGCGGCCTGCCCTTCGAAGCCTCACCCCCTGGCCCCATATGCGTTAACCTAAAAACCACCCCTTGAGAAGGGCTTCCAGTCTTTCCAGTTGAGGTTGCCGTTTCTGACGGTGAGACTCTGCCAAGTTCAATTGCCCCGAGGAAGTAGCTTGCAGCAGAACGGAGAGGGCTGGCAGAGGACAGAGCGCCTGACGCAGTGCCCCAAGGACCAGGCGTGTCCAGCGCCAGAGGTGAGGTCTCTCACTTGACGGGGGCAGAATCTTGGACTCGGTAT
>JBJMHA010000093.1:0-78925 GCA_045807625.1 Thermoanaerobaculia bacterium | reverse complement strand
TGGGAGGACCGCAAACCGGTGCGGCCTAGGTAGGGGGTGGGGCAGGTCGGCTTGGCGGATTGGTCGTCCCGGCCCCGCCCGGGCATGAATGCCCGGGCTACGGCTCAACCGAAAAGCCGGGTGAACCCGGCTCCTGGAGGAGCGGCTCTATTCTGGGGCACCTGTTCCTCGAACCTGCGGCGCATAGTATCCTTCCCCGGAGAGGTGACCACATGAGAGCGACAACACAGGCCCGCGGACCCGAGGAAACAGCGGAGACCTTCCTGGACGCCGACGAACAAGAACGAACCCTCCGTGCCTTGGACGCGCTCCTGGAGGGTGACGAGGCGGAGCAGCAGGAGACGTTCGCTTTTCTCAAGGAATCTCTGGATCAGGATCCTCCCTCCAGCCGCAAGCTGTTCTCCTTCTGAGTGATCATCCTGCTCGATGCCGGCCCCTTGGGATTGGTCTCGCGACAGAGAATGTGGGGCACTTGGCCCGTTTCGTCACTGCCAGGCACTGGCGCGACATGGCAAGCTGATCTCCTCCGCTTGGTCGATGGACCTTCCTGAAGGCGCTGCTACTCCTGCCGGCCCGCCTGCTCGGTGGCCCGAAAGGCGGCCTGAAGAGTGTTAGCGCTTTCCCGATCTCCTTGTCCCGCGGCCCTGGAACCGATATCGTACCCATCCTTCCAAGGAGATCCGCGTGAAAGCCCGCTCCGTCCCGATCCTGTTGCTCGCCCTGGCTTCCTGCATCCCTGTCTTCGCCCAGCAGCCGCCTCCGGCGCCGCCCGTTGCGCCGCCGGCCGCCGAGGGCTCCTGGGCTCCGGACGTGCCGGAGCCGGGGAGCGTCGAGAAGATCAAGGAGTACACCACCGCGCCCGAGTACCTTCCCGAGTCGGTCTCCTACGTACCGGATTCGGCGACCGTGCCGTCGCCCACCAAGGCGCTGGGGCACCTCGCGGGCGCTCCGGACGAGCTGTCGCGGGTGGCGGACGTCCATGGCTACTTCCGCAAGCTGGCGGCGGCCACCGACCGCGTCAAGGTCCAGGTCATCGGCACCAGCGAGGAGGGGCGGGAGATGATCGTGGCCTTCGTCTCCGATCCGGAGAACCTGGCCGCTCTCGACCGCTACAAGGAGATCACCGCACGCCTGGCCGACCCCCGCCGCACCTCGCGCGACGAGGCCCGGCGGCTGGCGGGGGAGGGGAAGGTCTTCTACTGGCTCACCGGCGGCCTCCACTCGCAGGAGACCGGCAGCCCCGAGATGCTGATGGAACTCGCCTACCGGCTGGCCGTCTCGGAGAAGCCGGAGATCCAGGCGATCCGCAAGAATACGATCGTGATGATCACCCCGGTCACCGAGCCCGACGGCCGCGACCGGATGGTCGACTGGTACTACCGCCACGTGCGGGGGCGCAAGGGCACCTATGAGGAGATCGGCGACATCCTCTCCCCGCCCTACTGGGGGCACTACGTGCTCCACGACAACAACCGCGACGGCATGCAGGTGACCCAGGCGCTCACCCGCGCCGTCCACGAGACGTTCTACGCCTTCCACCCCCAGATGATGCACGACCTCCACGAGTCGCTGCCGCTGCTTTACATCATGACCGGCTACGGGCCCTACAACAAGGCGATCGATCCGGTGACGATCGACGAGTGGACGCAATTCGGCTATCACGAGGCCGGCGACCTCGCCGCCCAGGGGCTCCCGGGCGTCTTCACCTGGGCCTTCTTCGATGGCTGGTGGCCGGGCTATCTCAATTCGGTGGCCAACCTGCACCACTCGGTGGGCCGTTTCTACGAGACCTTCGGCAACGCCTCGGCCGGCACTTACGACCGCGACCTCTCGCGCTCGCGCTTCGCCGGCAAGCCGGTGACCGACGTCCAGTGGTACCGCCTGACGCCGCCCAAGAAGAGGCTCCGCTGGTCGCTGCGCAACAATACGAACTACATGGAGGCGGGGGTGCTCTCGGCCCTCCAGTACGCCTCGCTCCATCGCGAGGAGATGCTCCAGGACTTCTGGACCAAGGGGAGCCGGGCGCTCCAGAAGGGGCGGACCGAGGCCCCCTACGCCTGGGTCCTGCCGGCGGACCAGCGCGATCCCGCCCGCCTCGCCTATCTGCTCAACCAGCTCCGCCAGCACCGGATCGAGGTCCACCGCCTGACCGCCGAGGCGAAGCTCGGCGGCAAGACCTGGCCGGCCGGGACGTACGTGGTGCGCATGGACCAGCCCTACGGCCCCTTCGCCAACAACCTGCTGGAGGAGCAGAAGTTCCCTGCCGACGAGCCCAATCCGCCCTACGACGACGTGGCCTGGACCTGGCCGCTGCTCTACGGCGTGACGGTGGAGTCGGTGGCCGACAAGAAGGTCCTCGACGCCGCCATGGAGCCGGTGGCCTCGAACCTGGCCGCCGAGGGGCGGGTGGACGGCGCCGGGGAGGTCTTCCTGCTGCGCGACACCTGTCAGACGGCGCTGCTGGAAGCACGGGTGCTCTTCGGTACGAATCAGGTGGACGCCGCGGAGGTGGCCTTCACGGCGGGCGGGGTCGGCTATCCGCCGGGGAGCTGGATCGTGCAGGCGCCGCGCGCCGCAGTGGAGGAGGTGGCGCGCCGCGCCGGGCTCTCGTTCGCGGCGGTGGCCACCGCCCCCGACGTACGGCGGCATCTGGTCGATCTGCCGCGCCTGGCGGTGCTGCACAACTGGATCGACACCCAGGACGCCGGCTGGGTCCGCTACACCTTCGACCGCGCGAAGATCCCCTATACGTCGATCAATGACGACGACCTCAAGCGGGGGAATCTGGCCGAGCGCTTCGACGTCATCCTCTTCCCCACCACCGGCGGCGGCCTGACCGATCTCGTGCACGGCATCGATCCGAAATTCAGCCCGCTGGCGTTCACCAGGACGCCGGAATTCCCCAGCCAGGGCATTCCGGACGCCTCGGAGGACATCACCGGCGGCATGGGCTTTGCGGGGCTGCTCAACCTCAACCGCTTCGTCCAGGAAGGCGGCGTGCTGATCGCTCTCGGCAGCGCCGGCACGCTGCCGGTCGAGGGGGGGATGGTGCGCCAGGCCTTTCCCGTGCAGGGGGGCTTCAACACGCCGGGCTCGGAGCTGCGCGCCAAGGTGGTGCGGCCCGAGCACCCGATCGCCTACGGGTATGAGGAGCTGACGCACGTCTTCCGCGGCAACGGCCCGATCTTCGACGTGCCGAAGTCGGAGCGCTCGCGGATCGTGCTGCAGTTCGGCACCAAGAAGCCCGAGGACGAGGAGGAAGAGGCCGCGGCGGCGAAGAAGAAGGATTCCGGGATCGAGGTGGAGGACCTCGACGCGCCGGCTCCCGCGGCTGCGCCGGCCAAGCCCAAGCCGGAGAACAAACCGGAGAAGAAGGAGGACAACCGGCTGGTGCTCTCGGGGTTCGTACGGGGAGAGGACATGGTGAACGGCAAGCCGGCGATCCTCGACCTGCCGGCGGGCAAGGGGCGGGTGATCCTGTTCGCCTTCGATCCGCTCCACCGCTACCTCAACCTCTCGGATTTCCGGTTCGTCTACAACGCGATCCTGAACTGGAACGATTTTCCTCAGTGAGCGATCCCGCGGAGAGCGTCGACCCGACGACCCCCCAGGAGCCGCCCAAGCCTCCGGAGAAACGCCCCCGCTCGCGCGCCGGGGCGGCGAGCGTCTTTCTCGGCATCCTGCTCAGCCGGATCATGGGGTTCGTGCGCGAGGGGGCCTTCGCGCGCTATTTCGGCGTCGGCCCGCACCAGGACGCGTGGACCGCCGCCATGCGCGTCCCCAACGTGCTCCAGAACCTCTTGGGGGAAGGGGCGCTCTCGGCGTCGTTCATCCCCATCTACAGCGGCCTGCTGGAGGAGGGGAGGGACGAGGAGGCCGGGCGCTTCGCGGGCGCCATCTTCGGCCTCATGATGGCCGCGGCGGCGGGCTTCGCCCTGCTCGGCACCCTGCTCGCCAAGCCGATCGTGGTGCTGCTCGCGCCGGGCTTCCTGCGCGACGCCGCGGCGGTGGCCGCCGGGCGGATGGCGGTCGACCGCTTCGCGCTGTCGGTGACGGGCATCCGCATCCTCTTTCCGATGACGGGCCTGCTGGTGCTGTCGGTCTGGGCGCTGGCGATCCTGAACAGCAACCGGCGGTTCTTCCTGCCCTATTTCGCGCCGGTGCTGTGGAACGCGGCCATGATCGCGGCCCTGGTCTTCGTGGGGCACCGGCTGGGCGACACGCGCGGCCCCGCGGAGCAGGTCCAGCTCTTCAAGGCGGCCTGCTGGGGGGGATTCGCCGGCGGCCTGCTCCAGTTCGGCGTCCAGCTTCCCCTGGTGCTGAGCATCCTGCGGGGTTTCCGGCCGTCGCTCTCGCTGAGCGTGCCGGGGGTGCGGGAGGCGCTGGCGGCGTGGTGGCCGGCGGTGGCCGGGCGCGGCGTGGTGCAGCTCGCCGGCTACATCGACCTCTTCCTGGCCACCTCGCTCTCCACCGGCTCGGCCTCGGCGGACCGCTTCGCGCAGCTCTTCTATCTGCTGCCGATCAGCCTGTTCGGCATCTCGGTGGCGGCCTCGGAGCTGCCGGAGATGTCGCGCCTGCGAGGCGAGGGAGCGGCCCCGGCGCTGCTCGCCCGCGTCCGCCGGGCGCTGCGCTACGTGGCCTTCCTCAACATCCCCACCGTGATCGGCTATCTCGCCTTCGGCTTTCTGGTGGTGGGCTTCTACCGCCGGGGGAATTTCAGCGTGGCGGACAACTGGCTGGTCTATCTGGTGCTCTGCGGCTACTCGACGGGCATCCTGGCCACCACCACCTCGCGGCTGCTTCAGAACACCTTCTACGCCCTGGGGGACACCCGCTCGCCGGCCCGCATCGCGGCGATCCGTGTGGGGACCTCGGCGGCGGTGGCCATCCCGCTGATGTTCCTTCTGGACCGCTTCCGGCTCGATTCGCTGGTCGGGCCGCTACCCGGGCGGACGCTCTACCTGGGCTCGCTGGGTCTCGCCTTCGCCTCGGGCTTCGGCGCCTGGATGGAGCTCTATCAGCTCCGCGCGGCCCTGCGGCGCCGGCTGCCGGACTTCCACCTCCCCTGGCGGGAAGACTTCCGTATGGCTCTGCTGGCCCTCGCCGCGATCCTCCCCGGCGCCCTGGTCTGGTGGCTGCTGCCGGCGGCCCTGCGGCCGATCCTCAAGGCCGTGCTGGTGCTGGGGACGTATGGAGTGGCGTATCTGGGGCTGGCGAAGGTGGCGCGGCTGGAGGAGGTGGAGTCGCTGCTGGCGGGGGTGCGGCGGCGGCTGGGGCGGTAGGGGCCCCCCGCTCGGCGGGAGGCCCGCGAGCCGGCCATCAGGTAGTGCACTTGCCCTTGTGCTGGTTGCCATCATAAGAGCCGCCGCCGTAGATGCACGCGACGGCGAAGGATGAGCAACCCCCTTTGCTCTCCGTGTCCTCGCATGTGGTAACCACGACCTTGGAGTTGCCGGTGCCGGGGTGGCTGGTGAAACACTGCGTCGGTTTCGAGCAGATCTGATCGGGTCCTACCAGCAGTCTGAGCTTGGAGGTGTTCTGCTGATGGCTGGCCGCTCCCAGGAACAGGACACTGCCGAGGAGCGGAATGGCGATGGCGCTGCGTGCTCTCATGTCTCGGTCCCCCTTCTTGGCGACGCTTTGATCCAGGGATCCTTCAGATCCCGTCGCTCTTGATGGCCTCCGTCCCACGGGCCACCTGAGATGCGTTGCTGAAAGAAAGAGGCGTTGCGGCGCCCTCCAGTGTTACAGATACCCCGGATCGGGAGAGGGGCAGCGGCGAGGGTTTACTCCCGCTCCAGCACCATCATCACCACGTCCCGGAACGCCCCCCGCTTCCACATCCGCCGGGGGATGCGCCCGGCCTCGCGGTAGCCGGCTTTCTGGAGCATCTTCAGGGAGCCGGCGTTGTCCGCCATCACCTCGGAGAGGAGCATGCGCAGGCCGAGGACCTCGAAGGCGTGGCGGGTGCGCAGGCGGGCGGCGTCCGAGCCGTAGCCCTGTCCCCAGAGGTCGCGGCGGCCGAGGAGCGTCCCGGTGGTGGCCACGCCCTGCCGCCAGTCGATCTGGACCAGGCTCGAGAAGCCGATATGATCGCCGGCGAGGGTCTCGACCGCGAAGTGGAGCGCCTTTTCCGTCTCGCGCATGGCGCGGTCGAAGAAGTCCTCCTCGGCCAGGCGGGTCATCGGCCAGTCGCCCATCAGCGTCCAGGCCGTGACCTCGGGGTCGTTGATCCAGGCGAGGGCGTTGTCCAGATGCTTCGCCTTGTCGAGCGGCGTGAGCCGCACCTTCTCTCCTTCCCATCCGAAGGGCATGAGAGGATTGTAGCCGTTATGGGCGAAGGTCTCCAGAATTCTTGGAAGAGCGGCCTCGGGCGCCGGCTGGTCTGGCTCGTCCTGATCACCGCCGCCTGCTTCGCCTCCAGCAAGATCCGCTTGCTGGCGCCCATCGTCCAGCAGCGGGTGACGCTGCTCTGGCCCCCGGCGGGCATCGCCCTGGCGGCCGTCCTCCTCGGCGGAAGCTGGGTGTGGCCGGCCATCGCCGCCGCCTCGCTGCTGGTGAGCTTCTCGACCGGCACGCCCCCCGTGGCGGCCGTGATCATCGCCGCGGGCAATACCCTGGGCGCCCTCGCCGGCGGATGGCTGCTGCGCCGGGTGGGCTTCCGGACCTCCCTGGACCGGGTGCGCGACGTCCTCGCCCTGCTGGCCTTCGGCGTGATGGTCTCGCCGGTCATCAATACGGTCGTGGGGGTCGCCGCCCTCAACCTCGCCTGGCGGGTCCCCACGGAGCGGGTCCTCCGGTCGGCGTTCTCCTGGTGGCTGGGGGATGCCATGGGCATCCTGCTGATCACGCCGGTGCTGGTGACCTGCTGGGGACTCCAATTTCGCCACATACGCCGGGAGCGGGCCGTCGAGGCCGTGGCGCTGGGGCTCTGCCTGCTCGTCGCCGGCGAGCTGACGCTGAGCTCCTGGAGCGCCAATCCGGTGGTCCATCCGCCGCTCGCCTTCACCCTCCTGCCGTTCCTCGTCTGGGGCGCCCTGCGGTTCGGTCCGCGGGGCGCGGCGGCCGCCACCTTCCTGGCGATTGCCATCGGCTTCTGGGCGACCACGCGGGGGCTCTCCCCCTTCGCGCTCGGCACGGTGGAGGAGCGGCTGATGTACCTCTACAGCTACGCCGCCGTCTCGGTGATGACCTCGATGCTCCTCGCCGCCGTCTTCGCCGAGCGCCGGCAGGCCGAGGAGGAGCGCACCCGGCTGCTCGCCCGCGAGCGCGAGGCCCGCGCCGAGGCCGAGGCAGCCAACGAGGCCAAGGACCAGTTCCTCGCCACCCTCAGCCACGAGCTGCGCACCCCGCTGACTCCCGTGCTCGCCACCGTCTCCAGCCTGGCCGGGGACGAGAGCGTTCCCGCGGGGGTGCGCCGGCAGCTCGACCTGATCCGGCGTAACGTCGAGCTGGAGGCGCGGCTGATCGACGACCTGCTCGACCTGACGCGCATCGCCCGCGGCAAGCTCGACCTGCGCCTGGAGGTCACCGACGTTCGCAAGGTGGTCGAGCACACGATCGAGATCTCCTGCGCGCGGGAGGTCGCCGCCGGGCGCCTGGAGGTGGTCACCGAGCTGGCGCCGGGGGACCACCGCCTCTGGGCCGACCCCTCGCGGCTGACCCAGGTGCTCTGGAACCTGCTCAGCAACGCCGTCAAGTTCACGCCCGCGGGCGGCACGATCACGGTGCGCTCGGCCGCCGGGCCGGACCGCCTGGTGCTCCAGGTCGCCGACACCGGCGCCGGCATCGATCCCGAGGCGATGCCCTACATCTTCGACGCCTTCGAGCAGGGGCGGATGCGCGGCCCGCGCCGGACCGGCGGCCTGGGGCTCGGCCTCGCCATCAGCAAGGCGATTACCGAGATGCACGGCGGCGCCCTCTCCGTGGCGAGCGAGGGGCACGGCCACGGCGCCACCTTCACCCTCTCGCTGCCGCGGGGGCGCGAGCTCCCGGCCATCTCCGAGGCGCCGGAAACGCCCGAGGAGGTCGAGAATCCAAAATCCAAAATCCAAAATCTGAGGATCCTCCTCGTCGAGGACCACGCCGACACCGCCGAGGCGATGGCCGAGCTGCTGCGCCTCCTCGGCCATGAGGTGACCGTCGCCGGGGATGTCGCCACGGCGCTCGCGGCGGGGGAGGCCGCGGCGGGCGGCGGCTGCCTCGACCTCCTGGTCAGCGATCTCGGGCTCCCGGACGGCAGCGGGCTCGACGTGATGCGCGCTCTCTCCCGCTTCCAGGTCCCGGGGATCGCGCTTTCCGGATACGGTATGGAGGAGGACATCCGCCGGAGCCACGAGGCGGGCTTCAGCCGGCACCTGACCAAGCCGGTCGGCCTGCAGGCCCTGGAGGGCGCCATCTCGCAGCTTCTGCAGGGGGCGACGCACGATGGTTGACCTGGGCGAGAGCATGGGAGCGGGGGAGTAGATGCGCCTCCCCTGGCAACGCTACGGCGCCGCCCTGGCGCTGACGCTGGCGGCCTTCGGGCTCAAGCTGCTCCTGGAGGGAAGGCTCGGCCCGGGCTCCCCCGTGCTCCTGCTGCCGCTCGGCACCATCCTGGCGGCGTGGTATGGCGGCCTCGGGCCGGGCCTGCTGGCCACCGCCCTCTCCGCCGTCCTCGCCGCGCGCTACTTCCTGGATCCGTCGGACACCCCGCGCGAGCACGAGGTCCAGATCGTGCTCTCGGTGTTGGAAGGGGTCGTGATCAGCCTGGTCGTAAGCCTCCTGCGGCAGACCCTGCGCCAGGTGGAGGAGGCGCGCCGCCACGCCGCGGCGATGGACCGCCAGCGCGTCAACGCCCTCGAGAACATCAGCGACGCCTACCTCGCCGTCGACCGTGACTGGCGGCTCGTCTACGCCAACCGGAGCTTCCTCGAGCGCTATGGCCGCGGACCGGCCTCGGCGGTCCTCGGCAGGACGCTCTGGGAGGTCTATCCGGAGCTCCTGGAGACCGAGATGGGCGACCGCCTGCACCAGGCCATGGAGAGGGGCGCCACCGACATCTTCGAGATGCGCAGCTACATCAGCGACCGCTGGTTCCGGGTGGTCGCCGAGCCGACCGGAGACGGGGGGCTCGCCGTCGCGGCGACCGATCTCTCGAACCTGAAGCGGACGGAGGAGGAGCTGCGGGCGGCCAAGGAGGAGGCCGAGCGGGCGCGCGCCGAGGCCGAGGCGGCGAACCGGATGAAGGACCAGTTCCTGGCCACCCTCTCGCACGAGCTGCGCGGGCCGGTCCACGCCATCGCCGGGTGGACGCAGATCCTGCGCTCGGGCCAGCTCGACGCCAGCAAGCAGGCCCGCGCCCTCGATGTGATCGAGCGCAACGCCAAGGCCCAGGCCCAACTCATCGGCGACCTGCTCGACGTCTCGCGCATCATCTCGGGCAAGCTGCGCCTGGAGACCCGCCCGTCCTATCCGGTGGAGAGCGTCGAGGCCGCCGTGGCGGCCGTGCTCCCCGCCGCCGAGGCCCAGGAGGTCCGCGTCGAGCGCTCCCTCGACCCCAGCGCGGGGCCGGTGCTCGCCGATCCCGACCGCCTGCAGCAGATCGTGGGCAACCTCCTGGGCAACGCCGTCAAGTTCACGCCGCGGGGAGGCTGGGTGGAGGTCCGCCTGGAGCAGGAAGGAGGTGGAGTCCGCATCCAGGTGCGCGACAGCGGCGAGGGGATCGATCCCGAGCTCCTGCCGCACGTCTTCGACTCGTTCTGGCAGGAGGACGCCTCCACCACCCGCCAGCAGGGGGGGCTGGGGCTCGGCCTCGCGATCGTGCGCCAGCTCGTGGAGCTGCACGGCGGCGGCGTCTCGGCAACGAGCGCCGGCAAGGGGCAGGGCGCCGTCTTCACCGTCTCCCTCCCTCTCCTCCGGCCGCGAGAGGCGACGAGGGAGAATCCCATCATCACCCTGCCGGCCGGCGGCGCCGCTCCGTCCCCGCCGCTGGCCGGGCTGCGCGTGCTGGCCGTGGAGGATGACGAGTCGACCCTCGACGCCCTCACCGAGCTGCTGTCGCTCCGGGGCGCCGACGTGACGCCCGCCGCCTCGGTGAACGAGGCGCTGGAGATCCTCCGGGATCTCGATCCCGACGTCCTGGTGAGCGACATCGGCATGCCCGAGCGCGACGGCTACGACCTGATCCGGGAGATCCGCGCCCACGGCCGTGACGCCGGGGCCCTCCCCGCCGTGGCGGTGACCGCCTTCGCCAGCCCTGAGGACCGCCAGCGCGCCCTCGCCGCCGGCTTCCAGGTCCACCTCGCCAAGCCGGTGGATCCCAAGGAGCTGACGAGCGTGATCGCTTCGCTGGCGGGGCGGTAGCCTCGGCTATACTCCCCGCCGTGCGCCCTCTAGCCATTCTCCTCCTCCTCGTTCCCCTCACCGCCTGCGCCCAGCCGCCGCGCCCCGTGATGCCGCCTCCCGCCGCGCCCCAGGCGCGCGCTCCGGAGCGCCCTCTGGAAACCGACGAGTACACCCTCTACGAGCTTCTCGATCCGGAGTCGGCCTCGTTCCACATCCTGTACGAGGTCACCGCGATCGATCCCGGAGCGACGGCTTTCTTCAATCCGATCCGCAAGGGGAGTGTCGCGAGCGGCGAGTCGATCCGCGACCGGGCGACGTCCCAGCCGTTGAAATTCGAGCAGGTGAGCGGCGAGGAGGCCCGGCGGAGCGGCCTTCCGGAGGCGGACCTCGCCATGGACTACATCCGCATCCACCTGCCGCGCCCCGTCCCCGCGGACGGTGGCATCCGGCTGCTGATCGAGAAGACCTACAAGGACCCGAAGAGCTATCTTCGGGAGGGAGCGGACCGCATCGTCTTCACCCGCACGCTCGGCATCCGCCGCAATGCGATCGTGCTCCCGGCGAGGTACGAGGTGACCGGCTGCAACGTGCCGGCGCAGATCCTCACCCAGCCGGACGGCCGTATCCGGGTGAGCCTGATGCACACCGGGCCGGAGGCGCTGCCGGTGACGATCAAGGCGCGGAGGCTGGCGAAATGAAAGGTTTTCTTCTCCTCATGCTCCTCGCCCTGCCCACCCTGCCTGCAACCGCGCAGCAGGGGCGCACGGACGAAGAGCGTCTCGCGGAGCGGGCCCACCAGGACCGCGCCATCGTCTACTTCCTCCAGCCGCCCGAGACCCACTCCTTCGATCTCTACCACGACTACACGGAGTCGCGCCCCGGCGTGGACCGCTATCTCAACGTCGTGCGCCCGGGGAGCACCGCCTCGAAGCCGTCGGCGCGAGTCCTCGACACCGGCGAGACGCTGCGGGTGGAGATCGTGAAGGCGGACGACCTGCTCAAGGCCGGCCTGCACCCGGGGGAGACGGCGGAGGAGATCCCGCCCGGCTCGGAGGTGGTGGTCGCCCACTTCCCTCCGGTGCCGCCCAACGGCTCGGTGCGCCTGCGCATCGCCGAGACCTACACCGATCCGAAGAGCTACCACCTGGAAGGGGAGGAGCTGACGTTCGACCGCAGCTTCGGCCGCCCGCGCAACGCCGTCATCCTGCCCGCCGGCTGGTATCTGACGGCGAGCTCGATTCCCGCCATGGTCTCCGAGACCCCCGATGGCCGCATCCGCCTCGATTTCGTCAACCCCCGCAACGACGAGATCGCCGTCCTGATCAAGGCCCGGCACCGGCCGCTCAGCAGCAGGTGACGCCGGCCAGACAGGCGGAGCCGCCGCAATCGGCGCTCGTGTTGCAGTCGGGAGTGAAGCTGCAACCGCACGCGCAGTGGCCGCGGAACGGCTTGGAGGAGGCCATGAATTCCGGCTGCGCGGGAGCGGTGGACGGCGCCTCCGGCTTGCAGACGGCCTGAGTACCCGGCGCCAGAAGGTCCAGGCTGTGAGCGCAGGCGCCCTGCGGAGCGGCGGGGACCGGCGCGGCAAACGCGGCGGCGGTGGCGAGGGCAAGGATGGCAAGGGACAGCAGGATCGTTCTACACATCTCGATCTCCTTTCCAGCAAGGAGGCTCTGTCGTGAGCCCTCCTACAAGCAGGGTGCCCCCGGCCGGACGGCACGGGACGGTCCGCCGTATAATCCGCCGCCATGAAAGCGCTCTGCTTCGACCGTTTCGGCGGCCCCGAGGTCCTGGAGGTCCGCGAGATCCCGGACCCGGCGCCCGCGCCCGGCCACGCGATCGTCCGCACGCAGGCGATCGGGCTCAACTTCGCGGACGTCTACCGCCGGCGCGGCAACTACCATCTGGTGAGGGAGCCGCCCTGGATCGCCGGATACGAAGGAGCCGGCGTGATCGAATCGATCGAGGGTGAGGGACCCTTTCGGGTTGGCGACCGCATAGGCTTCGCGGACAGCCCGTTCGCCAACGCGGAAAAAGTTTCGGTTCCCTACGACAAGCTGATCCCCCTGCCGGACGGCATCTCCTTCGAGACCGCCGCCGCCAGCCTGCTCCAGGGGCTCACGGCGCAGTACCTGACCCGGGACAGTCACCGGTTGAGGCCGGGGGAGTCGGTGCTCGTGCACGCCGCGGCCGGCGGGGTGGGCCTGCTACTGGTCCAGATCGCCAAGGCGCTCGGCGCCCGCGTCCTGGGGCTGACGTCGAGCGAGGCCAAGGCCCGAGCCGTGCTCTACGCGGGAGCGGACGCGGTGGCCCTCTCGGACGAGGACTGGGTCGCCGCCGCCCACGTGCTCGCTCCCGGCGGCGTGGACGTCGCCTACGACTCGATCGGGAGCACGCTGGCGCGCAGCTTCGAGACGGTGCGCACGGGAGGCCACGTGGTCTTCTACGGCATGGCCGGAGGGGACCCGCCGCTCGTCGATCCCCGCATGCTGATGGATACCTCGAAGAGCCTCACCGGCGGCGATCTCTGGAACGTCCTGCGCACCGCCGAGGACCGCCGCAGCCGGGCCGCCGAGCTGTTCGGCTGGATTCTGGACGGCAGCCTCAAGGTCCACGTCGCCGCGCGCTTCCCGCTCGCCGAGGGGGCCGCCGCCCATGCGTTTCTGGAAAGCCGTCAGAGCTCGGGAAAAGTGTTGCTGATCCCCTGACCGTGGAGGAATTCCGATGACCTCAGACGCCGCCCGCCAGCTCCTGCGCCACACCGTCGCCACGCTCGCCTACCGCGGCGGCAAGGCCCTGCGCGGCGCGCCCGCGGAATTCGCGGCCTTCCGCGCCGGCGAGTCGAGCCGCACGCCGGTGGAGATCCTGGCCCATGTCGGCGACCTGTTCGACTGGGCGGTGGCCCTCTGCGAGGGCCGCCACGTCTGGCGCGACGCCGCGCCGGGCTCCTGGGAGAGCGAGACCGGGCGCTTCTTCGACGGGCTGCGGCGGTTCGACGAGATCCTCGCTTCGGACGCGCCGCTCGGCTTCCCGGTCGAGAAGCTGTTCCAGGGGCCGGTCGCCGACGCCCTCACCCACATCGGCCAGATCGCCATGCTCCGCCGCATGGCCGGCGCGCCGGTCAAGGGGGAGAACTACTTCAAGGCGGAGATCCAGGCGGGGCGGGTGGGGCCGGAGCAGGCGGCGGCGCGTGTGGAGTTTGAGTGAGCGCGCGCCTCGCCTACCATCGGTAATGCCCGAGGATCTCGAACGCGTACAGGACGTCCTCGGTCCTTGGGCCCTGGCCGATGTTGTGGACGACCAGGTTGTGGGCGCCGTCCGGCGCGCGTCGCTGCGAGACGACGCCGATGTGATAGAGCCCGTTGGGCAGCCGCCACGCGACGACGTCTCCGGGTTGATAGGGCTCGGAGATTGCGAGCGCCTTGCCTTGCCGCTTGAAATACGTCATCAGGTTGGGTACGCGGCGGTGATCGATGTTGGAATCGGGTTGGCGCAGGCTCCAGAGGTGTGGATATTCGGCGAAATGGCGCGCCATGTCGTCGTGGAGCCGGGCCTGCAGATCGATTCCGATCCGGCGGAACGCGCGCACGACGACGTCCGCGCAGACGCCGCGCTCTGGCGGGACGTCGCCTCCCGGATAGCGCAGCCTGACGTAGGCGGGATCGTAGACGAGGGTGACGCCGACCTGGGCCTCGGCGCCCCGGGCGAGGTCGAGACGGCTTTCCTGGCCGAGCGCGGCCGCGGCGCAGGCCGCCAGCAGCAGCGTATAGAAAGATTTTTTCAGGGCTCGTCTCCCTGCGTAACTTGGGTCAGGAGCCCCTGCGAGTCGAACGTCAGAGAACGTTTGTGATAACCCCAGCCGCCGCTCGGGGTGAAAGTATAGAAATATCCGATGCCATCCTCGTATTTCTGGACGAACAGCGGCTCGCCCAGCCGCCGCCGGGCTTCTTGTAGGCTGAGCTTCCGGCCGGCCTCATGGTCCTCGTAGATCTGTTGGAACCTCGCCTCGGAGAACCCGGGCGACGTCCGGTCCAGGCTCGACAACGATACGGTGAAGAGGATCAGGACGCCGGGGGCGATGGCGAGACGCAGGAGCCGCGCGCGCGGCGTCCCGTTCGCGAGCCCCCAGAGGGCGGCCAGGATCGCGAGGAGGAAGGCCAGGGCGCCGCGGATGAGAAGGAACGCGTCGCCGACACCCATTTCCCAGGCGTCCGGGTCGTAGTGGGCCGGCTCGAAGATGCCCTTGACGGTCCAGCACCAGGCCGTCACGAGGCCCCATACCACGAGGCCGGGGACGACCAGCGAGGAAAGCAGGATGTGATTCCCCTGCCAGGAGCCCGCCAGTGAGCTGTGGTCCGGTTGAAGGCGCGCATACCAGAGTAGCGTGAAGGCGATCACACCCGGGAGCGTGAGGGGCGCGCTGATGAGCAGGCCGAAGGCCAGGCTAGAGAGATCATCGGCGAGATTCCAAAGGCGCGCTTCGCCTGAGATGACGTAGGCCAGCAGAGCTCCGGCGAGGAACCCCAGCAGGGCATATCCCAAAGCGCGGCGAAAGTTGCGCAGTCTCAGGATGGCATCCAGGAAGCCGTTCACCGCCAGCGCCGCGCCGAGAAAGACCGCCCCCGCCAACCGCGCCGTAGGGCCGAGGACGTTGAGCACGTGGGTATTGGGTATCAGTGCGAGGAGGCTACCCAGGAGGACCACCATCAACGCCGCCGAGCCGCAGACGGCCAGCTTCAGTCGTGTGGAAGGGGACATTGCTCTCTTATACGAGTGGATCCGCGAATCTGTCACTCGTCCGGGGTGAAGCCCCGCCTCACCCCGGACGTCCTGCCGGGATCAGCGGGCCGGCGGCTTCGCCCGCAGCGCGTCGACGCTCCAGATCCCGGAGCCCCGGGCCGCGATGTAGAGGAACGCGAAGCAGTAGAGCACCGCGGCCTCGCCGTGGTTCACCACCGGCCACCAGTGATGGGGGGCGTGGGCCATGAAATAGGCCACCGCCATCTCGCCGCTGGCGATGAACGCGGCCACGCCGGCGAACAGGCCGATCAGGATCAGCAGCCCGGTCACCAGCTCGATCCACCCCGCGACGAGCGGCAGCCCGCCAGGGACCTTCTCCCCGCCGAACCAGCCGAAGATCTTCCCGGCGCCATGGGAGAAGAAGAGCAGGCCGAAGACGATGCGGAACAGGGCGTACAGCGCTTCCGTGAACCGTTCGAGAAATGGCATGGAACCCTCCTGTCTGGTCAGGGACGGCTGGAAAACTGGAAAGAGGATACAGCAACTTCCAAGTCAGGGCCTCACCGGGGTGGCGAGGGTTGCTCCGACGCCGCGAGCAGCTCCTTGAGATACTTCCCCCAGATCGCCGGCAGGGAGTGGGTGCCGTGGCCGCGGGTCTCGGCGGTGATGGGGAGCAGGATGTAGCGGCCGTGCGGCACCTTGTGGATCGCCTCGTCGAGGATGTGGAGCTCCGGCGGATTGACCTGATCGTCGGCGGAGTTGACGGCATAGAGCGGCGCGCGGATCTCCGCGAGGTGGGGGTACGGGTTGTAATTTCGCGACGAGTCGAACTGATAGATCAGGTCGTTGGCGTCGAGCGTCGACTTGTAGCGCTGGACCAGCGCGTCGAGCATCGCCTCGGCCTTCTCGCGCGTCGGCGCCTCCTTCTGCATCTGGAGCGGGCTCGACACCATGAAGATCAGCACGTCGATCGCGCCGGTGAGGCCGCGCGGCTGAGCGGTGTACTCTCCTTGCTTCCACTCGGGATCGCTCATGATGGAATCGATCCCCATCTTCCGCAAGATCCGGTTGCGTCCGGCGATCTCGACCGGCAGGCTGGCGAGCGGCATCAGGGCGTCCATGAAATCGGGATAGGTGTACCCCCAAACCCACGTATGCATGCCGCCCATGGAGGTGCCCATCACCAGGCGGAGGTGATCGACCTTCAGGCACTGGGTGAGCAGGTCGTGCTGCGACCGCACCATGTCGTCGTAGGTGTACTTGGGGAAGCGCATGTGGAGCCCGTCGCTCGGGCGGCTCGACTTGCCGTGGCCGATGTTGTCCGGGAGGACGATGTAGTGCGTGGCCGCGTCGAGGAGCTGGCCCGGCCCGAAGAGCTGGCCGGCGAACTGCTCGCGCAGAAAACCCTTTCCATCGCCGCCCGTGCCGTGGAGGATCAGCACCGCGTTGCGGGGCGGCGTGCCCAGCGTGGTGTAGTGGAGCCGCAGCGCGGGCAGCGTTTCGCCGCTCTGGAAGCGGAAATCCTTCAAGGTGCAATCCCCCTCGACCGGAGCCGGCGCCGCGGCGAAGGCCGGGCAGGAGACGAGGATCAGGATCAGGCCGAGGCGCAGGGCGTGTCTCATGGTTTCTCCTCCAGAAGGCGGGCCCGCAGCAGGCGGTCGAGCTTGGGGAAATTGGCGTCGAGCCAGGCGTTGCCCCCCTTCAGCATCTCCCCCTGCTTGCCGCCGCGCATGCCGCCGCCGGACCGCTCGCCGTAGCCGGCGTAGAGCCGGTCGACCACCTCCATGCCGGACGCCACCCGTCCGATGGGAGCGAACCCCTGGGCGTCCAGGCGCGAATTGTCCGCCAGGTTGATGTAGAGCTGCGTCGACCGTGTGTTCGGGCCGGTCATGGCGTAGGCGATCGTACCGCGCGTGTTGCTCCGCCGCACCGGGTCGTCCGGGATCGTCTTGTCTTTCCACGCCGCCGTGACCCTGGGGTCTCCCGCGGCGCCGAACTGCGCGATGAAACCCTGGACGACCCGGAAGAAGCGCGAGCCGTCGAAGAACCCGGACGCGGCCAGCTCATGGAAGCGGTCGGCGCCATGGGGGGCCCAGTCGCGGTGGACCTCGATCACGAACGCGCCCTGACTCGTTTCGAAGCGGACCTGGAAGAGCTCCGGGGCCCGCGCCGGCGGGCCGGCGGCGGGAGACGAGGCGAGGAGGATCAGGGCCGCCAGGAGGATCTTCATGCGCGGATCATACGCCGGACCGGCGACCGTCCGGGAGCTGTCCCTATTTAGCTTTAAACATACACTAATAGAAAAGAAGCTCCTGCCGTCCGCAGTCAGCAATCCCGCTGTTCCGTCGCGGGCGGCATCGACCGAGGAGACCACACATGTCCCGGAAATCCATCCTTCGCAAAGGGTACCGTCCGTTCGTCCTGCTCGCCGCGCTCTCCCTGTGCGCCGCCGCCGTGCAGGCCCAAGGCTTCGAGGACCTCAACCTGGGGACCGGCGCAGGCAACCCCGGCGTCTCGACGGGAAACCGGGATACCGCGCTGGGGGAGCAGGCCCTGGCCTCCAACACCACCGGCTCGGACAACACCGCGGTGGGCGCCGAGTCTCTCTTCTCCAATACGTCGGGGAGCACCAATACGGGGGTCGGCTCGTTCGCGCTGTGGGCCAACACCACGGGGCTGGTGAACACGGCGGTCGGCTCGGGCACCATGCCCTCCAACACGACGGGCAGCGCGAATTCGGCGCTCGGCGTCAGGGCGCTCAATTCCAACACGACGGGCGGCTCCAACACCGCCCTGGGCTTCCAGGCCCTGTTCGGGGTCAGCACGGCGAGCAACAACACGGCGGTGGGTGCCAACGCCCTGGGGAACGCCTCCGGGTCGGGCAATGTCGCGCTCGGCCGGCAGGCGGGCTTCAATATCACGAGCGGCAGCAACAACATCGACATTGGCAACAACCCTCCGGGGAACGAGTCCAGCACCATCCGCATCGGCAGCACCAGCACCCATACCCGGGCGTTCCTGGCAGGTGTGAACGGCGTCGGTCTCGAGCGGCACGGCGGTGTACATCGACAGCAACGGCCAGCTCGGCACGATCACCTCGTCGGTGCGCTTCAAGGAGGACGTCGCGAGCATGGGGGACGCGAGCGAGGGGCTGATGAAGCTCCGCCCGGTCACCTTCCACTATAAGGCCCCTTATGACGACGGCTCTCATCTCCTCCAGTACGGGCTGATCGCCGAGGAGGTGGCGAAGGTCTTTCCGGATCTCGTTCAGTACGACGAGAAGGGGAAGCCGTTCACGGTCCGCTATCACGAGATCAACACCATGCTCCTCAACGAGCTGCAGAAGCAGCACGCGAAGGCGGAGGAGGAGCCGTCGGAGGTCGGACGCCTGAAGGCCCAGCTCGCGGAGCAGGAAGCCCGTCTCCAGAAGCTGGAGGCCCTGCTCGCCCGCCAGCCCGAGGCGATCAAGGCCCCGTAGGCTTCAATCGATGTGGCGCGCTGCCTTGCCGGTCAATCCCACGGCGGAGGCCACGGCAAGCAGCGCGCCCGCGCCGATGAACAGCCCCGGCAGGCTCCACTGCGCGACCACCCCGGCGACGGCGAAGGAGACCGGGATCAGCCCCACGGCGGCGAACATCAGGACGCTCATCACGCGGCCGAGCAGGGCCCGCTCGACGCGCATCTGGATCCAGGCGCTGAACTGGACGTTGACGAATCCGACGCCGAAGCCCATCAGCGTCAGGAAGGCGGCGATGGCGCCGAATTCCGGCACCAGCCCGATACCGATCAGCTCGAGGCCGGCGAGCAGGCTCATCACGATGAATTGCAGGCCGCGCTTGCGGGGCTGCTTGATCCGGCCGCCGAGCAGGATGCCCACCAGCATGCCGCCGCTGAGGAAGAAGAGCAGGGCGCCGAACGCCGACGCCGATCCGAAGCGGAATTTGGCCAGCGATGAGAGACCGACGTAGACCGGGCCGGAGAAGCAGAGGTTGATCGTGGCGAAGATCGACATCATGGCGAACAGGGCCGGGTCGCGCCGCACCGCGCGCAGCCCCTCGGCGATCGAGTGCAGCATGCTCGGGCGAGCGTGCGCCGGGGCCCTGGGCGGATCGGGGATCTTGAGCAGCGCCGCGATCACGCCGAGAAAGCTGAGGGCGTCGAAGAAGAGGGCCGAGGCGACGCCCCAGCGGGAGATCAGCCAGCCGGCGGGGAACGAGCCGAGCGTCTGCGTCGTCACCGTGGAGCTCTGCATCAGGGCGTTGGCGGGCTGAAGCTGCTCCGGCTCTACCAGCGTCGGAATCAGCGCCGGTCCGGCGGGGAACGAGAACGCGTCGGCGACGCCGAAGACGAACGTCAGCCCGTAGAGCTCCCACAGTTGGATGAGGTGCAGCCAGACCAGCGCCGCCACCCCGCCCACCAAGAGCGTGCGGACCGCCGCCGTGGTCATCAGCACCCGCCGCGCCGAAAAGCGATCGATCACGGCGCCGCCGACCAGCATGAACACGGCCCGGGGGATCGCCGCGACCATCAGCAGCGTGCCCAGGGCCAGGCTCGATCCGGTCAATTGCAACCCGAGCCACGGCAGCGCCACCAGATAGAACTGGTCCCCCAGCAGCGAGATCGTCGCGCCGAGCCACAGGCTCCGGAAGTGGGGGAGGCTCAGCGGATGCGGCGTCCTGGCGGCGGGCTCAGGGGCGGCGAAGGGGTCGGCGCTCATGGTGGGGTGGAGTTTATCAGGCGTCCTCTGCGGTAGACTTTCCCTCTCGTGAGCCATCTCACCGAACGGCAGGTCGAGGAGTATCGGCACCGCGCGCTCTCGCCGCGGGAGCTCCTGGCAGTGGACGATCACATCGCCGGCTGCGAGGAGTGCCGGCTGCGGCTGGCGGCCCGGGAGCCGCTCTCCGGCGCCCTCTCCGCCTGGGAGGATCTGGCGCGTCGCGCGCCGGCTCCCGCCGTGGTGAGATTCCCACTCCGCCGGCTGGCGGCGGTCGCGGCCCTTGCCGCGGTCCTGGTGGCCGTCGCCGGCCTCGGCGTCTGGCTCGCGGAGCGGGCTCCGGAACGGCCGGCGGTCGAGCTGGCGGACGGCGGCGGACGGGTCGCGCTCGGTCCCCGGGGTGAGCTGGTGGGCTTGAGCTCCCTGCCGGCGGAATGGCGCCGGGACGTCGCCGCCGCGCTCCGCTCGGGCCGTCTCGACAGGCCGCGCGAGATCGCCGATCTCGCCGGGACGGAGCCGGCGCTGCGCGGCGCCGCGGCCACGGCGCCGTTCACCCTCCTGGCCCCCCTCGCCACGGCCGTGGCCGGCGGGCGGCCGAGCTTCCGGTGGACACCGCTCGCGGGAGCGGGATCCTACGAGGTGAAGGTGTTCGATCCCGAGCTCCATCCCGTCGCGGCCAGCGGCCTCCTCACCGGCACGGACTGGACGCCGGACCGGCCGCTGCCGGCGGGGATGGTCTACGCCTGGCAGGTGGTGGTCCGTCTCGGCGATGAGGACGTGATCGCTCCCGGCCCGCAGGCCCCGCCGGCGCTCTTCCGCGTCCTCGCTCCGGACCAGGCGCGGGCGGTGGAGAGCGCCGCCCGCGAGGCCGACGGCTCGCCGCTCGCCCTGGGGGTGCTCTACGCGCGCTCGGGCCTGCTGGACGACGCCGAGCGCGAGCTGGCGCGGGTGGCGGCGGCGAACCCCGGCTCCGCGACCGCCCGCGGCCTGCTCGCGAGCGTCCGCTCCTGGCGGTCCGCCGCGGCTCAGCCGCCGTCGCCCACCAGCACGAACGGCGCCCAGTAGAAGGGGTGGCGGTAGCGCTCCTGCCGGCGCACGGCGAGCGCCGCCCGCCGCAGCGCCTCGGCCTTGCTGGCGCCGCCAAGCCACTCGCGATGGAACGCCACCATCAGCTCGCCCGTGCTGGCGGAGTCGACCTCCCACTGGCTGGCCAGGGTCGCGGAGCTGCCCGCCGCGGCCAGCGCCCAGCTCAGGCCGATCATCCCTTCGCCGGCCCGCGGACGGCCGCGCGCCGTCTGGCAGGCGGAGAGGACGACGAGGTCGGCGTCGAGGTGGAGGCCCAGGATCTCCCAGGCTTCGAGCAGGCCGTCCTCCCGCATCGCCGGTCCGCCCTGCGCGAGCAGCAGGCTGGAGTAGAGAGGGGTGCGGTCGTCAAGGAGCGCGTGGGTGGCGAAGTGCAGCACGCGGAACTTTCCGGCCTCCGCCTTCACCTTCTCCTCGGAGGCTTGGGCTCCCGTGTAGACGGCGCTGCGGGCGGGGCCATAGAGGCCGGCCAGGGCGCCCACCTCCCGTTCCGCCTCAGGCAGCCGGGCCAGCGCGCCCTCGCCGCGCAGGGGCGCCATGAGGCCCACCGTCTCCACGGCCAGCGTGGGGTTCCCCACCGCCAGCAGGGTCGGCGGGGACGAGGGACGGCCCCGGCGCGCGGCCGTCTCCGCCAGGAAGCCGAGAGACGGCGCGTAGGAGAGGGCGTGGCGCTCCAGCAGGACCTCGGAATCGCTCGTCTGGAGGGCCTGGAAAGGGAGGTCCCAGAGCGGTCCGTCGGGCACGATGCGGAGCGATGTTTTTCCTTTCAATTCGGACGCCGCCGGAGCGAGCAGGAGATCGTAAAGGCTCCGGGCCGAGCGCTGGAAGTCGAGGTCTCGCGCGGCGAGCTGGCGGCGGAACGACTCCACCTGGCGGGCCAGCCCGGCGCTTCCCACGGGCAGCGTGTGGAGATGGATCTCGACGGGAGAGGACTCGGAGCCGGCCGTCACGGTCCAGAGATAGGTGCGGTCGTCGAGCACGGCGTATTCGAGCAGCGCCGTGCTCCCTCCGGCCAGCAGCGGGCGGGCCGCGTCCGGCGTCCAGGCGGGCAGGTCGGCGCGCCGCAGCCTGAGGCCGGAGCGCGCGCCGTACAGCCTGAGATGGAACGCTTCCAGCTCCCGCCGGGCCTCCTCCCGGCGGCGCTCGGCCCCCGCCGCGCCGCGTGAGCGGAGGATCTCGGCATTCAGGGCGCTGAGGCGGTCGCGCAGCCGCTGTTCCGTGGCGCGCTCCTCCGGAGTGAGCGAGGACGCGAGATCCACCCGACCTTCCCGGAGGATGTCGGTCAGGGTGCGGCCCTTGGCGCGCTCCGCGTTCTGGAGGGCCTCGGCCGCCTCCCCCTGGTCGGCGGCGAGCTCGATCATCCTTTGATACGGCTGGATCCGCGAGGCCAGATAGCCCTCCCGGCCGAGCGGACCGCCGGCTCCCAGGTCGCGCACCTCTTCGACGGTCGCGATCGCATCGGCGTAGGCCCGCCGGGCCGCCGCCGGGCGCCCCAGGGTCCGGAGCGCGTTGCCGGCGATCGTGCGGGCCGTCCAGAGCGTCTGCCGGTCTTCAGCTTCCGCAGCGCTCGCGGTGGCCCGCTCGGCCAGCTTCACGGCCGCCGTGAGGTCCCGTTTCAGGAAGTGGAAATCGGCCAGCCCGCCGAGCGCCTGGCCCACGAGGGACTTGTCGCCGGAAGAGGCGGCGAGGGCCAGGCTGCGGTCGTAGGCGTGGCGGGCGAGGTCCAGCCGGTTCTGTTGCTGATAGCTGTTCGCGAGGTTGTACCAATCGCCGGCGGCGGCCGGCCGGTCGCCCGCTTTCTCCGCGAGGCGAAGCGCCTGAGTGAAGTAGCCCTGGGACCGTTCGGCCTGCCCCTGCCCCTGCGCTAGGGTGCCGAGGTTGTTGAGCGTGCGCATCGCGAGATAGTCGTCCCCCTCCTGTTGCGCGATCCGCAGGCATTGTTGGAAGTAGCTCGCGCCGAGCTCGGCGTTGGCCTGGCTGGAGACGATCCCCAGATTGTTGAGCAGATAGCCGGTCTCCCGCAGGTCGTCGGTGCCGGTGCGCTGCGCCTCCCGCAGGTAATGGAAAGCTTTTCCATAATCGTTCTGGTCGATGTAGAAAGAGCCGATCGCGTTGAGCGCCCCCTCGCTGAGCCAGCGGTTGGAGATCGCGCGCGCCAGCTCCAGGCTTGCCTGATAGTGGCGCAGGGCTTCGGCGTTGTGCCGCAGGCTTTTCTCCACGTTGCCGAGGCCGCGCTCGGCGCGGGCCATGACGAAGCGGTAGCCCGCCGCCGTGGCCAGGCGCAGGGCGGCCCCGTAGCGCTCGCCGGCCCGCGGCGGATCGGAACGGTTCATGGCGACGTGCCCGAGGCCGTGGAGAGAGGCCGCCTGCATCCTGCGGTCGCCGCTCCGCTCCGCCGCGGCGAGCGCGGTGGTGAAGCGCGTCTCCGCCTGCGGCACGTCCCCCTGGCTCAGGACGCGGAACCCCCGCCGGAGCTCGAGGTGGGCGCGAATGGAGTCGGCCTCCGTCCCTTGGGCCAGCGCGAGAGCCCGCTCGAACGCGTAGACCGCGGCCTTGCCGTCCGTCCGGGGTGGATCGGCGTCGCCCATGCCGGTCAGGGCGGCGATCTCTCCCGGGCGGTCGCCCGTCTTCTCGGCCTGATTTTTCGCCTGCTGATAAGTCTCCCACGCCCGCTGGTTTTCGCCCGCGTCGAGCAGGCGCTCCCCCTGGCTCAGAAGCCCGGCCACGCTGGCCGCGGGCGCCGGAGAGGGGCGCGGTCCTTTTCCGGCGGGCCGGTCTCCGCAGCCCACCAGAAGAGAGACGGCGAAGAGGATCGACACGGATTTTGATGTCATTGAAAATGGATACGCTGGAGCGGATTCAAAGTTCCTCGCAAAGACTCCCGCCGGCCGCGCGGCGCGCGCGGCCGGCGGCGCTGCTCGCAAAGGGATCGCCGTCCCGAAACGCTAAGGATCGACCACCATGGTACTGCAGAAGCTGATGTCCGCCGCCGGGCATCCGCCCGGTTGGAACTGGCCACGGACGCGGAAGAAGCCGGAGGTCGAAGAGGATGGGTGGCCGCAGGAGTCGTAGCAGGTATCGGTGTAGCCGCACCGATAGACGCAAACGCCGTTCGCCTTCTGGTACAAAAATTCGACAGAGGTGTAATCGGTGTTGCAGGTCACGTCGGGCTCGCAGCAACTCGGCTGGCTCAGGGGGCAGATGGTCTTGGCCTGGGCCGTCGCGGCCGGGCTGAGCGTCTGGAGGAAGGCGGACAGGGACGGCTCCGTTTTCTGCGCGGCGGACAGCGGGAGGGCGAGCAGGGCACCGAGGAGGACCAACCGGAACACTCTACACATAGACCATTCTCCTTTCACCGTTCGCACCCTTGTTGGGGTACGGAGGTGAAGAGGAGGAGGGGGGTAGGGATATTACCAACGGCGAAACAGTTTCCAGCATTCGTGCGTATATCTGCTCAGGGAGACGTGTGGCCACGGTGACGTTTTTCCTTGGGGCGAGGGCTGGAGGAGTCGATTGATGATCCTGGATCTGCCCGGGACCGCGCAGGTCGATCCCCTGCTCCTGCCATTCCTTCAGGCCTCGGACGTGGATGCCGAGGCGGCGCTCGCGAGCCTGCTCACCAGCCAGGCCCGGCCCGTCATCCAGGCTATCCTCCGGCGGGACGCCCGCCTGGACGGCGCCGATCTGGAAGGGGAGATCTTCCTGCACCTCATCGAGAGGCTGCGCCGGCTCCGGCGCGATCCTGGCGAAGAGGGCATCCGCGACTTCCGGGGCTACGTGGCGGTGGTGACCTACAACGTGGTCTCCCGGCAGGCCCGGCGGTGGGGGAGGGAGCGCTCCGGGACGCGGGAGGACGACGGCGATCCGCTCCTGCTCCTGCCCGACCCCACCCCCGACGCCGCGGTGGCCTTCGAGCGGCGCACCTATCTCGTCCGCCTCTGGAAGGAGGTCCGCGAGCTCCCGCCGCGCCAGGCCGCCGCCCTGCTCCTCAACCTGCGCGATGGCCAGGGGCGCAACGCCGCCGCGCTGCTCCCCCTGACCGGCATCGCCACCCTCCGCGAGATGGCCGCCGCCGTGGCGCTCCCGCCGGAGAGGCTGGCGGAGCTCTGGGGCCGGTTGCCGCTGGAGGACGCCGCCCTCGCCGGCATCCTGGGCGTCACCCGGCAGCAGGTGATCAACCTGCGCAAGTCCGCCCGCGAGCGCCTGGCGCGGCGCATGCGGGGGCACTGAAGCTCGCTTTCACCCTCCCGGCGCACCTTTGTTACGGAGGTTCAATATCGCTTAAATAACCTCCAGTCGCCACCGGCGGCTGCCATGGCGGCAGCCGCGATCTCAGCGAGGTGAAAAATGAAGCGTCTCGGGAATCTTTTTGCGCTCTGCCTGGCGGGTACCTTAAGTCTCTCAACAGCGTCCGGCGCGTCCGTGATCCAGCACGTCTTCGTGATCGCGATGGAAAACCACGACGCGTCGCAGATCTACGGCAACACCACCAACGCGCCCTACATCAACAACACCCTGATTCCGGGCTACGCCCACGCGACGAATTTCAACGATCCGCTCGCCCTCAGCATCCCGAGCGAGCCGCACTACGTCTACATGGAGGCGGGCACGAACGCCTTTTCGGACCACACCTTCACCTCCGACAGCGACCCCTCCTCGACGAACAGCACGGGCAGCACCGCGCACCTGGTGACGCAGATCAAGAATTCGACCAACAACGTCACCTGGATCACCTATCAAGAAGGGCAGAATTCCACCACCGGCGCCTGCCCGATCGCCAGCAGCGGCTTCTACGCGGCCAAGCACGATCCGTTCGTCTTCTTCCGCGACGTCTCGGGCAACCCGCCGTCGAAGACCAACACCTATTGCTCCTCGCACAGCAAGCCCTACAGCTCCTTCGCCACCGACCTGGCGGCGAACAACATGGCGGATTACGTGTTCATCACGCCGAACCAGTGCCACGACATGCACGGCCAGACCGGCTGCCCGAGCAGCAATACGATCAAGTCCGGGGACGACTGGCTCAAGGCGGAGCTGCCGCGCATCATCAACTGGGTGAATCTCCACAACGGCGTCATCTTCATCGTCTGGGACGAAGGGAGCTCGACCTCCAAGATCCCCTTCCTGGCGGTCGGCCCCGGCGTCAAGACCGGCTATACCGGCGCCGTCAGCTACGATCACGGCTCGATCATCAAGTCGGTGGAGGAGATCTTCGGCCTGCCGCTGCTCTCGACGGTCAGCGGCAAGAATGACCTGGCGGATCTGTTCAACGCCGGGTTCTTCCCGTGAGCCCGGGCTGAGGCCTCACCCGGGCGCTGGCCGGCGCCCGGGCCTGTTCGATTTCAACGATCTTCAGCGACCGTTCATCCAATCCACGTCAATCTCCGTAAGAGCCGGTCAGAGGTAGCGATCGAGCTTCGGCCGCAGCCCTCTGAACAGACCCGAAAGGAGATTGATATGTCGACCGAATTGCAGCAGATCCATCCCGACGCGTCCCAGCAGGCCGCGTTCCCCATCAATGGAGACGCGAATCCCGGAGGCGAGCCTCAGGAGCTTCTCATCAGCCGCCCGCTCGACCCGGACTTGTTCCCCGGCGGTTTCGGCGGCGGCGGTTTCGTTCCCGCGCCCGATCCAGGCTTGATCCTCCCGCCCCCGCCGGTCTCCCTCGGGCCGGTGATCAATTCCGTGCAGCCGTCCCAGGTCCCGGTGGGATTCACGGCGGTGGTCGTCCTCACGGGCGCGCGGCTGCCGGTCAACGCGGCGAGCTACACCGTCATCAACGCCCAGGGCTTCGCGTCCGGCGTCCAGGTGGCCGGCGCCTCGGGGTCCTCCAGCCAGGTGAGCCTGACCCTCTCGGTGCCGGCCTCGACGCCGCCCGGCTCCTACCGCATCCGTGTACAGGCCAACGGTTTTGCCAGCGAGATCTCGCTGGCCATCGTGGGCACCGTGGGGATCCGGATCGACTCCGTGCAGCCGGGCCGCATCCCCCAGGGCGCGACGTCCACCGTCACCGCGAGGGGCGTGAGCCTGCCGGCTGGGACGGGCAGCTACAGCGTGGTCGGCAACAACGGCTTCCCGCTGCCCGGCGTCCAGGTGCTGTCGGCGAGCGGCTCGTCGAGCCAGGTGTCGGTGCAGATCTCGGTCGCCGCCAACGCGCCGCTCGGCACCGCCTTCCTCCGGGCCTCGGTGACGGGCTCGGCGGCCCAGTTCCCGCTGGAGATCTTCCAGGGGCAGGGGATCGTGATCTTCTCGGTCCAGCCCTCGCAGCTCTTCAATAACCAGAGAAATCTCGTCACCCTGTCGGGCTCGAACCTTCCCACGGCGGCCACGGCCTATTCCGTCCAGGGCCCCTTCGGGAGCATCGGCGCCACGATCTCCGTGCTCTTCGTCACCATCGACGCCGTGACGGGCTTGGCGACGAGCGTCGCGCTGTCGATCCTCCTGCCGCAATTCACGCAGCCCGGCTTCTACCGGATTCGGGCGCAGTCCGGGACGCAGGGCGCCGAGATCCCGGTCCAGGTCTTCTGAGACGTCCAGTCGTTTCGTTCCCGCTTGAGCGGCCCCATCGACTGCGTGGTGGGGCCTCTTTCTTTGCGGTTGGGCCTTCTCTGATATTCTCAGTGCTCCAGAAAACAAGGCCAGTACGGAGGAAAGAAATCTCATGGAATTCAAGCTGGATCATTTCAAGCTGTACGATGTCCAACCCTATTTCTCGGGAGCCACGCCAGTCCTGCAGGGGCAGTTCGATGGGGCCGAGCGTCCCGCCGTGGTCGGGATGCTTCGCCAGTTCGCCAACCCGGTGAGCAAGGACGGCGAGCCGATCAAGGACCGGAACAGCCACCTGACGATCTACGACGTGGCGACGACGTTCCCCGAGCCTACCCGCGTGGTCCGCGCGCAGAACCAGTTCGGCGAGCAGAAGCTGCTCATCGATTACCTTCTCTTCCTGCTGGTGCCGGCGCAGAAGATCGAGCCGGGGCTCGACTATCCCAAAGAGCTCGATCACTTCAAGGGGTACCGCGTCTTCAACGGCCCTGTGGTCAACCGGACGGTGTCGCTCGCCGATCAATTCGGGGAGGACAAGGTGCTGGTCCTGGAGCCGCTGGTCTTCTGTGTGCCCGTGCTGAAGAAGTATGGCGGCCGGGTGGAGGAGATCAAGAATCCGCAGGACCATCTGACGATCTACCGCATCGTCGGGAAGGATCTCACCACGGCGAGGCAGGTCCAGGACCAGTTCTTCCCCAAGCCCATTCAATTGGCGATCTTCCGTTCCCCGGCGCTCGCCGTGCCGTCGCTAAAGCTGGAGTGGAGCCTGGCCTAGCGGGCTTTGGGGGCAGGATGGCCTTCATGCTACGATCCTCCCGCTTCCGGCACCCGAATTCTCCCGTATGGGAGCGTGATGGGCCCGTACGGCGCCTTTATATCGGACCAGGAGACGGTGGCGTTGATCCGCTGTCTCAAGAAGATGGGCAAGACGGAACTCTAACCTGACGTCTTCAGGGCCCCGGAGGGACGGCGGCGACAACGACGACGATCTCTACGACGAGGCCGCCCGCTTAGTGATGGCCGAGCGCCAAGCCTCCGCGAGCTTCCTCCAGCGCAGCATGCAGATTGGCTTCTCCCGCGCTGTCCGCATGGAGCGCGACGACCTGTCGAATCTGTTCAACGCCGGGTCCTTCTCGTGAGAGGAAGCTGAAGGCTATGCCAGACGCCAGCCGATTCGCTCTTCTCGAATCGGCTGGCGGCGATCTGGAGCGTCAACCCGCGTCCTTGTAGAGGTACCCTTTCGTCAGTGTGAGCACGGTCTTGCCGCCGGAGGCTACCACGACGTCCACTTTGCCCGGGTCGTGCGCTGGAGACTTGGCGGTGAGTGAGGTCTCGCTCTGCACATTGACCTCCTGTGCCGGTGTTCCGCCGAACGTCACGGTCGTCGCATCCTTGATGAAGCCTGCCCCGGTGATTGTCACGTTGTTTCCACCCCCTTTAGGCCCTTCGGCCGGCGAGACCCCTCCATCGACGTAGGTAAAAGCCTTCTCGGCTTTCGCGCTCGACGTCGCGGTCTTAACGGTCACCTCGACCGTGCCAGCCGTATGAGGCGGCGTCACGACGGTCAGTGAAGTGGGACTCGTCAAGGTCACAGACTTCACCTCAGCAGTGTCGAAGAGTACCGTCGGCTTACCTGAGAATCCGATACCTTTGACCGTCACTTTGTCCCCACCCGCCGTCGTACCCAACGGTGGGTCAACCGTGATCACCTGGAGTGTGGCTTGCGAATCCTTTCCGGCATCGGCCCCATTGCTGGCCTTGGTGAGCACGGCATCGGCGATATTCTCTAGCTTTTGGGCTGCCTCACGGCTGAACATTCCAACAATGACAGCAATACCGACGGCAATGAGAGGATTACTCGCCTGATCGGGAGTCATGAGCCCAGCGCTGATGATCAGATAGAAAACGATGGCCATCAAAGCTCCAGTCCAGGGTAGCAACAGGTACATCAGCAGCCAGCTTTCGACCGCCTTGCGATTCCCGGTGTACCAATATAGCGATCGGAGGGCGTGGAGCGAGGCGCCTATGCCTCCTGCCAGAGCAACGAGGAGAAAAAGCAAGGGGCTGAAAGGCTGACCATATGTGTAGGAGAACGTCGCCACCGGTTTTCCTGTGCTCTTATCTACGACATCGACGATCACCGGCCCTACCTCGTGCCGCGGTGCTATCGCGCGGAGCACGGTTCCGGTATCGCCCACAGATTCGGACTTTACCTCTGCGCCGTCGAAGTGCAGTATTGGGTTAGGAAAAGGTTTGGTCCTCGTAATCGTGACCACCGTGCCACCCGCCACTGAACCATGGCTCGGCTCGAGCCTACCGCTCGCTGTCTTCACTGGCTTGTCTCTATCTGACCAGGAGGACCAAGCGAAATACAGACCAATCAACAGACCAATGGTAATGATGAACAGGTATACTGCGAGCCAGGCTATGGCACCCGATTTCATCGGTTTTTCCCCCGGACCGTTGCCTGGGATCTGGTCCTGAACCGACTCAGGGTTCATTTCGTTGGGGTTGGCCGGTGACGTGGCCATGGGACGCTCCTCTCTGATCGCCTGAATGCGATCTACTGAGGAGACGGACTTAAAAGGCTTTTTCTCTTGGAGGCAAGGACAAAGGGATTTCCCAGCCCTGGTCCTGGTAGGCCAGGATCATCTCCCGGAGGGCGTCGCGCAGCATCGAGCGGCACTCCTCGATGTCATGCCCCTCGGTGATCACCTCGGGCCACTCGATGAGCTGCCCCATGTAGCCGGAGTCGATCTTGGTGTACTTGGCGGTGTAGCTCTTGACCATGCCGTGATTGTACAGGAGCAGGCCCGATCAGGGACAGGCAGCCACCCTCCGGGCCGTGCTACGATTCCCCCGCCATTCTGGCACCCCGAATCTCTGGGACCGGGGCCCGCGCACGTGGGTGCGCGGGGTGGAGGAGAGGGCATGGATTCGAGCTCGCATCCGGCCGGGCAGCGGCCGGGTCTGATCATGGCGATCGGCGGCGCGGAGGACAAGGTCCGCGAACGGGTGATCCTGCGCCGGTTCGTCGAGGCCTGCGGTGGCGCGGACGCCCACATCGTGGTGCTGGCGACCGCCTCGGAGCATCCGGAGACGGGGGACCGCTACGCCGAGCTGTTCTACAGCATGGACGCCGACACGGTGGAGGTGTTGCGCATCCGCACCCGCGAGGACGCGATCGAGGCCGGGCGCGAGGTCCACGGCGTGCTGGAATCCGCGAGCGGATTCTTCATGACCGGCGGCAGCCAGCTCCGCATCTCCTCGGCCCTGGGCGGCACGGCGCTCGCGGCCACGCTCCGCCGCCACCACGCCGAGGGGATGGTGGTGGCCGGCACCAGCGCCGGCGCAGCGGTGATCTCCCGCCATATGATCTCGATGGGGGAGAGCGGCGGCACCCCCCGCCGCCGGCTCGTCCAGATGGCCCAGGGGCTCGGCTTCGCGCCGGACCTCGTCATCGATCAGCACTTCCGCCGCCGTGACCGCATGGGCCGGCTGATCACCGCGCTCTCCTACAACCCCGAGCCGCTCGGCGTGGGGGTCGACGAGGACACCGCCGCGATGATCGACGCCGGCGGGGTGCTGACCGTGCTCGGCTCGGGCGCCGTGACGGTGGTCGACGCCTCGGGGCTGCGCTTCACCGACAGCCACGCCGTCCACCGCGGCCAGCCGGTCGCCATGCTGGGGCTCAAGGTGGACTTCCTCACCAGCGGCTGCCGCTATGACGTCAGGACGCGAGCGGGACTGGCGCCGCGGAGCTCCGAGGCCACGCGATTCAACGCCGCCGCCGAGGCGATCGAGATCGGGAGCGTCGACCGATGAAGATCCTGGACACCCGCGTCTACCGTGGCCCCAACCTCTACGCCCTGCGCAAGGTGATCCGCCTGCTCGTCGATCTCGGCGAGCTGGAGGACTATCCGACCGGCAAGCTCCCCGGCTTCGTCGACGGGCTGTTGGCGGCGATCCCCTCCCTGCGCGAGCACACCTGCTCCTACGGCGAGCCGGGTGGGTTCGTGCGCCGCATGACCGAGGAGGAGGGGACCTGGCTCGGGCACGTGCTGGAGCACGTGGCGATCGAGCTGCAGTGCCTCGCCGGCACGCCGGTCAGCTACGGCAAGACGCGCGGCCACGATCTGCCGCGTGGCCAGTATCACGTGATCTACAGCTACGAGGAGGAGACGGTGGGGCTGGAGGCCGCCGAGGTGGGGCTGCGCCTGATCCGCCACCTGCTGCCGCCCGAGCGCGAAGCCCATCTGCCAGGGCCCTACGATTTCAAGACCGATCTGGAGGACCTCGTCCGTCTCGCCCATCGCCGCGCCTTCGGGCCCTCGACCGCCTCGCTGGTGCGCGCCGCCGAGGAGCGGGACATGCCGTGGATCCGGCTGAACGAGCGCTCGCTGGTGCAGCTCGGCCACGGCAAGTACCAGCGCCGCATTCAGGCGACCGTCACCAGCGAGACCCGCCACACCGCCGTGGAGATCGCCTCGGACAAGCGGCTGACCAATCAGATCCTCTCCGATCTCGGCCTCCCCGTGCCCCGCCAGATGCGGGTGCGCGGCCCCAACGACGCCGTCGAGGCCGCGGAACGGATCGGATATCCCGTGGTCGTCAAGCCGCTCGACGGCAACCACGGCAAGGGGGTTTCGATCAACCTCACCGATTCCGAGCAGGTGCGGACGGCGTTCGAGCAGGCCTACGAGTACTCCTCGGTGGTGATCGTCGAGACCTTCCAGGTGGGGAACGACTACCGCATCCTGGTCGTCGAGGGCAAGGTGGTGGCGGCGGCGCAGCGAGTGCCCGGCCACGTGGTGGGGGACGGCACGCACACCATCTCCGAGCTGGTGGACATCATCAACCAGGACCCCCGGCGCGGCATCGGCCATGAAAAGGTTTTGACGCGGCTGGAGCTCGACCACCAGGCGCTGCGGCTGATCGAGGCGGCGGGGCTGGCGGCCGATTCCGTGCTGCCGGATGGAAAGGTTTTCTATCTGCGCTCGACGGGCAACCTCTCGACCGGCGGCACCTCGGTGGACGTGACCGACGCCATCCACTACGACAACCGGATCATGGCGCAGCGCGCGGTCAAGGCGGTGGGCCTCGACGTCGGCGGCGTGGACTTCATCTCGCCGGACATCGCCCGCAGCCACAAGGAGGTGGGAGGGGCGATCGTCGAGATCAACGCCGCGCCCGGCTTCCGCATGCACACCGCGCCGACGGAGGGCAAGCCGCGCGACGTCGCCGGCCCGGTGCTCGACATGCTGTTCCCCAAGGGGACCCCGTACCGCATCCCGATCGCCGCCATCACGGGGACCAACGGCAAGACGACCACCACCCGCATGGTGGGGCACATCCTCAAGCTCTCCGGCTGCACGGTGGGCATGACCACCAGCGACGGCGTCTACATCGACGGCGAGCTGACGGTGGCGGGGGACATGACCGGCCCGTGGGCCAGCCACCTCGTGCTGCGCGATCCGTCGGTGGACGCGGCGGTGCTGGAGACGGCGCGCGGCGGCATCGTGCGCGCCGGCCTCGGCTGGCGCAAATGCAAGGTGGGCGCGGTGCTCAACGTCGCCGCCGACCATCTGGGGATGGGGGGGATCAAGGATCTCGACGAGCTCGCCGAGGTGAAGCGGGTGGTGGTCGAGGTGGCCCAGGAATGGTGCGTGCTCAACGCCGACGACGAACGGGTGGCCGCGATGGCGGCGCACAGCCACGGTAAGCCGGTCTACGTGACGATGCGGCGGGAGAACGAGCTCGTCCGCAGGCACATCCGCGACAAGGGGCGGGCGGTGGCGCTGGAGGAGGGCTTGAACGGGCGGATGATCGTGCTCTACGAAGGGGAGGAGCAGATCCCGCTGCTGTGGGCGCGGCAGATCCCGGCGACCGTCGAGGGGCACGCGATCCACAACATCCAGAACGCGATGTTCGCCACCGCGATCGCGCACGCGATGGGGGTCAGCCTGGAGAACATCCGCCAGGGGCTGCGCACCTTCACCACCGATTTCTTCCAGACCCCGGGGCGGATGAACTTCTACAACGAGCTCCCCTTCCGCGTGCTGCTCGACTACGCGCACAATTCCCACGGCATGGCGGCGATGGCGCAGACGATCCGCGGGCTCACCGTGACCGGCCGCCGGATCGGCGTCCTCGCGGGCCCGGGGGACCGCCGCGACGAGGACATCCTCGACCTCGCCCGCACCGCCGCCCCGGCCTTCGATTTCATCCTCCTGCGCGAGGACGACCGTCTGCGCGGCCGCAAGCCCGGCGAGACCGGCGAGCTGTTGCGCCAGGGCTTGCTCTCCACCGGTTTCCCGGCCGACCGCATCGCCGCCGGGATCTACGCCGAGGAGCAGGCCGTGCAGAGCGCGCTGGAGACCGCCCAGCCGGGGGACCTCCTGGTGATCTTCGGCGACGACCTCGACCGGACCTGGCACCAGATCGTCACCTTCGGCCGCCCCGCCGGCTCGCCGGCCGTCCCGGCGCCCCCCGCCGCGCCCGTCTTCGCCAGGGACGAGCCGCCGCTGGCGAGCGCCATCCTGGCGGCCGAGCCTGTCGAGGAACGGCGGGCGGGGGAGCATGAGGATTGAGGAGATCCGGATGCCCCTTGCCCCTCGGTCCTGCCTGCCCTCCGAAGCCTCACCCTCGGTCCCTCTCCACTTCGTGGAGAGGGAGGGCCCAGAGATCGAAATCTTTCGGGTTCAGCGAGATCGTCTCAGCTACGTTCCCCCTCTCCACGCAGTGGAGAGGGGGCCAGGGGGTGAGGCCTCGAAGGGCAGGACGCTCAGAGGACAAAGAACGTGAGTAACTTCCTGACCCTCCAAGCCCAGGATCTCCTGGCCGCCTTCGCCGCCGGCAACACCACGCCGGGCGCCGGGAGCTCCGCGGCCCTGATGGGCGCGCTCGCCGCGAGCCTGGCGCAGACCGTCGCGCGGCACACGCTCAAGGCGGCCCGGAGCGGCAAGCGGCGCGAGATCTATGCTCCGTTCCGCGAGCGCGCCGAGGCCCTGCTGGAGCAGGCGGGCGAGTTGGCGGACCAGTTGCGCCGGGGAGTGGAGGAGGACGCCGCGGCGTTCGACCGGTTCTGGGCCGAGCGCTCCGAGGAGTCGCAGCGGCGGGCGACCGAGGTCCCCATCGAGATCGCCGAGCGCTGCCTTGCCGTGGCGCGGATGGGGCTCGAGCTGTGGGAGCGTGGAGCCCGCAGCGCCCAGGGCGAGGCGGCCGCGGCGACGCTGGGCGCCCTCACCGGCGGTGAGACCGCGGCCCACGTGGCCCATCTCAACCTGAAATTCGCCGGGACCGGAGATTGGGCGGAAGACAAGAAAAAGGGCGTTAGGGAGCTCCGCCGCCACCTGCGGGACCTCCGGCAGCTCGCCGAGGCGCGTATCTACGGTCAGGACGAATCGGCATGACGAACCGATATGGCTGCCAGAGCATGGTCGCTCCCCTGCGGCGGGTCCTGGTCCGCCGGCCGGACGAGGCGTTCGGCGGCGCCGATCCGGGGCGGTGGCACTACACCACCCGTCCCGATCTGGCGGAGGCCCGGCGGGAGCACGACGCCCTGGTCGAGATGCTCCGCGCCGCGGGCGCCGAGGTGATCGATCACCCCGAGCCGCAGCCGGAGCGGGCGGACTCCATATTTGTTTTCGATCCTGTCCTGATCACCGAGCGCGGCGCCGTTCTTCTGAGGATGGGCAAGGCGTTGCGCCGCGGCGAGGAGGAGGCGCTCGGCCGCCGGCTCCAGGAGAGCGGCGTCCCCGTCCTCGGCGCACTCCAGGGCGAGGCCACGGCGGAGGGGGGAGACCTCCTCTGGCTCGACCGCCACACCCTGGCCGCCGGCCAGGGGTTCCGCACCAACGCCGAGGGGCTCCGCCAGCTCCGGGAGATCCTGGGGCCTCTGGCGGTCGAGGTGATCCCCGTCGAGCTGCCCTATTTCGGCGGCCCCGAGGCCTGCCTGCACCTGCTCTCGCTGATCAGTATGGTGGATGACGACCTCGCGGTGGCCTACCTGCCGCTCCTGCCGGTCCCCTTCTGGCGGCTGCTGCGCGAGCGGGGCATCCGCCTGATCGAGGTGCCGGAGGAGGAATTCGCCACCCAGGCGCCCAACGTGCTGGCCCTCGCCCCGCGCAGGCTGCTGATGCTGGAAGGCAACCCGGTCACCCAGCGGCTTCTGGAGGAGGCCGGCTGCGAGGTCCTCACCTATCGCGGCCGGGAGATCTCGCTCAAGGCCGAGGGGGGACCCACCTGCCTGACGCGGCCTGTATGGCGGGAGCTGGACACCCCGTCAGCCCCCCTGTAGACTTCGCATCTACACCCTCTCAGGAGAACCCCATGTCCCGGACTGTCTTCCACAGCTTTCTTCTCGCCCTCTGCACGGCCGGCGTCGCGCATGCCGCGGCCATCGACCGGCCGTTTTCGATGACCCCCGAGCTCGCGGTCAAGGCGCTGGCCGCTGCGGCGCCGGTGATCGGCGAGGAGACCACCTTCCAGGGTGGCCAGACCCTGGCCCTCCGCGGTCTGTTCGCCTCGGATTCAGTCTCGGCCAACCTGGCGCTGGTCAACCGGGCGCGGGCCGCCAACCGCTGCACCCTCGCCCTGGCGACGGCGGACGGCGCCGGCCTCGGTCCGGTGGTGTCGTTGACGCTGCGGCCGGGCGAGACGCGGCCGTTCGTCGACGCGTTCGCCGGCCGGGTGAGCGTCCTCACCGAGACCCGGGCGGCGCTCTTCTGCGAGCAGGATTTCTCCGCGTACGCCCTGCTGGCCGACGGCGACACCGGCCGGCTCGACGTGGTGGCTCCGGAGGCTAGCGTCGAGGCCCTGGTGCTGGCCAAGGAGACCCCGGCCTGCCCCACGGGCGCGGCCTGCTTCGACGCCCAGGGCGTCGTCCACGTCCCCGAGCCGCCGCCGGGGATGCCGGTGGGTCGCGTGAGCTTCCCGGCGCCGGCCGGCGCCGTCAAGAGATTCCGCCTGTCGATCGACGTCACCGTCGCCGACTGGTACCCGCAGGAGCCGGACGGCAAGCACCTGATCTACTGGTTCGTGGTCCAGAAGAACATCGACATGCCTGGGCTGCTCTACTTCCGCGGACCCAACAAGAACGAGGCGTTCGCCCGCCACGGCATCGGCCTCAAGCACCCCCAGAAGATCAAGATCATCAAGCCGTTCAAGGCGGAAGTCGGCCACACCTACCACGTCGACAACGACTACGACATGGCGGGCGGCAAGTACACGGTGACGATCACCGACACCGCGACGGCCAAGATCGCGGTCGTCCTCGCCAGCCGGCCGAACGTGAAGTCGTATGCGATCAAGGCTGGCCTCAACTTCCTCGTCGATATGGGCTTCTTCCCGGACAAGGTGCCGACCGAGGTGCCGTCCTACAAATGGAAGTACGCCAACGTGCACGTCGAGATGTACAAATAACAGACCGGTGATGCTGGAGCCGGGATTCCTCCAGGTGGAGGGCGTCCGCCTGGAGGCCCGCTGGACCGGTCCGGCGCCGGAGGAGGCCCCCACCCTCGTGTTCCTGCACGAGGGGCTCGGTTCCACCTCGCTGTGGCGGGACTTCCCAGACCGGCTTACCCGCGAGACGGGGTATGGCGCCCTGGTCTACTCCCGCGCGGGGTATGGGAAATCCGATCCGGTCCCGCTGCCGCGGCCGGTCCGCTTCATGCACGACGAGGCGGTGGTCCTCCCCAAGGTTCTGGCGGCGGCGGGCATCCGGGAGCACATCCTGGTGGGGCACAGCGACGGCGCCTCGATCTCCCTGATCCACGCCGGGAGCGCTCCCGCGCCGGGCCTGCGCGGGATGATCCTGGAGGCGCCGCACGTCTTCACCGAGCCCCACGGCCTCGCCAGCATCGCCAGGATGAGGGAGGCCTACCGCGACACCGACCTGCGGGCGCGCCTGTCGCGGCACCACGGCGACAACGTGGATGTCGCCTTCCGGGGGTGGAACGACGTCTGGCTGAACCCTGAGTTCGCGGCCTGGAACATCGAGGAGTATCTGCCGGCGATCCGGGTGCCGATTCTCATCCTCCAAGGGGAGGACGACGAGTACGGCACCTGGCGCCAGGTCGAGGCGATCGAAAGGCAATCCGGCGGCTCCGTCGAATCGATCGCGATTCCGGATTGCGGCCACTCGCCCCACCGCGAGCAGCCTGACGTCACTCTCCGGGCGATGGCGGATTTCGTCATGCGGCTGCGTTCAGAGTAGAATGAACCAAAAGATCCGGAGGGTGACATGGCCGTATTCGACAGGTCGATGGCGGTGGATCAGGAGCCGGTGGAGGAGGGGCAGGGCCGGGAGGCCGCCGCTCCCGAGTGGGGACCGGTGAAGCGGATCCTCTTCCGCTTCGGGTTCTCGTACCTCGTCCTGTATCTGTTCTCGACCTTCCTGGGGCTGCTGGGCTTCATCCCCTACGGCGGGGTCGTGGCGGGCTGGTATTTCGAGCTCTGGTCCGCGCTCGTGCCCTGGGCCGGCAAGCACCTGTTCCACGTCGACGCCCTCCTTCACCCCACCGGCAGCGGAGACTCGATGTTCAGTTGGGTGGAGGTCTTCTGCTACCTGGCGCTGGCGGTGCTGGCGGCGCTGGTCTGGACTGTAGTGGACCGGAAACGGAAGAGCTATCCGCGGCTCTACGAGTGGCTCCGGGTCTACGTCCGCCTCGGGCTCGGCATGACGATGATCCAGTACGGCGCGTTCAAGATCATCCCCTCCCAGTTCCCCGCGCCGTCGCTCGACCGCCTTCTGCAGTCCATCGGCGACTCCTCGCCGATGGGCATCCTCTGGACCTTCATGGGAGCGTCCGCTCCCTACACCATTTTCGCCGGGCTGGCCGAATTCGCCGGCGGGGCGCTCCTCATCTTCCGCCGCACGATGCGGCTGGGAGCGTTGGTGTCCATCGCCGCCATGACCAACGTGGTGGTGCTCAACTTCTGCTACGACGTGCCGGTCAAGCAGTATTCGGCCCACCTGCTCGCCATGGCGATCTTCCTGGCGGCTCCCGACCTGCGCCGGCTCGCCGACCTGCTGGTCTTCAACCGTCCGGTGGCGCCCGCCGCGGACCGCCCGCTCTTCCTGAGGCGGTGGCTGCGTCTTGCCGCGCTGGGGCTGGAAGCGGCCTTCCTGCTCGCGTTCACCGGCTATGCCCTGAGCATCAGCTACGAGCAGTACAAGTCGTTCCACGAAGTGTCGCGCCTGCCGTTGCGCGGCATCTGGTCGGTCGACGAGCTCGCCGTCGACGGCCAAGTCCGGCCGCTGGCGGTGACGGACGGCTCCCGGTGGCGTTACGTGGTGTTCGACTACACCAATCTGTTTTCCATCCTGACCATGGAGAGCTCCCGCCTGCGTTACATCCTGGCGCTGGACGCCGGCAAGAGGACGCTCGCGCTGACGAAGCGCGACGATCCGGCCTGGAAGGCCAGCCTCTCCTATCAGGAGCCCGCGCCGGGACGCCTGACGCTGGAGGGGGCGCTCGACGGCAGGAAGGTCCGGGCGAGCCTGCACCGGATCGAGGAACCCAAATTCACGCTCAAGACGCGGGGCTTCCACTGGGTCAGCGAATATCCGTTCAATCACTGACCGCGGCTCCCGAGTGGGCGCCGGGGAAGCGGATCCTGTTCCGCTTCGGGTTCTCCTACCTCATCCTGTATGTCCTGCGGTCCGCTCTGCAGGTGCTGTACTTCATCCCCCAGGGCGAGGCCGTCGCCAGGGGGTATGCCGGGCTCTGGGAAGCCGTCGTGCCCTGGGTCGGCAGGCACCTGTTCGGAGTCGAGGCCCACACCCATCTCAGCGGCAGCGGGGACAAGATGTTCGATTGGGTGCAGGTCTTCTGCTTCCTGGCCCTGGCGCTGGCGGCGACGGTGGTCTGGACGCTGCTCGACCGCAGGCGGACCCACTACGAGCGGTTGTACGAGTGGCTGCGGGTCTACGTCCGCTTCGGACTCGCCGTGGTGATGATCGAGTACGGCGGACTGAAAGTCGTTCCATCCCAGTTTCCCCGGCCCAGCCTCTACCGACTGGCGCAGCCGTTCGGCGACGCCTCGCCGATGGGCATGCTGTGGACCTTCATGGGAGCCTCCGCGCCTTACACCAGCTTCGCCGGGCTCACCGAATGGCTCGGCGGGGTGCTCCTCGTCTTCCGCCGCACAGCGCCGCTGGGGGCCCTCGTATCCATGGCCGCCATGGCCAACGTCGTGATGCTCAACTTCTGCTACGACGTGCCGGTCAAGCTGTTCTCCTCCCATCTGCTCGCGATGGCGGTCTTCCTCGCCGCTCCCCACCTGCGGCGGCTCGCCGGCCTGCTGGTGCTCAACCGTCCCGTGTCCCCGGCTCCCGAGCCGCGGCTGATCCGGGGGCGCCGGCTCCGGCGCGGCGTCCTCGTCTTCCAGGTGCTCTTCGCCGCCGGCTATTCCATCTACATGATGTACACGGCCCGGAAGGACCTCGCGGAGTATTACGGGGACCGTTCCCCGCTGCAGGGCATCTGGAAGGTCGAGGCGCTCCAGGCCGACGGCCGGGAAGGCCCGCCGCCGGGAGCCGAGGCGCTGCAGTGGAGCCGCGTGGTCTTCGGAGACTCGAACGTGGTCGCGATCCGGCTCGCGAGCGGCTCCCGGCGTTACGGGGTCGAGCTCGACCCCGCGCACGGGACGCTGGCGTTGACCAGGCGCGGCGATCCGGCCTGGAAGGCCCTGCTCGCCTATCAGCGCCCCGCCCCGGACCGGCTGACGCTGGCAGGGACGTTCGACGGCCACGCGGTCCGGGCGAGCCTCCACCGCATCGACGAATCCGAGCTGCCGCTCCTCGGCCGGGGCTTCCACTGGGTCAGCGAGTATCCGTTCAACCGGTGATCCGGGAACGCACCCAGCGGTCGACCGCCTCGGCCACCCGCGGGTCGGTGGGGGTGGAGAGGCCGAAGGCCGCCTGCGGGTCCACCCCCGGCTCGACGTGCTTGTAGAAGTGTTGGAGGTCGTCGAAGAACGCGAGCTGCGTGGGCCGCGCGCCCCGGACCTCCAGCAGCCGGTGGGCGTGCTTCTCGGGCACGCTACCGTCCCGGCCTCCCTGCACCAGGAGCACCGGGCGGTCCACCGCGGCCAGGGCTTGCGCGGGATCGACGGCGTCCACCTCGCGGAGATAGCTCAGCGACTTGGGGTTCATCGTGGCCAGCATCGCCGTCTGCGGATGCTGGGCGGCGTCGGGGGCCAGCGGCTCCCCGCGGCGGATGCGGGCGAGCGCGTCGTCGTAGACCGCGAGGTCGCCGCCTCCGGGCATCGCGGCGGTCTGATCGCGCATGATGGAGAGCAGGCCGGTCGAGGGTCCAGAGAGGATGACGAGGCCGTCCAGCGCGGGCTCCTGGGGCGCGAGCAGGGAGGCGACCACCGCCCCCTCGCTGTGACCGGCCACGGTCCAGACGCGGACCTTGGAGGCCTTGTCCCCAGGCCCTCCCGGAGCGCCTTCAGGGCGGCGCGGGCCACCACCACACGCTCGGTGAAGTGGAGGTGCGCCTGGGCGCGCTCGGGGTCGACGGTCACCGTGCCCGTCCCCGGCCCGGGCTTGGCGTAGCGCAAGACGGCGTGCCCCCGCGCGGCGAGCTGCCGGGCGAGGTCGGCGTACATGTGGGGGCGCAGATTCCAGCTCGGAAAATCGCCGTCCACGTCGCTGAACAGCGAGCCGGGGACGAGCAAGATCGCGGAGACGGGATCGCCCGCCGCCGGAGCCGTCAGCACGGCGGGGAAGCGCAGGCCGTCGACCTCCAGGGTCAGGGGGGTTTCAACGTACTCGGAATGCACGGTTTCACCTCGGCTGAGCTGTGCAAAGCAGAGCAGGGACAGCAGGGACGCCAGAGACACCAGGGACGAAAGAGCCCGATCTCGGAATCTCCTTCCATGTCCCTACCGTCCCTGTGGTCCCTGCTGTCCCTTGGGTCCTTTGTTCATGATCTCAATCCTCCAGAGCCCAAGGTAGAGCCTCACGTTACGTGAGAGTCAAGGGGTGAAGTAAGATCGCTTTTTCCGACCCTGGCCGATCCGACTTTCAGCACGGGACCGGCGGGGACCCGCAAGAGCTTCGCGCGGGTGGGGCTGCGGCTGGACCGGCCGGCCGACTTTCTGCGCATTCTGCGTCCGGATTCCGAGGAGACCGCGATCCGGCGCGAGTGAGCCGTCCCGAAGTCGCAGCCTTTCACCCCGCGGGGCGAGCTGCTCGCCTTCCGGCGGGAGGTCTCGCCTCGCGGGGCGAGCGGCCGCGGATCCAGGGCGAGCCGCTCACCCCGAATCCGCGGTCACCCACGCCGAAAGGCGAGCCGTTCGCCTCGCGGCGTGGCTCACTCCGGCGGCGTCCGCCCCAGGAGCGGCCGGACTCGCGGCGCCAGCGCCTCCCCCATGGCCTGGTGCCCCGCCGCGTTCCAGTGGGTGTCGACGGGGTAGCGGAGCCGGGGCCAGCGCGCGGGGGGGATGAGGTCGTCCGCGGCCACCCAGGGGACCCCGAGCTGCCGGAGCCGGGCCTGGAGGAGGCCGCGGTCGTGGCGGAAGGCCGGCCCCCGGTCGTCCACCATCACCGCCAGGAAGGCGGCGCCGGATTGGCTCGCCAGCCGCTGGGCCTCCTGGAGGTTGCGCGCGGTGGGCTCGACGTCCGCGGCGGTCGAGGGCCCCGGCCGCGGCCGGCGGTGGATCGCCTTGCGGGCCGCGTTCGCGAGCGAGGGGAGGGCCAGGCGCGCGAGGTTGGAGTAGCGCTCGGCGTAGGCCGTGGCCGTGCCGAGGCCGGGGAGCTTGGTCTCGCGTAGATAGAGGTTGCCGTCGAGCAGGAGGAGACGATCGACGTACCCCTGGCCCACGATGTAGCCCCCCTTGTAGACGAACGGAGAGGCGCAGCGCCCGAGGTCCCAGGTGGGGGAGAGGGTCATCACCACCACCCGGGGCCGGAGGAGGGGCAGAGAGTTGCGGAGCCGGCCGAGCATCTGCGCGCTGCTGTAGCCCGGCACGCCGGCGTTGTCGACGCGCACCCTGAGCGCCCGCTCCAGCACCGCCGAGTAAGTCGAATCGGCGGGCACCCCCTCGCCGAAGGTGATCGAGTCACCGAGCGCCAGGACCCGGGGCTGGGGAGGGGCCGCGTGCGGCTGCGCCCGGAGCCCCTGCCCGTCGATCGCCACCGGCACGTCGAACTCCTTGCTCTGGGCGATCTCCCTCCCCTGGAAGCCGGGCCGCAGGGTGTAGCCGCTCGCCGGGTCGGGCTGGAACAGGAAGCGCGGATGGTTGCCGCCCGCGAACCAGGCGGAGCCCCGGCCGGCGGCGCCGATCCCCAGGATGCGGAGCGCGATCTCCACGAAGAGCAGGGTGATCAGGATCGAGGCGGCGGAGAGGGCCAGTTTCTTGCGCATGAGGATGGTGGGGGATTCTCGCATGACCAGGGCCTCCCGGCCGCCCCGCCGTTCTGTGCCATACTATGAGGCAAGCCCTCATGAATCGAAGATCTGGCATGCCTGCCGCCCCCCGGTGGAAGCCGCGATGAAGTTGGGAGAGCGGACCCCATCCGCGGCGGACGGCAGCTCTCGCGCAGGGACGGAGGACGTCCTCCGCGCGGTGCGCGACTTCCAGCAGGGCTCCGACCGCGAGAAGAGCTTCGAGCTGCTCTTCCGCCGCTTCCGCCCGCGCATTGAGCGCTTCCTGGCGCCGCGGGTTTTTTCGCCTGAGGAGCGGCTCGACCTAACCCAGGCGGTCTTCCTGCGGATCTATAAAGGACTGGAAGGCTATCGAGGGGAGGGCTCGCTGGAAGGTTGGGTGCTGCACATCGCCTTCAACGTCTATCGGGATTGGCGCGACCGCCAGCCGGGAGGCCGGAACGCGGTGCCGGAGATCTCCATCGAGGATCTCCCTGTGACTCCGGAGCCGTCGCCGACAGCCCAGATCCCCTCGCCTTCCGCCGCGGCCTCGCCGCTCGACCGCATCGTGCGCGAGGAGCGTCTGGCGGCCTTGCGGCAGGCGATCGGCGAGCTGTCCCCCAAGCAGCGTCTGTGCGTGGAACTGCACGTCTACCAGGAGCGCACCATGCAGGAGATCGCGGTGGCCCTCCGGATCTCTCCGGAAACCGTCAAGGCCCACCTCTTCCAGGCGCGCCAACGGCTGTGGGACAAGCTGCACAAGACCTTTGGGACGATCGAATTCTGAGCGGGAGGTGAAGAGTGGAAGAGAGCTCATCCGACTTTCGCGGTACCCTCCTGGAGCTGATCGACGCGTCTCCGGAGCCGATGGACCACCCCGCTCCCGATCGCTGGATCGCCTACCAGCGCGGCGAGCTGTCCGCGGAGGACGAGGCGCTTTTCCAGGAGCACCTGGCGCGCTGCCGCGACTGCTTCGACCTGGCGGCGGCCGCGGCGGACTTCGCTCAAGCAGACGGGGAGCCGGACGCGGCCCGGGAGCTGGAGACCGCCACCCTCTGGCGCCTGCTCCGGCCCCAGCTCGACCCGCCCCAGAACGTCCGCAACATTGCCGATAGCCCGCGGCGGCCGTCCCGGGGGTTTCGCCTGCCCACCACGCTGGCCGCCACCTTCTTCGTGGCGCTGATCGGCATGACCGCCTGGAATCTTCAGATGCGGAGCGTCCTGCTGGCGCCGCTGCCCAACACGCCCATCTTAGAGATCGCCGCCGGCGAGCGCGCCGTGGGCGATCAGGAGCTGACCGTGCCGGCCGGGCCCCGGATGCTCGTCTTCCACCCCGCCGAGGAGCTGCCGGCCTACCGGCTGGTGATCCGCGACGCCGCGACCGGCCGGGAGCGGTCGTCCAGCGAGCTGCGGCTGAACCGCGAGCTCGCCCTGACCCTCTACCTCCCCGAGGGGCTGCTGCCGCCGGGCCGCTACCGGCTGGAGCTGTCGGATGGCGCGGGGAAGGTCCTCGAGACGCGCCTCCTGCGGGTGACCGAGCCAAGGACCTGAAGGATACAAAGGACTCCAAGGACCAAAAAGACCGATGCCGTTCTTCTTTGTCCTTGGAGTCCTTGCAGTCCTTTATGTCTTTTGGGTCCTTGGGCTTTTTTTTCCCAGAGCTTCCAAGGCGTTGGCCTTGCTCCTAGTCCTCGGCTGCCGGGGCAAGGAGAAGGCCGCCGCTCCCGCGCCCGTCTGCGAGGGACCGACGGTCCTGCGGATCGCCGTTCAGCCAGGCGACTACGTCCACGCCGTGGCCGGGCAGGAGTCGCGAGACGTCGAGCTGACCTTGCTCGACCCCCGCGGCCGGCGGCTCCTTGAGGTCGACAGCCTCACCGTTCCGAAATTCCCTCCCTATCCGGCCGAGGAGATGCATTGGGTGGCGGACGTCGCGGGCGAGCTGCGGATCGAGGTGAAGCTGCTCGATGGCCCCCAGGGGCCTTGCGGCCTCCGGCTGGCCGAGCACCGGCCCGCCACCGCGGCGGACCGCCAGCGGGCCCTCGCGGAGGCGGAGCTGGCCCGCGGCCACGAGTTGCGCCGGACGCGCAAGCCGGAGCTTTGCCGCGCCGGCGTCGCTCCCTATGAGAGCGCGCAACGCCGGTTCGCGGGTCTCGGCCTGCCGCGGCGCCAGGCCGAGGCCCTCCTCGGCCTCGGCCAGCTCCAGCGCGAATGCCTGCACGACTTCAAAGCGGCGCTCCAGACGTTCACCCAGGCCGAGACCCTGTCCGCAGGCGACCCTGCCTTTGAGGCGAAGGTCCGGCTTCAGCTCGGAGAGCTGCGTTACTTCCTCGGGGATCTCGACGGCGCGATCGCCGAGGATCGTCAGGCGCTGGCACTGAGCGTTCGGCTCGGCGACCGTGCCTATGAGGCCCAGGCCGCCAGCAATCTGGGTCTGCCGCTTCACCTGCACGGGCACTACGACGAGGCCGCGGCCTACTTCGACCGCGCGCTCGCCCTCTGGAAGCCCGAGGACGATCCCGTCAAGCGGGCCAGCAACCTGATCAACCGGGGTCAGCTCCATCGCGATCTGGGAGAGACGGAGCGGGCCCGTGAACGGTTCAGCGAAGCGCTCGGGATCGCCCGCCGGGCGCAGGACCACGACAACGAGGCCGCCGCCCTGAACGCTCTGGGTTCCCTCGCCCTGAACGCGGGGCAGTCCGATGTTGCCTTGAAATTCCTTGAGGATGCCCTGAGGCTGCGCCCACCGGGGTCCCGCGGGTGGGCTGTCACATCGACCACGCTCGGTGTGATCTACCGGCAGCTCGGCAGGCCGGAAGACGCCCGCCGCGCCTACGCGGAGGCCTTGCCGATTTTCCGTGGGCTCGGCGATGCCCGGGAGCAGGCCGGTTGCCTCGGCAACCTGGGCCGGATGGAGGCCGCCGCCGGCCACGACGCGGCCGCTCTCGACGACTTCGACCGCGCCCGCGCTCTGTATCGCACCCTCGCGGATCCGCCGGACCTGGCCTGGACGCTGGCGGGAAAAGCCTGGGTGTTGCGCCGCCACGGCGACCTCGGGGCGGCTCGCGGGCTCATGGAGGAGGCTCTCACGGCGGTCGAGCGGCACCGCTTCAGCCAAGCGAGCTACACCACTCGCGCGGGCTTCTTCGCCACCCAGCAGGACTTCTATGATTTCCTGGTCGACCTGTTGATGGAGATGCACGGGAAGGCGCCCGCCGCCGGCTACGCCGCCGCGGCCCTGGAGGCCAACGAGCGGTCGCTGGCGCGCTCGCTGCTCGACGGGCTGGCCGCCAGCGGCACCGACCTCCACCGCGGCGGAGCCACCCCGGAGCTCCATGCCCGCGAGCGCGAGCTCGAGAAGGAGATCGACGGGCTGGTCTCCCGCCAGACGCGCCTGACGCAGGACGCGGCCCCCGCGGAGCACCTGCGGCCGGTCGAGGCGGAGCTCGCGAGCCGCTGGGACGAGCTCGACCGGGTGCGGGCCGGCCTGCGCACCAGCGATCCCCGCTACGCCGCCCTCACCCAACCACAGCCCTGGAGAGCCGCCGCGATCCGGCGCGGGCTGCTCGACCGCGACACCCTGCTGCTGGAGTACCGGCTGGGCGAGAAACGGAGCTTCCTTTGGGCCGTCACGCCCGATTCCCTGCGGGGGTTCGAGCTGCCGGGACGGGCCGAGATCGAGCGGGCGGTCTCTCAGGCCTGCGATCTCCTCGCCCACAGCTACGGCCGCAGCGCCGAGATCTCCGCCGGGCCCAGGCTCGCCAGCCTGAGCCGGCTGCTCCTCGGTCCGGCGGCGCCGCTCCTCCCGGGCAAGCGCCTGCTGGTGGTAGGGGACGGGATTCTCCAGAGCCTGCCCTTCGCCGCCCTGCCGGAGCCGGCGGGCGGCGAGCCGCTGGTCGCCCGCCACGAGATCGTCGCTCTGCCGTCCGTGTCGGTCCTGGGCGAGCTCCGCCGGCAGGCCGGCCGGCGGCCGCCGGCGCCGAAGACGCTGTGGGTGCTGGCCGATCCCGCCTTCGGCCGCCTGTCCCCGCGGCTCCCGTACAGCGGGCAGGAGGCCGCGGCGATCCTGGCGCTCGCGCCCCCTCCCAACCGCGAGGTCCTGGGCCCGCGGGCGAGCCGGGCGGAGGTCCTGAGCGGCGTCTTGCGGGACTACCGTTTCCTGCACTTCGCCACCCACGGCTCGTTCGCCGCCAGCGATCCGGGAGGTGGCCAGTTGGTGCTCGCCCAGGTCGACGAGCGCGGCCGGCCGGAGCCGAATGGCTTCCTCCATCTCGCCGACATCTACGAGCTCGAGCTGCGGGCCGACCTCGTGGTGCTGAGCGCCTGCGAGTCGGCCCTGGGGCGCGAGGTGCGGGGTGAAGGCATGATGGGGATGACCCGGGGATTCTTCTACGCCGGCGCCGAGCGCGTGCTGGTGAGCTTGTGGAACGTCAACGATCAGGTGACCGTCGAGCTGATGCGGCGTTTCTATCAGGGGATCCTGAAAGAGGGGCTCTCGCCCGCCGCGGCCTTGCGGAAGGCCCAGGACTGGGTCCGGCGGCAGAAGGGCTGGCGTGCCCCCTACTACTGGGCCGGCTTCACGCTCCAGGGAGAATTTCTGTAGGGCGGCCACACAGGGCCGCCCCTACAAAGGATTCAGTCATCAGGCAAGAGAGTCGCCGCCGTCGAAGACGCCCGGCGGCTTGGTGTCCTTGCCGGCCGGGTCGTTGGTCGTGCCGGTCCCGGACGAGGCCACCTCGATGGGAGACCGCGGGTCCAGGACGGGAGCCTGGGCCGTACCGATGGCCTTGGGATCGGGAAGCGGAGAAGCTTTCGGATCGGTGTTGTTGTTGCTGAGCATCTTGCTCTCCTTTCAGTTGATATGAAGCCCCGACAACCTGATAGATCTCCGGTCGCCGGGGACGGTTTAGTCGTGATGGCCTCCGCCTTCGAGGGCGAAGAGACGCCCGTCGGTGGCCCGGAGATAGAGCGCCGGCGTGCCCCACTCCGGGTTGCGCTCGGCGGCGAGGGCGCGGCGCACCTCGCCCACGCAGGCGTCGACCGGCAGCCCGGCCGCGAGCCCCCGGTAGAGCTTCTCGGCGAAGCCGCAGGCGGTCTCGTCCATGACCTCCGACTGCATGGCGATCACCGCCGGCACGCCGTGCTGGACGAGCGCCTGGGCGGTGCCGGCGAAGGTGTCCTCCCGGGAGGCGCGGGCGCCGTTGCAGGCGTTGAGCACGGCCAGGCGCAGCGACGGGTGGTCCTGGAGGAGATAGGCGAGGCTCGGGCCTCCCACGGGAGCGCCGTTGCCGTTCTCGTCCTCGAACACCAGCACGCCCTCTCCCCGCAGCTCGCTGAAGCCGCCATGGCCGACGAAATGGAGGACGTGCACCGGCGGGCCGGCGCGCAGACGCGCCTCCAGGGCTTCGAAGGTGGGGCGCTCCAGCCGCTCGGCCTCGATCAGCCCGCCGCGCAGAAGCGGCTTCAGGGCCGCGCCCAGCCGCCGCCACTCCTCGTCCGCCTCGGCGAGCTCCCGGTAGCCCCGCGGGGTCGAGATCACCGCGAGCACCCGCAGCGGCGGCTCGACCAGCAGGGTGCCGAGCCCCTCGCTCAGCTCCAGATAACGCACCACCGGAGTGCGGGCGGAGAGCGCCAGGAAGCCCTGGCCCTCGGCGTCGTAGAGGTACTCCCAGGGCAGGTCCGCCAGTTGCGGGACGTCGTTGAGGCGCAGGCGGATGCGCAGGCCGGGCCCGCTCCGGGCCTTGGCGAGACAGCCCTGGAACGCCTTCAGGAGCTCGCCGTGAAAGACGGTGCGGAACAGCTCTCCGCCGGCCTGCTCCAGGCTGGCACCGTCCGCGGCCTCAACGGCGCCGGGCCCGCCCCCCCGGGCGTTGCCGCCGACGCGGCTGATCCCTCCACCCGCGAGCGCAGAGGGTAGGGTGAAGATCTCCGTGGCCTCGAAGCCCGCTGCGCCGCTCCAGGCCTTGACGCGGTAGAGACCCTCGGCCTTCTGATCGATCCAGACGTCGAAGTCGAGGTATCCCGGCGGCGGCTGCGGAGCCCCTGGAGCCTGTGATTTCCCGGGCACCATGAGCAGGCCCGCCACCGCCCCGGCGCTCCCCAGGGTCAGCAGGTAGGAGAGCGCCAATCCCAGCTCGACGGCCCAGACGCCGTTCCAGCAGGTGTGGAAATCGGCGTCGACGCCCATCATCTCCTGGATGCAGGTGCCGTCGTCGACCGAGCAATCGCAGCGCCCCGACCGCGACCAGCCGACCAGATAGGAGACGCTCCGGGTGTGGTTGTCATAGGAGACTCGCCTGGCGAATCCCATGTACAGCCCGAGCAGCAGGACCGCGCTGAACGCGAAAACGGCGAGGGCAATCCGCAGGCGCCACCTGCGGGCGGCGTCCCCGGCCGCGTCGGCAAGGCTGGCGAAGTGCATCCAGGCGCCCAGGGCGGTGAGGCCGCAGGCGAGGGCCGAAAACGGCACGAAGAGGTACTGCAAGGCCTGGAGCTCGCCGCTGAGCAACGCGCCGGCGAGCAGGGCGAGAGCCAGTCCCAACCCCGCGCCGGCTGGAAAGATCCAGCGGCGGCGCGGCCTAATGACGGCACTCTTTCTCAGTGGCGACGGCATGGCAGTAGTGCTCGTCGAACCGGCAGCAGAAGAAGCCGGTACCGTTTACCAAGTCCAGCCGTTCGCTCGGAGTTACCTGAGCACTGGCCGGCGGGGGATATTCGATGAATTCGGTCACGGGTCCCTTGCTGTAGGTGGCTTTATAGACGTAGAGGCCGCGCAGGACATCGCCCTTCTTGCCATCCGTCCGGATGATGTTGGGCGGCGCCGGCGTCGAGCCCTTGAGCTTGCCTTGGGGCCAAAAGCTGAACGTGGCGTGCGGCACCGTGCTGCCGACCCAGAGCTTCATCGTGAGGTTGTCGGTCGAAGCGAGAGTGAAGATCCGGCTCACCACCTTGCCCACTTCATCCAGGAGACCGGCGGTCTTCTCGGTGGGGACCGTGTCCGGCGGTGGGGCGGCGGGGGGGGCGGGTTTCGGGCTCGCGGGCGTCTTTTTCTTCTTCGGAGGGCTGCCCAGGCTGGCGATCACCGCGACGGGTTGGGGCGCGAAGAGGCCGGCGGGAAAGCCGGCGGTCCTCTGGGCCGGCGGCAACTCTCCCTGGATACGTCCGAGCTCGTCGGCCACCCAGTCCCGCAGAGGCTGGAGGTCCGACGGCTGGACCTTCACGATGGCCGTGTCGAGATCCTTCCCAGTGTGATCGATCAAATCCGCCACGTCCTTGCGGAGATAAGCCGGCTTGCCGTCCGAGCCCTTCAACGCGCGCAGCGCGCGGCGGTTGTCGTCGAACCGCGTTTGAACCCCTTTGACTTCGAGCGTGAGAGCCTGGGCCAACTGCTTGGTGCGGGATTCGTAGGTGATCTTCACCCTCCCGAGCCCGATACGAAACGGTCCACCGGTGGCGGCATGACCGGTCGCGAGGAGGAGGCCGGCCAGCAGGAGCGCGGCGGCCCGGGTGACGGACAATCGATCAGTTTTCATGGTGCACCTCGCCATTGGATGAGACGGCGACCCGCACCGCGGGATCGCCGACGATCGTGTAGTTGCGAGCGTCGTGACTGGCGGTCCAGAGGTCGGCGAGCAACACCTCGTCGAGCTTCTTGCCGAACCCCTGGGCCTCCACCTCCGCCGCGAGGTCGGAAGTGAGCTCGGCGTACCGCTGATTGAAATATTCCATCGCCAAGCCCACCGGCTGGCCGTCGAGCAGGCGCCGGAGGGCGCTCTCGAAGACGGTGGTCTGCGGCCCGGCGCCCGGCCACACCAGGGAGAAGCCCCAGGCCCGGTCCACGTGGCCGACCACCGCCAGCGCCCCGCCCCGCGGGTGGCCGAGCAGACGCTGCGGCAGGCGGCCCAGGAAGGACCCGGGCGAGAGCTCCCGGCGCTCCCCCTGGCCCTTGCGGGTGAATTCGTCCCAGCGCGGCGTGCCGGCGCCGAAGCAGGCGAAGCAGAAGGCGACGAGGCCGTGTACTTTGGCCTGCCCGTCCACGTCCTCGGCCGCGAAATAGTGCTCGCGGTCGATGCCGCCGGGGCCCGGACCGGGCCAGTCCTGGCAGACCAGGGCCCCCTGGCGGTCTCGCTGCGCGGGATCGCCGGCCGCGAAGCCCAGGCCGTGGCAGGCGGCGAAGAGGAAGGCCGGCGCCTCGCCGAGCAGGCCGCCGAGACGGCCGCGGGTCGCCTCCTCCCCGAGCACGGTCTCGACGCTCCAGCCGGGCCGGTCGCGCCGCACTCCGTCCGCCACCGGCCGCGCCAGGTGGGCGCTGAGCGACCCGGTCACCGGATCGCCAGGATTGGCCGGGGCGAAGAAGCAGGCCCGCGGGCTCCGTCCGTTGCCGGCGGTCTCGGCCGCGACCACGCTCTCGGCGTAGCGCCGGTAGTCTTCGAGCTCGTCGAAGCACAGGCGGCCGACGGCGTATTGCACGTCGAGCTGGTACTGGAACGAGAAGGGGATCGCCTCCGGATCGCCGACCAGCAGGAGGTAGTAGGGCACCTTCTCCGGATCGGCCGGTCCGGGGCCGGCGCCGTGGCGGGCGAGGAAGGCGATCTTGGTCTCGCCCTCCTGGTAGCCGTCGTCGCCCACGAATTCGCGGAAGAAGCACTCCCGCTGCTTGCCGGCCTGCGCTCGCCGGAGGTCGAGCAGCGGAGCGAGGGCCTCCCGCAGGGGCGCGGGATCGGCCGAGCGGGGAAAGATCACCCCCCAGCCCGCCTCGTCGAGCTTGCCGGGATCCAGGCCCTCCTTGAGCCCCCGCCGCGCCTTGCCCTCGCCGCGGGCCACCCAGGCCTGGAGCTCGCGGACGCGCGCCAGGTCGGCCGTGGCGCCGAGAGCGAAGTCGGCGAGCTGCCCCGGGGGCAGGGGAGGCGTCAGATAGCCGCCACTCCGGCCGTCGAGGCCGTTGAACCAGAGCATCGGTTCCTCGGGGCCAGCGTGGCCCGGCAGCTCCTTGGGCATCGGCGATCCTTTCACGTTCCGCTCCTATTAGATCGGCGGTCGCGAGAGCCGGTGTAGTCAGCCGGCGAGCTTATAAGGGCATGGAAAAATTGTGAGCCAAAACGCCGGGAAAAGCTAATGAGCACTAAGGCATATGGGGATTATCAATCATCGTCGAATTGGCCGCCGCCGCCTTTGAGGGCGAAGAGCCGGCCGTCGGTGGCCCGGAGATAGAGCACCGGCGTGCCCCACTCCGGGTTGCGCTCGGCGGCGAGGGCGCGGCGCACCTCGCCCAGGCAGGCGTCGACCGGCAACCCGGCCGCGAGCCCCCGGTAGAGCTGCTCGGCGAAGCTGCAGGCCGTCTCGTCCATGACCTCCGACTGCATGGCGATCACCGCCGGCACTCCATGCTGGGCGAGCACCTGGGCGGTGCCGGCGAAGATGTTCTCGTGGGAGGCGCGGGCACCGTTGCAAGTGTTGAGCACGGTCAGGCGCAGCGACGGGTGGTCCTGAAGGAGGTAGGCGAGGCTCGGCCCTCCCACGGGAACGCCGCCACCGGCACCGTCGTCGAACACCAGCACGCCCTCTCCACGCAGCTCGCTGAAGCCGCCGTGGCCGACGAAATGGAGGACGTGGATCGGCTGGCCGGTACGCAGCCGTGCCTCCAGGGCCTCGAGGGTGGGACGCTCCAGCCGTTCGATCTCGATCACACCGCGACCGAGGAGCGGCTCCAGGGCCGCGCCGAGCCGCCGCCACTCCTCGTCCGCCTCGGCGAGCTCCCCGTAGCCTCGCGGGGTCGAGATCACCGCGAGCACCCGCAGCGGCGGCTCGACCAGCAGCGTGTCGAGGCCCTCGCTCAGCTCCAGGTAGCGCACCACCGGGGTGCGGTCGGAGAGCGCCAGGAAGCCCCGGCCCTCGGCGTCGTACAGGTACTCCCAGGGCAGCCCCACCAACTGGGGGACGTCGTTGAGGCGCAGCCGGATGCGCAGCCCGGGCCCGCTCCGGGCCCTGGCGAGACAGCCTTGGAAGGCCTTCAGGAGCTCACCCTGGAAGACCGCGCGGAACAGCTCGCCCCCGATCTGCTCCGGGCTGAGGCTGTCCGCGGCGCCTGCCGTGTGGGCCGTGCCGGGCTCGCCCCGGAGGGCTCCCGCTCCGGCGGGGCAGAGCTTCCCACCTGTGAGGACAGCGGGAAGGGCGAAGCACTCCGTGGCCTCGAAGCCCGCGGTGCCGCTCCAGGCCTTGGCGCGGTAGAGACCCTCGGACTTCTGCTCGATCCAGATGTCGAAGTCGAGGTAGGTCTGCGGGGCTACCTTTAGGGCCTGCTCAGCTTTCACGTTGCACCTCCTTCGCCGCGGCGAAGTGGCTATCGATCGTTCACCCTTCCTAGACCTGGGATCGCGAGAGCCGGTGTACCAGATTTCTGAGGCGCCACCCCAACTGTAGCGGATGTTCGAAGCGCCGGGAACGTCATGAGCGCTGAGGCATATCTGAATAAAAGATTTTGGAAAATCGTCCGGGCGGCACTAAACCGCCGCGAAGCCTGCTAGATCTATCTGCGTCAGGACGGATCTGGCAATCGCAATCTCAAAGGAGAAAAATATCATGCGAAAGACGTTCGCACTCTTCGTTCTCATGCTCGCCGGTGCCTGGGCGGCCCTGCCTTTGCTCGCGGATTGTCCCGGAATTTCCGCCTGTACCTTGAGCCAATGCCCCGCGGGCGCGAAGCCGGTCAAACCCGGGCAATCCATTCAGAAGGCGATCGACAAGGCGCCTTGCACCCCCTCGGCCATCTGCGTCGCCCCTGGGACCTACAACGAGAAAATCGATTTCAAGGGCAAGCCGGTCAACCTCGTCTCGTCGGGCGGCCCCGGCGTCACGTTCCTCGACGGCGGCGGCTCCGGACCGGTCGTGACCTTCGCGACGGCCGAGGGCAAGGACAGCATCCTCGACGGCTTCACGGTCCGGAACGGCATGGCCGGTTACGGCGCAGGCATCTTGATCAATATGGCGTCTCCCACGATCAAGAATTCCATCCTGACCCAGAATAGAGCCACCGGAACTTTCGGGAGGGGAGGTGGGGTCGGAGTCCTCGGAGCCCAGGCCCACCCCGCGATCCTCTGCACGCAGTTCCTGAGGAACATGGCGGATTATGACGGCGGCGGATTGATGAGCGGCTATTCCGCCAATCCCTATCTGCGGTCCGATCATTTCGAGGGGAACCAGGCTCCGTACGGCGGTGCGATCGGCGTCTACAACAGCGGCCGCCTGGACCTGGGTTGGACCGATCTGCTCGCGAACAAAGCGAGCTCGGACGGCGGCGGGATCCACACCGGCGTGGTGTATGGCAACGTCCTGGTCCGTCAGGTCTGGTTCAAGAACAACACCGCGGGCGGATACGGCGGCGGCATGTGGGTGACGGCGGGGCTGGCGGACGTCATCAACTCCACGTTCGACGGCAATCAGGCGACCAACGGAGGGGGCCTCGCGGCGGGCTTCGGCGGCATGGCGAACGTGGCGAGCAACCTGTTCGTCCGCAACAAGACGACCAATCCGGGAAGCGCCACGCTGGTCAATTCCCTGGGCTCCAACACGTCGGTGGTGAACCACTACAACGGCTTTTTCGGCAACACGGGGGCCAACTTCTTGAATACCTATGGGGACAAGGGACTGCTGATTGTGCCGCCGACCGGCCCTGATCCGCTCGGGAATTCCTGCTGCCCGGGCCCGGGCTCGCCGGCGCTCCACGCGGGCATTCCGGACTCTCTCTTTAACAATGCGAACGGTACGACCAACGACATGGGGGCCTGCGGCGGCCCGGCGCTCGTGACGTACGGACCTATGAAATGAGCGGCTGGAGCCGGAAGGCGAGGCCCGACGTCGCTTCGAGGTGGATTTCGTAGAGGTAGAGCGGCGCCTCCGTCTCGCTCCACCACATGCGGTGGACGGCGCGGGGCCGGAGCAGCCGGAGGAGAAGGACGGAGCCACCGCCAGGTCTGGGGTGGCTCCGTTGTGTTTGAGCGCCGGAGACGTGGATCTCCGGCGCCGGGGGATCGACGATCATCCGCAGGCCGGGCAGGGGGTGGGTGCTCCCCACCAGGAGCTCGCCACGCCCGGAGACGATCCGGATGGCCCCCCCCTCGGCGCGCACGCTGGTGGCGAGCGGCTTGATCCAGAGGGGGCCGTGCATGAAGTCCTCGCCGCCGCCAGGCTTCAGGTGCGACTGGGTAGTCTCGTAGGGGAGCCAGAGCTGGGCCGCGCGCGTAACGTAGCGGTAGCCGTTGTCCGGGTCCAGGAAGTAGCCGCTGGGGTGGCTCCAGAGGGGAAAGAGGAACGGCGCGGCGAGCGCGGCCGTCAGCACCGCCCAGGAGACGCGCGCCGGCCGGCCGGCGGCGAACCAGAAGGCGGGGTAGACGGGGAGGAAGTAGCGGTTGGCGATGGCTCCGCCGCCACCGTAGAAGTTGAACGGACGGGTGAGCAGGAAGCAGACCGCCACTGCGAGCGCGGCCAGGATCAGCGTCCCCCGCCCCTCGCCGCGGCGGAAGGCGAGGAGGCCCAGGACGAGCGGCAGGTAGTAGGGGAGGACCCCCACGTCCCGCCCGGTCAGGAAGTAGAGGAGGTTCCACGCCGTCAACCGGGTGCCGGTGACGTCCGACGGCAGCCACGTACGGTTGCCGCGGCCGGCGGTCCGCTGCTGCCAGGCTCCCGGAGGGAGGTCGACCTCGGGGAAGCCGGTGGAGGCCTCGAAGCTCAGCCGCTCGCCGGAGTAGGGGGTCCAGGCGTCCGCCTCCGCCAGATGGGTGAGCCCCGAGCCGAGGACCGCGACCGCCGCTCCCGCGGCCAGGGCCGCCAGCCCGAGTCGCCGCTGGGGCGCCGGCACGGCCAGTGCCGCCGGCAGGATCAGGACGCCGTAGAAGGGGCGGGAGGCGAGGATCAGGCCGAGCAGCAGGCCGCAGGCCGCCCACCGCAGCGCCGTCCGGCCCGGCGTCTCCGGAGGCTCTTCGCCGCGCGGAGCGCCATAGGCCAGCGCCAGGGCGATCGCCACCAGGCTCATCAGGAAGAGGTCGGAGTGGGCCCAGAAGACGTAGGCGAAGGCGACCGAGGCGAAGATCCAGACCGCCACCCAGAGCGGCGCAGCGGGACCGAGGCGGCGTTCCAGGGTGCGCGCGGAGAGGACGGCGGCGAGGGCCAGCAGCAGGGCGTTGGCGATGGCCGCGCCCCGCAGGGGGGAGAGGCGGAGGAAGGGGGCGATCCACAAGGCGTAGGAGGCGGGCTTGGCGTAGACGAACGTCCGGCCGGCGTCGCCGCTCTGGAGGATCAGGCCGTCCGGCTTGAGACCCCACTGCTCGACGAAGCGGTCGTAGTCCCGCCGCGAGTAGCGGACGTCACCGTCCCAGGCGAGGCTCTGGGCCTGCATGAGGTACGTCGCCTCGTCGCCGACCAGCCCCGGCCAGCTCCGCCGGTCGAAGGTGAGAGCCCCGACCAGCGTCGCCGCCAGGAGGAGACCGAGGAGGCCCCAGCTCGCGTAGCGCTTCATGGGCGGGGATTATAGGCGGCCCGCCGCTCGGAGCCTCACCATGCCCATCGTCCTCCCGCCTACCGGGAGAGGGGGCGCTGGCGGACGACGGGGTGGCCTCGACTCAGCTCGGAGAGGGTGTCGGTATCGAGGACGGCGGGCTCGTTTTCCATCCGCTCAGCTTTCCGGCTCCTTCAGTCTGCGTGTCAGCGAGCGGAGCTCCGCGGCTGGGATGTCCGCAAAGCTGGCGGCAGCCAGAGCCAGGATCTCGGCAGGGGGCGTAGCGATGTCCACGTCTTCCCCATAGTGGCGGCGCAGAAGGGCGATGACCTGCCCCTCGAAGCTCCGCCCGCAACGCTTGGCGTCGGCCGTGATCTTGTCGCGGAGCCCGGAGGGAAAGCGGATGGTCCGGGCGACAGCGGGATCCTGGGTGTGGGCTACAGCGGATCGGCTCATAACCGGAAAGATATCAGATTGGTGACTTCACGCCTCAGATGAGGCGCCGCCAAGTAGCTGACCCTCTAGGTGAGCGCCCCGGCCAGCGTCGCCGCCAGGAGGAGGGCGAGGAGGGCCCAACTCGCGTAGCGCCTCATGGGCGGGGATTATAGGGGCGGACGCTCACCTCTGGTCGAACGACAGCGGGGCCATTCTCCGGGCCGGCCTCCGCATATCCGGCGTTCAGGAGACCGGCGTCGATCTGCTTCAGTGGGGAGCGAGCCGTTAGGCTTCCGCATCGTGGGGGCTTCTCGGTTCGGCGGCCTCATTTATTGCCCTTCGTCGATGGTGCCAGCTGATACTCGATTTCAAACTGAAAGTATCGCGGAAAAGACTCTCGCCAGTTCTTGAAGACGACTACGATTTCGGTTCCGGAGGGGTTGACCTGGATAAGGGTCGGGCACTTTCGAGCAAATCTGTGGCTCTCGCCTCGACCAGTGTTTCTTATTTTTGATCTCTCAGTCAGCCTTTTACTGTTGAACTTCTTCTTAGCGGCCGAAGCCCAATACCGGATTCCGCATATGGTGGTGTTAGGAGGAAGTTTAACCACAGCGCGCTTGCACTTCACCTTATCGTACTCACCCCTTTCATAGGGGATTGACGGCAGGGGCAACCCACTACCGTCCCAGCCTACGCCGAAGATGACATCCTTTATCTTCGATCCGCATTTAGGATTATCATCGCCGATCGAATATCCGAGCTTCGGAACTTCCTGCCGGCCAGTGCTTTGCCTGAAGGTCTCACCAGTACATTGTTTCACATCTGCAATGGTGAGTTCCCGAAATCCTCTGTAACTCGGACAGTTATCGCGACCGAAGGCAGGTGCATGTAAGGCTGCTGTGCCTAGGACTAGGAAAGCAACGGGGATGATTCGCATAGCTCCTCCCTACTGGCGAAAGATTGTGAAGGCACGATTGTACACGGTAGCATGATCTGGACCGCTCCCTCGTTTGTCAACATCGATCTCGTATCTCCCGTCGCCATCAACGTCGATCTTGTAGCGTATGGCCCATGAACCGGTCCCATTTTGCAATCGAACGTGCAATTTGTTCTCGCCTGCGGCCAGCCGCGACCCAAGATCTTCGGTTCGCGGGACCGGTCCCTCTCTGAAACGTCGTTGCAGAACGAGATCGTTGTTGAGCCACACCGTTGCGGTGCCGTCATTGCCTTCAAGCTTGAACAGTACAGGCGTGCCCTGAGATGCCACGAGGTCAGCGGCAGGTAGCTTCCCTGAGGAAGCGTCGACGCCAATGGGCGGTAGCTCGTGTTTAGGGGTGGGCTCTACGGTGACCGGTGGGTTGCTGGAGACCTTCAACAACGCTACGGCCCCGGCGCAGACTGCCATGAAACAGACGGCCCAAAGAAGCAAGGGTCCAGAGGGACCACGGAATTCTAGACCGAGCGCCTGGAATTCGAGTGGTCCCGAGGTGGCGCGGAGCAGGAGCACCAAAGTGAAGGAGATTGCAGCTGCGAGGAGGAGTACGGCTGACACTGCAACTGTGGGGCTTTTAGTTCCGAAGAGGTGATCGAGGAGAGGAGTCTTTTGAGTGATGATCTCCCGGGAGATGCCGAGAAGGACTACGACGGCGAAAAAGGTTCCAGATACTGCGGCTACCCACTCGGCGAGTTTGCGGGGGCTCATAGTTACTCCTGACGCATAACAGCACAGTTTAACTTCACCACCTAAACCCAGGGATGCTTATCGCTCTCCGCCCGGCCTATTGACAGGGGTATAGAGAAATGCTTATGTTTTTTGTTTTCAATATTTTCCATTGTACGTCCGTCTTCTCCCCTGCGTCAACACGAAGCTTAGGTGACGGATAAGCTGTCCCGATGGTGACGATCCCCTTAGGCTTCTTATCCGGACACTCTGGACAGCCGTGCCGGGCGAGCTGGCCCCTTGGCGGAGCTCAATCTGAGAGGCTCACGGTAGAGATCGTGGCGTATAAGCAGGCTGAGGTCGGAGGGAGCCGAGACGCTTATCCGTCAGGAGCACGGACGATAAGCGCGGCGGTCCAGAGGAGACCCGGAGGAGGCTCGCCCCTGAAGCACCAGCTCTGACTTCGAGGACATGGCGGGGCGGCGGCGCACACCGGTCCCGGCCGCAAGGGACCCGACACGTGGCCGCCGCGAAGAAAGGTGGGAGCAGAGGAGCGGTCCCCGTGCGCTCCCCTGCTTGGACCATCAATTGTCAAAGAACGCGGGGGCGAGGCGCCGCGCTTCGAGGCCGGCGAGCCTCATTCCCCCGTCCCCCTCCCATCCGGAGGGGACTTTGCTGCTTTCAACGAACCCTTCGAGCCGCTTTCCCCGCGTCTCGAGCCCTGCCAAGACCTCTTCGAGCCTCAGTCCCCGCTCTCAGAGCCCCTTTCCCTCCCGCCCCAACAGCACGAAGCGTCCACCGCGCCGCGTTCCCCGCTCCTCGCGTCCCGCGAAGGACCGGGAGCGGCTCATTCCCCGCTCGGCGAGCCGTCCGAAGAGGGGGAATGGAGCGCGAAGACTCTTCCGAGTCATGTACATCACAGGGAACGGAGCCCGATCCCTGGGGAATGAGCCATTCCCCGCTCCCCGGATCTCGCCCACTCCGGGGAAAGTCGTCCGATCTCCAGGGAATGTGCCACGAAAAGCGCTTCCGATGCCTCGAAGTCCCCATCAAACCGGACCGAGACCGCCTGGCATCCCGCAAAGAAGAGCTTGACAGCTCGTTCTCAGGGGGACTACTCTATGTGCATAATAGCCGTTTGTCCAGAGCCCCGATCGAGAGGGCTCATGGCTCTTACGGATCGCGAGGCTCCGCCGTCACGGAAGGCGTCGAGCTCGCGGCGCGGGGGGCAGGGCAGGCGGCGGGGGTTCTTTGACAAGTGACGTACCAGAGGGAACGGAAGCGGGGCCGTTCCCTCTGGCCTTCCTTACTCTGGAGGCCGGAGGTGTGTCCGGCGGAAGCGCCTTACGCCATCGCATGCTCCGCCGCCCGCATCTCCGCCTCTTCGTGGTTCTCCAAAAACCACTGATACGTGCCGCGGATGCCCTCGCGCAGCTCGATGCGGTGGCGCCAGCCCAGGGCGTGCAGGCGGGAGACGTCGAGGAGCTTGCGGGGCATGCCGTCCGGCTTCGTGGGGTCGAAGGCGAGGCGCGCGTCCGGGGCCACGATGTCGCGTACGGTCTCGGCCAGCTCGCGGATGCTCAGGTCCTCGCCGGTGCCGACGTTGATGTGGCTGTCCTCGTCGTAATGGCGCATCAGGAACAGGCAGGCGTCGGCGAGGTCATCGACGTGCAGGAATTCGCGCCGCGGCGAGCCGGTGCCCCAGACCTCGACCTCCTCGCGACCCGCGGTCCGGGCGTCGTGAAACTTCCTGATCAGCGCGGGCAGCACGTGCGAGCTCTTGAGGTCGAAATTGTCGTGCGGGCCATAGAGGTTGGTCGGCATCGCCGAGATGAAGTCGCAGCCGTACTGCCGGCGGTAGGCCTGGCAGAGCTTGATGCCGGAGATCTTGGCGATGGCGTAGGCCTCGTTGGTCGGCTCGAGCAGGCCGGTGAGGAGGTACTCCTCGCGGATCGGCTGCGGGCACTCGCGCGGATAGATGCAGGAGCTCCCCAGGTAGAGCAGCCGCCGGACCCCGTGCAGGTGGGCCGCGTGCACCACGGTGCCGTGGATCATCAGGTTGTCGTAGATGAACTCGGCCGGCCGGGTGGAGTTGGCCAGGATGCCGCCGACCGTGCCCGCCACCAGGAAGACGTAGTCGGGGCGGTTGGCCCGGAACCAGTAGTTGACCGCCGCCTGATCGCGCAGGTCGAGCTGGTCGCGCGTGGCGGTGAGGAGGTTTTCGAATCCCTCCGCCCGCAGGCGGCGGAGGATGGCGGAGCCCACCAGTCCGCGGTGGCCGGCGACGTAGATGCGCGCGGAGCGGGGGATCTCAATCGTCATAGAAGGCAATCAATGTACCACGGTCACCGCGCGCCAGGCCCGCGGGGGGGCAGGGCCCGGACCGACTCCAGCAGGGTGGCGGCGCGGCGGTCCCAGCTCTCCCCCTCGGCCACCCGCCGGCGCTCGCGGGCGATCTCGGGGCTCTGCTCCGCCACCGCCCGGCGCACCTGGCGGACGAACTCTTCCGGATCGTCGTAGAGGTAGACGAGCGGCTCGGCCCAGCGCGCGGTTTCGGGGAGCCGGCGGGCGACGACCGGCAGGCCCATGGCGAGCGCCTCGTAGAGCTTGACCGGATCGACGGCGCGGGTGAGCGGCAGGTCGCGGAAGGGGACGAGGGCGGCGTCGAGCCCGGAGAGGAAGCCGGGGACGTCCCCGAAAGGGATCTCGCCGACCGTCTCCAGGTTGGGGAGCCCGGCCAGGGCGGCCACCTCGGGGTCCTCCACCTGGCCGGCGAGCCGGAAGCGCCAGTCCGGCAGGGAGAGGGCCGCCGCCTCGACCGCCTCGACGTCGAACCAGGGGCCGAGGGCGCCGACGTAGCCGATGGTGATGGCACGAGCCCTCTCGTCCCGCGCGGCGGCCGGGGCGGGGAACGCCCCGAGGTCGACGCCGTTGGGCAGCAGGAGGACCCGCGGGCTCACCTCGCGCGGGCGCTCCGCCAGCAGGCCGGCGGTGGCGCACACCAGGTCGGCCTGGCGGATCAGCCGCGCCTCCACGGTCTCGACGCCGGCCGGCACGCCGGGGAAGCCGGCGTGGAGGTCGATGCGGTCGTAGACCAGCGGGATGTCGAGCCGGCGCGCCAGCTCGCGGCCGAGCTCGGCCCAGAAGGGGAGCTGCGCCAGCACCATCAGCGGGCGCTCGTGGCGCAGGCCGTCGAGGATCGTCTCGGCCAGCCGGACCGCCACCCGCCGGCCGAGCGGCTCGCGGTAGGGGTCCGGCCGCCCCGGGATGCGGATGCGGAGCACGTGCAGGCCGCCGTGGGAGTAGAGGACGTGGCGGCGCAATAGGAGGTGGCTGCGCAGGAAGCCGTCGACGTAGAGCACCGGATGGCCGGCGCGCGCCAGCGCCAGCGCCAGGTGCTGCGGGCGCTGGAAGCGGTAGCTCCAGGAGACCGCCGGCAGGTAGAGGATCGGCGGGCCGGTCGGCGCGTCCCCCGGCAGCACCCGCGCCGCCACCTCGGCGTGCCCGTACCGCCCGGGCAGGGCCGCCGCGGAGCCCGGCCGGCCGCCCGAGCGCAGGTGCCGCACCGCCGCGCGGGCGAGCTCCTCGACCTCGCCGGCCGCGGTGAGCACGCGGTCGTGGAGGCGGGCCGGGTAGGAGAAGACGCTGCTCATCGTCATTCCCGCATTATCTGGAGATAGCGGCTCCCTTGGCTAGCCCCCGGCGGATAGAATGCCCGCCATGCCGCGCGAGGACCGTACCCGCAAGATCTGCGTCGTGATGCCGGCCTACAACGCCGAGAAGACCCTGGAGCGCACCTGGCGCGACCTGCCCATGGAGTGGGTGGACGACGTGGTGGTGGTCGACGACGCCAGCCGCGACCGCACGGTCGAGGTGGCGCGCTCGCTGGGCCTCCACACCCTGGTGCACCCGCGCAACCGGGGGTATGGGGGCAACCAGAAGACCTGTTATCGCGAGGCGCTCGCCCGCGGGGCGGAGGTGGTGGTCATGGTGCATCCCGACCATCAGTACGATCCCAAGACCATCCCCGAGCTGGTGGCGCCGCTGCTGCGCGGCGAGTGCGACGCCGTGTTCGGCAGCCGCATGCTGGGCGGCCGGCCGCTGGAGGGGGGGATGCCCAAGTGGAAGTACCTGGCGAACATCTTCCTCACGGCGGTGGCCAACGCCACCTTCTACGTCTACCTCTCGGAGTACCACTCGGGGCTGCGCGCCTACAGCCGGCGCTATCTGGAGACGGTCAATCTGGAGCGCAACTCCGACGACTTCGTCTTCGACACCGAGATCATCGCCCAGGGGGTCTTCGCCGGTCTGCGGATCCAGGAGATCCCGATCCAGACCCGCTATTTCCCGGAGGCCTCGCAGATCGGCTTCCGGCGCAGCGTGCGCTACGGCTTCGCGGTGCTCGGCGTGCTGGCCCGCTACAAGATGCAGACCCAGGGGCTCCTGCGCAGCCGCATCTTCGAGGCGATGCCGGCGGAGCCTCATCTCAAGCCGAGCTCCCGGTAGAGGTCCTCGAAGGCGCCGGCCGCGCCGTCCGCCGTGGCGGGAAGCTCCGCGGCGGGAGCGGGCTTGTCGGGAGCGCTCCGCCGGCCGTCGATCAGGTCGCGCAGGAGGGCCGCGACCCCCTCCGCCCCCGTGGCCGGATCGACCAGCAGCCCGCCGCCGTACCGCCGGACCCGGTCGGCGATCGCGCCGTGATCGAAGGCGACGACGGGGACCCCCGCCATCCGGCACTCGGAGAACGCCAGGTTGTAGGACTCCGGCCAGACCGACAGCAGCAGGGCGAGGTCGACGCGGTCGCGCCGCAGGCGGCCGACCAGCGAGCCGGCGCGGTAGTAGCCGCGGACGCCGACGCGCGGCAGGCGGCGGAGGCGGCGCAGAAGCTCGGGATCCCCGCCGCCGTAGGCGCTCCAGCGCAGCTCCGGAGCGGCGTCCGGCGGCAGCCGCCGCACCAGCTCCTCGAAGACCAGCGCCCCCTTGTGCGGCTGCACCTGGCCGACGTAGGCGACGTGCCGCACCGGCCCTTCCCGCCAAGCCGGCGCGGGGGTGACCGCCGTGCTGGCGGGCTCGATCACCCGCTGGCGGTCCACGGGCAGGCCGGGGAACAGCTCCAGGTGGCGGCGGCGGAGGAAGTCGGAAGGGTAGACGACGGCGGCCGCGGCCAGGAGGAGCTCGCGGGCGATCTCCCGGCGCTCTTCCTGAAACCCCAGGCCCACGGGCCAGTCCTGGCCGAGGCAGCGCGCGCAGCGTCCGGGGTCGCGCGAGTAGTGGCAGAAGCGGAGCTGCGGCACCTCCAGCAGTTGGGGGCGGGGGCAGAAGAGGCTGAAGTCGTGCACCGAGAGGAGCAGGGTGAGCCCGGAGCGGTGGAGCTCCAGGAGGGAGGCCAGGGGCACGGACGACAGCCCCTCGACGTGCAGGGCCGACGCCCCCACCTCGGCGGCGGCGCGGGCGGCGGCGCGCTCGAAGGCGGCGTCCCGCAGGGCGACCGGCGACGGGGGCGGGCCCTCCCCTGGCCTGAGCGCGAGCCGCCGGCCGGCGGCGGAGATCTCCAGCCGGTAGCCCTCCGCCTCGGGGTAGAGGAGGGCCAGCGGCCGGCGTTTCGCCTCCCCTTCCATGCGGGTGAGGAGCTGGGCCTGCACGCCCCCCAGGCGCGGCGTGGGGACGGTGGGCAGCAGGTTGAGCACCGGGATGGGGGGGAGGTCCGAGAGGCTCGCGGCGGCGCGGAACGAGCGCCGGCGCAGGCTGTCGCGCAGGCGGTCGGAGACGCGCTCGCGCAGGGCGGCCCACCCCTCGGCCCGCAGCACGCGGCCGGCGGTCTGGAGGGGGAGGGTCCCGGAGCCGTTCACGCCGCGTCCACCCTCCGGCGGCGGATCCGCGCCAGCTCCCGCCGGAGGCGCTCGCCGGCGGCCTCGGGAGCGTAGATCTCGTGCACCCGCCGCCGGGCGGCCTCGATCCGCGGCGCCGCGCTCTCCGGAGCGTTGGCCAGGGCGCGCAGGAGGGCGGCGGCGTGCTCGACATCCGGCTCGGCCCACACCGCGCCGGCCGGATAGGGGCCCTCGGGCTTTTCGAGGGCGGTGAGGCGGTGGCGCACCACGTAGCCGGTGTCGTCGTCGAGGAAGTCGGTCACCCCGCCGTAGCCGGTGGCGATCACCGGCTTGCCCAGGTACATCGCCTCAATCAGCGGCAGGCCCAGCCCCTCGGAGCGGTGCAGGGAGATGTAGGCGTCGCAGGCGGCGGTGAGGCCGTTCAGCGCCTCGCGGCGCAGCGTGCCCACCAGGAGGGTGACCGGCAGCCCCTGAGCGCGGCGGCGGAGGTCGGCGACGTACTCCGGCTGGGCCTCCGCGTGGTTCACCTTGAGCAGCAGGCGGAGGGGGCGGCCGGCCCCCCGCGCCGCCTCGGCGAAGGCGGCGAGCAGGCCGTGCGGGTTCTTCCGCTCGGGCACGCTCAGGACGTCGAAGCAGAAGAGGAAGAGGAATTCCTCCGGCTTCACCCCCAGCGCCGCGCGGCCGGCCGGCACCGCCTCGGTGGGCTTGACGCAGGGGGGCATCCAGCGCACCTCGACGGGGGAGACCGCCTGGTAGGCCTCCAGGCAGAAGCGGGTCGGCGCCCAGACCTCGTCCACGCACCGGAAGGCCGGGGCGAAGCAGAGCGGGAAGTGCGACAGCTCCCAGAACCAGTAGCCGATGCGGTGCCGGCCAAGGAGGAGGGGGCCCGGCATCCGGCTCTGCACGATCTCCATCATGTCGGCGTTGACGTGGAAGAGGAGCGGCTCGTAGGGGAGACCCTGGGAGGCCGCCTCATCCGCCTCGCCCGTAGCGCCGCCGGCGCGGCCGTCGAGGGTCCAGAGCGCGCCCGGGATCCCCGCGTGGTCGAGGGCCGCGAGGGTCCCCCGGCAGGCCTCGCCGACCCCCGTGGGCGCCGTGGCCCAGCCGATCACGCTCACCCCCTCGGGGCCCGCGGCGCTCGGCAGGATGAACGGCTCCGCCAGCGGCTCTTCCGCGGCCCCGGAGACCAGCCCGCGGCGGCGGTGCTTCTCCCACCAGAGGAGGGCCCAGGCCCGCTGCCTCCAGGGCAGGGTGCGCAGCACCGGACGGACGGTGGCGGAGGGCAGCCGGTACTCGCGCCGGCCGTAGGTCACATACCAGAGGGCGAACGCCGCGCGGTCCCCCCCGAGCGGGTCGGGGAAGGAGCGCAGGAGGTCGGGGCGGCGGCGGTGCATCTCCAGGGCGAGCCGCGGCACGCGGGGGCGCCGCCGGGGCTCGTGGCCGGCGTCGGAGGTCAGCCAGGCCGCCTCGGCGGTGGAGAGGGAAGCGGCGTCGCCGCTGTCGAGCAGGGCGGAGAGGGTGGACAGCGTCTTCTCCTTCCGCGCGTGCTCCTCTTCCATCCGCTCGCCGGCCTGCCGCAGCGGCTGGAGGAGCGCCGCGGTGAACGCGGGGTGGAGACTCTCCGGCGGGTTGGTGCTGCCGGCGAACCACTGGGCGAAGCGCAGGCGGTCCTCCTGCCAGGGGCGGGGGAAGAAGCGTTGGAGGTCCTGGCGGTGGTCCCAGAGCAGCAGCGCCAGCCGCGGCAGGGGGATAGTGGACGGGGAGGCGTCCGCCGGCTCGCGCAGCCAGTCGAAGAAGCTGTCCCCCCCGGCGGTGGCGAACGGATCGGGCCAGCGCTTCCCCTCGGGATCGATCTGCCGCAGGGTGCGGCGGGCGATCTCCGGCACCGGCACGCCGTTGTCGAACCGGCCGTACTGGTAGGGGTAGTCCTGGACCTCCTCCTGCCCCTCGGCGCGGATGCTCTCGCCGTAGAGCTTGAACAGCGGGAGGACGTCGGGCCGGTCGGCGAAGGTGAAGCGGCTCTGGAACTTCGAGATCAGCTCCGGCCGCCGGAAGTCGTAGCCGCTGAAGTGGAAGAAGCGCAGCGGCACGCCGTTGACCCGCCAGCCACTGCCCGGCGGCGTGCGCGGCTCGACCGTCCGGTGGGCCAGGTTCCAGTAGGCGGCGTTGTAGCCCGGGTCGCGCAGGATGTCGACCTCCGGCAGGAAGGCGGGCGCGAAGTCCATCCAGCGCTGGTCCACGAACAGCCCCCGCTCGACCTCGCTCAAGCACTCGCGGTAGAGGCGGCGCGACCACCAGTCGAGGAAGGGGAGGGTGCGCTCGTTGAACGCGAGGCCCAGGAAGCCGAGGTTGTAGATCCCCGAGAGCAGGATTTCCCGCTCGTTGGGGATCGCCCGGTCCTCGATGGGCGCCGTCAGATGGGGGGTGAGCACCGCGTCCGCCGGCCCCAAGCGCTCGTAGAGCTCCGAGAGGTCGTCCAGCACCAGGATGTCGGGATCGAAGTAGCAGATCCGGTCGCAGCCCAGGGTGCGGTGGAGGTGGAGCAGGAAGTACGGCTTGACCGCCGTGCTCAGCTCGACGATCGAGTAGCGGAAGGCGACGTGGCGGAAGGCCGGGATGCCGAGCTGGTCGGCGAAGGTGACGGCGAACGGCTCATCCTCGTAGCGGTGCCCGGGCTGCGGCCGGTCGACGACCAGCACGCATACCGTCCCCTCCGGGTGCCGCGCCAGGAACGAGCGGGTGAAGGCCCGGGCGTACGCGAGGTAGTTGTTCGCGACGATGGTGCAAGCCAGCGGTGACTTCATGCAAGAAAAATCATTCTACTATGCCTGTGCCGTCTTGCCTCGCGCCGCGAGGATCTTCTCGTAGATCTCCTCGATCTCCCCGGCGTGCTCGTCCATCTCCTTGACCCGCGGCGGGTTGGCGGCCCAGGCGGCGACCACGCCCGGATCGGCCGTCAGCCGCTCGATCCAGCCGCGGAGCCCCTCCGGATCTTGCGGGTCGAACAGGGCGCCGCAGGGGGGGCCGGCCTCCGGGGGGAACAGCTCGGCGAGGGCGCCGCGGCGGGAGGCAAGCACGGGCACCCCCTCGGCCAGCGCCTCGCGGGCGGCGAGGCCGAACGACTCCAGCCCCAGGGAGGGGACGATCAGCACGTCCAGCCCGGCGAAGATCTCGCTCCGGCGCTCCTCGGCGAAGCTCCCCTCGAAACGGACGGCGGGCGAGGCGAGGGCCGCGAGCTCGCTCGTGTAGGCGGGGGAGACCGCCAAGTCCCCCCACACCTGGAGCGTGGCGCGGGTGGGATCGACGCCCTGGAAGGCCGCTACCGCCAGGTGGATTCCCTTGTGGGGGAGGAGCGAGCCGATGACGCCGAAGCGGAGCGGCGTGCCGGGCCGCCGCCGCGTCCCGGGCTGCGGCGGCCTCTCGATGCCGTAGGGGACGACGAAGGCGGGGGCCCCGCGGTCCAGCCAGCCGAGGTCGAGATAGCTCTGGTGGATGGCCTGGGAGCCCATCACGAAGGCGTCCGCCTGATGGAAGACCCGCTTCAGGAGCCCCCCGCGGGCCGCGTAGAGCGCCCGGTTGAGCAGTGGCGCGGGAGGGAGCTTGGTGAGCCGCAGGCAGGCCGTGCACCGGCCCGGAGACGGCCCCGGGCAGAGCCGCCGCTCGGCGTCGAGCAGGTTCGCCCGCGCGCAGGGGGCCCACCAGTCCTGGATCTGGTAGAGGACCGGGATGCGCCGCCGGACCGCCATCCCGGGGAGCGTGGCGGCGTGCCCGGCCAGGTGGTGCACGTGCAGGAGGTCCGGCCGCAGCTCCGCCAGGAGCTTCTGGAAGTCGGCGGCCAGCCGCCGGTCGTGGAGGGCGTTGCGCGACAACGGATCGCGCTGGGTGAAGTTGTTCACCACCAGCCGCACGCGGGCGCCGCCGTCCTCGACCTCCAGGGCTCCCCCGAGCTCCCGCCCCGGATCGGCGAGGCGGGCGTAGACGGCCACCTCCCGCCACGCCGCCTGGCGCAGGACGAGCCGGCGGGCGTAGACCTCGGTGCCGGCGGAGCTCCACGGCGGCCAGCCGTGCACGAGATGGAGCACCCGCCGGGGGCCTCGCGCGCGGGGGCGCCGGGGGCCGCGCAGCTCCGCCAGCACCCGCTCCCGTGCCGGCCGCAGCGGGTCCTCGCGCAGGAACCGGGCCACGGTGGGGAGGTACTCGGGGTGGAGCCGCTCCAGGGCGCGGTGGGCCGCCTTCACCCGCGCGGAGCGCGAGGCGCCGAAGCTCCGCTGGCCGGCGTGATAGATGAAGGTCGCGTCGTCGAGGATGTTGAGGAATCCCGCCTTCAGGGCCCGGAAGCAGAATTCGCTCTCCTCGCCATAGCCGAGCCCGAAACGCTCCTCGTCGAACGGCCCCAGCCGGTCGAGGGCCTTCCGCTTGACGTAGAGGCAGACGCCGACCCCGGTGGGGAGGCGGGGGCGCTCCCGCGCCGAGACCCGCTCGACCAGGGCGGCGAAACGGTCGGCGCTCCAGCCGGCGGGCAGGGCGTTGACCTCCGCGAAGCGGGGGAGGGAGGCGATGGTGGCGTTGTTCGAGAAGGGCGTGACGGTGGCGATGGCGGGATCGGAATGCGCCGCTTCCTGGAGCTTCTCGAGCCAGCCGGCGGTCACCTCGGTGTCGCTGTTGAGCAGGATGACGTCGCGGTCCGAGGCCGCCATCCCCCGGTTGACGCTCCCCACGAACCCCCGCCGCTCCGGGTTGCGGAGGATCAGCACCTGGGCTTCCGACCGCCCCGCGACCGCCGCCAGCGCCGCCTCGACGGCGCTCTCCTGGGGACCGTCGATCACCAGGATCAGGCGGTGGCGGTCGAAGTCGGTATGGCGCAGCAGGCTCGCCAGGCAGGCCGCGAGCTCCGCGGCGGCGCCGTAGACCGGCACGATGACATCCACCGGCCCGGGGGCGCGGTCGGGCCCGGGAGCGGGGCCCGGGGAGTTCCAGTCAAGCGGAGGGTGGGAAAACGGCATCAGCGGCGGGGATTTTAACCCTGAACCGGGCGAGGTCGTGGCTGAGAGTGACCCGCATCGCCGAAAGGGCCGCGATCCGCCCGCGCCGGCTCTCGCGCCCGCCCCGGTAGGTCGCCGTCAGGGCGTCCCGGATCTGGGCGGTCCCGAGCTCCGCGGCGCCATGGACGGAGCGGCGGGATTCGAGCTCGAATTCCCGGGCCAGCAGGGCGGCGGCGCGCTCCAGCCGGTCCTTGAACAGGCTTTCACCGAGCACCGCCTCGCGAAGCTCGGCGAGGTCGTCCGGTCCCGGCACGGCTACTAGCAATCGACCTTCCGGCTTTAAAACCCGCCGCATCTCGGAGGGGCTCAGCCGGGCGTCGATCGAGAGGACCAGGTCGAACGAGCCCGCCGCCCAGGGGAGGAAGCGGTCGGCGTTGCCGACGATCCAGGTCGCTTGCGGGTAGCGCCGCGCCGCGAGGTCGACGGCCGCCGCCGAGAGGTCGATCCCGTGCGCCTCGATCCCGCGCTCCCTGGCGAGCGAGCCGAGGTAGTACCCCTCGCCGCACCCCACGTCGAGCACCGCCGCGCCCGCCGGGAGGTCGATCTCTTCGAGGAGCGCCCGCAGGAGGGGCTCGCCGTACCCCGCGTCGAGGAGCCGCCGCCGGGCCTCCACCGCCGCCGTAGGATCGCCGGGATTTTTCGACCGCCGGTCCTGGGGCTGGAGCAGGTTGGCGTAGCCGCTGCGGGCGAGGTCGAACGCATGACCGCGCGGGCATGCCAGGGCGCGCCCCAGCCGCTCCAAGGGGAGGCCGCAATCACGGACGGGGCAGATCAGGGTGGCCATGCGGGGGAACCGTCCTGAAGCGCTCTTCTCCCTCGGGCCGTCCTGCCCTCCGAGGCCTCACCCTCGGTCCCTCTCCACTTCGTGGAGAGGGAGGGCCCGAAGATCAACGTTTTCGAAATCGGCACGTTTCCCCCTCTCCACTTCGTGGAGAGGGGGCCAGGGGGTGAGGCCTCGGAGGGCAGACCGCCCCAGTCACCGGAAAGCCCCAAGGCGCGGCTTTGTTGGTGATTTTTCCTCCCTAACACCCCCCGCGCCTCCCCGTTCTTCGGATCGATCTCCAGCGCCCTCCTCGCCGCTTCGGCGGCCCCCTTGCCGTCCCCCGTCTCCGCGCGCGCCCGGGCCAGCAGCCCCCATCCTTTCGCATACTCCGGAAACGTGCGGACGGCCCGTTCGAGCAGGGGGACGGCCTTGTCGGGTCGGTGCTCCTCCAGCCAGAGATCGGCCCGCTCAACCAGGGCGTCGTAGCTCTCCCCGCCGGCCGCGAAGAGCGCGTCGAGCCGGCGGACCGCCCCGGCGCGGTCCCCCCGCTTGCGCTGGAGGCGGGCGAGGTGCACGGCGGAGATGGTGTGGGTGGAGGAGAGGCGCAGGACCTCCTCGAAGGTCTTCTCCGCCCGCGGGATCTCCCCCCGCTTCTCGTAGAGCACCGCCAGGTTGGCCAGCGGCGGCACGGCCCTGGGGTCGAGCCGCAGGGCCTTCTGATACTCGCGCTCCGCCGCGCTGATGTGCCCCCGGTTGTACAGGGCCATGCCGAGGTTGTTGCGCGCGATCTCCGAATTGGGCGCGGTGCGCACGGCGGCCCGGAACAGGTTGAGGTCGCTGCGGTAGATCTCGGCGCGCAACCCGGCGGCGATTCCCAGGGCGGCGAGGAGAGCCAGGCCGGCGGCCATCGCCGGTTTCCGGGCGGGGCCGGGGAGGACCTCCGCCAGCCGGCTCGCCAGCAGGCCGAAGAGCCAGGCGAGGCCGATCGAGGGGATATACAGGTAACGCTCCGAGAAGTTGGAGCCGCCGATCGAATTCACGGCCAGCACCGGGAGCAGGAAGGCCACCATCAGGGCGAGGGGCAGGAAGACCTCCCGCCGCGCCCGGCCGCTCCAGGCGGCGGCCAGGAGCCCCAGAAGCACCAGGCCCAGCGCGGCCAGTCCGGCGATCGCCACCGGCGAGCGGAGCGTGGGGGCGGGCACGCTCGCCAGCACCCGGGCCGGGAAGGGGACGAAGAGGAAGGCCAGATAGCGCGCGAAGAGCCCTCCCGCGAAGGCCACCGCCCCCACGGGAGAGGCGGTCACGCCGTAGCTCCGCGGCGAGAAGCTCCCCAGGGCGTGCAGGCGCAGGACGACGTAGACGCCGAACACCGCCAGGTACGGCAGGAGCCTCCCGGAAGCGCGGCGCAGGAAGGCGCCCAACGTCCCCTCCCGCCGCCATTCGGCGGCCTCGACGGCGCCGAGCACCAGGAGCAGCGCCGTCCCCGGCTCCTTGGCGAGGCAGGCCAGGAGGTAGCAGAGAGGGCCGGCCCACCCGGCCCATTCACCGCGGTCCTTGCGCGACAGGTACGAGTAGAGGGCCGGCAGGGCGAACAGCGCCGTCAGGGGGTCGACCTGATCGCCGACCCAGGCCACCGCCTCGGCGTGCGCGGGATAGACGGCGAACAGCAGGCCGGCGGCGAGCGCCGCGATCTCCCCCCGCCGTCCGGGCAGGAGCCGCCGGGCGCCGAGCGCCACCAGCAGGGTGACGGCGAGGTGGAGCGCCACCGAGGCGGCGTGGTAGGCCGCCGGTTGCAGGCCGAACGCCCGCGCCACCAGGGAGTAGAAGATGCCGAACACCGGCCGGTAGTAGTTGGAGGGGCCCGACCCCCGGTCCATGTAGAACCCCCAGAAGGGACGGGTGAAGAAGAGCCAGACGCCGCGCGGATCCCGCAGCCAGGGGTTGCGCTCGATCTGCACGTGATCGTCGTAGACGAATTCGTAGCCGATCGACGCGCCGTAGACGGCGAGCACGGCGAGCGCGGGCAGCAGGGCCCCGAGGGTGGTCCGGGAGGGCTTCATGGCGGGCAATCTTCCTCGATCTCGGTATCCGGGTGCTATCATGCACCGCCTTTGAGCACGCAGGAGCCGCGGATGAGCCAAGACACCACTTCGGCCGGGGTCAAGCTGAGCGTCGTGATCCCGGTCTACAACGAGCGTTTCCTGGTGGCGGAGCTCGTCCGCCGGGTGCTCGCGGTGTCGGCGCCCGAGATCCGCGAGATGGAGGTGCTGCTCATCGACGACGGCTCGAAGGACGGCACCCTCGACATCCTCCGCCGGCTCGCCGCCGACCACCCGGACCGCGTCCGCCTGCTGGAGCAGGGGAGGAACCAGGGGAAGGGGTCGGCCATCCGCCGCGGCATCGCCGAGGCGACGGGCGATCTCATCCTCTTCCAGGACGCCGACCTGGAGTACGACCCGCGGGACTATCCGCGCCTGATCCGGCCGTTTCTGGAGGACGGCGCCGACGTCGTCTACGGCTCCCGCTACCTGCCCAGCGAGCGCCGCCGGGTGCTCAACTTCCGCCACACCCTCGGCAACCAGCTCCTGACCCGGTTCAGCAACTGGCTGACCGACCTCAACCTCACCGACATGGAGACCTGCTACAAGGTCTTCCGGGCGCCGCTGCTCAAGTCGATCCCGATCCGCTCCAACGACTTTGCCATGGAGCCGGAGATCACCGCCAAGGTCGCCAAGCGGGAGTGCCGGATCTTCGAGGTGCCGATCAGCTATCTCGGCCGCACCTACCGCGAGGGGAAGAAGATCGGCTGGAAGGACGGCTTCAAGGCCTTCCGCACGATGGTCAAGTACCGGCTGATCGACGACATCTACGCCGAGGACGAGTACGGCTCGCACATCCTCCACAGCCTGGAGCGGGCGCAGAATTTCAACCGCTGGATGGCCGAGGCGGTCGAGCCCCACGTTGGCGCCCGCGTGCTGGAGATCGGCGCCGGCATCGGCAACATCACGACCTGGCTGCTGCCGCGCGATTTCTACCTGGCGAGCGACATCAACCCGCACTATCTCGACTATCTGAAGAACCTCTCCCTGGGCAAGCCCTACCTCCACGTGGACCGCATCGACCTCGAGGACCCGCGGTGCTTCGAGCCGTGGCGGGAGCGGTTCGACACCGTGGTCTGCCTCAACGTCCTGGAGCACGTGCGGGACCCGCTGACGTCGCTGCGCAACATGAACAGCGCGCTGGCCCCCGGCGGCCGCGTGGTGCTCTACGTGCCGCAAGGGCAGAAGCTCTACTCCAGCCTCGACGAGGTGCTGGGCCACCGCTGCCGCTATTCCAAGGAGGAGCTGGCCGGGGAGCTGCGCGAGACCGGCTTCGAGATCGAGTCGATGCGCGACTTCAACCGCCTCGCCATCCCCGGCTGGATCCTCAACGGCAAGCTCCTCAAGCGCCGCTACTTCAGCCGCTCCCAGCTCAAGCTTTTCAACATCCTGGTGCCGGCCATCCGCAAGGTCGACGGCCTGGTCCCCGGCAAGGGGTTGGGGATCATCGCGGTGGCCCGGAAGCCCGCCGGGCCTGACCTCCTGTCTCGCTCCCTCCCCGGCTCCGCACTCTCCTTGTAGGGAAAAACAGCGGATCGCCGCAAAGGAGAGATGATGAAAAAGCCCAATCTGACCAAGAAGCTCACTCTTTCCAAAGAGACCCTGCGGATGCTGGCGGACAACGACCTCAAGGAGGTGGCCGGAGGCCATAGCGGTAACGAGGCCACGAAGTGCTCGAGATGCCCGGGCTGCACGGTCTGAGCTCGGCGCTTTCCGTTCTGGCCCGGCTCTTGCTGTAAGCTCCGGGCGCCATGAGTAACGACCGATCCAAAGGAACCGTCTGTGTCACCGGGGGGGCCGGCTTCATCGGCTCCCACGTCGCCGAAGCCTTCCTGGCCCAGGGGCGCCGGGTGCTGATCCTCGACAACCTGTCGGGGGGGAAGCGCGAGAACGTGCCGCAGGGGGCGGAGCTCCACGTCCTCGACATCCGCTCCAAAGAGGCCGCCGATCTGGTGCGGGAGTCCGGCATCGAGGTCCTCGTCCACCACGCCGCCCAGATGGACGTCCGCCGCTCGGTCGAGGACCCGGCCTTCGACGCCGACGTCAACATCCTCGGGAGCCTGAGCCTGGCCGAGGCGGCCCGCCGGGGGGGGGTACGCCAGATCCTCTTCGCCTCGACCGGCGGGGCGATCTACGGCGAGCAGGACTACTTCCCGGCCGACGAGAGCCATCCGGCGCGGCCGGTCTCCCCCTACGGCATCTCTAAGCGCTCCTTCGAGCTGTACCTCTTCTACTACCACGTGGCCTACGGGCTCGACGCCACCTGCCTGCGCTACGCCAACGTCTACGGCGAGCGGCAGAATCCGCACGGCGAGGCCGGGGTGGTCGCCATCTTCCTCAACCGGCTGCTGGCGGGGGAGGCGCCCACGATCAACGGCGAGGGGTTGCAGACCCGCGACTACGTCCACGTCTCGGACGTGGTGCGGGCGAACCTCGCCGCGGCGGGCCGGCCCGGGTATCACATCTACAACGTGGGCACCGGCGTCGAGACCTCCGTGGTCGACCTCTACAAGGAGATCGCCCGCTCTCTTGGGTCGGACCTCCAGGCCAGGCACGGCCCGGCCAAGCCGGGAGAGCAGAAGCGCTCGGTGGTCGACGCCAGCCTCGGCCGCCGCGAGCTGGGGCTGCCGCGGCCGATCCCGCTGAGCGAGGGGCTGGCGCGCACCGCGGCGTGGTTCCGGGAACGGGCGGAGAAGCCGGTGACGGCCTGAGCTGTCCCGCTTTTCAAATCTTTCCGCACTTCTTGCAACGTGCACCGGTGATCGCCGGTGCGCGCCACCAACACAGAGAACCCCTTACCAACGCTCCCCCGAGGTGCGCGAGGGTTTCACTCTCTCGCCCTCTTTTTACACCGCCGGCCCGGCCGCTCCCGCGGACCGTCTCCGGCGGTCTTTTTCTTTGATCCCGGTGAGGAGATCGGCGTCCGGAGCTCGTTCCTCCCACGGAGCATGGACGGTGGGCGCCCGCCGTCCGTAAACCCAGGTCTTAACCGGGTGGCGGGCTCGCGGCCCGCCGTCCTGACTTCACAGGAGGTAGTACCCATGAAGAAGCTCATCCTCGCGGGCCTCGTCCTCGCCGGCTCGTTCGGCGTGGCTCAGCTCTCCGTCCCCCAGGCTTCCGCCGCGAACATCGACTGCTCGCTCGTCCGCTGCGAGGCCTGCCCCCCGGGCACCGTCCTGTCCCCCACCGGCAACGACTGCTGCCGCTGCAAGTAGCCCGGTCCCGCGCCGGCCGTGCCTCACGGCCGGCGCTTCTCGTAGGTCACGAAGCTGAACGCGTACGGCCGCGCCTCCGTCGGCGGATGGTCCTCCCGCTCGACGATCCGCCAGGCCGATTCGTCGAATTCCGGAAAGAAGGTGTCGCCGGGGAAGTCCCGGTCGATGACGGTCAGGTAGATCCGGTCGGCGCGGCCGAGGGCCAGGCGGAAGATCTCCTGGCCGCCGCCCACGAAGACCTCCTCCCGGTCCAGCCTCAGGGCCTCGTCCAGGGCCTCGTCCAGGGTGTGGGCCACGACCACCCCCGGCGCGTTCCAGCCCGGCTGGCGGGTGACCACGATCGTGGTCCGGCCGGGGAGGGCGCGGCCGACCGAATCGTAGGTCCGCCGGCCGATCACCATCGGATGGCCCATCGTCAGCGCCTTGAAGCGCTTGAGGTCGGCGGGCAGGTGCCAGGGGAGCCGGTTGTCGATGCCGATCGACCGGTTGCGGGCCATCGCCGCGATGAGCGAGATCCGCGCCATCAGACGGCGATCGGCGCCTTGATCGCCGGATGGGGGTCGTAGCCGCTCAGGGTGAAGTCCTCGAAGCGGAAGTCGAAGATCGACTGGACCTCCGGGTTGAGCGTCATCGTGGGCAGCGGCCGGGGCTCGCGGGTGAGCTGGAGCCGGGCCTGCTCCAGGTGGTTCCGGTAGAGGTGGGCGTCCCCCAGGGTGTGCACGAAGTCGCCGGGGGCGAGGCCGCAGACCTGCGCCACCATCAGGGTCAACAGGGCATAGGAGGCGATGTTGAACGGCACCCCCAGGAAGACGTCGGCGCTGCGCTGGTAGAGCTGGCAGGAGAGCCGCCCCTCGCCGACCCAGAATTGGAACAGGGCGTGGCAGGGAGGGAGGGCCATCTGATCGATCTCCGCCACGTTCCAGGCGCTGACGATGTGCCGCCGGGAGTCCGGGCTCTGACGGATCCCCTCGATGAGCTTTGAGATCTGGTCGATAGCGCCGCCGCCGGGGGTGGGCCAGGAGCGCCACTGGGCGCCGTAGACCGGCCCGAGCTCGCCGTCCGCGTCCGCCCACTCGTCCCAGATGGTCACCCCGTGCTCGTGGAGGTAGCGGACGTTCGTGTCCCCCGCCAGGAACCAGAGGAGCTCGTGGATGATCGAGCGCAGGTGCAGCTTCTTGGTGGTCAGCAGCGGGAACCCCTGGGAGAGGTCGAAGCGCATCTGGTAGCCGAACACCGAGAGGGTGCCGGTGCCGGTGCGGTCGCCCTTCGCGGTCCCATGGTCCAGGATGTGCTGGAGCAGATCCAGGTAGGGCCTCATTGCCGGTCAATCTAACACGGGCGGGGACACGATATGATCTCCCCCGCGCCGGCCGGCGCCGGAAGGAGAGAGCGATGAAAAGATATGGGTGTCTGATCGCCGCCGTGGTCGTGGTCCTGATCCTGGGGATGTCCCTGGTCGGCGTCTACAACGGCCTGGTGGGGGCCCAGCAGGCGGTCGAGGGCCAGTGGGCGCAGGTCCAGAACGTCTACCAGCGCCGGGCCGACCTCATCCCCAACCTGGTCGCCTCGGTCAAGGGGGCGGCCAACTTCGAGCAGTCGACGCTCACCCAGGTGATCGAGGCGCGCAGCCGGGTGGGCCAGCTCAGCACCCAGGCGAGCAACGAGATCCTCAACGATCCCGCCAAGTTCGCCCAGTACCAGAAAGCGCAGGACGGCCTCTCCTCGGCCCTCTCCCGCCTGATGGTGGTGGTGGAGCAGTACCCGCAGCTCCAGGCCGTGCAGGCCTTCCGAGACCTCATGACCCAACTGGAGGGGACGGAGAACCGGGTGGCGGTCGAGCGCCGCACCTTCAACCAGGTGGCCCAGGACTACAACACTCGCATCCGCCGCTTCCCGGCCGCCCTCTTCGCCTCGATGATGGGCTTCCAGCCGAAGCCCTACTTCCAGGCGGCGCCCGGCGCGGAGACGGCGCCGAAGGTCGACTTCGGGACGAAGTAGCCTCGCTCACCCCGCCGGCGGCGGGGTGCGCTCGAAGTCGTGGAGGCGGCCGATGTCGATCGACAGCACGCCGTCCGGCTTCGGAGGGTTGAACAGGTTGGTGAAGCGGGCCCCCCAGACGATCTCGTCCGCCTTGTACGACGAGCGGGTGTGGACCGTCTGCGCGAAGGTTTCGTCGATACCGGAGAAGAGGACCAGGAATTCGGCGTCCCAGGCCTCCAGGTCCTCCGGCGTGGCGCCCCAGAGCGGGCTTGTCTCGTCGATCGGATGCACGATCGTCCAGGCGAGAGGAAAGAAGACGACGCCGTCGCGCTCCAGCTTCAGCGGGATGAACTCCCGGTTGCCGCCGCCGTCCCGCCGGATGCGGGTGAGCATCAGTTGGGCTCGCACCTGGATCATCTCGTTGTGCCGGATGTTGGCTACCCGGAGCTCGAACGCGGTGATGCCGCGGTAGGGGGCGATGATCGCCTTCTCGCTGAACAGGATGCGGGCGGTCGGCTGCGCGAAGCGGGCGAACAGGATGCCGGTGGCGAGCGCGAAGCCCAGCAGCCCGACCAGCGCTTCCAGAGTGACCAGCAGGTTGGCCGCCAGCCCCGCCGGGTGCATCACGCCATAGCCGATGGTGGCGAAGGTCTGGACGCTGAAGAAGAAGTCCTCCAGATACTGGGCGGGGAGGCTGACCGCCCTGGAGCCCGCGATCTGGCCGGGGCCGCACAAGAAGTAGGCCCCTCCGAAGACCATGTTGGTCAGCAGGAAGAAGAGGACGACCAGCCCCAGGAAGCGCGGCCAGGTCGTGGTCAGCAGGTAGTGGTAGGGGCTGAGCGACCGGAAGAAGCTCAACCCCTCGCGGACCACGTTGAAGCTGCCGTCCTTGTTCAGCAGCCGCTTGCGGCTCTCCCGGGCGACCACCGCGCCGAATCCGAGATCGCGGTTGGGATCGTCGGAGGCTGGCGGGGTCCTGGTTTCGGCGAGGGCCATGGCTGGGGCGAAGCATAGCGCAGGCGGGGAGCGAGCCTCCCTGCCAGGGCTCGCGGCCGCTCAGCCGTTGGCCAGGTCGTCGAGCGAGGAGGCCGCGCCGGCGCGGAGGGCGAGCTCGGTAAGCTCCTCGATCGAAACGATCGCCTCCACCCGCCCCCGGAGCTCTTCGGGCAGAGGGCCGAAACGACTCGCTAGATCCCGCAGGAGGACTCCACGGGCTTTGGCGAGAGCGTCCTCCTTCGCCTGCTGGAGCCCTTTTTCCATCCCCTCTCGCTCCCACCGGTCGGACCAACTGAAACCGCTTTCGGCAAGCATCGCCTTGACCTCCTCAAGATTGAGACCTTCAGGCAACCTGACTCCGCGCACTCGGGACGGGAGCAGAACCTTCAACACCCAGCCGGTAAAGGACTTCCTTAGCTCCTCCAGACCCGGCCCCCGCAACCACTCGACCGCCGCTTCCAGGACCCGCTCCATGGCCTCCGTGTCGTAGCTCTTCTCAAGCCGGAACACCGCCGCCACTAGATTCCGCAGCGACTCGAGCTCCGAGTCGGCCATCCGCATCTCGTCGAGCAGACAGTAGTGGAGCCGCGGCCGGTACCGCTCCAGGCCACCCGGGACCTCCTCGATCAGCTCCGAGA
>JBJMHA010000092.1:0-98270 GCA_045807625.1 Thermoanaerobaculia bacterium | reverse complement strand
GGCGGCAACCGAACGCGTCCAGCGTCGGAAATGCGCCTCGAAGCGCTTGGAGAAATCCTGAAATCGAAACCCCATCCCTTCGAGCGGGACTGGGGCATTGGTGGTCTCCTTGGACTTACATCCGTTGGGGCGGGCCTGGGGGACTCTTGGTGCCTCCCGGAAACTCTAAATCCCGCCCTGCCGTAACTTTACGCCGCCAAGGCACCCAAAGGCAAGACCCCTGCGCCAGTCTGACAAAGTAGAATTAAGCATCCTCCATGAGACAAGGTGCCCGCGGCGGGAAACTGCGCTCCCCGTCTCGCGAGATCCGGCGTGCTGCCGCCCCTTCGGGGCTGACCCTCACTCTCCCAACCCTCTCTCTCCCGGCCCCCCCCCCGACCTGACGGGAGAGAGAGGGCTCCCAAGCCCAGGACAGGTAAAGCTAACTACTCCCTCTTCTCCCGTCGGGAAGGGGGGGAGGACGGGAGAAGAGGGCTGGGGTGATGAGGGCCAACGGACCGGGAACCCCAAATCTGACAAGGTAAAATTAGTTGCCGATGGCTCTTTCTCGCTCAGGCCGTCTGCGGCAAGGATTTAGCGGTACTATTTCTTTGACGCTGGATAGCAGGAGGACATGTATATGTCGATCTCCACCCGCCCTTCCCTCCTCGTCGCTCTCCTGGCCGCCGGCGCGCTGGCGCTCGCCACGGCGGCCGCGGCGGCCGTCGGCTCCTGGTCGCCGCTCGGCCCCGACGGCGAGGCGATCCAAGGGCTCGCCGCCGACCCGTCCAATCCCAACCTCGTCTACGCCGCCACTCCGACCTCGGTGTTCCGCAGCGGCGACGGCGGCGCCAGTTGGACGTTCGCCGGCACCGGTCTCGGCGAGACCAGCCTCCCTGGCCTCCGCGCCCTGGCGCTCAGCGGCTCGGCGGTGATCGCCGGCACCACCTGGGAGGGCGTCTGGCGCTCGCTCGACGAGGGGCGCACCTGGCGCGTCACCAGCGCCGGCCTCCCCACCCGCCCGCACGTCAATGCCCTCGTCGTCGACCCCCGGCGGCGGGAGCGCGTCTGGCTGGCGGGCTGGGAGGGGATCTTCGTCAGCGACGACCGCGGCGAGACCTGGACGGCCCGTAACGGCGACCTGCCGCTCGCCGGAGGCGTCGAGTCGCTGGACATCGACCCCGCCAACGGCCAGCTCTACGCGCACACGGTGAGCGAGCTGTTCACCAGCAGCGACGAGGGAGCCAGTTGGTCGCTAGTGCGCTGCCTCGGCCGCCGCTGCGGCAGCGTCGTCGTCGATCCGGCGGACGCCGCCACCCTCTTCACCGTCACGGGCGGCGTGCTGCGCAGCCGCGACGGCGGCGGCGTCTGGGAGCGGCTGCGGGCGCCCAAGGACGGCATCTTCGCGCTGCTCGGCTTCCACGGCGGACGGCTGTTCGCCTACAGCCGCTCGTACGCCACCGGCCTGGCCATCGACCGGCTCTACTGGAGCGCCGACCAGGGCGCGTCGTGGGTCGCCGCCGCCGGGCAGCCCGAGGCCCGCTCGATCGCCGTCATGGCGTCGAGCGGCGACACCCTGTACCTCGGCTCCGCGGGCATCGCCAGCCTCGGCGGCGTCTTCCGCAGCGGCGACGGCGGCGAGCACTGGGAGGCCGCCAGCGGGGGGCTCTCGGGGCGCTGGATCGAGTCCATCGCCGTCGATCCGCAGCAGCCGGGCGTCCTGTACGCACAGGCTTCCGACCACCTCCTCGCCAGCGAGGACGACGGAGCGAGCTGGCGCCTGAGCCTCGCCGCCCCCAACGTGCTGGTCTTCGGCGGCGGCGATCTCCTCGTCGATCCCTACCTCCACGGCCGCGTCTGGTCGACGACCGGCGACTACCTCTGGCGCAGCGACGACGGCGGGCACCGTTGGACGGCGGTGCCCCGGGTCGGCGCCGGCGTGGAGGCGCTCGCCGCCGACCCGCGCACCCGAGGCGGCGTCTGGGCCGGCGGCCGGAACGGCCTGATGCAGAGCTCCAACGGCCGCGCCTGGAAGCAGGTGCGGCCGGCGCGGGGCGAGAGCCTTGGGGTGGTCGACATCGCCGTGGCGCCGGGCGATCCGCGGGTGGTGTGGGTGGCCGGCTATGCCACCACCGCCACCGGCGCGCCGCTGGGGCCGCGTCTCTATCGCAGCGGCGACGGCGGGCACAGTTGGCAGCGGCGCGAGGACGGGCTGCCCGGCGCCGTGACGCGGCTGGCTCTCGATCCCGAGCGGCCCGACGTGCTGTTCGCCGCCGCCGGCGACGGGATCTTCGGCAGCAGCGACGGCGGCGCCAGTTGGCGGCGGCTGCCGTCGCCCGCCGCGGTGCCGGCGAGCCCCGAGAGCATCCGCTGGGAGATCGTCGCCTCCCCGGTGGCGCCGCTGACGCTCTACGCCAACCTCGACGGGCTCATGAGCGAGGTGGTGTACCGCAGCCGCGACGCCGGAGCCACCTGGCAGGCGGTCGGCGGCGGCAGCGTCGCCCCGGGCTCCTTCGGCATCCGCGCCCTGGCGGTCGACCCGCACGATCCGCGGCGGCTGCTCGCCGGCACCGCCAAGCGCGGCATCTTCACCTTCACCGAGCCGTAAGGACGTCTAACAGAACCTGGATTTCTCCCACGCCGCTTTCGTAGGGGCGGCCCTGTGTGGCCGCCCTGGGTGGGGGCTTTCGCGAGCAGGGCGCCCACACAGGGCCGCCCCTACAGCGGATCGGGCACACCTCCAGCCTCCGGAGTAAGGAAGGCCAGAGGGAACGGCCCCGCTCCCGTTCCCTCTGGTACGTCACTTGTCAAAGAACCTCCGCCGCCTGCCCTGACCCCCGCGCCGCGGGCTCGACGCCTTCTGTGACGGCGGAGCCCCGCGATCCGTAAGAGTCATGAGCCCTCTCGATCCGGGCTCTGGACAAACGTCTATGATGTACATATAGTAGTCCCCTGAGAACGAGCTGTCAAGCTCTTCCGTCGCGGGATATCAGGCGGCCTCAGTCCGGCTTGCCAGGGACTTCGAGGTGCCGGAAGCGCTTTTCCTGGTGCATTCCCTGGAGACCGGACGGCTTTCCCCCGCGGGAGCGAGATCCGAAGAGTTGGGGATGGCTCATTCCCCAGGAATCAGGCTCCGTTCCCTGCGATGTACATGACTCGGAAAAGTCTTCGAGTTCCATTCCCCCCTCTCCGGACGGCTCGCCGAGCGGGGAATGAGCCGCTCCCGGTCCTTCGCGGGACGCGAGGAGCGGGGAACGCGGTGAAGTGGACGCTTCGCGCCATCTGGGCGGGAGGGAGAGGGACGCTGAAAGCGGGGAACAAGGCTCGAAGCGGTCTTGGCAGGGCTCGGGACGCGGGGAGAGCGGCCCGAAGAGGTCTTGGCGAGGCTCGAGACGCGGGGAACGCGGCTCGAAGGGCTCGTTGAAAGCAGCAAAGTCCCCTCCGGATGGGAGGGGGACGGGGGAAAGAGGCTCGCCGGCCTCAACGCGCGGCGCCTCGCCCCCGGGCTCTTTGACAATTGATGTCTCAGCAGGGGAGCGGACGGGGACCGCTCCTCTGCTCCCACCTTTCTTCGCGGCGGCCACGCTCCGGGTCCCTTGCGGCCGGGACCGGTGTGCGCCGCCGTCCCGCCATGTCCTTCGAGATCTGGAGGCTGAAGGCCGCCTTGCATGTCGTCCCGTATAACGTTCCAGCCGTGTCCTCTTCTACGCGTCCGGATAAGCCGAATCCCCATTGCCGCTATCTGTTGGCTTTCCTACGCTGATCTCCGCCTGAGCGCGAGGCCACCTCAGGGGAGCGTCGTCTTCGCCGTGGTCCTGCCGGAGGAGTTGACGTTGATAAGAAAGAGGCGTAGAATCAAAGAACCTTATAGAATCAACGATATACGATGACGAAGAGATCAGCCCTTGGTAGAGTGACTTCTACCACGATATGCATTCTGAGGGAAAACGGCGAAAGGTTGATCGTGAGGTTATGTGTCAATCTGTCCAAGTCAGGAGATGATTTAGCATGGCTGAAGAGGAGCAGAAATCGACAGTTGTGGCTGCTATCTTTAATAGATACAGTGCTGCTGCGGCGCTTATCGGTCTCTTGATTACAACGGTAGGTTACTACCACTTCCTAGACGATAAGGTAGATAGGCTAGTCAGCAAGCGGCTTGAGCCTTATCAGTTGCTCTTGTCGGGGGTTGCCTCTAATCAAGGCGAAGACTATGACGAAGCTGTCGCAGTCTTAAGCCAAGCTTTAAAGAAATTTGATTCAGAAAGCACATCTGCTGAAACGACAAATCTTGCCAATGACGCACTTCTCTTTGCGATCGTAAATAGCTCTTCGCCACATAAATATTCTCCAGAGTTCCAGAAGATTAGTGCCCGAATCGGTCCTCAGGTAGGCGAGTCACCTTGGCGTAGTCTGCAGCAGGGTTGGTTCTATCTCAGGATTGGTAACTCAAGCAAAGCGAAAGAGTACCTGACTCAGTCACTTCAATTTTATGATTCAGGGCATGAGCGTAAGCAAGGAGCTGCTGCGCTTCGAGGCCTTATGCTAGTTTCTCTCGCTGAGGGTGATGCGTCTCAGGCATACAAGTATCTTGCTCAAGCTGCTGAACGTAGTCCTTTAGACTCGGATATCGACATGGTGGCGAAGGATATTTCTAGCTGGCCCTCTGACGGAATAATGTCTCAGTTGCAAGGACTCTATGGAGACAAATTTACCACGGCTTTGCATAGCTTAGAAGCAGTGCTGGCAAAAAGGCCTAAGGACAAGAAGGCATAACCCACGGTCGAGCGGACGGACACCGCCCTATAGTGCGGCGGCGCCGCCGCTCACCTTCGAGCGTTCTACCTCTTGAAGAAAGCCGATCTATTCTGGTCATGAACTACGATGCTCAGCCTGATGTACTTGATTGCGATTTGGTTAACAAGTTCTTCTGGCAGTTTTCGGTATTCGAATGCGCACTGAAGCGGGAGGATTTCTCAAGAGCAGGAAAGACGGCAGCGCCATGCCAGACTGGGACAAATTCGCGAAGGAGATCTCCGGAAACTTCAGCGCTGCGTCAAGAGACTTCCAGCAGGCAATTTCGGTTCTGACAACTGCGGCACCGCGTAAACAAGTAGTAGCCAACGATCGTCTCGCTTGGCAAGACAACAAAAGAGGTGCCGACGAGACCTTCGAGGCGTTTGTTTTGAGGATGGTGCGAACGGTCAGAAACAATCTATTTCATGGCGGTAAGTATCCAGACGGACCGGTTGAGGAGGTGGCACGCGACCGAGACCTTCTTAGCGCGGGGCGCCGCGTCCTCGAAGAATGTATGAAGCTGCATAAGGGGCTGGCGAGGTGGGTTGAGACCGAGCCACAACAACAGAGGCGTTGTTCGACCAAGCAAAGCAGATAATACTATGCCTGCACATATCCTCGACAGCGAAGAGCAGATACAGCACTTGCGAGCGAGAGTTCGGGATTCAGTTGATAGGGCTGCTACAGTTATGCGAGAACTTCTCGAGGGTCAGCCCTCTATGGTCGCACTTGCCAGTATGAAGTTCGAAGATCTGGGTTTTCACCCTGTAGAGGACCGCCGCCTGAATCTCATCGAGCAGGTCAATCAGACATTCACCTACTTGGTTTCCCTGGCTGCTGCGGAGGACATTTTAGTCCGCCATTCAGGCTCTGCGCCGATTCACCTAAATCTAGGCACTACTGCGGGATACGACCTGGTTTCTCCTTCGCAGGATGTCGTGGCGGAGGTGTTTGCGGCTGTGCGCCGCACTAACAATCGCAAGTTGGCTAGGGACGTCATTAGGGTTGACCGCTCTGAGGCGCGGCATAAGTATGTATTTTTTCATTGTCCAGGTGAGGCCCCAGGCGTCTCTCATCTTGAGCGCTTTCCAGAAGTGCATCTCATTGCGCTCTCTTCCGAAGCCGTCTGGAGGTCATAGGTGAAGGGTTGTATAACCCCGTCAATCGAGCGGACGGAACCGGCCGCTTCGCGCCCGGCCCGCCGCTCACCTTAGAGCGTAGGCATCCAGAGGTATCTGTGAGTAACAGTGCGTTTGCGGCAGAGATCGAAGAGCGCCTTCAGAGGATGCGTACTCAGCCATATAGTGGAGAACCTTGGCCCGAGGGCTGCTATGGTTCCGCCGCTAGTTGGCTCGCGTTCGTTGGTCCTAGCCCTGGTGGAGGGACTACGAATGCTCCTGCTCGTGAGCGGCTGGCCAGTGGCGGCCTTCCACTTTGGAATGTTAATTTTTACGACCCAGTTGAAAAGTGGAGCAGAGGTTTTCGCAAGTCGATGCGTCCTCTAGTAGAGACCATTGTCGGGCTTCCTTTCGACCAAGGGGCTGCTAAAGTCTTCTCGGTCCTCAACTTTCACTGGCAGCAGAATCCCAAAGCAGCTCTTGTTCCAGAGAAGGGCATGCGAAGCGGCGCCGCCGCCATAATGGCTGTTTTAGAATCGGTCAGGCCGAGAATACTCGTACCCATGGAAATGAAGGCGGATTGCCTGCTCCGTGAAGTACTGATTGAAGTCAACTACAATCTATCTGAACCTGAGAAATGCTCAGCACTGGTTTCCATAAACGACAAGGGCCGAGCTCATCGACAAATGCGGGGTTATCTCATTACTGGTGACGGTGTGCTCGCGGGCGCCATCGTCGTAAAGTCGCCCCAACATCCGGCATGGATCCACAACACAGAGTACGCACTACGCTGTGCACGCGCAATCAAATCCTTCGGGCTTCAGGTGCATGCCGGAGAAACGTGTGTCAGTATTGATGAGCGGGCCTAACCAAAGCCGATCGAGCGGACGGCAGAGCCGCCGCTCATCAGCAGAGCCTTTGGGCGGCCAAGGGAGATAAAGGCATAGTGGCAGGAATTATGATGCTTGCGAATTCGCAGTGGTTCTCCTATCACAGAGAGAACTCGCTTGGAGGCCTTGCGGTCTTCTATGCGAGCCCTCACAAACGAACGAAGCGCGAGCCGTTTGATCCCCTTTTCTGCGTTAGACCAGGCAAGAAGCCAAGAAGTATTGTCGGCGTAGGCCAGATTCGGGCACAGCGTGTTCTTGCGCAGGAACAAGCTTGGACGAACTATGGCACCGCGCTGGGGGCCAGCAGCGAAGGAGAGTGGCGGCGTCAAGCAATTCGTGTTCTAGAGAACAGCCAGAAGACCTATGCTGGAGAGATACTGGCTATCGAGTTGATCAATTTCCAGGTATTCTCAACGCCGATCTCTCCTGAATCAGTAGGCCTGGACGACAAAGGTTGGAGTGACAAGAAGGAGATTGACGACCAGGAAACAGTGGGCCTCTTGCGGCTCCTTGGACAGAGTATGCCACAGGTTCCGCCGCCTGATTCCGCCGATATCGTCGCGTTGAAGGAGCAACTTGCAGGCCTACGGTCGCGGGGCGTACCTCCTCGACCTGCCGTGCTCCGAAAAATCAGGAGAATGCTTGAGAGTTATGAGCGGCCTAGTCCAATCACGCAGTATGTAAAGCGAACTCGCAGCTCCACTTGTCAGTTATGCGGCGTTCCGGGATTTGTCAAAAGAGATGGCCGCAGGTACTGTGAGGTACATCATCTATTCCACTTATCGCAGAATCCTCCTCCTGAATGTCTCGCACCAGAGTTTCTAGTTGTGCTCTGTCCGACTTGCCATCGCCGGATGCACTACGCTGATGTGGGTGAGCCTGTGCGCGATCCCGCCGGGTGGCGAATACGGATTGATGACGGGGAACATCTGTTTCTGGTCGTAGCGGAGAGTAGAATTGGAGCCGCCGCTGAAGGCGAAGCCGCTTACAAGTAGCGAAGCGTATCGGTGTAGGCGGTCAACCCCGCGCTGCACCGGACGCCAACCGCACTGTCCTGCGGCTGTCGCCGGTGAGTTTCCGGGCCGTTAGCCGGACTCATACGCGGCTTCTCAAAGGCTGATTGAGAGACGGAGGGTGCACGATGGCCAAGCTGATCTACTCCGCGTTTACGTCGCTCGATGGTTATGTTGCGGATGAAACCGGCAACTTCGATTGGGCAGAGCTAGATGAGGAAGTCCACACCTTCATTAACAGCCGCGAGAGGCAGGTCGGCACCTATCTCTTCGGGCGCAAGATGTACGAGACGATGGCCGTTTGGGAGACGCCAGATGTGATTCCCCATCTGCCAGCGGCCGCGCTGGAGTTCGCGCCGATCTGGCAGGCGGCTGAAAAGATCGTGTACTCGACGACGCTGCGGACGGTCTCTACGGCCAAGACGCGGCTCGAGCGGAAATTCGAGGCGGACGTTGTACGGGAGCTCAAGGCACGAGCGACCCGCGAGGTTGCGGTGGGCGGTCCGGAGCTCGCGGCGCATGCCATTCTAGCTGGCCTTGTCGACGAATATAACCTGCTCATCGCGCCGATCATCGCGGGCGGCGGCAATCCCTATCTGCCAGGCAAGGTCTCCGTGAAGCTCGAGCTTCTCGATGAACGCAGGTTCGACAACGGTCTGATTCACGTTCGGTACCGAGCGAAGAGCTGACGATGAGTCACTCCTAGGAGGAACACCATGGTCGTTGAAGTACAGGTAACCATCAACGGATCCAAGGCGGCGGTCTGGGCCGCAATCACCGACATCGAGAACGCCGCGGAAACCATCAGCGGAATCGAAAGCATCGAGGTTCTCGAAAAACCGGCAAACGGGCTCGTAGGGCTAAAGTGGCGAGAGACCCGAATGCTATTCGGCAAGCCAGCTACCGCGGAAAAGTGGATCACTGATGCTGCTGAGAACGGGTTCTACAAAACCAGAGCAGAGAGTGATGGATTTGTATTCTTATCTACCACTAGTATTTCGGAGAGCAGTAGCGGCATTACGTTGACCAGCTCTCATGATTCCCAGCCTCAAGGTATCGTTTCAAAGCTACTGGCGATCCCAATGGGGATTCTGTTCAAGGGCGTGGCGAAAAAGGCCCTCCTGCAAGACCTGAACGATATCAAGGCCGCGGTTGAACAGGAATGATCGATCGCGGCCTGACAACGGCATGCTGCGGACGTGGCCCGCTGTGCTGGCGCGTCCCGATTGCGCTACCATTTGCGGTGCGGGCCACGTCTCGGAAGCGCAGGTCCGTTCGGCGGTGAAGAAGGAACAATCGGAGGTGGCCGATGCCCGGAGCTGAAGGTGCGGCAGCCGCCGCAGCGGCGAAGCGGAAGCGTGACCAACAGAAAGAGGAGGAGGAAGAAGTGACGCCCCTCAATAGCGATCCTTCGGGTGCCGTGGAGTACAAGATCATCCGCAGCGTGACCAGTGGGTTCAGGAAACCCGCGAAATTCCGGGCGGCGTTGGAGGAAGAAGCGCGCGCGGGCTGGGAGCTGGTGGAGAAGCTGGACGACTCACGGGTCCGGTTGCGGAGGCCGATCGCATGGCGGCAGAAGGACGGCGAGCTGGCCCAGGATCCCTACCGGATCAGGGTGGGCGTGAGCGAGGGCGTGCTCGCGCTGTGGATCGCCCTGGGAGCTCTGACCTGTGCGGCCGTGATGATCGGCCTGGTGCTGATGCTCGTTTCCCCCAAGTAGGTGGGTGCGCCGAACAAGTCGCCTCCGGCTCACCGGGCGGCCCCGCCCGCACTCTCATCAGTAGAAGTCGGCTTGACGATCTCTCCCGCGCAACCTCGGAGGCTTGATCTTTCTCGCCTCTTTCTCACGAGGAGACTCGATGATGAGAAGCCATCTGTTTCGCCGGCCGGTGCTGATCCTGGGACTTGGCCTCGCGGCGCTCCTGGCGGCCCTGCCCGCCGCGGCCCAGCCCGGAGGCCCGCAGCCGCCCAGCCCGCGAGAGCGCCGGGAGGCCCTGCGGCCGGCCTATTTCGCCCTGCAGAGCGATCCCCAGTACCTGAGCTTCCAGCGGGAGCTCGCCGCTCACCCGCACGACGCCGCGCTGCAGGAGAGCTTCCTCCGGTTCCTTCCCATCTCGCCGCTCGACTTCCTGCAGATCGACATGGAGGTGCGCCACTACGAGGTGGTGATCCCGCGCCAAGTCTACGAGCGGCACGCCCGCTGGGTCGCCCTGCACGAGCAGAAGGCGCGCCAGCTCTACGGCGACGCGCACGTCGACAGTGTGCGGACCGGCTGGCCCGCCGAGCCCCGCGCGCCTCGCGTGGAGGCCAGGAAGACCCCGCTCCAGAGCCTCACCGAGTACCTGCTCCTCGGCACCAACCGCAACCTGGCCGCGACCGACAGCCCGCCGCCGATCGAGTACCAGGGGGAGATCCAGGTGGCCGTGAACCCCAACAATCCCAACCAGATCGTGGCCGCGGCGAACACCTGGGACGCGCCGGCCGGCTGCGAGTCGACCCTGGCGGTCTTCTCCTCGGGCGACGGCGGAGCGACCTGGAATTACACCTGCGCTCCGGGCGAGAGCGCCTACCCGAGCCTCGGTGTCTGCTTTGGCGGCTTCGTCTTCGGCTCCGATCCGGCCCTCTATTGGGACGACAACAACCGCGTCTACCTGAATCACATGCTGATCTGCTCGACGTTCCGCGGCGGCGACGCCTTCGCGATGGTGGTAGCGCGCTCGACGGACGGCGGGGCGACCTGGGCTGGCCAGGGCGTGGTGGTCAACGGCTGGGCGACGTTCAACCTGGAAGACAAGAATTTCTATATCATTGACAACCATTTGACGAGCCCGTATCACGGCCGCCACTATTCCTGCTGGGACCGCTTCAACGACGAGAAGACCGCCTACTCGAACGACAGCGGAGCGACCTGGACGGAAGTGGATCTGCCCACCTCTCCGGTGGGCGGAACCGACCTCGGGTGCGAGATGGCGGTGGAGGACAATGGCACGGTCCACGTGATCTTCGATTCGCTGACCTGCTCCTCCACCACGGGGCTCTGCTCGGCCGAAGCGATGCTGTATACGAAATCGACCGACGGCGGCGCCACCTGGTCGGCGCCCGTGGTGGTGCGCAACTTCAACCTGGCGAGCTTCTCGGGCAACAACTGTCCGGCCGCCCAGAACGACCGCTGCATCAACCCCTTCGGGGCCATCGCCGTGGACAACACCGGCGGCGCCTGCGACGGCACCTTATATGTCACGTTTACCGACTATCCGAGCGGCGGCAACGCGAACAGCGCCGACGTCTGGATCAGCAAGTCGACCAACGGCGGGGCCACCTGGTCGGCTCCCCTCAAGGTCAACGACGACGGCCTGCCGAACCGCGCGCAGTTCCACCCCTTCCTGCAGGTGGACCCGTCGAACGGGCACGTCGTGGTGGCGTGGCAGGACGCCCGCAATCAGGTCACCAACGACGCCCTCGACTTCTTCGCCGCCCGCTCCACCAACTGCGGAGCGGGCTTCGAGGCCAACGTCCAGGCGAGCCAGCCTTCGGCGGAGTTCAACAACAGCGGCATCTCCTTTTCCAATCACAATTCGGCCGCCAATCCCAACTACAACCCGAACCAGACCGGCGAGTACATGGGGCTCGACGTGCTGGGCGGCAAGGCCTACCTCGCCTGGTGCGACACCCGCCATTACTTCCCCGGCTCCACCACGGAACCGCAGAAGGACAATCTGGGCTTCGCCATCGTGGACTTCACGGGCGGCGCGCCCTCGGTCTGCGGCAACAACGTCAAGGAGGGGGGAGAGGCCTGCGACGGCGGCGACCTGGGGGGGCAGACCTGCCAGAGCCGGGGCTTCACGGGGGGCACCCTGGCCTGCAACGCCAATTGCACCTTCAACACCTCGGGCTGTTTCGTCACCACGACCACCACGACTTTCACTTCCGTGGCGGCCGAGGACGGCTACGTGCTGGAGTCGGGCGAGCTGACCAGCGTGGGCGGCACCGCTAACGCCACGGACAACACCACGAGCGGCATCCGGGCTGGCGACGACAAGAAGAACAAGCAGTACGTGAGCATCCTGTCCTTCGATACGTCGCCCCTCCCGGACGGGGCGGTCCTCCAGTCGGTGACCCTGCGGCTGCGGCGCGGCACCGTGGTGGGCACCAGTCCGTTCACCACGCACGGCAGCCTCACGGCGGCGGTGCGCAACGGCGGCTTCAACGGCAACGTGGCCCTGGAGACGGCGGACTTCCAGGCCGCGGCGACGGTCTCGGCGGTCTGCACCCTCTCCAACGCGGCGAACAACGGCGACTGGTCGGAGTGCACCTTCAATCCGGCGGGCCTGGCGGCGATCAGCAAGACCGGCAAGACCCAGATCCGGATCGCCTTCACCACCGACGATAACAACAACTCGCGGGACGACTACGTCGGCTATTACTCGGCCAACAACTCCACTCCCGCCAACTATCCCCAGGTGGTGGTCGTCTACCAGTAGCGCTCGCACCCACCCTGGCCAGCCTGCATGGCTGGCCAGGGTGCTCTCGCTACGTGATCCAGCTCGTCGTGGGCTCCGCCTTCCAGGTGCCGTCAGGCTGCTCTTCGAGCAGGGTCTGGCCGCCCTCCCAGGAGGCGTCCCAGATGGCGTAGGCGCGCCGGCCGGAGCGGTCGAAGACGAAGAGCTCCAGCCTTTGGGGGTAGAAGGGGCCGAATTTCTGTTGCGCGGCCTCCGCCTCTTCGGCGGTGAGCACCACCACGCGCCGCGTGGGCTCGAGCGCGGAGAAGAGGCCGCGGTCGGCGATCAGGAAGAGGGTCTTCTCGTTCACGGTACGCACCCTGTCCCTGGCGCAGCAGAGGGGGCGCGGCCCGGCCGGGATCCCCTCGATGATCGCCGCCCGGTCCACGTTCCAGTTGTCCGCCAGGAAGGCCGCCAGCGCCCGCGCCGAGGCGGGCGGTGGGGTCTCGCGACGGAAGGGGACGTTCGGCAGCGGGTCCACGCCGTCCTCCAGGCCGTCGCCGTCCGTGTCGCGGGAGGCCGGATCGGTCATCAGGCGCTCCTCGGCGAGGTCGGTGAGACCGTCGCCGTCGGAATCCTTCTGGAGGAGCTCCAGGGGGATGTCGAGATAGAGCCCCTTCGCCGTGCGCTTGGGGGCGAGCGCGACGGGCGGGAAGTGAATCTTGGACGGGTCGAGCTCCGCGATCTCGACCTCCATCTGGAAATGATCTCCCGCCAGGAGAGGGAGGCGAGAGACCCGCGCCACGTAGGGCTGGTTGGCCCGCAGCCCGGTGTACAGCGGCGGGTCCCAGGTCCGGCCGCCGTCGGAGGAAAGGAGCACCCAGTAGGCGCCGCTGGAGACCTCGCCCATCGGGTCGTAGTCCTGGGACACGCAGATCGCGGCGGCGCGGTCCCCCTCGCGCCCGGCATTGATCAGGCCGAAGCCGGCCGGCAGCTTCATTCTCGCCACCGCCTTCCGGGCATTCGCGGTCTGATCGGGTGTCAGCTCGATCGGCGCGAAGCCCTTGGGGAGGGGTCTCTCCGCGAACCGGACCGCCGTGGGGGCGCGCAGGAGGCGGCCCACAACCGCGGCGGCCGGGTCGGGGCCGAAGCCGGTGCGCGCGGCCTCCCGGTCGGCGCGCGCCTCGTCCGCCAGGCCGTGGCGGAGCTTCTCGAGCTCCCCTCGCGTGGATTCGGCGGCGGCCCGCACGCGGGCGAGCACGCCGCGGGCCGGCTCGAAGGGGGGCTCGGACCGGTCCTGGGCCAGGAGCTCCAGGAGATACCCGGCGATCGCGGGGTATCTCTCCCGCTCCGCCAAGCGCGCCAAGGCCAGCGCCTCGACGCCCGACCGGTCTGTCTCCTGCGCGAGAGCGGTGGTCAGGAGCTCGAACGGGTCTTCCGGGGCGGGATGGAGCCAGCGCGCGAGGAGCCGCCGCGCGATCTCCCCGGCCTGGACCTCGGAATCCGCTTTCGCTTTCGCGGCCGGCGCCGGCTCCATCCTCGCGGCCAGGCCGGCCGCCGCCTTCAGGTCCCCGGTCACGAGATAGGCGGCGGCGAGGGGGCGCCGGACGTCCCGCCAGCGGTCCGGGAAGGGGAGCCCCGCGGCCTCGGCCTCGACCCGGCCGGTGGAGCCCTGCTCGATGCGCGAGCGGACCTCCGGCGCCAGGCTCTGGAAGGTCGCGATCGCCTGCGGAGCGAGGCCGGCGTTGAGCTGCGCGTCGAGCAGCTCCTCGGCGAAGACGATGGCGCCGGGCCCCGCCGGCCGGCCGTCCTCTCCGGCCGGGAGCCGGCGGTAATTCTCCTCCAGGAGGGCGATCTTCCAGGCGGGATCGTAGGTGAGCTGCGCGGCCCGGTGCCACAGCTCGGCCGCCTCGGGCCGGACGGCGAGGGCGGCGAAGAGGATCTCCTCGTCGGCCCGCGAATACCCGTGCTCCGTCAGCCTCTCGGCGAGCCGGACGGGATCCGTGCTCCGGGCCACGAGGTCGAGCATCGCCGGGGCCGGGGTGCGCGAGAGCCAGTATCCGTTATAGAAAAAGCCCACCTCGGCGGCGATCCGGGGATCGTCCGGCGCCTGATTCAACAGAATGATGAATTCGGATTCAATCCGCCGGATCTCCTGCTCGAAGGCGGGGTCGTCCTGGTCTTTCCTCTGTTCAAGCGCCTGCTGCGCGGCCAGGGCTTCGGCGAGCCGGACCGCGGCTCCGGCGGAGAGGCCCAGCTCCCGCTGATAGATCTGGGCCAGACGCTGGCGGTCGGCGAATCCCCCATTGCATTTGGCGAGCTCGACGGCGCGGGATTCCGACGAGTCTTCCGGGCACGGCTTGCCGGCGGCGGATGCGGCGGCGGCTCCGGCGAGGCCGAGCAGCCCGGCGAGCGCGAGAGCCTGGAGGCGCGAGATCCTCATGGCGTTTCCCCTCCTCAGGGTCAGACCGGATGGCCGGTCTGCAATCCTTGGACCGTCCCGGCGCCGGTTGAGCTCCCGCTTGCGGCGATCCTGAAATCATTCGCGAGATCGGCTCATGGTAATCTGAGGCATCCGCAAGAACGAGAGGGGGCCGTGACCCGAGGCGTGAGATTGACTCTTGCTACAGCCGTGCTCCTCCTGGGACTGGTCCTGACCGGCGCCGGGCCGGCGCCGGTGTCCACTGCCGGTGACACCCCGGCGCTCGGCGAGCTCCCGAAGCCGAGGGAGCTGTCGGAGGCCGAGCGGGCGGCGGTGGGGCTGGCGGCGGACTATCTCCAGCGGGGGCCCGAGGCCTGGTGGGAGAAGCTCTCCGCGAGCTCTCCGCTGCGCCGCCTGGGGCGCGGGCCCGCCCTGGAGGAGATCGGCGTGCGCGCCGGGCCGTCCGACGGCGCCTCCTGGGAGCTGCTCACCCCCGGTCCCAAGCTCGGGCCCCAGACGGCCGCCTTCGGCGTGGAGCTCGCCTCCGGCCTCGACGAGACGCTCGTCCTCCATCTGGTCGACGAGGGGGGCTGGAAGATCGAGAGCGTGCGGATCGGCGCCGAGCCCGCGGGGCCTTCCCCCAATCCCGTGCCCGCGGCGCGCCGGACCGCTCCCCATTCCGCGGCTCCCGCTCCACCCTTCGGCCCGCCGGCCTGGCTCCCGCTGGCCCTCTTCGCGCTCGGCCTGGCCGGGGCCTCGGCCGCGTTCCTGCTGGCGCGTGCCGGCAAGCGCCGGCTGGCGATGATCGCCGGCGTGGCGACCGTCCTGGCGGGGGCCGCCGTGGGGCTCTGGATGTGGCTGGCCGTTCCCTCCACGGCCGCGCCGCGGGCCGCCGCCCGGCCGGCCCCGGCGCCCGCGGTGGAGGCGGGGCCCCTCCGCCTCGGACCGCTGGGCCCGTTGCGCTGGGCCCTGGCGGAGGGGAAGGACCGTGCGGAGATCGAGCGCCGGCTGGCCGCGCCGTTCGCCGATCCGGCGCTGCGCGAGGTGCAGGCGCTCTGGCGCGCCCAGTACCTCCTCCTGGAGTCGAATCTCAAGGCGGCCGGCGACGCCCTGGCCGTGCTGCCGTCCCCCTCCCGGTCTCCTCTGGGCGACCTGCTGCGCGCCCGCCTGGCCTTCCGCCGGCTCCAGCGCGAGCAGACGCAGGCGTCCTACGACGCGGCGATCGAAGGAGGGCTCGACACCGACGCCCTCCACCTGGAATCGGCGCTCGGCAAGGTGCTGACCGACCAGGACGACCTCGCGGACGCCGAGCTCTCGCTGCTGATGCGGACCGGCTCGCGTCTGAGCGAGCCCTGGTACACCGCCGCGCGCCGGGCCGCCACCGAGGATCGGCTGGGCGAGGCGGAAGACCTCCTGCTCCAGGCCTGGCACCTCGAGCCGGTGACCCGCGCCGAGCTGTTCGAGGACCCGGTGGCCGCGTTCCTGCTCACCCGCCCCAAGCTCTTCCCGGCGTTCGAGCTCGGCGACCCCGAAGAGCCTCGGCTGTCTCCGGAGGGGCCCCGCCGGCCGTTGCCGCTGCCGGCCGGCGCGCGGGCCGCCACCTGCGGCCAGGCGCTGCGGCTGGCCGTGGGCGGCGCGGAGCTCACGGTGCCGGGCGGTGCCGGGCTGGCCCCGGAGGGGACCCCGGTCGAGGACGCCGCGGCCTGGAGCCGTCATGCCGAGGAGAAGGCGCTGGCGGAGCTGCCGGCGCTCGACCACCTCGACGAGGGCACGGCTCCCGGCGAGATCCTCCAGCCCCGCCGGCTGCGCCTCGCCCAGCGGGCGGGCCGGGCGCTCGCCGAGCAGAACCGCTGGAACGACATCCTGGCGCTCACCGAGCCGCTGATGGCCGACATCGACCATGCCCCGGCCTCCCTGGTCCGTCTGCGGGCCCAGGCGCTCCGCCAGAAGGACCGCCAGGAGGAGGCGCGCCAGCTCCTCATCCGCCTCGCCAAGAGCGATCTGGCGGGCCGCCGGCCCACCCCCGGAACGCTCCTCGCCCTCTCCGAGCTCTACGCCGCGGCGGGTGAGTACGACACGGCGATCAAGCTCTCCGAGAAGGCGGACCGCCAACTGCCGACCCCGCGGGGGGAGCGCCGCCGCAAGCAACTCGCCCTGGACCGCGACCTGGCCGCCTCCTACGCCAGCTACCACTCGGACCACTTCGAGGTGCGCTATCCGAAGGCGACCAGCGAGCGGTACGCGCGGGGTGTGGCGGCGGTGCTGGAGAAGGAGCGCCTGCGGCTGGCGCGCTGGATCCCGGAGAGCGGCAGCAAGCCGGTCGAGGTCTGCATCTTCCCGATCAAGGACTTCTATGAGAATTTCGGCGGCGACCTGGGGGTGATCGGCCTCTTCGACGGCAAGGTGCGGGTGCCGTTCGCCGAGCTCCAGAGCCTGCACCCGAAGCTGGTCGCCATCCTCTCTCACGAGCTCGCGCACGCGATGATCGCCGCCGCCACCCACGACCAGGCGCCGCACTGGTTCCAGGAGGGACTGGCGGAGCACGTCGAGATGGGGATGGGGCGCCTCAACCCCCTGCCGGACCTGGTCCGCACCGGCCGTGTGCTCGCCTTCCCGGCGATCGATCCCATCCTGCGCGGCTTCGCCGAGCCACAGCTCGTGGACCTCGCGTACGGCGAGGCGGCCTGGATGATCAACTACATCGAGACGCGCTACGGCGTCCAGGCGATCCATCGCCTGATCGCCGCCTATGCCGCGGGCAAGACGGACGACCAGGCCCTGCGGGAGATCGGCGGCGTCTCGCCCGCCGACTTCGACCGCGCCTTCTGGCAGTGGGGGTCCTCCCGGCAGGCGCCGCAGGCCCGCGTCGTCGAGGTCGAGCGCTACGACGCGGAGCTGGCGGCCCAGGAGAGCCGGACGCACCGGCAGGACGTCCGCGCGATCCTGCGCGTCGGCACCAGCGACGGGGCTCACCAGCGGGCGGTCCGGGAGCAGGAGGAGGCCGAGGCTTTCCGCAACCGGATGGCCGCCTGGCACGCCTCCTACGAGGCCAAGGCGGCGGAGGTGAAGCGGGCCATCAAGCCGATCTTCCAGCGCTACCGCCAGGGGGCGCAGGTCGACATCGTCCCGGCCTGCGGCGAGCTGACGAAGGCCATCCCCCGCCTGCTCGACGATGCCAGCGTCCTGACCTCTCCCGACGCCAACGTCAACGAGGCGCTGCGCAGCGCCTACCACGCCCTGGGCAAGGTGGGGCAAGCCTGCATCGCGGGGCGGGACAACGAGCTCAACTACCTGCTGGGCGAGGCCGACCGGGCCCTGGACGTCGCGGCCCGGCTGCTGTCGCCATACGGGCTGGCGCCGTAGAAGAAACTCCCGGAGTCCGGACGGATCATTCCGCGCTGGGGACGCGGGTCCGCTCGCTGAGGAACAGGCCGACTTCCGAGCGCGCCTCCGGCGTCCACGTCTTCACCCAGGTGAAGAGACGCTGGAGGGCTTCCCGGTCCTCGACGACCGAGAGCCGGCCCGAGGCGATCAGCTCGTCGAGGTAGGAAAGGGTGGAAAGGCGTTGCGCGCTGAAGTAGATCCTCTGCGCTTCCCTGCCCAGGCGGGCCGGAGCAGAGGGGTAGGAAGAGGGGTGCCTCAGCCATTCGAGAAACAGGGGCGCCGTCTCCGTCCGGAGCCGCGGGCTTTCGCCGAGGATCGCGAACAACAGGGAGACGAGGGCGGCGGCCTTCGGCGAGAGGGATTCCTGATTCAGGACGGTCGCGAGCCAGGCTTCCGAGGTCTTGACCACCTCGTCCGCGACCTCCTCGCGCAGCAGGTGCTCCTCGAGACTCGTGAGGCACGAAAGGGCGGCTTCCGCCGGATGGTTTCCCTGGCACCAGGCGAGAGCTCTCCGCAGCAGATCTGCCGGAAGGTTTTTCTGGCGGGCCAGATAGATCACAAGATTCGCCGCCGCGGGATGCGCCGGATTCGCGCCGAGCCAGCGGCCGACCGGCGTCTTGATCGATTCGAGACCGCCGCCGGCGGAGAGCCATGAGCGAAACACGGAGCAGGTGCTCTCCGCATCCGCGTGGATGCCGAGCCAAGCGTGAAGGCTTTTGCTGACGTATTTGATCTTGCCGCCCGCGTCCAGCCACGCCTTGAAGACGAGGCGGGCTTCCGCGCGCTCGCCGTGAGCTCCAAGCCAGGCCCTGACGAAGGGCTGAATGAGCTTGGGGTCGCCGCCGGCGCGGAGCCAGGATCTGTAGAAGAAGCAGGCTTCCAGGCTCTCTCCGCCGGCCTGGGAGCCGAAGATCGTCAGATCGGTCATGGGTGGGCGATCACCATCAGCGTCCGCGCCCGCCCGAGCACGCAGCTCAAGGCCTGCCGCAGGCTCTCGGGATCGAGGGCGGCGAAGCTCTCGTCGAGCACGACCAGCTCGGCGCGCTGGAGCAGGGCGCGGGCGATGTAGAGGCGGCTCTTCTCGCCGTGCGAGAGCTGCCAGCCGGACTCTCCCACCATCTGCTGGAGGCCGGCGGGCATGCGGTCCAGCAAGGGGCCGAGCCCCAGCTCGCGGCACACCGCCTCCGCCTCCTCCAGGTCCGCCGGGCGGGGGGGCCAGTCGCGGCCCATCAGGAGGTTGAAGGCGAAGGTGTCGACCAGGACGTGGTTCTCCTGGAACTGCGGCGCCGCCACCGCCCGCCGGCGCCACCCTTCGTCGCCCAGCGAATGGCGGTCGAGCCCTTCGAGGAGCAGGAGCCCCGATTGCGGCTGGCGCAGGCCCACCAGGAGCGAGGCCAGGGTCGACTTGCCGCCGCCGGAGGGCCCTTCGAGCAGGATCCGCTCCCCCGAGCGCACGGTCAGGTCGCAGCCGCGCAGCACCGGATCGGCCCGCTCGCCGTAGCGGTAGACCAGGTCGTGGGCCTCGACCACCACCGCCCCCTCCTCGCGGCGCTCGCGGGGGGCCGGCGCGGTTATTGACGGCATGGAGGCCCTCTCCTCCCGGCCGGCGGCGCGGAAGACCGGCGCCACCTGCTCCCAGGAGACCGCCGCCTCGGCGAGGTCGGTGAGCCCGCGCACCAGCTTCCAGAAGGACTTGTAGGCGAAGAGAGCGCCGCCCAGGGCGACGGCGAGGCCGGCAGGGGTGGCCGATCCCGAGACGAAGCCGGGCGCGAGGGCGAGCAGGCTGATCACCAGCCAGCCGCGGGGGATCACCACGCGCAATAGAGCCGCCCGCCGGTCCATCGCCACCGACAGGCGCAGGTAGCCTTCGAGCGCGCGGTCCTCCCCCTCGTGCCAGAGCTCAGGTGCCTGCTGGGCGATGCGGGTGCGGTGGCCCACCATCTGCTCGACCAGGTCGTGGGTCATCGCGAGGCGGGCGGCGGTCCAGGCCCGCCGGTCCCGGAAATAGCCACGGCAGAGGAGGAGGGAGACGCCGACCCAGGCGATCAGGAGGAGGGCGTGCAGCCAGCCGCCGGAGCCGGCGGCCAGGATAGGCACGGCGAGCACGATCTCGGTGAGCGCGACCAGCCCCACGTGGCCGCCGGTGAGGATCAGCAGCTCGACGGCCTCGGAGCTCAAGGTCCGGCCGAGGAGCTGGCCCACCCCCTGGTGGCGGATCTCCTCCAGCTCCAGCCGCAGCACCCCGGTCATCAATCGCCGCTTGATCAGGCTGCCGGCGCGGGTGGTGAGCAGGCCGGCGGACCACAGCTCCAGGGCCCGGAAGGGGGCTACGGTGAGCAGCAGGAGGGCCCAGGCGAGCAGCCAGCCGCGATCCAGATGCCCCGCGAGCACCCCCTTGCCCAACACCCACCAGGAGGCCAGGAGGAGCACGTGCTGCATGGCGTGGGCGCCCGCCATGCGGCCGGCGAGGCGGCCGACGCCGGCGCGGCGGAGCTGGCCGCGGAAGCCGCCGCCGGCAGGGAGACCGAGCAGCCAGCAGCCGCCGATCCGGGACTGCCCCAGGCGCTCGCGCAGCATCGCGGCCCGCGCCCGGGGCCGGCGCTCCGGCGGCACCCGCGCCCGCTCCAGCAGGGCGTCGACCTCCGGCCCCACACGGCCGTCGAGCTCGCCGCGGAGGAGGCCGCGGACGGAATCCGCGCTCACCCTCTGCGGGCGGTGGTCCGGCCCGAGCAGGAGGGTCCGCCGGCCGGAGCGGAGCACGGCGAGGAAGCCCTGGCCGGCCGGCAGCCGGAGGAGGGCCGGCGCGGCCCGGCCGATGAGCTCGTCCACCTCGGCGTAGGGGACCTCGACCTCCTCGGCTTCGAGGCCCATGCGGGCGGCCGCCGTCTCGATCCACGGCCCCGCCGCCTCCGGGCCCGCCGGCCCGCCGGGGACCTCGGTCTCGGGAGAGAGGCCGGCGGCGCGGGCGAGGGCGTGGAACACCTCGCCCAGCCGGTCCGCCGGCCAGACGAGGGTGGAAAGGGCGTCCGTCATTCCGGGGCCCCCCCGGAGGTCAGGTTCCCCGCCTCCATGCGCAGCCGCCGCCAGGCCGCATGGGCCCAGAGCCCCTCCCGCACCTCTTGCTCGGCGTCGAGCAGGGCGCGATAGCGGGAGCCCGCGTCCGCCGCCAGCTCCTGGGGCCGGCCGTCCTCGACGATGCGTCCCCCCTCCACCACCAGGACCCGCTCGAAGCCCAGGGTCTCGCCGATGTCGTGGGTCACGCAGAGGAGGGTCGACCCCCGCCAGTGGCGCCGGGCGTGCGCCAGCAGCTCGCGCCGCCGGTCGCGGTCGAGGCCGCGGAAGGGCTCGTCCAGGAGGGCCAGGCGGACGTCCGGCCGCACCAGCGCGCGGCCGAAGCGGACCCTCTGCCCCTCGCCGCCGGAGACCAGCCCGCCCCCTTCGCCGAGCGCCGTCTGCAGCCCCTGCGGGAGCTTGCGCAGGACGCCGGCCAGGTCCGCCTGCCGGACCACGCCGTCGAGCGGCCGTTCGAGGCCGTCGCGGCTGCCGTAGCGGAGGTTCTCCAGGAACGAGCGGTTCCAGATCTGCACCGCGGGATCGACCCAGGCGGTCTCGCGCCGCAGGATGGCGAGGCGCTCGCCGTCGAGGACCTCGCCGTCGATCCACACTTGGCCCCCCGCCGGCCGGTGCCAGCCGAGGAGGAGGCCGAGCAGGCTCGACTTGCCGGCGCCGGACGGGCCCACCACCGCCACCTGCTCGCCGGCCGCCACCGCGAGGTCGATCCCCTCCAGGATGGTGTGCCCCGCCACCCGCACGCCCACCCCCTCGAAGGCCAGGGCCACCCCGGAGCGCGCCGTCTCCGGAGCCTCTGCCCCGGCGGCGGCGGTTTTCCCTTCCTGGGGGCCCTCCTCGGGCGCGCCGAGGGGCTCCAGCAGCCGCAGCGCCACGTTGCGGTGCGAGGGATACTGGGTGGCGATCATCAGGGTGAGCATGTGGCCCAGGGTGAAGACGTTCATCGCCCAGAAGAAGAGGAGCAGCACGCCGCCGTCCAGCTCGTGGCGCGCGAGGTGGCTGAAGACCAGGGCGGCGATCAGCGCCAGCATGAGGATCTGGACCACGGTGTCCGCCGTGACCTCGACGGCGCGCAGCTTGAGGTGGGCCCGCGCCCACTCCACCAGCAGCCCCTCGTGCTGGCGCCGCACCGCCTTCTGGGCGCCGTGCGTGCGGATGGGGAACAGCCCGAGGAGAGCGTCCAGGTAGAAGCGCGAGAGAGCGCCGGTGTGGCTGCGCAGGCGCAGGTCCCACTCCTGGAGGAAGGGGAGCATCGCCGCCGGCACCCCCACCACGATGACGCCGGTGAGCAGGGCGAGCGGCGCGATGCCGGGGTCGAGCCAGATGATGCCGGCCACGGTGAACAGCAGCTCGCAGGCGGAGCGCAGGAACGACTCGCCGAGCTCGGAGGTCAGGCGCAGGCGCTGGACGCTGTGGCTGCGCTCGGCCATGTCCGAGGTCAGGCGGCTGTGGAAGTAGCGGTCGGCCAGACGCGGGATCTTCTCCAGGAAGGCCAGCCGCAGGCGCGTCTCCAGGTGGCGGCCCAGGCGCAGCGACCCCAGGGTGATGGGCAGGTCGAGGAACAGCAGGGCGGCGACGAAGGCGGTCAGCAGCCCGGCGGCGGCCAGCCGCTGGTCGGCGAGGCCCAGCGGCCGGCCGAGGTCGAAGAAGGCGCGGAAGAGGATGGCCTCGAAGACCACCCCCAGGCCGGCCGTGACGAGCGCGAGGACAAGGGCAACGGGGCCGGCCGCGCCGCCCGCGCGCAGCAGCCGCAGCATCGTCCGTCCCGGCCGGGCGGGGGGCTCGGAGAGCGCCGCGGCGAGCTCCGGGGAGAGCCCCTCCGCCGTCGCCTGTTCCTCCCGGCGCCCCCGCACGCGCACCAGGACGGCGCCGCGGAAGAGGAGCTGCTCGCCGCCGTCCTCATCCGGCGGGCCGGGGCGGACCGTCCAATAGGCGTCCGGAACCGGGCCGCCGGGCTGCCCGGCCGTCTTCCGCGCGCCCTCCAGCACGGAGCCGAGCACCCGCGCGGCGGTGCGGCCGCGGCGCAGCCCTCCGGCGTCCACCACCGAGCGGACCATGCGTGCGCTGGCATCGAGGGCGGCGAGCCCGCTCCAGCCGGGATCCGCGAGGGCGGCGGCGAGATGCCGGTCCGCCTCCTCCCGGGAAACGCCCAGGTCCATCAGGCGGCCGCGCAGGGGATCGACGAATTCGGACGTCCCGGCCCACTCGCGCCAGCCGTCCGCCGGCACCGGCATGCGGTGGACGTACAGTTGATCGAAGAGCTGGCGCGCGGTCCACCAGTGCCGGCCACTCCCGGGGTCCATTACCTGGACGAAACGGCCGGCGGCGCTCCAGACGACCAGGAAGTGGGTCATCCCGTTCGGCTGGCGCACCACCACCAGGGCGGGCAGCGAGCCGGCGGCGGGCGCCAAGAGGTGGTCCGCGGGCACCATCACCTGCTCCGCCTCCAGGCCGAGCTGGACGGCGACCGCCTCCAGGGTATCGATCGAGGTGCCGTCGAGGTCGATCTGGCAGGCCTCGCGCAGCCGGCCGTAGCTGGCCTCGATCCCGAAGCCGCCGAGCAGCGACTTGAGGGCGGCCGGGCCGCAGTCCATGGCCGAGGTCTGGATCACCTCGGGCGCGAAGAAGCGGCGGGCGCTCAAGAGCCGGCTCCCACCGGCCGGCCGAGGAGCTTGCCCACCGTGCGCAGCACCAGGGCGGCGGGGGTCAGCCGCTCCACCTCGACCTCGACCGTGCCGGGGAGCCCGTGCTGGAGCGGCAGCCGGGAGCGCGGACCGGGCCGCACGGCCAGCTCGACCCGGATGACGCCGTCCTGAGCCTCGCTGGCCACCCGAGAGACGACGGCTGGCAGCACGCCGTACTGCGTGGCCGGGAAGCCGGTCAGGCGGAGCTGCGCCCGCTGGCCCGGGCGGACGCGGCCGACCGCCGCGTCGGGGGGGAAGTCGGCCACCACCCGCAGGCCGCCGTCCGGCACCACGACGCCGAGGCGGTCCCCCTCGGCCACCACCGAGCCGACACGCACCGGCGCGGCGATCTCGCCCACCCGGCCGGCGACCGGCGCGCGCACCAGCCGGAGGTCGAGGTCCCGTCCCAGGCGCCGGCCGGTGGCGCCGGCCGTCGCCGACTGCCCTTCGAGCAGCGCCAGGTCACGCTCGAGCTCGTCCAGCTTGGCCTGGCGGTCGCTCTCGCCACTGCGGGCGTCGAAGCCCGCTCGCTGGTTGGCCACGGCGAGGGCCCGCGCGGCGGCCCGCCGCTGCTCGGCCTGGGAGTGGGCCCGCGCCCAGTCCGCCTCGGGGACGAGCCCGGCCTCGCGCAACTTCTGGAGGCGCCGGGCCTCGGTCTCGGCGAGGTCGGCCGCCGCCGCGGCCTCGGCCGACCGGGCCGCGGATTCGGCGATGGCGGCGCGGGAGGCGGCCCGGCCGTCCTCCAGCGCCTTGCGGACCGACGCGATCTGCCGGCGGAGCGCCTCGATCTGCCCGCCGAGCGCCGCGCCCCGGGCCTGCTCCTCCTGGAGGAGATACTTCTGCTCTCCCCCCTCCAGCTCCACCAGCACGTCGCCGGCCGCCACCTCCTGGCCGAGGCGCCAGTGCAGGGCGGCGACGCGGCCATCCACCGGCGCCTGCACCGGATGGGCCTCGCGCTCCGCCTCGATGCGGGCGCGGTCGCTCACCTCGTAGACGGCGACGCGGGTGCCGAAGAACCAGGCGCTCCAGGCGGCGAGCAGGAGGAGGGCGGGGACCAGCCCGAGGATCCAGCGGCGGTGCCCATCGGATTCCAGGGAGCGAAGCGTGCGGGAGAACGGATTGGGCATATGAAGCGGCTCAGGGCATCCGCTTCCAGTCGAGGTCCCAGGCCTCCCGCCGCTCCGCGAAGCCGATGACGCGGCCGTCCGCGTCCCGCTGGAAGATCTTCCGGTAGCGGGTCTTGCCCAGGACGAACAGGACGTCCGGGGCCTCCAGCTTCAACGGCTCGGCCTTGCGCCCGGTCTGCTGTCCCTCCAACCCGTCCCCCTGGCGGCGGATCTCGTAGGTGATCGTGGGCGTGAGGGAGTAGCGCCCGACATACTCGTCCATCTGGCGCGAGGTGAACGGGACCGCCGGCGGATCCGTGCGCAGGGCGAGCACCTGGCTGGCGACCAGGCGCCAGCCGGCGGGGGTCTTCATCCAGGTGTCGGTCGACCGGTACTGGCAGTGGAGCTCGTGCCCGTGGTAGGTCTCGTGCTCGTCGCTCACGTAGTTGGTGATGGCGACTTGCCCGTGCACGGTGGCCTTGAAGTCGGTCACCTTGATAGTGCCGGACACCCCTTCCGGCAGGGGCTTGGTCCCCTCCACCATCTGCGCCTTGGTCTGCAGCGTGCCGTCTTCCGTGGTGTAGATGGCCTTCGGGTCCAGATAGCGCTCCCAGACCTCCGCTTTCCCATACGTGATCGCGTCCATCAGCTCCTGGGTCTGCCGCTGGAGCATGGCGGCGACGTCCTCGGCCTTGGGGGCCGCGGGGGCCGTCTGCGGCGAGAGCAAGATGATTCCGGCCAGGATCGCGAGCTGCGAGATCTTTCTGAGCATTCCGGTCTCCTCGGCCCCTATTGTAGAGGCGGGCCGGCCTGCCTGAACCTTCCAGGCCGGAAAGGGGACGCATCGAGGGGGAGGGCACGCGATGCGAAACGGTGTCCGTTGGTCCTGCTGTCTTCTGCTGATGCTCGCCGTCCCGGGGACGGCGCGGGGGCCCGCCGCCCGGCGTGGAGAGGTCCGCACCGAGATGAAGGGGGTCGACTTCCGGATCGATCCCGATCTGGTGCTCGAGGTGCGGCATCTCCGCGGCGCCCTGGAGCCGACCCACGCGGGCAAGCCCCCCTGGTTCGACGATCCGGGCTCCTTCACGGTGCGCATCGACACGGGCGAGATCGCCATGACCTCGGCCAGCCTCGCCGCCCTGATGAACCACTACCTCTTCGCCGGCCCGGAAGCGCCGGTCAAGGACGTCACGGTCCAATTCCGCGACGGCCACCTGATCCAGACCTCGACCCTCAACAAGAAGATCCCGGTCCGCGCCACCCTCGAAGGGGACGTCTCCGCGACCCCGGACGGCGACCTGCGGTTCCATCCCACGAAGATCGAGGCCGGAAAGCTGCCGGTCAAGAAGCTGCTGGACCTCCTGGGGGTCGAGCTGTCCACGTTGATCAAATCCCAGGAATCGAAAGGGCTCAGGGTCGAGGGGGACGACCTGATCCTCGATCCCGAGAAGCTGCTGCCGCCGCCCCGCATCCGTGGCCGGGTGACCGCGGTGCGGATCGAGGGGGACCGCATGATCCAGACCTTCGGCGGCGGCGCGCCGGGGAAGCCGCTCTCGCCGTCCTTCCCCAAGGCGAGAAACTACATGTTCATGAGCAGCGGAATCCTGCGCTTCGGCAAGCTGACGATGAACGGAGCCGACCTCCAGATCATCGACGCCGACCCCAAGGACCCCTTCGACTTCTTCCTCTCCCAATACGCCAAGCAACTGGTCGCCGGCTACTCGCGGACGATGCCGGACAAGGGGCTGGTCGTCTACATGCCGGATTCGGACGAGGCTGGGAAGCCTCTCGAGCCCTGAGCCGGCGACGGGCTACGGTTTCTTCACGACGGCGGCACAGTCCGGCGGCGCCTTTTCTCCCGTGGCCTTGGTGAATTTCTTGTTGATGACCTCGTACTCCTTGGGGGTGCCCCCCTGCCACAAGCCGTTGGAGCAACTCGCGACGTTGCAGTCTCCGCCTTGGGTCTTGAACTCCGCGCTCCCATAGGTGATGGGGCAGGTGCAGTGCGCCCGCTGCACCCGCTGCGGGTCGTGCGGGTCGTGCTGGTCGATGATGCACGGATAGCCGAAGCAGACCGTGCGGTCGCCACCCTGCGGGCAGGTCAGAAAGGGCTTGTTCAGCGCGTACGAGTATGTGGACAGGATGTACTCCCCGTTCTTTCCCCGCGGAACGCGCTCGGAGCAGGGGCCGGGCCCCAGGTTCTTTCCGTCTTCGACGACGCACTCGCACAAGGCGTGGGAAGGTTTCACGGTCGGGGCTCCGGGATAGCCGTGCTGCTCGGGGATCGGCGTACAGGCCGCCGCGTCGCACAGGGCATACTTCCCCGTGCACATCTGCAGGGCAGCGCCATTGCTGCGGGCCGAGGTCCCTCCGGCGGCAAAGGCGGCGCCACAGAAGCCGGCGGCAAGGGCCAGCGCCGCGACCACGGCAACGACGGTGTGACGAAAGCCAGATGACATATCGTCCTCCCTTTCGGCTCGTATGGACGGGGGATCGAGCTGAGATGGTTCCCCCGCCGAGATAGTGGGACGGCCTGCGAAGAAATCGTAGCTTCCTGGTCAGGGTTTTATCGGGTCCGGCTCGGGATGTTACCACCCGCGGAGATCAACTTGATATGGCTCCGAAGCGAAGGACCCAAAGGACACAAAGGACGACAAGGACAAACAAGGACAAACAAGGACAGAAAAGAGACGCTCTTCTGATCCTTGTCGTCCTTTATGTCCTTTATGTGCCCTTGGTCCTTGTTTTTTCCGCTCCTCGACCAAGCACAGCACCGGACAAGAACGGGGCGGCCGGAGCCGCCCCTGGTCACCCACCCCCGCCCCCCGCCCCTACTCCGGCTTCCAGGCCGGCAACCGGCCCGGCGTCCAGGGGGCGCCGAGGGTTTCGAGCTGGTCTTCCAGACCCTTGAGGTCGACCCCGATCGCCTGGCGGAGGTCCGCCAGGACGGGGCCGAACTCGGCGGCGGCGATGTTGTAGTCCGCCTCGTAGGTCTTCGTCGCCTGGGCCGTGGTGCTCCAGTGCGAGCTGACGACGGCCTGCACGCGGTCGATGATGGCCGGCGGGGTGGGCTCGTTGTGGCCGGCGAGCACCGGGTCCCCCGCGAGCTTCACCGCGATGTCCTGGAGCCGGAGGTCCAGGGCCCGCGCCTGCTGGATCAGCTTGAGGTCGGCTTTCGGCGTCTCCAGGATGGCTTTCTGGACGTACTTGAGCCGGTTCTGCGCCTCTTCCAGCGCCTGGGTCGCCCCCATCACCGCCCGCTGCAGGCTGGCCGTCTTGCGCTGGAAGGCGAGCTGGGCGGCCTGGTCCTGACCCGTGAGACCCGAGGTCGCGAGCGGCCGGGCCTCGAAGGGCTGCGGCTGGCCGGCCGGCGTCACCACGTCGTCCACCTGCTTGGCCAGGGTGACGGTGTATTTGCCCGGCGCCGCCAGCGGGCCCTCCGGCCCGTTGTCGAACGTATCCCGCTCCCGCTGCTGGAGCTGGACCGGCGTCGAGGCCGGGAAGCGGAGGTCCCAGGCCACCCGGTGGAAGCCCGCCTTGGCCGGCGCGGGCAGGCGGCGCACCACGTTCCCCTCCTCGTCCCTGACGATGAGGAGCATCGACGGCTCCACCTCCCGCTCCTCGGTCCGGAGCTGCTCCCAACTTGGAAAGGTGAGGGTCCCCCCCTCCTTGAGCGTCTTCTTCTCGGCCTCCTGCCGCTGCTTCTTGCGGGTCTTCAGGTCGTCCTTCAGGTAGTAGGTGAAGATGGCGCCGAACGGCGGGTTGGGCGCCGTGTAGTAGGCGGACCCCTGGAACCCCTTGCCCGGCAGGCCGAGCGGTGAGGACTCGATGTACATCGACGCCTGCTGGACCGGGAAGATCCCCGCCTCCTGGTCGAGCGCCTCGGCCTTGATCGTCCGCAGCAGCGAGTAGTCGTCGAGGATCCAGAAGCCGCGGCCGAAGGTCGCGATCACCAGGTCGTTCTCCGGCCGGTGGAAGACGATGTCCCGCACGGCGGTCACCGGCAGGCTCTCGAATTTGATCCACTTCCGGCCGCCGTCGGTGCTGAAGTAGAGACCGAATTCGGTGCCGGCGAAGAGCAGGCTGGGATTCATCCAGTCCTGCGCCACCGTCCATACCGAGCCGCGCTCGGGCAGGTCGCCGGCGATCGACGTCCAGGTCTTCCCGCGGTCGGCGCTCTTCAGCAGGTAGGGCTTGAAGTCCCCCGTCTTCATGTTGTTGAACGCCGCGTAGACGGTGTCCGCGTCGGTGGGGGAGGGCTCGAGGTCCGAGACGTAGGTGCTGTCCGGGATGCCCGGGAAGGTCTCGATCTTGCGCCAGTGGCCGCCGTTGTCCTCGGTCACCTGCACCAGGCCGTCGTCGGTGCCCACGTAGAGGAGGCCCTGCTTCACCGGCGACTCGCTGAGCGAGACGATGTTGCCGTAGAAAGAGGTCGAGGCGTTGTAGGCCACCGTCTCGGGGCCCCAGATGCGGCCCATCACCTTGAGCTTGCGGCGATCGATCTGCCGCGTCAGGTCGGGGCTGACCGCCTTCCACGAGGCGCCGCGGTCGTCGCTCTGGAAGAGCTTGTTGGCCGCGAAGTAGAGCCGGGTGTGGGAGTGCGGGCTGATGATCAGGGGGGAGTCCCAGTTCCAGCGCAGCGCCGGCTCCCCCTGGCCCGGCTGGGGCTGGATGTAGAGCTGCTCGCCGGTTCTCCGGTTGTAGCGCACCAGGCCGCCGTACTGGGCCTCGGCGTAGACGGTGTCCGGGTCCTCCGGATCGGCCTGCGACTGGAAGCCGTCGCCCCCCTGGGTGACGAACCAGTCGGAATTGCGGATGCCGTTGTTGTTGATCGTCCGCGACGGGCCGCCGAGGCTGAAGTTGTCCTGCGTGCCGCCGAAGACCTCGTAGAACGGCTTGGCGTTATTCACGCTCACCCGGTAGAACTGGGCGATCGGCAGGTTGCCCTTGAACTCCCAGCTCTGGCCGCGGTCCCAGGTCTGATAGAGGCCGCCGTCGCACCCCACCAGCAGGTGGTCGCGGTTGGCCGGATCGATCCACAGGGCGTGGTTGTCGACGTGCTTGTCCTTCTCGCCCAGGGGGTGGAAGCTCGCGCCGCCGTCCTCGGTGACGCCGATGAAGACGTCCATCGTGTAGACGCGGTCGGCGTCCTCGGGGTCGACGAAGATCTCCTGGTAATACTGCGGGCTGCTGGCCACGGTGGCGCTGCGCTTCTCCCAGTTCCCCCCGGCATCGGTGGAGCGGAAGAAGCCGCCGGAGCCGCTGGCCGCCTCGACGATGGCGTAGACGGTGTCCGGCTTGGACGGCGCGACGGCGAGGCCGATGCGGCCGATGTCCACGTTGCGGGGGAGCCCGCCCGCCAGCCGCTTCCAGGTGGCGCCGCCGTCGGTGGACTTGTGGATCCCCCCCTCGGGGCCGCCGTCGATCAGGGTCCAGACGTGGCGGCGCCGCTGGTAGGCGGCGGCGTAGACGACGTCCGGGTTGCGCGGGTCGAGCACCACGTCGGTGACGCCGGTGTTCTCGCTGATCGCCAGCACCTGCTTCCAGGTCTTGCCGCCGTCGGTGGTCTTGTAGAGGCCGCGGTCGCTGCCGGGGGACCACAGCGGCCCCTGGGCGGCCACCCAGACGGTGTTCGAGTCGCGGGGGTCGATCACGATCTTGCCGATGTGCTCGGACCTCTTGAGGCCGACGTTCTCCCAGGACTTGCCGCCATCGGTCGACTTGTAGACGCCGTCGCCGTAGGAGACGCTGCGCTGGCTGTTGTTCTCGCCGGTGCCGACCCAGACCACCAGCGGGTTCTTGGGATCGACCGCCAGGCAGCCGATCGAGAAGGACCCCTGCCCCTCGAAGACGGGGGCCCAGGTGGTGCCGGCGTTGGTGGTCTTCCAAACGCCGCTGGAGGCCGCCGCCACGTACCAGGTGGTCGGCGTATGGGGGTCGACCACCAAGTCCACGATGCGGCCGCCGACCACGGCCGGGCCGATGTTGCGGAATTCGAGGCCGGCGAAGGTCGAGGCGGTCATGCCGCCCTTCTTCTCCTCGGGCTTGGCGCCCTTCTCCGGCACCCCGGTCTTCTGGCTCTTCTTGACCGCTTCGTCCTTCTTGCCGGCCTCGCCCTTGTAGGCGCTGGAGGAGCCCTGAGGCTCCGCGAGGGCACCGCCGGCCAGCAGGAGCCCGCCGAGCGCGAGCGCTCCAAAGATCCGTTTCACTAGATTCCTCCAATCCACAGAATAGGGGACGGCCGGGACCGGCCGTCCGCGATGCTGGATTCTAGGACAATCCCGCGTTGCGCCGCCGGAACATCCAGTACGCCGGCAACCCCAGGGCCACCAGGATGAGACCGGCGAAGGATTCGCGCGGGCTCGCCTTGAGGGTGTTCCCGATCAGCAGCAGGCTGGCGAGGATGAACAGCGCCGGCACCACCGGGTAACCCCAGACCCGGTAGGGGCGCGGATGGTCGGGGCGGGTGCGCCGGAGCACGAAGACCGCGGCGGCGGGCATGGCGTTGAAGACCAGGGCGGCGAAGACCGCGTAAGTGTAGAGCTGCGAGTAGCTCCCAGAGACGGTGAGCAGCATCGACCAGGCCGTCTGCGCCCAGAGAGAGGCGACCGGCGTGCGGTAGCGCGGGTGGACCCGGGCGAGCGAGCGGAAGAAGAGGCCGTCCTCGGCCATCGGCAGATAGATCCGCGAGCTGTAGAGGAGGGTCGAGGAGAGGCAGCCGAAGGTGGAGACCAGCACCGCCAGCGAGATCAGCCGCGCCCCGGTCGAGCCGAAGAGGGCCGCCGCCGCCGTCTCGGCGATGCGGGGGGTAGCGGCCATCTCCGCCGGGGTCAGCGCCCGGGTATAGGCCAGGTTCATCAGCATGTAGAGAAGGATCACCAGCGACGTGCCGAGGATCAGCCCGCGGGGGAGGTTCTTGCCGGGATCGCGCACCTCGCCCGCCGAGCAGGTGAGCCCGTACCAGCCGTCGTAGGTCCACAGCGCGGCGATCATCGCCACGCCGAAGGCCCCGAGCAGACCGCCGGGGACGGCGCCCGCCGGGCCATAGAGGTCCGGCGCCACCTTGGCCGGCACGTACAGCCCCAGGACCCCGAAGGCGACGATCGCGCCGATCTTCAGCAACGTCAGCGCGTTCTGGGTCCAGGCCCCCTCCTTGAGGCCGAGATGGTTGATCGCGGTGAGGACGAGGATCGCCAGCACCGCCGCCACCTGGCCGCCCGAGAGCGTCCATTTCCACGCGCCGAGAGGCACCGCCAGCAGGACGTGCCGGGTCGAGAACCAGGGCAGGAAGCTCCCCAGGTACTCGCCGAAGGCTACCGCTATGGCGGCGATCCCTCCGGACATGATGACCAGGAAGGAGGTCCACCCATAGAGGAACCCCCAGAGCGGCCCGTACGCCTCCCGGAGGTAGTGGTAGAGGCCGCCGGCGCGGGGGAACATCGCGCCGAGCTCGCCGTAGGTGAGCGCTCCGGCCAGGGTCAGCAGCCCGCCCGCCAGCCAGACGAGCAGGATCAGCCCCGGATGCGGGAGCACCCTCGCCATGTCGCTGGTGGTGAGGAAGATGCCCGTGCCCACGATCGAGCCGACCGTGAGCAGGGTGCTGTCCCAGGTGCCGAGCCCGCGGACGAGCAGGGATTCCTGGGAAGGGAGTGCGGCTGGAGCTTCCGGGGTCCCTGTGCTCATCCGCTGGCCTCGTGTCTTACTTCTTCTCGGTGAAGGTGATCACCGCCTGCGTGCTGCCGTTGGAGGAGGAGACGATCACGCTCGCCTCGCGCTTGCCGTCGGCGCTTTTGCCGGTGACGGTGCCGCCGGTCTGGCCGTTGGTGGTGTAGGTGCTCTTCTCGGCCGGGAGGCCGGCGCCCTTGAGCTGCGATTCGTAGTAGTCGATCACTTTGGTCGAGGCGTCCGGAGTGGTGACGGTAAAGGCCGCGGTCCGCCCCTCGGGATTGGTAGTGTCGTAAGTCCCCTGCACCGTGGCACCCGGGTAGACCGGCAGCCAGGAGGGGAGGCTCGCTGGCGCCCCGGAGCCGCCGAAGGTGGTGGTGGACTTCTGCCCCTTCTCGTCCGTCGCCTGGATGTTGAGGCCGTTGCCGCCGGAGGTGTCGATGCTCGCCGTGCCCTTGTCGGTCGTGATCTTCCAATTGCCGTTTTTCGCGTCTTCGGCATTGATGGTCATCGTCTCGCCGGTCTTCTTGTTCTTGATCGTGAGCGTGCTGTGATCCTCGTCGGCCTTGACCAGCTCGAGGTCCGGATTGGCCCTGACCATCAGCTCGGCGGCGGCCATGGTCGGGTTCTTCGAGACCCTGTCGAGAGCGCGCTTGGCGATATAGCCCATGATGCCGAATGCGACGCCGGCGAGGATCAAGAGCACGAGGCAGCCGATGCCGATCCAGGCGAGAGGGCTCATGCCCTTCTTGACAGGAGGAGCACCGGGAGCCGGGGGGACTTGCGACGTTCCGTTCATGAATTTTGCCCTTTCGTGAGCTCAAGAGACGCAGAAATTGCGGCCCCTACGATACCATCGATCCCCCTCCGGTGATGCGCCTTGACAGGCCCCACCCCTGCCCCCAGAATCCTCTTCAATCCAGAACGAGCCATGACCGATCCGGGCCTCGATCCGATCCCCGCCTACCTACGGGAGCACGCCGGCCGGTACGGCGTGGAGGCCCTGCGCCGGGAGCTCCTGCGAAGCGGCTACGACCCGGCCGCCGTGGACCGGGCGGTCCAGGCCTTTCGGGAAGAGCACCCGCCGCGGCTGCGGGAGCTCGTCTGGCCGAAGGCCCTGCGGGTTTTGGGGGTCAACGCCTGTCTGGCGGGAGCGGGGCTCGCGCTCGGCTTCGCCCCCGGAGTGAACGGCCGTCTGGATCTCGAGATCGTCCTCACCCTCCTCGCGATCCTCTGCGGGGAGATCCTGGGCGGGCTGGGGCTCGTCTTTCCGCGGAAGGGGCGCGTCCTGGGGCTGGCCCTGCTGGCCGGAGCCTTCCTCTCGATCGCCGTGGGGATCCTCGGCCTGAAGCTTTACTATTTCCGATGATGAAGCCCCGAAACCGCCAGGGACGGCCGCTTGCCAGATCCCCCGCAAGCCGCTAGACTCTCCCGGCTCCTGGAATCGGGAGTGACCCGGTAGGGTTTTGTTCCTGGGGCACGACCCGCCGGCATAGCTCAGGGGTAGAGCTACGGTCTTGTAAACCGTAGGTCCCCGGTTCAAATCCGGGTGCCGGCTCCAGCCCCCCTGTTCCAGTGCGCAGAGTTCTTTGGAGGTGTGGCCGAGTGGACAATGGCAGCAGACTGTAAATCTGCCGGGCTTCGCCCTACGGAGGTTCGAATCCTCCCGCCTCCACCAATTACCCTTCCTCGATTCGCGGGCGCTTCAGGATCTGACGCGGGAGTAACTCAGGGGTAGAGTCACAGCCTTCCAAGCTGTTGGTCGCGGGTTCGAATCCCGTCTCCCGCTCCATCTCTTTCCTACGCAACCCTACGTAAATCTAGCACTTACAGCCGATGGTGCTTGACTTACGCCTGCGTAAGTCTACGTCATTTTGCGCCCATTTGCTATCCTCTCTGCTGACCCTGTGCTGACCCGGAGAGCGATCCGGTCAGCAGCGGGTCAGCACGTGGCGCCGGCCTGAGACCACCTTCAGACAGCCGGGCGCCCAAAGGGGAGGCACCATGCCTGAGCTGCTCAAGAAAGGCCGGCTCGACAAGCTGGCGGCCGAAGCGCGGACCAGTCCCGAACGCTCCCGGCTGGTCTATGACTCGGCGATTCCGGGCTTCTTTGCGCGCCTGCGGGGTGGGCGCCTGTCGTTTGGTTTCGGATACCGCTACCACGGTAAGGAGCGCCGTATGGTCCTGGGGGAATACGGCCCTCTCACGATCGATCAGGCCCGGGAATTGGCGGGTCCTCTCTACGCCACGGTGCGCGCCGGGGGGGACCCCCTCGCCGAACGGCAGGCCCGCCGAGAGCGGCGCGAGACGTTCGGAGACGTGGCGGCGGCCTATCTTGAGGACCTGGAGGAGCGGGCGGCAACAGGTGCCAGACGGGGCCGCCGATCCACTCTCGGCGAGTTCCGGGGGTTGCTGGAGCGGCACGTGCTTCCGCGTCTCGGCTCCAAGGAAATCGCGGCGCTTGGCCTGGAAGATGTCGAGGCGGTCCATAGAGCTCTCTGGAAGACGCCCGCGACGGCCAACCGGGCACTGACCACCCTCTCCGCTGTGCTCGGGTTTGCAGAGCGGCGCCGGCTCCGGCCGATCGGCTCCAATCCCTGCAAGCTGGTGTCTCGCCTCAAGGAAAGCCCCAAAGCTTCCCGGTTCTCCCTTGACGAGCTGCGCAAGCTCGGAGCGGCCCTACAGGAGGCAGAGGCCGGGGGTGAGATCACTCCAGAGGCGGCGCTGGCCTTCAAGCTTCTGGCCCTCACCGGCTGGCGGCGGTCTGAGCTGCTGGCGCATGCGCTCAAGGATCGTCGCCCGGAGGGGGGCGGCGGCCTGCGTTGGGCGGATATCGACCTCGCGGCCCGGGTGGCGCTCCTGCGCGATGCGAAGTCCGGGGACCGATACACACCCCTCGCGGCGCCGGTCGTGGCTCTGCTGGCGGCGGCCCGCCCCACGGACGCGGCACCCGATGCGCCGGTCTGCTCGGGCCGGCGGCCGGGGTTGCCTCTCGCCAACCTGGAAAAGCCATGGGCCGCCCTTTTGACACGCGCCGAGCTACAACCCCGGGGCTTGCATTCTCTGCGCCGGACGGTCGGCAGCGTGGCGGGAGATCTGGGATTCGGGGAATACCTGATCGGCGCGTTGCTCGGGCACTCCCGCGCGGGAGTCACCGGAAGATACGTAATCCCCGCACAGGACCCGGTGCGCGAGGTGGCGGAACGTGTTGCCGCGACCATCGCGGACGCGCTTCTGCTCGACTCTCGCGACCTCGCAAAGGTGTTACCCATGACGAGCCACGAGGCCGGGGCTACCGTATGAGGGAGGGATCTAGCCCTTGTGCGAGCCCCATGAAGTATTCCAAGGTATTGGCAATGCTCCTGGGGGAGTAGCCAGACCTCCGTTTCTCGCCAGCAGCTTCTCGGTCGGGATCAAGCGCTTCCGATACTGCCTCAACAGCGTCTTGCCAGGAGAGCAACTTTCTAGCATCGTTAACATTGGTAGAAGTAATTTCCCACTGGTTCACCATAAATAATATCCATACTACGACGCTTTCCAACTCTCGCAGACTCTCCGGAAGGCGACGACCGTGGGTGAACTTTTCGGGAGCTTGCCGAATACGCTCTATCGTTTTGACCGCTGAATCCTCCACTTCTTCTCGGGAGATCTCAGGTTGTAGATAGGAGCTAAGGGCTCTCACCATCAAAAGGCAAAGCTCGCGAAACTCTGCCGCTATGGGCCGTGCCTGACTTCCCACTAAGGAAGCTACGATGTAGTTGCGTAATGGCACCGGCAGTGGTTCGCCCTCTTCGAGTAAGTCTGCCGCTAAGACCCGAAGGAAGGAATCTTGTACCCAGTCTCCATCTTCGGCCTTTCGGGCGGCATCTTGTACCCAGTCTCCCTTTGCCTTTCTGATCTTCTCTTCCAAACTTTCGAAACTCTCTGGCATTGTTCATTTCCTCCCCTGCTAGGTCCGCATCTCCAGTCCTCCACTGCAAAATTGGCAGGGTGAATTTGCAGTGACACGGCCCATTGTACACAAGTACTCTGAGTCTCGCCCCGTCAAACACCGGGGTACTCAAAAGGAGGAAAATCCAGGATGGACACGTTGCCAGAGATCAGCACTACAGAGGAGGCCGCTCGGTTTCTGCGGCTCCAAAAGCAGACCCTTGAAGCATGGCGCCTGAGAGGAACCGGCCCCGCCTTCCTGAAGCTCGGGCGCCGGGTGGTCTACAGGCGCGAAGCGTTGGAGCGCTTCATGACCGAACGGGAGCGGCGTTCAACTTCTGGACAGGCTCGGGGATGACAATGGATAAACCAATACACGACAGACAGGTCACCGCTGTATTAGACACCCGCGCCGCCGCCGACTTTCTGGGGGTGAGCGCGAGGACATTGGAGGGACTTCGCGTTAGAGGCGGCGGCCCGCGATATGCCAAGGTCGGCGGCTCCGTTCGCTACCGCCTTGCGAGCCTTGAGGAGTATCTCCGGCAGCAGGAGCGGGCCTCGACATCCGACCCAGGACCGCGGGATTCCGCTCCCCGTGAGGGCCGGGAGTCTGGAAGATGAGCGCCCAAAACGGTCTCACCTGTTATCCCTTGGTAGGTCTACCGATAGATATAGATGATGATCTTAATCTGGTAGAAGAGCTTAACCACAGAACCTTCTTCCTTGACCCGGACAACAACAAGCAAATCAAGATAATGAGATTCCCCAATTACCTGCATCGTGCCGTTGAAACGATAGTCTCTCAAGTAGAGAGAAGGCGTGGCAGCCAATCGAAAAGCATGAATGCCGTGTACAACCTTTGCATTGAGGACAGTATCACTTTCTTCTATGGCGATCCTGATACCGTTGCCTTTATGGACAATAAAGAGCAGTTCAACAAAGAATCCAAGGATGCTAAAGACTGTGTTGCAAGCGACTGCATGGCCGAATTTCTGAGCAAGTTTCCAATCGACGTAGGCAACGACTCATCGAAAGCGCATATGGTCTCGATTCACATTCCATCGGAGCTATACAATCAAGTCTCACACTTAGTCGCAACGTTGACCATTTTCACCTACAACGTAGCTCTGCTGTGCATTACCAGAACGATCTCGCGGCAACCGGACGGAGTTGTCCACCCGGAGCACCGCGAAAAAGCTAGAGAAACGTTTGCGAGCTACCGAAGGCGGATGCTATTTATGCGCCGCTTCTCCGAGTTGGCCCTGGAGTTTAGCCGTGAATGAAACTTCCATCCATGCACCCGCAGTGCATCTTTAATAGACCAATGGATTGCCGCTGCATTCTTGGAAGTTTGTGCATTCCCAATGCATCCAATGCATGCCTTTCTTATGTAGTAGTTAGTATTTATAATGGGTAGTGTTTATATGGGGTGGCAACCTCATGGAGACTGACAACCTCATGGAAGAGCCCCGGCGCTGCACTGCCACCTCCAAGCAGTCCGGCGAGCGGTGCAAGCGGCGCCCACACCCCGGGAGCAATGTCTGCGTAATCCACGGGGCGGGCGCGCCACAGACCAAGCGAACGGCACGGGAGCGCCTAGAGGCCCTGGTAGATCCCGCAATCGACGCTCTGCGCAAGGTGTTGCAGCAGGGGCTCGACACCGGCAACGCATCATCCGCTGTGCGGGCGGCTCTGGGTATCCTTGACCGTTGCGGCTTTCATCCATCGCAGTGTGTCGAGCTGACCGGGGAAGGCGGCGGGCCTGTTGGGGTTGGTGTGTTTCACTCAGACCGCTTGAGTGTTGAGGAAAAGGTGGTGCTAGTTGAGTTACTGGAGAAAGCGGGCGTGACAAGGGGCTCGGAGGCTATTCAATCCTGAGCGACTTGTCCATCTTGGCAGCACAGATCGGACCTATGCCGGATTCGATAGAGTATGGATCTGTTAGAAGCTTGCCACAGCGTCCGCATCTTCCTGCATGCCAAATCTCTACATCTGGAGCGATGACGCCATCGACAAGATCGGAGAACACTATTTCAAACAGTTGGACGGACACGGTATCGGCCGAGAACGCTCCGGGTTTCTTATTGATTCTGAACGTCTTTCCGTCGAAGATGGTACCGATGAACTTGTAATCTCGCGAGTTGTCTGGGCCAAAAAGCACAGACACAAAGTGCGGTTTGTCAGGTGACGGTTGACGAACCCGGTAGGTGATGCGTTCTCCTTCGTCTATACGGATAGTGAAGATCGCATTGCCGGCAAGGATGAAGGCGAGATGATTGGAGTCTAGGCGGGCTGGCGTCGGCTCGTACATCTTGGCTTATCCCTCCCTTCCAAGAAGTCGAATTCGTTCACGGTGGTCCCGGCCAAGGATACGGCCAAGGCCATTCGCTCGCTGGCGTGTATCGGAAGGGAGGATGAGCTGGTCGCCTCTTCAGAGGCGTACGGTCGCGTAAATAGCGATCAAGAATGAAGATGCCAGAATTGAATATCTCGCGCAGAGGTCGGGCGGCCATATGGCAGCCCATTGGATGGGCTAGGAATTGTCGTATTACTTCCATATTCTCGATCTTATCTTTAAAATCATCGAAGTTTACAGGGCGGTCAATTCCATGCGCGAAGTCATTTCTAAGTTCTCTCAGTATGTCGAGGTCCGCCGCTTCTTCCGGGCTAAGCAGGCCGAGAAGGTATGCGATTCGAATTTTTGGACCAAAATTACCAAGCGGCCCCTGCATGAGACCGTCAACCTTCTTTTTATCATCCAAAAAATAGCTTCTAAGTAGCTCGTCTAATCTTATATCCAGAAGAGATGCTGCATAGAGAACGACTTCAAGGTCGCTCCCCTCTGTTACTCCCCTTTCTCCCGTATACCAATCGACCTCTTTCTTTCTTCTTCCCATCTCACGTTCTCCCATCCGGACAAGTTCGGCCAGTCGCATACATTCGGCCTTTGAGACAGTATGAGACAGCATAGACTACAGAGGATCAGCCCGCCAACCCTATAAGGCTCCAGAGAATGGTTTGGGGGAAAAGGCAGAGGGGGCGGGCCCCATTCCAGGAACCGCCCCCCTTTGCTACGTCGATCCTGCTACAGCCGATCCTTTAGCCGATCCCCGCCTCTTCCAGGCCCCGCAGTGCTCTGAGGACGGCTCGCCCAACAGCTCTCTCCCGGAGTTCCTGGTCCGTGTTTATCCGCTTGGGTAACCCGCCCAGCTCATCAAGGGCTTCCTGGAAATCCCGTAGGTCCCTCCCGATAGCGCCGAGATAGGCCGAGAGGCTGGGCAGGGACGGAAAAGCTTTGCCGCCCTCATACGCCGATACCATCGCCTTACTCAGGCCGCTCCGTGCCGAGATATCGATTTGCCGGAGTCCTGTAGCCTGCCGGACCCGCCTTAGAGCTTCCGGGACAAGCCGTAAGGTTTCGTCGCACCCTGCCTTGACGCTGTTCCTGTTCACTGCTCGCCCTCCCGCTCTAGCCGGGCCGCCTCCCGTTCCCGCCGCCGTCGATCTGCTCCCCCGGGTCCGTCCAGGGAGTCGTCATGCTCTTGAACGGCGTCCTGATAGGCGCGTAGCAGAGAGAGGTACAGGTCCCCGGCCCATGCCAGGAACGCCCCCGCCGATGCCTTGCCGTGCTGATGTGCCGCGTTTTCCCAGGCGCACGTCTGGGCGTCCGTCGCCATGACGGTGACTTTCTTCGAGGCGTCCGGAGGGTAGGAGCGTTTCGAGTCCCATCCCATGGCTACGCCTCCCCCGGGATCGGCCCGAGAGCCGCTTCGATCTCCCGGGCGAGACTGGCGGCCCGCCGGGACCATTGAAGAGCCTGCTTGTAGAGCGGGAGATCCTCATCCGGAACGGAGGTCCGCTCTCCCTCCTCCCAAATCGACCCGAGAAAGCCCTGCATCTGAAGCAGATCGACCACGGCCCCTCGCAGCTCGGCGCGGGTTTGCGTCTCGGGCCACTCGGGCCACTCTCCGGAGGATTCGAGCATCAGGCCGTAGAAGAAGACGCCCACCCGGCGCAGGAGATCCGCAACGCCGGGTTGGGTGAAGTAGACCAGGAGCGTTTCCCGGAAGACGGCCCGCTCCTCCCAGGGGAAGGGAGCGGGCGGCTGGTAGGGCTCCTCCTCGGATGGGAGGACGGGCGGTTTCGAGCGGGGTGGTCTAGGCATGGCTACCCTCCCCCCGCCACGAGCCAAGCTCGCTCTCTAGGCGGTCGGCGAGTTGCCCCACCTCGTGGGCGATCTGGTTTCCGATGCTCGCGAGGTGGCCTTCATGGGGTGTCTCCGGGGAGAACGCATCGCCCGTCAACTCCAATAGGGAGCCTTGAGCGCAGCGGAGATCCGCGACGACGGCCCGCAAGTCGGCCCGGAAGATCCCCTCCGGATGTTTGGGCCACTCCCCCCACGAGTTGAGAAGAAAGTCATAGAGCAGAGTGCCAAAGCCCCGGATGGCGGCGTTGGCGGTGGGGTCGGTCACGTAGACCATGAACGTTTCCCGGAAGGTGGGGAACGCTTCGTGCCCCTTCGGATCGATGATGGGCGGGATGGCGGCGTGCGGGGTAGCCTCTTCTGGCATGGCTATGCCTCCCCTTCTTCGGCCGCCAGCTTCGCCAGCTCCGTCTCGATTCGATGGGCGATCCTCGCCACCTCTGCCGCTTGACGGGCCGCAAACCGGGACAGGCGATCATCCGGCCGCGTGAGGGAGGACGCGACATGCTCCCGGCCCACGGCCCCGAGAAAGCCTTCCAGGTGGCGCAGATCCGCCAGCGCGGCCCGTAGCTCCGTCCGGGTGCTGCTCTCGGGCCAGCCGGGCCACGGGTTGTAGCTCTCCAGGATCATCGTATGGAGCATCTCGCCCACCGTCCGCAGGGCGGCGGCGTATCCCGGCGGGGTGAGGTACATCAGGAAGGTTTCCCGGAAGACGGCGAAGTCTTCCCACGCGGCCGGGTCGATCGTGGGCGGGATGGCCGGGGAAGACGGGGGCGGGGCGGCCACCTGGGGGCCACTCTCAGGGCTGGAGGGCTCCGGCGGGGGTGGAGCGGTTGGCGGGACCGGCGGCGCCGGAGAATCGGCCGGCGGCGCGGCGTACAGCGATGGCGGGAGAGGGTGAGGGGTGGGGATAGAATGCGCGGTTAGCTCGGGCATGGACCAGCTCCTTGCTCGGGTCAGGTCCGGCGGACGTGTGCTAGCACCCCGCCGGGCCGCTTGGCTTTGGCCCTGTTTCTGCTGACCCCATGCTGACCATGGGATCGCCTGGGCCGCTAACTGTTTGGAGTTACGTAGGTTAGGGCGATGGGCTTACAGCCTTCCAAGCTGTTGGTCGCGGGTTCGAATCCCGTCTCCCGCTCCATGTCCCTTCACTCCTCTTCCTCTTCCCGTTCGAGCGACACGAGCATGGCCTCCAGAGCCTGGCGCACGCTCTCCCAGGTCTCCGGCTGGAACGCCGTGGCGCTCAGGACCAGCAGCTCCTCCGGCACGGGAGTGGGGAGCAGGACCCATTCCGTCTGGTAGCGGCGGCCCTCGTCTTCCCCCTTCCATGCCAGGCGCGCCACGGGTGAGGGCAGGGCCGGCGCGGGGGACTCGCACATCTCCGCCCTCAGGACCTCGCTCGCGAATGCCCCCAGCTCCAGCTTCTTCTCCTCCACGAGGCCCTCGAGCGTCCCGAGCCCGGCGGCGAGCAGGACCATGACCGTGGGCTCGCGCTCCCGCTCCTCCTGCGGCAGGAGGCGCACGACCACCCAGCCGCTGCCGTCCTCGGTCTGGCGGAAGGCCCAGCCTTCCGGGACGGTGAACAGGAACCCCCCCAATCCCAGCCGGGGGCGCTGATGGGCGCGGGCCGCGTACCAGCGCGGCCACTGCTCCCCGGCGGGCTCATGGTTGGTGGCCCCCTCGGTGATCAGATAGCGCCAGCGGCAGGACTCCAGCCGCCCCTGCAAGACCGCCGGCAGGAGCTCCAGGCCCAGCACCTCCAGGTCGCCGACCAGCCGGAAGCCCTCCTCGGCGCCGGTCACGTACCGCTGGGCCAGCGTGACGGCGTGGCTGAATTTCTCGCCCCCCACCTCGACGATCAGGGCCCGGCCCGCGAGCTCGAGATCCTCGTCGTAGCAGAAGGCCCAGCTCCGGAGCTGGGCTCTCCGCTCGTCGAGGACGATCCTCCCCGCGATCACCTGCCGGTCGTAGGAATCCGAGTCGGTGCGCGGCGCGATCAACTGGGCCGTCTCTTCGTCGTCGCGGGTGGCGCTCAGGAGAGGCAGGGGGACCTCGCCGCTGGCGGCGATGGACGCCTGGTGCGCCAGCAGCCATCCGGCGAGTTGGAACGCCTCTGCGAAGCTCTCGTCGTCCATGGATCTCCGCCGCCGCGGCGGCTGGCGCCGACTCTATAACGGATGTGCCGCGGGGACGCCGGGAAAGGACGGCCGAGGCGGAGCGCCCCCTGGCGGAGACGCCCTTCCAGGGCTGTCCTCAGCTCACTTGCAGGTATTGCTGCACTGGGTGCAGGTGTCCGTGCAGCCATCGCACTCCGTGGCACAGCGGGTGCCAGTGGAAATGCCCCCGGCCACGATCTCGAGGCTCTTGCCGGTCAGAGTCCGTAGCGTCTCCCGGTGCAGCCGCAGCTTCTTGACTCCCTTCCTCATGTCTCGCCTCCTTTGCCGTCCGGCTCCGGCGGCCACCGCCGGAGCCATCATCCCCGGGCCGCTCTCAGCTCACGGGCAGGTATTGCTGCAGTGAGTGCAGGTGTCCGTCCGGTCGCAGAGCGTACAGTTCGTGCCACAGCGCGTGGGGTCGGCGGTCACGCCCCCGACCGCCTTCCCGAGGCTCGCCTCGTTCAGGCTGAGCAGCGTCTCCCGGTGTAGCCGAAGCTTCTTGACGCCCTTTTTCATGGCTCGTCTCCTTTGCGTCGCGCTCCGGCGACCACCGCCGGAGCCACCCCTCAATAAGACCGGTGCCGCTCCGGCCCCCTCTGTAGCATCTTGGTGCCACTTTTCTTGACGCGAGGCACCGCCGTGACGACGTGGATCCGTGGACGCTCAGCGGCGCGGCTTCGCGGGGTGCCGGGCCTTCTCCCCGGCCTCGGACCGGTCCCGCTGCTGCCGCATGTCGATCGCGATGTAGGTGACCGCGTCCCAGGCGTTGTGGATGCCCACGAAGAGCAGGAGGAGCGCGGTGCCGGCGATCACGAACAGGGACACCGCCTCGTGCCGCTGGAGCGTGATCGCGGCGCCGAACAGCGTCGCGTAGCCGACGATAGGCAGCGAGCAGTGCCAGATCCAGTCCTCCAGCACCATCTTGTAGTCCGTCTGGTGCAGCGCGTGCCGGATGACGATCAGCCCATAGATGAATCCCAGGGCTCCGCAGATGGCGAGGCCCGTCCCGGCGCTCGCCATCCCCGGCCACGGTGCGCTCAGGATGGCCGCCAGGAGCAGGACGGCGCAGAAGTGCACGATGGTCGGGGTACCGAAGGCGCGGGTCACCGCGTTGCTGCTCCCCCGGTTGAGCTCGGCCCCCAGGACGATCACCACGAACTGCAGGCCGGTCAGGGCCGCGGCCGAGGAGCCGACGATGACGTAGAAGCTCTCCCAGGCGGAGAAGGGCAGCGAGGCGGGTTCCATGGCCGGCTAGCCTATGCGAGCGCGAGGAGGGAGGACAAGGACCTGATCGCCGGGCGATCCTCAGGCCACGCGGCGCAGCGCCAGGAGCGTGAGGTCGTCCCCGCGCGGCGCCCCGTGCAGGAAATCCTCCATGTCCAGCCGGCAGGCGGCGAGCAGCTCGGCCAGCGGACGGTCCTGGACCCGGCGCAGGACGGCGGCGGCCCGGCCGATGCCGTACTCCTCCTCGTCCGTCGCCGCCTCGGTCCAGCCGTCCGTGTAGAGGAGCAGCGTATCGCCCACGGCGAGCTGGAGGTCGCGGGTCGCGTACTCCGCCTCGCAGAAGAGCCCGAGCGGCAGCCCCGCCCCCTCGACGGGGCGCACGCCGCGGCGGTCGGCGAGCAGCGGCCGCGGATGCCCGGCGCTCGCCAGCTCCACCCGGCCGCCGGCGTACAGCCGCGCCGCCAGCAGCGTGGCATAGGCGGCGGGGAGGGTGACCTCGCACAGCAGACGGTTGGCCCGCGCGATCAGCGCGGCGAGAGACAGGCCGGGAGCCGCGAGAGCCCGCAGGAGCGCGTGCAGGTGCGACTCGAGGAGCGAGGCCGCCACGCCATGGCCCGCCACGTCCCCCACCACGAGGTGGAGCGGCTCGTCCTCGCGCCGCGGCCGCAGCAGGTCGTAATGGTCCCCGGAGACCGGCCCGAGCGGCTCCCACAGCAGCGACACCTCCCAGCCGTCGTGCTGGAGCTGGCGCGGCGGCAGGAGCGCGGCCTGCACGCGCGCCGCCGCCTCCAGGTCCCGCTCCAGCGCTCTCCGCTCGGAGGGCGAGAGGCAGTCCAGGCAGACGCTCACCAGCGGGTCCGCCATCAGCCGGTCCCCCTCGACGGTACCCAGACAGATGGAGCACTGCCCCCAATTCCCGCCGTCGAGGCGCTCGAGGGCGCTGTCCACCTGGCGCAGCAGCTCCACGAGCTGGCTCTCGCGGACCGTGATCGCCAAGCCCGCCAGGCGCTCGCGGCGCTCGATCAGCTCGTCGCGGACGGACTCCAGCGTCGTCATGGCGTCCCTCCCAGACCCTTGCGCAGAAGAGCGATCTGTCCGGCGTGGTAGGCGTTGTGCTGCAGCACGCCGAGGAGCATCCCCCGTACCGTGGGATCGCTGCCGGCGACCGGATCGTCGAGCTGGGCGTCGGTGAGGTCGAGGACGCGGGCCCGCAGCGCGGCGTGGGCCTCTTCGAGCGCCGCGAGCGCCGCCTGCCAGGCGCCCGGCGAGACGTCCCCGACCGGCGGCCAGTCCTGCTCGGCCGGCAGGTCCTGGAGCCGCTCGCCGTCGATGCGCCGCCGCGGCGCGTCGTTCCAGACCGTCAGGTGATGCACGATCTCCCAGATCGAATGGGCGCCAGGAAGGGGCCGGGCGGCGGCGGTGGCGGCGTCGACGCCGGCGAGCGCCTCGGCCACCGCCGGGCCGTGCCAGGCGCCGCCACGGAACAGGCGCTCCAATTGATCGGCGAGGGTCTCGACTTGGCTCATGGCGGCTCTCCTTTCGTTGTCTAACTCCCTATCCGGCCCATACAAGTTAGCCTATTCCCCTGGTTCTCACCTGTCAAGACCTTTTTGTAGGTTAGAATAAGGCCGTGGAGCAGGACCCGACCTTCGATCTGTCCGGCGGTGCCCTCGGTCTGGACTTCGCCAACACCTGGAGCGACCGGGGACGGCCGGAGACCGACAAGCTGTGCGGCTATCCGGACCTCCTCGCCTTCGCGCGGCAGGCGGGCCTGCTGACCGAAGGCGAGGAGGTCCGCCTGGCGGCCCGGGCCGGACGGGACCCCCGGGCGGCCGCGGCGGCGCTCGCGCGGGCCCGCGGCCTGCGGGAGACTCTGTACCGGATCTTCTCGGCCTTGGCGGCCGGGGGAGCGCCGGAGCCCGCCGACCTGGAGCGGCTGAACGCGGCGCTGCCGGAGGCGCTCTCCCGACTTCGTCTGGAGCGCCGGGGGGAGGAAACTGTCTGGGGGTGGGCGGCGCCGGAAGGCTCGCTGGAGGCGCTGCTGTGGCCCATCCTGCGCTCGGCGGCCGAGCTGCTCACCGCGGAGGAGCGGCAGCGGGTGCGGGAGTGCGCCGGCAGCGCCTGCACCTGGCTCTTCCTCGACCACAGCCGCAACCGCTCCCGCCGCTGGTGCTCGATGGAGACCTGCGGCAACCGCGCCAAGGCGCACCGCCACTACCGGCGGCGGAGCGAGCCGGGGTAGGCTCGGTGATCGCGGCCATGGGGTCTCCTTGAGCTCTTGGATTCCAAGCCCGAAAAGGTGGGCCCGGGGAAACGGCCCCGTATCCGTTCCCCCAGGTGCTTCGCTTGTCAAAGAACGCCCCGGTCTCGACGCCGGACGTGACGGCGGAGCCCTGCGGGCCATCAGAGCCTCTGGACAGACAGCAATGATGCACATATAATAGTGAGCTAGGGAGCAGGATGTCAACCCCCTTCCGGCGAGAATCTCAACGTGGCTCTCGTCTTGGCGTGGAGCTTTCGGAGTCATTTCCCAGAGAGCAAGGATCTTTTGCCGGGGCAAAAGAGGGGGGCGGGAGCGGGAAAAGGTCTTTTCCCGCGGCAAAAGACCTTTTGGCCGTGATGTGAGGCTATTTACGGGGGTAAATGCTCATTGACTGGTCCGAAGAGGGCCTTTGGGAGCGAGGAATGGTTCTTTCTCCGCGGAGAGCGGGCAGGATCTGGGGAAATGGGCTTTTCGGCGGAGGGAATGGGGTGAGACGACCGCCGACACCTCTCCTGACCGGGGGAAACCTCCCCGGACGGGCTCAGAGCCGGCGGTCAACGCCGCTCAGGGCTGTCGCTTCATCGGGAGCGGCGGGGGCGGGGGAGGCACGGGCTCGCCGCGCTTCTTGAGGGCTTCGATGTAGGAGTTTGAGACGCTGCGCCAGACGGCCTCGTCCCCTCCCTGGAGCTCGATCGACTCCCGGAGCTCGGCGGGCCCGGGCGGCTTGTCGCGGAAGGAGAAATCCTTGACGCGGACGGTGAATTTCAAGGTGTTCCCCTCGACCGTATAGTCCGTCACGGACAGGACCTCCTTCTGCGGAGCGCCCCCCTCCTTCCGGTACTTGTACCAGGTCTCCACGATGCGGCCGTCGGGGTGGATCTCCAGGTCGAGGGCCCGCACCTTCTGACCGTTGCCGCCTTCCTTGAGGTCGGGGGCCCAGTCGGCGCTCCAGGTACCGACGAAGGAGCCGAGGGCGCCGCCGCGCGCGTCGGCGGACACCGGCCGGACGGTGACCTCCGAGGCCGCCAGGGCGATGCCGCCGAGCAGCAGCAGGGCCGCTCCCAAGGCCGCGCGGGCCGGCCGGGAGCCCGTGCGAGGTGTACTGTCCAATATCCTCTTCATACGCACCTCCAGAGTGTGGGCGTCGAGGGCGCCCAGGGTGGTAGAGGGCCGGGGGAGGCCAGCGCCGGCCGCCGCCAGGGCGAGCAGCGACCGCGCGTAGAGCCGTGGCGGGACGAGGCCGTTCACGACCTCCTCGTCACAGGCCATCTCCCGGGTCTCCGTGAGCCGGCGGCGCAGCAGCCGCGCCGCCGGATGGAACGCGATGGGAAGGAGCAGCGCCTCGCAGAGCAGGCTGATGGCGTAATCCCGGCGCCGGATGTGGGCGAGCTCGTGGCCGAGCGCCGAGGCCACCTCCTCGGGCGAGGCGGTGTCGAAAAAGCGGGACGGCAGGAGGATCACCGGCCGCCGCGCTCCCACGGTGACCGGACCGGCGAGCTCGGGCGAGCCGAGGATCTCGCCGCGAACGCCGAGCGCCGCGCGACAGCGGTCGACGAGCGGGACGAGGGCGTCCGGGATCTCCAGAGGCCGGGCGTTGCGGACCAGCCGGCGCGCCCGGACCCAGGCGCGGCCCAGCCTGAATCCGAAGGCGAGAACGGTCAAAGCCCAGAGGCCCGCCCCCACCGCGGCGGCGCCGGCCGGGAGCCGTCTCTCCTCCGTGGGAAGCGCGGCGCGCCAGGCCCCTTCCTCGGCGGCGCGCTCGGGCACCGCCACCGGGGCCGCGGAGGCGTGGACGTCGGGGCGGGGGAGGAGAGGTCCGAAGCCGGCCGTGAGAGGAAGCGCCACGGCGACCCCGAGGACGGCGAGCCACAACAGGTGGCGCAGGCGGGCCGGCGAGCGGTGGAGGAACCGGTCTCCGGCGATCCCCACAGCCGCCGCGAGCGGCACCTGCCAGAGGGCGTTGAGGACGAAGGTGAGGACAGGCCATTCGATCGTCATCGCGGATCCTCCTCGCTCGTCTCGCCTTTCTCGACCAGCGCCGACAGCTCGGCCAGCTTCTCCGGGGTGAGCTGGCGGGCCTCGACCAGGCTCAAGACCAGGCTCTCGGCCGACCCCTCGAACATCCGGCTCACCAGATCCCCGAGCGCTTGGCGGGCGGCCTGGGCTCGGCTCACCACGGGCTCGTAGAGGTAGGCGCGGCCGGCGAGCTCGCGCTTGACCTTGCCCTTGCGATGCAGCACGTTGAGCATGGTCTGCACGGTGTTGTAGGCGAGCTTGCGCCCGGGGGCGAGCCGCTCCTGCACGGTCTGCGTGGCGGCGGGCCCGGTCTCCCAGAGCACCTTCATGATCTCGAGCTCCAGCGGGGTCAGCGGGTCTGAGGTCTTGCGGGGCATCGGTGATCTCCTAACGAATTAGGATCATAGCGGGGAGCGGGCGGGGATGTCAACTAAGAATTTAGGAGTTGGGGGAGAAGGACGGGCACGGACTCCCACGGACCCGCTCGGACGATCACGCGGCCCGTGGCCGTCCGTGTGGTCCTAGGGTCGTCCGTGCCCGTCCTCCCAGGTGATACTCTCCCCACCCGCGCCATGACCGCCAAATCCCGCCTCGCTCTCGCCGCCGCGGCGCTCTGGGCGCTGCCGCTCTGGGTGGTGCGGTTTCCGCCGATGGTGGACTATCCGCAGCAGCTCGCCCTGTCGGCGCTCCTGCGCTGGTACTCCGACCCCCTCCGGCGCTTCCGCGAGACCTACGAGCTGGCGCTGTGGACGCCGCACGGCCTCTTCAAGCTGCTGACGGCGGGGCTCGCCTGGGGGGTGCCCATCAACGTGGCGGGCAAGCTGGTGGTCTCGGCGTCGCTGCTGGGGGTGGGCCTCGCGGCGCTCGCCCTCTGCCGGCGCGCCGGGCGGCCGGGGTGGTACGCGCTGCTCCCCCTGGCGCTCACCTACAACACTGTCTTCTACTGGGGGTTCGTGGACAACCTCCTCGCCATCCCCCTGGCGCTGGGCGGGGTGGCGCTGGCGGACGCTCTCTTCGATCGGCCGTTCGGGTGGCGGCCGTGGCTGGCGCTGGCGGGGGTGTGCGTCCTCTTCTATACGGTCCACCTGCAGTTTCTCCTCCTCTTCGCGGGGATGGTGGGGTGGATCGCGATCTGCAGGCGCCCGCCGTGGAAGCGGCTGGCACTCTGGCTGTCGGCCCTGGTCCCCGGGGTGGCGCTATGCCTCGCGGTGATGGCCTACGGCGTGCTGCGGACCGCGCCGGGGGTGATCAGCGGTTACGAGCGGCGGATGCGGAGCGCCCCGCCCCTCCGCCTCCCCCTCACCGCCAAGCTCCTCCGGCTGCCCGACCTCCTCTTTGGGTCCTACCCCGACCGCACCGGCTGGCTGCTGCTCGGGCTGCTGGCGCTGACGGCGGTGGTGGCGGTGATCTTCCGGGAAAGGGCCTTCTCCCTCTTCTCCCGGTGGACGGGGGGGAGGCCGGGAGAAGAGGGCCGGGGTGATGAGGGCCAACAGGCCGGGAGAGGAAACCAAACCGAGCGCAGCGAGCCGTGGGCCCTCCTTTTCCGCACCCGCTTCGCCACCCTCGCCCTCTGGCTGGCCTTCCTCTATCTGCTCCTCCCCGAGTTCCGCGGCGGCTACCTGATCGCCGACCGGGTGGCGCCGTTCGCGGCCATGATGGGGGTGCTGGCGCTGCCGCCCCCCGTGCCGGAGCGGCGGCGGCTGGTGGCGGCGCTGGTGGGGCTGGTGGTGGCCGTCCAATTCATGCAGACCCTCTCGGCCTTCCTGCGCTTCCGGGGGGAGAGCGCGGGCCTGGAGGAGGTGCTGGCGGGCACGGCGCCGGGGGAGAACCTGGCGGGGCTGATCTTCGAGCGGCAGTCGGCGAGCTGGCCGGGGGTGCCGGTCTACCTCCACTTCCCGGCCTACTACCAGGTGGAGAAGGGGGGGCGCATCCTCTTCTCCTTCGCCGAGCTGTTCCAGACCTCGGCCCGCTTCCGGCCGGGGAAGAGCTGGGACGGCCTGCTGCGGGAATGGAACGACTGGAACCCGCAGTTGTTCGACTACCGGCGTCACGGCGGGCGTTTCCGCTACTTCCTCGTCCGCGGCACGCCGGTGGACGTGGCCGCCGCCTTCGGGGGGGACCCGGGACGGCTGGGGCTCACCGGCAGGACGGCGGGGGAGTGGTGGCTGTTCGAGCGGCCGCAAAATACCCCTAGACAAGCCGTCCGTCCTCTGGCACAATACTGGTCCTTTCCCTCGGGCGTCCTTCCCCGGGACGTCCTCGTCGGGCTCCCAACAGAGGCCGTCACCCGCGAATGAAGGGGCTTTACATGAGTCGGGGGGAGGATGTAGGATCGCGCGGTTTGACTGTCGGGGATGGCCCGGCCTAGGCCGCGGTCGATTCCACGAGTGTCTCAAGCCCACGTGGCTCAGGGGTAGAGCACTTCCTTGGTAAGGAAGGGGTCACCGGTTCAAATCCGGTCGTGGGCTCCATTGTTCGGTACTAGACTCGATAACAAATCACACCCCGTTTAGGAGGCATCGGATAGCGCCATGGGCAAGGAGAAGTTCAACCGTTCGAAGCCGCACGTCAACGTCGGTACCATCGGTCACGTCGATCACGGCAAGACGACCCTGACGGCGGCGATCACGCGAGTGCTGGCGTCGAAGGGGCTGGCGGACTTCGTGGCGTTCGACCAGATCGACAAGGCTCCCGAGGAGCGCGAGCGCGGCATCACGATCGCGACCGCCCACGTGGAGTACCAGAGCGAGAAGCGCCACTACGCGCACGTCGACTGCCCGGGCCACGCCGACTACGTGAAGAACATGATCACCGGCGCGGCGCAGATGGACGGCGCGATCCTGGTGGTGTCGGCCGCGGACGGTCCGATGCCGCAGACGCGCGAGCACATCCTGCTGGCCCGCCAGGTGGGCGTGCCGTCGATGGTGGTGTTCATGAACAAGTGCGACATGGTCGACGACCCGGAGCTGCTCGACCTGGTGGAGCTGGAGCTGCGCGAGCTGCTGAGCTCGTACGACTTCCCCGGGGATGACATTCCGATCGTCCGCGGGTCGGCGCTGAAGGCGCTGGAGAGCGGCACGGCGGACAGCGAGTGGGGGGCGAAGATCATCGAGCTGATCGACGCGGTGGACAGCTACATTCCGCTGCCGGAGCGGGCGATCGACAAGGACTTCCTGATGCCGATCGAGGACATCTTCTCGATCTCGGGGCGCGGCACGGTGGTGACCGGTCGTGTGGAGCGCGGGATCGTCAAGGTGGGCGACGAGGTGGAGATCGTGGGCATCCGCGACACGGCGAAGACGATCGTCACCGGGGTCGAGATGTTCAAGAAGCTGCTCGACCAGGGTCAGGCGGGCGACAACATCGGGGTGCTGCTGCGCGGTACCAAGAAGGACGACGTGGAGCGTGGGCAGGTGCTGGCGAAGCCGGGGTCGATCAAGCCGCACACGAAGTTCAAGGGCGAGGTGTACGTGCTGACGAAGGAGGAGGGCGGGCGCCACACGCCGTTCTTCAACGGCTACCGTCCGCAGTTCTACTTCCGCACGACGGACGTGACGGGCGTGGCGACGCTTCCGGAGGGCACCGAGATGGTGATGCCGGGGGACAATGTGAACCTGGAGATCGAGCTGATCGCGCCGATCGCGATGGAGAAGGGCGTTCGCTTCGCCATCCGCGAGGGGGGCCGCACCGTTGGCGCCGGCACGGTCACGGAGATCGTGGCGTAGGGAATAAGGCTTTGTTGGACGTGGGGGAGGGGCCTCCGGGCTCCCTCCCCGAACGCGTTTTGACATCGAAGTTGCGTACAGGCCAGTAGCTCATAATGGTAGAGCATCGGTCTCCAAAACCGAGGGTTGGGGGTTCGAGTCCCTCCTGGCCTGCCAGTCTTTTTCAGTCTTAGTTGGACTTACGATCGAGGCCCAAGCGATGAATTGGTGGACGAAGACCAAGGAATTCCTGTCGGAGGTCCGCACGGAGATGCGGAAGGTGAGCTTTCCCACCCGGGACGAGGTGGTGGGGACGACGATCGTGGTGCTGGTCACCAGCGTCATCTTCGGCGTGTTCCTGTTCACGGCGGACCGCCTCATCGTCTGGGCGTACCAGGGCATCGTGAAGGTGTTTGGATGACCGACGAGAAGAGCGTCGCCGACCGGAAGTGGTACATCGTCCACACCTACTCCGGGTTCGAGGAGCGGGTGAAGGAGACCCTGCGCCAGCGCGCCGACGCGCTCGGCATGGGGGACGCCTTCGGCGAGATCCGCATCCCGACCGAGACGGTGGTCGAGTACAAGGGGGGGAAGAAGAAGGAGACGCAGCGCAAGTTCTTCCCCGGCTACATCCTGGTCGAGATGGAGATGTCGGACGCCGCCTGGCACGTGGTCAAGAACACGCCCAAGGTGACGGGCTTCGTGGGCACCGGCAAGAAGCCGACCCCGCTCTCGGAGGATGAGGTGAACAACATCCTCGAGCAGGTGGTCACGGCGAAGGAGAAGCCGAAGCCCAAGTACATGTTCGAGAAGGCGGAGCCGGTGCGGATCACCGACGGCCCGTTCAACAATTTCACGGGCGTGGTCGACGAGGTGAACCTCGACCGCAACACGCTCAAGGTGATGGTGACGATCTTCGGCCGGCAGACGCCGGTCGAGCTGGATTTCTCGCAAGTCCAGAAACTGTAGGGGCGGCCCTGTGTGGCCGCCCTGAAACGGGGTTGAGGAATGGCCAAGAAAGTCGTTGGACAGATCAAGCTGCAGATCCCGGCCGGCGCGGCGACGCCGGCGCCCCCGGTGGGCCCCGCGCTGGGCCAGGCGGGCGTCAACATCATGGACTTCGTGAAGAATTTCAACGCCCGGACGGCGTCGCAGTCCGGCCTGATCATCCCCGTGGTCATCACCGTCTACGCCGACCGCAGCTACACCTTCATCACCAAGACGCCGCCGGCGCCGATCCTGCTGATCAAGGCCGCCGGGATCGACAAGGGGTCGGGCGAGCCGAACAAGAAGAAGGTCGGCAAGGTGACCCGGGCGCAGGTGGAGGAGATCGCCAAGACCAAGCTGCCCGACCTCAACGCGGCCAGCCTGGAGGCCGCGATCAAGACGATCGAGGGGACCGCCCGCTCGATGGGCATCGAGATCCAGGGTTAGGCCCTGAGGTCAAGACAAGGAGAACAGTCGTGCCGAAGCATGGAAAGAAGTACCGGCAGGCGGTCGAGAAGGTCGAGACCCGGCCCTATCCGCTGAAGGACGCGATCGAGCTGGCGACGCAGGTGAAGTACGCCAAGTTCGACGAGTCGTTGGAGGTCGCGATGCGCCTCGGGGTCGACCCCAAGCACGCCGACCAGATGGTGCGCGGCACCGTGGTGCTGCCGCACGGCCTGGGCACGGTGTCGCGGGTGCTGGTGTTCGCCAGCGGCGAGAAGATCCGCGAGGCCGAGGAGGCCGGCGCCGACCACGTGGGCGGCGAGGACCTGGCGAAGCGGATCGAGGGGGGCTGGCTGGACTTCGACTCGGTCGTGGCCACGCCGGACATGATGCGCGTCGTCGGCCGCCTCGGCAAGGTGCTCGGCCCCCGCGGCCTGATGCCCAACCCGAAGGCGGGCACGGTGACGCTCGACGTCGCCCGCGCGGTGCAGGAGATCAAGGCCGGCAAGGTGGAGTTCCGCGTCGACAAGACGGGGATCATCCACGCCCCCGTCGGCAAGCTCTCCTTCGGCGCCGAGCGGCTGGCGGACAACGCCGAGGCCCTGATCGGCGCCGTGATCAAGGCGAAGCCGAGCGCGGCCAAGGGCAAGTACGTCAAGGGGGTCAGCCTCTCCTCGACGATGGGGCCCGGCATCAAAGTGGACGAGACCGCGATGGCGGCAACCGAGGCGTAGCCCGGGGCTTGCAGCCAGGGATTAGGAGAGAGTCATGCCTTTGACCCGTAATGACAAAGAGCAGATGCTGGCCGACTACGAGGGCGGCCTCGCGAAGGCGCCGCACGCCTTCCTGCTCGGCTACCAGGGGATCACCGTCCCGCAGGTGACCGAGCTGCGCAACCGGGTGCGCCAGAGCGGCGGCGAGTACGTCGTGGTGAAGAACACCCTCGCCCTGCGCGCCATCGACAGCCAGGCCCTGGGGCAGCTCAAGGAGCACTTCGTGGGGCCGACGGCCGTCGTCTTCAGCCTCACCGACCCGGTCGCGGTGGCCAAGGCGCTGACCGACTACGCCAAGGACGTGCCGGCCATCAAGCTGAAGGCCGGCCTCGTCGAGGGGCGCGCCATCGCCGCCGACCAGATCAAGGACATCGCCTCGCTGCCGAGCCGCGAGGAGCTGATCGCCAAGCTGCTGTTCCTGATGCAGTCGCCGGTCACCCGGTTCGTCCGCGTGCTGGCCGCGGTCCCGCAGTCGTTCGTGATGGTGCTGGACCAGGTCCGGAAGAAAAAGGAAGAGCAGGTCTAGGACGGCGATGCCGCCTGGCCTTCAGAATATGGAAAAACGGAGTTAAGGAGAGGAACATGGCTATCGCGACCGAAGATTTCATCAGTCAGATCGACCAGCTCACCGTCCTCGAGCTGAACAACCTGGTCAAGGCCCTCGAGGACCACTACGGGGTCTCCGCGGCGGCGGCGGTTGCGGCCGCGCCGGCGGCCGGCGGCGGGGCGGCCGCGCCGGTGGCCGAGGAGAAGACCGAGTTCGATGTCGTCCTCAAGGCGGCGGGCGAGAAGAAGATCAACGTCATCAAGGCGGTCCGCGAGGTGACGAGCCTCGGCCTCAAGGAGGCCAAGGACCTCGTGGAGTCCGCTCCCGCCACGGTGAAGGAAGCGGTCTCGAAGGACGAGGCCGAGTCGATCAAGAAGAAGTTCGAAGAGGCCGGGGCCACGATCGAGATCAAGTAACGCGAGCGAGAGGAGCCACGCTACGCCTCAAGCTCAACGAGCATCACAGGATACCGGCACGGCGTCCGGCCCGGGCATAAACCGGGCGCGGACGCTGTTCTGGTCTATGTTCACCATGCCCGGTGACCTTCCGCGGGACGAGCGGAGGGCCGGGCATGGTGTCTCCTGCTTCCGGGGCCCCTCGGCCCGGGAGCCGGATCCGGCGCCCCCCCCACGGCAGTAACTTTGTTTGCCGCGTAGAAGAGACGTACCGATCTACCCAGGCATCGAGGAGATAGCAAGACCCCTATGGACACGCTTTCCACCCCGCAGATTTCAGCGCGCAACGGCTATCGGAAGGACTTCTCCCGCATCACGACGTCGCTGCCGATCCCGAACCTGATCGACGTCCAGCGGCGGAGCTACGAGCGCTTCCTGCAGATGAACCTGCTGCCCGAGGAGCGGGCCAACCAGGGCTTGCAGGCGGTCTTCACGGGCATCTTTCCGTTCTCCGATTTTCGCGAGACCTGCTCGCTCGACTTCGTCAAGTACCAGATCGGGGATTGGCAATGTAAGTGCGGCGAGCTCAAGGGCCTCGAATACCTCCGCATGACCTGCACCAACTGCGGTGCCAAGATCATGACGGACCACCCCCACGAGGAGACGGTCACCTGCACGGAGTGCGGCTTCGTCAACAAGAACCGGGTGACGAAGTGCGACATCTGCGGCAACCCCGTCGACCTGCAGCTCAAGTATTCGATCTCGGACTGCCAGGAGCGCGGCATGACCTTCGCCGTGCCTCTGAAGGTCACCTTCCGCCTGTTCGTCTATGACCGCGATCCCGAGACCGGCACGCGCATGATGCGCGACGCCAAGGAGGAGGAGGTCTACTTCGGCGACATCCCGCTGATGACGGACAACGGCACGTTCGTCATCAACGGCACCGAGCGCGTCATCGTCTCGCAACTCCACCGCAGCCCCGGCGTCTTCTTCACCAAGGAGGGGCCGCGCTCCTACCTCGCCAAGATCATCCCGTACCGCGGCTCCTGGGTGGAGTTCGAGTACGACCAGAAGGACGTGCTGTCGGTGCGCATCGACCGCAAGCGCAAGTTCCACGGCACGGTCTTCCTGCGCGCCCTGGGGCTGGAGTCCGACGAGTCGATCCTCCGCCAGTTCTACACCCCGGTCGGCCTCACCTCCGAGGGGGCGGGCAAGTTCACCCTGCACGTCGGCCCCAAGGTGCTGGACCCCGAGCGGCTGAAGGACCGCCAGAGCCGCGGCCGCCGCGAGACGTACCCCATCTTCGCCGGCATCACGCTCTCCAAGGAGCAGATCGGCAAGCTCGACACCGGCCAGACCCTCGCCTTCGACGTCGACCGCGAGGACCTCGAGCGCGCCTTCTTCATCGGCGACGTGGTCGACCTCGATACCGGTGAGGTGCTCTTCGAGGCCAACGAGCTGGTGCCCGAGGACGTCGACGAGCGGCTGGACGGCCGCAGCTCGACCCCGGTCGAGGTCTTCTTCCCCGACTGGGAGCTGGTGGGGGCCACCCTCTCGAACACCCTGGCCAAGGACACCACCAAGAGCTCGCGCGAGGCGCTGATCGAGATCTACCGCCGCATGCGCCCGGGCGATCCGCCGACCCTGGAGAGCGCCCGCTCGCTGTTCTATGGCATGTTCTTCGACGCCAAACGCTACGACTTCTCGCGGGTCGGCCGCTTCAAGTTCAACATCAAGCTGGACACCGAGGTGCCGGTCGACCAGAAGACCCTCGGCGCGGACGACTTCTTCCGCGTCATCGAGTACCTGCTGCGCCTGCAGAAGGACGTCGGCCGGGTCGACGACATCGACAACCTGGGCAACCGCCGCGTGCGCGCCGTCGGCGAGCTGCTGGAGAACCAGTTCCGCATCGGCCTCGTGCGCATGGAGCGGGCGATCAAGGAGAAGATGTCGGTCCATCAGGACATCGATTCGGCGATGCCGCACGACCTGATCAACTCCAAGCCGGTGATCGCGGCGATCAAGGAGTTCTTCGGCTCGTCGCAGCTCTCGCAGTTCATGGACCAGACGAACCCGCTCTCCGAGGTCACCCACAAGCGGCGCCTGTCGGCCCTGGGACCGGGCGGCCTCTCGCGCGAGCGGGCCGGCTTCGAGGTGCGCGACGTGCACGCCACGCACTACGGCCGCATCTGCCCGATCGAGACGCCGGAAGGCCCGAACATCGGCCTCATCTCGTCGCTCGCCACCTACGCCCGCATCAACGACTACGGGTTCATCGAGAGCCCGTACAAGAGGGTGGAAGGGGGCCGGGTGCTCGACCACTTCCGGATCATGAAGGTGGGCGACGGCCAGCTCCGCCTCGGGCAGGTGGTCACCGGCGACGAGCTGAAGGCGGAGAACGACCGCCTGGCCAAGGCCGGCAAGCGGCCGGTCGACGCCGAGCCGCACGCCTTCTACCTCTCGGCGTGGGACGAGGAGAAGTACATCATCGCGCAGGCCAACGCCCGGCTCGACGAGACCGGCTTCTTCGTGCAGGACCGTATCATCTCGCGCGCCGGCGGCGACTTCATCTCCGTCGAGCGGGACCGCATCGACTACATGGACATCAGCCCCAAGCAGCTGGTGTCGGTGGCCGCGGCGCTCATCCCGTTCCTCGAGAACGACGACGCCAACCGCGCGCTGATGGGCTCGAACATGCAGCGCCAGGCGGTGCCGCTGCTGCGCTCCGACTCGCCGATCGTCGGCACCGGCCTCGAGGGGATCGTGGCCCAGGACTCCGGCGCGGTGGTGCTCACCAAGCGGGGCGGCGTGGTCGACTCGGTGGATGCCGAGCGCATCATCGTGCGCGTCGAGGGGGAGGACCTGGAGACCGGCGAGACCAAGGACTTCGGCGCCGACATCTACCAGCTCATCAAGTTCCGCCGCTCGAACCAGAACACCTGCATCACCCAGAAGCCGGTGGTCTTCGAGGGGCAGCGGGTCAAGAAGGGGGACGTGCTGGCCGACGGCCCCTGCACCGAGCTCGGCGAGCTGGCGCTCGGCCGCAACGTGCTGGTCGCCTTCATGCCCTGGCGCGGCTACAACTTCGAGGACGCGATCCTGATCTCCGAGAAGCTGGTGCGGGAGGACTACTACACCTCCATCCACATCGAGGAGTTCGAGATCGAGGCCCGCGACACCAAGCTGGGACCCGAGGAGATCACGCGCGACATCCCGAACGTCTCGGAGTCGGCGCTCAAGGACCTCGACGAGAGCGGCATCGTCCGCATCGGCGCCACGGTGAAGGCCGGCGACATCCTGGTCGGCAAGGTGACGCCGAAGGGGGAGACCCAGCTCACCCCCGAGGAGAAGCTGCTGCGGGCGATCTTCGGCGAGAAGGCCGGCGACGTCCGTGACGCCTCGCTCAAGGTGCCGCCGGGCATCGAGGGGACCATCGTCGACGTCAAGATCTTCTCCCGCAAGGGGGTCGAGAAGGACATCCGGGCCAAGGAGATCGAGCAGTATGAGATCTCCCGCCTGGAGAAGAACATCAAGGACGAGGTGCGCATCCTCACCGAGGAGCGCAACAAGAAGGTGAGCGACATCCTGGTGGGCAAGAAGGTCAACGCCGCCGTCAAGTCGCGCACTGGCCAGGAGCTGCTCAAGGCGGGCGATCCGATCAACATGGCCACCCTCGAGCGGCTCACCCGGCAGGAGATCCTGCGCCTGCCAGTCGACGAGCGGCGGCTGATCGACGCGGTGGAGATCGTCTACAAGAAGACCGACTCGCACGTCGAGGTGCTGCACCGGGTCAACGAGGAGCGGGTGGCCCTGCTCCAGAAGGGGGACGAGCTGCCGCCCGGCGTGATCAAGCTGGTCAAGGTCTACGTCGCCATGAAGCGCAAGCTGCAGGTGGGCGACAAGATGGCCGGCCGGCACGGCAACAAGGGGGTGATCTCGCGGATCCTGCGCGAGGAGGACATGCCCTACCTGCCGGACGGCACGCCGGTGGAGATCGTGCTCAACCCGCTGGGCGTGCCCAGCCGCATGAACGTCGGGCAGATCCTGGAGACCCACCTCGGGTGGGCCGGCCGGGCGCTCGGCATCAAGTTCGCGACGCCGGTGTTCGACGGCGCCCGCGAGAGCGATATCAAGGAGCTGCTGCGGCAGGCCGAGCTGCCGGAGTCGGGCAAGACGCCGCTCTACGACGGCATGTCCGGCGACGCCTTCGAGCAGAAGGTGACCGTGGGGTTCATCTACATGCTCAAGCTGTCGCACCTGGTCGACGACAAGATCCACGCGCGGTCGATCGGACCGTACTCGCTGATCACCCAGCAGCCGCTGGGGGGCAAGGCCCAGTTCGGCGGCCAGCGCTTCGGAGAGATGGAGGTCTGGGCGCTCGAGGCCTACGGCGCCGCCTACACCCTCCAGGAGCTGCTGACGGTCAAGAGCGACGACGTGGAAGGCCGCAGCAAGGTGTATGAGGCGATCGTCAAGGGGGATGTCCCGGATGCGCCGGGGCTGCCCGAGTCCTTCAACGTACTCGTGCGCGAGCTCCAGAGCCTCTGTCTCGACGTCGAGCTCCTCAAGGTCTAAGGGAGGACAGACAGTTGCAACCATTCAGCAGTTTTGACAAGCCACAGTCGCTCAAGGATTTCAACGCGATCAAGATCTCGATCGCGTCGCCGGAGAAGATCCGGTCCTGGAGCTTCGGCGAGGTCACCAAGCCGGAGACGATCAACTACCGGACCTTCAAGCCGGAGCGGGACGGGCTCTTCTGCGCCAAGATCTTCGGTCCGATCACGGACTGGGAGTGCCTGTGCGGGAAATACAAGCGGATGAAGCACCGGGGCGTCATCTGCGACAAGTGCGGCGTGGAGGTGACCCGGTCGCGCGTGCGCCGCGAGCGCATGGGCCACATCGAGCTCGCCTGCCCGGTGTCGCACGTCTGGTTCTTCAAGGGCCTGCCGTCGCGCATCGGCCACCTGCTCGACATCAGCCTGCGGGACCTCGAGCGCATCCTCTACTTCGAGAGCTACGTCGTCATCGATCCCGGTGAGACCGAGCTCAAGGAGCGCGAGCTGCTCACCGAGGAGCGCTACCGCGAGGTGCGCGAGAAGCACAGCGAGGAGGCGTTCACCGCCAAGATGGGCGCCGAGGCGATCAAGGAGCTGCTCCAGCGCATCGACGTCGACGAGTTGGCCGAGGAGCTGCGCATCGTGATGCGCACCGAGACCAGCCAGATCCGCCGCCTGAAGGCCGCCAAGCGGCTCAAGGTGGTCGACGCCTTCCGCAAGTCGGGGCACCGGCCGGAGTGGATGATCCTCGACGTCATCCCGGTCATCCCGCCCGAGCTGCGCCCCCTGGTGCCGCTCGACGGCGGCCGGTTCGCCACCAGCGACCTCAACGACCTCTACCGGCGCGTGATCAACCGCAACAACCGGTTGAAGAAGCTGCTCGAGCTGCGCGCCCCCGAGGTCATCGTGCGCAACGAGAAGCGCATGCTGCAGGAGGCGGTGGACGCCCTGTTCGACAACGGCCGCCGCGGCCGGGTGCTCAAGGGGTCCAACAACCGCCCCCTGAAGTCGCTCTCCGATACGCTCAAGGGCAAGCAGGGGCGGTTCCGCCAGAACCTGCTCGGCAAGCGCGTCGACTACTCGGGCCGCTCGGTGATCGTGGTCGGCCCCGAGCTCAAGCTGTCGCAGTGCGGCCTGCCCAAGAAGATGGCCCTCGAGCTCTTCAAGCCGTTCATCTACAACCGGCTGGAGGAGAAGGGGCTGGTCGGCACCATCAAGGCGGCCAAGGAGATGGTGGAGGCCGAGGTTGACGAGGTCTGGGACGCGCTGGAGGAGGTCATCGAGGACCATCCGGTGATGCTCAACCGCGCGCCCACGCTGCACCGCCTGGGCATCCAGGCGTTCCAGCCGACGCTGATCGAGGGCAAGGCGATCAAGATCCACCCGCTCGTCTGCGCGGCGTTCAACGCCGACTTCGACGGCGACCAGATGGCCGTGCACGTGCCGCTGTCGCCGAAGGCGCAGATCGAGTGCAAGGTGCTGATGCTGGCGTCGAACAACATCCTGTCGCCGGCGCACGGGCGTCCGCTCGCCGTGCCGTCGCAGGACCTGGTGCTCGGCGGCTACTACCTGACCCTCGGCAAGGCCGGGGCGAAGGGTGAGGGGCGCATCTTCCCCGACTTCGACTCGGTGCTGCTGGCGCTCGACGCCGGCGAGGTCGAGACACTGTCGCCGATCAAGGTGCGCTACTCGGGCCCCTACATCAACCTGGAGACGCAGCTCGACAAGCAGAACATCGTGCACGCCGAGCTGGAGGAGCTGGATCGCGAGCTGATCGACACCACGGTCGGCCGGGTGATCTTCAACATGCACCTGCCGAAGGAGATCCCCTTCATCAACGGGCTGTTGAAGAAGCGCGGCCTGCAGGACCTCGTGGGCTACTGCTTCATCACCCTGGGCAACGACAAGGCCGTCCAGATGCTCGACGAGATGAAGGAGATCTCCTTCCTCTACGCCACCAAGGCGGGCATCTCCTTCGGCGTCGACGACATGGTGGTGCCGAGCCGCAAGCCGGAGATCCTCCAGCAGGCGCGCAACGAGGTGGTCGAGATCGAGAACCAGCGCTCGGCCGGCGTGATCACCGCCGGTGAGCGGCACAACAAGATCATCGACATCTGGCACCGGGTGACGGAGAAGGTCTCGGAGGAGATGTTCCGCGAGATGCGGCAGATCGAGAACGAGACGGGCGTCTTCAACCCGATCAACCTGATGGCCGACTCGGGCGCCCGCGGCTCGCGCGAGCAGGTACGCCAGCTCGCCGGCATGCGCGGCCTGATGTCCAAGCCCTCGGGCGAGGTCATCGAGACCCCCATCACGGCGAACTTCCGCGAGGGGCTCTCCGTGTTGCAGTACTTCATCTCGACCCACGGCGCCCGCAAGGGCCTCGCCGACACGGCGCTCAAGACGGCGGACTCGGGGTATCTCACCCGCCGCCTGGTCGACGTGGCGCAGGACGTCATCATCAACGAGGACGACTGCGGCACCATCGACGGCATCGTGGTGACGGCGATCATGGAAGGGGGCGAGATCCTCGAGCCGCTGCGCGACCGCATCGTCGGCCGCGTCAGCCAGGAGGACATCTACGATCCGATGACCGGCGAGCTCGTGCTCTCCGTCGGCCAGGAGATCACCGAGACGCTAGGCAACGCCGTGCAGGCCGCGGGCATCGAGCGGGTGAAGATCCGCTCCGTGCTCACCTGCGAGGCGCGGCGGGGCGTCTGCGCCCTCTGCTACGGCCGCAACCTGGCCACCGGCAAGATGGTCGAGATCGGCGAGGCGGTGGGCGTCATCGCCGCGCAGTCGATCGGCGAGCCCGGCACGCAGCTCACGATGCGGACCTTCCACTATGGAGGCACCGCCTCGCGCGTGTCCGAGCAGTCGAAGCACATCGCCAAGAACCCGGGGCTCGTGAAGTTCCTCAACGTCAACACGGTCGAGAGCCGGCGCGGCTCGCTGATCGTCATCAACCGCAGCGGCAAGCTGGTGTTGACCGACGAGAAGGGGCGCGAGCGGGAGCGTTACGCGCTCACCTACGGCTCCCAACTGCTGGTGCACGAGGGGAACATGGTCGAGCCGGGCACCGAGCTGGTGACCTGGGACCCCTTCACCTCCGCCATCCTCACCGAGATCGGCGGCAAGGTGGAGCTCCAGGACATCGTCGAGGGGGAGAACGTCCGCGAGGAGACCGACAAGGTCACCGGCCTGTCGCAGAAGATCATCGTCGAGGCGTCGGCCAACGAGAAGCGCGTGCCGGCGATCCTCATCCAGGCGGACGACGGCCGCACCAAGCGGTACCTCCTCCCCTCGGGCTCCCACCTGCTGGTGCACAACGGGCAGGACGTCTTCGCCGGCGACACGCTGGTGAAGATCCCGCGCGAGACCACGAAGACGAAGGACATCACGGGCGGCCTGCCGCGCGTGGTCGAGCTCTTCGAGGCCCGCAGCCCGAAGGAGCCGGCGATCATCACCGAGATCGACGGCAGCGTCCGTCTCGGCGAGGTGCACAAGGGGATGCGCAAGGTGGTGGTCGAGAGCGACATGGGCGACACCCGCGAGTACCTGGTGCCGCGCTCGATCCACATCAACGTGCAGGAGGGGGAGCGCGTGCGCGCCGGCGATCCGCTGATCGACGGCCCGATCAACCCGCACGACGTCCTCCAGGTGCTCGGCGAGAAGGAGCTCCAGCGCTATATGACCGACAAGATCCAGGAGGTCTACCGGTCGCAGAGCGTGGCGATCAACGACAAGCACATCGAGGTGATCGTGCGCCAGATGATGCGGTCGGTGAAGATCGAGGAGGTCGGCGACACCGAGTTCCTGATCGACGAGCAGGTCGACCGCTGGAAGTTCGGCGAGGAGAACGAGCGCGTCGTCGCCGCCGGCGGCACCCCCGCCATCGGCCGGCCGCTGCTCCTCGGCATCACCAAGGCGTCGCTGTCGACCGACAGCTTCATCTCGGCGGCCAGCTTCCAGGAGACCACCCGGGTGCTCACCGAGGCCGCGATCAGCGGCAAGGTGGACGGCCTGCGCGGCCTCAAGGAGAACGTCATCGTGGGCCGGGTGATCCCCGCCGGCACCGGCATGGGGTACTACCACAACTTCCACATGGCCGAGGAGCTCGTCGAGCTTCAGGAAGAGCCCGAGGAGGAGCTGTTCTTCGAGTTCGGCGAGGAGGAGATCCGCAGCCTCCCGCAGGAGGTCCTCGAGAGCGAGTAGCCCGTCTCCTCCTTTCCGAATGCAACTGGGGCGGCCTCACGGCCGCCCCTTTCTTTTGGGGAAGGAGAGGAGGGCGCGAGAGTGTTAGAATGAAGGTGGCCGCTGGCCATCGACGAAAGGAAGCTTCCAATGCGGACCCGGTCTCTTCCTCTCCTCCTCCTCGGTGCTCTCGTCACCGTTCCCCTGTTCGCGGACGACGTCTACCTGGTCAATGGGCGGAAGTTCGAGGGGGTGATCGCGGAGACGGCCGGTTCGCAGGTGCGCATCCAGATGCAGGGCGGAGTGCTGAGCCTGCCCAAGGAGCAGGTGCTGCGCGTGGACGAGGGGGATACGAGCCTCGCCGAGTACCTGCGGCGCAAGGACCTCCTCAAGAAGAGCGCCTCGACCCGCGCCGGGGACTGGCTGGAGCTCTCCCGCTGGGCCCACGGCAAGGAGCTCGACCAGGCGGCCCGCGAGTCAGCCCTGGCCGCGGCGGTGCTCGATCCGAAGCTCGCGGGGCTGGGACCCGTCCTGCGCGGCTACGGCTACGTGCTCGACCCGCAGCTCGACCGCTGGATCCCCTACGCGGACTCGATGCGCCGGCGGGGTTTCGTCCAGTCGAACGGCCAGTGGGTCTCGCGCGAGGAATACCAGGCGCGGGCACGGGCACAGGAGGAGGAGGCCGCCCGGCGCTACGCCGCCCGGCAGGAGGCCGCGCGCGCGGCCCGGGAGGACCGGCTGGCCGCCCTCACCGAGCTGTCGGTGGTGCGCCAACTGTCGCAGCCCTCCCAGCCGGCGCCCAACCCCTACTCGATCTACGGTTACCCCTTCTATGGCTATGGAACGGTGGTCGTGACCCCCGGCTTCGGGGGTAGAGGCCACCACCGGCCGCCGCGTGGGCAGGCGGGAGCCGCCTCCACCGAATTCACCCACGTCCCCGGCAGCCTGATCCCCGGCGCCCTCTTCCCGGGATCCAACTGAGCCTTAGCACCCCGTACGCGATGTAAGCTGTCGGGGATGATCCCGAACGAGCCGGCCGATCCCGAGACCCTCCGCCTCCAGGAGGATGCTCGGCGCGAGAAGAACTGGAAGCGCTGGGGGACCTACCTCTCCGAGCGGCAGTGGGGGACGGTGCGCGAGGACTACTCGGCCAACGGCGACGCCTGGAATTACCTCCCCCACGACCACGCCCGCAGCCGCGCCTACCGCTGGGGGGAGGACGGCCTGCTGGGGATCTGCGACCGCCAGTGCCGCGTCTGCTTCGCGCTGGCCCTGTGGAACGGACGCGATCCCATCCTCAAGGAGCGGCTGTTCGGCCTCACCGGCCCCGAGGGGAACCACGGCGAGGACGTCAAGGAGCAGTACTTCTTCCTCGACGCCACCCCCACCGCCTCCTACGCCAAAGCCCTCTACAAGTACCCCCAGGGGGAGTTTCCCTATGAGCGGCTCGTCCGCCACGGCCGGGGCCGGGACCAGCCGGAATTCGAGGTCCTCGACACCGGGATCTTCGACGGCGGCCGCTATTTCGACGTCTTCGCCGAGTATGCCAAGGCCGGTCCCGAGGACATCCTGATCCGGATCACCGTGGCCAACCGGGGACCCGAGGCGGCTTCGGTCCACCTCCTGCCCACCCTCTGGCTGCGCAACACCTGGAGCTGGGGGCGCGCCGGCGAGGGGTACTGGCCCAAGGGGTCGATCCGCCGGGACGAGGACGGCGCCCTGCTCGCCCACCACCCCGGGCTCGGCCGCCTCCGCCTCGCCGCGGAGACCGCCCCGGCCGCCCTGCTGTTCACCGAGAACGAGACCGACGCCGAGCGCCTCTTCGGAGTGCCCAACCCCAGCCCCTATGTCAAGGACGCCTTTCACCGCTGGCTGATCGAGGGGCGGAGCGGCGCCGTCAACCTGGCGGGGGAGGGGACCAAAGCCGCCTTCCACTACCGGCTCGACCTGCCGCCGGGCGGGGAGGCCATTTTCCATTTCCGGCTGACGGCGGAAGGGAGCTGGGCGCCGAAGGCCTTCGGCGACGATTTCGGCCGGACCTTCGAGACGCGCATCGCCGAGGCCGACGCCTACTACGCCGCGCGCATCGAGCCCGGCCTCTCCGAGGACGGGAAGCGGATCGCGCGCCAGTCCTTCGCCGGACTCTTCTGGTCGAAGCAGCTCTACCACTTTGTCGTCAAAGACTGGCTGGAGGGCGATCCCGGCACTCCGCCACCGCCCCCGGAGAGATGGAATGGGCGCAACGCCTCCTGGCTCCACCTCCACAGCCGGGACATCATCTCCATGCCCGACACCTGGGAGTACCCCTGGTGGGCGGCCTGGGACCTCGCCTTCCACACCCTGGTCTTCGCCAAGAGCGACCCCGAATTCGCCAAGGAGCAGCTCCTGCTCCTGCTGCGCGAGTGGTACATGCACCCGAACGGCCAGATCCCGGCCTACGAGTGGACCTTCTCGGACGTCAATCCGCCCGTGCACGCCTGGGCCTGCTGGCGGGTCTACAAAATGGCGGCCCCGCGCGGCCACCGCGACCGCCTCTTCCTGGAGCGGGTCTTCCAGAAGCTCCTGATGACCTTCACCTGGTGGGTGAACCGCAAGGACGAGGAGGGGAACCACCTCTTCTCCGGCGGCTTCCTGGGGCTCGACAACATCGGCGTCTTCGACCGCTCCCACCCCCTGCCCGGTGGCGCCACCCTGGAGCAGGCGGACGGCACGGCCTGGATGGCCTTCTTCTGCACCACCATGCTCTCGATGGCCCTGGAGCTGGCGCGCAAGGACCCCGCCTACGAGGACGTCGCCTCCAAGTTCTTCGAGCACTTCGTGGCGATCAGCGACGCCATGAACAGCCTCGGCGGCACGGGGCTCTGGAACGAGGAGGACGGCTTCTACTGCGACCAGATGCTCGCCGGCGGCCGCCGCCTCCCCCTGCGCGTCCGCTCAATGGTGGGGATCGTCCCCCTGTTCGCCGCCTCGGCGCTCGACGAGGAGGTGATCTTCCGCCGCCTCCCCGGCTTCGCCAAGCGGATGCGCTGGTTCCTGCGCAACCGCCAGGACCTGGCGCGCAACATCTCCTTCATGGAGTCGCCGCGCCACCCCGAGGACAACATCTACCTGCTCGCCATCCCCTCGCGGGAGCGGCTGGTGCGGGTGCTGCGCCATGTGCTCGACGAGAGCGAATTCCTCTCCCCCTACGGCGTGCGGTCACTCTCCCGGTACCATCGCGACCATCCGTTCGAGCTGCGGCTCGACGGCGAGGTCCGCCGCGTCGAGTACGTGCCGGGGGAGTCGCACGACGGCATGTTCGGCGGCAACTCGAACTGGCGGGGGCCGGTCTGGTTCCCCGGCAACTACCTGCTGATCGAGGCGCTGGAGCGCTACCACCACTTCTACCGCGACACGCTCCAGGTGGAGTGCCCCACCGGCTCGGGACGGATGATGAGCCTCAACGAGGTCGCCGGGGAGCTCCGCCGCCGGCTCGCCGCCCTCTTTCTCGCCGACGCTGGAGGCCGGCGCCCGGCCCACGGCGCCGAGGGCCGATTCGCCGCCGACCCGCACTGGAAGGACCTCATACTCTTCTACGAGTACTTCCACGGCGACGACGGCCGGGGCTTAGGCGCCAGCCACCAGACGGGGTGGACGGCGCTGGTGTCGCTGATCCTGAACGATCTGGGGCGGAAGAAGCCTTAGGGCGACCCGAAGTCCTGCACCCAGAGCACCGTCAGGCCCACGGAATTGCGGCCGACGGCGATCCCCACTCCCAGGTCCCGGAAGGCGGGGTGGAGGAGGTTGCCGCGGTGCTCGCGGCTCAGCATCCAGTTGTCCATCACCTCGTTGACCGTGAACGGGCCGCGGGCGATGTTCTCCGCCACGATGCGGGGGGCGTAGCCGGCCTTCCGCGCCCGCTCGATGGGCGAGGTCTTCTCGGGGGCGGGGGAGAAGTGGTCGTAGTAGGAGCGCAGGAGCATGTCCTCGGCGTGCTTCTGGGCCGCCTCGTTGAGGCGCGGGTCGAGCTTGAGGGCGGGCCGGCCGTCTTTGGCCCGCTCGGCGTTGACCCGGGCGAGCATGTCGGCCCGCGCCTGATTCAGGTCGGAGAGGCTCGCCGTCTGCCGGGCGAAGGACTCGCTCTCCCGCCAGGCCAGGAAGAAGTCGTAGAGCGGCGTCCCCTTGAGGTCGCTGATGCCGATCCCCAGCTCATGGTAGTCGGGCTCGATCAGCGATTTGTAGGCGTCCGGATTCTCCCGCTTGATCCAGGCGACGAGCGCGTCCGGGTTCTCCTTGCCCGCGACGAACGCTTGATGCCAGCCGTGGGCCTGGTAGCCGGCCTGGCGCAGGCGCCCCTGGATGCGGGGGATCGACTTCTCGTCGTACATCGCGCCCTCGTTGTCCCGCGCCTCCTCGGCGTTCTGCTGCGCCACCCGGTTGAGCGGCTCGCGGAGATGGAGGGGGCCCGATCCCGCCGCCGCCCGCTCCCCGTTGATGATCTCCAAGAGCCGGTGGCGGACCTCGTCCGGGGTCGGCGGCGGAGGCCCCTGGACGACCGGGGGGGCCTGCATCAGCAGGAGGAGCAACAGGGCGGTCAGGACCGGGTACATGCCTTGCTACGCTCTGGTGGGAATGAAGGTTACTGTGCTCGTCAACCGCGGCTCGGGCACGGTCAAGAAGAAGCACCTGACTGTGGAGAGCTTGCGGGAGCTTTTCCAAAAGGCCGGAACCGAGGCGGACGTCCGGCTCATTCCCGGCGGGGAGATCTGCGACGCGGCGCGCGACGCGGTGAAGGCGGGGACGGACGCCGTGGTGGCCGGAGGGGGGGACGGCACGATCCGCGCCGTGGCCTCGGTGCTGGTGGACGGCGAGGTCCCGCTCGGCGTCCTGCCCCTCGGCACCCTCAACCACTTCGCGGGGGACCTCAAGATTCCCACCGACCTGGCGGCGGCGGCGCGAGTGGTCTCGGAGGGTCAGGTCCAGAGGCTCGACGTCGGCGAGGTCAACGGCGAGATCTTTCTCAACAACTCGTCCCTCGGCTTCTATCCGCCGATCGTCCAGGCGCGCGACCAGGAGATGCGGCGCTCGAAGCACGGCAAATGGGTGGCGATGGCGGTCGCCACCTTCAAGCTGCTGCCGAAGCTCCGCTCCCTCCACGTGCGGATCTCCTCCGGCGACTGGCAGGTCGACCGCAAGACCGAGGTCCTCTTCGTGGGCAACAACGAGTACAAGCTGAACGCCTTCGACCACGGCGCCCCCGACCGCACCGAGGACAGCGGCAGCCTCTATCTCTACCTCGCCCGCAGCCGCAGCCGGCTGGGCCTCGTCGGCCTCGCGCTGGCGGGGCTGGTGCGCGACGTCAAGCGGGCCGAGAGCGTCGAGGACTGGCGGCTCCCTGAATTCAAGGTCGAGGTACGGCACAAGCATGCCGTCCCGGTCGCCTTCGACGGCGAGGTCAGCGTGATGCGCTCCCCCCTCCGGTACCGGACCCGCCCCCGGGCGTTGCCGGTGATCCTCCCGCCGCCGGAGGTGTAAGCTAGGCGCCCAAGGAGGATTCCGTGAAGAAAGCCATCATCGCCGCTCTCGTCCTGACGTCGACCCTGCCGCTGGCCCAGCCGGCCGGCGCCTGCACCACCTTCTGCCTGCGGAAGGGGCCGGACGCCATCTTCGGCAAAAATTACGACTGGCACTTCGACGACGGGCTCGTCCTGGTCAACAAGCGCGGTATGGCCAAGACCGCCGCGCCGCCCGAGGACGTGCCGGCCCGCTGGACCTCGAAGTACGGCAGCATCACCTTCAACCAGTTCGGCCGCGAGTTCCCCAGCGGCGGGCTGAACGAGGCCGGGCTCGTCGTCGAGCTGATGTGGCTCGACTCCACCCAATACCCGGGGCCCGACGCGCGGCCGGCTCTCAGCTCCCTGGAGTGGATCCAGTACCAGCTCGACAGCTACGCCACCGTCGCCGAGGTGGCGAAGAACGCCGGCGGCCTGCGCATCACCTCCGAGGGCAAGCTCCACTTCCTGGTCTGCGACAAGGGGGGGAGCTGCGCCACGGTCGAGTTCCTCGACGGCAATGCGGTCGTCCACTCCGGCGCCACCCTCCCGGTGCCGGCGCTCACCAACCACACCTACGACGACTCCCTCCGCTTCCGTGAGGCCAACGGCAAGGACGAGCAGGCCATCGCCGGCAAGGGCTCGCTCCAGCGCTTCTCCCGCGCGGCGGCCCGCGCCGACGCCTTCGGCGAGCAGGGCGCCTCCGACCCCGTCGGCTACGCTTTCGACACCCTGGACGACGTCGCCCAGGGCAAGTTCACCCAGTGGAGCATCGTCTACGACCTGAAGGCGGGCCGGGTCTACTGGCGCACCCGGCAGAACCGGGAGGTGCGCTCCGTCTCCCTGGCCAACTTCAACTTCTCCTGCAAGACCCCGGTCAAGATGGTCGACGTCCACGAGGGGGAGGGGGCGATGGCCGGCCGCTTCGTGAGCTACACCCCGGAGGCGAACCTCAAGCTCGTCTCCTCCGTCTACGAGAAGGTGCGGAAGGTGATCCCGATCCGCCCGGGCGAGGTCGAGGCGACCCTCGCCCAGCCCGGGCGGACGAAGTGCACCGTACGGCGGTAGGCTTTAGGGGGACCGCGCGTAGAACCCGCCCGCCTCGGCCGTCTTGCGCAGGGCGTCCGACGGGCGGAAGCGGTCTCCCACCGAGGTCTCGAGCCGCTCCAGAGTGGCGAGGATCTGTCCCAGCCCCTCCTGGTCCGCCCAGCGGCAGAGGCCGCCGCGGAAAGGGGGGAAGCCGGTGCCGAAGATCAGCGACAGGTCGAGGTCGGCGGCGCTGCGCACCACACCTTCCTCCAGGCAGCGGGCCGCCTCGTTGACCATCGGCAGCACCATGCGGTCGACGATCGTCCCCGGGTCCGGGCTCTCCACCCGCGGCTGGAGCCCCAGCAGGGGGTAGACCGACGGATCGGGCCCCTTCCGCTCGCGCCCTTCATAGAGATAGAACCCCTTGCGGTTCTTGGCGCCCAGCCGGCCGCTCTGTGGCGCCTTGTCGAGCCACTCGGGGAGCGGCAGCCGCTCGCTGAAGGCCTCGTGCAGGATGTGGGCGACCTTGGTGGCCACGTCGATCCCCACCTCGTCGGTGAGCGCCATCGGGCCCATCGGCATCCCCCAGTCGGCCATCACGCGGTCGACGTCCTCGATCTTGTAGCCCGCGTCGAGCAGCCAGAGCGCCTCGGTCGAGTAGAACATCAGCAGGCGGTTGACCAGGAAGCCCGGCGTGTCCTTGACCAGGACGGGGGTCTTGCCGAGCTTGCGGGTGAAGGCGAAGACCGTGTTGACCGCCGCCGGATCGCTCCCCTCGGGGGCGATCACCTCGACCAGCGGCATCTTGTGGACCGGGTTGAAGAAGTGCATCCCCACCACCCGCTCGCGGTGCGGAGTCCTGGCGCCGATGCCGGCGATCGAGAGCGAGGAGGTGTTCGAGGCGAGGACGGCCCCCGCGGCCACGTGCTTCGCCGTCTCGGCGAAGACCTCCTGCTTGACGCCCATGCTCTCGACGATCGCCTCGATCACCAGGTCGGCCCGGCCGAACCCGGTGTAGTCGAGGGCCGGCAGGATGTGGCTCATCTTCCGCCGCGCCTCGGGCTGGGTCAGGCGCCGCCGCTCCACCTGCCTGGTGAAGAGCTGCGCCGCGTGCTGCATGCCGCTCGCCAGGGCGCCGTCGTTGACGTCCTTCATCCGCACGGGGAGGTCGGTCTCGGCGGCGATGAGCTGGGCGATGCCGCCCCCCATCACCCCCGCGCCCAGGACGGCCGTCGCGTGGACCTCGCGGGGCGCGGCGCCGGGCAGGCCGGTCTCCTTCTTGGCGTCCTCGGTCAGCCGGAAGACGTGGATGAGGTTCTTCGCCGTCCGCGAGGTGGCGAGCTCGGCCACCGCCCGGGCCTCGGCGTCGAAGCCGGCCCGCGGACCGTCCTCGATCCCCACCTTCACCACCTCGATGGCGCGCAGGGGCGCCGGGTAGTGCCCGTGAGTCGTCTCCAGGGTCTTCTTGCGCGCCTGGTCGAAGAGGATCTTCCGCCCCACGGGGTTCTTTTCGAGCAGCAGCTCCTTGAAATCGATCCCCCCCTCGTCGCGCCGGGGCTTGTCGAGCCGCGCCAGGGCGAAATCCCGCACCCCGTCGAGGAAGCGGGCGTCGGGCAGCAGGGCGTCGATCAGCCCGAGCTTGAGGGCCTTGCGGCCGGCCACCGTCTTGCCGGTGAGGATGAGGTCGAGCGCCTCCGCGATGCCGATGAGGCGCGGCAGGCGGGTCGAGCCCCCCCAGCCGGGAAGGATGCCCAGCCGCACCTCGGGGAGCCCCATCCTGGTGTCCGGCCGGTCGCTCGCCACCCGCCAGGTCGAGGCGAGCGAGATCTCGAGACCGCCGCCCAGGCAGACGCCGCGGATGGCGGCGACGGTGGGGAAGGGGAGCCCCTCCCAGGCCGAGAACAGCCGGTGACCCACGCGCGACCCCGCCTCGGCCTCCACCGGATCGGTCACGCGGGCGATCTCCTCCACGTCGGCGCCGGCGATGAAATTCCCCGGCTTGCCCGAGAGCAGGATCAGGCAGCCGATGTCCTTGCGGCCGGCGAGCTCGTCGACGAGCCGCTCCAGCTCCTGGAAGGCGGCGCGGGTGAAGACGTTGACCTTGCGGTCCGGCGAATCGAACGTGAGCGTCGCCAGGCGGTCGGCGCCGGCCTCGAGATGGAAGATGGATGCCACGCGCTACCCCCCGTGCTTGTCCGCCTCGGCATAGAGGCGGTCGATGACCTCTCCGTACCTCTCATTGATCACCCGGCGCTTCACCTTCAGCGTCGGCGTGATCTCCCCGTCCTCCAGGGTGAGCTCCTTCGGCAGCAGCTCCCAGGCCACGATCTTCTCGAAGCCGGCGAGATGGGCGTTGACCGCCGCCACCTCCTGCGCCATCAGCTCCTTGACGCGCGGCTCGGCCACGAGCTGCTGGTTGCTCGCGGCGTGGATCCCCTGCTTCTCCGCCCAGGGCTTCAGCGCCTCGAAGTCCGGCACCAGCAGCGCCGAGAGGAACTTCCGGCGGTCGCCGATCACCACCGCCTGGCCGATGAAGCGGCTCCCCTTGAGCGAATTCTCGATCGGCGCCGGCGCCACGTTCTTGCCGTAGGCGTTGATGATCAGCTCCTTCTTGCGGTCGGTGATCCGCAGGAACCCTTCCGGGTCGAGCTCCCCGATGTCGCCGGTGTGGAACCACCCCTCGGCGTCGATCGTCTCCGCGGTCTCTTTCTCCATGTGCCAGTAGCCCTTCATGATGTTGGGCCCCTTGGCGAGGATCTCGCCGTCCTCGGCGATCTTGACCGTGACCCCGGGGACCGCCTTGCCGACCGTGCCCATCTTGACCGCGTCGCGGCCGTTGACCGTGATCACGGGCGACGTTTCCGAGAGGCCGTACCCTTCGTAGATCGGGATCCCCGCGCCCCAGAAGAACTCCGCGAGGTCGCGCGAGAGCGGCGCGCCCCCCGACACGGCGAAGTCGAACCGCCCGCCCAGCCGCGCCTTGATCTTCGAGAACACCAGCTTGTCGGCCAGGGCGAGCTGCAGGCCGAGGAGGCCCGGCGGGCTCTGGTGCTTCAGCCGGTAGGGGAGCGCCTGACGGCCCAGCGCCACCGCCCAGGCGAAGATCTTCTGCTTGACGGGTGAGCCCGCAGCCGACGTCTCCTGCACCTTGCTCAACACCTTCTCGTAGACTCGGGGCACCGAGACGAAGACGTGCGGCCGGACCTCCGCCATGTTCTGCGACACCGCCGCCACCGACTCGGCATAGGCGATCGTGCACCCCCGGATGAAATAGCAGTAGTCGACCATGCGCTCGAACACGTGCGACAGCGGCAGGAACGACAGCGCCGTCGAGCCCTCCTTGAAGTTCAGCACCGTAAGGCCGGCGGCCACGTTCGAGGCGAGGTTCGCGTGGGTGAGCATCACCCCCTTGGGTGTGCCCGTGGTGCCGCTGGTATAGATGAAGGTCGCGAGATCGTCCGGCTGCACGGCCCGGGCGCGGGCCTCGAAATCCTCGACGTCGACGCCGGCCCCCCGCTCGATCAACTGGTCGAGAGTGATCACGCGTTTATCGCTCGATTCCCCCTTGATGAGCACGAACTGTTTGGCGTCCGGCAGCTCGTCCAGGCGGGAGAGGAGCCCGTCCAGATGGGCCGCAGTCTCGGCCACCACGACCTTGGCGCCGCAGTTGCTCGCGATGTAGGCCGACTGGTCGGGGAGCAGCGTGGGATAGATCGGCACCAGCACGGCGCCCGCGCAGAGGGTCGCGAAGTCCACGGTGGGCCAGTGCGGGCCGTTCTCGGACATCAGCGCCACCCGGTCCCCCTTCTCGACCCCCAGCTCGCGCAGGGCCTTCGACAGCCGGCGTACGCGGTCCACGAGCTCCGCCGTGGAGATCGGCTGATAGGTGCCGCCGACCTTGGACAGAAGGCAGTCCGGCTTGTTGTAGCTCGCCGCCTTCAGGAAAAGCTCGGTTAGGGTTGATACCGACGTGGCCATGAGCGCCCTCCCCTGGGGTTAGGCGTGGATTCTATCCCAAGGGGTCGCGCCCCGGCGGCCTCCCTGGAAGGCCCACCCGGTGGCTGCCGGCCCCGTCCGTTGGGCGGGAGCGGAAGCTCCGAGCGCGATTTTTCCATCTGAGGCAACCTTCTCTATGGGAGAGACGGGCTCCGCCGGCATATTGCCGCGCCCGAGACCCGCCCCCAAGAGGAGCCGACCATGTCGTCGAAACCTGCCTCGCAGCGTATTTTCTTTGCTCTCACCCTGCTCGCCGCCCTCGTCCTCGCGAGCCTCCCCGCCCAGGCCCGGCCGGTTCGCCGTCCCACTCCTGCCGTTACCGTTCCCGGCGACACCGCCCTGGCCAGGATCTGGAGCTTCGTCGTGAATCTCTGGCCGCAGGGGACAACCAAGGAGGGGATGTCCATCGATCCCAACGGCGGCACCCATCACTCGGGGACGTCGACTACCCCGGGAGACCTCACGGACGAGGGGACGTCGATCGATCCCAACGGCAGTAAGTAGCTGAAGACAGCACGGGCCGGGGACCTCTCCGGCCCCTTTTGTGATCTCCAGGTGTCACGAAACATCCTCTTCCGGAGACTCTATAGTTTGAGAGTTGCCAAATTCGAGAATACCTCGGGAGGGAGACCGGAGTGGAAGATTCTCATCTGACGGAAGAGACGCTGGCCAAATGGCTCTCGGGGACCCTGGAGCACGACGAGGTGCTCCGTCTCGTGGTTCCGCACTTCCTGGCGCGCTGTCCGGTTTGCCGGGAACGGCACGCGGAGATCCTGCGCCTGCAGAAAGAGGTCGGCCACTGGGACCCGGAGACCGCCGTCACCGAGGGGCGGCAGGCTCCTGAGCTCTGGGCGCGCCTCGCCGGGCGCCCCTATGCCGAGCAGCTCCGGGAGGTGGAGGAGAGCGAGGATCTGCACGCCTGGGGGCTCTGCCAGCTCCTCCTCCAGAAGAGCCGGGAGGCCACGTTCAGCGATCCGGCCCGCGGGGTGGAGCTGGCGAACCTGGCCCTCCGGGTCGTCCGCCATCTCGGCAAGGCCTACGATCCGAATTGGGTGATGGACCTGCGCGCCCGGTGCTTTGCTCATCTCGGCAACGCGCGCCGGGTGCTCGGCGAGCTGAGGAGCGCCGAGGACGCGTTCGTCAAAGCGGAGGACTGCCTGGCCCGGAGCACCTCGGGAAACGTCGAGGCCCGGGCCGAGATCCTCGATCTCAAGTCCTCTCTGCGCCGGGCTCAGCGCAGGCTGGACGAAGCCTTGGATCTGATCGATCGAGCCCTCTCCCTATACCGCGAGGCCGGCGAGGAGCATGGGCTCATAAAATCACTGCTTCAACGGGCTAAGATCCTGGAAGAGAGCGGAGATTCGGCCGGTGCGATCGATCTGCTGCGCCGGACCACGGAGGAGATCGATCCTGTCCGTGAGCCGCAGCTCTCGGCGTATGGGCGATTCAATCTCCTGATCGCGCTGCTTCTGGCGGAGGACTATGAGGAGGCGGAGCGCCTTTTGCCCGCCACCGAAGGCATTCTTCGCGAGATGGGGCAGCCGCTGGATCTCGTCCGCCTGCGCTGGGTCGAGGGGAACGTCCATTTCGGCCATGGCCGGATCGGACCCGCGGAGGCCGCGTTCTGGGAGGTCCAGAGGGAGTTTCTGGAGCGGCAGATGGGCTATGACGCCGCTCTCGTCTCCCTCGACCTCGCCCGGCTCTACGCCCAGGAAGGCTGCACCGAGGACCTGAAGCGGCTGGCGGCGGAGATGATGCCCGTCTTCCAGTCGCGCGACGTCCACCGGGAAGCCATCCTCGCCCTGCTGATGTTCCAGCGCGCCTGCGAGGAAGAACGGCTCACCGTGGACCTCGCCCGCCAGCTCTCGGCCTATCTGCGCAGAGAGCGGCGGGGCAACGGGCTCTGAGGTCAGGATCAGGCGTCGGACCGCTGCGGGTCGATCCAGGTACGATCGAGATAGGCGGGGTAGAGTGGGTCGAAGTCCTTGTCCGTGGTCAGGAGGTGGGCTCCGGCGACGATGGTGGTCGCCGCGATCCAGATATCGTTCTGCTCCACGGACTTACCGTTCTTTTGAAGAAAGAAGTCGAGTTCGGCATAGGTCGACAGGACTTCCTCCGAGTGGATGTCCAGAAGGGTCACCTGTTGGAGCAGGCCCTCCAGAAGGCGAATCTTCGCAGCCCCCCAACTCAGCTTCTTCACCAGGGCAAGTAGCTCCCCGACAGTGACAACACAAACCAGAGGCCGTTCCCCGCTTGCCGTCAGTTGAAAACGAGAATCAATGGCTTCGCCGAGCCTGTTGGCCCGGACGAGTTGGACGAGGATGTTGGTGTCGAGGAGAAATTGTCTGCGGGGGATCAAGACAATTTTTCAAGGAGAGCGAGGATTTCTTCGTCGGTTTCATCCCCCGGCCACTTGCCCATGATGGCGTTGAGACCGGAGTCAGGGCCTTGCGGTTGGTGCAAGACGCTTCGATCGAACTTCTTGAGGATGCCGGACTGAGAAGCCCGCCGTTTCTCCTCAGCATGCTCCATCGGCGTCTCCTGGTACAACTTTTGTTTTGGCGATGCCATCAGATTCACCTCAATCCTATGGAGGCGTCAAGAGATCTCTTCGACCAGAGCAATGAACTGCTCTTCGTCTTCACCCTCTTCAAAGGGCCACTTCCCGATGATCGCGTTGATGCCGGAGTCGGGGCCTTGAGGCTGGTGAAGAGCTTTGAGGTCCAGCTTTCCGACCAGGGGACGCCGCTCGACCGGCTGGTCTTCCGGCTCGTCAGAGGGCTTCGGTTTCGGGACTGCCATCGGCTTCACCTCCTCGCGGGATAAGGATACCAGAACCTCCCCACGTATCGCCATCCCGAGCCCTTGTCGCGAGAGCTGAGTACGAGATCGCCTCAGCGTGCCGGATCGCCCCCGGGGCTGCTCTGTCGATCGTGTAAGATCCACATCCTCAAGCCGCGGGAGGAACCGCCATGAAAGCTCCGGAAGATCCCGATACCCTGCGGGAGCCGCTGTTACCCGTCGATCATGCCTGGTTGCGGATGGACGAGCCGTCCAACCTCATGATCATCAACGGCGTCCTGGTGATGGACGAGCCGGTCTCCTTCGACCGGCTCAAGGCCATGATGCGGCGCCGGCTCCTCTCCATCCGCCGCTTCCGCCAGCACGTCGTCCACGTCAAGGGCGACCCCTTCTGGGAAGAAGACCCGGAGCTCGATCTCGACCACCACCTCCAGCACATGGAGCTGCCGCGGCCCGGGGACGACAACGTCCTGCGCGAGATCATCAGCAGCCTGATGAGCGAGCCGCTCGACCTCAAGCGGCCGCTCTGGAGCTTCTACCTGCTCGAAGGATACAAGGGGCAGGGGTGCGTCCTCATGGGGCGCCTCCACCACTGCATCGGCGACGGCATGGCCCTCCTCCTGGTGCTCCTCTCGCTCACCGACGTGGAGCCGGGGGGGAGCGGAGGGGCCGAGATGCTCGACGAGCTCGACAGCCCGTTCACCGACCTCTTTCGCGACGCTCCGCAAGGGACCGCGGCCGCCCGCCAGCTCGCCGAGCGCATCATGCCGGACGGCATCCGCCTGATGCAGCAGTCGGCCGACGCCTTCCGCTCGATGGGGGCGGTGACCACCGGCGTGGCCTCGACGGCCGCCTTCAGCCGTCTGGTGCTCCGCCTGCCCGACCCCTCGACCATCCTCAAGGGGCCGCTGGGGGTGCCGAAGCGCGTCGCCTGGTCCGAGCCGATCACGATCGACGACGTCAAAGAAGTGGGCCGCGCCCTCAGCGCCACCCTCAACGACGTCCTGCTCTCGGCGATGACGGGCGGGTTGCGGCGCTACCTCGGGCACCGGGGGGAGAAGGCGAACGGCGTGACCTTCCGGGCGGCGATGCCGGTCAACCTGCGGCCGCTGGACGAGATGGCGGACCTGGGCAACCAGTTCGGGCTGATCTTCCTCTCCCTGCCGGTCGGGATCGAGGACCCGGTGGAGCGGCTGCAGGCGCTCCACGAGAACGCGAAGGCCCTGAAGCGCTCGGCCGAGCCGGTGGTGGTCTACGCCATCCTGAAGCTCCTGGGGATGTCACCGCTCGCCCTGCAGAAGGTGGCGGTGACCATCTTCGGCTCCAAGGCGACGGCGGTGATGACCAACGTGCCGGGCCCGCGGGAGGTGCTGCACCTGGCGGGCAAGCCGATCCGGGAGATTTTCTTCTGGGTGCCGCAGTCCGGGCACCTGGGGCTCGGCATCAGCATCTTCAGCTACGCCGGCCACGTCCGCATGGGCCTCGCCACCGACGCCGGCCTGATCCCCGACCCCGAGATCATCGTCCGCGGCTTCCACGAGGAATTCGCGGAGCTCCAGGAGCGGGCTCGGCGGGTGTAGGGGGAGTGAGGGCCCTACGCCGGTTTGTAGATCGCGGCCCATGCGGCGATGGCGCCCAGCAGGGGGAGCAGCCACCAGAGCAGCGTGCTGAGCTGGGGGGCGCGGCGGATCAGCACGATGATCCCGCCCAGGACGAGCCAGATCAGCGCCTTGATCCACACCCACAGCGGCCAGTGCCCCGGGTTCGGCATCCCGAGCCGGGCCATCGCGCCGAACCCCGCGATCAGCACGACGAGCAGGGCGATCCCATGCGTCATCCCCGCGAGCTTGCGCCCCCTCCCTCCCCACGCTCCGTCCCGGGAGGCGAGAATCAAGGCTCCCAGGGAGGCGAAGACGAACAGCACCCCGAGGATGTGAACCACTTTGTACGCTGCGAAGCTGATCATGGGCTCCCCTCCAGGAAGATCGGACGCGGGGGATTGTATCCCGCCCGGGCATCAGCGTGGCGGACCGGCAAGCGCGTCCCGCGCAAAGGGCTCATCGTCGCGCCGGGACGTCAAGAGCGTCTATAATCCCGCTACAAGAAGCCCTGGAAACGCGACCTCATGGCGTTTGAGGTCGCAAATGCGACCTCAAGTTTTCCACGGAGGAGAGCGATGGCGCAGAGCACCCGGAAGGGGGCGAAGAAGGGAGAGGCCGTGCCGGAAACCACCGCGGCGCTGGTCCCGGTGGAGCGGGTAGAGCGTCGTATCCTGTTCATTCGAGGGGAGAAAGTAATCCTCGACGCCGACCTGGCGGAGCTCTATGGCGTTACCACGAAGCGACTGAACGAGCAGGTCCGGCGCAACCGCGAGCGCTTCCCGCCGGACTTCATGTTCCAGCTCACGGACGACGAGTTTGCCAACTTGAGGTCGCAAAATGCGACCTCAAGATCTGGGTGGGGCGGTCGCCGCTCGCCTCCGTTCGTCTTCACCGAGCACGGGGCCATCATGGCGGCCAACGTCCTGAGCTCCCCACAGGCCATTGCGGCCAGCGTCACGGTCGTCCGGGCCTTCGTCCGCCTCCGGCAGATGCTCGCTTCCCACACCGATCTGGCGCGCAAGCTGGAGGATCTCGAGAAGCGGTACGACTCCCAGTTCAAGCAGGTCTTCACCGCCATCCGGTCCCTCATGGCGTCCCCCGGAGACCCTCCAAACAAGCGGATCGGCTACTGAGCCTCGGCCGAGGTGGTCGCAAATTGCGACCACCTCGGGCGAACCCTCACCCCTGCCCCTCTCCCGCCCCCTCTCACCCTCCCTCACCGGGAGAGGGGAACCGCCCGCCCCAAGACAACCCTGCAGGGTCTTTTTCCCTCTTCTCCCGGTGAGGGAGGGGGGAGGGTTCGGGAGAAGAGGGCCGGGGTGATGAGGGCCTACCGCCCCATCAGCTCCAACTGCACCAGACGCATGAAATCCTGGGCGTTGGTCACCACTCCGAAGGCCTGGTGGGTGCCGCGGTCCTTGAGCTTGCTGACCACGAACTCGGTCTGGTCCACGCAGATGGTGGTGATCTCGTCCATCGACCCGTCCGGGCGGACGCAGAAAGTCGGCAGCATGTTCCCCACCGCGATGGCGTGGAGGGCGGTCGCGACCATCACCACCATCGTGGCCTTCACGGTCAGCTCCCGCATGGCCCCCTGGGCGTCCAGGGCCGAGGGGATCGTCTCCGGCAACGGGCCGTCGTCGCGGATCGACCCGGCGAGCACATAGGGAGTGCCGGTCACCGTCAGGGCGTGCATGATCCCCCCCTTGAGCTTGCCGGCGTCGACCAGGGCCTGGATCGACCCGGCCTTCTTGACCTCGTTGATGGCCCGCATGTGGGTGGCGTGGCCGCCGGCGGTGCCGGAGCCGTCGGCCATCATGCCGAGCGTGGTGCCGTAGAGGGCGGCCTCGACGTCGTGGACCCCCACCGCGTTCCCCGTGATCAGACCGTGGCAATAGCCGTTGTGGATCAGCCACTCCATGGCGATGCGCCCGCGGGCGTGGACCAGCGCCGGCCCGATCACCCAGAGGATGGTGCCGTTCGCCCCGCGGTTCTTCACGAACTCGCGGAAGATCGCATCATAGTTGACCGGCTTCTCGCGGCTCACCTCCGAGGACATGAACGCGAACGCCTCCTCGACGTGGGTGTCGTCCGTTTCGCCGAGGAAGCCGCGGTCCCACACGAGCACCCCCTCCGAGCCGTCCTCGGCGGTGGCGACGGCGACGAGATCCCCTTGGCGGATGAGGCGGAACTCCTGGACCGCGAGCCGTTCCGCGGCGGGATCCCAAACGAGGTGGGAATCCATGCGGGGACGCTCCGGCATGCGCCACCGGCCGCCGATCTTGACGTAGGTGGGGAAATTGGTGGTCGACATGAAGCCGTCCGGCAGGACGGTATCCGCCGGAGCGGGCACGAACCGGCACTCGGGCGCGTTGGCGAGGCTCGGCTTGGAGAAATCGGGCTCTCGGTACATAGGGCTCCTGTAGGGGAGATAGCGGAGGGCAACGGCTGCCCAAACGGCGGGATGGTAGCGAAGGGGAGGGGGGCGGGGCAAGGGAAGTAGCGTCAATTGGGAGCCGGCGTGCCCTCTGGGGCCGTCTGCCCTCCGAAGCCTCACCCTCGGTCCCTCTCCACTTCGTGGAGAGGGAGGGCCCAGAGATCAGCGTCGTCGAATTCGGCAATGCCAGCTTCTTTTCCTTCCCCCTCTCCACGAAGTGGAGAGGGGGCCAGGGGGTGAGGCTTCGGAGGGCAGACGGCCCCAGAGGGCAAAGGACGGTGTGGAATCTCATGGATTTCAATCCCGGGCGGCGGGCTGTCATATGAACCGCCCCACAATCCCACTTACCGCGCGATGACCGACGACGAAATCCAACGATCCCTCGCGGAGCTCCACCCGGCCAGCGCCGGATGGGCCCTGAGCTGCTGCCGGTGGGATCGCGAAGAGGCGGAGGAGGTGTTGCAGGTGGCTTATCTCAAGATCCTCGAAGGCCGCGCCCGCTTCGGCGGGCGGTCCAGCTTCCGCACCTGGCTGTTCGGCGTCATCCGCCGCACCGCGGCCGAGCACCGGCGCGGCCGGTGGCTGCGGGCGGCGGTCGGCCTGCGATGGCGGGACGGACATCCGGGCCCGCCGCCACCCAGCCCCGAGACGCGCCTGGGCGAGGCCGAATCGGGCCACGCCTTGCGGATGGCATTGCGCGAGCTGCCGGCCCGCCAGCGCGAGGTGCTCCATCTCGTCTTCTATCAGGAGATGACCCTCGACGAGGCGGCGCGGGTGCTCGACATCTCCCTGGGCAGCACCCGCACCCACTATCACCGGGGCAAGATCGCCCTGCAACGGCGGCTCGGCCGCGAAGGGAAGAAGCCATGACCCCCGAGGGCGACCGCGACCTGGCGGCGGCGTTCGCCGACCTGCGCCGCGAGGAAGAGGGCCGCACCCCGCCCTTCGCCGAGGTCGTGCGGCGCGGCCGGACCCGCCTCGCGCGCGCCGGCTTCCCGGCCCGCCCGCTGTGGCTGGCGGCGGCCGCCGCGCTCGTAGCGCTGGGCATCTGGCTGGGAGTGCGGACCCGGGAGCCCCGCGCCGTGCCGTCCCTGGCCGAATGGCGTTCCCCCACCGACTTCCTGCTCGCGACCCCGGGCCGCGACCTCCTCGCCGCCCCCTCGTCGTGGGGCCGGAGCGTGCTCGACCTGCGGGAGGTGCCGCTCGCCTCTCCCGCCCCTTCCCAGGAAAGGAGATCCCCCTCATGACTCTGAAGACGAAGCTCCTGATTCTCCTCGCCGCCTGCGTCTGCGCCCTGCCCGCGCGGGCCGACGGTCCGGGCGACGATCCCATCGCCCGGGCGATCTTTCCGCCCGAGCTGGTGATGAAGCACAGCCAGGAGATCAACCTCGACGAGCGGCAGCGCGCCGCGATCAAGGAGCAGGTCCAGAAGGCGCAGACCCAGGCCACGGATGCCCAGTTCGACCTCCAGGGGGAGAGCCAGAAGCTGGTCCGCCTCCTCCAGGCCCGGCCGGTGGACGAGACCGCCGTGCTGGCCCAGGTGGACAAGGTCCTCGCCCTGGAGCGCCAGGTGAAGCGGACCCAGATCCTCCTCCTCGTCCGCATCAAGAACCTGTTGACCGAGGCGCAGCAGGCCAGGCTCTCCGAGCTGCGCAACAGGGAGTAGGCGCACGGATGCGCGTCGGGGCTGGGGTAGCCCAAGCCGTTGCCTGGTAGACAGGAGGCGAGCATACTCCGAACATATTTATGGCGACGAGCGTCCACATTCCCCCAGCCCTTCTTGAGGCCGTCGACCGCCGGGCGCGGGCCTTGCGCATCAGTCGGAACCGGCTGATCGTAAAAGCGTTGGAGCGAGAGCTTGCCGAGGGTGAGGAGTGGTCCGCGGGGTTCTTCGAGCGGTTGCGGGCCGTCGATCCAGCGGAGGCCTCCGCGGTCGACGACATGCTCGCCGCCGTGCGGGCCCGGCGCCGATCGAAGGAGCCAACGCTCCTATGAAGTACGTTCTGGACCCGTGCTTGCGGAGATCGCATACGGCATCGAACGGCTCCCCCGATCGCGGCGTCGGGACTTCCTCCAGACGCGGTTCGACCTGCTGCGCCAAGAGCTTCTGCGCGCCGAGTGGACGGATGAGGTGAGCGAGTGCTACGGCACGATCAAGGCAACGTTAGAGAAGAAGGGCCGCCGGATTGAGGACTTCGATGCCGCCATCGCAGCCCATGCGCTCGCCAGAGGAGTGGTCCTCGTGACGGCGAACCTCGATGACATGGCCCGCGTGCAGGGGCTCGCGGTGGAAGACTGGACAGCAGCTCCTTGACTCCAGCGGATTCGTAGCAGGCCGTCCTGGTCTGGTGAGCCGGCCGGGACGGCCAGTCGCAGATTTACCTCAAACGCTCGGCGACGGCGGAGCGGCCTCCGCCGTCACTGCCGCCGGCCCGAGGACCGAAGCGAGCCGCGAGCTTTCCAGGCACCCTCTGAGCGGGTCCCTACTTGGTGGTGTCGCACCAGCAGGTCTGGTGGCAACTGTCCTCCACGAGATCGGAAGGGCCGATGCCTCCGAAAATCTTGTGGGTCTGGTCAACGGTGAGGGCGCGCAGGGTTTCCCGGTGGAGGACCAGCTTCCTGGCGGGATTCTTCTTCATGGGGACTCTCCTCTGGATCTGGAAACCGGCGGAGCGGTCCGCCGGATCGGGTTCTGGAGGAGAAACGTCAAGGGGAGGTGGATTTCCTCACGGACTGAGCCCCGGCCTTTTCCTCAGCGGCAGCTCACAACACTACGAGATGCTCCGGCCCGGCACCCGGAGCCGCCGAGAGCGGGATGGTGCGTGACTGGCATCGAGCAACGCCAGGAGCACGTGGATGTCAAGAAGGGCTCGCTCACTCGCTGTCTTCGTCCCGAAGCTTGTCGATGAGCTCGTTGGAGACCGCCGCGCCTCGGGCGGGCAGCGGCTCGAAGCCATAGAAGCTCTCCGGCTGGGTCGTAGGGCCCGCGGCGCTCGGGAGCCCTGGCCGCCAGCCGCGCGATGCGATCGAAATCGTCCCGCGTCTTCTCCACGGATGTCATGAGTATGGCCCGCGGCGTCTTTCCGGCTCGGTGATCGATGCTCTGGCGAGCTCACGTTCCCCCCGCCGGCACCGACAACTGTATCCCCAAGAAGTGCCTTTGGCGAAGAGGTACGAAGGGCGAAGGCGGATCGTCGCCGGGTGGAAAATGCCGGGGGACGGTCCGCGCTGCGAAGCTCCACACGCGAGCGATGACACCGCCAGAGCTTGGGATCGCCCGGCTCCCGCCAGAGCGAGTCCTCCATCTCCTGCAAGTCCCGGAGCTTCCTGGCCGGCATCCGTCGTCCTCTGGACGGAAGCGGCGGCGGTTTTGGGGGACGCCTCCGCGTTTTGGGGCAGCCGTCCGGCCCTTTGGGGAGACCCCTCGTCCAATTGGGGGAAGCCTCCGTCTTTTTTGGGAGACCCCTCGTCTTTTTGGGGAGAGGCCCCGTCTTTTTTGGGAGACCCCTCTCCCCAATTGGACGAGGCTCCGTCTTTTTCGGGAGACCCCTCGTCTTTTTTGGGAGAGGCCCCGTCTTTTTCGGGAGACCCCTCTCCCCAATTGGACGAGCCTCCGTCTTTTTTGGGAGACCCCTCGTCTTTTTTGGGAGAGGCCCCGTCTTTTTGGGGAGACCCCTCTCCCCAATTAGACGAGGCTCCGTCTTTTTTGGGAGAGGGGTCTCCCCAAGAGGACGCTTAAATATCCCGGAGTTGCCTCTCCCCGGCGAAGGCGCTCTGGCCGAGGCCCTCTCGGCTGCCCGTCCAGCCTCTACCCGGGCTTGATCCCGAGCTCCGCCCGACTTCGGCCGGGATGGTGACCCTGTTCTTCTGGGGTGACCGTCGCACCCCGAGAGAATCTTCCTCCTCACGAAGCTGTGGGCCAAGGAAAGGGCCGTCCCTCCTGGCCTTGCCACAGGAGAGTAGAGACGCTCCCAGCCCGTTCACGACACCCTCCGCAGGCCACGGGGACGGCGGGACGTCTCTTCGGAGGGCATGCCGCTGCGGTCGCCACATCTTGGAGGAGATCACCCCGCCCTGCCCCGGTCCGGCAGGGCCCTACGCACCGGTATTGCCCCTCCGGAGACGTCCCGGTGTGGTGGCCTGCACAGGCTCCGGGGACGTCTCGAGTTAGCCGCTCCTATGACTCGTATCATTGTTCACAGAGGATCTGTTCTCGACGCGTTCGTTTATGTCGGTAAGAATTTTTGAAAGCGAGGAGATCACTGCGGCAGTAGTTTTCAAGTCACACTCCCAGACCGTGGCTACTTTCCATCCAAGCGCCTGGAGGGCCTCAGAATTTTCTTCATCTCGTTCCACATTCCGAGCTAACTTTGCCGCCCACTCTTCTGCATTGGTTTCAGGCAAAGTTGCCTTCGAGCAACCAGGGTGCTGATGCCAGAAGCATCCATGAACGAATATTACTGTCCTATAGCGCGGCAGAACTATATCAGGCCGCCCCGGGAGGCCCCGCTGATGCAGGCGGAATCGGTACCCGAGGTGGTGGAGGAACGAACGAACCTGTACCTCCGGCTTTGTATTCGATCCTCGGACACGACTCATAACCTCGCTTCTTTTAGCACTACTAAGCCGGTCCATGTCCCCCTTCTTCCTCAGACCCTGAAGGACTTTGTTCATCGCTTCCGGAAGGAGAACGATTTGTTGTAGCCATACGCCGGAGCCATTCGGATTCAGTTAAGCCCACTCTTTTGATGCCGTTTACAAATTCGTCGACAACGCGGTGGGCGTGCTCTGCCTTTAGATCTGCAACCCACCGCAAGGCAGTGTTCTCTGTGCCCTCAAAGAGCCAATCAGTGCCGTTCCTGTGTGCAGTTACAGATTTAGTATTCTTGTCGGCCTTCATTTTAAACAAGGCCATGTCGAATACCCTTCTGCTGTACCGGAATCTCCTGTGCTTACCTTGATCAAGGACAACAAAATCAAAGGGGTCTGTCGAGTCGGCTGTCTTCTCCATTAATTTCAGGAAGGGGAAGGATCGAGTGCTGTCGATTCGGACGCTATCACATACCGGCTGCACGCACAGCCAGTATCTTTCATTGTTGCCCTCGGTTTTTACCACAATAGCGCCAAGCTTAAGCGTCGGTGGAGGTGCATCGTACTGGGATCGCAACGACGTTAGCCGTGCAAATTCCATGTCTCGCTCTCTCCCCTCAGGCTCACTGGACGAAAGAAGCTTAGTGAGACTGCCGGCGGCCGTTCTGTCATTCTTTCTTAGTCTATCGGTCAATTCTCTCCATTTCGGAGAATCGGAGATAGTCGTCGATTTTCCAAGGCCGAGTTCAAGCAAAAAGAGGAGAGCATTCTTGAATTCCTCGGTGCTCATTTGTAATTCAATGTGAAGGTAGTCACTGCTAATTTCAGCGGTGTTAAGCCATTCCTTGATTGCCTCCAATCCGACCAATTGTGAAATCGCAGTGTCCTCTGCAAGTACTCCCTCTATCTCAGATGCAATAAGAGGGACGGGATGCTCCTCGGCCTCCTCCGGTGGTTGAATCATGGCTCGATGGGCTACGTAAGGCGCGTCAACGCCGGGATTGAAGCGACTCAGAATGCGGTGGGTATTAGTCCGAATCGTACTTAGTGCTTCGAGCGCAGTATTCGAGAGGAGTCCGGCCGTCATCTCTGAAAATTCATTGCGTAGGCGTTCCGGTAGCTTGCTTTCACTCAAACGTCGCTCCGAATCGACTCCCTCGATAGTGGGTTTTTCTTTACCGTAGACAGCGACTGTAACAGGGCCTGCGGAGGCGCGAAACGGGCTGCTGCGCCTAATCTCTCCAATATTCAACTGCTGAAGGAGATTCGAGACTTCATCGGTTATTGCCTGGAGATCTAGCTCGCCAGTATAGATGGCGATTAGGCGCAGTCGGCGAGAATGATCGTCCGTTCGAGGGGTAAGATCATCGGTCTCAAGAATTTTGCGTATTAAGCGCTTTGCGTATTCTCCGCGCTGTGTCTCTGTGGGAATGTTCCAGTCAAGTATCACGATATCAGCACGCTTGGTAGCGTTGTTGGTTCGTATGCTCAAGGATTCAATGGTGTCAGAATGCTCATTAGATTTGCGATCCGGCAATCCAAGGTCCGGCTTGAGGACGGCGCAGACAATCCCCAATTCGGCGAAGGAATCGATAAGTTGTTTTGCGTCAAGAGCATTTGTTAGTACTTTTAAACCACTTTGCGGCGGCTCAGATTTCTCTTCAGCCTTGGCGCGAGGACCTCTCCCGGGCGTTACCAACGGGTGAGCTTGTGGCTCAGGACCGAGGTGTGCTCTGTCATCGACAACCACGGCTGATTGAAGGAATCGTGCGGTGACGTTACGAGACCGAACGGAAAAAGCGTTGTCGTTACTCATGGTTGTCAAGTTCTAGGGGCTTGATACAGAAAGTTACCTTCATCCCTGAGCGTGGTTCAGAAACGGTTAAGCCATAACCAACGCCTCGGAGAATCTCTCTCGAAATATATAAGCCGAGGCCGCGACCCGCCGGCTTGAAGGATACGCCTTGATCAAAAATGATCTCTCGGCGACGAGCAGGTATTGGCTCGCCTGTATTAGAGACGTAAACAGTGTCGCCTTCTGCGTCAAGCTCAATGGTTCTCTCTGTTGTCACTCGGTCCAACCAGAAGACAGCATTGTCGACAAGATTGACGAAAACAGGATAAAATGAAGAAGGATAAGATGTTATAGACCATTCCCGAAACTGCAAGGTCGCCCTTAGTTCGACACCGTGGCGTTCGAAGCGGGGCCCGAACAAGTCTCGTAGATAACGCGCTATGTCAGATCCATTAAACGTTGCTTGCTGCCGGTTTAGGCGACGATGTAGAGGGGTAAAGAGGGTGAGGTATCCGTCTAGATGGTCGAAGCTTGTCCGGAGATCTTTGTAGAGACCTTCGAGGTCTCTATTGACATCGGCCCAAGCGTGGAGTCGCCTAAGATTGTTCCGAATCGAGCGGACGGAGGCGTCAAACTCATGATTGATTACGTCTACGGCCATTCCGAGCTGAGCAAGCTGGAGATCATATTCGGAACGCTCCTCAAGCTCGAGTGAGCGCTGCTCTAAGGCCTCTATCTGATCCAGTTGGCCTAGTTCACCACTCAGGTCGATCGCCTGTAGTTGGCTGCGGACATAGCGAAGAAACTCGGCACTCCTCTCTTGAACGTCGATTATCTGTCGTTCCAAATTACTGCGAAGGGCTATGAGACTCTCGTCGTTAAGCTCCTGCACGTCCGTGGACGCAAAGGCAGATAGCGTGGTACGAACTGCCTCCTCGACTGCAACCTGTCGTTCTCGAGCAGCTTCTCGAACCTCAATGCGAACGCGCTCTAGAGCCTCCTGAGTCTCTGATCGCTCGCTTTTGGCAGTCCGTTTAGCATTCTCAGCAAGCTCGGCCAGTGCTCGTTCCACGCGAAGCCTACGATCTAGTTCTATGCGAGCTCGTTCCGCGGCTGCAGTAACGTCTCCTTCGACAAGGTCGCGCACTTCCGAGAAGACCTCAGTGTGCAATCGGGCATATGCCGATTCATACTCCTCATAATCCCGTATTAGTTTGCGGCTTAGGCCTATTCCGCGAGGCTTCGCGATATGGTACGACTCTTCTAGCTCCCGCAGACTTGTGCGGGCTCGACTCTCAATGTCCAGCAATAGGATGGCTGCACGTTGGGGGTCGGTGACGTTCTGGGCCAAGGTAAGATCATGCTCCACTGACTTGGCAAGTTCAAATGCGCGTTGGCTAGGTTCGTTGGAATCAAAGGCTGTAAAGAATCGCTCTAGTGCTTCTCCAAAGGACCGGCGGCGCTCTGCCGTGAGTCCCTTCCGCTTTTCGAGCGCGCGGTGTTGCCGTGTAAGCTGTTCGCGCGTCTGTTGGAAGCGGTCTGCATACGGTCCTTCCTCGCGAAAGAAGTCTCCTGCGACTTGTATTAAGAAGTTCTTGAGGATGTCTCGGAGTTGGCGGTACGCCGCGTTCTCGCGAAATCCCTCCCTGCCGGCCTTCTCCGTTAAAGAGGTGTTGTGTTTTTGCGATAGTAGGACAGCGCCAAAGAGGTTTCTGTGAGAGAAATAGTAATAAGCCGCCCCCTTTGTCCGGCGTTTTTCCATCTCAAGCCAGTCATAATCCACATCGCCATATGGGAGAATCCGGATGCCGTCCCGATAGATATATAGTCCGCCAAACCTGCGAGTCTTGGCTAGCAATCGTGCGTGTTCTTCGGGTGGTAGTGTGGTTTCTCGGGCGTTCGGCTGAATGGCGGCTAAGTGGATCTCGAACGGTCCGCAATTAGTGGAGCTGCCCATAGCTCCAGGCCACGCTACAAGATAGTTTTTGTGGTTTTCACCATAGACCGATACAGTCCCTCGGAACTGTCCAAAGTCATCAAAATGTCCAGAGATGTAGTGATCTGCATTGCCGAATTCCTCGGGTGAGAAGAATCGCTCTTCTCTGACTAGATCTTCGAAAGCTTCATCGGTTTTGTGATCCCGAAAAGCAGTGGTTATGACGGGCTGGGGATGATTCGGCGTCATCGAATTCGTAAATCCAAGAAGGAGCTTTTCCAGGCTTGACGCTTCGTCGCTTTCGTTATCATCAAGGTCTGCGTCGAGCATCCTATCCGCAGGAATGATAATAAAGTGGGTTCCCCTCCTGCTGCGGAGATCGAGATCGGGAAAATACGCTTCCACTTCCTCCATATCTATAGCCCGCATGGAGCCTAGATCCTTTAGGATGCGATCGCGCGCGTCGGGACTTACCCGTTCGCCAAGCCGCTCAACGTTGTCCTCTACGGTGTCTAGCATTTCTGCTATGATTGTTCTACCGGGAACGGCGCCGATAGGGAACAGCCGTATTGGCACCTCGATTTCGTCGAGGTCTACGCCTGGTAACTCGAAAAGACCCCAATGAATGTAGGCGGCTACCAATTCCATGAGCTGACTGCCTCGCTCCGCTCGCGACAAGATGAGCACTTGAGGGCCTATAGCTGCAATGGCAAGCCGACCAATGCCCTTCTCCCCCAAGATTGCTCGTGGACTCTTCTTGGGGTCGGCGGGAGGAGGCCCGAGAACTGTCCGAGCCGTCATTTTACTCTCGGTTCCAAGAGTGAGCCACCGTTTCTCAAAGTCCTCACTCGTCATTCCCACCCCGTCATCCCGGAGAACGAATAAGCGGTCGCTGCGATAGTAATCGACCTCTGCCCGGTCTGCGTATGCGTCATGGGCGTTCTTAAACAACTCGCTGATTGCGGTCGGAATTCCAGCGATCTGCTGTCGGCCGAGCATGTCGACCGCTCGTGCCCGTGTCTTGAATTTAGCCAAGGGTGCCCTCGGCTTTAATGGATCGGTAATGCTCGGTTAGTCGACAACCGATGCGCCGGGCCAATTCTGGCGGTACTGCGTTTCCTATCTGTCGTGCGGTCTCGGGGAAATTAGGGGGAAATACATAGCCCATGGGAAAGGTCTGCAGAATTGCTCCCTCCCGAAGGGAGATTGCACGGTGCTCGTCGGGATGGCCAAATCGTCCATTTGAGAGGCTGTTGAACCGAGTTGTGATTGTAGGCGCCGGCTCATCCCAACTCATTCGACCATATACATCGCGGAAGATATCATCCTTTCCGCGATATGCTTCGATCTGCAACTCGGGATCCTTGCTCCAGGTGGCCCTGCTGCCCCCATTGCTAGGCGTCTTCCTGATTCTCTGGAGGTTGCTGTCGGATAGCTTAGCGGCCCAATGTAGAGGAGGCTCTTCGCAGCGGAATCCCGCTTGTATGGCTTGGAAGCCATTCTGTTTGCCGAGGTAATATTTCACCTTCATATTCTCCGGGAACGATCCCGCAGCTTTTGCCTCTGGCTCCGGGAGTGAAATGGCCGGTTCTATTCCGGAGGGGGAAACTCGGGTAGCGAGTAGGAGATAGCGCCACCGCTTTTGTGGGACACCATAGAGGCAAACGGCCACAGTCTCATGATCGTAGGTATAACTTGCGCCGTCTAAGAACCTTAGGAACGCAGCAAGGCCGGAGGTGTCACTCCTCGTCTGTAGGCCTGGTACGTTCTCAACGATTATGTAGCCAGGGCGGAGTGCATCAACAAACCGTCGAAAATGCTCCAGAAGTGCTTTACTCTTTGCCGAACGTTCGCGCGACGTGTTTACTTTGCTCCAAAACTGACAAGGACTACATCCCGCGAAGATAAGTGAATCATCGCTCCTTTCTACCTGGATACTTGCTGCAAACTCGAAAGGGTCTAGCGTAGATATATCAGCATGGATGAAGCGGGGGGGATTGCCGCTGGGACGCCTATTATTGTTTTGATGCTCGTATGTTGCCTTGCAAGGAAGGTGATTATCGACTCCAGCCAAGACATCGATTCCCGCAGCAAGAAGTCCATGGGTCATACCTCCTGCACCGCAGAAGAAGTCAATGGCGCGGAGCATTGGGCGAACCACTGTTGCAGGGGCTAAATCTCGTCCGAGTGCCCCTGTCGGTATCTGCGCATAGCCTGTGTTCTCGACCTCAGTGTTCCCTGACATTAGGTGAATCTTATCCTGAAAGAGGCTCAAAGCGACATTCTATAGCCGGGAGCCAATATATGCGGGAGTAAGCTCGCGTATGTCCCTTCTACGCGCCATCTTCTTGACCTACGCCCCATTAGCCCCTGAGATCCAGCTATTGCGAGTAACGCCCAGACGCGATCTCGGTAAGGAGGTGCGCCTCGGATTTCCTCTCCAGCAACACCCCACCCCCAAGCTGTCGCGGCCGAAAGGCTGGCCCAGAAAGACAAACGGCCCCGGGAGGAGGGAGGAGCGAGGTGCCAGCCGGTTCGCGGGCAGCCGCGGAAGGCCGACATGCTGTTGACCGAATGACCATACTGCGAGTGGAGAAGCGGGATGCCATGCGATTCGCGGCCCCCCTCACCCCAAAAACACCCCCTCCGAGTGCCACTCCAGCGCCTCCCGATTGGGCTGGCTGACGGGGTCTCCGGGCATCCAGATGCGCTGGTTGTGGAAGGGCATGTAGGGCTCGCCGTTGTCGAAGTCGTCCTTGAGGCGGCGGCTGACGAGGAAGCGGCCGTCGGGGGTGACGGTGACGTAGCCGGCGTCGAAGAGGCGGTGGACGTCGGTGCGGAGGAGGAGGCCGTTGTCGAGGCGGTGCTGGCCCCCCTCGGCCACGGGACGGATGTGCGCGGCGTCCAGGACCGGGAGGGCCTTCTCTCCCGTGACGGCGCAGCGGCGGCGGTAGTTGTCCGTCACCAGGACGCGGAAGGTCCCCTGGCCCAGCCGCGGACGGACGAGCACCGGGTCGCCGTAGATCCGGGGCGCTTCCTCCGCCGTGACCTCCGCCGGCGCGGAGATCGCCTGGAGGCGGGCGGTCACCTCGGCCCACAGGTGCCTACCCATGGGCGTCTCCGTGTCGTAGCTCTTCCCCTGGACGATGCTCTTGGCGAAGTCCGGCGGCGACGGGATCCAGAGCGGCTCGTCGAAGAAGAAGGGATCGCGGAGCAGGATGCAGCCGATCGGATCGTTGGGGCCGACCGGCCGGCGGCGGTACTTCTCGATCCGCCGCCGCATCTCGTCCAGGGTCGCGGTCCCGTTCTTCGGGCCGAAGGAGTCCCAGGCGAAGCTCCAGGGGAGGAAGAGGAAGCGGACGAAGAAGCCGCCGCCGACGATGAAGTCCTCCGGGCTGTGCAGCTTGAAGAGCAGCGGCTCCCCGGGAGCGAGCGCCTTGAAGGTCTGCTCGCCGCCCGGCTTCCAGAAGTTCACCTCGTCCACCCCGGGCAGGCCCCGCAGGAAGCGGAACCAGGAGTTGTCGGTGACGGCGATTCGGAGTCGCATGGGAGTCGCTGGAGCCCAGGTCGATGCCTTTATCGTATCCGAAAACTCCGGTTTCAGTTTTCTGATACGCGGGTGAGACCGGGTGGAGCAGCCCCGCGGGGGGCGCAGGCGTAGAGCCTGGGGATTCAACCCCAGGAAGCAGGTAGCAAGGATTCAGAAAGCCCGAAGGGGCGCAGGCAGGCTCCACGAATTTGCCTGCGCCCCTTCGGGGCTCGATGATCGGTGGGGTCTCGATTCCGTCCCGTTTTCCAATTATTGAGCACAATCTAAGGTATAGTCGGCGGAAGAGATCCGGCGACCAAGTTGAAAGGAGCATGCGATGCGGAATCTTCTTCGGAGCCTGGTGTTGGCAGTGGTCCTGGTGCCTGCCCTGGCCGCCGCGCCGCCCGCGCAGGCGGTCTCCACCCCGCAGCTCGAGGCGTGCCCTGACGGCGGGAGTTGCAGCTTCAGTAGTACCTACTGCGTTATCAGGGGAAACTGCCCGGCTGGAGAGACCTGCGTTTGTATCTAGCGTCCCTGTCGCCCCTTCGGGCTCTCGGGGGGAGATTTCGCCCTTTCCAGGCGAGCGCTCCAAGGCGAGGAGGTGCAAGGGCTCGTCCGCCGGAGCCGGCCGGGATCATTCGGCTTCCATCTCGGCCAAGGCATACAGCTCGTGCAACTTGGCCCGGAGCAGCTTCTTTTCCGGCAGCTGGGTCTTGTACTCGGCAATCAGCGCAGGGGAGAGCGAGCGGCTGAGGGCGTACTCGACCACCTCGTCGTCTTTGCTGGCGCAGAGCAGCAGGCCGATGGGCGGCCCTTCGTGCGGTTTGCGGACGTCGCGGTCGAGGGCCTCCAGATAGAAGTTCAGCTTGCCGAGGTGCTCGGGCTCGAAGCGGCCGACCTTCAGCTCGATCGCGCAGAGGCAGCTCAGGCCACGGTGGAAGAACAGGAGGTCGAGGGCGAAGTCACGATTCCCAACCTGCACCGGATACTCGGAGCCCACGAAGCAGAAGTCGCGGCCGAGCTCGATCAGGAAGTCCTTCAGCCGGTGAACGAGCTCGCGATGCAGGTCGCTCTCGGAGTGGTCTCCCGGCAGCGCCAGGAATTCGACTACGTAGGAGTCCTTGAAGACCTCCAATGCCTCGGGGTGCATTTGTGCCATCAGTGCTGACACTTTTGCCGGGCTGAGGACTGTCCGTTCAAACGCCGCGGCCCGTAGCTGGCGTTCCAGCTCCCGCTTGCTCCAGCGTTCGCGGATCGCCAGGCGCAGGTAGAATTCCCGCTCTTCCGGACGCTTGGACTGCCCCAGGATGATGAGGTGGTGGGTCCAGGGCAATTGTCTCACCAGTGGTGAGACTTTTTCGTCGCCCTTGTAGGCCTCGAAGAACTGGCGCATCCGAAAGAGGTTGGGGCGGGTAAAGCCCCTGAGGTTCGGGTGGCGCCGCTGGATGTAGCGCGCCAGGGCCTCGACCACGCCTTCTCCCCAGGCCGCGGATTCCAGCTTGCGTGAGATGTACTCACCGATCCGCCAGTAGAGGTCGATCAGGGCCGTGTTGACGGCCGCCACTGCCTGGCCGCGGGCGGCCTGGATCATCGCCACGACTTCGGCGAAGGCCTGTTCCTCGGGCGCCACGGGCAAGGTGGAGGCCGGGAGGCGCCGTTTGCCCCTGGGTTTGGGCTCTCTCATGGGAAGGGGCGGGTGAGAGGGTGGGAGAAGGAGAAGCGCGAGCGGTGCCACAAATGAGGTAGGCGCTCCTGAGGACAGGATTCCGGTTCGGTGAACACGTCCTGACGCCCCGGGGCAATGACCTCGTTCCCGGAACTTGGACCCGTGGTCGCCGCTCGCAAGAAAAAGCCTACCACATGACGACATTGGAAGGGAGCTCGCGGTTCCGGGGCGCGACAGGTGCCATCCGATTCGCGGTGGGGCCTGCGGGAGGGGAATTCCTGACCGGACTGCCCCCCACCCCAGGGCGGCCACATAGGGCCGCCCCTACGAAGAGCACGTCGTTTCCGGGCCGGGTTGACGGTGCGCCGGCCTCCGCCAACCCCCCGGGGTGCGATATCCCGCCTTCTCCTCCCACTATCGGGGTGAACCGGCGATCGCGGGCAGTCCGCCCCGACCGCCACCTTTCATCCGATGAGGGAGGAGATGGCCATGTCCGACACGCCGTATTCCGAGATCCGCTACAACCAGGTCCGCCAGAAGTCGTCGCACAACTCGTTTCAGCGCGACGAGGGGGTCTACGACCAGATGCTCTACTGGCGGCTGCGCTCGCTCGAATTCGACCTCCACAACGACAAGGGGTTGAGCCAGAACCTGACGGGGAACTGGTACATCTACCACACGGCCGTGGTCGACGAGGACACCACGGTCGACAAGCTCTCGGACCTGATGACGATCCTCCAGGGGCTCGACCGCGCCGTGCCGGACCATGAGATCACCACCATCTTCCTCGATCTCAAGGACGATTTCGACGATAGCCACACTCCCGAGCAGCTCGACAATCTTCTGACCAGCTCCCTCGGATCCGGCAAGATCCTGAAGCCGGCCGACGTGGCGTCCTCGAACGACCTCCAGGCCGGGGTGGCGTCGGGGTGGCCGCACCTCCAGAGCCTGCGCGGCAAATTCGTCTTCGTCCTCACCGGCGGCAGCCTCAGCGACGAGAACAGCAAGTTGAATGATTACGTGTCGGACGGCGACGACGCCCGCTCGAGGGTCTGTTTCATCGCGCCCAAGATCGCGACCAAGGACGACATCCAGGCCCACGACTACGTGGTCTTCTTCAATCTGGAGACGGGGCAGGCGAGCACGCTCGCCCCCGAGATCTTCGACGCCGGTTTCGTCAGCCGGGCCTATGTGGCGAACGACGAGTCGACCTTCGACGCCATGAAGGACGACAAGGTCCACCACATCGCCACGGACCGGGTCAACGCGCTCAAGCACCTCTGGTCGCACACCGACAACGCCAAGGGGTGGCCGTTCGAGGGGATCGACATCACCGTGTCGCAGGGCCAGACGGAGGCCGGCACCGTCTACGGCGTGGAGGCGGCGTCGGAAGATCTGTGGGGGAAGGACGACAGCTTCTTCTTCTATTACCACGACGGCGGGACCGCCGACCGGACCTGGATCCTGTTCATCTCCAGCCCCGACTCGGAGGACATCGACGATTACGCCAAGGGCTCGCTGATGGCCCGCGCCTCGACCGACTCCGACTCCGCCTATTTCGCGGTCGTGCGCCCGGGCAAGGATCACGGGTTGCGGATCCAGTACCGGCCGGAGTCGGGGAAGAGCACCGAGGAGGTGGAGGAGACGGTGGCGACCGACCACACGGTCGACAACGACACGCTGGGCTTCGTCAAGCTCTCGCTCTCGAACGGCGGCAAGTACGCCCAGGGGTGGGGCTCGGTCGACGGCGCGAGCTGGGTCTACCTCGGCAGCTACTCGTTTTCCGAGCCGCTCAAGCTGCAGGGCTGCGGCACCAGCTCTCACGACAAGGACAAGAAGCAGAAGTTCCTCTTCTTCAAGGTCCAGGAGCCCTTCGCCCCGTCCACGAGCGCGGCGATCGGCGACGACGTGTCGCAGACGGCGGCGTTCTCGGGGATTTACAAGGTGTGAGGGAAAGCCCGGGCATTCATGCCCGGGCGGGCGAGGTCGCGTTGCCCTTTTACCCCGGCAGGGGTGGGTGGAGGGATGGGAGAGAGGGGTTGGGGAGTGAGGGGCGAAATTTACTCCACCACCAGAGGCTCGACGCACCCCGCGAAGTCGTTGGCCGGGCTGTTGACGGCGCGGCTGACGGGGAAGGCCTCGAAGTCGTCCGCGGCGTAGGGAACGAGGAGGGGCTGGAGCTTCTCGGCGTCCCCCATCCCGGGATCGAGCCAGAGAGCGAAATTCTCCTGGCTCAGGATGACCGGCATGCGGTCGTGGAGGGGACGCATCAGGTCGTTCGGGCTGGTGGTGAGGATGGTGAAGGTCTCGACGAGCTGGCCGCCGTGCTCCTGGTCCCGCCAGGTGGACCAGAGGCCGGCGAAGCCGAAGGGCATGTGGTCCTTGCGGCGGATCAGGTAGGGCTGCTTGGCCTTCCCCTCCTTCTTCCACTCGTAGAAGCCGTCCGCCGCCACCAGGCAGCGCTTCTTCTTGAAGCTGAATTTATAGGCGGGCTTCTCGGCCACCCCCTCGGAGCGGGCGTTGATCATCCGGTTGCCGATGCTCGCCTCCTTGGCCCAGTAGGGGATCAGCCCCCACTTCAGGAGGTCGAGATGCCGCGGGCCGCCCGGCTCGGTGACGCGCACCACCGCCGCCTGTTGCGTGGGGGCCAGGTTGTAGCGCGGCGGCAGGAAGGGGAGCTCCGGCAGCTCGAAGGCGAGGGCGAGGTCCTCGCCCGAGGAGGTCAGGGTGTAGCGTCCGCACATGGTCGGTTCTCTCCTCAGGCCGTGGCCGCCATCGGGGGAGGCGTGTCCGCGAGGCCCAGATAGTCTTCCAACGTGAAGCTGTCCACCGCGACGGCGTCCCGGCGGGCCTCGGCGGCCTCGCGTACGAGAGCGGCCTGGCCCGGGTCGAGGACCCCGGCCGCGACCGCCGCGTCGAGCAGCGACTCGGGGGCGCGGCCGGGGGCCAGGTGCCAGGCGATTCGCGGGAGATCCGTCATGAAGGCTCCAGGCGCTCATCCGCCGGAGCCGGCCGGGATCATTCGGCTTCCATCTCGGCCAAGGCATACAGCTCGTGCAGCTTGGCCCGGAGCAGCTTCTTTTCCGGCAGTTGGGTCTTGTACTCGGCAATCAGCGCAGGGGAGAGCGAGCGGCTGAGGGCGTACTCGACCACCTCATTGTCTTTGCTGGCGCAGAGCAGCAGGCCGATGGGTGGGCCTTCGTGCGGTTTGCGGACATCCCGGTCGAGGGCCTCCAGATAGAAATTCAGCTTGCCGAGGTGCTCGGGCTCGAAGCGGCCGACCTTCAGCTCGATCGCGCAGAGGCAATTCAGGCCACGGTGGAAGAACAGGAGGTCGAGGGCGAAGTCACGATTCCCAACCTGCACCGGATACTCGGAGCCCACGAAGCAGAAGTCGCGGCC